>DASZVB010000095.1:0-16258 GCA_035547195.1 Polyangiaceae bacterium
GGCGAGCGCGAGCAGGGCGAGCGCGAGCAGCGCGACGACGCTCTCGATGAGGAGCGGATGCGCGGGGTGTCGCGTCATCCGGCGCTCTTCGCGACCCGCCGCGCGCGACGCACCCGCGGGTCGAGCGCGATGAGCAAGAGGTCCGCGCCGATCTGCGCGAGCCCGACGGCGAGCGTTCCGACGAGCGCGAGGGTGAGCAGCCACGCTTGATCGCCGTTGCGCAGCGCCCTGACGGTCATTTCGCCGAGGCCGCGCAGAGAAAAGACGTGCTCGGCGACGAACGCCGACGTGAACAGCCCCGGTAAGTCGGCGACGGCCAGCGCGGCCGCGGCCGCGAGCGCGAGGCGCGCCGTGCGCAGCGCGACGCGGAGGGGCGGCGCGCCGAACGCGATGGCGGTGCGCAGGTGCGGAAGCTCGGCGAGCCGCTCGCTCGAGGTCTCCTGGTGGCGGAACGACATCGCCGCGGTCGCGAGCGCCACGGCGAGGCACGCCCAGACGAGGCTCCCGCCGAGCAGGTGTTTCGCGACGGCCGCAGTTCCGGCGACCCCGATGGTCGATACGACGACGGCGACGGCTCCCGCCGCGACGCTCTGCGCGCGGCGTCGAATCCGGGCGGCGGCGACGCCGAAGAGGACGGCGAGCGGATACCCGGCGAAGAACCCCGCCCCGATGAGCGCGAGCGTGACGGGGGCGCGCCTGCGCAGCACGCCCACCGTTCTGCCTCCGCGGCTCGAATCGCCGCTCTGGCGGAAAAACTCGGCGAGCCAATGGCCGTAGCGCGTCTCGAGGACCGTCGCGACCAGGCGCCGCGGGCCGGTGAACGCGACATAGTGGCTCTGCTCGGCCATCCAGAACCGCCGCCAGCGTTCGACGACCCGCGCCGCGGTCTTGACGGAAGCGTCGCCGGGCACGGTCCACGGTTGTTCGGTGATGCGCGAGAGCACGTCGGTCACGTGGCGGACGCGTTCGACGTCGTCCGGAGTTTTCACGCGGCCGAGGGAGTCCATGAGATCCTCGAGCGCCACCGTGTCGAGCTCGCTCACTTCGCTGGCTCGGAGCGCGGACGGATGCTCGACGAAGCGCCTCACCGTTCGCTTCACCACCGCGGGTCTGAAATCGATCGCGTGCTCTTCCCAGAACCGGCTGAACTCGACGACCGCGCTCTCCGGATTCTCCAGATCCGCTCCCACGGCGATCCCCATCCGCCGGGCGACGGGAACGAGCGCCAGCGCGACGCGCCCGCGCGCGTCGGGGCCGAGCGCGTCGAAGCGGGGCAGCACGTAAGGGAACGCGGCGCCGCCGAGGCGAACGAGCTCGGCCTCGGCGGAAGCGGCGTCGCCTCCGCCGGACGCCACCGTCGCCGTGGCGGTCAGCGCGCGTTCGCGGACGCCCTCGGGGCTCGCGTTGAAGAACAACGGCAGCGCGCTGGTCTTTGCCGAGGTGCGATCCGCGGTGCGCGCGACGGCCCAGAAGATCGGCAACGTGACGACGAGCAGCGTCGGCCCGAGCCACAAGAGCCGCTTCAGCATCGCGCCGCTACCGGAGCAGCCACAGGCCCATCGCGACGACGAGCAGGAACGCGCCCACGACGATGGCGCCGACGATGGAAGGCGGCAGCCCCGTGGTGGGCAGATCGACGGGCTCTTCGAAGGAACGTGCGCGGCCGGAGGGCGAACGCGCGAGCGCCGGATCGAAGCCGGGCGCCGCGGCGAGCGGCGACGTCACGCCGACCATCGTGTGGCCGACGCGCAGCGCACGCGACTCCCGCTCCGCCTCTTCGCTGACCGGCGCCGGCTCGGGAACGGGCGACGACATGCCGCCGCCGGGGCGCACCGTCGGATCGCCCACGTTGAGCGACTGCGGAAGCCCGAACTTGCGGTACTTCACCGGCTCGTCCTCGCTCGTCACGGACGTCAGTCCCTCGCCGTCGAACTTGACCACGATCACCGTGATGTTGTCGTGCCCGCCGGCTTGGTTCGCCTTCTCGGTGAGCACCTTGCAGATCTCGAGCGGCTCGTCGTAAGCGAGAAGCGCGGATCGGATGTCCTCCGCGCGGATCATCCCGCTCAAGCCGTCGGAGCACATCAAAAGGACGTCGCCGCGGCGCAGGTCCACGTACGTGAGGTCCACCTGCACGGTCTCCGCGGTGCCGAGCGCCTGGAGGATGATGTTGTTGTGCTCGAAGGTCTCGGCCTCTTCTTCCGTGAGCTGCCCGGCCTCGATGAGCTGATTGACCAGCGACTGATCCCGCGTGACCTGCACGAGCGTTTCGCCGCGGAGCAGGTACGCGCGGCTGTCCCCGACCTGCGCGATGAAGAGCCGTGAATCGAGGAGCGCCGCGACCGTGGCCGTCGTGCCCATTCCGCGACGCGTTCGATCGGCGCGCGCTTCGTTGAAGATGCGCAAGCCCGCCTCTTCCACGGTCGAGACCAGGCGTCGCGCGAGCTCGTCGCGGTTCGGCGGCGGTCCGCTGCCGAGCATGTTTTCGTAGATGATGTCGACGGCGAGCCGGCTCGCGACTTCGCCAGCGGCCGCGCCGCCCATGCCGTCGCACACCGCGAAGACCGTGCCCGACGGTCCGACCAGCTGTTCGCGGTCGGCTTCCATCAGGCTTCTGCTCTTGCGGGTGAGATCCGCGATCAGAAAATTGTCTTCGTTGTGCTCGCGGATCTGTCCGACGTCGGTACGGCCGAACAGTTTGAGGCGAATCTCGCCCCCGGGAGAAGCAGCGCTGCCCGTTCCGCTCATGGTTCTCTGCTAGTCAGGGTCCACTTCGAGTCGGAACAGGTGCTGGCCGATCCTGAGATGGTCTCCGTTCTGCAGGGTGACCTCGCCACGGATGGCGAGGTACGTCCCGTTGGACGAGCCCAGATCGCGCAAGGTGAACGTTCCCTCGTAGGGGTCACGCGAGATGGCGGCGTGCTGCCGGCTCATGAACGGGTCGCTGGTAAACACGATGTCCCCGGACTCTCGGCCAATGACCGTTTCGTCACGGTACAACGAATAAACGTCGCGCGTGACGCCCTCGATCGTTCGCTGGCAGAGCCTCGCGTAGCGCGTGGAAGCGGGCGAGCCGAACACCTGGGTGCCCCTCTCGAGGGCCGGGCCGAGCGCCTTTTCCGCATCACTCACAACCTCGAACCTTAACACCTCGAGGCCCACCAAGACCAAGTCGCCGTGCTCGAGTCGTTCCGCTCGCCGGACCCGCACGTAGACGCCGTTTACTGAACCGAGGTCGCGAAGCGTAAACTGGCCCCCGGCCTGGCGGCGGAGGCGGGCATGTCGGGGCGACACGTAGGGGTCGTTGGGTAGGAGAATGGCCCCTTCTTCACGCCCGATGTCTACCTGGGCGTCGGCGACGTCGAAGGTGCGGCCGGGGGTGCCGTCTTGCGTAATCACGACCAGTCGGGCGTTTCCCCGCGCCGCCGGCGCCGCCCAGCCGTCCCCGCTTGGCCGGGCTGGACCGGGCTGTGGATAAGGAGAGGCGTCGGCCCTAACCGCCTGTTGAGGGGCCGGTCTCGCTGCAACAGACGGCTGGCGCGGGGCTGGCTCCGGGGAAGCCGCCGGAGTTGCGAGGGGGGCGCCACAAAACTGGCAGAACTGCATGTCCCCCGGGTTTACGCCGCGACAACGTCCGCAAACGGTCGTGCGGGGGGCTGCCTGTTGCTGGAGCGCGGGCCTTGGACTCGGCTGGTGCCCCGGGAGCGGGCTCGGCTGCGTGGGGGAGGGGCGGAACGCGGCCGTCGGGGGAATCGGCAATACTTGCGGCGACGCCTGCTGAGGTACGGCGGGTTGAGGCGCCGCCGCGGGTTGCGGTGCGCTCGTGAGCGGTGAGCCGCAGCCCGAGCAGAAGCGGTTGGTCGACGGGTTCACGACGCCGCAGCGCGCGCAGGGTTGCGTCGCGACCGTTTGCCCGCGCGGCGAGAACTCGAAATTAGGCGCAGCGGGACGCGCTCCGGGTGCGGGACGCGGGTCCGTCGCCGCGGGCACCGTCATGTCGGCGCCCGGGAGTCGATTCCCGCAGTCCCGGCAGAAGATCAAGTTTGCCGGGTTGTCGGCGCCGCATCGATCGCACCTCACGAGAGTACCGCGCATTTCTGCGACACCGAATGCAGCGCACGCTTCTGGGGGAGTGGGGGATGGGAGGCATCCCCCACTCGAACCGTGATGCTCTCGGCGCGAGCGAGCACCGCAGCGGAGCGAGGAGCGCAGCGAGTGTTCCGCATCTCTGAGAGCCGCTGCACCAGCAAAACCTTCCGGCTTGAATGAGTCAAGAGACTCTTTGGAGTGCTATTTACCACCGAGGCAACGGGTCGCGAACCTCGAACACGAGCTCGGCGGAGATCATGTGTCCCACGCCGAAGCCGAAGAGGGCGTCCGCGCGCTCCTGGCCTGCGCTGTCCTGCCAGTGGCGCAAGACCACCGGACGATAGCCGAGGGCCGCGCCGACCACGGAGGTGCGGCTGATCTGAAACTCGATGCCCGCTCCGAGGGACGCGGTAACGCCACCTGTATCGGCTCCCCATTCATTTCCGTAAAGGACACCGCCGACGCCTGCTTCTAGGTACGGAGTGAGACGAGTGGCTTCTGTCATGTAGTAGCGCGCTTCGCCTCGGAGCTGTTGCAAAATGGCGAGCCTCAGAAGGTTCGAGGGGTCCTGCCTCGAGAACTCGTATGCTCCGCCGACGTAAAAGGGGCCCCGCGTGCGGTAACCGATGCGCACGGTCAGCCCCACACCGGAGCCGAGGATGCAGGGCGCGACGGCGTTCGATGGGCAGATCGAGCCCGTCGCGGCGGCAAACTCCATCGCGAAGGCGGCCCCGTACTGCAGGTAGTGCTCCGTCGTGCGCGGCACCTGCGCGCCGGCACGCCCAGAAAACGTGGCGATCGCGAGAAAGAGCGCGATTACGAAACGCGGGGCTGGCCGGGCGACGGCAGCTGCCCCACGAACCGGCCTTGACGTCCCTGCGACGCTTCGTTTAAACGCGGGAGCGATCATTCGTGGTCGTGGAGCGACAAGCACATGGAACTCTACCTCGACAGGCGTGCCGTTAAGCAGATTCGGCTCTCGGCGCAGGAAGCGATCGAGGAAGGGGACTCAGAGTCCCTGCGCGAGGATATCCTCGAAGCCTTTACCGAAGAGCAGGTCGAAGAAATCGAGCGCAGGCTCGATACGGCCGATTTCTTCGAATTTCTAACGGACGTGCTCGACGAGTGGAGCGGTGACGACGTCGACGAGCTCTTCGAGCTGCTCGAGACGCAACTCGGCGAGGTCGGCATCGACCTGAAGACCGACGCGAAGGCCGCAGCCGAAGACGAAGAAGAGGCGGACGAGCCCGACGACAACGACGAGGACGTCGGGGATCTGCTCGACGACGAGGACAGCGAGGACGAGGACGACGAAGAGTCGTCCGAGGACTCCGACGAGGATTGAGCGGGTGCGCCGGTCATCGCCGTGGTCACTCCCGCGGCGACGGCGGGGCGCGGAGCAGGTATTCGTGGCACGCGCCCGTTCGCGCGGGTGGACGAAAGCTCGAGCAGAGGGCAGCTCCGCACGCGACGTAGCGCGAATCGGGGTTCGCCGTGCCGAGCAACCGTAGAAGGCGGCAAGCTTCGGGCTGGTCTCCGGATTCGGCGGCGAGGCGCGCGGCGCTCCACGCCGCGTCGTCGCGAAGCCGGCTCTTCGGATAGTCCTGCCAGATTGCTTCGAATTCGCGGCGCGCACGCCCGGTGTCGTGCAGCGCATCCCGGTACAGCTCGGCGACGCGAAACGCCGCCTCGGCGTAGCGTCCCCGCTCGTAGCTCCCTTGCAGGAACGACGACTCGCGCTCGGCGAGGAGCCGCTCGAAGACGGCGATCGCCGCGCTCGGCGCGCCGAGGGTCACGTCGATGTCGCCAGCGCGGAAGAGCGCGTCGTCCCAGAAGACGCCGCGCGGGTACGGGTAGCGCTCGGCGATGCGCAAATACTCCTCGCGCGCGGCATCGAGCCGTCCTTGTCGTTCGAACGAGCGCGCGTGCTCGTAGTCGACGTACTGGGCGAGCTCGGTGGCCCCGGTGCGCGGCGCCAGGGCCTCGAGATACGCGCGCACGGCCGCCTCGCCGTCGGCGGACAGCACGTCGAGGTAGCGCCTGAGCGCCTCGGGCGACACGCCGCTCTCGGGATGTGTCCGGAGCAGCGCGTCGAGCATCCTGCTCCCGGTCTCCCTATCGCCTTGCTCGAGGGCGAGCAGGGCCAGGTCGTACAGGGCGCGCGGAGCGCGTGCTCCGCGTGGGAACGCCCGCAAGAGTCCCTCGAGCACGGCGCGGGCTTCGGCGGGGCGGCCGGCGCGTCGAAGGCTCATCGCCTGGCGGTAGCACGCTTCCTCGCGGTCGCGCGCTCTGGGGCTCGAAGCCGCGGCTTCGGCGAAGCGCGCGGCGGCTTCGACGTAACGGCCCGCCGCGTACGCGCGCTCCGCGGCCGCCTCCTTCGGCGTCAGGTCGCTCGCCGCGCCGCCGCAGGCCGTGGCCGCGCAAGCGGCGAGCACGGCTGCTGCTCGCGCCAGACGGTTCAACCGCGGGCCTCGGGGCCGTAGAGCACCGCTTCGATGGCTTGCGCGAGTCGTTCGGCGCCGTCCGCGGCGCGCTCCTTCGGCGCGTCGAGGTGGGTCACCGCGCGCAGCCGATCCGGCGCGGTCGCGTTCACGAGCACGCCGCGGCGGCGCGCTTCGGTGACCACGGCGTCGGCCTTCGCTTCGAGCAGACGAACATTGACGATGTTGGTCTCCACCGCGCCGACGTCGACGCTCGCGCCGCGCGCGGCCGCGACGCGTTCGGCGATCCGCCGCGCGGCGAGGTGATCTTCGCCGAGCCGCGTTCGATGATTCTCGAGCGCGTACAAGGCCGCCGCCGCGAGCACGCCGGCTTGGCGCATTCCGCCGCCGAGCATCTTGCGGAGCCGTCGCGCTTCTTCGATGAGCGGTCGCGCGGCACAGAGCGCCGAACCGACGGGCGCGCCGAGGCCCTTCGAGTAGCACACGCTGGCGCTGTCGAACGGCGCGGCGAGCTCCCGCTCTCTCTGGCCGGTCGCGGCGGCGGCGTTCCACAGGCGCGCGCCGTCGAGGTGCAGCGAAAGACCGCGGCGCCGCGCGACGCGCGCGATGCGCAGCACCTCGGCGTGAGCGAACACGCGCCCGCCGGCGCGATTGTGCGTATTTTCGACGACGGCGAGGGCCGTGCGCGCGTACATGATGCCCGGCGGCTGCACGGCGCGCTCGAGCTCCTCGGCGGTGTAGAGGCCGCCGGTGCCGGCGACGCGAAATTGCACGCCGGCGAGCGCGGACGCCGCACCGGACTCGAACGTCGCGGCGTGCGTCCCTTCGCCGCCGATCACCTCGTCGCCCCGGCGCGTGTGGAGCATGAGCGCGATCTGGTTCGCCATGGTGCCCGACGGGACGAAGAGCGCCGCCTCCATGCCGAGCAGCTCCGCCGTTCGCTCCTCCAGGCGACGCACCGTCGGATCTTCGCCGTAGACGTCGTCGCCGACTTCTGCGCGAGCCATGGCTTCGCGCATCGCGGCCGTGGGGCGCGTCACGGTGTCCGAGCGGAGATCGAAGACGTCCGGCGTGGTCACCCCGCGGATCGTATCACGCGGGCCCGTCGCGCACGGGGCCTTCGTCGCGCGCGGCGAGGCCCGCGACGAACAGCTCGTACGCCGTGATCTGGACGGCCTGAGCGAGATTGATGGACGGCTGATCGGCGGCCATGGGGATGCGCACGCGCTCCGTGCACAGCGCGACGTCTTCCGCGGCGAGCCCGGTTTTCTCGTTGCCGAAGACGAACGCGACGCGCTTGCCGGCGCGTGCGGTCTCGACGGACATCTCCGCCGCGCGGCGGGGCGACAGCACGCCGGACACGCCGCGGCGCGACGTCGTCGCGAAGGACAGCGACACGCCGCCGAGCGCCTCTTCCACCGTGCGACATCGAACCGCGCCGTCGAGCACGTCCAGCGACTTGACGGCCATCTTGCGCGCCATCTCGTGTTCCGGCACCGCGAGCCGGCTCGGCTTCACCAAAATGAGCCCGGTGATGCCCATCGTCTTCATGGCGCGGGCGATGGCGCCGAGGTTTTCCGGATAGTGTGGGTGAACGACCACCATGGTGGTCGCACGAGCGACGGGCAGGACGAGCATCGTGGCCTCAGGGCTTGCGCGCCGATTTCGCGCAGCGGAACCCGATCCACGGGCGCCGCGTCGAGGGCTCCTCGGCCCCCCGCGCCGCGCCGCGCAGCCACGGCGCGGCGCTCTGATAATCGCCGCCGCGCACGACGCGCGCCGGGGTCGAGCTCGCGACGCTGGGCCCCTGCGGGTCCGTCACCTCGGCGTCCTCGTATTCGGGCGCATAGCGATCGGCGACCCACTCCGCCACGTTGCCGGCGAGGTCCAAAAAGCCCTCCGGCGTGCGCCCGGCGGGAAAAGAGCCGACCGGCGCGAGCTCCGCAAATCCGTCGCTCGGGTCGGTGGTCTGCCAGGCGAGTCGGCCGTGGTTTCCGGCGTGGCCGTTGTACAGGTCGCCCCACGGATAGCGCCGCCCGGTGACGCCGCGAGCCGCGCGCTCGAACTCCGCCTCCGTCGGCAGCCTCGCCCCGCGGTACTCGCAGTACGTCTTGGCCTCGTCCCAGGTGACCAGGGAAGCCGGATAGCGCTCGCGGTCGAAGCGCCTGGCGCCTTGGGAGAAGGGCAGCGCGCGGCAGCGGCCGACCGCGACGCAGCGCGCGTAGTCGCCGACGGTCACTTCCGTGCGGTCGAGCCAGAACGCGGAGAGGGTCACGCGGTGGGGCGGCGCTTCGTTCGCGAAGAGGTTCTGCTCGCAGCGATCGCCGCCCGGCTCGCGCTGGCAATCGAGGAGCGCGGCCATGACGTCGTCGCCGGTCGAGCCCATGATGAACGAGCCGGCGGGGACGAGGATCATCGGCGAGCCTTCTTCGCGCAGCGTGAGCACCTCGGGTCGGTCGCCGGCGCGCGCGGTGTCGGCGACCGCCGCGCCGCCCTGCGGCGCGATCCGCGGCGGATCGAGCGCGACCACCGTGGTGGCCAGGGCGAGGACACGCAGGAGCGAGCTCATCGCCGTAAGCTCGGAAGCCCGCCCTCTCCGGCCCGTCCGCCGCCGTCGGCGGGCTCGACGCGCGTCGCCTCCACGGTGCGCTCCTCTTTGTTGTGCGCCTTCGGGCGCTCCGCGCGCGCGGAGGCGTGCGGGGCAACGGCTTTGACGGTCTTCGGCATTTCGGCGAGCCAGGCGACGGGCTCGGCTTCGACCGGCTTCGACGCGACGATCATCGCGACCGGGGGAGCCGCGCTGGTCTTCGTCTCGTCCTGCCGGAGATGCGACGTGAGCTGGAAACCGGCGATGGCGAGCATCGCGCCGACGGCGATGCCGCCCGTCGCGGCGCGCGCGACGCGCACGCCGGTCGCGTCTTGGGCGGCGCGGTGGAGCTCGTCCGGCAGCGTCTGCATCGACGCGCGCGGCGACGCTTTCAGCGCCTCCGAGAGCGCCGCGCCGAACTCCGCGCACGTGTCGAACCGGGTGCGGGGATCCCGCGAGAGCGCGCGCTGCAAGACGGCGTCGACGGGGGGATCGACGCCGGCGACGTTGGAGAGCGGCGGCGGGTCGTCGTTGGCGATCTTGTGCGCGACCGCGACGGCGTCTTCGCCCGGGAACGCACGGCGTCCGGAGATGGCTTCGTACAGGGTGGCGGCGAGCGAGAATTGATCGCTCTTCGCCGAGAACTGGCCGCCGGACAGCGCCTCCGGCGCGCTGTACGCCGGCGTCCCGAGCAGCACTCCGCCGAGCGTCAGCGTCGAGTCGGGGACGCGGGCGATGCCGAAGTCGGCGATCTTCGCTCCCGACGGCGCGAGGATGATGTTCTCCGGCTTGATGTCGCGGTGCAGGACGCCCGCCTCGTGCGCCGTGGTGAGCGCGGAGCCGAGCTCTCCGGCGAGGCGCGCGGCCGACGCGGGGACGAGCGGTCCTCGTTCGAGCCGCTCTTTCAGGGTGCTGCCGGCGAGGTACTCGAAGACGAGGTAGAGCCCGAGCGACGGATCTTCCCCCATGTCGTGCAGCGCGACGATGTTGGGATGGCTGACGCGCGCCGCGGCGCGTGCTTCCTGGCGCATGCGATCGAGCAGCGCCTGGCGCTGATCGTCGGGGATGGTCAGATCGTCGCGCAGCAGCTTCACCGCGACGTCCCGATCCAGGACCGGGTCGTGCGCCAAGAGCACGCGCCCCATGGCGCCCTGACCGTGCAATCGCACAATCCGATAACGCCCTATCTCGAGGGGCAGCGGGGTCGCGCGGGAAGCCATCGGGTCCGGGGCTCTCCTCTATCTCCCGCAGCGGCCCGCGCCAATCGCGGGCTTTTGGCCCTCAGGATGGAGGGCCGCCGTCCGGCGTGCCATCGCCCCGCTTCTTGTCTTTTTCCCGTGGTTTTTCGGGAGGCGGGTCTTCTCGACGCGGCGGGTCGCCGTACTCGGTGCGGAGCTTGCGGAAGAGCCCGTCGCTCATCATCTCCTCCTCGTAGTGCGGGAGGTCGGGGAGGCGCACGTAGACGAGCACGTCGTCCTTCCGTTCGATGATCTCGATGGCCCCGTGCGTCGCCTTCTTCTGGCCGTCCGGCACGAAATTGAAGAGCAGGTACGCGGCGTCGGGGTCCTTCTCGGTCACCTGATAGGAAAGATCGACGCGCAAGTAACGAAGCGCGGCGTTGTACGTCTGTAGCTTCGTATAGTCGCTGCGGGTCTCGACGTTGGCCGAGCCGCTCGCGGCCGAGAGCGCGATCACCGCGCCCGCCGTCCACGACGCGACGGCGCGAGCCGCCGCCCGGAGACCGGAGCTCGCGTGCATAGCCGCTTCGCTAATCCGAACCGGTGCTCGTGGCCAAATTCGCGGCGGCGTCCTCCGCGAGCACCTCGCCGACGCCGGTCCTTTCCAGGAGCAAGCCGATCACCGCGCCGAAAATCGTGATGAGGAGCTGCGCCGAGTAGACCATGAGGACGAGCGCCGAGCCCGGACCGGTGACGAGCTCGGGCGGATAGAAGACGGCGAGCGCGGCGTAGAACGCGAGTTGGTACGCGCCGAAGAACCCCGGCGCGTTCGGCACGAGGATCCCGAGGGCGATCACGCCGGTGGTCGTGCACGCTTCGGCGAGCGTGAAGCGGTCGAAGCCCACGCCCCACGCGACGAGCCACAGGGACGACGCGTTCAGCAGCCAGTAAAACGCCGTGGCGCCGATGAAAGACGTCGCGAGCTTTCGATCCGGGAGAAAGCGAAGGCCGTCGCCGACGTGCTCCACCCGGTCCGCGAGCCACGTGGCGAGGCGCGGAGAAACGACGCCGACGACGCGCTCGGTCACGCGACGCGCCCAGGCTCGGTTTGCATAAAAGACGCCCATCACGGTGAAGGCGACGGCGAACAGCGCGAGCGCGGCGTACGCGGAGCGGGGAACGATGGACGGCGAGATGGGCAGATCGCCGATGTGGTCGGGCAAGGGAGACAGCGGCGTGGACAGCGTGAGGCCGGCGAGGAGCATGAGGCTCAGGACGAGCCCGTCGATGATCCGCTCCGCCGCGATGGTCCCGGTCGCGGCCCAGCCGGAGATGTTGCCGTGGGTGCGGATCAACAGCGGTCGCACCGCTTCGCCCGTTCGCACCGGCAAGAGCACGATGGCCGCGAACCCGATGAACGATACGCCGAGCACCTTGCGCAGCGGCACGCGCGCGATCGGCGCGAGCAAGAGCGACCAGCGCACCGCCCGAATCACGTGGACCAGGCCGTAGAGGGCGACGAACGCGCCCACCGTCCACCACCGCACGCGGGAAAACGCGCTCTTGTCCGGCGCGAGCGGCAGGGCCCCTTTGTGTAGGAGCCACGCGAACGCGCCGGCGACGACCAGCGACGCGGCGAGCTTGGCGCCGTGGCGGCGCAGCCAGCTCGTCGTGGGCGGCTGCGCGCCGGTTTGCGGGCTCCGGCTCAAGCGTCGACCCTTCCCTCGAGGATCTGCCGCGGCCCTTCGACGAGCAATCGATTCACTGCGTCCTTGCCGTAACGCTTCGCCACGAGGCGGATTGCGTCCTCGACGTCTTCCACGTCCTCCGGGCGGTGTGCGTCGCTGCATGCGGCTCGGTAGAGATCGTCTTCGAGGATGCGCCGAGCGCACTTCTCCGGCTCTTTGCCGTACTTGCCGACGAGCGCGCCCAAATCCAGGAGCGCGAACGCCCCCGCCTCCACGAGCTCCGCGAGGCGGTCGTGAGAGCGAAAGAAGCAGCGGTAGCGCTCCGGGTGAGCGATCACCGGGACGATTCGCCGCCTCCGCAGATCGAAGAGAGCATTTTCCACCGCCTGCATGAAATCCATGTCGTAGAACTCGAGCAACACGGCGCGCCCGCCGGGGTAGGGCAACCCTTCGCCGTCCAGCAAGCGCCGGAACACGACGTGGTCGAAGTAATGTTCGCTCGATAGAGCGATCTCCGGAAGGTCCGCTTCGCCTCGAACGGCGCTTTCGAACGCCGCGTACGCGTCGATGAGCCGTTGTTTCGTGTTGTCGAACAGCCCCGGACGCATGTGCGGCGTCGCGACGACCCGCTCGAAACCACACCTCTTCAGCGCTCGTAAAAGCTCGAGGCCCTCTTCCTTCGTTCTCGCGCCGTCGTCGATGCCGGGGATGAAGTGCGAGTGCAGGTCGACGAAGCCGGTCATGACGGGGGGGACATCCTAGCGTCGCGGCCGGAGCGCGCTAGGTCGCGTCGGCGGGCGCGGCGAGGCGCTCCGCGAGCGCTTCGATCTTCGAGGTTCGCCGGCGTCCGAGGATGCGTTGGCAGCCGGCCATCGCTTCGGCGAGCGTCGTTTCGGTGTCGCCTTCGCCCTCCGTGCACAGGAGGACCTCGACGCCGTCGATGCGCAAGCGGCGTACGTCGAGCGCGCGCGTGAGCACTTCGAGCCGGCAGGGGACCGTGTCGTTCGCCGGCCGGCCCCAGTTCGCGGCGCTGACCGCCGCCAGCTCGTCGCACATCGACGCCGGCCCTGCGCCGGCGATGACGAGTCCGCTCACGTCGGCCAGGACGAGCGCTCCGAGCCCAGCGCGGCGCCGGGCAGACTCGAAGCACCGCGACAGGGCGACGAGTGGGCTATCGGTCCGGTCGCGGCGGCGCTCGGGCACTTCCTGCGAAAAAGCTTCCGGGGGACGGGAAGTGAGCATGGTCACCTCTGATGCATAGGCGGCACGGCCTGGGCCAAGTTAACGTCTCGCTTGCCCGCCTCGTAGCTCGGCGGGACCAAACGCGCCATTTGTTTTGCCTCGGTTGCGGCCGAAGCTTCCTCCGCGGTAGACGGCCGACGTTCCTTCGCATGAGTCCCTCTTCTCTCTCCGCCCTCCTCGATTCGCGGCGCGTCATCCTGTGTGTCGGGTGCGGGGGCGTCGGTAAAACGACCGTCGCGGCGGCGTTGGGGTTGGCCGCGGCCCGGCGCGGCAAGCGCGTCTTGACGCTGACGATCGACCCCGCGAAGCGCCTCGCCAACAGCCTCGGGCTCGAAGGGATGACGAGCGAGGAACAGCAGGTCGACCCGCGGATCCTCGAGCGGGCAGGGGTGACCGGCGAAGGCAGCCTCACGGTCATGATGCTCGACACGAAGCGCACCTTCGACGATCTCGTGACCCGCTTCGCGTCGAGCGAAGAGGCGAAGAACCGAATCCTGAACAACCGCCTCTACCGGTACGTTTCGACGAATCTCGCCGGGACGCAGGATTACATGGCGATGGAGAAGCTCCTCGCCATGAAGGAAGATCCGCGGTTCGACATCGTCGTGCTGGACACCCCGCCGACGCGCAACGCGCTGGATTTCCTGGACGCGCCGGGGCGCCTGGTCGAAGCGCTCGACGGTCCGGCCATCCGCTGGTTCATCCAGGCTTTCGATCGCTCGCGCAAGCTCAGCCTGAACCTCGTCGCTCAGAGCGTCGCGGTCGTCTTGCGCGGCGTCTCGAAGCTCACCGGCGGTGGGTTCCTCGAGCAGATGGCGGAGCTCATCACCGACCTGAACGATCTGTTCGGCGGCTTCCGGGATCGCGCGGCGCGCGTTTCGGAAGCGTTCCGCGCGCCGGACGTGGGCTACGTCATGGTCACGAGCCCCGCGCCGCTCGCCATCCGCGAGATCGCCTACTTCGCCGAGCGGCTCAGCGAGCACAGGATGCGCAGCGACGGCTTCGTCGTGAACCGCGTCCACGTCGCGCCGCCCGTCGTTCCGACCGAGTCGGACATCCGCGAATCGGTGCGCCGGCATAGGCTGCCGCTCGACCTCGACGGCCCGAGCCGCATCACGCGTATCGTGGCGGACGAGGTCGCGCTCGCCGAGCGCGACGAACGCGAGCTCGTCGAGCTAGACCGCGTCCGCGAACGGCTTTCGATGTCGGGTTCGCCGCTCGTCCGCGTGCGAGCGCTCCCAAGCGACGTCCACGACGTACGCACGCTCATCGGGATTTCGGGTGTGCTGTGTCCGTGAGACGACGTTGGCGTCGTGGGGTTTTTAGGTTTTTGTGAGTGGTTCGGAGTGGAACCCTCGCATGCGCTCCTCGCCTTCGGCTGCGGTGCTCGCTCGCGCATCGTGCGTCTCTGTTCGAGTGGGGGATGCCTCCCATCCCCCACCCCCCCAGAGGCGGACAGGGTTCGAGTGACGACGTTAGCGTCGTGAGTTTTTCAGGTTCTTCGGAGCGGTTCGGAGCGGAACCCTCGCGTGCGCTCCTCGCCTTCGGCTGCGGTGCTCGCTCGCGCATCGCGCGGCATTGTTCGAGTGGGGGATGCCTCCCATCCCCCACGCCCCCAGAGGCTGGGCATTGATCGTATCTTCGGCCAAGTGAGTGAATTCCAGATCGATTTACGCGTCCGAGGAGAATGGATGGAGCGGAACGATGGGCGCTGGAAGAGTTTGGCGGAGCGGAGCTTGGGGACGCACGGCGAACGCGGCGGCTGGTGGGGATGGTCGCTCAAGCGGCGCGGAAGCCGGCAGGTCGAGTCAGTGAGGTTTTCAAGGGCCCATCGAAGCGACAGGGCGCCTATGACTTTCTGGAGCACGACCAGGTCAGCGGTCAGCAGATACTGAAAGCCCTCGGGCAAGCGACGGCGCGCCGGTGCCGGGGGCTCTCAAACGTCTATCTCGTGGTCGACGGAACCAGCCTGACCTTGCGCGAGAGCATCCCGTTGCAGAAGGGCTTCGGGGCCATCGGCACGTACAAGGATGGGGCTCGAGGTCTCAAGGTCATGAACACCCTGGCGGTCTCACCGACCGGTGCACCGTTGGGCGTCCTCGGACAGATCTGGTGGGCTCGGCAGCGAGGACCGGCGCACAGAACGGGCTATCGACCATTCGGGGAGCGCGAGAGTCGATACTGGCACGAGGCCGTTGATCTCGCCCTGAACAATCTTTGCGAGCTTGCTCCGAACGCGAAACCACACGTGCTTGCCGATCGCGAGGCCGATGCGACGGCATTGTTGCGGAAGCTACTACGGACGAATCTCGACTTTACGATTCGGACCAACGCGATCCGGAAGATCTTCTGGGAAGGCGACTCACGCTCGACTCGCCAGGTGCTGAAAAAACAGCCCGTTCTCGGCCGAATTGGCGTGGACTTGGAGCAAAATCGTCGCCGAAGCGGACGGCGTGCACAACTTCATCTCCGAGCAATTCGCGCATCGGTCATCCTGCGCGATCGTTATTCGAAGCGGCGGTATCGAGCCGAGATGACCATCGTTTGGGCGCGGGAGGTGGGAACGACGCCGCGAGGCGAGAAGCCGCTCGACTGGGTGCTCTTCACGAATCAAACCATCCGCACGAAGGCGGAAGCCATCGCCGCTGTGCGCGCCTATTCCTTTCGGTGGCGCATCGAAGACTTTCATCGAGCGTGGAAGCGTGGCCATTGCCGCGTCGAAGAGACCCAGCTCCGCTCGCCCGACGCCGTCATAAAGTGGGCTACGATCCTCGCCGCCGTGGCCAGTCGAGCTGAGCATCTCCGTCACCGAGCGCGCGAAGCCCCCAACGACCCCGCCGACTCCGAATTCAGTCGCGACGAGCTCGACGGGCTTCTCTTCCTCAAGAAAAAAGAGAAGAAGCGCACCGAGACCGTCGTCCTCAATCCAACGCTCGGCCAAGCCGTCCGCTGGGTCGCCGATCTCGGAGGCTACGTTGGCAACCGCTCAAGCGGTCCACCCGGAACCACCATCATCGGTCGGGGACTGGAGCG
>DASZVB010000096.1:0-9539 GCA_035547195.1 Polyangiaceae bacterium
TCGCGGAACCCTCGCTTGCGCTGCTCGCCTCCGGCTGCGCTGCTCGCTCGCGGGAGGGTTCGTCGCGTTTCGAGTGGGGGAAGCCTCCCTTCCCCCACGCCCCCAGAGGCGGACGAGGGTCGTCGTGACGGCGGGTGCGTCGTGGGGTTTTAGGTTTTTGAGCGTGGAGCGGAGCGGAACCCTCGCTGCGCTGCTCGCCTCCGGCTGCGCTGCTCGCTCGCGCACTATCAGACCCGGTTCGGGTGGGGGAAGCCTTCCCCCACGCCCCCAGAGGAGGACGATTGGCGAATCCCCACGCGGCACGACTTGCTTGCTCTCGGCTTCGGCGCCGTCTCTCAAAAACGACGTTGAATGCTGCGGGTATCCGCGCGAAAGTGCTAGGTTCGGAGGTTCCTGCGATGAGCGACGAGGGTGCATCGCCGAGCACGGCGGAGGTTGGGGAAGGGGGCTTCGAGCACGAAGCGGGATTCGAACGCGCCGAGGCGGGCGGTCTCGCGCTCGGTCCACTCGAGTCGCAGTACCAGGAGCTCTTCGCGGAAGTCCTGGAAGACGGCGTCATCACCAGCGACGAGCGCGAGCGCCTCGAGAGGGCAGCCGATAACCTCGGACTCGATCGGCGGCGTCTACTCCGGCTCGAACAGGCGATGGTCGCCAGCTACGAGACGCGTAACCGCGTTCGCGTCATCGAACAGTTCGAGGAGCCGGCGCGGACGCTCGCGCCCATAGAGATTGCGCGCGCCGGTGACGCCGGGCGTACGCTGCTCGAAAAGCGCGTCGAGCAGCTCGAAGCTCGAATCCGCGAGCTCGAAGCCGAGCTCCGCGTGGCGCGCGCGAACGTCAACGTGGAGGTCGACCTCAGCGACCTCGAAGCGGCACAAGAAGATGCGTCGGAAGATCCAGAGGAATGGTGGCGTCGCATCCGCCGCGACCCGCTCAAACCCGAAGGGTACAAGCGGCTCTTTCGCATCTTCGACGCGCGCGGCGACGTCGATCGACGCTGGTGCGCCGCGCAGGCTCTCGTCGCGCTCGGCCAGGCCGGCGAGCAGGAGCGCGCAACGTATGAGAGGCACAAGAGCACGGGGCTCATCGCTCCGAAGGCGAGCCTGAGCGCGGCGGCCTGGTACGATCAGCTCTTTCACCCGGACGAAGAGGTCCTGACGGGGCAGATTTTCGGGGTCATCGCTCCGGCGGTGCTCATCGGTCGCGTCACTTCGCTCCGGCGCGACAAAGCGTTGCATCAGCCGGACCCCGCAGCGCGTCAGCAGGTCGAAAAGAGCACGCTCACCGCAGTGCGCGCGCTCGGCTGGTCAGCGGCCATCCTCGGGCTCGCCGCGCCGCCCATCTACTTGGAGAAGGAACGCGGCAGCGCCTATCAGCACATCCCCGGCGTCCCGCCGATGACCGTCGTTGGGGCGCGTGCGCTCTCCGGCCGCTCGCAGCTCGAGCTCGCGTTCCTGAGCGGCCGTCACCTCGCCTGGTACCGCCAGGAACACTTCGTCCGGACGCTCTTCAGCTCGGTCGCCGATCTCGAAGATCTGTTCCTCGCCGCCCTCGTCGTCGGAAGCCCCCGGCTACCGATCGCCGCGGACGTCAAACAGCGCGTCACGCCGATCGCGCGGGCCATCGAGCCGTTGCTCGAGCCGCCACACCTCGACGCCCTGCGCGGACATTTCTTGCGCTTCGTCGAGGAAGGCGGGCGCACCAACCTGCAGCGCTGGAGCTCGGGCGCCGAGAAGACCACGTGTCGCGCCGGATTCTTGCTATCGAACGACCTGCCGACGGCGCTCTCGATGCTCGAAGCGGAAGAAGGACGCCTCGGAGAGCTCGGCAAGGACCTGCTCGTCTTCTCGACGAGCGAACGTTATGCGCAGCTGCGAAAGCAGCTCGGGGTGACCCTTTCCTAAGTCGAGGTCGAGGGCTATAGCCGGCTCAATGAATTTGTCACTCAACGCCGATCGAATGCTTCGCCAGGGCGTCCGGGCGCGCTCCCCGCGGATTCTGGTACGCTCGCACGTAGGATAACCCGCGTCTCGGGGTGCGCATGGCAGATGACGTCTTCGGAATCGTCGGAACGACGCTCGCGGCAGCGTTCCACGTCGAAGCCGTCGTCGCCGAAGGGGGCTTCGCGGTCGTGTACCGCGCATACCACTCCGGATTTCGCGCGCCGGTCGCCCTCAAGTGCCTGAAGATCCCCCAGCACCTGGGGCACACGGAGCGGCGCAAGTTCGAGCAACAATTTCAGGCAGAAGCCGAGCTGCTCTTCAAGCTATCCGCGAGCATTCCGACCGTCGTTCGGCCCCTCCATGTAGAGGCGATCGTCACGGCCGACGGCACCTTCATGCCTTTCATCGCGCTGGAGTGGCTCGAAGGGGAAACTCTCGACGCCGTAGCCACGCGGCGTGTTCGAGCCGGCAAGGGGGCGTTTTCCCTGGACGAGCTCACCACGCTCCTCACGCCCGTGGCGCGCGCGCTCGAGCGAGCGCATCGCTTCGTGGGCCCCGAAGGCCCCATTTCCATCGTCCATCGGGACATGAAACCGGAGAACGTGTTTCTCGCGCGGATCGGCGGAGAGACCGTCGTCAAAATTCTCGACTTCGGCATCGGCAAGGCGAAGAGCGTCGCGAGCCAGGTCGCGGGGCGCGCGAGTCAGAACGACGTCGGAGTAACGTCGTTCACGCCCGCCTATGGTGCGCCGGAACAATGGACACCCCGGCGCTACGGCCAGACCGGGCCATGGACGGACGTCTGGGGGCTCGCGCTCACGATGGTGGAGTGCATGGCTGGGCGTCCGATCATCGACGGCGATCAGGCCGCGATGATGGGCACCGCGCTGGATCCAGCGCGCCGTCCGACGCCGCGTACCGAGGGCATCGTCGTTGGTGATGCGGTCGAGGGGGTCTTTCGGCGCGCTCTGGCGGTCGATCCGCGCGAACGTTACACCAACGCAGGAGAATTCTGGGACGCCCTCGTGGCAGCGCACGACTCCGATCGGAGCCGGAAGACGCAGCCGCAGCCGACGATCAGCGGCAATCGCGCCGCGGGTCGTTCCGGCGCGCATCCATTCCGAACCCCGGAGCTCGGGCGCCAAAACCCGATCCCCGACCTCGACGTGGGTGCCGCCGCGCTCGAGTTCGATTTGCCGGTGAAGCCGTCGCCTTCTCGGAGCGGTCAGTGGCCAGCTGCTCCCGTCGCCGCTCGGCGCTCGGATCTGGACGGCGCGTCCGACTCCGCACCGATCGAGATCGAGCTCGCCGAGAAACCGGCGACGGCTCAAAGCGGTCAGTGGCACGCCGCGCCCGCGAGCTCTGGCACGCCGCGATCTCCCGTTCCTGCCGGGCCGCCCGGAGCAAGCTCGCGAAGCGGTCAATGGCAAGCGAGCACCGCGGAGCCGCTGCACTCTTCGGTCCCACCGAGTGGTGGGCGCGCTCCAGCCGCGACATCGGATGCGCCCCAATCAGCGCCGCGCTCGGGAGCGCCCAGCGCGGCCGCGACCGCGCCGCTCGTGCACTCGCAAAGACCGCTACCGCCGGCGGGTCGTGTCCCGCTCGTTCCAATGCTGGACGCTGCCCCGAGTCCTTCGCAGGAGATGCTGCGCCGCTTCGCCCTCCCGGCGGGAATGGTGATCGTCGGGATCCTGACGACGATCGGGAACGGCGCGTACGCCGCCGCGAACGGAGAAGTCTTCACGCTCGGCCCCATTCGTCTCGCCTGGCTCGCGGCGGCATTGGTCATCGGTGGCATCGTCCTCGCCATCTACCGTCTCCTCTTCTCCGATTGATGACCCGCGCCTCGGCTCACAAGCTCACGCCGAGACCGTCCCGCGGTCCGGATCACCCGAGACGCGCTTGTGCCGTGGCGCGCTGGGGCAGAATGAGCTAGCCTCGACGTTGTTAGAGGGGCTCTTGCGAAATCTGAGTACTGCGCAGGTACCGCGCGGCGGCGATCTGTTCCGCGTGGGCAACGGGTTCGAACTCGAGGGAGCGTCGCCCCCTCCCGGGTTCGATCGTGGGCGCGACGGGGTCTGTGTCCATCGTAGGGGCACCATTCTCTACTTGTCGCCAAACCTCCCGAACCTGCTGGAGAAGGGTCCCGATGTCGAGCTGATCGGCTCCAAGATTGCCGATCTCGTCGTCGCCGGGGCTCGGGAGCGCACGGCGGCGGCGTTCGCCGCCGTGGCTCAAGGCAGAGAGGTGCCGCCCGTATCGTTCGCGTTCCGTGGTGCGCACGGGCGGCAAGTGCATTTCGAGCTGACCTTCGCGCGAGCGAACGACGCCGTCATGCCGCTAGACGTGATTTGGTTCCGACTTTGCGGGCACCACGGCCCTGCATCGGAGGAGAACGACGAGCTCATGCCGATACAAGTGGGGGACCGGAACGAGAGATGCCGGGCTACCGTGCTCATTTGCGATGACGAAGCACGGCTCGGCGCGCTCACGGCCGGTCTGTTGAAGGAATACGGTTTTTCGCCGATCACGGTCGGCACGGGAGACGCGGCGCTCGACGCGCTCGACGGCGGCGACGCCTCCGTCGACGTGCTGCTCCTCGACGTCAATCTCTCCGCGGGCCAGTCAGCGCGCGAGGTCCTCACCGCCATGACCGATCGCGGCGCGAAAGCGCGCGTCATTCTGACCAGTGGCCTGGCCGAAGAAGACGTCGACCCGGATCTCGTGAAGCACCCCTCCGTCGTCGGGTACGTCGCCAAGCCCTACGGCGTCGATCAGCTAGTCCAGAGCATCAACCGCGCGCTCGAGTTGTAATAAGGACGCCCGAAACCCGCTCGCTTCGAGCACGCGCCTATCTGGCTGCCCGCGGTGCGCGGCGTACGTTCGTACACCTGCGCGCCGCACCCAGCTATCTAGGCACGCGGTCTTCGCGATCGGCTTTCGGGCTCCTTCATAGCCGGAGAATGATGCGCTTTGGTTTTTGGGGGGGCGCGGCGCGGCGAGCGCCGTCGCGGGGCCGTCGTGATCGCCGGCGTACGGCGCGCGGCGTGCACGCGATCGGCTGCGCATCCGAGCGCGCCACGTGGGAGGGTGCATGTCCGAGGCAACCTTGAGCCTTCAAGGTGCGAAATTAAGCTGAGTAATATCGAGCCATTACAAGGGTATCTTGAGGCCTCAAGGTAGCGGGCTCGGAATGGCATAGGGCGCGCGACGATGCAGGGCCGCCGACGCTAGCCGATGCGACTACTGTGGTGGTCGGATTCGGTCCGTCTTCCCCAGGTCGCTCAACCCTCCAGTGTGCACGAGCCGCGGCTTCGCCGCGGGCTCCTGGTGCGCGTCGCGGTTTCGGGCGTGACGCCTGGCCGCTACGCGGATATGGGTTGGGGTCCGGGCCCCCGAGCGCCCGGAACGGACCCGAGCGAGACGATCCCGCGCGGTCGTCGGAGGACAGCATGACAGTGGCGCGTCGACGGAAGAAGGGCGGGGCTCCCAACGGTGAGCCACGGCGGCGCGGAGCAACGCGCGAAACCGCTGTCGCGCGCACCGGTGCCGACGACGTCGTCGCTCGTCTGGAAGAGCAGGGCATCCAGGACATCAAGATCGGCGGCTTCGACGTCGACGGGGTCTTGCGCGGCAAATACGTCTCGCTCGCGAAGCTACGGTCGGCGCTCAAGAAGGGGTTCGGGTTTTGCGACGTCATCTTCGGCTGGGACATCGTCGACGCCGTGTACGACAACGGCGTGCTCACCGGTCCGCAGACGGGCTACCCCGACGCCCACGCCGTGCTCGATCCGACGACGCTGCGGTCCATTCCGTGGGAGCCCGGGGTCGCGTCCATGCTGTGCGAATTCCGCGACGAAAAAGGGCGCGATCATCCCGCGTGTCCGCGCTCGCTTCTGCGCCGCGTCGTGGACCGCGCGCAAAAAATGGGTTTTTCGCCGAAGATCGGCGCCGAGTACGAGTTCTTCCTGTTTCAAGAGACGCGAGACTCCCTCGCCGAAAAAGGCTTTCGCGGCATGAAGCCGCTCGACCCGGGCATGTTCGGCTACAGCTGGGTGCGCACGGGCCAGGACGCGGATCTGATGCGCAGCATCCTCGACGGCATGCGCGGGTTCGACATCCGGATCGAAGGCCTTCACACCGAAACGGGGCCCGGCGTCTACGAAGCGGCGATCCAGTACGACGACGCGCTCATCGCGGCCGATCAAGCGGCGCTCTTCAAAGTCGCGATGAAGCAGATCGCGCACCGCCACGGCCTCTCCGCCACCTTCATGGCGAAGTGGAACGCGGCGCTGCCCGGCTGCAGCGGCCATTTGCACCAGAGCCTGTGGCAGGGCGACAAGAACGCCTTCTACGACTCGAGGGCGCAGAACGGTATGTCGCGCGTCATGCGTTCGTACATCGCCGGGCAGCTCGAGCTCATGCGCGAGCTCACCGCGCTCTACTCACCGACGATCAACTCGTACAAGCGCTACGTCCCGGGCGTGTGGGCGCCGCTGGTCGCCGCGTGGGGCATCGAGAATAGGACCTGCGCCGTGCGCGTCATCGGTACCGGCGACGAGAAAGCGATCCGGCTCGAGTACCGCCAGACGGCCGCGGATATGAACCCGTACATCGCGATGGCCACGAGCCTTGCGGCCGGCCTGTACGGCATCGAAAAAGGTCTCGAGCTCCCCGAAGAAACGAAGGGCGATCCCGGCGAGGGCGGCGCGAACGCCCTTCCGCGGACGCTGTCGCACGCGACGGACCTCCTTGCGAAGAGCCGCGCCGCCCGTCAAATCTTGGGAGCTTCGTTCGTCGAGCACTACGTCGCGTCCAGGCGCTGGGAGGTGAAGACCTTCGATCGCGCGGTGACGGACTGGGAGCTCTCTCGCTACTTCGAAACGGTGTGACACGGGACGTTTCGTCCGAGGTGTGAAGATGCCTACAATCTGGAGCTTTCCGACGAGAATCGTTTTCGGCGCCGGCGAATCGGCGCGAACGGGCGAAGAAGCGCGCCTGCTCGGCATGAAGCGCGCGCTCCTGGTGACGGACTCCGGCGTCGCGCGCGCCGGTCTCGTCGACCCGATCCGTGAATCCTTGCGCGCCGCCGGCGTCGAGGTCGTCGTCTTCGACGCGGTCGAGGCGAATCCGAGCGAGGCGAACATCGAAGAAGCCGCGCGCGCGTTCGTCGCCGCGCGCGCGGACGGCGTCGTCGCCGTCGGCGGCGGATCGCCCATCGACGCGGCGAAGCTCGTCGTGCTCCGCGCGAAGGTGGATCTGCCGTTCGAGACGCTCGACGACGCCATCGACGGCGGCAAGCACATCCCGCCCGGCCTGCCGCCGATCATCGCGCTGCCCACCACCGCCGGCACCGGCAGCGAAGTCGGTCGTTCCGGCGTGCTCACAGTGCGTTCCACGGGAAGGAAGACGGTCATCTTCTCGCCGAACCTGCTGGCGAAGGTGGCGATCCTCGATCCCGTGCTCACGCGCTCCATGCCGCCGAAGACGACGGCCGCGACCGGCTTCGACGCGCTCACGCACTGCCTCGAGGCGTACGTCTCGAAGGGCGACCATCCCATGGCGGACGCGATCGCCCTCGGCGGCCTCGGGCTCGCCGCGGAACATCTCGAGACCGCCGTCACGCGCGGCGACGATCTCGAAGCGCGCGGCGGCATGATGAAGGCGGCGATGATGGGCGCGGTGGCGTTCCAGAAAGGCCTCGGCGCGTGCCACTCCCTCGCGCATCCGCTCTCCAGCGAATGCGGGTTGCACCACGGTCTCGCCAACGCGCTCTGTCTGCCGGCCGTCATCGAGTTCAACGAATCCGTCGCGCTGGATCGTCTCGGGCGCGTCGCGCGCATCTTCGGCGCGAACGGCAGCGCGGGCAGCTGCGCGGCGGTCATCCGTGAGCTCCGAGCGAAAGTCGGGCTCCCATCGGGCCTCGCGGAAGTCGGCGTGTCGCGCGACAAACTCGGAAAGCTCGCCGACCTGGCGTTCGCCGACGGCTGCCACGGCTCGAATCCACGGCCGTGCACCCGCGACGACTTGTACGCGCTGTACGAACGCTCGTTCTGAGTGGAGTCGTCCGTCCGCTTGCGCGGACTCGGCGGACTCGCGCGGATTCGCACGGACTCGGCGGATTCGCACGGACTCGGCGGACTCGCGGGAATTCACGCGGATTTGCCTGGGATCCGCGCGGGATGCGCGCGTGCAAAGACCGGTGGGTAAATTGGCGCAGGGCAGCGACACCGGCGCATGCTTTCCGCCGAGCGGCACCGAGTGACCGCTCGAGTTGACACTGGATGCCGTACCGGACACCCGCGACAGGGAAATCACGGGTGCAACGCGATTGCGTCACAGCGCCGGCGCTCCGGTGACGCGAAACGTCGCAACCTTGACGCCGCGGCCCGCGAGATTCCAAGACTTTGATGCGCGACCGAGGGGGCCGGTGCACTTGGCACGACAATCGCAACGTCAACTCATCATGCGACGCCGAACCGTTGTCACTGCACCGCCCGCCGACGAAAGTCGCGAAGCAGGGCAACTGCGACGCGCTTGGCGCCACCGCAGAAAAGGTGACCAGCGTCGCGCCATGGTCCAGCTCCGCGAAGCGGCCCTCGAGAACGAGCACGACGCAAAGCTGTGGGTGCTCTACGGCGTACAGTGCGCAAGGATCGGACGCTTCGACGTCGCGCGGCAAGCCCTCCAGCACGCCGCCTGGGTTCGCGATCGACGCGGTGAATCGTCCAAGGCGAACGTAACGCGCGCGCTCATCGGCCGCCTCATCGGCGACGAAGCCGCGTAACGCCGGCGCACCGCGCCGTGCCGTGCCTTCACTCGACACTTGCGGCGTCTACGGCGTCGCCGACTGCGGTCCGGGTCGCGATAAACGGGCGCACCGCGCCGTGCGGCGCGTGCCCTTACTCGACGTCTACGGCGTCGCCGACTGTGGTCCGGGATCGCGATAAACGAGCGCGCTCGTATCGAACAGCCGAACCTGATTCCGCGTACAGAACGGACACGACCACGCCACTTCGAACACCTCCGTCTCGGAGGGAATGCTGTGAGCCGGCGCGGTCAGCGTCCGGCCCGACCGCCGCTCGCGGGCCCAGCCGCGGAGCACCCGCCGCTGCTCGTCGAGCTCCGCGCCGAGCCCGTTCTGACACTCGCACCTCGAATGAATCGTAGCCGTCTTCACCGTTCCCTCAATACGAACCCTCCCGCCCCCAAGTCAAGCACCCCGCGCGCCGCGGCCGTCCCATCGCAGTTCCGCTTTACCTCCGCCTCGGAGCCGCTAGACTCGTCTCGTCCAGGCGGGACTAGCTCAGTTGGTAGAGCACAAGCTTCCCAAGCTTGGGGTCGCGAGTTCGAATCTCGTGTCCCGCTCCAGGAAAGATGCCGGTTTGAGAGACGAGGGGGGATGACGGAAGCGGTGCTGGTACTCCTGCTGGTACTGGATGCGCAGCTTGCCGCAGGGGCGGCGCCATGAGCGCTCGGGAGTGGATCAAGAAACACGAACCGAGCGGGCTCTATGTCGGCGCTGCCGTTGTCGCGGCCGTCATCTCCTCCCTCCGGTTCGAAAGGTTTTCCGGCCCCGAGTACTTTTTTTCGCTC
>DASZVB010000097.1:0-24121 GCA_035547195.1 Polyangiaceae bacterium
GCGAGCAGGAAGGCGAGCGTCGCGACGTAAATTCTGCGCGGCCCCGGCCTATTCGCATTCGGCGCGGGTCCGGTTGTGCTCGTTCCATGCGTCATCCTCGGTGTCCCCCAGTCGCATCGATCGCAACGAGTCGGGCGATCGCTATCACGGAGCAACGCGCGCGTCATTCGGTCGAAGCGGGCGCCGGTGGGATTCGGGGTGATCGATGTGCCCTTCGCCGTGGGCCGCACCGCTCGTGCTGACGCCGCACACTCAGTCGTTGAATGATCCTTCTTATTTCTGAGGATGCTTACGTGAACACTTTCTCGGTGTCCACTGAATTGGACGACCTCGGGGCCGGGCGTTTCCTTCCGAACAGCTGCGAATAGCCGGATTGCTCGCTCGTTCGCCAGTGTGGCGCCCCCGGATCTGCAGACGCGCCGAGCATGCGTGGCAATTCGGCGTATCTCAGGAATACAATGTTGGACTTCATTGGGGCATACCCGCTTGAGACACAACGCCGAACACTTATAGGTGTCGATGAGTGCCGCCGAGGCAACCGTGTGGTACCAAGAAGTCCACTGCAAGCAACCAACCGTTGGCCGAAGCCGCTTGCGCGGCGGGTGTCGTGACCCTGAGCGCGCAGTGGCTTCGCCAGCATTTCGAGGCTCTACGGTTCCTGTACACGAAGACGCTCGGTCGCCCCGAGATGACGTCGTTCCTGTCGTGGCCGAAGGACATCGAGAAGCTGACGGTAGTGCTCACCGAGTCGCAGGTGCACCGGCTGCTCACGGCGTTACGTGGGACATCGACGCCGAGCGCGGCGTGATCCACGTACGCGGCAAGGAGCGCGTGAGTCGCTATTGAATTACCGCTTGCGTCGCACAAGAACCTGAGCTATCCGTGGCGCGATCCGGGGAGGTAACAGGTGTTGAAGGAAATCGCGCCGGCCACGTCCGAAGCCAATGTGCAGATCCGTGAGTCGGCGGACGAGGTGGTGAGTCGCCTGCGCCATCTCGATCGGGTGCGAAATCTCGAGCATGCCTTGGAGATTGGTCACATCATCCACCATTTTGTTTTCAACGGGAGCTCCATGGATGTTGTCGAATCCGGAGCGTGGCATCCCCTATATCGCGCCGTCGCCGCCCATGCGTCGCTACCGTTTAGCCGCCAACGCCTCTGGTTTTGCGTGCGTCTTTACGCGCTCGTCCAACGATTTCCCGACCTCCGCGCGTCGAAGCATCTCGGAGTGTCTCATGCGCGCGCGATTCTGACGTTACCGGAGCCGATACAAGAGCATCTCATCGCCATGGCAGAGAGCGAGCGATGGTCAAGGGATCGAATGGAAGCGGAAGCAGCTAGGTACCGCCGATCGGTCGAAACTCGCGGGCGGCCTCCGGTGCAGCGCTTCATTGCAAGTGCTCGTAGAATCCGTCTTCTGGCGGGAGAACTGCGCGAGCGAGTGGGGCCTCGCGTCAGGGGAAGGATATCCGCCGCTGAGGCACAGACCGCGCTCGAGTTGCTCCGTGTAGCTCGGTTGGCAATCGCGGAGCTCGAAGGCGATCTCGATCCCGAGGTCATCGAGACCGTCGCATTCAATTCACCCTAGTGCGTCGAGCACGCCCGCAGCGCATATAGCCGGTCTCGGGAGACCGGCAGATTGGCTGTGGCTCGTTAGGCCCGCTCGTCGGTGTATTCCCGAAATACGGCTCGAAAGCGCGCCGCAGCCGTGACCCGCTTCGGATTCCGCCTCGCGTTGCGGTGCCTCGAAGTGTGGGCATCGTCAGCGCGCCAGGTCTGTTCCTCCGTTCCCTGCCGCGCCGTACGGAATCGAGATCGAGCTCGATCTGCATGCTCTGCCGCTTGC
This sequence comes from Polyangiaceae bacterium, assembly GCA_035547195.1. GTDB lineage: Bacteria > Myxococcota_A > Polyangia > Polyangiales > Polyangiaceae > DASZVB01. The sequence goes on from DASZVB010000097.1 coordinate 1,847, forward strand.
GCGCGTCGTTGGATGGAGCACCACGCGATCATGCGAAACGGTGAGTTCGCGACGACCAACGGCGGGACTTCCTGCACGTGCTCCGAAGTGATCTCATGGCCACGTTGATGCATGTTTCAAATATAGCTGGGTATATGCGGATCAAGCAGCGATCCATATAATTGTGTTTTCCTTAGGAATTTGACTCTTGTCTGATATGTCTAAATGGAGGTATAGGAACTATCGGATAGGAGCGACCGGGATCAGGTTTCAGGTTGCAGTGTGGTGAACACGCCCGCAAACAGGGTGCCACTGTCATGAAGCATATAGTCTTGCGAAGGCATATCAGCGTCGTGGTCGCGCTCGGTGTCTGCGTCGCTGCCGTCGTGTCGTCGTTCGCCGCACGCGAGCGCCCGCGCGTCACGGTGAAGCCCCAGAAGCGACCCGAGTCTCGCGTTCCGCCATATCCAAGGGGGCGCTGGCGACTGCTTCCGTTCCAGGATCTGGATCGCGTCGTCGTATGGACATCGCATATCGTAATTGCGCACCGGGACTCACACCCCGAATACATGGGTCTGGGAAGCAAGGCGTACGGTTCGCCTCCTCAGAGGAGCCGGGCCGAAGCACGGGAGCTCGCGCTTCGAGTCGCCGGTATGCTGCAAGGAAAGACGGGCAATTTTGCCCATTTTGCGGCCGAGTACTCGGACGACATCATCACGAAGACGCGTGGCGGTTCGCTCGGCGGCATGAAGGCAACCCAGTTGCCAGGTGAGTTCCTCGATGCGCTGGCTTTCTTGGCGCCGGGACAGGTGTCGAAGGTCTTCGAGACGCAATTTGGCTTCCACATCTTACTTCGGCACGCTCCTCCGCCGGAGCAACAGGTCGGCATGCAGCGCATCGTGGTGGCTTATCGCGACGTGCTCCGCCTTCCTGGTCAGCACCCCGTGGAACGGTCGCGCACGGAAGCGCTGGAGCGAGCAGAGACGATCGTGGCCGCAGCGCGTCAGCAGAACGCATCCTTCGAAGAGTTGGTTCGCCGATACTCCGACGGTGCGGACGGCAAGACTGGCGACCTGGGCGTCTTCTCGACTCGCGATCCGGCGTACTCGGGCGCCGAGATCGAGCAAGTGAGCGCGCTCGACGTCGGGGCAGTGGCTGATCCGATCGACAGCAAGCTTGGCTTCGAGGTTCTCAAGAGAACGCCGGGGAACGCTCGCGAAGCGTTCGCCATGAGCGCGATTCGGTTCCGTTTCGATTTGAGCAAGGCTCCGAACGATCCGGAATCGAAAGAGGCGACGCACCGGGTTGCGAAATCCGTCGCACGACGGCTCGCCGCAAACGGCTCGTTATTCGAGACTTTCCAGAAACAGTACTGTTGCGCGACCGAAGTCGTTCAATGGACGAAGGGCCGTGGGCCGCCTGGTCTCGATGAGGCGATGGTTCGCTTCAAAGTGGGGCAGACGGGCTGGGAACCCATCGAATCCGACGTGTATTGGGTAATCCCGCGCCGCTTGGATGCTGCGGCGCAAAAAGCTCCACCGACGCCCATCTACGACCAGATCCCGGCGCCGACCGCTCCCGATTACGAGGCAATCATCCGCAACAGCAGCGGCGACGCGCTAGCACGTTACGTTCGATTGCTCGGGCCGCAAGCGGAGCAGGCGTTGCGGCTCTCAGAGCAGCAGCGGGTCCACTTCGCGCAGCTCCTCTCGCGGCTCGCGGAGAGCTTCCAGAACGACGACGCGGACGAACGCATGAGCGCTGCGGCTCTCGTTCAAGGCGAGCTCAAGGTAGCACTCGGTCCTGAGAAGTTCACGCAATGGGAATCATTCCTGAACGATCGAGCAACCGGCGACATCATGTCAGGGGCCACTCGATGAGCGGTCGCGCCGGACATTACAATCCTGTCAGTCGCGCGCGACCGACCGTCGGCGTCGAACATCGCCGACATTTCGCGATCGGATGGGCCGTGCTCATCGCTCTGGTTGCAACGACGACGGTCTGGTTGTCGCTTCGGGACACGAGCAAACCCAGTCCGAAACAGATCACGATTGCGCCTCGTCGACCATCACAACCGTCCAGTGTCGTCGCCATCGCGCCGAGTCGAATGGAGACCGCGCCAACGCAACACGGTGTCGCCCGGCTCGGTAATGCGTTGGTCTCGGGGCGGGTGGCGGATACGACCGGAGGCCCGATAGCGAATGCCGAGATCGTGGCGTACTCGACTCGGGATCGCACGGCGACCCTGACGGCGCAGTCGGACGCGAATGGCAATTTCCAGCTCTGGATGCCAAACGGTGAGGGCATTGCTACGGCGCACGCGGACGGCTATTCGCGTGTTCGTCGAGCCTTCGTCGCGCCGGCGACGGGCGTCGACCTCTTGTTGACGCCGGCTTCGTCGATATCGGGAAAAGTCGTCGAAGCGGCCACGGGAGCGCCCGTAACCGGCGTCGAGATCACTGCGCTCGAGCGCGCAGACGGCTCGATGCCAACCGTAGCGCACGCGGAGAGCGACGGCGTAGGCGAATTCCGTCTGATGGATCTCGGTCCCGGAAGTTTCGATATATCCGCTCGAGCGAGGGGCTGGATCTCCGAGCGGTCGATCACGCTCAGCCTCGGAGTTGCGGAGAACCGCGCCGACGTCGTCCTGCCGCTACAGCACGCGGTCTCCGTTTCCGGCGTGCTCCTACTCGGTAGGCGCCCTTGCGATATCGGAGAAGGTTGGGTGGAGCTTTCGGGGCCGACCGCGTTGTCGCAAACGACGCGCGAGTCAGGGCAGATCGAATTCGAGAGCGTCCCTCCTGGCGACTATACCGCCACGGCGTTTTGCGCGGCCGGCACGCACGTGAACACGAAGCTACACGTCGGATCGGAAGATCTGAAGAACAACGTGTGGACGAGCGAGATGGGGTTGGCCATCAGCGGATCCGTCAGGAACGCCCAAGGGAACGGCGTGTTTGGCGAACAGGTGCAGGTGAACCCCACGCCATTCGTCTTCGGAGCGCGGGGAGCCGCCTGCGCCACGGATAGCGATGGTCGCTTTTCATGTGGGGGGCTTTCGACTGGCAATTACGAATGTTGGGTATCCGGCTCGCGAGGGGCCAAGAGCGCGAAGGTCACCGTTGCGCTCACGAAAGACCAAGACTCCGTAGATTTCGTTTTGTCGGCGGTCGGAGAAATCGAAGCAAGAGTCACCGACGAGCGGGGCGCACCGCTCGACTCCGTCGCCGTAACCGCAAAGGATGCCCATGGCCGCATCAACAACAGCCGCGCCCTCGGCGGCGGAAGATGGCTCGTCGGCGAGCTCCCACCTGGTGAGTATCACGTCTACGCAGGACAGTCGGCGCCGCCCGATGCGCCGATTGTACAAGTCTCGAGCGGCTCCCACTCCGTGGTTGACCTCGTCGCCGCGAGGTCCAACATGGAAATACAAGGTCGCGTTGTCGACGAACGTGGAACTCCGATTCCTGACGTTTCGGTTCGCCTGAAGACGCTCGGCGAGGGAATACCAGACCAGGGCACCGTGGCTGTAACCGACGGCGACGGGAAATTCCGCGTCGGAGGCTTAGCAAATCACGTCTACGCTTTGCGGTTCTGGCACCCTGTCGCGGGCACGAAAGAGCTCTTCGGCGTAGCCGCGGGGAGCAACATCGATGTCGTCATGTCGTCGCCAGGGTCCGTTGCTGGGATCGTGCGTCAGCCGAACGGCAGCCCCGTCACGGATTTCTATTTAGAGTTCCTGGGTCCCGGGAGGGGCGAGATGCGAACGGTTCACGCTCCGGATGGGGCGTGGTCCGTCGGAGACCTGTCCTCCGGTGACTGGACCCTTCGAATCCGTACGCCGGCTGCAGCCGTCACGCGCAGCATATCAGTTGCACCAGGGGCAGCCGTCCAGGGAATCGACATCGAGCTGGAAGAAGGAGTAGCCTCACCAGCTGCGCCTGCGAGGAGTGGCTCGTGACGCATCAACTGCACCTGTCGGCGATTGCCACGGCGGCATGGCCGTTGCTCGTGCTCCTCGTGCTGAGGTTGGCGCCGATCGTAGCGTTTGTCTGCATCACGAGTGCTAGCTCACGGACACGTAGACTCGCAGCTGGAGCGGCATTTGCGCTGGTATTCGCCGTCGCCTGGCGAAGCTTCGGTCCCATCGTCCTCGTCAGTCTGATCGGTCTCGGATACTACGCCTGTCTAACCCTGGGACTCTATTTTTTTCTGCCCCTCGTGCGCCAAAAGCAAATCACGAAGGGTGCGTTACTTTTGCTTGCATCGATCTTCTTTCTGCTGCTGCCGGCCGTCGCTGCGCCGGGGCTTTCGGGTCCTGCGTTCCTGATAGTGGGCTTCGATGCGACCCTGTCGTTCTATAGCTACGCGGTAGAGTACTCGAACCCGAGATTTACGCCGACCAGGGCGGATTGTCTGATGTTCGTTCTGGTTGATCCCACGATTGTAGTACTCGAACGCAGCCGTCGCGTCGCAGCGCCTGCCCTGAATGTCCAGGGCGTTCTTCGTATTCTATTGGGGATCGCAGGCTTGGTGCTGGCAGTTTCCATCCTAGCGCCGCTTTCGCTCGCCTTGAGCGAACCAGCGCCCGTCCTCCTGGAGATTTTCGGCAGATACGGCGTCATTGCGGTATTCGCGATCGTCAAATTCGTCACCGAGTACGCGAAGCACTCGGGACTGGCGAGCTTGCAGATAGGACTAATGCGCCAAATTGGGTATGTGACTCCAGAGCGTTATGCCTATCCGATTCTTGCCACCACCCCCCTCGACTTTTGGCGACGCTGGAACATTTACTTAGGACAGTGGGTTAAGCGATATCTGTATTGGCCACTGGCGCTCCGGATCGGGCGGATATGGCGCCGAATGCCCTCCGTGGTCGTCAATGGTAGTGCTGCATTGGTGGCCTTTATTGCCGTCGGCGCAATGCATGTCGCATATGGATATACGGAGTCCTTCCGTCTTCCTGTCGGATGGTTATTGTGGTTTACATTCCACGGCGTCTTTATGGTCGCCTGGGCGGGCGCGCAACACTACTTTGGCGCTCGTGTTCCCCGGGCCGCGATGATTGTGTCGGCCGCCGGGCGTGCATGCTTCCTGGGTATGTTATTCTTTTCAGTCGGATACTGGTGATGACCATGAACCAGAGCGGTCGACGTGGCGCGCACGATGTGCAAACGCCGAGCATTGTGGGAGCGAGGCCCCTCGGAGCGCTCGTCGTATTTAGAATGCTCGCCGGCGTCACACTGGCCTGCTACTTCGTCGACCATCTTCGGCATTCCGTGCCTTTGGCAACCGGAGCCATTTGCGACGCGGCGACGTTACGACGGATCGGGATTCCGATTCGCGGTGAAACGTGGGTAGCGGCTGGAGCGCTCGCAGCGCGCGTCTCGTTCGCCGCCGGCGTTCTATCTTCGGCCGCGCTGAGCGTTGGCATGGCACCTAGGTTCGCGGCGGCGCTGATTTTTTGCATAACCGTGTCGACGTACCGCGCATTATTGCCGACCACGTATCTCGACGACTTCATAGCAATCGCAACGGCCTTCTGGCTGGCGGTGCTGCCAGGGCCGCAAGGAGCGATCTGGCACGCCGCGTTCGCGAGAAATGTGCGGGGCAAGGTAATCCCTTCCGAGTGGACGGCATCCTTCGTGCTCTTCGTGAGTGTCCTATACATCAGCCTTGCGTTGGGGATGCTATCGGGCGCGACTCCGACGTGGACTGCTCCACGTGCCGCGCAGTTCGCTTGCATACTCGTGCCGGCTTTCCTGATCGCGCCGAGCGAAGGTCGAGTCGTCGGCGCCGTCGTGCAGGTGGTTCTGCACGTCTATTTCGTCGCCCGCGGAGGCCCTGTCGTCGCGCACGTGCTCCTTGCCGGCACCGGGCTCGTGCTGTGGACGCGTTCGCGCAGCCAGGACGCGGTCCGTGTTGCGATCAGTCTTCCGATGATTGGAGCCTTAACGTACGCGGCGCTGCTTGGCGGCCTCGAAATCGGCCGTGGTCTCCTGCCACGGTCGACCCACGCTGCGCTCACGCGGCTCGCATTCGACCTCGGCGTCCTCCCCGAGGGCATGCGTGTGCACGTGCCGAGCTCTCCCATCAGCTTGCTGGTAGAGGAGGCGGGAGAGCCGCTCCGGACCGTGCAGCCATCCGGCGTTCGCGAGCAGCTTCGATTGGTGCAGGTATCATCGGTGGCGAAGGATACCGATATCAGAGCGTACCAGGCCGCCGTCCTTCGACGCATGCTCGCGTCGTATTGTCCACGAGATCGGGACGCCGACGGCGTCGCGTCCATCGGCATCGACGGTGACCGGCCAGCTCAGTGGTCGTTTCTCTGCGTACGAGGTTCGCCTCTTCCCGACGTCTTGCCTTGGTCGGCATCGACGGTGGATCGTTCTTCGATGAACTGAACTCACCGAATATTCAGGGGCACCGTGGGTGCGCGAAAGCACATGGTCTTAGACTCCGTGTCCGTGACATAGGTGCAGTGAAACACGAAACAGACCCTCGAGGTCGAAGCAACGAAGGAACGCCGAAAATGAAAACAAATAGCAAGAAAATTGCTCAAGGGCTCGCTGCCGCCGCGCTCGTTTGTGGTTTCGTCGAATGTTATGTGACGAGCGCGTCGGCTGACGGTTGTTTCGCTTCCTCGAGCTCGTGGACGGCATACGTGTGCTGCACGAGCGCAGCCGGTAGGACTGGATGTTCCGTCGGGAATTCGTCGGGATCGAGCATGTACGTTGAGGCCTGGGGAGACTTGGTAGAAGAGACAGGGTGCGCGGGATTGCCATATCATTGGGTAGGATCTGGTAAAGATTCGAATGGCAATGATGTTTGTAGCGTCTCGACGACCGGCAGTACGGTCTCGTCGCCGGCTTGCTTGTCCGGCGGAACATATACGACGATCAATTTCCTACCACCCGTTTGTTGAGGTGCAAGCAGGCGAAATCATGCTCATCGGTGCAATGCGTCGACGGATTCCGGTTCGTTCTTCCAACAAAGAAATCCTGGAAATGGAAACAAACAAGAAAAAATGGGGTCGATTGCTCGCAGCTGCGGGCTTCGTGTTTAGCGCCGTTGGGTTGTATGTGGCGAAAGCAATCGCTCAATCGTGTAACGCTTTATCCACCTCTTGGTCTGGATATGCGTGCTGCACAGGCTCGACAGGGAAGAGCGGTTGCTCTACGGGAGACACGGTCGGGTTGAATACGTATGTGATGGTGTGGGATGATGCCGGTCAAAATTGCTGTTCCGGATTGCCTTGGAATTGGGTTGGATTCGGAGAAGACATGGGAAATAACCATCTATGCCAAATGTTGACGGCCGGCAGTACTGCCTCGCCGGCTTGTCCATCTGGCGTCACACATACGGAAATCTTCTTCGAGCCGCCGGTCTGCTGAATCACCACCAACGACAATTGGATTATAATCTCCGACAATTGGGTCGGTGTTTGTGACGGAAGGAAGTGAGAATATGGAAGCCAACAAGAAAATCATTGGTCGATGGATCGCTGCCGCCGCGTTCGTGTGCAGTTCGCTCGGATGTTATGTGACGAACGCTTTTGCCGACTTTTGTCAGGTGCAGTCGAGTTCATGGTCCGCGTACGCCTGCTGCACCAGTCCAGGGGGTTATAGCGGATGCTCCACGGGGGATACGGTCGGTTCCAGCACGTACGTCAAGGCTTGGGGTGACTCGGGAGAGACTGGCTGCCAGGGTCGGCCGTATAATTGGATTGGCGACGGACTGGACCAATTCAACAATGTAGTGTGCGAAGTTACGACGGCCGGAACGACGGCATCATCATCGGCGTGCTCGTCAGGCGGAACCCATACGGAGATCACGTTCCGCTCACCTGTCTGCTGAAATAACGGAAGCAACCGTTTCGATGTCGGCGGCGAAAGCATCAGCTCTCGTAGCCTGACAATCACGGCACGGACCGGAGCGGCGCACTGCGGCGTCGGTGTTCGCTTGTAGGGCGCCGCTCTGGCTAACTGTGTCGACGCGCCCGAGGTGCGCAGTTAATTGGACATAGATACGCCGAGAAGGCGCGCATGATCCCGGAGATCGCCGGGATATGAAGAATCGTTGTGTCTTGGTGGAACAGCGTGTGGAGACGTCTGCTATGGCTACGGATGATCGCATACCTCCGCTTTCGGAGTGCGTAGAATTGATCAAGCGGGAGCTCGTAAGGCTCGTTGCGCAAGACGGCGTGCGCCTCGCAGATCTTTCCGCTGAAACGTCGCTGGCGAGCGACTTACCGCTGGATTCGTTGAAGCTCGTGGACTTGACGCTGAGCTTGGAGAGCGTGTTCGAGTTGGCCGAGTTCGATATGCAAGGGTGGATAGATGCACCCGAAACCATGGAGCAAGGATTTACGATAACAGCGCTAGCAGTTGCTTGCCGCGCTACGCTTATCGAGCAATGCCGGCGCATTGGCGGAGGAGAAGAATGACGGCATCAGAGGCACGAGAAGCTTCCGATAGCGCTCCGACGTGGATTCAGCGCTTGTGTAACAGAAGCGTGGTGGAGCAATGGAGCATCGCCGACGATATCCCGTGGAACGACTTCCGGATCACCGAGTATCACACGATTATCAAGCGGACCATGGCGCCCCTGTACAGTGCCATTCTGCGCGGGGAGAAGGTTGCATTGAGGTTGCTGCTCGAGGCTTCGGAAAAGATAAGCGACGAGTCGTTCGGCCGATTCATTCGCCTGCAAGTGGTAGATGAAGAGAGACACGTCGAATTCTTTTCCAGAGTCGTCGAGGAGCTCGGTGGGTCCACCGGCATTGCCTCTGCGATGAACGCATTCTTCGACGATCTTTTGGCGCTGCGTAGCCCGGAGGCGATTGTGCTGGGGTCGCAGATAATCCTGGAGGGTTTTGCAAAGTGTTTGTTCGAAGAGGGCGCGCATCTGGCGAAGAAGGTGGCGGCTACACGCGTCAGAGTGGCGGGGCGCCCCGAACCGGCGCATCTATTGACCGCGATATCCAATCTCGTGGGCCGAGACGAATCACGGCACGTCGCCTTCGGTGTGCTTTATTTGAGGGCTAGATGGCCGAGCTTGTCAGTCAGCGAACGAACGCAGCTGACGGGCCTGCGAGAATCTCTGAATGCGTCGCTTAGCCGTGGGCTAGAGGCGATGAAACCGGAAATGACGAGGCTCGGAGTGCCGCCGGAGGCGTTGATCGAGAGAGTGACGCATCTGCAGAACGCACATTGTAAAGCGGCGGGAATGATTGAAAGAGAAGGATGATGTCACAGACTATCACGGAGCTTTTGGCGCGGCGGGCTCAATCGCAAGATGTGTGGATTACTGTTCCTGAGGATCCCGTGCGTTCGGTAGCGGCAAAAAAGATTACGTTTCATGAGGTGTATCAATGCTGCCTGAGAAACGCGGGGGGATTGTCTCGACTCTCTAAGCCTGGCGATCGTGTCGTTGTTATTTGCAACGAGAGTGTCGACACTGTCGTTGCGCTCCTGAGTGTGCTGTGTGCGGGACGTGTTCCCGTCCCGTTCGCGCCGCCGGAATCCGCCGGATGCAATCTGGAGGAATATGGGACGCGGCTGAAGGGCATCCTGGACCACTGCGGAGCAAACTTCGTACTCAAGCCAGACGGAGGTCGTCCGAATCCTCCGTGGGCAGCCGGCGCTCGAGTCGTCGAGCTAGCCGAATTGAGAATGGGCCCGGCACAGATGGAATGTGTGTCGTGTGCCATCGACGAATTGGCCTTGGTTCAATATACATCAGGGAGCACCGGACGCCCCAAAGGGGTGAGGCTGACGCACCGGAATATCGTCGCCAACGTGTCCGGCATCGGAAATGCGGTGGCGGTTACGCGGGCGGATTGCGCTGTTGCCTGGCTACCGCTGTATCACGATATGGGTCTCATTGGGACGGCGCTGTTCACTCTCCGTTGGGGGATAGGTTATGTTTTGCTGACGACAAAGCAATTCCTTGCGCATCCGGAAAGCTGGTTGTGGTCGATATCACGCTTCGGGGGGACGTTGTCCCCGGCTCCGAACTTTGCGTTTCAATACTGCGTAAAAAGAATTCCGGAGAGCGCGCTCGAAGGGCTGGACCTCGGATCATGGCGTGTCGCGTTCAACGGGTCGGAAGAGGTGCGCCCCCGGACGCTGGCAGAGTTCGCTGAGAGAATGACGAGGCATGGTCTCAAGCAGGGCGTGCTGCTACCCGTCTACGGGCTGGCCGAGAGCGCGGTTGCCGTGGCGTTCGCCGACGTCGGTCGTCCCGCGCGCATCGATCGCATTCATCGGGCGACGCTCGAAGAAGTCGCGATGGCCGTGCCGTGCGGCGCCGACGACTGTGCTCGCGAAGTGGTGAGCGTTGGACGCCCCATCGAGGGACAGCGTGTTCGAATCGTCGGGGAGATGGGGGATGACCTCGGAGAGCGATGCGTCGGCGAGATCGAAGTCAGCGGGCCATCGGTCATGGAAGGCTATCACAACGACCCGGTATCTACGACGCGAGCTCTCACTAGCGACGGCTGGCTGAAGACGGGAGATCGCGGCTACATGGCGGACGGCGAATTGTTCTTCGTCGGGCGAATGAAGGATATCATCAAGCTGCGAGGGCGTGTCGTAGATCCTATGGACATCGAGGACGCAGTCTCGAAGGAATGTGACATCAGGCTCGGTCGCGTGGCTGCTATCGGAGTGCCAGACGACACGACCGGCAGCGAACGACTGGTTCTCGTAGCGGAGGTGGGGCGAGGAGCCGAGGTGGACTCTGATTCCGCGAGCCTGAAGGCCAGACTTGCCGTTGGGCGACGGTGCGGTGTGACCCCGGATGACGTCGTCTTCGTGCTACCGGGACAGCTGCCCCGTACGAGCAGCGGGAAGCCGAGACGCGCGGAACTGCGAAACCTGTACGTGAACGGCAGGCTGCGAGGTTGGACACAAGCAGGTCCCGCGCGATCCCAGGAAGACGACGAAACCGCGCGCCCGGTATCTGGAGCAACATGACCGTCGAGGCGGGTCCGTCGATGCGACAAGAGTCCGCTCTTGACTCGTTCGACGTCTTTCTCTTCGATGTCGATGGAACGCTCACCACCGACACCGGGGCCTTCCGTTCCGAGTGCCTGGTCGCCATTCGCAAGCTTCTCGAGTCCGGCAAACAGGTTGGGCTCGTGACGGCCCGAGACAAGGCTGAAATGTCTGCGATGCTAACGGAGCCTTCGTTCGCGCAGCTCGAAGACGAGGCACTCGGTCTATTGCACCTATTTCCGAGTTCGGCAACACACGTCTATCGTATCGCGGCGGAGGGACCCGCGCTGAAACTCGTGCACTCTTGGGCTACACATGAGCACCGTGCGTTGATGAATCGGGTTCGAGTCGATCTCAGCCGGTTTCCGCGTGTCCAGATACTCGACCGAGACGTTCAGCTCACGATTTTGGTCAACGGGTGCGGGACTTGGCTAATCCGTCAAGCACTGAATCGCTACGGTGTCGCATTGCGGTGCATTCAAGCAGCACATAACTGTTTGCACATATTGCCGACCGGCTTCGGCAAGCAACACGCGGTCGAGTATTATCGTCGAACGGGAAGGGAATGTCGTGCGGTTGCAATTGGGGATAGTTTTTACAGTTTGCCCGAGCTCGAAATCCATGGGAACGATGTGGACTTCGTTGGGGCCGCGAATACTTGCGTCAACGTGGGACGCATAAGAGCGCGCGATTCACGAGTCCTGCACTTTGCACTGAGCGATGATGGGCCTTCCAGCACTCTGCTCGTCTTGGATCGTATGCGCGAGGTCTCGGCTCAATTCTTCGCTGCTCTAGCAGAAGGGGACTCGGCGGTCGTTCAGAGCTTAACGTCCGAGTTGACTGGTTCGAAGTTGTCGCGCTTGGAGTGCTCTTTTTTACTGAAATTGCTGCGGTACCTCGAAACGGCGCTCGAGGCGGATGTAGTCGACGATCGTCTCGCTGCCGCGACAGCCGCGCTACGAGCTGGCGAGTCCGTCGGCTGCGTGGCGGAGTGCCTGGGGCGAGACAGCGCGTTGGATCAGGGGTTCGGGCACTGGTCTGGTTTCGACGGGCACTGGGATTGGGTTCAACGCTGGCTTTGGGACGAACACATCGCCCGTCCCGATACTCCCTTCGCGGAATGTTTTTCCGAACGCGTTCGCGCTCCTTTGCTGCCCGAAGAACTCGCGTTTTCAATCCTTCGCACCCTTCCTTTCATCAAGGACGGGTATCGAATCGTGCTCGTGGGAAAGGATGCCGAATGCCTCTTGCCAATTTTACAACGGATGGTCCCCCTGTTTCAGCAGAACCATGTGCTACCGGAGGCCGTACCGGAGCCTGTCGCGCTCAAGATTTCGGCGCGCAAGAGCACCGCCAGTGACACCATAGATGCCGCGGAGCACATTGCGCCGGGAAGTGTTGCCCGCCAGCTTCTCAATCTGCTGGATGTGCACGAACGTGAAGGTCCCGTTTCACCAGCTGTTTGTCGACTCGCGATTGACGCACTTGCAACAATACAACCGTCCGATCGTCTGGCGCTTGCCGAGGCGATCGGCGGAAGGCCCGAGGACGCCTTCTCTCGTTTGAGCCTCGGTGCGTTGATCGCACGGATCGGAGCGTTGGCTACGAACGCTGATTTCGAGCAGTTCGTGATATATTGTCGCGCGATACTATATACGTTGCAGCCGCGCCTGCTCGACGAATCGGCAGACCTGCTCGGTAACACGGTCGCGAGTGTGCTCGCGGATCTTCCGCTGGCTCTCATCGAGAAGATAGAATGCCGCTACGAAGCGAACACCGGGCGCTCTACGATCGAACGGCTCGAAGAAGCCCGGATTCTGCACGACATATTGGCGTCATTTTTGGAGGACGCCTATTTGCGCCTACGGGAGTTGGAATTTCCGTTCACACCCGTGTTGAACGCCTTGATGACGGAAAGTCGCGCAAGGACACTCTTGAATTCGCGCAATTTATTCGTCGATGCTTCCTGCAACGCGGGCACGACGGTCCTGTTCTTGCGCGCGCTTCGAAAAATCGTGGCCCCGGAGTCAACGTTTGAGTTCGCGGCTGTCGGAGGTGTGCTCTTGCATGAAACGTTGCGAAAAGACCTTGCCTGGCAAGGTCACCCGTTCGTGACCGTGCTCATGGAGGAGGGGGCACCGCATACCTTCGATTTCTTCTACGACGCGGAAGATAACCGCATTCCGTACAGAGCATACGTCGCATCGACGATCGGTCGTCTTTCTGCTTCCGAGCCAGGGGACTACATAGGATCCTTTTGCCACGAGTACCGCGAGCTTTTCGACACATTTTCGGACCTTACGGCGGCGGGTGTCGATATGAGGGACGTTATGCGATGGTGGCTACGGCGCGATCGAATTTGGGAGATGCGGGTTCTGTGCGAGCAAATTCGTTTTCGCTGGCCGTACGCGCGCATGATACGGCAACAACATCGAGTGAAGGATTTGTTTCGACGGCTCGATGCTGCCGTCGACGAAGAGACACGAGCCCGGATGCTGGCGCGCGATGGCGAGTACCGCGAAGTGGAAACTCGAGAGCTGGTCGCATCGTGGCTGAGTCGACGAGAACGGTGGTTAGCCCGCGCCATCAACGCGACGACACAGGCTGCGACCTTGTCTCCTTCGATACTCGATTACATGGCGCACCCATCCGAAGCTCGCTGGCGAACTTTGCAGCGCGGCTTGATGACGCACGTTCGTCCCGAAACGCCGTTTCAATTGATCACAACGATCCCAGACTGAGCATCGACGTTCGTCGGGAGCTCGGGAGGCCTTGCTCGCCCGAGTTCTCGTCTTCAACCAGCGTCTGCCGCCATCCACTGCGGTCTCGGGCCGTACCCTTGCGAGACGCAAGGCGCAATTGTCGAAGTCCATAGCCAGGCCTCGAACGTCCTCGGGCGCGGACTTACGGCGGTACGCAGTTGAATCGGTCGAGCGGGCATGATCAGGAGCTGGGATGGGCGCACCGGTTCCAGAGCTATCATCTCACCGTATTGTTGTATTGTTGGTGACATCAATCCTTGAAGAGACATGGTCGACGTGGCGCACGCAACGGGGGGTCCGTTCTTTCTCGCGCGTCGCAGACGCGCTGACGTTCGGCCAACACGACTGCGTGCAAGGACGGACGCTCAAGGACGACGAGTGTCTAGAGGGACAAACGCTTTAGAGGTGGCAGAAATCAGGCCGCATTCGCGATCCGATGAATGGTCTCCAGATTGACGACGGTGGCGGCACGACGGAGGTCGGACAGATTCCTGCGCACGCCGATGTAGCGCGCGCGACGTCCTTGCTTGCGGCCGACGTGAGCGAGGCGGTGTCCACGAGAGCGGCCACACACTCGATGGCCTTTCGAGCAGCATGCACGAGCAGGTTGAGCGTACGACCGTTCTAAACGGCTCGGGCGCGTCTGTCAGACGCGGTTTGCCGGACAGATACGAAATGATTCCGTCGGGCGTTTGGCGTCCTCGGTGTGCACGGATCGGGTGACGTGCGTTACGGTTTTCATCGTCGCGCGCAAATCGTGAAGGTCGTCGTTGGCGTCAATCCGCGGCGAAGGCGGCGTGCTCGTGATGCTCGCGAGCGCCCGCTTCGCGGCTAAATGCTCTCGGGTTGCCGCTCCGCCGCCGAATCCAGGAGTACTATTGCTTTTCTCCTCGGAAGGCGATTGCCCGCGCCGTCAAGCCCAAAGTTCGGAGAATCGTCCCTCCGATGGCCGGCACCGGAGCATCCTTCGTTTTGCGCTGGCCAAGAGCCAAGCCTCGAAACTTCCTTCAGCGACCCATTGCCTTCGGAGCCGCAACAATCGATGGAACCAGGTTAACCAGCGCCGAAGCGGTCGACGGCGGGTTCGGTTGGGTTCGCAGTCTGACGCTTTCGGTCGAATCCCGCAACGGCCGCCCGGTGGTCCATCGAAGCGTCGAGAGGGATGCGGTCGCGTTGGCGGGCGACTTAGTTGGCGGAGAGGCGCGGTAACGCCAACGGAGTTGCCGGTTCTATTGGGCGAGCGTGCATGTTCGTGCGCGCATTCTCGAGGGCATGCCACTTGCTCGTCACGCACTGCACATCGCTGCTGCACGGCGTCGCTCTCACCCGTGCAGTCACTTAAGAATGATGAAGCCCGAGCAAATCCCAGCGAAAGGCATGCCACCCGCGATTGACAATGGTCATCTCGGGCATTTAGGGTGCTTTTCAAGCGCTCTTGCGTGTAGAAGGGCGCGCGCTCGGGGCTTGCCTGCGACCATTGACATTCGCGCAATTTCCCCCCTGAAGGAGCCTGTGTGATGCATTCGACTCATCCTGGCAGCAAGCCGTCCGGCAGCCCCATGCGGCGATTCCGGGTCGTGTTGGCCGCGCTGATCAGCGTCGTGGCCGCGGGCTTCGGCGCGGTTGCCTGCTTGAACCGCCCGCTCTGCGACGTGGACTGCCGCCCGAAGACGACGAACATCTTCGTCGATCAGATCACGCAGAAGTCGGTCGACAAGATCGACCTGCTCTTCATGATCGACAACTCGATCTCGATGGCCGACAAGCAGCAGGTGCTGCAGGCGGCAGTGCCGGATCTGGTGCAGCGCCTGGTGAACCCGAACTGCGTCGATCCGGCGGACGGCACGCCAGGGACGCCCGCTCCGAACCCCACGACGGAGTGCTCCGGGAATCTCATTCGCGAGTTCCAACCCATCCGCAACATCCACGTCGGCATCGTCACGTCGAGCATCGGCAGCCACGGCGCGCCGCTCTGTGCCGGCAACGATGCGGATCCCGTCCTGCAGGAGCAGAACGACCACGGCTACCTCATCGGTGTCCGCCCTCGATACATGAATCCGGCGGGCGGCTTTCCAGCGGATAAAGAGGGATTCCTGGATTGGAACCCCGACACGAACATGACGGAGACGCTGGACTCCTTCACGACGACGTTCAAGGCGATGGTGACCGAGGTGGGCGAGCAGGGTTGTGGTCTCGAGTCACAGCTCGAGGCGATCTACCGCTTCCTGATCGATCCGAACCCGTACCAGCAGATCACCGTCGCGGCCTGCCCGGGCGCCCCGAACGAGCAATGCGCGGTACCGACCGGAAAGGATACGAACCTCCTCGCGCAGCGCGCGGCGTTCCTGCGCCCCGACTCCCTCGTCGCGATCATCTTCATGACGGACGAGAACGATTGCTCGATCCAGGAATCCGGTCAGAACTATTACGCCGCCCAATCAGGCACCATCCTGCCGCATGGCTCGGCTATTTGCGCGACGAACCCGAATGACAAGTGCTGCTATTTCTGCGGTTCTGCGCCGCCCACTGGCTGCACTGCCGATCCGTCGTGTCAGGGGAGCGCGGCGAACCTGACGCTGCACGACGATCCGATCAACCTCCGCTGCTGGCACCAGAAGCAGCGCTTCGGGTACGACTTCCTGTACCCGACCGCGCGCTACGTGAACGCCTTCAGCCAGCCGCAGATCTGCACGTCGCGCCCGGATCTCGCGCCGGACGTCAGCACCTGCAAGGATCTCGACGGCGACAAGAAGCCGGACCTCTTCGACAACCCGCTCTTCGTCGGCGCCAACGGCAGCTCGGCCATTCCCCGGGATACGTCACTCATCTTCGTCGCGGGCATCGTCGGTGTCCCTTACCAGGACCTGCAGACGCAGACGAAACCCGATGGCACGATGTACCCTACGACCGAGCTCCACTTCCGCACTGCGGCGCAGATGATGACCGACCAAACCTGGGCGGTCATCCTCGGAGACGACGGCACCACGACGGGCAATCCCCCCATCAATCCAACCGATAACTTGATGGTCGAGGCGAGGGATCCCCGCGGTGGTATGGACGGTGAGAACCCGCCCGTGGCGCTGGCTCCGCCCGATTCGCCGCGCAATGCGAATCCGGTGAACGGCCACGAGTGGGTGAACTCGGACGGAACCGACCTGCAATACGCCTGCATCTTCCCGCTGCCGGCGACGCGCGACTGTGCCACTTTGCTGATGCAGACGCCGCAGCCGGGCTGCGATTGCAAGCCGGGTACGGAGACGGACAAGAACCCTCTGTGCGAGGATCAGGCCGGCAACTACTCCGCGACGCAATGGGCGGCGAAGGGCTACCCCGGCATACGAGAGCTGCAGGTGCTGAAGGACTTCGGCGCCAACGGCATCGTCGCGTCGATCTGCGCGAAGAACCTATCCGACAGCACCCGGCAAGATTACGGCTACCGCCCCGCGGTCGACGCCATCGTCGACCGTTTGAAGGAAGCCCTCACCGGCAAGTGCTTGCCGCGCACGCTGACGGTGGACCCGGTCACGAAGACGGTTCCGTGCAGCGTCGTAGAGGTGCGTCCGTCGGCTTGCCTCGGCACGCCGGGTCGCATCCCGGCGCCTGCGGCGGTCATCCAGCCGGTGATCACGCGGTTGCAAGAGACGAAGGTCTGCGACGCGCCCGGCAAGCCGGCGTGCAACAGCCTGAATCTCTGCGAGATCGAAGAAGCCACGGGCGACGACTGCCACAAGAACCAGTCGCCCACGGAAACGGGTTGGTGCTACGTCGATCCCGCTGCCAACCCCAACGACGATCCGACGCTCGTCGATAAGTGCCCGCCTACCCAGCGACGCATCATCCGCTTCGTGGATCCGATGAACAACACACCGGCACACGACGCGACGGTGCTCATCGCCTGCTTCGGGGCCACGGTCTCCGACGCGACCGGCGGTGCCGGCGGAATGTGAGGACGCGCTACTGAGCGCTGACCGAGGCACGTCGCGATATTCCTTCGCGACGTGCTCCGGTCTCACGCCCGCGAGCGTTCCCGCAAAGCCTGACGGAAAGCGCGCACGGCCCGCGTCATCGGCCGCACCGGCAAGAACGACCCGAGCAGCTCGAGATCGATACCCGGGAGGACTTCGCTGGCCGTGACGACGTCGTAGCGGTCGCCGCGCAGCGCGAACAGCTGGAAGGTGCCGCCCTCGTGAAACCAGAGCTCGCGCACCCCGAGTAGCCGGTAGGCATCGAGTTTGTCGATGCCGCCCGAGGTGTGAATCACTTCGATGGCCAGGTCCGGCCGCTCGGCGTCACGGTCGCCGACGATGTAGCACTCGTCGGGTTCGACGCCTCGCTCCACGCCAGGGTCCTTGAGAGTCCAGGAGCCGAACGGACTGATGTCGACGTCGTTCTCGAAACACCAGGCTTCCACGAGGCACCCGATGATCGACTTTCTGGACTCGTGCGCTTTCGACGGGGTCATGAGCTCCAACGCTCCTTGCAAGAACGCGAGGCGCGGCACGGGAGCGTCGCCGCGAATCGTCAAGATCCGCTCATAGTCGGCCCACGTAAGACCGCGCAAAACGACGACGTTGTCGTGGTCCGCGGCAGGCGCGGGGTCTGGCAAGGCGGGCTGGGCCATCGCGCCGAAACCTAGCATTGCGGTCTGCTCGCGACGAGCCGGGCTCTCGAGTTAAAGTGGCCGCTCCGTGGAGCCCAAGAAGACGATTCTCGTCATCGAGGACGAGCCGGCGATGGCTCTCGGTATCGCGGATGCCCTCGAATTCGAGGGGTTCCGCGTCGTCAGCGCCGGCAACGGCAAGCAGGGCGTCGCGCTGGCGCGCCACGAGAAGCCCAACGCCGTCCTGCTCGATCTGATGCTGCCCGACGTGAACGGCTATCAGGTCTGCGAAGAGATCCGGCGTCACGACGCGTTCGTGCCCATCATCATGCTCACGGCGCGCAGTCAGGAGGCCGACAAGATCCGCGGTCTCGACGCCGGAGCGGACGATTACGTCACCAAGCCCTTCAGCCCGGGCGAGCTCGTGGCGCGTCTCCGCGCGCTGTTTCGCCGAGCGAACCGGCCCACCGAAACGGCGACGACGTTCAAGGTCGGAAGTGCCACCATCAACGTCAGCTCCCACGCGCTCACGCGCGGCAAGCAGACCGAGCAGCTGTCGTTCTACGAAGTGGAGCTGTTGCGGCTCTTGCACGAACGCGTCGGGCAGCCCGTCAGCCGCGAGGAGATCCTGAACAAGATCTGGGGAATCGAAGCGTCTCCGACGAACCGCACCATCGACAACTTCGTCGTGAAGCTGAGGAAGAAGATCGAGAAGCAGCCGGAGAAGCCGAAGCACATCCTGACCGTCTACGGATACGGCTACAAGCTGGTTCCGTAGGGCTCGCGCGTCGCTCTAACGCAATGAAAGGACGTTGCGCGGATCCGTGGGCACGCTGTTCGCTTCGGAGAGCAGCGCCGCGGCAGAGAGCGGGCGCGCGTCGATGCCGGGGCGGAGCAACCGCGTTTCGACGATGAGCTCCGAAGCGGAGGTCTTGCCGAGCTCGGCGCCCGCGGCGACGTCCTCGCCGGGCGGGCGCGGACGCAGACTCCCGAGGCCGGCGAGCGCGACGACGTATTCACGAGACACGCCGCGCTCACGGACGGTGTGGAGCGTGATGACGGTGGGCCCCCAGAGCGGTCCCGCATACGCGACGTGGGCCGGACCCGCTTGGCCCTCGAGCGCCAGCGCGGTGACCGGCGTACCGGGGTCCGTTCGAAGCGCCACGCCGGACGGCAGCGCGCCGCCGTCGGGCGCCACCCGATCCCCGAGCTCGGCGAAGGACGACACCCGCTCGACCGGCAAGGCATATCGCGCGTACTCGGGCGGGCGATCCGGACGGCGCGGGATCCGCTCCGACGACTCGACGTGGGGCGTCGCGTGCTCCGGAGGCGGGACCGGAATGCAAACGCCGTTGTCGGGGAGGCTGCCCGGCGGGCATAGACTCGGTGCAAGCGCCGCGGCGGTCGCCGAAGAAGCGGGCGCTCGGGCGAACGAGATGCGGGGCGGACGCCCCGCGAGCGCGGCGATGGCCGCTGCGGCGGCCGCGATCACGGCGGCCGCGACGAGCGGCGTTCTGGATCCACCCACGGCAGGCATCTCGATCTGGCCCAGTAGCTTATAGTGCGGTGTCCGGATGTCGGAACAGTCGCTGACTCCCGCCGAGGCGGCCATCCTGGAGACCTTCGTGGTCCCCGTCTACCTGAAAGCGTTCGCCGACGCGGCGCTCGCGGTGATGCTCGTCGGACCGGAAGCGCGCATCGCGCACGTCGGTTGCCGGACCGGATACCCGGATCGCGAGCTCCTCGCGCTCGGCGAGGCGTGCTCCGTCGTGGGCGTCGACCCTTCCGACTCGGCCATCTCGCTCGCGCGCAACAAGGCGGCGACGCTGCGGCGCGCGCGGCTGCAATATCACGTCGCGCCGACGTCCGCGACCGAGCTGCCCTCGGAGGCTTTCTCGCACGCGGTCTCGTTGCACCCGGCGGCGAGCTCCCGCGACGGACTCTTTCGCGAGATGCACCGGCTCCTGTATTCCGAAGGGCAGGCGCTCGTCTCGCTGCCGCTGCGCGGATCGTTCCAGGAGCTCTCGGATCTGTTCCGGGAATACGCGCTGAAGAACGATCTGGGAGAGCTCGGGCAGGCCGTGGAAATGGCCGCCGTGAACCGTCCGACGATCGAGTCGCTCGCGGAGGAGTTCGAGGCCTACGGCTTCGAGGACGTCGACGTCGACGTGCGGCAAGTCACTTTGTCGTTTCCAGGGGGTCGCGCCTTCACCGAAGACCCCGCGACGCGGCTGATGGTGTTGCCGGAGCAGGAGGCGTACATGGGGCCGACGGATTTCACCGAGCCGCTCGCGTACGTCAACGACGCCATCGGCAAATACTGGTCGGGGCGCGATTTCGAGCTCTCGCTGGTCATCGGAACGGCGACGGCGCGCAAGGCGTGACCCATGGCGGACGACGGCGGCGGCGCGATCGTGCGCCTGCGGTGCGAGAGCTTCTCGAGGGGGGTACCGATGCAGATCGGTGGTACGTATACCCTGATGTGACGATCCGTCCGGTGCTGACGGGTCGCCAAAAAGACTGGAAATCACCGATTCGTTCGTGTTTGTCTTGAATCACCAAAGACAAAACGCACACGAATGAAAGGCAACTTCCAGTGCGGATAGGAAAACGCGGATTCGGGGCGCGAATCAAGGGGGTTCTGCGGATCGAGTTTGGTCGCGAGCGGCTCACCTCGTTCGCTGGGCTGGAGCTGATTCGACGATTTCTGCGGCGGGTGGGGTTTCATGCGGCACTCGGCGAGCTCGAAAAGCGAGCAGCGGTAGGGGGCGATTTTTCGCCGCGCCGGACGATCCTGACGGTGGTGGCGATGCTGCTGGTCGGTGGAAAGCGGCTGCATCACCTGAGCTTTCTTCGTGAGGATCCGATGGTTCTTCGCTTCGCGGGGTTGTCGAGAGCACCGACCGAAAGGTCGCTCGGTCGTGCTCTGGCACGGTTTTCGTTTCGGACGTGGCCGGAGCTCGATCGGCTTGCAGTGCTGGTTGCCCGAGCGGCGCTGGATGAAGTCGACTCGCGACGGTGGACCATCGACATTGATGGCAGCGTGATCACTACCGGGCAGCGAGTGGAGCGTGCAGAGCACGGGTACAACCCGGGGCATCGGAAAAATCCAAGCTACTACCCGATCGTTGCCACGCTCGCGCAGACCAGCCACATCATCGGGCATCAAAACCGGAGCGGTAACGTCAACGACTCGCACCGCAGCGACGTGTTTCTGCGCAACACCGTCCGGCGCGCTCGGAACGAGCTTGGACTCGAAGGCGTCATCGAGGTGCGAGCCGATTCAGCGTTTTTCAAGCGGAATTTCCTGCGGACCGCGGACCGCCTCGGCCTTGAATACACGATCAAGGTGGGGATGTGGCCGTGGCTAAACATTCGCCAGATCGTCAAAGCCAAGTCAGAGCGAGAGTGGAAATGGATCGATCGGAAGGTTGGGTTGCAGGGCACTTTCGCGACGCTGTCCATTGCGCAGTGGGGCCGGGTCGAGCGCATTGCGATCTTCCGCAAGCGCGTCACCCGCAAACCCGTGAAGGCGTGGCAGCTGGACTTGTTCCATCCCGATGACGGTTACTGGGAGTACTCCGTCGTCGCCACCAACAAGACGCTCGGTCTGCGAGCGCTCTGGGCCTTTCAAGCTGGTCGAGGCGTCCAAGAGAAAACCATCGGCGAGCTCAAGAGCGGCTACGCTTTCGCCGCAGTACCGACACTCAACTACAGAGCCAACACCGCGTGGCAGAAGCTCAACGTCCTCGCGCACAACACCGCCGTCAGCTTCCAGATCGTCACCACGCCCACCGACCGACCAAAGACACCAAAACGGACCGCCATATTCCGCCTGCAAACCATCGCCACCCTGCGCTTCGAGTGGCTCTCGAAAGCTGCTCGCCTCATCCGACCTCGGGGCGCGTCCGTCCTGCGCCTCGCTGACAACGTC
>DASZVB010000098.1:0-3707 GCA_035547195.1 Polyangiaceae bacterium
AGGTCGAGGCGCTCGCCGCGGCCGGCGTGCCGTACGAGGTCGTGCCGGGCGTCTCGACGCTGACCGCGCTGCCGGGGCTCGCAGGCATCCCGCTCACCTCCCGCGACGTCGCGCAGCAGGTGACCGTCCTCACCGGGACGAGCGCGGACAGGAGCGACCTCGACTACTCGCGCCTGGCGGCGACGCCGGGCACGCTCGTGATCTTCATGGGACTCCGTCGGCTCGAGCACATCGCCGACGGCCTCATCCTCGCCGGACGCTCCGTGGACGAAGGCGCAGCCGTCGTCTCGCGGGTCTCGCTGCCCGGCGCGGAGGTCCGCGTCGCGACGCTCGGCACGATCGCCGCAGCCGCCCGCGGGCTTCGCTCACCCGCCGTCGCCGTCGTCGGCGACGTCGTGCACCACGCAACCAACCTACGACGCCTAATGGAGACAGTGACGTCATGAGAAGTGGGCCCCGCGACGGATTTCGTTGGGATCGTGAGACGATCGTCTACGCGATCGACCTCTGGCATCGGCGCAACCTGAAGACGCCGACGGTCGCGGAGTGGGAGACGGCCGGTAGCGAGCACCCGTGCCGGCACACGGTGCAGCGCGTGTTCGGGAGCTGGAACGCGGCCATCCGCGCAGCCGGTTTCAAGGCGCGCCGCCGCGGCGAGCCGAAGGGCACCTGGGCGCGGAACCGGTGTCCCGAAACCGGCCGCTGGCTCCCCGCATAAACCGAATCACCTCTTGCGCGCGTAGTTCGTCGGGTCACGGACCTGGTCGTACACGGCGCGGTCGAGTTCGTGGTTGAAGACACGCAACCCGGGCAATCTGAGCCGCGCCGAGTACGACCCGCTGGTCCAGGATGCTGTCTCGATCGAGCCGACGGTCCGTAGCCGGCTGATCGTCTGAACGACGGGTATGAGGTCCGTGTCATGCGAAAAAACAACGGCGACATCGCAAAGCGGCGGAGTGGCCATGACATGCTCGACCACTGCGAGCGCGAGCTGCACGTCGATTCCCTTCTCCTCCGGAGGATCGGCCGGGTAGCTGGGTGGGTAACGCAAGGGACGGAGACGCGGTATGACCAGATCGGGCGCGTCGCGCATCCACGCAGCAGACTGTCGACGATTGGCGCCATTGCCGACGGGATCTTTCGACGCGCTCGGCAGACCCCGATGGATCTCGACGCGGACGAGCATTCCTCTGATCCCGCGCCCGTTGCCGGCCGCGAGGAGCTGGGCGACTCGCAACGGGCTGACCTGGCCCTCTTCGGTAGAGGCGTTCGTCAGTCCGAACGCACGCCGGGCGCCGTTGTAGACGTTCTGCCAGTCGATATAGACCGCGACGTTCATCGTGACAACTGTAACGAGACGTCCGTCGGCGTCATTGACAGGCTGTCAAGATGAGCTACTGTCCGACCACTCCTCCCCGTCGTCCGATCCCTCGGGTTCGCACTGACGGGGTTTTTCTTTGCGCGTAGTCGGTCGCCGAGTGAGCGCACCGATTCGTCTCGCCGTCATCGCGTCACTTCTCTTCGTCGCGCTCGCGGCGCTCGTCGCCGCGGGCACGTTCCACGGCGCCGACCAGTACGCCGTCTCCCACTGGATGCCGTGGCTGCAGGGGGAGAGCCACCCGTTCGTCGAGATCTCGACGCTCGTCGTGCCGGAGACGCGGTGGACGCTCGGTGGGACGCTCGTCGCGCTCTGGACCTACCCGGCGTCGCTGCTGCCGTCGGCGCTCGTCGCGGGCTACGCCGCGTGGCGGCTGCGGGCTGCGGGGCCTGCCGCCCTGTGGGTCGCCGCGAACGCCGTCGAGCTCGCCGGGAAGCTCCTCGTCGAGCGGCCCGCCCTGTACGCACACGGCCGCCACGTCACCGGATTCGACCACTCCCTTCCGAGCGGGCACACGATGCGCGCGCTGGTCGTCGCGTACGCGCTCGCCGCGCTCGGGCGGCGCGGCCGGCTCGCCTACGCCTGGGCGCTCTCGGTGCCGTTCGCCCTGGTCGCGCTCGGCGACCACGTGCCCACGGACGTCGTCGCGGGTCTCCTCGCCTTCGCGGGAATGTACGCTATAAAGTTGACGTTTACGTCAAGTAGAAGCCGATGAGCCACTCCTCCGCCCAGAATCCGTTCCGCCAGCCGAAGGCCGTCTTCGCGGTCGCCTTCGCCTGCGTCGTCTCCTTCATGGGGATCGGGCTCGTCGACCCGATCCTGCCGGCGCTCGCGACCAAGCTGAATGCGACGCCGAGCCAGGTCGAGCTCCTCTTCACGAGCTACCTCGTGATCACGGCCGTCGCGATGCTCGTCACCGGCTTCGTCTCGAGCCGCATCGGCGCGAAACGCACGCTGATCGCGGGCCTCGTCCTGATCGTCGTCTTCAGCGCCCTCGCGGGCGCTTCTCATTCGATCGGCGGCATCGTCGGCTTCCGCGCCGGCTGGGGGCTCGGAAACGCGCTCTTCATCGCCACCTCGCTTGCCGTGATCGTCTCCTCGGCGAGCGGCGGCTTCGCCGGTGCGATCATCCTCTACGAGACCGCGCTCGGCATCGGCATCGCGCTCGGCCCGCTCCTCGGCGGCGAGCTCGGCGGCATCAGCTGGCGCGGTCCGTTCTTCGGCGTCACCGTGCTGATGGGGATCGCGCTCGCCGCGACGGTGCTCTTCGTCGAGGACGTGCCGCGACCGCCGCAGAAGACCTCCCTCGTCGACCCGCTGAAGGCGCTGCGCCACCGCGGCCTCCTGACGATGGGGCTGACCGCGCTTCTCTACAACTGGGGCTTCTTCACCGTGCTCGGCTACGCGCCGTTCCCGATGCACCTCGGCACGCACCAGCTCGGCTACGTGTTCACCGGCTGGGGCGTCCTCGTCGGCCTCTTTGCGATCTTCGGCGCGCCGGCGATCCAGCGCCGCCTGGGAATCGCGAAAGCGCTCTACGTGAACCTCGCGCTCTTCGCCGTCGACGTGGCGGTGATCGGCGTCTTCATCCACTCGAGGACGGTGCTGATCGTCGCGGTGATCCTGAGCGGCATCTTCATCGGCACGAACAACACGATCACCACGCAGGCCGTGATGACCGTGGCGCCCGTCGACCGGCCGATCGCCTCCGCCTCGTACGGCTTCATCCGCTTCATCGGCGGCGGGATCGCGCCGTGGGCGGCCGGGAAGATCGCCGCCTCGCGCGGCGACCACCTGCCGTTCTATTTCGGCGCCGCCGCGATCGCGGCGGCGATCGGCGTGCTCGCGAGCGGCCACCGCCTGCTCGACCACGCCGAGGCCGCGCAGGCCATCCCGGAGCCGCTCGACAGCGAGTTCCTCGACATCGAAGCGGCGTGAGGCACATGCGGCGTAGGCTCGACGGAGCCGCACAAGGAGCGCAGGCCCCGGCTTTGCCGGGGCCGGAACGGGGACTCGAATACAAGTGGGTCGCGCTCTCCAACACGACCCTCGGCGTGCTGATGGTGACGATCAACCAGTCGATCATCCTGATCGCGCTGCCCGACATCTTCCGCGGCATCCATCTCGACCCGCTGCAGCCGGGGAACACGAGCTACCTGCTCTGGATGATTCTCGGCTTCCTCGTCGTCACCGCGGTGCTCGTCGTGAGCCTCGGCCGGCTCGGCGACATGTACGGACGCGTGCGGATGTACAACCTCGGCTTCGCCGTCTTCACGGCGTTCTCGCTGCTGCTCACGATCACCTGGCTGCACGGCGCCGCCGGCGCGCT
>DASZVB010000099.1:0-3838 GCA_035547195.1 Polyangiaceae bacterium
TCGTAGGCGTCCGAGTGCCGCTGATAGCCTTCTAGACCTGTTGCTCGGGCGAGTGGCGGAATGGCAGACGCGCACGGTTCAGGTCCGTGTGTCCGTAAGGACGTGAGGGTTCAAATCCCTCTTCGCCCACGCAGGATCCACACGAGGTGGACGGCCGGGGGCTCCCCGGTCGTTCCCTCGGGTGAAGCCGGATGCGCGGGAACCGGGCACGCGCGCTGGTACGTAGTGCGTCAGCGCACGCTCGGTGCGACCACCAGCCATCCGCCGAACGTCAACCCGGCGGCGGTCGCAGCTAATAGGGCTCCGCGGAATGACTCGTACTTCCTAACCAGGATTCTCGACAACATATGTGCCTCGATCCAGGCCTCGGTCCGGATCACGTCGCCGCCTTCGAGTTGCCGGAGTTCCTCGACAGTGCGCTCGGCCAAGCAAGGAAACGCGAACCGGCTAAAGTCGACGTTCGGTAACCGAGGCATCAGCGCGTTCAGCAGGCATGTCATGGTCACGGCGAGCGCGACGCCACTGACCGCGAGCAATGCGAGCGCGACGGTGCCGCGTCCGCTGGCGGCATGGTGGATGACTTTCGCAACGTGCGAACGGTCTCGAACCTCAGCTCCAATTAGGACCGTCGCGGCAGCGCCAAGGATTCCGATCTTGGTGTCGGCGTTGTTGACCATGGGTGCGATGAGCGTGACAGCCGCGAGCGCGTCTGCGTAGTCCCGCTGCGCGTCATCGTGCATGGGGCTGGAATCCCGTCGTAGGCCATGGACCGCCGATCCGCCAGTCCGTGTACGCCGCGAGCCAGTGGGCCGCCCATGCCACCGCGGTTGCGCTTCGGCGCGAGCTCGCGATCCAGTCTTCGTCGGTCGCGACGCAGAGGTCGCCGTTGTCGAAGAGGTGAGGTGCACGAGTGAACCCGCGACCTGAGCGACGCCCCAAGCTATGCGGACGCACGGGCACGATGCGAGGAACCCGTCCGAGCGAACGCGCCTCGAGCGCGATCTCGAAGCGCCCTCGGCCCGTGTCGAGCGTTCCGACGTAGCGGAGGTCCTCGGTAGGTGCGACAAGAAACTGGGGAAACACCTCCGCCATGTGTGCGACATCTGCTGCGAGTGCCTCGGGATCAGTCCACCAGTGCGCCAGCGGCGCAGTGAGAGTCGACTCCATGTCGCCCGAGCCGCCGTGAAAGATGTGCGGCTCGACCTGCGTGAGACCCGAAGCGTGCGATCCGGTGATGACGCGGCCGCTGACGGTCACGCCTCGAGGAACGTGAACACCGACGTGCCGGAGAAGGCTTGGAAGCGTCATGCGTGCCCCTCAGATCAGGCGAACAGAACTGATTGGATGGCCGTTGAGGTCTTCGCGAACGCCGTTCGCGTGTGGGACGATCGATTGCCAGCG
Organism: Polyangiaceae bacterium; assembly: GCA_035547195.1. Classification (GTDB taxonomy): domain Bacteria; phylum Myxococcota_A; class Polyangia; order Polyangiales; family Polyangiaceae; genus DASZVB01. Next base: position 1,402 of record DASZVB010000099.1, read on the forward strand.
AAGGTCGAAGAACCGGTACATCCGCTGCTCGTAGTTCCGCTGGTACGTCTTCGGGCTGTCAGCGTGCTCTGAGATGAGCGCCGGGTTCGAGACTCGACGGGCGAGTTCCTCTCCAACGACCACTTCCCAACTTGCAGCGGTCTTCTCGCACTTTGCCGCGAAGTTCGCCGCGAATCCGAGCACATTCACTTCGTTGACTTCACCAGCCCCGGTATTGCAGAAGTCGAGACGCCCGTAGTCGGCTCCCGCTCGAAGCTGAACAGGCTCGAGGCCGTCGAGGGCCAGAAGGTTGTTAAGAGCGCCTTGCACCGCGTCCATCGCCCAGGCACATGCACCGAGGGCACCCGCGACGTCGACGGCCGAGGTCACAGATTCGGGTCCGCCGAAGCAGCTGAAGACGCCGTCGCCGCGGAGCCCAAGCACGTGGCCGCCAAAGTCGTGCACGACCTCGATCAGCTGCGTAAGGACGGCGCGGGCGAGTCGTACGACCGAATCGGGAGGGTCCCAGAACGAACGCGAGGTGAAGTTGGTGAGGTCGAAGAAGACGACGGCCGCATCGCAGTGTGAAGTAGCGCCGACGGGCAGATTGGCGAATGACGGGTGACCTGTCGAGCGTGCCTCGTGGGCCTTGGCGAGGGAGACATATCCGCTGGCGAGAAGGCTCTTCTCACCAAGGTCGCTCAGGCCCCGATAGCCGTCGAGGACGCCGCGCGCGAACTCTTCGGGCGTAGCTGGCATGTCAGCCCGTCCCTTCGTCGGCTCCATGTGTAGTGCCCAGGTCCGACACCGATTTGGGTGCTGTGTGAGCAAAGCGTCAACGATGTCCTTCTGCGACGGTACTCCTCCGTGTCACCAAAGCGTCACGACGGTCGGTACGTTTCCGGTGTGTCGCAGTTCGAGCACCGTGTAGGAGACGTCGAACGGCTCGACATTGCTGGGCTTGGCGAATTGCTACGCGAGCGACGCGGGCGTCTCTCATTGAGACAAGCTGCCGCCGACGCGGGCGTCAGCTTCAGCACGTTTGGCCGCGTTGAATCGGGGAGCCAGCCAGATCTGGTGACCTTCACCAAACTTTGCGCGTGGTTGGGGCTACCGCCCAGCCGCTTCTTCACGCCGGTCGTCGAGCGAAAGGTCCCTCCGCTCGAAGCGGCAATCGCTCACCTCAAGGGCGATCCGGCGCTATCTGAGGCGGCATCCGCGAGCATCGGCACCGTCATGCGGCAGCTGTACTCGCGCTTGGCGGAAGGGGTTGAGGCGGGCGACGACCTCGTCGCTTGCCATCTGCGCGCGAGCGCAGTACTCCGTCCAGGGGTGGCCCCCCGGCTTGGAGATGTGCTGAAAGCAATGCACGACGCTCTGCATGAGCGGGTCATGGCCTCGGATCGGTGACGCTACCTCGGGGCTTCAAGGCTCGCGCGGAGGAAGCGGCGGTTGAGTGGCGCCGTGAGGTCGGCCTTCAGCCCGACGATCCAATCGATCTCGCGGTCATCGCGGAACGCCTGGGAGCGCAGATAGTTGACGCGGGGACTCTGGTTGATCGGTCCCGCCTCGAAGAGCTTGAGAATCTGCAGGCGTTCGCGTTCTCCGCTGCGACGTTTGAGATCGGGGTACGCCGCTTCATAGTGACGAACCCGTTGCGCAGCAGCGGCCGCATGACAAGCGACATCGCTCATGAGATTGCTCATCTCGACCTGTCGCATCAACTGGCCGAGGTTCGAGACGTTGGAGGCGTCACCTTTCGAACGTGTCGTCCGGACGAAGAGGAGCAAGCGACGACCTATGGAGCGACGCTTGTGCTCCCCCGGCCGTTGCTGCTCTCGGCTGCGCGCCGAGGAATGGGTCCGACTGAGATTGCGGACGAATTCAGCGTCACCCTTGAGATGGCTCGGTTTCGATTCAATTCGACAGGCGTCGCTAGACAGGTTCGTGCCCGAGGTGCCTGAGGGGCGGTGCGCTACGCCAGCCACGCCGGCGCCGGCTCGGCCGCGACCACCGTGAGGCGGTCGGTGGTTCGGGTGAGGGCCACGTAGGCGTCGGAGAGGCCGCGCTCGGACGCGGCGACGATCGCGCCGGGGTCGACGAGCACGACCGAGTCGAACTCGAGGCCCTTCGCGTCGCGGGCGCCGAGCACCGCGACCGGCGCGGTGGCCGGGTCGCCGACCCGTCCGGGGGCGAGCCGCTCGGCTTCGGCACGGAGCGCCTCGAGCAGGGGCAGCGGCGCGATCACGGCGAGCCGGCCGTCCTCGAGCTTGTCGAGCGCCGAGGAGATCGCCTGCGCGGCCGCGGCGGGCACGTTGGTGGTGACGACGATCGACGGCTCCTCACTGCCGTCGCGGATCGCCTGCGGGGCGGAGAGCCGATCATCGAGCTCGGCGAGCACGCGGGTCGCGAGACCCATGACCTGCCGTGGCGTGCGGTAACCGATCGAGAGCTCGCG
>DASZVB010000100.1:0-481364 GCA_035547195.1 Polyangiaceae bacterium
GTGGCGCGCGAGGTGGGGACGGAAGGCAAACTCGGCGGCCCAGCCCAGGTCGGCGGTGTCACCGGCGTGTGGAAGGACCTTACCGAGAGCGTCAACTCGATGGCGTCGAACCTCACCGACCAGGTGCGCAACATCGCCGAGGTGACGACGGCCGTCGCTAACGGCGACCTCTCGAAGAAGATCACCGTCGACGTGCGCGGCGAAATCCTCGAGCTGAAGGACACCATCAACACGATGGTGGACCAGCTCAACGCCTTTGCCGGAGAGGTGACGCGCGTGGCGCGCGAGGTCGGCACCGAAGGCAAGCTCGGCGGCCAGGCGCTGGTGCGCGGCGTGGCCGGCACCTGGAAGGACCTGACCGACAACGTGAATTCCATGGCGTCGAACCTCACCGGGCAAGTCCGAAACATCGCCGACGTCGCGACCGCGATCGCGCGCGGCGATCTGTCCCGGAAGATCACGGTGGACGTGAAGGGGGAGATCCTCGAGCTGAAGAACACCTTGAACACGATGGTGGATCAGCTGAACGCGTTCGCGTCGGAGGTGAGCCGCGTGGCGCGCGAGGTGGGGACGGAAGGCAAACTCGGCGGCCAGGCCCAGGTCCCCGGCGTCGGCGGCACGTGGAAGGATCTGACGGACAACGTGAACTCGATGGCGTCGAACCTGACGAACCAGGTGCGCAACATCGCCGAGGTGACCATCGCCGTCGCCAACGGCGATCTGTCGCGCAAGATCACCGTCGACGTCCGCGGCGAGATCCTTCAGCTGAAGGAAGCCATCAACACGATGGTCGAGCAGCTCCGCTCGTTCGCCAGCGAGGTGACGCGCGTGGCGCGCGAGGTGGGCACCGAAGGCCGGCTCGGCGTGCAGGCCGTCGTGCCCGGCGTCGCCGGGACGTGGAAAGATCTCACGGATTCGGTGAACGCGATGGGCACGAACCTGACGGCCCAGGTGCGCAACATCGCCGAGGTGACGACCGCCGTCGCGCGCGGCGATCTATCCCGGAAGATCACGGTGGACGTGAAGGGAGAGATCCTCGAGCTGAAGAACACGATCAACACGATGGTCGATCAGCTGCGCGCCTTCGCCAGCGAGGTGACGCGCGTGGCGCGCGAGGTGGGCACGGAAGGCAAGCTCGGCGGCCAGGCCGACGTCCCCGGCGTGGCCGGCACCTGGAAGGACCTGACCGACTCGGTGAACGTCATGGCCGCGAACCTGACGAACCAGGTGCGCGGCATCGTGAAGGTCGTGACCGCCGTCGCGAACGGCAACCTGCGGCAGAAGCTCACCGTCGAGGCGAAGGGCGAAGTCGCCGCGCTCGCCGAGACGATCAACAACATGACCGACACGCTCGCGACTTTCGCGGAGCAGGTGACGAACGTCGCGCGCGAGGTCGGCGTGGAAGGACGCCTCGGCGGTCAAGCGAACGTCCCGGGCGCCGCCGGCACGTGGAAGGACCTCACCGGCAACGTGAACCTCCTCGCGGCGAACCTGACGACGCAGGTCCGCGCGATCGCCGAGGTCGCGACGGCCGTGACCAAGGGCGACCTGACCCGATCGATCCAGGTCGAAGCGCGCGGCGAGGTGGCCGAGCTGAAGGACAACATCAACACGATGATCGACAACCTGCGGGCCACCACGGACCGCAACCAGGAGCAGGACTGGCTCAAGACGAACCTCGCCAAGTTCACGAGCATGCTCCAGGGCCAGCGCGATCTCGTGACCGTCGGCAAGATGCTGCTCTCGGAGCTGTCACCGCTGGTCGACGCGCAGCAGGGCGCCATCTACCAGATGGAGCGCGGCGAGCCCGCCGAGCTCGGCGAGACGGCGGAGCCGAAGATGCTGCGGCTGCTCTCGGCTTACGCGCAGACCACCGAGCAGCCGGAGCGCATCCGCATCGGCGTGGGGCTCGTCGGGCAGGCGGCGGCCGAGAAGCAGCGCATCCTGCTGAACGACGTCCCGCCGCACTACACGCAGATCCACTCGAGCCTCGGGTCGGCGCCGCCGAAGAGCGTCCTGGTGCTGCCGGTGCTCTTCGAGGGCGAGACGATGGCGGTCATCGAGCTCGCGGCGCTCCGCAGCTTCACCAACACGCATCTGACGTTCCTCGATCAGCTGACGCAATCCATCGGCGTGGTGCTGAACACCATCGAGGCCACGATGCGCACCGAGAACCTGCTCTTGCAGTCCCAGCAGCTGACCGCCGAGCTGCAGACGCGCCAGATCGAGCTCCAGCGCACGAACGAGGAGCTCGCGTCGAAGGCGAAGCAGCTCGCCGATCAAAACGCCGAGGTCGAGCGCAAGAACAAGGAAGTGGAGCAGGCGCGGCGCGCCCTGGAGGAGAAGGCCGCCGAGCTCGCGCTCACCAGCAAGTACAAATCGGAGTTCTTGGCGAACATGTCGCACGAGCTCCGTACGCCGCTCAACTCCATCCTCATCCTCGGCCAGCAGCTCGCCGAGAACGTCGGCGGCAACCTCACGCTGCGGCAGATCGAGTTCGCGAAGAACATCCACTCCGCCGGGACGGATCTGTTGACGCTCATCAACGACATCCTCGATCTGTCGAAGATCGAGTCCGGCACGGTGACGGTGGAGCCGGAGGACATCACGTTCGCGTCGCTCCGCGACAGCGTGCACCGGACCTTCCACCACATCGCCGAGACGAAGAGCCTCGCGTTCATGGTGCAGATCGATCCGACGCTCCCGCGCACCTTCATGACCGACTCGAAGCGCCTGCAGCAGATCCTCAAGAACCTGCTGTCGAACGCCTTCAAGTTCACCGCGCAGGGCCACGTCTCCATGAGCGTGCAGCAGGTGACCTCCGGCTGGTCGCCGGATCACCCCGTGCTCTCGACGGCGGGCACGGCGGTCGCTTTCATGGTGACCGACACCGGCATCGGCATCGCGCCGGAGAAGCAGAAGCTGATCTTCGAGGCGTTCCAGCAGGCGGACGCGGGCACGAGCCGCAAGTACGGCGGCACCGGCCTCGGCCTGGCCATCAGCCGCGAGCTCGCGAACTTGCTCGGCGGCGAGATCCGCCTCACCAGCCGTCCGGGGGAGGGGAGCACCTTCACCCTGTACCTGCCGCTCACGTACACGGGGCCGGCGCGGGACGTGTCCAACACGGTTGCCGCAGGCGCGCCGGCGCACGCCCCCGTCCCGGTCCTCACCATCGCCAAGGCGGAAGAGGCCGTCCAGGACGACCGCAACGACATCACGACCTCGGATCCCGTGATGCTCATCGCCGAGGACGACCCGCACTACGCGCGCATCCTGCTCGGGATCGCGCGCGGCAAGGGCTTCAAGGGCATCGTGGCGCCGCGCGGCCAGCAGGCGCTCGCGCTCGCCCGCGAGTACCGTCCGACGGCCATCACGCTGGACGTCTTCTTGCCGGACATGCTCGGCTGGACGGTGCTGAACAACCTGAAGCTCGACCCGAGCACCCGTCACATCCCCGTGCAGATGCTCTCCGTCGAGGAAGAGCGCCAGCACGGGCTGTCGCACGGCGCGTTCTCGTACCTGGTGAAGCCCGCGACCACCGGCGAGCTCGAGTCGGCGTTCGACAAGCTGAAGACGTACGTCGCGCCGCACCCCAAGCGCCTCTTGGTCATCGAAGACGACGATCGCGAGCGGTTCAGCATCGTCGAGCTGCTGCACCACGACGACATCGAGATCGACGCCGTGGGCACCGGTCGCGACGCTCTGGAGAAGCTCCGGGCGCAGGCCTACGACTGCTGCGTCGTGGACCTGCGGCTGCCGGACATGAGCGGGTTCGAGCTGCTCGAGCTGCTCCAGGCGGAGCCGGCGCTCCGCGAAATTCCTGTCGTGGTCTTCACGGGCAAGGAGCTCAGCGACGAGGAAGAGGCTCGTCTGCGAACCGTCGCGAAGAGCATCGTTCTCAAGGACGTGCAATCTCCGGAACGGCTGCTCGACGAAACGTCGCTGTTCCTCCACCGAGTCATCTCCGAGCTGCCCGAAGACAAACGCAAGCTGATCGAGCGTTTGCACGGCTCGACGGAAACCTTGCGCGGACGCAAGGTGCTGGTGGTCGACGACGACGCGCGAAATATCTTCGCCCTGACGACGATCCTCGAAAATCAGGACATGGAGGTCCTGAGCGCGACGAACGGACGCCAGGCCATCGAGCTCATCAAAACCACTCCGGCTCTCAGTGTGGTCCTGATGGACATCATGATGCCGGAGATGGACGGATACGAAACGATGCGGGAAATCCGAAAAGATCCGGGGTTCCGAACGCTGCCGATCTTGGCGCTCACGGCCAAGGCCATGAAGGGCGATCGGGAAAAGTGCCTCGAGGCCGGAGCTTCGGATTATATTGCAAAACCGGTCAATACCGAGCAGCTGCTTTCGCTGCTTCGGGTGTGGCTCTATCGGTAGACAGACGAATAGATGCGATCGCCAGTCGATATATTGCTCGTCGACGACGAGCCGCGGAACCTCGACGCGCTGGAAGCCATTCTGTCCGATCCGGGCTACCGGCTGCTCCGCGCCGAGGACGCGGATGTCGCCTTGCGTCTGCTCCTCGACCACGACGTCGCCGCCATCGTCCTCGACATCAAGATGCCGGGGGTGAGCGGCTTCGACCTCGCGCGAATCATCAAGAATACCAAGCGATTCCGCGAAACGCCGATCGTCTTTTTGACGGCGTACATGGTCGACGACCAGGACGTCATCGCCGGCTACGGAGCCGGCGGCGTCGACTACCTGACGAAGCCGGTCAACCCCCAGATCTTGCGGCACAAAGTGGCGGTCTTCGCCGACCTGTTTCGCAAGACGCGCGAGCTCGCCGACGTGAACCAGAAGCTCGCGCGTTTGAACGAGCGGCTCGAAGAGCGCGTGCGGGAGCGCACCGCGGATCTCGAGCGCTCCGAAGTCGCGCTTCGGGCCGCGGCCCACCAGAAGGACGAATTCCTCGCCGTCCTCGCCCACGAGCTGCGCAACCCGCTCGCCCCGCTGCGCACCGGGCTCGATCTGCTGCTCCGTTTCGAGTCCAATCCGCCGCCGCCCGTCGCGCGCACGCTCGGCGCGATGAACCGCCAGCTCGATCACATCGTGCGCCTCATCGACGATCTGCTCGACGTCTCGCGCATCAGCCGCGGCCTCCTCGAGCTGAAGCGGGAGCACGTGGATCTCGCCGCGGTGATTCGGTCGACGATCGACAGCGTCCGGCCCTGGTTCGAACGACGCAATCAGGCACTGTCTTTGGAGCTCCCCGAGCACCTCGACTCCTATGCCGATCAAACTCGCATCGCGCAGATCGTCACCAACCTGCTCCACAACGCGGCGAAGTTCACGCCTCCGGGCGGCAGCGTCCGGGTCGAGCTCGCAAGAGACGCGGACGCAGCGGTGCTCCGCGTCGTCGATTCGGGCGCGGGCATCCTCGCCGAGCAGCTCGAGCGCGTCTTCGACATGTTCAGCCGGATCGCGCGGCAGGGCGCCGCGGCGGAGCCCGGGTTGGGCATCGGTCTCGCGCTGGCGCGACGGCTGGCGGAGATGCACGGCGGCACGTTGAAGGCGTTCAGCGAAGGCGAAGGGCGCGGCACGACGTTCACGCTGCGGATCCCCCTCGCGACGGACTCGAAGGACCAGCTGGAGAGCGCGGTCGCAAATCGCATCGAGAAGATGGAAGGCGCGTCTCCGCTGGACATCGTCGTCGTCGAGGACAACGAAGACATCGCCGACGGTCTGCTCGACTGGCTCGAGAGCCTCGGTCATCGCGTCGCCGTCGCGCGCACCGGCAGGGGCGGCGTCGAGCTCATTCGCGAGCGCTTTCCGGATCTCGTCCTGTGCGATCTGGGGCTTCCGGAGCTCGACGGGCTCGACGTGTGCCGGCACGTGCGCGCCTTTCCCGCGGAATCGCAGCCGATCATGGTGGCGCTCACCGGCTGGGGACGCGAAGACGACCTGCAGCGCACGAAGGAGGCGGGCTTCGATCATCACCTGGTGAAGCCGGTCGCGCCCGACAAGCTCGAGGCGCTGCTCGAGCGCGTGGGCGGCGAACGCGCGCGCTCCGTCGCGAACACGAAGGCGGTGTGACCGCCGATTCACGTCGGCATGGTCATGACCAGCTCGAAGCCGCTACCGCCGATTACCAGGAGCTTTGCCGAATGCGTCGCTCGCTCCGTGCCGGAAACCTTGCAGTCATCCTGACGGCCCTCTCGCTGTCCGTCGCTTGCTCGAACGACGATGACCGGGCACGGTCGACGCCGGACGGCGGTGCTCGGACGGATTCACGCGATACGTCGACGCCGGATGCGCCCTCCGCGGCCATCTCGATGACGCAGATCGACGTGGGCTCGTTCGTCTTCGACGCGCGCGTCGCGGGACCCGAGGACGGTCCCGTGGTGATCCTGCTGCATGGCTTCCCGGAGACGTCTTACGAGTGGCGTAATCAGATGCCCGTGCTGGCAGCCGCGGGGTACAGAGCCGTCGCGCCGGACCAGCGCGGGTATTCCCCCGGCGCGCGCCCGACGTCCGTCGACGACTACCAAGTCTTGAAGCTCGCGAAGGACGTCGTCGACATTGCCGACGCCATCGGCGCGAACAGATTCCACCTCGTCGGTCACGACTGGGGTAGCGGAGTCGGCTGGGCAGTCGCGAAAATCTACGCGACGCGCGTGATCACGTACACGTCGGCGTCGACGCCGCATCCGGACGCACTGCAGCAAGAGCTCTCCGACGACGCCTCGTGCCAGTATCAGGCGTCCGCGTATTTCGACAGCTTCGTGAAACCGGCAGCCGTCGACTTCTTCATCGACGACGACGCGGGCGTGCTCCACGAAACCTACGGCGGGCTTTCTCCTGCCGACGTGGACGTCTACGTGAAGGCGCTCGGCAATCGCTCCGCCATGGCGGCTGCGCTCGACTGGTACGCCGCGAACATCGTCGACCGTAAATTCAACTTGCCGAGTCTCGGCACGGTAACCGTTCCGACGTTGCTCGTCTGGGGCACTAAGGACGAGACCTTCTGCAAGGACACCGTGGAGCTGAGCCGGAGCTTCGTGCAGGCGCCGTTTACGCTCGAAGAGCTCGACGGCGTGAACCACTGGGTTCCGGAGAACGGCGCAGAACGTTTCAACGCCGCGTTGCTCGCGCACCTGAAAATGCACTCGAGCGACTGATACGTTTTCATGTCCGGCGTCAGCCGAACGGCCGGCGTGCGCGCGGTGTGCTCGTAAAGTTCGACAAATCCGCTCCGCGCCACTCAACGTGTGTGAACTCGTCCTCTGGGTCGAGACGGCGTGTGTCACACGCGAGTGCATGAACGACGCGTCATTCTCGGAAAAGTTTGGGAATTGACGCCGCCGTTACTTCGCGTAGGAGCATGAAGGTGGTCGTCGTGCGAGTGTGCGCGGCGATCCGACGGAGGAAGCTATGTCGCGTTTCCTTGTGTGCGCTCTTGCGGCCTTGGCGGTGGGTGGATGCCTCGATTGCACGGACGGCGACTACTACGACTGCGTCGTTCGCTACGATCCGTACTACGGCTACTACAACGACTGTCACCTCGTTCGAAACCGTTGCCCCGACAACCGCAGCGTGAAGTGTCCGGGCGGCCACTGCGGATGCACGGCGGATTACCAATGCGAACCCGGCGACATTTGCAGCGCCGGTCAATGCGTCCGCAACACGGCGTCGAACGGCGGCGGGAGCAACGGCAGCGGCGGTGAAGCGGCGGACGCCTCGGTCCCATCTTCCGGAGCGCACTCCGGCGCGGGCGGTGCTTCCGGTTCGACCGAAGAACCCGACGGGGGCGATGCAGCGACGGGAACGGGTTCGACCAGCGGCAGCGCGGGAAGCTCGAGCGGTTCCGGCGCGGCCAGCGGCGCGGGGGGTCATGGCGCCGGCGGAGCGACCGCCCACGGCGGCAGCGCGGCGGACGGTGGCGTCTCGAGCACCGGCGGTGCGACATCTTCGGGCGGGCAGTCGAGCGGCAGCGGAGCCGCGAGCTCGAGCGGCGGAGCGAACGGCAGCGGAGCGAACTCCGGCAGCGGAGCCGCGAACTCGGCCGGCGGCGGTGGAGCGACCACCGAGCGCGTGCATCGGCTCGACTTCGCTTGCACGCGCGACACCCAATGCGGCGCCGGAGAATGCACGTCGGGCGAGTGCTACATGGCCTGCGAGAGCGACAGCGACTGCGGCACCGGCGATCGATGTTCGGTCGAGACGGGCCGGCGGATCTGCATGCCGGATCCGAACCCCGCGGTCCGGTGTGACGAGTCGGCGATCTGCCGTTCCGATCAGACCTGCGTCAACGGCACGTGTCACGATCCCTGCAACACGGACGACGATTGCACGAACCTCCAGGACCGCTGCACCAATAACCTCTGCTTCCCGGATCGGCGGCCGATCGACGAGTGCGTGCTGAACGTGGAGTGCCCCGCAGATCTCGTCTGCCTCGACGGTCGCTGCGTGCACTTCGGCGGCGATTGATCCAGCGAGCGCTTTCGTAACCTCAGATCAACCCGAGCTCGCGCGCCTCGAGCGCCGCTCGGGTGCGGTCTTCGACGTCCGGCTTTTTCATGACACGCGAGCGTAAACACAAAGTCGCACCTTCGTAACAACCGGCGTCCCCCGCTCCCGGCGACAGTCTCCTTTCATGTCGTCTCGCGACGCCGCGCACGATCCTTCTCGCGCTCGCGTCGCGCCGTCGCTCGCGGCGGAGGCGATCCGGACCGCGCCTTGGGGGCTGTGTGCGCTGCTCCTCGCGGCGTTCATGGCGACCCCTTACTTGCCGATGGTCGATCTGCCGCAACACGCCGCGCAGATCGCCGCCTGGTTGCGGCTCGACGACTCCGCTTTTCCTTACTCCAAGGTGTTCGAGCTGAATCTCCGGACGCCGTATCTGACGGCGTACGTCGCCGCGCGGTGGCTCGCCTCGGCGATCGGAGTCCTTCCGGCCCTCAAGGTCGTCGTCTGGGCCAGCGCGGCGTTGCATCTCGTCGCGTTTTCACGCCTCGTCCGCCGCCTCGGGCACCCCGCGTGGCTCGGTTTGCTCGGATTACCGCTGGGTCTCGGGTATCCGTTCTACTTCGGGGTCGTCAGTTTCGCCGCCGGGGTGCCGTTCGTGCTCTTTTCGGTGATCGCGGCGCTCGATCACGCCGAGCGCGCGACCTGGAGAAGCGCCGCGACGCTCGCGGCGTGGCTCTGCGCCACCCTGATATCTCATGGCTTCGCGGCGGGGATCGCGTGCCTGTTCGTCGCGCCGCTGTTGCTCCGCGGAGCGGGAAAGCTCGCCGTGCGCGTGGCGCCGCTCGCCGCTCCCGTCGCGCTGTGGGGCGCGTGGATCTACCCGGCTGGATCCGTCCGGACCATTGGCGGCACGGTCTGGGCACCACGACTGCTCGAGCTCCTCGGCGCGCCGTCGCTGTGGTTCGCCGCGTCCGCAGCCGACCACGTCGCCGTGGCGCTCGGCTACGGCGCGCTTTCGCTGGTCGCGCTCGCGCTCGGTGGGCCGTCGCGGAGGCTCGAACGCTGGGTGCCGCTCTCGGTCGCCCTCGCGGGCTTCTGTTTGTTCCCACTCATGCTCAGCGGTTTCGGTCCGCTGCATCCGCGCTTCGCGGCGTTTCTCGTTCCTGCCCTGCTTCTGGCCTTCGAGCCCCGGCGTGAGCCGCGGTCGCGCGCCGTCGCGCTTTCGGTGATCGCCTTCTGCGGGCTCTGGTTCGGCGTCCTGGTCGTGCGGCTCGACGAGTTCACCCGCGAAACGCGGGCGGTGCGCGAATTCGTCGAGCGGATGCCGCCCGGCCTGTCCATGCGCCCCATCGTGTTCGAGCGCAACAGCACGTCGTTCCCCGGACTGCCCGTGTTGCTCCACGTCTCCGCCTATTACATGGTCGAGAAGGGCGGGCTCCAGGGCTACTCGTTCGCGATGTACCCGACGAGCGTCATTCGATACGCGCCGGCGTTCGTCCCCGGGATGCGCGGCGGCGCGGAGTGGCACCCGGAGTGGTTCTCTCCGGAGCTCGAAGTCGGGGCTTACGATTGCTTTCTCGTGCACGCCGGCGCGGACCCGATCGCGATCTTCGGTGCTCGCGGCCACGACCTCTCTCTCGATTTTCACGATGACGGCTGGTGGGCGTACCGCTCCACGTCGCCCCAGGCGTCGCTCGAAAGGACCGAAGCACCATGGTGAGCTCGATGACGGCGACCCCGCGCGCCGCGCTGCGCGGAAGAGCGCCCCAGCCTGCGACAACGACGCACGAACGGCCACGTCTCGTCGCGGCGCCCGCGCCGCGCGAAGCGGTGGAGCTCGCCCTCGACGACTTCAGGCGGTATTTCCCTTACACGCCGACCGCCTTGGCCATCAAGGAATGTGCGCGGCTCTCCGTCGTGCGCCGCCATCCCTGTCCGGGTCCGATCCTGGACGTGGGCTGCGGAGACGGCCTGTTCGCTCGGCTCGCCTTCGACAACGTCGAGGTGTGGGGGATCGACATCGACGCCATGGAGGGGCGCTGGGCCGCGGCGAGCCAAGCCTATCGTCAAGTCATATTGGGCGACGTCACGCGGGCGAAGCTGCCGGACGCGTTCTTCGCCACGTGCATCGCGAATTGCTCGCTCGAGCACGTGCCGCGCATCGATCTCGCGCTCGAGACCATTTATCACGCGCTCCGCCCCGGCGGCGTCGCTTATCTGTTCGTCCCCAACGCGGAGTGGGCGCGACACTTTCTCAGCGTGCGCGCGCTCTCGCGGATCGGCGTTCCCGCCCTGGGCCGGCACCTGCAGCGGAGCATCGATCGATTCTTCAAGCATCATCACCTCTACGACGAAGTGGGTTGGCGGAGCACGGTCGACGACTCGGGTCTCGAAGTCACGAAGATCGAGCCCGTCCTGTCGACGGCGACGACCGTGGCCTTCGAGGCGTTCTTGCTGCCGTCCCTCGCGGGGTGGCTGAACAAGCACCTCACGAGCCGCTGGACGAACTTCCCCGCGTTTCGGCGGGCGTTCGCGAGACCGGTCCATCGAATGGTGCGGGCGGTCATGGAGCACTCGGACCAAGCGCCCACGGCGGAGTTTCTGATAGCTGCGAGGCGGCCGGAGCGATGAACGTCGAGAGCGTCGATTATTTCTCGAATCACCGGCACAAGCTCCGGTTCCCGTGGAGCTTGTATCATCGTCCCATCGTGCGGGAGCTCGACTCCGCGCTGTCGCAGACGCGCGGCGCGCGCGTCCTCAACATAGGGTCCGGTCCGTTCTTCGAGCGAGCCGAGCTCGCCTGCGCGGGCAAGCGCTTCACGCTGTGCGACATCGACACGCGCGCCGTCGAGCTCGCGCGAACCCTTCACGGCGACACTCTGGAGAGCGCGGACGTCATCGCGCCGCGCTCGCCGCTGCCGTACGCGGCGGGAGCCTTCGACGCCGTCGTCTCGATGGACGTCATCGAGCACGTCCAGGATCCGTTGCCGTGGCTCTGCGAAGCGGTGCGGGTGCTCTCGGCCGGAGGGCTCTTCTTCGTCACGACGCCGAATTACGCATCGCCGTCGTTGCGCATGATAGAGAACACCGTGCTGGAAGCCGTCGCGCGCTCACAGGGCTTCAGCCGCAGGCGTCTGCACCCGACGAAGCTCGACGCATTGAAGCTCAACAACCTGCTGGCGCGGGCGGGAGTGAAGCGCGCTGCGATCAAGACGATCTCCCACGGCTGGGTCCTCGCCGCCTACGGCTGGAAATAGAGCTCCGTCGCTCGTTTTCACGTCCTCTTTACCGGAGCATGTCGTCGAAACGTCACGTGTTCCACACGCGGGCCATACAATGGACGTTTAGCGTTCGCCGGTGACCCTCGGGTCATGAAGGTGACGAACACGATCCAAAGCGGCATCCCCGGGGTTTCGACGGCGCCCTTCGCGCTGCGCTCGTTCTTGCGCGTCTTCCAGCAGGAGGACCTGAATTTCTTACTGACAAATCGCATCCCCCGTCGTTATGCGACTCTTTTCATGGGCTTCTGGAGCGGTATCCGGAGCCCCGCTCTCACGCGCTTGTCGATCGCCGTCTGGCAACTCTTCGCCGACGACCTCGCGCTCCACGAGGCCGAGCACACGAACTTCGGCAGCCTGCAGGAGTGCTTCACGCGGCAGCTGCGGAAGGGCGCGCGGCCGATCGACGGCGACCCCGCCGTCGTCGTGAGTCCCTGTGACGCCGTCGTCGGCGCGCACGGAAGAGTGACGCGCGGCCGGGTATTCCAAGCAAAGGGCTTTCCCTACACGGCGCGCGATCTCTTCGGCTCGGACGAGCTCGCGGCGCGTCACGAGGGCGGGCTCTTCGTCACGCTGCGGCTCAAGTCGAACATGTATCATCGCTTCCACGCGCCCATGGAGGCGCGCCTCGAGCGGGTTCGATATCTGTCCGGCGACACCTGGAACGTGAACCCGATCGCGCTCCGTCGAGTCGAGCGCCTGTTCTGCAAGAACGAGCGCGCCGTCCTCGAGCTCGCTCCCGAGGCCGACGGGGCGTCGTTGGCGATGGTCTGCGTCGCTTCCATCCTGGTCGCCAGCATGGAGATCCACGGCGCAGGCCGCGCGCTCGATCTGCGCTACGATGGACCTCGGGTCATCGACTGCAGGGGTGCGACCGTACGGAAGGGCGAAGAGCTCGGGCTGTTCCGGAGCGGCTCGACCATCGTCCTGTTCGTGAATGGACCGTACGAGCTCGTTCGGGGAACGAACGAGGGTCACACGATCCGCATGGGCGAACCGCTCCTCCGGCGAACGGACAATCGGGTAGAAAGAGAGAGGCCAGAATGATGGAAAACAGTGCCGCAACACTTTCGTTCGGCGAGGAGCTGCACGAGCAGCGCTGGGACGACCACCGCTACTATCATCGCAGTCGGGTGAACCAGACGCTCCACCTGCTCAGCGCGTGCTGCTTTTTGACCACGTACGTGCTGGTGCCCATCAATCCCATCGTCGCCGCGGTGTTCGGATGGGTCATCGCGATGTGGCCGCGCCAGATCGGGCATTTCTTCTTCGAGCCGAAGGGCTTCGACGAGATCAACGGCGTCTCGTTCGAGAAGAAGGAAGAGATCAAGGTCGGCTTCAACCTCCAGCGCAAGGTGATCCTCTTCGCGGTCTGGCTCGCGGTGCCGGTCGTCCTTCAACTGAGCGCCGGTCTCTCGCGAACGGTCGCGGCGGTCAGCGGCTATCACTCGTATTCACAGCAGCTCGGCGTGCTCTGGCTCGCGCTCGCCGGCGCCGCGCTTCTGGCTCGGACGGCGTGGCTCTGTGCGACGCGCAGCGTTCAGACCGGCCTCGTCTGGTTCACGAAGATCCTGACGGACCCGTTCCACGATCTGACGATGTACTACGCCGCGCCCTTGCACCTGCTCAGGGGCGAATGGCTCGATCCGATGGAGCACGTCGTGCACGCGCAGACGGACGCGCAGCACGAAGAGCTGCCGCAGTGAGCATCTCCCGAAGCACGCGCCGCTTGATCGCCTGATTCGAGAGCGCGTGCACTTCGGGCCACCATCCGCCTTCACGCATGGCCGACGCGGCGCGGACGAACCGCGCCGCTACTTCGTCGAAGTCGCGATCGGTGAGGTCGTGGCTGAAGATGAGACGGCCCGTACCGATCCAGCTCAGGGCGAGCCCTTCCGCGCGCAGGTAATACTGCAGCATCCAGTTGTACCGGCTCGGCTCGGAGTACAGGGTCGTGAAGACGGACGTCATGTTGCTCAACCGCACCGGTAGACCTCGGTCGTCCAAGAGCGCGTTCAGCCGCGCCGCGCGC
Organism: Polyangiaceae bacterium; assembly: GCA_035547195.1. Taxonomy (GTDB): domain Bacteria; phylum Myxococcota_A; class Polyangia; order Polyangiales; family Polyangiaceae; genus DASZVB01. The sequence goes on from DASZVB010000100.1 coordinate 13,741, forward strand.
CGGTTCCACCTCTCGTCCAGGTCTTGGTACGTCGCCCGCGCCTCCGGCTCGTCCAGGTAACGAAGAAACTCGTTCATCGTCGCCATCACGACGGGGTGTGAGTTGAAGGTCCCGCGGGCGAAGCACACGTCTGCGGGGCGATCGACGCGGAAGCGACGCATCCACCGGCCGCGGCCGCAAACCACTCCGACCGGCAACCCGCCGCCGAGCGTCTTGCCGTACGTGACCAGGTCGGCGAAGACGGAGAAGTACTCCTGCGTCCCCCCCGGCGCGAGCCGGAACCCCATGAAGACGTCGTCGACGATGAGGGCGATGTCGCGGCGCGTACAGACGTCGCGGAGCTTGCGGAGCCAGGCGGCGTAGGCCTGCTTGTCGTAGCGCGCCGCGCGGTCGCTGGCGACGAGCGTCGAGTCGCTCGGAGGAGCGCCGTTCGGGTGCATCGCCTGAATCGGGTTCACGAGGACGCAAGCGATGTCGTCGCGCGTCTCGAGCACGGCGAGCGTGTCGGGGGCCATCTCCTTCAGCGTGTAGACTTCGCGCGCCGGGCGGGGATTTCCGACGCCCGCCTGCACGCCGTCCCACCATCCGTGATACGCCCCGCAGAAGCGGACCAAGTGCGAGCGGCCCGTGTGATAGCGCGCGAGCCGCACCGCTTGCATGACCGCCTCGGTGCCGGACATGTGGAAGGACACCTCGTCCATGCCGGAGATGGCTTTCAAGCGCCGCACGTTGTCGGCGATGACGGGGTGATAGCTCCCGAGCGTCACGCCGAGCGGCTTGGCCCGCTCGAGCCCGCGTTCCATGGCGCGCTTGTAGAACTCGTGCCCGAACAGGTTCACGCCGTAGGAGCCGCTCAGATCGTACGACCAGTTTCCGTCGAGATCGCGGAGCCGCGGGCCGTCCGTCTCCTCGACGACGCAGCCGACGTGGAGCCGCGAGGCCACGTACCGACGAAATTGGAACGGGACGCGGTAGGCGTTCACGAACGCGACGTCGGAGAGGCCGCCCTCGAGCTCGTCGCTCAGCGCGAGCGTCTTCGGTGCGCGCCGTTCGAGCTCGCGCGAGAGCCGTGCGAACGCCGCCCTGCGGCGCGACACGACGTCCGCGGGAGCGCCGTCGGTCGTGAAGACCTCGTCCTCGCCGTACTCGTAGAGCGGCATGAGCCGCGACACGTACAGCGACATCTTCGCGTGGCCGCGAAGCGACGGGTGCTTTGCTTTGGAGAGGAGTAGCCGCGCCTTCAGCTTTTCGATCACGCCACGCTCTTTGCTTCGTCGAAGCCGACGTCCAGGCCGAACAGCGGCGACAGCTCGATGATATCCGATGCGAGCTCGGGGCGAGCCTTGAGCCTTCGCCGGTAGGCGTCCGAATCGAAGATCGCGGTGAACGGCTCGTCGATGCGCCGCGATTCCGCGAACGACCGCGCCTGCCGCCCGAGCCGCGTGCGTAGCTCGGCGTCCATCAGCCGCCTCATGGCTTCGCACAGCTCGTCGGCGTCACGCCCGTTCACTTGCAAGCCGGTGACGTCCTCGCGCATGAGCTCCGCGGGTCCGCCGACGCTGGAGACGATGACCGGAAGACCCGAAGCCTGCGCTTCGAGCGGCGCGTTGCCCCAGGTGTCGGTGGTGCTCGGGAAGAGCTTCGCGTCCGCGGAGGCGTAGGCCTTGCACAGATCTTCGCGATCCAAGAACCCGGTGAACGTCGCCGGCACGCCTTCGAGCAGCCGCTCGAGCTCCCCGCGGTACGGACCGTCGCCGACGACGATGAGATGCGCGCGCGGTTCCGTCGCGTGAAGCTTCCGGTACGCGCGCGCGGCGAGCTCCAGGTTCTTCTCGACGCCGACGCGACCGACGTAGACGAACTTCACGAGCTCGTCCGCGTTGGTCAATCCGAAGCGGGTCCAGAACCCGGGCGCGCGGTGGCGCGGGTGGAACCTGTCCACGTCCACCCACCGATCCAGGATGAGGAGCTTGCGATTGCGAAGACCGCGCTTGTGGAGCAGCTTCGCGACGAACTTCGACGGCACGAGGACCTCGTCGACCGCGTGATAGAACGCGATCATGTACTTCCACGCCAGCGCCTCCAGGCTGAGGTCGCGCGTGTAGTTCTCCACGTACTCCGGGAAGCTCGTGTGGTAGGTGGCCGCGGTCTGCATCTGCAGGGTCTTCGCGGCGAGCAAACCCGAGAGCCCGATGACGCCCGGGGTGCTGATCTGCATCTTGGTGAACCCGGCCTCTTGCAGGTAGCGGAGCAGCTCGAGGAAGGGCGGGAAGCGGATCTTGAGCCGGTCGTATTCGGGGAACGCGAGCTCCGTCACCGACTTGAAGATCTTGAGCCGCCCCGAGTCGACGAACCCCAGGATCTCGGGGTCGGCGGTCGCCTCGGAGAGCTCGTCGGGGCCGAGGCAGGTCACGACGGTGAAGTCGAGCGCGCGCCGGCGCGCTTCCCGCATCATCCGCTTGATCGTCGCGGCCACGCCGTTGACGTCGAACAGCGTATCGGTCACGAGGACGAGCCGCTCCGCGTCGCCGAGCGAGTACTCGCGCCGGACGTCGCGGGCGATCAAACAGTCCGAGCTCTGGGCCACGAACGACATCAGGTACGGCAGCGAGAAGAAGACGTTGGAGGTCACGAGCGCGACGACCTCCTTGATGAGCCCGACGAGGCTCAGCTCGCCTCCTTCTCGCAGGTTTCCGACGTAGCGCGCGAAGACGCGGTTCAAGAGCGTCCCGACGACCAGGAAGATCCGTTCGTCCGTGTCGTTCGGGCCTTGGCGTCTCGCGAGCGCTTCCCGGAAGCTCGCGTCGGCGAGCAAACCGTACACCTCGTCTTCGAAGACGCGCTCGAACGGAGTGCCCGCCGTCCGCCGTCGCGCGCGGCGAGCCAGCGCGGGATGCGCGAGCACCTGGTGGAGCGCGATCCTCGCCGAGAGCTTCAGCTGCTGTGCCGGTCCGCGTTCCCCGGAGTCGAACACGAGGTTCAGGAGCGTCTGCACGGCGTCGCCGATGCACATCTGCTTCCCGCCCGGCGCCGCCTTGCGCTTGCTGCCGTCGTAAAGCAGCTTAAGCACCGAGTGGGCGAGGGTGATCGGGCCGCCGTGGGCGCCGCCGGGCCGCGTCTCGCGCCGGCGGATGCAATCCACGACGTCGTTCCCGGTGGGCGCGGACGCGCCGTACGAGAACTCCGTGAAGGTCTGTCCTGGGTTGATGCCCGAGTGATCGTCCGAGCCCGCGACGAAGGCTTTGAGCCACGGCGTCGGCCCCTTGGGCTCGATGCGGTGCTTGTTCGCCAGCCGCTCCAGGGTGCCGGCGTCGAGCGAGCGCAGGAGCGCGAGCGTCAGCTGGTTCAGGGCCTTCGTTCGCGCGCCGTTTTGCACCTCGAGACAGTTGCAGAGCAAGATCGCTCGCTCGATGTGGTCGACGCTCAGCGAGCCCTCGCGACCGTACGGCCTGTTCTGGGTGCTCATCAGCGGATGCGTCATGAAATACGCCAGTCGATTGCCGCCAGGCGCGCTGGCCTCGCCCGCGATTTCCTGGTCCACGTAGGCGATCAGGTCGTAGACGTTCTTGCGCAGCCGGTGGATCTCGGCGAACTGCGCTTCGGTCATGTTCGCCACGGTCACGTGGATGTTGCAGCCGTCTTCGGGGAACGTCGTGGTCATCTCCGCGCTGATGAACACGTCGTCGTATCCTCGATCGAGGAGCTCTTTCACCCCGTCGATCGAGTTGTGATCGGTGATGGTGACGATCGTCATGCCGCGCGCCTTCAACGTGCGGTAGAGCGCGAGCGGCTCCGAGTACGACTCGGGAATCGCGAAGGCGTTCGCCGCGTAGTAGTCGGTGACGTTGGAGGCGTAGGAGTGCAGGTGGAAGTCGACCTTGCCCCTGTACGGCGTCATCGCATCTTGGTTGGTCACTCCTGACTTATGCACAGCCCCTTGTGACCGTCCGGTGATGACCGAATGGCAGCCGTGAAAGGGATTGTGACGTGTTGCCGTCGTCAGGCAGGGGCGTTCAGCGGCCTAGCGTCGAGTCGAACAGTGAAAGAAGGGTTTCCCAGTGGCGCTGCGTCGCCGCCGGGTCGTGAACCGGCGTGTCCCGCGGGACCCACCCGTGACGCGCCGGGTAGGGCCTGGCGCTTGTCCGGATTCGCGAACACCTCGTGCGGGTCCATCGGATCGTACGGACCGGAGCGATAAAAGAGGTCGGGCAAGAGCGGTGGGTCGAAACGGATAACTCGGGCAGATGCCGTCCCGGGTGTGGATGTCGACCTTCGTCATGAACCGAGTACCTCAACAGCTCGAGGGGCCGGCGTGGTAACCACGGACGTAGGAAGATCCATGCCGACCGATCGCCAGCTCCTTGCGGGTTGTCTTGCTTTGTTTTGCGTCTTGCTTCCTCGCGCCGTCACGGCCGCTGCCGCCCCGAGCCCGGAGCAGCTCGAGGGGATTTACGTTTACCGCGCCGGCTCGAGTCACAAGGAAGTCCACGTGGCCTACATGGGTAAAGGCAAAGCAAAGGTCAGCTTCGATCTGAGTCTTTCGGGCGCGTCGCCGGCGATCGGTACTTTGGCCGGGGACGCGACGATCGTCGGCGATGTCGCGACCTATCGGAACGGTGCCTGCGCCATCGCGATGCGGTTCGAGCCGGGAAATAGACTGAACGTCACGCAGACGGGGAGCCCCGCCGATTGCGGCTTCGGCAACCGGGTCACGGCGGACGGTGAGTACGCGAAGACTCGCGGCGGGCAGCCGAGCGTGACGATCGCGCCGCAGGATGCGCCGCCCCCCGCGCACACCGCCGATGAGCTGCGCGCCGTCGCGACGCGTGCGCAGAAGGAAGCGGCGGGAGCCAAGGCGCACATCGAGGAAAAGCGACCGCGCATCGACGAGCTCGCGGCCGAACGGCAGAAAGCGCTCGCCGACGTCACCGCGAAGAAGAACGAGTTCGAAAAGCAGGCCCGCGCCGCGAATGCGGCGTTCAAGAAGTGGCAAGCCGCCGCCGGCAAGGCGAACGCCAAACCGTCCGCGGCAGAGCTCGCCGCGGCGGCGGACGAAGAACACCAAAAAGCCATCGGTCTCGGAACGGAATTGCTCGACGCACGCCTCTCGCTCCGGAAAATCGAGGACGAGCTGGCGCAAGTCGTCGCCGACGCGGGGCAGTCGGCGACCGACGCGGACGCCGACGTGAAGGACATCCGCGACGCGACGCAGGCCGCCGGCAAGCTCGGAAGCGCGTCGTCGAAGGGCCCCGTCCCCGACGACGTCACGAAGCTCAAAACGGAGCTCCGTACCATCTTGACCCAGACGCAAACGTCCGCGCGTTCGGCGCATTCCGCTGCGACCACCGCCGTGGCCAGGGCCCATTTCAGCGCGAAGGGCTACGGGACCAAGCGCGCGAAGGACGAAAAGGACGACGGCACGCTGAACGACCGCATCGCGGCGCTGCAGAAGCAGCGCGACGGCCTGAAGGCGTAGCGCCCGCGCCGTCCGGCGCGCGCGAGCTACGACGCCGCTTTCTCCAGCTTCACGATCACCGACTTCGACGCGGGCTGGCCGCTCCGGTCGGCGACGGCGGTCACGGGGACGAGCACGTTCGCTTCTGGAAAATACGTCGCGACGCAACCGCGCGGGATCTCGTAAGCGACGAGCCTGAAGCCGGCGGCGCGCCGGAGCTCGCCGCCCGAGCGGCTCACCAGATCGACGAAGCCGCCGTCGGCGAGCCCGCGCTCGGTCAGATCGTCGCGGTTGACGAAGAGAACCCGCCTTCCGCGTGCGACGCCGCGGTAGCGGTCGGCCTCGCCGTAGATGGTGGTGTTGAACTGGTCATGGCTTCGGATGGTCGTGAGCAACAGCTCGCCGGGCAAGAGCTCGTGCTCCGGCAGCGGATGCACGACGAAGCGCGCGCGGCCGGATTTCGTGGGGAAACTACCGTCGCGCGGGCCGTTCGGCAGGTAGAAGCCGCCCGGTTCGCGGACGCGCTGATTGTACCGTGCGAAGCCCGGGACGACGTGCTCGATGTGCTCGCGAACGCGATCGTAGTCGTCGATCAACGACTGCCAGTCGACCTTCGTGCGCCCCTTCAACGTCCGCTCGGCGATGCCGGCCACGATGGCGCACTCGCTCTTCAGGTGCGGCGACGCGGGCGGCAGATTGCCGCGCGAGGCGTGCACGACGCCGGTCGTGTCCTCGACGGAGACGAACTGCTCGCCTCCCTTTTGGACGTCGCGCTCCGTGCGGCCGAGGCACGGCAGGATCAGCGCTCGCTTCCCGGTGATCAGGTGACCGCGGTTCAGCTTCGTCGAGACCTGCACCGTCAGTTCCGTGCGCGCCAGGGCTTCGGCGGTGTAATTCGTGTCCGGCGTCGCGCTCAGAAAATTGCCGCCGAGCGCGACGAACACTTTGACCCGCCCCGCGTGCATCGCGCGGATCGTCCCGACCGCGTCCGCGCCGTGCCGGCGCGGCGGCTCGAAGGAGAACTCCTTGCCCAGGGCGTCGAGGAACGCGTCGCTCATCTTCTCCCAGATGCCCACGGTCCGGTCGCCCTGGACGTTGCTGTGGCCGCGCACCGGACAGAGCCCCGCGCCGCGGCGCCCGATCTGGCCGCGCATGAGGGCGAAATTCGCGATCGTCTGCACGTTCGCGACGCCGTTTTTGTGCTGCGTGACGCCCATCGCCCAGCTGAAGATGGTGCGCTTCGACTCCATCGCGATCTCCGCGGCCTTCCGGATGAGCTCGCGCGCGACGCCGCTGTGCTCGACGATGCGTTCCCAGCTCTCGCGGTCGAGATCCGCGCAGAGCTCTTCGAAACCCTCCGTCTGTTCCCGGATGAAATCGTGAGCGAGCACCTTGCCGCCGCTCTTCCGATCCTCGTCGAGCATCTCCTTCATGATGCCCTTGAGCAGCGCCACGTCGCCGTTGATGCGCACGGGCAAGAAGAGGCAGGCGAGCGGCGTACCGGCCCCGAGGAGCGAGAGCGGCTCCTGCGGATTCTTGAAGCGCACGAGCCCGGTTTCGGCGAGAGGATTGACGCTGACGATCTTGCAGCCGTTGCGCGCGGCCTTCTGCAGCTCGGTCAGCATCCGCGGGTGGCAGGTCCCCGGGTTCTGTCCGACGACGAAGATCGCGTCCGCGTGGGCGAAGTCCTCGATCTTCACCGTCGCCTTGCCGATGCCGATCGATTCGCTCAGGCCGGTGCCGCTCGACTCGTGGCACATGTTCGAGCAGTCGGGCAGGTTGTTCGTCCCGAACTGCCGCGCGAAGAGCCCGTACAGAAAGGCGGCCTCGTTGCTGGCGCGACCGGACGTGTAGAAGGCGGCCTCGTTCGGGGAGGCGAGGCCGTTCAGCGCGCCGGCGACGAGCGCGAAGGCCTCGTCCCACTCGATGGGCACGTAGTGATCCGAGCCGCGTTCGCGGAGCATCGGCTGCGTGATGCGGCCTTGCTGCTCGAGCCAATAGTCGCTCCGCTCGAGCAACGAAGAAATGGAATGAGCGGCGAAGAACGCGGGCTCGGCGCGGGCGAGCGTCGCTTCGCTGGAAACGGCTTTCGCGCCGTTCTCGCAGAACTCGGCGATCTTGCGGTCTCCGTCGGGATCTGGCCACGCGCAGCTCGGGCAATCGAAGCCGTCTTTCTGGTTGATTTTGAGCAGCGTGCGGAACGTCCTTCCGACGCCCATGTTCGCGAAGCCGAGGCGCGCCGTTTCGTAAATCGAGGTGAAACCGGCGGCGCTGCGGACGCGTTTACCGAGCTCCACGGGCTCTTGCTCCGGGGGCGGCTCCGCGCCGGGGACGCCCCGCGCGAGCGAGGTGTCTTCGGCGGGCGTATCGGACGCGGCGGATCGCGCGCTCGGCTCGGGCTTCGATGGCTCCACGTTCACCTCGTCGCGGCCCGCGCGGGGCCGGCCAGTGCGCAGTCTACCCCGTTTCATCGAGGCGCATTGACGTAAGCCGGTTCGCGGACATCTTCTGCCCTCGATGATCCGCGACTTCTTTCGGGTCTACAGAAGGGTGCTCGGCGAGCTCCGGCCGGAGCGCGGGCTCGCCTGGACGCTGTTCGGCGCGAACGTCGTGCTCGCGCTGGCCCAGTTCGCCGAACCCTGGTTCTTCGGTCGGATCATCGACGCCCTCGGCCACGCGACCCGGGACGACTGGTTCAGGCCGCTCTTTCGTTGGGTGCTCGCGTGGATCGCCGTGGGCTTGTTCAACATCGGGTGCAGCGTGGCCGTCGCGTTGCACGCGGATCGACTGTCGCACCGGCGCCGCCTCGGGGTCATCGCCCATTATTTCCGTCACGTGCTGTCGCTGCCGCTGTCATTTCACGCGGGCATGCACTCGGGACGGGTGATGAAGGTCATGGCCAGCGGCGCCGAGGCGATGTGGAGCGTCTGGCTCTACCTGTTCCGCAACCACTGCGCGGCGCTGCTGTCGCTGTTCGTGCTCTTGCCGTGCTGCATGCTCTTCGACGAGCGGCTCGGTTTGTTGATGATCGTGCTCGTCGTGGGCTTCGCCGTCGGCATGTGGCGCCTGATGCACGCCACGTTCTCGAAGCAGCAAGTGGCGAACGAGGAGAGCGCCGCGCTCTCGGAGCACGCCGCGGACGCCATCGGCAATCTCCCGGTCGTGCAGAGCTTCGCGCGCGTCGAAGAGGAGATCCGGAAGCTCGATAGCATCGGCGAGCGCTTCCTCGCCGCGCAGATGCCCGTCCTCTCTTACTGGGCCGTGGGAACGGTGGCCACGCGCGCGGCCTCGACGCTGACGGTCACGGCCGTCCTCGTGCTCGGCACCGCGCTCCACTTGCGCGGTGAGGCGAGCGTCGGACAGGTCGTCGCGTGCATGGGGCTCGCCGCGTCGCTCATCGGAAGGCTCGAAGCGACGCTGTCGTTCTTGACGTCCCTGGTGAACGAGGCGCCGAAGATCGCCGAGTTCTTCGACGTCGTGGATCGCGTCCCGTCGGTGCGGGACGCGCCGAACGCGCTCCGGGGCGTCGTCTTCAGCGGCGACGTCGCGTTCGAGACCGTCTCGTTCGAGTATCCCAACGGCAGGAGGGCCCTCGACCACGTTTCGTTCGAGGCGCGCCCGGGACAGACCGTCGCGCTGGTCGGTTCCACGGGCTCCGGCAAATCGACGACGCTCGCGCTCCTGTATCGCGCCTACGACGCGACCGAGGGGCGCATCGTGATCGACGGCATCGACGCGCGCGACTATTCTCTCGATTGCCTCCGCGGCAACATCGCCGTCGTGTTCCAGGAGCCGCTCCTGTTCGCGCGATCGGTGCGCGACAACCTCTGGGTCGGCAAGCCCGGCGCGACCGACGCCGAGATGTGGCACGCGCTCGAGCGCGCGCAGGCGAAGGACGTCGTCGAGCGGCTGCCGGAGGGGCTCGACACCGTGCTGAGCGAGCGCGGCCGTTCGCTCAGCGGCGGCGAACGTCAACGCCTCTCGATCGCGAGAGCCCTCCTGAAGGCGCCTCCCATTCTCATCTTGGACGAGGCGACCGCGGCTCTCGACGCGGTCACCGAACAGAAGCTCTCGCTCGCGCTCGGCGAAGTCATGAAAGGACGGACGACCTTCGTGATCGCGCACCGCCTCTCCACCGTCCGAAACGCCAATCGAATCCTCGTCCTCGAGGAAGGACGAGTGGTCGAGAGCGGCACGTTCGACGAGCTCATCGCCGCGGGCGGGCACTTCGCGACGCTCGCGCGCGCGCAGCTCGGCGGCGGCGCGGGCTCGGTTTCGGCGCTTCCAGAATGAGAGAAACGGAAATAGACTTCTTTACGCCATGGCAAAGGGCAAAGACGTGCCGGAGCTCGTGCGCGCCGGTCAGCGGCTCGAGGACGAGGTCGCGCGGCTCGAAGCGCTGTCGCGCTCGGTGCGCAAGATCCCCCTGGACTCCGAGAAGAACATCACCAGGGCCGCGCAGGAGCTCAAGGAAGCGCTCGCCTTGCCGGAACGTCTCGGAGGCGGCCTGCAAGCCTTGGCTGCGGCGATGGAGCAGATGCAATCACGGCAACAGGCCGCGCTCGAGCCGCTGTCCGCCCATGCCCAGAAAATCCAGGAGCGCGCCGTGCAGCTCGGGACCTACATGCACGCGTTCGCGGAGCTCGGGAACGCCGCCGGCGCGACGACCGCGCTTCTCAAGACCGAAGGCGGCGATCGCAATGCCATCGTCGAGCAAGCGCAGCAGGAGCTCGCGAAGATCCTGGAGCGCGCGCGCTCGCTCGCCGAGGACGCGCGCGGGAACGACTTTCCCGACGTGGCGCGAGAGGCGGACGCCCTCCGCCAACGCGTCGCGACGCTCCGCAAACGCCTCGACGAGGGGCCGAAGGCGTAGCTATTTCGGGTCCAGGTAATAGAAGGTGACGGACGCGTACTGAATCGCGGTGCTCGGTTGATTCGTCCCGTACTCGAGCGACAGCGAGAGCGAGCTCTGGAAATCGACGGCGTCGGTCATGACCTGCCAGCGCACCGCGGTGATCTCGCCGGGCGACTGGCTCAGGCCGGTGGTGGACGCCAGCGCCGCGAACGGCGACGAGAACGGCCCATCCATGAAGTACCAACCCGCATCGAGGAAATCCTCCGTGCCCGTCCCGTGCGCGACGAGATCGCCGTCGACCGTGAGCACCTGATCTCCTTCGAGGAAATTCAGCGGGCTCGATATGGGTTGCGAGGTGTCCGCCTGGCCTTCCAGAAGCAACAAGGCGCCGACGTATCGCCCCTTCCCGGACAGCGTCGCGATCGGAAACCGCGTGCCGGGCTGCATCGGCGCGCGCCGCACGGGGGTGTCGACGTGCAGCCGTCCCGCGTGCTCGACGCTCTGGTCGGTGCCCTCGACGTGGACGGTGAATGGCTGCGTCGCCGTGCTCGTGTTGACCACCTGGAGCCGCGCGCGCGTCGCGAAGGGCATCGGCAGCGAGATCGTCAGCGTGACGGTCGTCCCGTTCGTCTTGACCGCCATCGGCAAGGTCTCGAAGTCCGCGAGCTTCGGGAGCTGTCCGAAGAGCAAAGCGAGGGGCAGCTCGAGCGCGGGGGAGCCTTCGTCGTCCCACGTCGCGCGCAAAAGGAGCGTCGACAATCCCTGAACGGTCGGGTTCGTGACGGTGAACTTCACGGACTCGATCGTGCCCGGGCCTTGTCGATCGAGGACGGTCACCGTCGCGTTCGCGTCGAGCGTGCGCGAGCTGTCCACCCACACCGCGCGACCGGCGCCGCGCGTCGCCTCCGCCTTCACCTGCGCGCCGATCGCCGCGACGTCGACGCGATCGGGAGAGAACGGGAGCGTCGGTTCGCTCGTCTTGAGCCCGACGTGATAGTAATAGACGGCCGTCGGGCTCAGATCGTCGAGGAGAATGCGGAGCCGCGACGAGTAGCTGATCGGCACGTAGCTCACGAGCGCGCCGGAGGTCCATTCCGCGAGTGGAGCCTTGAAGGTCGCGTCGGTCCCGTTCTGCCAGTCGACGAGCTTGCCTTCGTAGACGGGCGCGCTCAAGTCGTCGACGTAGATCCGGATCTTCTCCTGGTCCTTCGGTGCGTTCGCGTCGAAGTCGGAGTGCGTGAAGAAGAAGCGCGAGACGAATCCCGGTCCCGAATCGTCCGACGCGATGAGATATCCCTCGAGGTTCGCGTCACACGGCGCGGTGCCGACGACGGAGCCGTAGTTGATCGTCGGGCGATCGCCGCAGATCGCGAGCCAGTTGTTGAAATCTTTGTTGCCGGGCGGGACCAGGGGGAAGTTCGACATCTCGTCCCGGTCGTAGCTCGTGAACTCCCGGTAGCGCTCGGTCCCGAGCGCCGGGATGGACTCCCAGGAGAACGCTGCGACGCCGCGATCGACGAGCGCCGCGGAGTCGCCGTCGGCGCCCGAATCGACGGGCGTCGTCGGCGAAGCGTCTCCGCCGTCGCTCGCCGTCATCGGCGGCGGTCGTGGGTGCTCGGCGCTCGTCCCGCGCGTGCTCGCGTCCACCGACGCCTCGCGCACCATTCGCGGCGTCGTCGTCACCTCGCCGGCCGTCGTCGGGCGCGCACCGGGGTCGAGCGTCGGCGGCGGAAGGCGATCGAGCCCGGGCAAGGCTGCGCCGTCGTTCGTGCACGCGGGCACGACGACCAGCAGCGAGCAGACCACGGCGCCACGGGTCCACATGCAGATCCAACCCAAGCTACGTCAGGGTGTGTGGATCTGTAAAGCTGGGTACTTTCCGCACCGACCCGAGTTGGCTGACCCAGCCTCGTCGATCCCGTGGTGACGCGCGGGGTACATCGATGACGCAGCCCGCTCCAAATTTTCTCGTGCAAGCGTGCGTCGATCGAGCGCCGCGTTGACGTCCAAAGAACGCCGTCGTGTCATCGACGGCTTACGCCCCCACGCTTTCGTGAATTCGCGTCGGGGCGGGCAAGCGAGGGCGAGGATCACGATGGGCGAAAGCAAGAAGACTCTTCTCGGGCGTCGTACGTTCCTGAAAGCCACTGGATTCGCGGCGCTCGCGCGCGCGTGCTCGAGCGACGGCACCCGCGCGAACCGGTGGTCCGGCGACGGAGGACCGGATGCCGGCGTCGATTCCGCCGCCGATGCCTCGCAAAAAGACGCGGCGCTCGTGGACGCGAGCGCCGAGGGGGGAACCCTGGATGCGCCGTTCGGCGTGTGGCGGGCGATGCGCGACGCGCTCCGCTCCAGCCCCGACTCGCTGGCGGATCGCGCGGCGGCGCTGGTCGCTGCCAAGGACGCCCAAGGCCTCTTCACGTTCGTGCGCGACCAGATCGCGACGCTGCCTCCCGTCACGGCCGCGACCGAAAAGTCGCGACGCTGGGGGGCGCTCGCCGCGCTGCGCGGCGGCGCCGGTACGCCGCGGGAGCGCGCGGATCTGCTCGCGCTGTTGCTCCAGCGCGCCGGTTTCACGACGGCGAGTGTCGTCGCCGGCGATCCCGATGGCGACTTGCTGGGTAACGCCGCGCCGAACACGGTCTACCTGAGGACCATCGACGCGACGTTTTCACCGGCGGACCCGCCGGCGTCGCTCTCTTCCTGGGTGGCCGCGTTGACGGGAACGGATACGGCGCCCGAGCCTCAGTTGCTGGACCCCTCGGGGAGCCAAGCCCAAGCGCTGTTCGACGCGATCGACCCGCTGTTGCCCAGCAACGTGAGCGCGAACGGCGGCGTCCTCGCGTTGTTCAAGGTGCCGCTCGTCGCCCTCGACGATGGCGGCACGACCAAGTATCTGAACCCGCTCTTGCCGACCGCGACGTTCGGAGAGCCCTACGCGACGAACATCGCGCCGGCGCCGGACGCCGATCCGCTGCCGACGCTGCAAGCGACGTTGCTCTTCTCGCGCGCGAACGATCCGGAGAAGCAGATCGAGCTCGTCACGGCCACTTACACGGTCGATCAACTCGTCGGGCGGCAGCTCATCGTGCACGCGCAACCGGCCGGCGCCATCGAGGATCTGATCACCTCGCCGCTGTCGAACGTCGTCGCGTTCGTGCCGACGATCGCCGTGGCCGGCGTCGACCTATCGGCGATGGACCGAGGCAAGCTGACGAGCACGGGGTCCTGGATCACGCAGGGCGGCGACGTGCTCGACACCGATGCGAAGGGAAACGTGTCGTGCAACGGGCTGTCGCTCGGGAAGGGCGGCGACGACTCGAGCGCGAAGAACGTGACGACCGTGCAAGTCACCGCGAACGCGAGCGCGTTCCCGCAGATCGAGCTCGTGGTGAGCGCGCTCGACAAAGACGAAAAGCCCGTCGCCGGCCTCGGCGCGGGGGCGTTCTCGGTGAGCGAGGACGGCAGCCCCGTCTCGTTCCTGCTGCGCGACAACGGCGCGACCGGGCCGCGCGTCTTGTTCCTCCTCGACACGACGGGAAGCCAGCCGCCGATCCCGAGCGCGTGGGCCAGCGCGGTCGCATCGGCGATCTTCGACGCATCACCGGACGCGACGGCTCAGGTCGTCAATCTCTCCACGTCGTCGGCCGCGGCGGACGGCTACGGCATCAGCGACGCGGCGGCGCTCGCCGACGCGCTCGCGGGGACGCCGATCGGCGGCGTGCAGTCGAACCTGTACGGCGCGATGCTCGCGGCCGTCGACGCAGCGCCGACGCTCGTGGTGCTGCTCTCCGACGGCGACGCCGAAGACACGGATCTGAAGGACCGCGCGATGCGGGCCCTTGCCGGCGGCGCGCCCGTCCTGGCCGTGACCAGCGCCAAGATGACGCCCGTCGCCGATTCGCCGGTGATGGACGCCTTCGCCGCGGCGAGCGGCGGCAAGAGCGTCGACGGCGGCGACCTCAGCGACGCGACGGAAACGACCTCCGCGCTGTCGCAAATAGTGATGACGCGTGTCACTTCTCCGTACCGGCTCTCGTACACGGCGGAGGCGACGGGTGCCTCCAAGCGAACGGTGACCGTGACGGCCACCGCGAAGGGGACGACCACCTACGACGTTCCGGCGCAGCCGCTGGCGAGCGCCGCGGTCGCGGGCCTCTACCTGTCGCTCACGCTGAAGAGCTCCACGTCGCCGGACGAGACGTGGACGCGCGTGCTCGGCGGCTTCGTCCCCGGCTCCGATCAGACGGTGACGGGCGCCATCGACGCGGCGATCGCCGACGCCCGCGCCGCGATGCTCGGGTCCGTGCTGATCTCCTTCGAAGGGGCGGCGCCGTCGATCTCGGCGTGGCTCGCCGACGCGATAGAGTGGCGGCTCTCGACCGAGCCTTCGTCCACGGCGCTCCAGAAGGGAGACGTCGCGGGCGCGTTCAGCGCGCTGGGCGACGTTCCGGCCACGATTCCTCGCGAAGCGCCGGCGCTCCACGTCGCCGCGCTGCCCGTTCCGAACGCCGTCATCTACGAAGAGTCGCTGCGCGCGGTGATGTTCTGCACGCGTGCCGGGGCGCCCGTCTACCGCGCCGACATCTTGCCGTTCACTCGGCTCACGACGGCGACTTCTTCGAACGACCTCGACGTGTTCCGGACGAACCTGCTCGGCAGCCTGCGCATGGCCGTCGCCGAAGGCAGCGCATTTCAAACGAGCACCGTGTCCGAGCTCCAAGGCAAGGACCTCGCGTACGTCGATCGCGGCATGGTCGCCGCCGGGGACGTCCCTCAAGTTCCGGAGTCGCAGCGGACGGCCTTCGTGAACGCGCTCAACCAATACACCGACTGGTATCGGTTCGTCGCGAAGGACGGCTCGTCGCTCGCGTTCTGGGCCGTGCATCCCCACGGCAGCTGTCTCGGCATCCTTCCGAACGGCAGCGGCGGCGGCGAAGATCCTTGCGCGAGCTACCGCGGGCTCGCCACCATGCTCGATCTACTGGCGCTGTTCAGCGACATCCTGGGAGTCCCCGCCCTGAGCATCTGGGCCGAGCTGGGCAAGCTGGTGGCGCTCGCGGGCGTAGAGACGATCCTCGCGTTCAACTACACGCCGGTCAT
Organism: Polyangiaceae bacterium; assembly: GCA_035547195.1. Classification (GTDB taxonomy): domain Bacteria; phylum Myxococcota_A; class Polyangia; order Polyangiales; family Polyangiaceae; genus DASZVB01. The sequence continues at coordinate 29,154 of DASZVB010000100.1, forward strand.
GGTCACGTCGGATCAGCAAGTGGGCGCGATCGGCTGCTCGTTCGCGAGCGGCTTGCTCGGCGCGCAATCGCTCAGCGCGCACTTCAAACAGGTCGGTGTCCAGACGCTGGCGACGAATTACATGCAGGCGTCCATGGTCAACACCGTCGTCGGCGCGTTTTCGGTGTGCAGCGGCAGCGGCAATCCCTGCAAGTGAGCGTCGGGGCGCGCCGCAGGGAACGCCGGCGCCGCATGTAGGCGTTCCGTCGTTCGCGGTCGCACTTCGTGCCACCGAAATGCGCGGCGGTGATAACATCGCGCCCGGTGCGACGGCTGAAGAAGACTTGGGCGAATGCGGCGCTCGTCGCCTGTGTGCTCGCCGTCGCCACGGCGTGCGCCGGGGCTCGCCCGGTGGGTCGTTCGCGCGACGACGGCGTCGTGACCAGCAACATCCTCCGGCGCGATTACGCGGGCAGCAGCGCGTGTCGTCCGTGTCATCCCGCGATCTACGACGCCTTCATGGCGTCTCCGATGCATCGCATGACGCGGCACGCGGATCCCGGCGAAGTGCACGCGCCGTTCGACGGCACCGCGTTCCATTTCAAGGACGACACCGTCACCATGGAGGAGCACGACGGCCGCAAGTACGTGCGCGTCGAGCGGCCGGGCTCGGCGACGCGGCTCTACCGCGTCACGAAGGTGATCGGGGGACACTACCGCGAAGACTTCGTCGGCGAGCGCGTGACCGGCACGGAGGACGGCGCGAAGGTCGTGCAAGAACCGGGCGGTGAGCGGGTCATGCCCGTGTCGTGGCTCTTGTTCGCGCCGGCGTGGCGGTACAAAGGCTACTCGGTCATGGTGCGCGAGCGGGAGCACGTGGCCTCGGGCATGCCGTGGCGCGAGACGTGTTTGTTCTGTCACAACACGGTTCCGCGGTTGACGTCGCTCTACGACGATCTGCGTCCCAGCTCCGAGACGTATCAGGGCTCGGTGAGCGAGCGATACCTGCCCGCGTCGCGGCTCTTGCGATACGAGCCCGCCGACAGCGACGCGCTCGCCCGCGCGGTCTCCGACGAAGTCGCGCTGCTCGGCGGTCCGCGCGTGAAAGGCAGCCTCGCTGCGGTGCTCGAGACGGCGGCGCGCGAGACGCGCCGTCGCTTCGGCGAATCGAACCTCCTCGAGCTCGGGATCGGCTGCGAGGCGTGTCACAACGGCAGCAAGGAGCACGTCGCCGATCCGACGCGACACCCCTCGTTCGAGCTTCAGACGGACCTCATCGACGTCGTTACCCCCGACGGCAAGACCCCGACTCGCGCCGCCTTCATCAATCGCACCTGCGTGCGCTGTCACACGGTCCTCTTCAGCGAATACCCGTACACGTGGGAGGGCGGCGAGCGCCGGCGCTCCCCGGGCGGCACCCACATCAATTCGGGCGAGGCTCGCGATTTCATCCTGGGCAGCTGCGCGGACCGCATGGCGTGCACGGCCTGTCACGATCCGCATTCGGGTAGCCGCCGTGAACGCCTCGACTGGCTCGGCACGGTCGCGGCAAACTCCGTTTGCACGAGCTGTCACCAGCAGTTCGCCGGGGGAGATGCGCTGACCCGGCACACTCATCACTCCGAAAACGGCGAAGGCAGCGCCTGTCTCTCGTGCCACATGCCACGCAAGAACATGGGCCTCGAGTACCGGCTCACCCGGTATCACCGGATCGGCTCGCCGGCGGATCCGGAGCGCGTCGAGCGCGATCGTCCGCTCGAGTGCGCGCTCTGCCACGCGGATCGTTCGGTCGCGTCGCTCGTCGGCACCATGGAAAAATGGTGGGGCCGTTCTTACGACCGCGAGAAGCTCCGTTCGCTCTATGGAAGACTCGAGGCAAACACGCTCGCCGCGACCATCGCGTACGGCAAGCCGCACGAGGTCGCGACGGCGGCGGCGACGCTCGGCGAGCGCGGCGGACGGGGTGCGGCGGCGACCATCGCACCCGCGCTCACGAACCCGTATCCGCTGGTGCGATACTTCGCGCGGCGCGCTCTCGCGCAGGCCTCGGGTCGCCCGGTACCCATCGACGTCGAACAGGACCCGGGCGCCATCCGAGAAGCCCTCGCAAAGTGGCTCGATCAGGGCAAACCGTAGCCGCGTCTTTTTCTTCCGAAGGTCGCGCGGATACCGGGCACTCACCTGAAGTGCCCGAACGAAGCGGGCGAAGGAGTCCAAGATGAAATCCCTTTCAGGTTCGATCGGTTCTGCGCTTCTCCTGGCACTGCTCGGCACGGCTCCGGCACGCGCCGACCCCCAGCCGAGCGCCCCGCCGACGGCGCCGAGCTCGGACTCTTCCTCGAAGGACGCGCGCACCGCGCTGCGCCAAGATATTCGGCACGACAAGGCCGACGTCAAAGAGGACAAGGCCGAGGTGAAGAACGACCGTAAGTCGGTGCAGATGGACAAGGCCCACCTCGATTCGGATCGGGCGGGCCTTCACGAGGACAAGGCGAACGGCGACAAGACGGCCGCGAAGGCCGAGCGCGCGAACATTCGAGACGACAAGAAAGAGCTCCATCGAGGTCGCTCGAAGGAGCACGGCGACGTTCACGATCTGAAGAAGGACCGCAAAGATCTCCGCGCGGACCGCGCCGAACGGAGGGAAGATCGACGAGAGGATCGCCGCGAACGAAATCAGGAGCGACGCGGCAAGCATTGATCTTCGTTTGGAATCGGTGCGATGAGGAGCAGCGCGAGGTGGCTTGCATTCGGCTCCGCGCTGCTCCTCGCCGGGATGGCGCCGCGGGTCGCGTTCGCGACCGACGTCTCCGACGAGCTCAGCGCCGGCGCCATCGGCATGAACGGGCTCGGCGGTGCCTCGCCGTTCGTGTCGGATCGGCTGGGCGGGGCGCTCGACGTGAGCGACGCGCTGGCGTTCTCGGCCGACGCGACGTTCACGCGGTACTTCCGCTCGAAGGACGGATTCGGCGAGAGCATCCTGCAGCTCGCCGGCGCGTCGGATTATTCTCTGGGCGAGCACTGGGCGTTCGGCGCCGACATCCGCGGCTCGCCGGAGAGCACCGCGAGGATCACGGACGCGGCAGGCAAGATCGCCAGGTACCGGAGCTCGCTCCTCGGCGGCGGCGCTTCCGTCGAATACGACACCGCCGGCGATGGGCCGCTCGAGACGATCGGCGACTCTTATTTCGGCGTCACCGCGTTCCACACGAACCGCCCCAAGAAGGATCTGAAAATTCCGGCTGCGACGCTGCTTCAATGGCGCGGATCGCTCGGGCTGACCGAGGTGTTGTGGCAGGACACCGAAGCGGGTCTGACGGGCACGTACTACGCCTATTCGGTCGACCCCGACGGGTACGAGGGCGCTTCGGTGTTCGGTCGCGGCGGCATCAGCGAAGGCGCGCCGCTCGAGCCGCTCAGATGGTCGCTCCGCGGGAACTTTCGCCGTCGCTTCGGCGCGCTCAAGCTCGGCGCTTACGTTCAGTACGGCCCGTACGTGGACAGCGGAGGGTTTTCGGTCGTGACCGCCGTGAAGGCGCAGGTGAAGGCGTCGGACGCCGTGCGCCTCTGGGCGCAGATCGGCTTTCAACGCGACGGCGGCGCCGGCGAGGCGCTCTCGATTCCGTGGGGTTCGCTCGGAGTTCGGGTAGTCTTGTGATCTCCACGATCGTGACGATGAGCCGCGCTCGGGCCGCCCACGGCGCCGTCTCCGACGACGCGCTGCTTTCGCGTTTCACGCGCGGCGACGGTGAGGCTCTCGGCGAGCTCTTCGATCGACATCACCGCGCGGCGTACCGTTTCCTCTCTCGGCTGACGGGCGCGCACGACGCCGACCTCGACGATCTCGTGCAGGCGACGTTCATGGAGGTCGCGCGCGCCGCGCCGCGCTTCGACGGGCGCGCCGCGGTGCGCACCTGGCTCTTCGGAATCGCGCTGAACGTCGCTCGCCGCTACAAACGCGGCAACGCACGCCGGCGCCGCGTCATCTCGGACGCCGCCGGCGCCGACCGTCCGTCGGACGTCCCGGCGCGGGAAAGGCCGGACGAGAGCGTCGAGAATCGTGAGCTTCTCGCCGCGGTCGAGCGCGCGATCCACGGGCTGCCGCCGGCTCTCCGCGAAGCCTTCGTCGCCTGCGAAATCGAGGAGCTGCCCGGCGCGGAGGTCGCTCGGCTCCTCGGCATCCCGGAAGGCACCCTGTGGCGGCGCCTGCACGACGCGCGCAAGGCGCTTCGCGCCGCGCTCGGAGGGCGAGCATGAACGAGCGCTGTCCTACCGTGGAAGAGCTGGCGCGGGCGCTCGCCCAAGAATCGACCACTGAAGTGGTCGATCACGTCGCGTCTTGCAGCCGGTGCGCGGACGAATGGAACGCCGCGGTGCGGTTGCGCTCGCTCGTACGCGCGCTTCCGGCGGCCGACCCGCCGCGCGAGCGCGTCGCGGCGCTCCGCGCTCGAATCGTGGCGGAGGGCGGTGTGGCGCGCCGCGTCGCGCGCGTCGCGCCCGGCGTCGCCTGGGTGCTCGTTGCGGCCGCCGCCGTCGCGCTCTTCGTGGGGTTGCGGCGTCCGGCGTTCTGGGCCGGCGCTTTCGCGCGGCGCGCCGCCTATCACGGCGTGGTCACGGCGGCTTCCGGCGCGCGCTACGTGCGGCGGAGCGCCGCCCCCGACGAGGTCGTGGAGCTCGAAGCCGGGAGGATCCACGTCGAGGTGTCGCCTCTCGGTCGCGGCGAGCGATTTCGCGTCCGCACGGCGGACGGCGAAGTCGAGGTGCGCGGCACGGCGTTCGACGTCGTCGCCGACGATGGGTATCTGAGCGACGTCGTCGTCCAGCACGGCCGGGTCGAGGTGCGCAGCGGCGCGGAAGCGTCGAGGACGCTTGGCGCGGGCGAAAGCTGGCAACGAGCGCCCCGCGGCGCGGCGGCGGAAACGGTGCAACACAGCGCGCCCGTGCCGGCCGCGCCGCCGAGCGACGTGGGCAAAGCTCCGCCCGCGGACACGGCGTCGTCCGCGCCCAGGATGACCGTACCGAGCGCCGCGCGACGTCCCGCGGTTGCGCCGTTGCCGTCGCAAGCGCCACAGGCCGTCACTTCGAATCGAGAATCAATGGACGTCGCGCCGGCCGCGCCGCCGACACCGGCGCCTACGGTAGTCACGCCCGTTCCACATACGGTGAACGCGCCGTCACGAACGCCGACTGCGCCCGCCGACGACGTGAATGCATCCGCGCCGTCGAGCGACGACCGCGAGCGCGGCGAACGCGACGAAATGCGTCGTGAACGCCGCGAAGAGCGCCGTGAACGCTCCGACGAGCGCCGCATGCGCTAGCGCTCGCCGCGAAGCAAACGGGACGAGAAGCGGTGCTTCTGCGACATCGCATCACCCTCGCGCACGAGCACACGAGGCGCACGAGAAAGAAGCGACCACTACTCGTCCGCCGTAGCATCGCCTCTGAATTGGCGGCAAACTTAGCCGTTGCGGTCTTCGATGCGAACGCTCAATCGCCGCTCGGGCTATGCCCTCTGTCTGTTCCTCGCTGGCTGCGCCGCGCCGGAGCCGCCGAAGGTGGCTGCTCCCCCGCGTGACGTCGTCGGCGAGCGCAGGCTCGCTGCCGTCACCGTCGAACGCGACGAAGCGGAAGCGAAGCTCCTCGCGGTCGACGCGCACGATCGCGAACGGTGCGAGTTCCAGGTCGGCGATTGCAAGATCCTGGTGCACGACCAGCGCGACGAGCTGATGTCGTCCGAGGAGCTCGTGGAGTGTCGCGTGATGCCGGACGAGGAAGGCGTCACACGGTGCGTGGCCGACGAGCTGGTGAAGCGTCGCAAGCAAGGGTCGCTCGCGACCCTCTACGCGAGCGACGTCGAGTGCATGCACACGGTGCTCGCTTGCACCGACCAGCTCCAGAAAGACGCGAAGGACGAGGCCGTTCAGGTCCGCGCGGGACAGCGAGAGAAGGACCTGCGCAGGTCGAAGCGCGGGGCCGCGGCGTCGAGCGCGATCGCCGCGCTGGACGAGAAGGTCCATTATCTCCGCGCCACGCTGCCTCCGTCTCAGTCGGCCGCGTGCCAGCCGGACGACGAGCGGGATCGCTGCGTCAAGGCCGCCGCGGACTACGAGGACCAGTTCGAAGCGGAGCTCGAAAAGGACGACTTTCACTCCGACGCGGCGCTCGATCTTCTCGAGAACGAAGCGAAGGCACGCGCGCAGTGCAGCGCGCCGGAGATTGCGTGTCTCTCGACGACGCTGGAGGCCCACGGCCTCTATCCCGAAGGGAAGAAATGGGTGGAGCGGAACTTCGAGGTGCTGGAGCGTCGCGAAAAGACCGGCGTGGCCGTCGCTCCCGGCGTCCGCAACCGTTGCATCAGCCAAGCGTCGAAGCAGCACCAGGGCCAGATCGTCAATGCTTACGTCGCCTACGTGCACGACCCGGTGCTCTTCTTCCGGGTTCAGCTCGACAAGGCCTTCCTCGCGATGCACGAGTCGCAGGTCGCCTGTCTGTCCGCGCACCTGCCGCGAAGCAACGCGGGCCAGGCCGCTCTCTCGCCGTCCGAGTAGGCTCAGCGCAGCTTGGGCGCGAGGAAGAGCTCGCGCCGCATGCGATCGTCGAGCTCGCGCCCTTCGAGCTTCGTGAGGTCCTTGTCCACGGTGAGCTCGACGCGTTTGGCGACGGAGAAGGTCAGCGTCTTCTTGAGCAACCCGAGGAACCGCGGCGGCGCGGCGAGCACCAGCCTGTCGTCCTGATCGCGGAGGGTGCCCTCGAGCGCGGTCGCCAGCTCGTGAGCGAACTTTTCCGCTTCGACCTCCTTCGGCTCCGTGTCGGGCGCGACGCCAGGGCGTCCGACGCCGCGGCTCACGGAACGCCCGCCGTAGTTCGCGCCCATCGGCACCCCGGAAGCTTTTCTGCCGTTCGCGTCCGCCATGAGATCACGGCTGCGCGCGCGGCTCGCTTCGTGATCGAACGTCTCGAGGAGCGCGTAGTCGTGGTTGGCTCGTTGGAACAACCGCGCTCGGCTGGAGTCGGCAATCAGAACGTAGGTCTTGGCCAAAGGTTCACCTCGTCGTCCAAACGCTCGTAGGGTGCAGCAAGTTCCGTGCACGCGGCGTCCACTCATTCGAATGGGACGCATTCAGCAATTCGCCGGAGCACGCCGTGGCAGAGGACGCCCGAGGAGCATTGCCCCGATGCCGCTCCGATCCAGCGCCGCGCTGCGCACCTTGCCCCGGCCATCCAGCCTGCGTTTCGACGCCAGAATCGACGTGAACGGGGTGCGTCGTTGCCGCCACAGGCGGAAATCGATGTCCCGATTGCGCCAATGACGATGGCCGAGACAATTGGCGAGTTGCGCATTCGGGTGGCCTCCTTGGTACTGTCGACCCTCTGGCTCATCTACTGCGAGGGCCCCGCTTCGGCTCATCTTTGCTTGCACGGATCTTGCGTGCGCGACGCGTTCGCGGACGCCCGCGATTGCCATGGATCTTCCGTTGACGCGACGTGAACGCGCCGCCCGTGTCGCGCTACTTCCTACGTGGGCCGCGCGTCCGTTCGAGGCCTCGGCGTGGCTCGTCCTCGGCGCCGTCCTGGTGCTCGTCCTCGCGACCTTTCGCGACTACGGCGTCGCTTGGGACGAGCAGGGCGAAACCGTCTACGGGGCGCTCCTGCTGAAGTACTACGGAAGCTTCTTCCACGATCACTCGGCGTACCAGTTCGTAAACTTCCGCTTTTACGGCGGCGGCTTCGAGCTGCCTTCCGCCATCCTGTCGCGTCTCTTGCCGTTCGGAGAGTACGAGACGCGGCATCTCCTCAGCGCGTTGCTCGGCGTGCTCGGCCTGTTCGCGACGTGGCGGCTCGGTGCCTCGGTGGGCGGGGAGCGCGTGGGGCTGCTTTCGCTGTTGCTCCTGGTCGTGAACCCGACCTGGTACGGCCACATGTTCATCAATGCGCGCGACGTGCCCTTCGCGTCGGGCATCGCCTGTTGTCTGCTCTCGACGTCGCGCGCGATCGACGAGCTGCCGCGCGTCCGCTTTCGGACGGCGGTGCTCTTCGGCCTCGCGCTCGGAATGACGATGAGCGTTCGCGTCGGCGGCGTCGTCGCGTTGGTGTTCCTGTCGGTGTCGCTCGCGCTCTTCGTGGCCGCTCGCGCGCGCGCCGGCGCCGAGCCGCGCGTGCTCGCGCGCGACGCGGGCAAGATCGCCGTGTCACTCCTGCCGGCGCTCGTCGTCGCGTACGCCGTGCTGGGCGCTCTCTGGCCGTGGGCCGTCGAGTCGCCGCTGAACCCGGTGCGGGCGCTCCTCATGTTCTCCCGCTTTCCGTTCGACGGGATGAACCTGTTCGACGGACGGCTCGTCCCCGCGCAGGGGTTGCCTGCCGCGTATCTGCCGGTGCTCCTCGCCGTGAAGCTGCCCGAGGTCGTGCTCGCCGGTATCGCGTTCGCCGTCGCCGCCTTCGCCGTGGCGCTCCTTCGACGGCCGCGGGCGCTGCTCGACGCGACGGGGATTCGTCTCGCGACCGTGGCGTTCGCCGCCGCGTTTCCCATCGTGTACTTCGTCGTCCTTCGTCCCGTCGACTACAACGGCATGCGGCACTACATGTTCGTCGTGCCGCCGCTCACCGTCCTCGCGGCCGTCGGCGTCGACAGGGTGTTCTCCGCGCTGCCCTCGCGCCCGTTGCAGGCCGCGCTGGGCATCGCTCTCGTCCCGCTCGCCGTGGGTCCCCTGCGCGCGCTCTACGCGTTGCACCCCGACCAGTACGTCTACTTCAACGCGCTGGTCGGCGGTCCGCGCGGCGCGCACGGCCGCTACGAGCTCGATTACTGGGGGACTTCGCTCGCCGACGCGACGCGCGCGCTCGTGGAGCAACTCGAGAGACGCGGCGAATTGCCGCACCACGGCCACACGCCGCTGAAGGTCTACGTGTGCGGCAACGTCTGGTCGGCGGCGGTGTTCTTTCCGGACGGTCTCGTGGCGACGAGCCGCATCGGCGACGCCGATTTCCAGATCGCCATCGATCAGTTCTATTGCAGTCACCCGCCGCAGAGCCGGCGCGTCTTGGGCGTCACGCGCGAAGGCGCGCTGCTCAGCTACGTGGACGACCTCCGCGAGACCCACACCGCGGAGCGCGTCGCCGTTCCCGAGCTGCCCCCCGGGCACGACGATCTCGCCGGCATACCGACGACCGAGACGGCCTGGCAGCGTCCGGGGCCGTCTACCGGCGTCCCGGAAGACTGACGTCCCGATCGCGCAAGGGTGCGTACGCGAGCTCACGGCGCTCGCGGACCGCGGCGAGCAGCAGCGCGCCGCGGCTCTTGTCTCCGAGCCCCGCGAACTCCTTCGGGTACAGGATGCGATCTCCGAAGACCTCGAGCAGCGGCGCCACGTACTTGTTCGTCGCCACGCTGCCGAGCAGCACGAAGCGCGTCGCGGCGTCGTGGGCGGCGAGCGCCTCGCTCGCGGTGCGTATCAGCGGCGCGGTGAAGTGGGGGTTCTTCTCGCTCACGACGACGCTGGCCCAGCGCTCGAGGCGCGCGAGCGTCACGCGCTCGTCGAGCGCGCACAGCCCGCCGCCCGCCGTGAGCACGTAGCTAGCTGGCGCCCGAGCCCGCGCTTGGCCGAACTCGCGCGCGTACGCGACCTTGCCGCGGAAATAGAGGCCGCTCACGAAGCTGAAGACGTCCGCGAGGCAGGCGCCTTCGGGCGAGCGCAACGCGCGCGCGATATCGAAATTCGACGTCGCTTTCGTGAGGAGCGCGCCTCGTTGCCCGTCGAGGCGCGCGGGCGAAAGGAGAAAAACAGGAGAATTCGGTTCCGTGTCGACGATGTGGGGGAGCATGACTCCCGGGGCCAAGGACCGCACGGCAATTCGGGCGCCGCGGTGCCGCTCGTCGTTACGTCGAGCGGGGCCGTCTGCTATCTTCTAGGGTTGGAGGCTCGTCCATGAAGAGCGCGTTCGCGTGGGCCACGGTCGTCGTCTCGTTCGGTTGTTCCAGCGGGCACGCGACGTCGAACGACGATGGCGGGACGACGAGCTCGGGCGGAAACGCGGCTACCGGAGGGAGCCCCGGCGCGAGCGGCGCCGCCGGCAGCGGCGCGGGAGCGGCGGCGGGCGCGAATTCCGGAAGCGGAGGCGGCGCCGGTCCGGACGCCGGCTCCGGCGCGGCGGGAGCGAGCAGCGGCCCATGGGACGCCGGCAACACGCCCGGCACTTGCAAGGCCGGTCTCCCCGCGGAGGCCAAGGCCGTCGATTCGTCCAAGGCGACGACCGTCGTCGGCCACGGCACCGCGGCGAGCTGCGACTTCGCGTCGCTGAAGGCCGCGGTCGAGATGGGCGGCGTGGTGACGTTCGATTGCGGCGATGCGCCGGTCACCATCGCCGTCACGGCGACGCTTTCGGCGCCGACCGACAAGGACACGGTGATCGACGGCGGCCGCCGGGTCACGCTCGACGGCGAGAGCCAGGTCCAGCTCGTTCGCTTCGACAGCCCGGGCTGGCAGACCAACGAACATCGACTCACGCTGCAGCACATCGCGCTCGTGAACGCGAAGACGACGCCGATGCAAGCCATCCCCAAGGCTCCCCCGCCGTGCTCGCAGGGGTTCGACGACGGGCAAGGCGGCGCGGTCTACATGCGCGACGGCAACCTGACCGTCGTAGACGCCGTCTTCACCGGCAACCAAGCGGCGCCGCTCGGCCCCGACACCGGTGGGGGCGCTATTTACGTGCAAGGCAGCAAACATGGGGTCGTGATCGCGTCGAGCACGTTCGAAAAGAACACCGGCAGCAACGGCGGCGCGGTCGGCGGGCTCTTCGCCGAGCTACACGTGTACGAAAGCCGCTTCAGTCAGAACACCGCGGTCGGCAACGGCGCCAACAACGACGACGCCAGCATGTGCTCGGCGATGAACAACGGCCAGCACGAGATCGGGTCCGGCGGGAATGGAGGCGCTCTCTACAGCGACGGCAACTCCGTGAACGTCGTGCTCTGCGGCGACGAGATAACCGGCAACGCCGCGGGTATGGGTGCGTTCGGCGGCGGTCTGTTCTTCACGAGCAACAATATGCAGGGGACGTTGAGCATCGCCGACACCACCATGACCGGCAACACGGGTGGTCACTGGACGAACGTCTCCACGGGCAGCGTCAAGAGCGCCGGCTCGGCCGTGGGAACGAACTGCAAGAGCATCACCGTGCAGAACTCGACGCTGCAGAATTGACCCCTAGGCGGCGCGCTCCTCTCGCGCCGCCCGGAATCGAACGCCTTCGCGTCGACTCAGCGCGAGGTTGCGCGCGCGGAGCAATCGTTCACGCCGATTTCCAGATCGCACTTGCAGGAGGGCGCGTTCACGGCGACCGCGCTGCGATCCGCCGTCGTGCCCGGCTCCTCACGAGGGTTCGTCGGGATCGCGAGCAGACCGGCTACGTGAAGGACCAGGGACGCGAAGACAGCGACGAGTTTCATCGGGATCTCCTCCTTCGCCGGAGTCACGTTAGTGACGCGAATATGGCGATTATTAGACTAAATAGTAACCGAACCCGCGAAATCAGCCATGATTTTTCCCTCATTTCTCGTCGTTTGGCCCCTGGATGGCCGCTGTTTTGTCTCAAATTCGACACATACGAATGTGCGCAGCGGTGGGACCCGTATCTTTTCGGACGGCGTCTACGTTCTTCCGTCATGAGCCCTCCGAATGAGCTGCCTCGGACCGTCCAGAGCTCCTGGCACGGCTTCCTCGAGACGTACGAACCGCTGCGAACCGACCTTTACCGGTACTGCCGCCACCTCACGCGGAGTCCCTGGGACGCCGAGGACCTGGCGCAAGACACCCTGGCCCGCGCCTTCGTCACCCTCGGGCAAATGGGAGACGCGCCGCCGAACCCGCGCGCGTGGCTGTTTCGGGTCGCGTCCAATCTCTGGATCGACCGCGCGCGCCGGACGCGGCGAGAACGGCCGCTGACCTCCGAGCCCGACGAAGCCGCCACCACGACGCAGCCCCGGGAGACGCGCGAAGCCGCCGGCACTCTGCTCGGTCAGCTGTCGCCGCAGGAACGGGCGGCCGTCGTTCTGAAGGACGTCTTCGACTTCTCGCTCGACGAGGCAGCGGCGGCGCTGTCGACGAGCGTCGGCGCGGTGAAAGCGGCGCTGCACCGCGGCCGCGGCAAGCTCGTCGAGCCGAAGCCCGAAGAAACGACCGTCCCGGCGCCGTCCGTGCTCGACGCGTTCTGTCAGGCGTTCAACGCCGGCGATCTGGATCGCTTGACGGCGTTGCTCCTCGACACCGGTTCCGTCGAGGTCGTCGGCGCGACGACGCAGTACGGGCCGGAGGCGGCGCGGCGCACGGTGCTGTACGGCATGCTCTTCGGTGTGAAACGCATGGCCACCGCCGACGTGAACGGCGGCATGGAGGCGCGGTTCATGCAAGGCGTGCTCCCGGAGGCTCCGCGAGTCGAAGCGTGCGCGCATCGCGGCGGCTGGGTGCTCCTGCACTGGTATTCCCATCGAGACGGCGACGCGGTCCGTGCGATCACGCGCCTCGAACCGGACGGCGACCGCGTCGCCCATCTCTTCAATTACTTCTTCAATCCCGATCTGATCGCAGAGGTGTGCGCCGAGCTCGGCGTGCCCTCGCGCTCGAACGGTTACCGATGGTTCCTGCCCCAGCGCTGATTTCCCGAGGAGTTCCCATGTCACTCACCCTCTATTTCCACCCCCTGTCCTCGTTCTGCCAGAAGGTGCTCGTCGGGATGTACGAGCTCGACGTCCCGTTCACGAAGCAGCTCGTCGATCTGGGAAACCAGGAAGAACGCGCCGCGCTCCTGAAGCTCTGGCCGATCGGCAAGTTCCCCGTCCTCCGCGACGAAGCGAAGGGGATCACCGTCCCCGAGACGACGATCATCCTCGAGTACGTCGAGGAGCGAGCTCGAGCTCGCGGGCGGCTCTTGCCGACCGACTCCGACACGCTGCGCGAGTGCCGGCTGCGAGATCGCTTCTACGATCTCTACGTGAACGTCCCGATGGGCAAGATCGTCACCGACAAACTGCGCCCCGAGAGTGCGCGCGATCCGTACGGCGTCGAGCAGGCGAAAGCGCAGCTCGAGACCGCCTACGCCATCGCCGACGATTGGATGCGCAGAAACGGACCCTGGGCGCTCGGCGAGCAATTCACCCTGGCCGACTGCGCGGCGGCGCCTGGTCTGCTGTACGCGAAGCAGGTGCTGCCCTTCGGCGATCGGCACCGGCATCTCTCCGCCTACTTCGAGCGCCTCGAGGCACGCCCCTCGTTCGCGCGCGTGGTCGAGGAGGCCAAGCCTTACTGGGCTTTGTTCCCAGGTTGAAATTGCGCGAACGCGAAGGAGATCCGGTCCTGCACGCCGACGACGCGGATCCGAGCGTCATCCGGGCGACCGGCGCGGCCTTTGCGATCGATCGCCAGGGCGTACGCCGTTCCACGCCGAGGAGCGGATCGCGAATGCCTTTCGCCCCGAGACGACTCGTTCTATCTGGGGGAGTCGGTGCATGGGCCGCTTCCTCGCGATCGTCGTCGGGCTCTCGCTGGCAGCGCCGTCGCTCGCCTTCGCACAGGAGTCGGAGCAAGAAACCAAGGAGACGCATCCCGTGGCGCCGTCGCGCGGAGATCGCCCGGAGGTGAACCTGCCGCGCTCCGGCGTCCCCGAGCCCGAGAGCCTCGACTACGACACGCCGCGCGTCGAGCCCGCGGGCTTCCCGCTCTTGGGGGGTGACAGCGACATCGGCTTCGAGTTCGGCGCGGTCGGCACGCTGACGCGCTTCGGCGGCGGCACGCGCCCGTACGTGTGGAACATGGATCTGCTGCTCGCCACGAGCATCAAATCGGGCCCGCAGGGCACGGAGTTCACGCAGCAGAGCTATTTGTGGCAAATCGACGTGCCACATTTTCAGGGCTCTTCGGTGCGGTTGAATCCGGCCGTGTCGTACTCCAAGACCGTCAACCAGGGGTATTTCGGGATCGGCAACGCCTCGCGTGCCGTCCTGCCGGCCAACGTCCAGGGCGAGCCCGGCCGGTACTTCCAGTACGACGAGCGCGAGGCGCGCCTGCGCGAGCTCACGCGCATCGGCTGGAAGCCGCCTTGGGACATCGGGCTCTCCACGACGTGGCGCTACGCGGCGCCCGACGCCTACGGCGGGAGCAAGCTCGAGGAAGACGTGCTCGCGCGCCGTGTTCGTGGTTACCGCGACATGTGCCTGGCCGTGCTCGGCGGCGGTTTCATCTACGACACGCGCGACAACGAGTACTTCCCGCACAGCGGCGCGTTCCATCAGCTCGGGCTGCGCGGCGTTCAGGGCCTTCCGTTCGACACCGGCATCCAGTACGCCGCGCTCGGCGTCGTGCTCGCCGGCTACGTCCCGCTGGGAGGTCCGTTCGTCTTCGCCGCCAGGGGGCTCGTCGACGCGGAGTTCGGTCGCGTGCCGTTCTTCGATCTGTACACCGGCGGCCCCTTCCAGACCTACGAGATGATAGGCGGCGCGCAGGCGGTGCGCGGCGTCCCCGACGGCCGCTATCTCGGCAAGCTCAAGACGATCGGCAACGTCGAGCTCCGCGCGATGCTGCTCGACTTCCACCTGCTCGGGCAATCGTTGCACCTCGGCGGCGATTTGCTCTTCGACACCGGCCGCCTCTGGTCCGACTACACGTTCCGCTCGGCGGCGGACGGCACCGGGATCGGCTTGAAGTGGGGCGTCGGCGGCGGCCTCTATCTCATCTGGGGCCAGGCCGCCGTCTTTCGAATCGAGGCGGCGTACTCGCCCGACGCGATCTCGGAAAATCCGAATTTGCCGATTGGCATCTACGTGGCCGACGGCGTGATGTTTTGAACCGCGGACACCCGCCACCAGGCGGCAACGGCGATCGATGCGAACCCTCGTTCGCGCAACCTGGGACCTGCTTCGGAGTTCTAGCTGCACCGCAAAAGCCGTGGCGCGGGACGCCGACCGCTTCGTTACCCGGCTGCGGTTCTCGTTCGAGCAGCGAAATCCGGTTCGTCCATCTCGGAATCCGGGGCCGAAGTCTGCTAAGCGGGTTCCCCTGCACCCCCTCCGGGGGCCCCCTAGGACACCGCTTCAATGGCGAGATACTCCCTCGACAATCCGCTCTCCGCTCGTCCGCCCGAACCGCGGAAGGCCGGCGTCTCCATCTACGACGACGCGCTCGACATGGGCCGCGAGCTGCAAGGAAAGCCGCTCGAGAGCGGCGGCCTGCGCCGCGTGATGGTGCAGCACGCGAAACAACGCATGACCGTCTGGGAGCGCATCAAGGTGCTCGCCGACGGAGAGCCGAACATCCTCTGGCAGAACTGGGGCCCGAAGCTCGACGGCGCCTCCATCGTCACCGGCATCCTGAAGATCCGCGGGCGCGACGTCGCGGTCTACGGCCACGATTTCACGCTGCGCGCCGGCTCCATGGACGCGACCAACGGCGCGAAGCTCGCGCGCCTCATCTACATGGCCGGCGAGCACGGGATCCCGCTCATCGGGATGAACGACTCCGCCGGCGCGTACGTGCCCGCGGGCGTTGGTGGCCTCGACGGCTACAGCGAAGCGTTCACGGCGCTCCGCAAGATCAGCGGCATCGTGCCGAGCGTCATGTGCATGTTCGGCTTCAACGCCGGCGGCGGCAGCTACCTGCCGCGCCAGGGCTCGTTCATGATCCAGTGCGACAACACGTTCTTCGGCCTGACCGGCCCCGGCGTGGTGAAGAGCGTGCTCGGCGAGGACGTCACCGCCGACGAGCTCGGCGGCCCCAAGGTGCACGGCCAGAGCGGCGTCGTCGATCTCGTGACCAACGACGAGCTCGGGTCGTTGCGGACGGCGATCCGGCTGCTCTCGTATCTGCCGGACAACAACCGCTCGCTCGCGCCGTTCTCGCCCACGTCGGATCCGCTGGATCGCTTCACCTACGAAGAAGACATCCTGTTCCGCAAGACGTTCACGAGCCCCGCGGGCTTCAACGCCCCCTTCGACGTCACGCTGTACCTCCAGCAAATCTGCGATCACGGCGAGTACTTCGAGCTGCAGCCGCAGCGGGCGCGAAACCTGGTCACGGCGTTCGGTCGCATCGGCGGTTACGTCACCGGCTTCGTGGCGAACAACTCCGCCGTCGCGTCGGGACAGATCGACATCGCCGCGGCGCGGAAGGGCACGCGGTTCATCCGATTCTGCAACCTGTACAACATTCCCCTCATCTTCGTCGAAGACACGACGGGCTTTCTGCCGGGCGTCTCCCAGGAGCACAACGGCATCGTGCTCGAGGGGCGCAAGCTCCTCGATTCGATCATCGACGTCCGGACGCCGCGCATGACGCTCATCATCCGCAACGCGTTCGGCGGCGCGTATGCCTCTTTCAACTCTTACTTCACGGGGGCGAGCATGGTGTTCGCGCTGCCGACGGCGCGCATCGCGGTCATGGGCCCGGCCGGCCGAGAATACGTCTACAAGGACGAGATCACGGCGATCCAGAAGACCTACGGCGAGCGCCTGAAGCAGGGCGCGTCGAAAGAAGAAGCGGCGCGGGAGCGCGACGCGGAGCTCTCCAGATTGTCCCAGAAATACGAACGCGAGCTGATGAATCCGAAGGAGGCGTTGTCGCTCGGGTCCGTGTCCAGCATCGTGATGCCGGGCACCTCCCGCCGCGTGCTCGCCAAGAACCTGACTTACCTCATGAGCCACTACACGCCCTCGGCGATGACCGGCGTGCAGAGGGAGTTCGAGTGATGCTGACGCTGGACCTCGTGCCCGGACGTTTTCACGAGTCGCAGTCGCCCTGGCTGCGCTCGCTGTCGCTGCGCGACATCAAGTGCCTCGTCGTCTGTCGCGGCCCCGTCCGCAAGGAAGCCATCGACGTCTTCGACCAGATCGGCATCCGCGAATACGGCATGCTGCTATCGGAGAAGGACTCCATCGTCTACCCGAAGTGTCTCGCTCCGGAGCTCCGCGGCTTCCGCTTCCCCGAGAACGTGCACCGCATCCCCGAGTACATGGGCTCGGGACAGGAAGAGAAGACCCAGCGCATCCGCGAGATCATCGGCATCGCCAAGAACGGCGGCTACACGCACATCTTCGCGGGCTACGGCTTCATGGCCGAGGACGCGGAGTTCATCCAGGCCATCGAGGCGTCGGGCGTCCGCTTCATGGGTCCCTCGTCCTACGTCGCCAACAGCGCCGGCGCGAAGGATCAGGCGAAGAAGCTCGCGCGCCGGCTCCGCGTCTCGGTCACGCCGGGCATCGACAATCCGTCGGCGCTCGCGCTCATCCGCAAGGCGAAAGATCTCTCCGGTCTCCAAAAGCTCTCGCAGAAGCACGGCTTGAACGTCGACCTGCGCGCCGACAAGAGCATCGAGGAGCACGCCGAATCCGTTTTGCAGGAAGGCTACGGCAAGCTCGTCGAGCTCGTGACCATCGAGGACCTTCAGAGCGAGGCGCAGGTCCGGTGCGACGAGATCTGGAAGGAGAACCCCGGTCGCCGCTTGCGCTTCAAGTACATCGGCGGCGGCGGCGGCAAGGGCCAGCGCGTCATCACGTCGCCCGAGCAGGTGCGGTCGGCGGTGATGGACATCCTCGCCGAGTCGAAGGTCGTGGCGCCGGGCGCGAACCGCAACTTCCTCATCGAGCTGAACGTCGAGACGACGCGCCACAACGAGATCCAGCTCATCGGAAACGGCAAGTGGTGCCTCTCCCTCGGCGGGCGCGACTGCTCCGTCCAGATGCACGAACAGAAGCTCCTCGAGCTGTCGCTGACGCAAGAGCAGCTGGACCACGAGATCGACGAGGCGCGCCGCACGGGGGACGCCACGCGCGTCGCGACGCTCGAGGCCGATCGCACGACGCTCGCGCGAATGGAGCAGGAGGCCGAGCAGTTCGGCGAGGCGGTGCACCTCGACAGCGTCTCGACGTTCGAGTCCATCGTCGAGCAAGACCGCCATTACTTCATGGAGATGAACACGCGCATCCAGGTCGAGCACCGCGTGACCGAGCAGGCGTATCGGCTCGAATTCGACAACCCCGACGGCGGCGAGGAATCGTTCCAGCTCGACAGCCTCATCGAGGCGATGGCGCTGCTCTCCGTGCACGGCGAGAAGCTCGGAAAGCCGCGCCGCGTGGTGCGTCACCGGGCCGGGGGAGAGGTGCGCGTGAACGCCACCAACCGCGCGCTCGCGCCGCACGCGGGCGGGGTGATCGTCGGCTGGTCTCCGCCCCAGCCCGACGAGATCCGCGACGACCAGGGTATCGGCAGCCCCAACCCGGACACCCGCGCGTTCGTGCACTACAACCTCGCCGGCGCGTACGACTCGAACATCGCTCTGGTGATCACGCGCGGTGATTCACGGACGGATTGCCTCGCGCGCCTCGCCGAGATCCTCCGGCGCACCGAGCTGCGGGGGTACGATCTGGAGACCAACCTGCAGGTCCACTACGGCCTGCTCTCTTGGATGCTCGGGCGCGAGCCGCTGGTGAAGCCCTCGACGCAGTTCATGAGCTTCTATCTCGCGGCCGTCGGCGCGCTGGCGACGGTCGCGCGCGACGTGGATCTCGAGCACGCCTGGGCGTCGATCGTCGCGCGCGCCGACAAGGACGCGCAGAGCGTCCTCGAGTTGAAGCAGACGCTCTTGCAGAGGCCGATCGAGCGCCTGCTCGACAACGCGCACCTGCTCGGCGGCTTCTTCGGCAGGTACGACGGCAAGCTCTTCCGGAAGACCGGGGAGCGCTATGCGTTCGTCGGCAACCCGCTCGATACGCTGCACGCGCTCTATCACTACCTGGATCTCGAGCTTCGGCCGGGCAAGGCGCCGTCGGACGCCATCTGGGATCACGATCAGGCGATCTTGGACGCCGCGGACGCCTTTTATTCGACGCTCGGCGCGAAGCTCGGCACGACGGATTACGATAAGCTCTCCGCGGCGCTCGCGGGGGCCGCGCCGGCGCGGTTCGACGCGGCGGAGTGGGACGCTTGCAAGGCGTCGCACTCCGGGTTCCAGCTCGGAACGGAGCTCCTCCTGCTCGTGGCGGCGCTGGCGCACGAAGCGAAGTTCGACCAGGTGCGCGTCGACGCGAAGCTCGAGCCCGTGTTCCCCGGCGTCTTCACCGACCCGAAGACGCGCGCCGAGCTACAGAAGGCGCTCGCGCCCGCGCCGCACGCGAGCTCGGATGAAATCGTCACCCCGATGGGCGGGCACTTCTACGCCCGCGAAGCGCCGCACCTGCCGCCCCTCGCCAGCGAGGGCATGCACTTCGAAGCCGGGCAGCCGCTCTTCGTCATCGAAGTGATGAAGATGTTCAACAAGGTCTCCGTGCCGTTCTCCGGGACCATCACGAAGATTTTGATGAAAGAGGGCGACGCCAAGATCGTCACCAAAGGTCAGCCCATCTTCAAGATCGAGCCGGATCACAAGCGCGTCGAGGAGTCCGCCGAAGACGTGGCGGCGCGGCGAAGGTCGCTCACGGAGAAGCTGCTCCGGCAGGTGTGATCAGAGCGCGTTCGGGAGCGTTCATCCCAGCTCCCTTCTTGAAGGTCGAAGGACGCCGACGCGACGCGCTCGTCTAGTGACGGCTCTTCGGTTCGCTCCGTGGCTGGCACGGATGTTGCGTCGAAGACACGCCGGCTCGGAGACGCACATCGAGTGGAAGAAATTCGCGATGCCGCGGGTCACCGGGACAATGGGCTCGTTCGCGGTTCGAGGACCCTGATAGTCGGTTTGCTGTTTCTCGCCGCGGTGGTCGTAGTGGCCCTTCGGCTCGGCGATGCACGGGATTTTGCGCGGCTGCTCCAGCGCGCAAAGCCGCTCTGGCTCCTGATTTCCGTCGCGCTTCAAGTTGCGACATACGTCTGCGCAGGTGGCATCTGGTGGCTCGTGCTCCGTCGAACGACCACGCCGCAGCGGCTCCGGACACTCGCTCTACTCGCCGTCGGAAAGGTCTTTACCGATCAAGCTTTTCCGTCCGGCGGAGTCGCGGGCGATCTCTTCATGCTCCGTGCGCTCACGCGGCGCAGCACGCCGAGACCGTTCGGCGTCGCGGCGGTGGTCGTCACGCTGCTTGGTTTCTATGCCGCGCTGATCGCGTCGACGGCGGCGAGCCTCGTGTTCTCGTGGACGCGCGGCCATGCCGGTCCGGTCCTCGTGGTGATGACCGCGGCTCTCTTGCTGGTCGCGTTCGCCGTATCGTCGATATTGTTCGTCTTGGTGCGCGCGCGGCGCTCGCGCGCGTACGGCTGGCTCGTACGATTGGCTCCGCTGCGCACGGTCATCGAATCTTTCGCCGAGGCGCCACGCGACGCGATTCGAGACCCCGTGTCGCTGGCGGGTTCGATCGGACTTCAATTCGTCACGATCGCGCTCGATGCGTCGACGCTGTACGCGACGCTCGCCTCTGTCGGTGAACACGCGCCCGCGGGATCCGTCTTCGCGAGCTTCGTGTTCGCGAAAATCGCCGAAATTACGGGGATGGTGCCGGGGGGCCTCGGTACGTTCGAAGCGACGTGCGTCGCCTTGCTGCACGTCGCGGGTGTAGGCGTCGAGCCCGCCTTGGCTGCGACCCTGTTGCTTCGCGGGTTCACGTTTTGGCTTCCGATGTTGCCGGGTCTCGCCGTCGTTCGTCGTGAGCTCCGGCGCGTGTGAGATTTGCGCGGCTGTCCCGAATGGGCAACCATGGAGGGCTGGAGGAGTCATGAGTCGAGCCGTGCGCTGGCGGTTGCTGATCGAGAAGTCCTCGGTGCTCCGTCCTTCGAAACCCGGAGAGCGCGTCGAGCTCCACGTCGTCGTGGAGGTCGTCGGAGCCGGGCCGCCGGTGGAGCGATCGCGCGCGCCGCTCGCGGTCGTCCTGATTCTGGACGCCTCGGCGTCGATGAAGGGCGAGTCGATGCAGAAGCTGCGTCGCGCGTCGCAGCTGATCGCGGGCATGCTCGGTCCCGAGGACAGGATCGGCGCCGTCGCCTTCGCGGATCGCGCGACGGAGATCTTGGCGCTCTCGGAGGCGACCGCGGACACGAAGCGCGCGTTGCAGCGCCGCATCGAAGCGCTCGAACCCCTCGGGCGGACGAACTTCGGAGCTTGCCTTGCGGAGGGCAAGAAGCAACTCGGTGCGCGACGCGAAGACGAGAGGCGCGTCGCGGTGCTCTTGTCGGCTGGCAGAGCCATCGTCGGGGTGAACACGTCGGCGGAGTTCGAGCGCCTCGCGGCGAGTTACAGACCCGACGCCGCGCTCTCGACCCTCGGTTTCGGACAGGAACGCCTCACGGACTTGCTCCCGAAGCTCGCGCGAGCCGGTGGAGGGAACTACGCCTTCATCGTCGATCCGGACGAAGACTCTACCGATTTGTCTCGGGCTATCGGCAGCCAGGTGGACATCGTCGCCGACGACATCCAGCTCGTGCTAGTGCCCGAAGAAGGCGTCGAGATCGTCGAAGTCTACGATCACAAACCGCGGTTCACCCGCGACGGTGTGCTCTGCGATCTGCCGGCTCTTCGCGGCGAAGGCGCTCACGTCGTCGTCGCAAAGGTCTCTTTCGAGGCCGGCCACGAGCGCGGAGCGCAAAAGCTCCTGCGCGTGAAGCTCGGCTATCGGGCCGCCGGAGAACGAGACGTCGTGCAAGCGGAGGCGACGGCGTCGAGCGTCGTCGCGGATCGCGACGCCGTCGACGTCGAGGCGAGCGCGTTCATCGGCCTCGCCGTCTCGAAGCGTCTGCTGGAACGCGCGACGTCGGCGGCCGAGCAGGGCAACTTCGAGGCCGCGACGGCCCTGTTGTCGGACGCCATCGCCGGGTTGCAAGGCGTGCCCGGTTACCGGGCGATGGACGGCTCCGCGCTGTCCGAAGCCGTCGAAGAGCTCGTCGATCTGAAGGCGACGTACGGTCGGCGGCCGAGCACGGGCGAAGAAGGGGTCGACCGAAACCTGTCCGCGATCCTCGTGCAGTCGCGCACGGGGGAGACGTACCGCTTTTCGCTCGCCGGGGCGGATTTCATCGTCGGGCGCGCCCCGGGCAGCGACGTCTGCCTGCCGGGGGGCAAAGTATCGAAGAAGCATGCGCGCTTCTTCTTTCGTGACGGCACGCTCTTCGTCACCGACCTGCACAGCACGAACGGCACCTACGTGAATCGCGTCCGCGTCGACGAGCCGCGCGCGGTTGGGCCCGGCGATCGCGTGTACATCGGGAGCTACGTCTTTCGTCTGGAGCAGCCCCCCGAGCACGAAAAGCCGCCCGGTACCGTCGTCCCATTTCCGCGCCGCTGAAACCGACGGCCGTGAACTTGGCCCATTGGCGAGCCCGCGTGGAACACTGGCGCGCGAGCCATGTCCTCTCAACCGCCGTTCCTCAGCGTGCTCAAGCCCAATCCTCCGCCGATCTGGTACGTCACGAACGGCGAGGTCTTGGTAGGGCCCGTGTACACGAGCCTCCTCGTCCGTGGCGTCGAGGAGGGCCGGGTTCCCGAGCACTGTCGCGTCAGCGCCGACTCCGGACGCTGGCGCAGGCTCCTGTCGGTGCGCGAGATCGCGGCCCGTCATCGCCTTTACGCGAGCCCGGAGGAGGTCGTCGAAGCGCTCGCCGAGCTCGAGCACCCGCGAGAGCGGATCCGAGACGCGGAAGAGCTCTCGCACCACGCGACGCGCCTTGCGATGCTCGTCACTCGCGCCGAGTGCGGCATGCTTCATCTGCGCGACCGCGGCGCGCGATCTTTCTCGACGCGGGCGGTGCTAGGTCCGATCTCCACGCGGGGGCTCAGCGATGTGCTTCCCGAAGCGGATCTCGTCGTGCGCGCCGCGTACCTCGGTAGGCCGGTGGTGGGGCCGCCGTACGGCCCGGTGGAAGACGCGCTCGCCCTGCGCTTCGCCGGGAGCGAAGGGGGAGTCGGTGGGGCCGCCATGCTCCCGATCTTCCTCGGGAACTCACTGGTGGCGATGCTCGAGCTCTCTCGACCGGGTCACGCCTTTCGGCGTTCCGATCTCCGCCGGGCCGAACGCACCGTGCAGCGCGCCCTGTTCGATCACACGAACTGAGCGGCGCGCCGAGCGTCCGGCGCTTTCACGATTCGGCGACGGCGTCGTAGACGTCGCTCGTCCGTCACTTCGTCGAACGCTCGGTACACGACGCTGCCGCCCATCCCGATTCGAGGCGTCAACGCGTCTCGATCTGCAACCTGAGTCGAATCGTTCACGCTCACCACCTCGGCAGACACTGGTCTCGCCTCGAGCCGATCGGAACGACCAAGCCGGAATACGCACGCGTCGCTTCGGCGAAAGCCGCGTGCCACAGGCCCTGTTGCCCACGTGTTCACACAATGGCGCTGCGGCGCTCTGTTCCGCGTGACCGTGTTGTTGTAAGCGGCAGCAGCGACCGTCATCTACAGGGCCGCGGGAGGCAGCAATGTCCAATCGACGTCCGCTTGCGGTTTGGATCGCCGCCGCAGCAGTATGGAGCGCATTCAACGGCGCTTGCAGCTCGAACGACAGCGCAAACGGTAACGTCGGAGGTGCGGGCGGAATCGCCGGGCAGCTCGTACAAATCTCCGGAAGCAGCGGGATGCTGGTGCAACCCTCGGCGGGCGGCAGCTCCACGCCCACGAACGCAATGGGCGGCACGACGAGCCTCGGCACGAGCACGGGCCCCGGCGCGGGCATCGCCGGAATGGCCGGAGCGGGGATGGCCGTCACCGGGACGGGCGGCTCATTCGGCGGAATGACGACCGGTGTCGGCGGCGCTGCGGGCATGGCGCCGAGCAGCGCGGGGGGAACGCCTGCGGCGATGCCGACTGGCACGAGCACGCCGCCTCCCGTGACTTCGTGTCCAGCCGCGCCCGCGGACGCGCCGTCGAACGCCGTCCAAGCTTTGAACACCCTCAATCAGATCCGCCTCGCCGCAGGCGCCGGTTGCATGAATCTAGTCTCGGCGCTGGACACCTCCGCGACCGCCCACTGCAACTACGAAGCGGCGAACGCGAGCAACACCATGTGCACGTCGGATCCTCACGGCGAGGTGATGAGCTGCACGGGTTACACGGGCGCGACGGCGCAGGCGCGCGAGATCGCCGCCGGCTATTCGCAGCTCCTCGCGTACACGGAGGTGCTCACCACGTACGGCAACAACCCCGTCGCTGCGGTGCCGAGCTGGATCGACACCGTTTGGCATCGCATCCCGCTGCTCGATCCGTGGACGGTCGACATGGGCTACGGCGGCGCCGCGCGCTGCGACGTCATCGACATCGGACGCGGCATGAGCACCGTGCCCGCGGACACCATCGTGGTGTATCCGTACGACGGACAGACGAACGTGCCGCCGTCGTTCTCGGGACTCGAGGGGCCCGCTCCGCCGCCTCCCGCCGGCGGCTTTCCGAGCTCGTACCCGATCAACATTTATGCAGAGCGGCTGAGCGTCACCGACCACGTGCTGACGAAAGACGGCGACTCGACGCCGATCGATCATCTGTGGCTCGACATGCAGTCGTCCCAGGTCAGCGCCGGACTCAAAGGCTACTTCACCGACACCGCGTTCCTGTACGGCGCGCCGTTCGCAGCGAACACGAAGTACCACGTGAAGATCGCCGGCACCTACGCGGGCGGCACCTTGATGAAGGAATGGAGCTTCACGACCGGCGCGGCACGTCCATTCTGAGCGCACGTTCCGGCAGACTGAAATTCCATCAAAGCGCACGAATCACAGCGTGATGAATTTCCAGGAGCGCGGTCGAGCCGTCGACGTCACTGACTTAACCAACGCGCTCGCCGGCTGCGAAGACGGCGACGTGAAGGAGACTATTCTCGACGCTCAGGGAGTCGCGCATTCGGCCGACGCGTGTTATCAACCCATCAACTCGCGGCGTTTCGCGCGAGGGGCGGGGACATGCACTGGATCGGATGGAGATTCGCACATGGCTGAGCTCAATCGTCTCGCTGACTGCGCAACGCTTTCCCTCGCGGCCGTCGCCCTAGTCCTTTCTGGTTGCGGCAGCGGTTCGTCCGGCGCTCCGGAGACCACCCCCGCACTCGGCGGTGCCGCTGGCGTCGTTGGAACGACGCCGGGAGCCGGCGGCGCTACCGCGCCAGCCGGTCCCACTGTCGGATCGGGAGGCGTCGCTGCCACCGGTCCGGGTTCGGGAGGTACCCCTGCCGCCCCTGCCGGCGCGGGTGGAACGCCGCCGGTGGGCGCCGGCGGTACCCCGACGGCGATCACCGGTGCCGGCGGTACGCCGTCCATCGGTGCCGGTGGAGTGGCGACCACGCCGGGAGCCGGTGGCGCAGCGCCCGCCGCGGGCGGCAGCGCCGGCAACGGCAACGGCACCGTCAACGGAACTGCGGACGATTCGTGGAACGTCAATTCCAACCTCGACGCGAATGGTCTTCTCATCGCGCCGCCCGCCGACAAGGGCTTTCAGATCTCGACGCCCAAGTTCGAGCTCGATCCGGGGCAAGAGGTCTTCAAGTGCTACCACACCGCTCTTCCGAACCAGGGCGAGTTCGACGTCGCGGACTGGGAGTCGCAGATGGCGAAGGGGAGCCATCACTTCATCCTGTACCAGACGGACACGGACTTCACGGCATCAGGGACGCTCGACTCCATAGGGTGCACGATTGGACCCACCGGCGGCTCGTGGATCTACTCGTCGGCCGTGCCGCACACCCATCTGGCGATGCCCGACGGTGTCGCGATTCCGCTCGGGTCGGCGCAGAAGGTGCAGTTCGACATGCACTACATCAACACCGGGTCCGACCCGCTGACGGCGTACGTGACGCTGAACGCCACGAAGATCGTCGGCACGAACTTCCAGAAGGCCCAGTCGCAGATCAGCTTCAACACCCTGATCAACATTCCGCCGAACGGCATGCAGACCGTCGGCGGCGATTGCACTCCAGCGCCGAACGCGAACTACTTCATGATGCTCACCCACACGCATCGCCGCGGTATCGACGCCACCATCACCCGCAAGCTCGCGGACGGTTCGATGGGCGAGACGCTGGTTCACACCACGAACTGGGATTCTCCGGAGAACATCCTGTGGGAGAACCCGCCGTACCTGACCTTCAAGGCCGGCGAGAAGTTCCACTACCGGTGCGAGTACATGAACGACCGCTCCACGAACACCACCGTGGGGGTCTCCGCCGCGAACAACGAGATGTGCATGGCCATCACGTGGTTCTTCCCGGCGGCGACGCCGCCGCAGTGCACGAGCGACGTCGAGTAGCCCCGTCCGCCGTCGACGGCGTGTAGATCGACGACTGCTCGCGGTTCGTGCCGCGAGCAGTCGTTTTTGTGCGGGCACGTTGGCGATCCCGGTCGCGGACTGCGTGGCTCGGGATTCTGGCGATCGCGGTTTCGTTTTCAGAAGGTCCCGGTCGGACCTTGGCCGTTCCCGGTGAGGGTGTTGGTGGACGTGTAGCTCATCGTGAACGCCTTGCTGTAGTAGATGCCGTATCCCGCGCTCGCGGAGACCGTCGTGTTCGTGACGGCGATTTCCTTCGCGAGATGGACGCCGCCGCTGTTCATGAGACCGCCGTTCTTGACGACCACGTGATCCAGCGCGGAGGCGCTGAGCGCGGACGTTTCGAAGAACAAGCCGTCCCAGTAGCCGCTCGTCGTATCGAGCCCGACGAAGGAAATCGGCGACGCCGCGGTGCCCTTGGCGATGAAGGTCGCTGCGTTCCCGGCGTAACCGATGTCGATGACGGCGCCGGAGCTCATGATGAACGTGACGCCCGGCGCCACCGTCAGGCTGGCTCCGTTATCGAGGTCGAGGTCGCCGGCGAAGAGGTAGGGGAGCCCGAGATTCGCCGCGGTGCCCTTGACCTCGAAATAGCTCGAGCCTTTGACGACGATCTGATCCGTGGCGTTCCCGGTGTACGTGCCGCCGCTGGGCAAGGTCGCCATCGCGTTCGGATGAATCGTCAGGGGCACGTCCGACGTGTTCGTGATGCTGAGCATCGTCGAATCGGGGTTGAGCCCTCCGTCGCCGATTTGCATGCCCACCTTGTTCGTGTCCAGGGTCACGTTGTCGATCGTGATCGGCGCCGAGACCGTCAATGCCGGCCCGTTGCTTCCGGCATGCTCGAGCTTCGCGTAGCGGATGTGCGATTTCGAGGTGACGCTGGGGTTGATGTTGATGCCGTTCCAGTTGCCGGCGACCGCCGTCTCGCCGCGGATGGTCACCGGAGCGTCTGCCGTCCCCTCCACGGCGATCGTCGACCCGCCATTGGCGTACCCGATGTTGATCTCGTGGGTCGCCGAGACGCGGTAATCGATCCCCGCGTCGAACGTCAGCGTGGCAGCTCCCTCGACGTCGATGTCTTGCAATTGCAGATAGGGAACGCCGAGGTCGTGGAACTCCGTGTCGCTGGTCACGTAATCGAAATCGAGCCTGGCGACGTCCGTGCCGTTGCCCGTCAGGGCGCTGCCCGACGGAAAGTGCTCTACGGCGCCCGGTCCCTTGAGGACGACCGAGGCGCCGACCGCGGCGTTCACCGTCAGCGCCGTGCTTCCCGTCTGGAAATCCGTCGCCCAGACGCCGTCGGAGCCGGAGTTGCGCACCTGCACGTTGTTCACCGTCGCGTTCGTGAACAGCTTCAACCCTGCGTCGGTGCCGCCGCCGTCGGAGACGAGCACGTTCGCGAGCACGCTGGTCGGCGAAACGTTCTGCTCGAGGATGAGGCCGTCCCAGGCGCCCGGCGCAGCCGTCGAGCCGCAGAACGTGATCGGCTGGCTCTCGGTCCCTTGCGCGATCACCGTCGCCGAGCCGCCGTTCCAGCCGAAATCGATCGAGCGGCCTCCGTCGATGACGATGTTCGTGCCCGGCGAGATGGTGATGACCGCGTCCTGATAGACGATCACGTCTTGAGTGACGTGAATCGTTCCGCTCCACGTCTGATCCGTCGTGATCGACGAGTCCAGGACGGTGCCGGTGGCGCCGCGACTCTTGCAGCTCAACGCCGCCGGGGGCGAGCCGGACGATCCGCCAGAACCCGCGCGGCCGCCGGTCGCCGCCCCCCCGGAGCCCGGATTGCCGCCGCTCGACGATCCGCCGGACCCGGTACCGCCGCCGCTTCCGCCGCCCGCGGAGGCGTCGACGATCCCCGTCGAGCCACCGCCGGCGCCCGTCGTCGGTAAACCCGACAGACGGCACCGACCTGCGACACACGGCGCCGAATAGTCGCAATCGCGATCCTCGCGACACTCTACGAGGCACATCCCGCTCTTGCACACGAGCGGCTCCGGGCAATCGCTGGAATACACGCACGGCCGGGCGCTCACTCCGCCCTCGCGGCTCACCTCGGGAAGGCCGCCGTCGACCAGCTCTTGCTCGTCGGCGCACGTTCCGGTGACGCACAGCTGACCGCTGATGCAATCGCTGCTCGTCACGCATTGATCGCGGCACTGCCCGTCCACACCGCACACCATGGCCGGCGGACAATCGGCGTTCGTCGCGCAATGCGTCTCTTGCGCCAGCTCGCAGACCTTGAAAGGCCGATCCGAAGCGACGCAGCGTTCATCCGCCGGGCAATCGCGGGAGGTCGTGCACTCGTTGTGACAGCGTTGAAACGCGCAGACGAGGGGCGTGGTGCAATCGCTGTTGATCAAACAGCCGTCCGCGAGTCGCGCCGTCTTCGGTCCCGAGTCGCAGCTCGAAAATAGCGCGAGAAGGAAGAGAACGACGAGCGGTGCCAGGGTCCTCGGTGACATCGCGCTGGACGGTATCACGACTTCGGAATGACCCGAGTGGGCTCTTCTTCGACCGGCGCGTCGATCCGAGGCGAAGAACGAGCGCGGAAGGCGCGCGCCACGGCGCATGTGGTGTACGTACCCTCACGCTTCGACACCGGGCAGCGCGCCGTGCGTTACGCAACTTTTCCCTACGACCGCGGCGTCGCCGCCCCTTCGCAGACGCCCTCGACGGGTTCGACGTTCTTTCCCAAGAGGAACGACGCAGGGCGGTAAGCATCGCCTTTCTTGACGAACAGGTCGCCGCTCGCCGTGTACACGCAGCCTACGACGTCATTCTCGCGCCACTCCGCCGAACCAAAGCGGACGTCGATCGCGAAAGGCAGGAACGCACGCTTGTTCTTATCCATCGTGACCGTCGCGTCGGTGATCCTCACGCGGCGTTCGCGGGGAGCCGGCCGCGCACGAGAAAAACGCGGTGGGGTTTCTTGCTGCGCGAGCGGCTTCACCAGTCCGCGCTCGACGAGGTGTCGTGCTCGCTCCGCGACGGACGGCTCATCGGCCCGGGCGAACGACGGGACGAGCAAAAGAACGAAGGCGCACGAGGACAGTGAACGGAGAAGCTTCACGGACAATCCCTCCATCGGGTGGAACGGTGATGCGTGCAATGGACGCGTGCCTCGATGAAATGAGCTCGACGACGGCGGCGCTGGCGAGGACGGGCCCCCACAGCGCAATCACGTACGAGAAGTCGGGATCGACCCCCAGGGCGTCGAAGCAGAAAATGAGCGCGCGCGAAGTGACGGCGACGCTCATCTGCGCCACGACGTGTCGCATCGCCCGGTGGTGCGACACGAAATTGCGGCGGCGTGCAGCCAGGATGCCGAACACCATGCTGCAAGCGACGATGCCGGCGGACACGAGGAAGCCGAGGGTCACCGCTCTGCCTCCTTTCGCGTCGAACGCGAGCACGACGCCCGACGGCACCAGCGCGAGGAGCACCAGACAGCCGGTGATACGGCCGAGCCAACGGTGGAGGAGCGCTCGTCGCCGGAGCGCGCGCGTCACGAGCGACAGACAGAGCGGAAACGCCAGCGCGGCGCTCGCGACGTGAAGGCGCAACGAGGCGAGCCACAGCGCCTCGAACCTCACCGGGAGCTTTTCGACGACGAACGGCGGAAGGGTGTCGAAGTCGAAGTAAGCGATGCTCGACGCCGTGATCAGAGCCGAGCCGACCAGCATCGTGACCCAGAAGAGTCGTCCCGATACAGCGGCGAGATGACGCGACACGCCCCTTTGGACGAGCGACCGACGCAAAGGTTTTGGTCGTTCGCGACGAATCTCTCGCCCCGCGGAATAACGGCGCGAAATCGCTGGGAAGAGAAGCGGAGATTCGAATCGTCCTAAGGAAGGTCCGCCTTCACCCGCTACGAAAAGGCGCCTCAGGTGCCGGGCATGGGCAGGATCTCGACGACGTCGATGAAGCCCTCGGGCATCATGAAATGTGGGTGACCCTTCAGCGTCTCGGCGAGCGCTTCCTTCGACTCCGCCTGGAGAATCGAAAACCCGCCGAGGTCGTTGGAGCTTGTTGACGCGCCGCCGTTGGTTACGCGCAGGCTTTTACCGAGCGGAGCGCCGAGGTCCACGATCGCGGGGCCTGCTTTCTTCGCCCAGGTCATCCAGGCATTCATACCGGCCTTCTGCTGCTCCGGTGTCGACTTCTTCATTTGCTCGAACGCCGACGTCGGTGCCTTGTAGAGAACCAAAAACTTCTTCATGGCGAGCTCCTTTCGAAAACCGGCGTGCACCGTAACACCCTTTCACGAGGCGCCTGAGTAACAAGCTCGGCGTGATTCGCTCTTGCCGACCCGACGCGCCGGGCGGTCTTCGAGCGTCTGACTCGGGGAGAAGCCGCCGTCAAAGACCTCACTGCTCGGTTCGACGTCTCACAGCCCGCCATCTCGCAGCATCTCGCGGCGCTGCGCAAAGCAGGCCTCGTGAAGGAACGGCGAGAAGGGCGCAACGCTTACTATCGCGTCGAGCCAGCGGGGCTGCGGCCGCTGATCGATTGGCTCGAGCACTACCGAGCCTTCTGGCGCGACCGCATCGAACGCCTCAAGAACGTACTGGAGGAAATCGACGAATGACTTTGCCCACGCCCAATGACGACGCGCAATCCATCATCGTCGACTACGAGCTCGCGCATCCACCCGACAAAGTCTGGCGAGCGCTGACGGACTCGAAGCTCGTCGCATCGTGGCTCATGCCGAACGACCTGCGCCCCGAGGTCGGCCATCGCTTCACGTTCCGCGTGCAGCCAATCCCCGGCTGGGACGGCGTCTGCCACTGCGAAGTGCTGGAGGCGAAGCCGAACGAACGACTCAGCTACACGTGGCGCGGCGGCTCCGACGAAAACCCGCGCTACGGGTCGCGACTCGATACGGTCGTCACGTGGACGCTCACGCCGACGAGCTCCGGGGGGACGCACCTGCGCCTCGTGCATTCCGGCTTCAGGCCGAGCAACGCATACGCCTTCGAGACGATGGGCAAAGGCTGGCGCGGCAGGATCGCCGAACGCATCGCGGAGGTCCTGGCCGCCGCTGCTTGATCGTCTGCGCGAGCTCGGCGAATGGAAAGTCTGCCGGGTCGACCCACTATCCGGCCTAGTCCGTGGTTCGATGCTTGCTCGTTCCACCGGCATCATGAGCGAACACACGGAAATGACCGAGGAGCACTCTCGACAGGTCGCCGAAGAAGCGAGAGAGCGAACGTGGGCTGGGCGTAGCTTTTTGCGGGAGATCTTCCTCGGCAACCTACGCTTCGAATGGATTTCGCCTTTTCCGAAAACGGAGCTCCGACCGCACGCGGCCGCATTTCTCGAGCGCCTCCACGGTTTCCTCGAGGCAGATGTCGACAGTGAGGCAATCGATCGGACGGGCGAGTACCCGCGCCACGTCCTCGAAGGGTTGGCGAAGCTCGGCGCCTTCGGAATGAAGATCCCGCCGGAGTTCGGGGGGCTCGGCTTCAACAACGTGGAATATGCGCGCGCGCTCGAGCTTTGCGGCAGATACGACGCGAACATCGTCGCCATTCTGTCGGCTCATCAGTCCATCGGCGTACCGGAGCCGTTGTTGCTGTTCGGCACTCAGGCTCAAAAGGAGAAATACCTACCTCGGTGCGCGCGCGGTGCGGTGAGCGCGTTCGCCCTCACCGAGCCGGACGTCGGCAGCGACCCCGCGCGCCTGTCGACGACCGCGACCGAGACGCCCGAAGGAGACTTCGTCATCGACGGCGAAAAACTCTGGTGCACCAACGGCACGATCGCGGAGCTCGTGGTCGTCATGGCCCGCGACGCGAGCGACGGGCGCATCAGCGCGTTCCTCGTGGAGACGGCTTGGCCCGGCGTCGAGATCGGCGATCGCTGTCATTTCATGGGGCTTCGCGCGATCGAAAATGGGGTCCTCCGTTTCCGGGGCGTGCGGGTCCCCAAAGAGAACCTCATCGGAAAGAAGGGCGACGGTTTGCGGATCGCCCTCACCACGTTGAACACGGGGAGGCTCGGATTGCCGGCTGCCTGCGTCGGATTCACGAAGCGATGCGCGGAAATCGTCAGGGAATGGTCGGCGAAACGGGTCCAGTGGGGAAAGCCCATCGGACGGCACGAGGCCGTCGCGCACAAAGTCGCCGACATCACCGCGACGACTTTTGCCGTCGAGTCGATGACCGGCCTCGCCACCGAGCTTTCCCTCCGTGAACGGTACGACATTCGCCTCGAGGCGGCCGCCGCGAAAGAGTGGGCGACGGTGCGCGGGTGGCACATCGTCGACGAGACGATGCAGGTGCGCGGCGGGCGCGGCTACGAGACGGAGAGCTCGCTCCGAAGGCGCGGCGAGGACGCAATCCCCGTCGAGCGCATGATGCGAGACACGAGGATCAACCTGATCTTCGAAGGCTCCAGCGAGATCATGCATCTTTTCATGGCTCGGGAGGCCGTCGACAAGCACCTGGACCTCGCCGCGCCAATCTTGAACCCCAAGGCCACGTTCGGTCAGAAGCTGCGCGCGTTCTTCGCGATGCTCTCCTTCTACGTGTGGTGGTACCCGGCGAAATACATCCGCCGATTCACGGCGCCGCTCTCCGGCGAGCTCTCCGGGCATCTCTGGTTCTGCGAGCGGGCGTCGCGAAGGCTCGCGCGGGCCATCTTTCACGGGATGCTCGTGTATCGCCAGAAGCTCGAGCGGCGGCAGGCATTTCTCTTCCGTGTCGTCGACGTCGCCATGGAGATATTCGCGATCACGGCGTCCGTGGCGCGCGCCCGTTCCCTGCGCGCGGCGGGCGCCGCCGACGCGCCGAGCGCGATCGAGCTCGCGGACGCGTTCAGTCGATCGGCGCGCCGCCGGATCGAGCGCTCGTTCTACGAGCTCTGGCACAACGACGACGTCGCGCTCTTCGACTTCGCGCAACGGGTGCTCGACGGACGCTACCGGTGGATCGAGGCGACCCACGGCGTGACCGCGCCGGTCGGTGAGCCGATCGAGCATCGGGGTGCGCCGCCTCGCACACCGCGGCGTAGTGACACGACTCTCCGCGATATCAGCGGGTGAACGCGCGGCACGGCTGATGCTCGCACCAATGGAGTCATGACTCCCGTTCAGCAACTGCGTGATTTCGGGCAGAGCGTTTGGCTCGACTATCTCGACCACGCGCTCATCGCTGAAGGCGAGCTGGATTCGATGATCGACCGAGACGGCATCACCGGCGCCACCTCGAATCCGACCATTTTTCAGAGAGCCCTGGCCTCGTCCCGCGACTACGACGCCCTCATCGGCAACGCGGCGCCCCTCTTCTCGGACGCGGCGGTGTTCGAGGAAATCGAGATGCGGGAAGTCACGATGGCGTGCGATCTGTTCCGGCGAGTGTACGACGCCACCGAGGGCGCGGACGGCTTCGTCTCGATCGAGGTCTCTCCCTTGCTGGCCCACGACGCCGCGGCGTCCATCGAAGAGGCTCGCCGGCTCTGGACCTTCATTTCACGTCCGAACGTGATGATAAAGCTCCCGGGGACGCGCGAAGGGCTGACGGCGATCGAGCAGTGCCTCTTCGAAGGCATCAACGTCAACGTCACGCTCCTCTTCTCGGTCGAGCGGTACCGGCAAGTCATCGACGCGTACCTTCGCGCGCTCGAGCGACGCGTCGTGGATGGCAAAGCCATCGATCGCGTGGCCTCGGTGGCGAGCTTCTTCGTCTCGCGCGTGGACACCAAGGTGGACCGCGCGATCGACGCGATCAGCGAGGGACACGGGTGGAAGGACGTCCCGCGAGGACGAGCGGCGATCGCCAACGCCGAGCTCGCGTACCGCGAGTACACCCAGTCGCTCGCGACCGAACGATGGCGACGGCTGGCCGCGCGCGGCGCGCGCCCGCAGCGCGTGTTGTGGGCGTCGACCTCGACGAAGAACCCGGCCTATCCTCCGCTTTACTACGCGGAAGCGCTGGTCGGCCCCGGCACGATCGACACGATGACCCGCGAGACCCTGCGAACCTACCTCTCGCAGGGCCATCCACGGATTCATCTCGGTAAGTCGATCGAAGAAGCGCGCGTTCAATCGAACCAGCTGGCCGCGCTCGGTGTCGACTTCGCGCAGGTGACCCGCGAGCTCGAAGAAGAAGGAATCGAGGCTTTCTCGAAGTCGTACGCGCAGGCGCTCTCGACCGTCGCGAAGAAGAGACAGATCACCAGCAGCGTCACGACTCCAGACTAGGGCGCGAGCCATGAAGAGAACTCTCACGGAGCAGCTCATCGAGTCTCACGCCGCCGACGGCTCGCAGAGCGGATCCGGCGAGATAGCTTTGTCGATCGATCAAACGTTGACCCAAGACGCGACGGGCACGCTGGTGATGCTCGCCCTGGACGCCCTGGGGATCGACCGCGTCGCCACGCAGCTGTCCGCGCAGTACGTCGATCACAATCTGCTCCAAACGGACAACAAGAACGCCGACGACCATCTCTTCCTGGAGAGCGCTTGCCGGCGGTTCGGGCTCTACTTCAGCCGTCCCGGCGGCGGCGTCAGTCACCCGCTGCACATGCAACTGTTCGGGGAGCCCGGTAAGACGCTGCTCGGCTCCGACAGTCACACCTGCGCGGCGGGTTCGCTGGGAATGCTCGCCATCGGAGCCGGTGGACTCGACGTGGCCATGGCGATGACCGGCCGTCCCTTTCATTTCAAGCGCCCTCGAGTTTGGGGCGTGCGCCTCGTTGGGACGCTCCCTCCCTGGGTCAGCGCGAAAGACATCATTTTGGAGCTTCTCCGGCGCCATGGAGTGCGGGGCGGCACGGGGCGGATCCTCGAGTACTTCGGGCCGGGGCTCGGGAGTCTCTCCGCCATGGACCGGCACGTCATCGCGAACATGGGAGCCGAGCTCGGCGCGACCACCAGCGTCTTCCCTTCCGACGATCGGACGCGCGAGTTCCTGGCGCGACACGGACGCGAAGCGGCATGGCGGCCGCTCCACGCGGACGAAGGAGCGGAGTACGATGCCGTCGACGAGATCGACCTCACCGCGCTCGAGCCGTTGATCGCCAAGCCTTCCAGCCCGGGGAATGTGGTTCCGGTTCGTTCCGTGGCGGGTGAGCCGATTTACCAAGCGTACATCGGATCCTCCGCGAACCCTGGTTTTCGCGATTTCGCCATCTCGGCGGCCATCGTGCGCGGAAAGAAGATCGCCCCCGGGGTTTCGTTCGACGTCAATCCGACGTCGCGCGCGCTGCTAGAAGATCTGGTGGAGACAGGCTATTTTCTGGATCTTCTCGCCGCGGGCGCGCGCATCCATCAGCCAGGCTGCAACGGTTGCATCGGGATGGGGCAGGCGCCGGCAACCGGGAGAAATTCGCTCAGGACCACTCCGCGCAACTTCCCTGGACGCTCCGGCACGCGCGAAGACAGCGTCTGGCTCTGTAGTCCGGAGACGGCGACCGCGTCGGCGCTCGAAGGAGTCATCGTGGACCCGCGAAAGCTCGGAGAGCCTTACCCGGAGATCCGCATGCCGCAGACGTCCGCGTCCAACGGACGGCTCATGGTGGCGCCGATGGATCCCGTGCGCGCCGCCAAGGTCCAGCTAGTGCGCGGGCCCAACGTGGCGGGGTTGCCTCGGTTCGAAGCGCTGCCGGCATCGCTGGACGTCGAAGTGATCTTGAAGGCGCCCGACGACATCTCGACGGACGAAATCCTGCAAGCCGGCGCCGAAGCGCTCATCTATCGAAGCAATATCCCGAAGCTCGCCGAGTTTACGTTTCGCGCGATCGAGCCGGAATACGTCGCTCGCGCGCGCGCCAGCAAGGATCGCGGCGGCCATGCCATCGTCGCCGGCGCCAACTACGGGCAGGGCTCGAGTCGCGAGCACGCGGCGCTGGCGCCGAGGTACCTGGGCCTGAGGCTCGTGCTCGCGAAGAGCTATGCGCGGATCCATCGCCAGAACCTCGCCAACTTCGGGGTGCTGCCGCTCACGTTCGAGCGTCCGGAAGACTACGAGTCGATCCAACCGGGGATGCGATTCCATTTGAAAGAACTCCGGACGAGCCTGAAGGCTGGCGGCACCGTGGACGTCGACGTCGCAGGCGGTCGCCGGATCCGCGCCGTTCTTCCGTCATCGCAACGCGAGCTAGAGATGATCGGCGCGGGAGGGCTAATCGAGATGGCTCGCTCGGCGCTTGCCGCCGAGTAAACCCGCGGTCGTTCCAGCCTGGGGTTCCTGTTGCCTACCGTCCGGCATCGGTTGACTGCCGCTTCCGGAGGAGGGATTCGGCGCGCCGAGGATTGGCCTTTCGTCTCCGATCGCCGCTCCACCTGCGCCACGACACCGTGCGACCTCGCGCGCAAGAGCACGGCGCGTGCCAAGCCACGAACCAGTGAATTAATGGGGCGAGTGGCGATCGGGGAGGGCTCCTGGGGGCTACGGCACATGCTGGCACATGGACTCGTGCCCGCGGAAGGGAGCGGACCGCTCGTGCAACTCACGACATCCGCGCACGTCAGCCGCCGCGCATTCGGTTCAGTGTCTGATGCGGCGGAGAGATGGTACGTTTTCTCGCCGAGAGTCATGGCGAGGGACGACCGACGACGCTCGGGCGAATACATAACGAGTGGGCGCGAGATCATCTTCCCCCACGTCGCGAATATTCGCCCCTGCAGCGCGATTCGCAACGTCGTCATCCAGTCGTCGCTCGCGCAGCTTCAAGAAGAGGGGTACTACGAGCGCTATCTGAAGCACATCGACCCGCGGACGCTCGAAGAGCTCAAGTTGACTCTTTCGCCCGGATGGACGCCGATTGCCGTCGCGCACGCGCATTACCAAGCGTGCGACGACATTGGCCTCACGCAGGACGAGATCGCCAAGCTCGGCCAGCGAATCGGCAAGAAGCTGCACGAGACGACCCTGATTCATTCCGCCAAGCGCAATCCGGGCGCGGATTTCGATCTCTGGGAAGCGACCGGCGCGCTCTATCGCGTTTGGGCGCGCACGTACGAAGGCGGGAGCTGTCAAGTCGTCAGGATCGGACCGAAGGACAAGCTCGTCGAGCTACGCGGGTTCTCCCTCAGCCGGCACCGTTACTACAGGATCGCCCAGCTCTACGGGATTGGGTCGGCGTATCAGAGCTTCGGCATTCGGCTCGAGAGCTTGAAGATCGTGAACTACAATCCCACGGCCGACGAGCTCACCTTCCGCTTCATCTGGCGCTGAGCTCCCGTTCGAACGCGTGGCTCGTGAAGACCCCGCGCTTCTCGCGGCGCTCGCGCTGAAGCATCATGCGACGATGACGACGCCCGCGCAGATGGTCGAGACGCGCTCGTGGTGGGGCTGGGGCACCGTCGAAGACGCGGCCGGTCCGGAAGAGCGCGAGGCGCTCGCCGCACGCGTGCGCGCCCTCGTGCCGGAAGCGGCGCTCGAGTTGCACGCGCCGCCCGACCCGCGCTCGCTCGGCGTCGGGCAGCCTCGCGTACGGCCGCCGGCGTCGCTCGCGCTGCTCGCGTCCAGCGACGTGGTCGATCGCGTCGCCCACGCGCGCGGCAAGGCTTACCGGGACGTCGTCAGAAACCTCATGGGCGACGTCGCGCACGTGCCGGATCTCGTCGTGCGCCCCGAGACCGAGCAGCACGTCGTCGACGTCCTCGACTGGTGCAGTCGCGAAGGCGTCGCCGTCATCCCGTTCGGCGGCGGGTCCAGCGTCGTCGCGGGAGTCGAGCCGCGCTTCGACGGCTACCCCGGCGTCGTCACCCTGGATCTCGAGCGGCTGGATCGCGTTCTCGAGGTGGATCGCACGAGCCGTGCGGCGCGCATCCAGGCCGGCGTGTACGGCCCGCGCCTCGAAGCCGCGCTCAGGCCGCACGGGCTCACGCTCCGCCATTTCCCGCAGTCGTTCGAGTTCTCGACGCTCGGCGGCTGGCTCGCGACGCGTTCGGGCGGCCACTTCGCCACGCTGTACACGCACATCGACGATCTCACCGAGTCGATGCGCGTCATCACGCCCGCGGGCGTCTCCGAGTCACGCAGGCTCCCGGGCTCCGGCGCCGGTCCCTCGCCGGATCGGCTGTTCCTCGGCTCCGAGGGGGCGCTCGGCGTCATCACCGAGGCGTGGATGCGATTGCAAGATCGTCCGCGCTTTCGCGCGCGCGCGTCGGCGCACTTCGACGACTACGCCGCCGGCGTCGCCGCGACGCGCGCGTTGTCGCAATCGGGCCTGTACCCATCGAACTGCCGCTTGCTGGATCCGGCAGAGGCGTTCGTCAACGCGGGCACGGCGACGAGCGGCGGTGTCTTGGTGCTGGCGTTCGAGTCGGCGGATCACCCGGTCGGCGCGTGGATGGAGCGAGCGGTGGAGCTCGTGCGCGATCACGGCGGCATTCTGCCGAAGCCCGTCCGCATCGAGGACGAAGGCGCCGTGAACGCCGGATCGGCCGACGCCGGGGCGACGTGGAAATCGTCGTTCATCCGCATGCCGTACCAGCGCGACGTCATGGTCCAGTACGGCATGATCGCCGAAACCTTCGAGACCGCGTGCCCGTGGAGCGCGTTCGAAGCGCTGCACGCCGCGGTGCTCCGCGCCGGCAACGACGCGCTCGCCCGCGTGTGCGGCGGGGGTCTTTTGACCTGCCGCTTCACGCACGTCTACCCGGACGGGCCTGCGCCTTATTTCGGCGTGTATGCGCCGGGCCGATGGGGCAGCCTCGTGTCGCAGTGGGACGAGATCAAAGCGGCCGTCTCCGAGGCGCTCATCGCGAACGGCGCGACGATCACGCATCATCACGCCGTCGGCCGCGATCACCGTCCGTGGTACGACCGGCAGCGTCCGGAGCCTTTCGCCGTTGCCCTGCGCGCCGCGAAGCGCGCGCTGGATCCGGCCGGGATCCTCAATCCAGGCGTCCTCGTGAACGCCGAATGAGCTCGAGCGATTCGTGTGATCACGTGGAGGGTCGCCGTACATGGACCCGGGCAGAGGAGAAACTCGGCGATGAAAAAACGTTCTGGTCCGGTGCTCGTGTCGATGACGATAAGTTGCTTCGTGGCCTGCGGCGGAGTGGCGCATTCGCTCGGGGGTGAAGAGGCGACTCAGCCTATTTCGACGACCGACGCGGCGACGGAATCTACAGGGAAAACGACCGATGGCGCGGTGGCGCAATGCGCGTCGTGCCCGGACATCAGCTTGTTCGGTGACCCTATCCCGATTTGAAGAGCGCTTGTGCTATGTCGAACGAGTGAGGAACAGGACGAGTGATTCTCCGCGGCGTTGGACCGGGTGCTGCGTGGCGGCGCTTCTCGGCGCGGTTGGCTGCGGCGGCGTCGCTCACACGGAGAAGGCTACGCGCGAGATGGACGCCGCGGCTCCGCGGAACGGCGCCCAAGTTCCACCGGTCCCGGTGAAGGATCCGTCCACTGGAACGGACATGCCCCCGGGACGGCCTTCGGGCATGAACACGGGCGGCGCTGCGGCCGAAGCTCGTCAGGATGCGTCCATGGGCGCTGGCGGCAGCACCGAGTCGCGTCCGGTGCTTCCCATGGACGGCGGATCAACGAGCACGGACGCCGCACGAGCGCCCATGGACGCCCCGCCGCCACCCATGGACGCCGGCCCGGTAAGCCTGGAAGCGGGATCGGTGAGCGTGGATGTTGGCGATGCCGGAGCAGGAGTGATGCCGAGCACGACCAGCTCGTTCTCCGGCGGAGAAGTGACGATAAGGGAGTTTTCGCTGCCGCCTGGGAACGAACCGCTCGGGATCACCGTCGGCGCCGACGGAAATGCCTGGTTCATCGAGCGCGGTGTCGACCGGATCGCGCGCGTCACGGCGTCGGGAAAGCTGACGGAGTTTTCCATGCCGACGAAGGGATTGCGCCCGCAAGCGGTGACGACGTCGCACGCGGGAGACGTCTGGTACATCGCCTCGAGCATGTTCGGAAGGGTGTCACGCGACGGAACGATCACGGAATACCCGTCCACGGAGTACTTCTTCGGCTACGAGCTCGTCGTCGACTCCAGCGACAATCTCTGGTTCACCGACTTCAATGCGATAGGGAAGCGAGAGCCTTCCGGCAAGCTCACCATGTTTCCAACGCCGGGCGTCCCGGAGCTGAGCGGTCTCGTGGTCGGTCCCGACGGCAATCTCTGGTGCTTTCGCGGCGATCAAGCGCTCCTTCGAATGACGCCATCCGGGGAGTTCACGGTTTTTCCGATGGGCGCCGCCACGGGGACCACGGTCGGTCCGGATGGCGATCTCTGGGCCGCTACGAGCTCATTGGCCATCGAACGGATCTCGATCGATGGGACCTTGAAGAAGACCTATTCCGTGCCCGGCGATCAAACCGCGATCCCCACCGTGTCCACCGGACCCGATGGCGCCATCTGGTTCACCGAGGGCGATCACCAGCCGCCTGCGCCCGCGATCGGACGCGTCACTACTGACGGCGTCATCGACCAATTCGTACTTCGCGGGTCGTCGACTTACATGATGGGTTTCGCCGTCACCGCGGACGGTTCGCTCTGGTTCACCGAGAGCGACGCCGGCAAGGTCGGTCGAGTGAGCATTCGCCGGTGAGCGGCGTGCTCGAGCAACGTCGTCAACGCGGTACGAAGGCCTTGAGCGGCCGCATCGGCCATCCCGTCCTGGCAACGAGCGCGCTGCGGTCGTAAACGAACCAGGCAGGCGCGGGCCGATAATAGTCGGTGAGTTCCTTCCAAACCGGGAACACGTCGTCGGTGACGACCGCGGAAAACCGTCGATTCCTGTACGCTCGCTCGATGCTGCCGCGGAGCATTGCTTGTGCGCCGCGGACGTCGTGATCCATCCTCATGACGTCGATGATCGCCATTTCATGCGCCATGCTCGCCTTACCCGCCTGCACGGCGAGGTGAGCGTGGTCGGAGACCAGGACGTCTCCCGGCAGCGCGCGAATCGCGGCGAGCACTCGCTGTCCCTCATCTCGATCCTTCACGCTCGGAATCCAGTGGCGAACGTCCTCCCACGCGAGCACGAATTGAAGAGCCGCGAGAACGTAGGCCAGTCGTCCCAATTTCCCCCAGCGGACGTCCGACTCGTCGGGGCCTTCGGGCATTCCGAGCCCGAACAGCAGCGCCAGCGCGGCGTGCGCAGGCATCAAGTCGTTGACGAAGCTCCAGGAATGGATCCTGGAAACGTACGCCGCACCGAGGAGCGACGCGACGACGGCGGCGTAGAAGCTGCGCACCTTGCGAGTCGCGGCGGTCGTCGTGGCGAAGAAAAACGCGCCGAACACGAGAGCGATCGGCGACTTCGGCAGCAACTCGGTGGTCCAGAAATGAAGATAGAACTCGGGGCTCAACGGGTGCTGACGCGGCATCGTGAACGCGTAGAAGAGGTACCAGCCGTCGGACGCGGCATCGAGTGACAGGACGATTGTCACGACGAGCAGCGTGGCGGCCGTGAGATATTCGAGCGCCACGCGACAGCCACGGAGCATCCACAAACCCGCGGCGATGCTGGGGAGCAGAATGAGCGCGTTCTGCTTGGTCGCGAAGGCCAGCGCGCTGAAGACCGCGGCGGCGGCGACCGCGCGGCGACTCGTCGCCCGCCGCGCGACGGCGATCGCGGCGAGACAGAGCGCTACGCACAGCGAATCCACGCGGCCGAGGTCGAACCATCCTCCGCTCGATGAGTACGTCGCAGCGTAAAAACCGGCGGAGCACGAAGCCGCCACGACGCCTCGCTTCTCCCTCCACACGAGCGTGAACAGCAACGCGAACGCGGCGCACGTGGAAACGATCGACACCAGGCGCAGGGTGAACGCTTCGGCGCCGAAGACGCGCGACAACCCCGCAGCGATCCAGAAATACAGCGGATTATAGAGCAGGGGCACGTACTCGATCGAAGGCGGCGCGTAGAGCGTTTTACCGGCGAGCAGCCTCCGAACCTCTTCGACCAGAGCCCCCTCCACCCATTCGAGGTCGAATGGATATCGGGCGCGTCCTACGCACACGAAGAGGAATGAGAGAACTGGAACGACCGACAGAGCGGCGCAAAGCAAAGGAAGAAGCCGCGAAGCCCGGGACGCCAATTTCCGGATCTTGCACCAGAAGCCGCGGCTCACGATAGTCTTCGACCATGAAGCGCGTTTTGAAGTGGCTCGGCGGCGTCGTGTTACTGCTCGCGGCGGCGGCGGCGGTGGTGTTCTACATCGCGTTCGGGAGAAACAGCGCCATCGTCGATGGACAGCGGATCGCCCCGGGCGTCTCCGTCGTGAAAGACGGCTTCGTCGGGATCTTCGTGCTGGACGCGGGGCCGGGCAAAGTCGCGCTCGTCGACGCCGGCAACGACAAGGAAGGCAAAGCCATCCTCGCCGCGCTCGCAAAGCGGTCGCTCACGCCGGCATCCGTCAGCGCGATCTTTCTCACCCATGGGCACCCGGACCACACCGCGGGATGCAAGCTTTTCCCCTCGGCCGAGGTGTACGCGATGGCGCCGGACATTCCGCTCGTCGGCGATGCGGCCAGGGTCACTCATCCGCTGAAAGACGGCGACGTCGTGGAAGTCGGACCCGAGCTGCGCGTCGAAGCGTTCGCGGTCCC
Source organism: Polyangiaceae bacterium (assembly GCA_035547195.1). Taxonomy (GTDB): domain Bacteria; phylum Myxococcota_A; class Polyangia; order Polyangiales; family Polyangiaceae; genus DASZVB01. Next base: position 71,880 of record DASZVB010000100.1, read on the forward strand.
CGGGCACACGCGGGGTTCCGCCGTGTACTTCGCCCGTGGCGTCCTTTTCTTCGGCGACAGCGCGGGGGCGTCGAAGGACGGCGCGGTCATGAAAGCGGTGAGCCTCTTCTCCAAGGATTCGGCGCAGAACGTCGCGTCGCTGAAGGCGTTCGAGTCGCGATTGCTTCCGAGGAGCTCGGAGGTGAAAGAGCTCGCCTTCGCTCATACCGGACCGCTCGAAGGCTTTCAGCCGCTCGTCGTGTTTGCGAAGCAATGAAAGTGAATGACGTCGACTATGATGCGGGGATGACGGCATTTTCACCGGGTCTCCGGGCGTTCGCGTCGACGGGACGACACGTGAACGTCGGGCGCCATCGTCTGTTCGTGATCGAACGCGGCCAGGGTCCGACGTTGATCCTGATGCACGGATTCCCGACGGCATGCTTCGACTACCGGGCGCTCATGGATCGCCTGGCGCCGCACTTCCGCTGCATCACCTTCGACTTTCCCGGATACGGGCTTTCCGACAAGCCGGTGGATTACTCGTATTCGCTCTTCCAGCAAGCCGATGCGGTAGAGGCGCTCGCGCGTGCGCTGGGGATCCAGTCGGCCAGCGTCGTGTGTCACGACGTGAGCACCAGCGTCGCTTGCGAGCTCCTCGCGCGGCGTGAGACAGGGCGGCTCGGCTTTGCGCTTCGCCACGTGGTTTTCACCAACGGAAGCCTGCTGCAATGGCGCGCGACGATCACACCGTTCCAGGAGTTGCTCGCGTCGAACGCGTCACTGCTGCAAGGCATGGAAGTGTGCGCCAGGTTCCCCGCTTTCTATGGCCCGGGGCTGCGCACGATCATGAAGCGGCCCGAGACGTTTTCGGCGGACGACGAAGCGATCCTCACGGAGTTGCTCGTCCACGACGACGGGCACCTACGCCTGCCCGCGCTCGCCGGCTACATGCGCGAGCGGTACGTCCACCGCGAGCGCTGGATCGGCGCGCTCGAACGGAGCGCCGCGATCGTGTCGTTCGTTTGGGCCGAGGACGATCCGGTCGCGAACGTCGCCCTCGGGCGCGAGCTTCACGCGCTCGTCCCGAGCGCGCCGTACGTCGAGCTCGACGACGTCGGGCATTTCGTCGTCTTCGAAGATCCGGACCGCGTCGCCGCCGCGGTGATTCGCTCAGCGGCGCCTGCGTGAGGCGCCCTTTCGCGAGCCTGGTCTGCGGGTTCGCGCGGCGAGCGCTTCGTTCCAATCTTCTTCGGTGAGGAGCGACGACAACCGCTCCATCGCCCGATCGAGGTTCTGGCCGTGTCGAGCCATTTGCGCCCACGGATCTCCGATCTCGCCGACCCGTGCGGCGATGTTTCGCAGGGTGAAAGAGCGCGGGCTCACGCTGCGTCGTTCGAGTTCGTCCCAGGTACAGGGCGCCGAAACGGGGGCCCCGGGTTTCGGACGGATCGCGTAGGCCGCGGCGAAGGTCGCGCCGTACCCGTTGCGTCCGGTGTCGACGAGGATGCGTCCGGCGCGGTCCGATTTGTTGAACTCTTGGGTCAGCGTGTCGGGGTGACGCTGGACGAGGACCGCGCCGAGGCCGTGCGCGAAGCGCCACACGGATTCGAATCTTTGGGTGGCGTCGAGCGGGACGAGGACGTGAAAGCCCTTGGACCCGGAGGTCTTGACGTAGGACGAGAGGCCGAGCTCGTCGAGTAGGTCGCGGACGGCGAGCGTCGCGGCGTGCACGCCCGCGGCATCATCGCCGGGAGGATCGAGATCCACGACGCAAAGGTCCGGCCGATCCAGATCTGGCAACCGGGAGGGCCAGACGTGAGGGGTGATGCAATTCTGGTTCGCCAGCCAGAGGAGCGAGCGCACGTCGCGGACGATGGGATAGTGAACGAATCCGTCCTTCTTGGGAGTCTCCACGCGCTCGAGCCAGGCCGGAAAGCCCTTCGACACGTTCTTCTGTATGAAGCCGGGCTCTTCGATTCCTGCCGGATAGCGCTCCATGGTCACCGGGCGCCCGGCGATGTGTACGAGCATCAAGGGCGCGATCGACGCGTAGTAGGAAGCGACGTCGCCCTTCGTGATGCCGTCGTGGGGGAAAAGCACCTTCCCCGGATGCGTGATGACGAGCTCCGGGGTGGTCACGCTGTCTCCGCTGCGGCCTTTCTAGCACGCGGCGCTGCGAGGGGCTCGTTCTGTGCCTTCCGTCCGTCGTTCCCTCCCGGTAAAGCAGAACGGTGAGCGCTCTCCTCGTTCCCTTTCTCTACGAGCTTCGCAAGCGGCAGCTCCAGGTCGGCACCGAGGAGATCGTCTCGCTCGCGAAGGGGATGGCGCTCGGCCTTCACGGCAGCACGCTCGACGGCTTCTATCGCCTCTCCCGTTCGCTCCTCGTTCACCGGGAGAGCGATCTCGACCGCTTCGATCAGGCGTTCGCCGCGCATTTCCGGGGCATCGATACGCAAACGGTCGCGACGCGCGACGTGCTCGAAGGGCTCCTTCGGGGAGCGTCTTCGGGGACGGACGACGGCGGAGTGCTCGATCCGGACGAGCTCCCGGAGTGGCTTCGCGAAATGCTGGACGGCGCGCGAGAGAACGACTCCGACGCCGCGCGGACGCGGGAAGATCCGGAGAACGGCATCGGCCGGCGGGGGCCACGCCCGCCGCGGTTACCGCTCGGGGGCGATGCGGCTTCGTCCGGGCGCGAACGCGCGCTCGGCATGGCCGACGCGCGCCGGTACCGGAGATACAGATCCGATCTCGTGCTGGACGTCCGGCAGATCGAGCTCGCGCTCCGGCGTCTTCGTTCCTTCTCCCGCGACGGCCGCGAAGACGAGCTCGACGTGGACGGCACCGTGGATCGCACCGCCCGCGCGTTCGGCGAGCTCGAGGTAGTGCTCCGTCCGCCGCGCAAGAGCAACGTCCGCCTGGTGCTCTTCATGGACGTCGGCGGCTCCATGGAACCATTCGCGACGCTCTGTTCGCAGCTCTTCAGCGCCGCGAAGCGAGCGTCGAACCTCCGCGAGCTCCGGAGCTACTACTTCCACAACGTCCCCTACGGCCGCGTCTTCTCCACCGACGGTTACATGACGCCGCTCGAGCTCCCCGAGCTCTTCGAGCAGGTCAACGAACGTTACAAGCTCGTCGTCGTGGGAGACGCGGCGATGGCTCCCGGCGAGATGCTCTCGGTGGGGCCGTGGGGTTCGTCCTGGCGAAGACCCGGCGGCAGCCCGATGCGCGGCTTCGACTGGCTCGTCACGTTGGCGGATCGGTTCGATCGCGCCGTCTGGCTGAACCCCGATCCGCCGTCGTACTGGGTCGGTGGAACCGCTCAGGTCATCTCTCAGGTCTTCCACATGCACCCGCTCACGCTCGACGGCCTCGCCGAAGCAGTGAGCTTCCTCGCGAAGGACGGACCAGCGAAGCTGCCGCCGTTCACGGGCAATCCGCGGAACGCGTTGTAGCGACGCTACATGCGCCGCATCCGGAGGTAGCGGCGCATGGCCGGGACTTCGCGCGCCGCCATGACGACGGAGATGCCCACGACGGTCGCCGCGATGGCGATGGATACGTACGACAGGGTTCGTTCGACGGATTCGTTCAACATGATGCCTCGTCTCTGAGCACTCGATGGATCATCGAGATCGCCGGTCCGACGGCGGACTGCACCGTTCGCGACAGACGCATGCCTTGGGAGATGTCTTCCGGTTCACACCCGACGATGCGGGTCTTCGGGAGCGTCCCGCCCATCGATTGGACCGTGGAGAGGACCGCGAAGGGATCGAGCGCGTGCGCATCGCAGTCCGGGCCGGCGAGCGACTCGCTGTCGGGTTCGATGAGATACAGCGTACCCGGCCGTGCATTCCGAGAAATGGCGTCGACGAGGACCAGGAGGTCCACCGGCTCGAGCAGCTCGAACGCGAGATGCACGCCACGGATGCCGAAGTCCAGGGCGCGGACTCCCTCGGGGAGCGGCTCGGCGGAGAGGCGGCGCACGACCTCGACGCCGAACCCGTCGTCTCCGAAGAAGACGTTGCCCACGCCGGCGATGAGCACCCGTCGATTCATCGTGCGCCCTCACCGAAGCCGATGAGCTCGACCTCGTCCGGATAGTAGTGGCGCAGCCGTCCGTACCAGCGATGCAAGTCGGCGGCAGGATCGTCGTCGATGGTGACCGCCAGGTATTTTCTTCCGTCGACGTCGTCGAGCACGGCTTCCACCGTCGCCTCGTGCCCTTCGTAGAGCAGGTCTTGTGCGTCGGTTCGCCGTCCGCCGCGGGAAGGGTAGAGCCGAACGCGCGCGCCGGGAGCGCACACCGGCGGCGGCCGGTCGCGCACGCCGCCGTGGAGCCGCGCAAAGGCGTCGTCGGAAAGCCCTTCCACGCGGTCGACCAGGTCTCGTGTGCGCGCGTCCGTCGCGCGCGCGAGGCTCTTTTCTTCGGGCGTGAGCAGCTTCGTGCGCAAGGTGAGGATTTCGTCGATCTCTCCGGAATCGAACAGGTCGAAGGGGCTCTCCGGCGCGATGCCGGGCGGTTCCTCGAGGATGATGGGCGAACAGAGGACGAGATCTCGACGCTCTTCGTCGACGAGCACGGGATGAGTCCCGGTACTCCTCGTGTCCTTCAGGAATGGAGCGGTGTCGGCCGCTTCGGCGCGAACCGACGCGAAGGGCGCGTTCTCGGAGAGGAGCAGCAGGTGCGTCGACGCGAGCGACGCCTGCATGGCGTCCGCGCGCTCGGCTCCCGCGGCGAACGGCGTCGCGTTCTCGACGCGCACCGCGAGGCGCGACAGCTCGTCGGATAAATATTCGACGCGGACGTCGACCGCGATCGAAAGCGCGTGCAGATCGCGAACGACGGCGCCGACTCGGTCGCCTCGAGCGTCCAGGATCGTTTCGCGAACCTGCCGCTCTGGAAACGCAAACTCCGCCTTCGTCGTCCCGTCGACGTCGAGGTCGATTTCGGTGAGCTCGCCCTCTTCCCACGGAAAGTGCATCATCCCGTCGACGTCCAGACTTTCCACGCGGTGCCCCTCGACCTCGATCGTCCGGCGGACCACGCGCAGGAATCGGATCCGTACACGAAGGCGCGGGGCGAGCGTGCGTACCAGCACCTGTGCTTCCAAAAACGAAGCTTCGCAGCCGCCCGCGTCGCTCCATTCCTTTGGCGAGAGGACGCCGAAGGTCCAGCGATACCGGTTCTTGAGCGCCGTCAGTCGGTATGGGTAGAGGGCGTACCCTTCGAAGAGCACCGCATCGGCGATGGCGCGCGCGCGCTCGAACATCATGGGCCGACCGCCTTGGCTTCCATTTGGGTCATGTAGTCCTCGACGGCCCGTCGGACCTCGGAACCGCCATCCATTCCGCGCCAATTCTGACGGAGTATCGCGGCGAGCTCGTAACAGCGATCCACCGGCGTCGCGAGCGCGCTGGCGCGTCCATCGCGACGCCGGTAGACGAGGAACGCTTCCACGTCGTCTTGCACCGTCCGAGCGAGCGGACAACCCTCGGCGAAAGCTTCCCACGCGCCGTCCGGAAGCTCTGCCTCGGTCGCACCCGCCGGATTCGGGAAGATCGCCGTCCATCGACCGAGCGAAGACGACCGAACGAAGAAGGCGAGCCCGACGGGCACCGAGAGCAGTTCGACGTCGGCGGGCGACATCGTCCACGCGCGATCCGAGCGGATCTGCGTGGGAACGGAGCGGTAGCGAGACGCCGCCGAATCGGGGAAAACCGAGCTGCAAGGAGAGCACACGCAGAGCAGCTTCCGCTCACGCAGGTCGACCACGTGGCGGTGGGGCGTCGCGAGGGTCGACGCGCAGAGCTCGCAGCGCTCGGCCGCAGTTCTACGTCGGGCGCGCGCGGAGAACCGCTCGAGTGAACGGAGCGGGTTCATGGCCGACTCCGTACGAGTCGCTCGGCAGAAATCAGCGGCGCGTCGCGAGCTACCATCGCGAAGCTCTTCTGGACCTGCCGGTCCGTCGATGGGTGGCCGAGCAGATCGGTAAACGGCGCCACTTCGCGCAGAGCAAGGAGGCTGAGGACGAGCTCGTCCTTGGCCAACGCCGCGTCGAAGGCGACCGGATCGATCGCGGAGACACGCGCCTGTGCGACCAGACGCTCCAGAGCCTCGCCGTAGAGCTCGACCAGCGCAGTGACCAGCGCCTCGACGCGCGGCCAGGCGACGGGACCCGCCGTCGCCTCGACCTCGTCGAGCAGCTGCTCGATGAACGTGCCGTGCTCCGCCGCCGTGCTCACGAGACGCCGCCCTCGGTCACGGGCCGACGTCTGACGAAGTCGCACCACTCGTCCATGCCGTCGCCGCGGAGCGCCGAGACGCCGATGAAGTCGAGCTTCGGATTGATGCGCCGGGCGTTTTCGACGCAACGTTTCGCGTCGAAGGGGACGTGCGGAAGAAGGTCCAGCTTCGTGAGCACGAACAAGGAGGCCGCGCGAAAGACGTGGGGATACTTGAGCGGCTTGTCGTCCCCTTCGGTGACGGAGAGGACGACGACCTTCGCGCGCTCGCCGAGATCGAAGAGCGCCGGACACACGAGGTTGCCCACGTTCTCGATGAAGACGACGCTGCCCGCGTCTGGACCGAGCTCGCGCACGCCGCGTTCGACCATCGACGCGTCGAGGTGACAGCCCGCGTCGGTGTTGATCTGTACGACGCGCCCTCCGGCGCGCTCGATCCGATCGGCGTCGCGGCGCGTGGCCTGATCGCCTTCTAGAACGGCGAGCGAGACGGTCCTTCGCAGTCGACCGAAGGTGGCTTCGAGGAGCGTCGTCTTGCCGGATCCGGGGGAACCGATGAGATTGAGCACCGTCGTGCCGGCCAGCTCGAACGCGCGGCGGTTTTGTTCGGCGAGCCGCGAGTTCTTCTCGAGCAACTCGCGCTCGAGGCGCACGATGCGCCGCTCCCTGCCGCGAGCCGTGTCGTCCGCTCTGCCGGGACCGCGGGGGTGGGTCTGCTCGTAGCGATGCCCGTGGTCGTGGCGGTGCGCATGATCGTGCGAGTGCGCATGATCGTGCGAATGCGCATGGTCGTGCGAGTGTTCGTGGTCATCGGCGTGCACGTGTCGATCACAACCGCAAGTCGCACACATTTAGGTCACCTCGACGTTCCGAATACGGAGAGCTTCGCCCTCGGTTCGCGAAATCTCCAGGGTGGCAAATTCCAGGGCGGTGTCTTTGGCGCATACCTCGAAACAGAACCGAAGGGCTTCGGGTGACGCACACGACGCGTTTCCCACCTCGAGCCGGATCACGTGAACTCGACAACCCGAGAGCTCGGAAGAAATCTGCGAGACTAGATCTTCCATCAAGGAAAGTTCGTGCATGGATTTAGCGCGGGGGTTCGGCGTGAATGCAATGAGCAATCCTTAAACCAAATCTCGACATCGCCCACCCAATACGTTGCGAATCGCGAAGGTTGAATTGGGATCTCACGACGGCTGTCGAGACCGGTCGTTCGAACGTGCGCGCCCGTTGCGAATGAATGTGTGACCGAGGCGTTTTGAACCCGCCGTGCGCACGAGATCCGTTCATGGTGTCCGGATTATCCGCGGCTTGCGGCCGACGCCGTACAGTTCGATGCGAATGCGCACATGTGCCTGGCAGTCCCCGGAGAGCTCTTGGAGAGCTACGATCGCGAGGGCATGAAGTACGGGCGAGTGCGCTTCGGCAGCGTCACGCGCGAAGTGTGCTTGTACGCATTTCCGGACGCGTTGAAGGGCGAGTTCTTGCTGGTTCATGTCGGCTTCGCCATCGCGCGGATCGATCGCGTCGAGGCGGAGCGCACCCTTTCCGTGCTGCTCGAGCTCGAGCAGGGCGACGCGTTCGGCGCCATCGAGCCGTCGGCCGCGCAAGGAGGGTCGGGATGAAGTACGTGGACGAGTACCGTGATCCGGCGCTCTCACGCCGCCTGCTCGACGAAATCGCGCGTGTAGCGAAACACCGGGCCGTCATCATGGAGATCTGCGGCGGGCAAACCCACGCGATCGTCCGTTACGGCATCGACGAGCTCTTGCCGCCGGCGATCGAGCTGGTGCACGGCCCTGGATGTCCCGTCTGCGTCACGTCGCTCGAGACCATCGACCGCGCGCACGCGATTGCCCAGCGCGACGACGTCATCTTCGCGTCCTTCGGCGACATGCTGCGAGTTCCGGGTTCGACGGGCGATCTCCTCTCCTTGAAGGCTCGCGGCGCGGACGTCCGCGTGGTGTACGCTCCGCTCGACGCGCTCGCGATCGCCAAGGAAAACCCGGATCGCTCGGTCGTCTTCTTCGGCATCGGGTTCGAGACGACCGCGCCGGCGAACGCGATGGCGCTCCGCGAGGCGAAGCGCCTGAACGTGGCGAATTTCTCGATGCTCGTCTCCCACGTGCTCGTGCCCCCGGCGATCGCCGGCATCCTGGACTCCCCCGACAACCGCGTTCGGGCGTTTCTCGGCCCCGGGAACGTGTGCACGGTCACCGGCTTCCGCGACTACGTCGAGCTCGCGGCGCGCTACCACGTCCCCATCGTCGTCACCGGGTTCGAGCCCATCGACTTGCTCGAAGGCATCTTGCTCGCGGTGCGCCAGCTCGAGAGCGGCCGAGCCGAAGTCGAAAACCAGTACGCGCGCAGCGTGCTGCGGGACGGAAACCGGGTCGCCCGCGAGCTCGTGGATCAGGTGTTCGAGGTGACGGATCGCAACTGGCGCGGCATCGGAAAGATCGCGAAGAGCGGCCTCGCCATACGACGGGAGTACGCGGAGTTCGACGCGGAGACGAGGTTTCCGGTGTCGGAAATTCGAACCTGCGAGCGTCCCGAATGCATCAGCGGGCTGGTGCTCCGGGGTCAAAAGAAGCCGTGCGACTGCCCGGCTTTCGGGCGCGCGTGCACGCCTTCGACCCCTCTCGGCGCGACGATGGTCTCCTCCGAGGGCGCGTGCGCGGCCTATTTCCAGAATGGACGACACCTGATCCGAGGCGACGGCGCGCATGTCGCCTGAGCTCGACTTCGCGACGGCGTCGTGTCCCGCGCCGATCGTCGAGCGCGACGTCGTCGTCCTCGGTCACGGCAGCGGCGGTCGCCTCACGAGCGAGCTCATCGAGCGGATGATCCTTCCGGCGTTGCGGAACCCCGTGCTCGAAGCTCTGGACGATCAAGCGCAGCTTACGCTTCCGTCGGGGGAGCGCATCGCGTTCACGACCGACTCCTACGTCGTGAGCCCGCTCTTCTTCCCCGGCGGGGACATCGGCGATCTCGCGGTGAACGGCACCGTGAACGACCTCGCCATGGGCGGAGCACGTCCGCTTGCGCTGTCGCTGGCGTTCATCCTGGAAGAAGGGTTTTCGATGGAGACTCTCCGGCGCGTCCTCGCCTCGGTGAGGCGCGCCGCCGACCGCGCCGGAGTTTCCATCGTCACCGGCGACACGAAGGTCGTCGATCACGGCAAGGGCGACGGTCTCTTCGTCAATACGGCCGGCGTGGGCACCGTGCCGCGAGGCCGTCTGCTCGGCGCGGCGCGCGTCCGCCCGGGTGACGCCATCGTCGTCTCCGGAACGATCGGCGATCACGGCGTCGCGGTCCTCGGGCGTCGAAAGGGGCTCGACCTGGGTGGGGATCTGCGGAGCGACACGCAGCCATTGCACCAACTGGCGGAGGCGCTGCTCTCCGCTTGCCCCGAGGCGCACGCGATGCGCGACCCTACCCGCGGCGGCCTCGCGTCCGTGCTGGTGGAGATCGCCGGTCGCCAGGGGCTCGGCATGGAGATCGAAGAGAGCGCCGTTCCCGTCGGCGCCGAGGTGCGCGCGGCCTGCGAGCTGCTCGGGTTGGATCCCTGGTTCGTCGCCAACGAGGGAAAGCTCGTCGCGTTCGTGCCCGGCGAAGGCGCTGACCGAGCGGTGATGGCGCTCCGGGAGCATCCGTTCGGGAGACGCGCCGCACGCATCGGCGCGGTGACCGACGCGCATCCCGGGATCGTCGTGGCGCGCACCGTGCTCGGCGGCCAGCGCGTCATCGATCTTCCTTTGCACGAACCTTTGCCTCGCATCTGCTGAACCGGAGGACGATCCATGCCCAATGAGCAGTCAGGCGTCGAAGAGGTCCACATACTATGGATCTCGGAAGGGATGAGCTGCGACGGAGATACGGTTTCGGTGACCGCGGCGTCGCAACCGTCCCTGGAAGACGTTCTCCTAGGCCTCGTGCCGGGGATCCCCAAGGTTCACCTACACAACAAGGTGCTCGCCTACGAGACGGGCGAGGACTTCATGATTCCTTTTCGCAAGGCGGCGCGGGGCGAGCTCGGGCCCTTCGTGCTGGTCATCGAAGGATCCATCCCGAACCAGAAAGTGCTGACCGAAGGGTACTGGACCGCGTTCGGGGTCGACCCGGACACCGGACAACCCAAAACGCTGAACTCGTGGATCGACGAGCTCGCGCCGCGCGCCTGGGCCGTTCTCGCGATCGGAACGTGCGCGACGTACGGCGGGATCCACGCCATGGCCGGAAACCCCACCGGATCCATGGGGCTCGCCGATTACCTCGGCTGGAACTTCCGATCCGCCGGCGGGCTGCCGATCGTCAATGTGCCGGGGTGCCCGGTGCAGCCGGAGAACTTCATGGAGACGTTGCTCTGGCTATTGCAACAGGCGGCGGGGAAGGCTCCGGTGATTCCGCTCGACGATCAGCTGCGACCGACGTGGCTGTTCGGCAAAACCGTGCACGAAGGGTGCGATCGAGCAGGTTACTACGAGCAAGCCGATTTCGCGCCGGACTACAGCTCACCGAAGTGTCAGGTGAAGATCGGCTGCTGGGGGCCGGTGGTCAACTGCAACGTCCCGAAGCGCGGGTGGATGCACGGCATCGGCGGGTGTCCCAACGTCGGTGGCATCTGTATCGGCTGCACGATGCCCGGCTTCCCCGACAAATTCATGCCGTTCATGGATCAGCCTCCGGGTTCGACCCTCTCGGCCACGCTGCTCTCGCAATACGGCCGACTCATCCGCCGCCTCCGCGGCATCACCAACCACACCATCAACAAAGAGCCCATCTGGCGACACAATAACGGCGCGCTGACCACCGGCTATGAACACGGAAGGAGCTCCCCATGACCGTGCAACCCGTGCCCGGCGACGGTCGCCGGCTGGTCGAGATGTCATGGGATCCCATCACCCGTATCATCGGGAATTTGGGTATTTACACGAAGATTGACTTTCAGAACCGCCAGGTGGTCGAGTGTAAGAGCACCTCGTCGCTCTTTCGTGGATACAGCGTGTTCATGCGCGGGAAAGATCCGCGCGATTCGCACTTCATCACCAGCCGCATCTGCGGGATCTGCGGCGACAACCACGCGACGTGCTCCATCTACGCGCAGAACATGGCCTACGGCATCAAGACGCCGCCGGTCGGCGAATGGGTGATCAACCTCGGTGAGGCCGCCGAGTACATGTTCGATCACTCCATTTTTCAGGACAACCTGGTCTTCGTCGATTTCTGCGAGAAAATGGTCAAGGAGACGAACCCTTCGCTGCTCGCGAAGGCCGAGTCGACGAGCGCGCCGCACGCCGAGATCCACGGCTACCGGACCATCGCCGACATCATGCGCGCGTTCAATCCCTTCAGCGGCGAAATGTACAGGCAGGCCCTACACTACAGCCGCGTCACCCGCGAGATGTTCTGTTTGATGGAAGGGCGCCACGTGCATCCTTCGACGCTGTACCCGGGCGGCGTCGGCACCGTCATCACGCCGCAGATCTTCAGCGACTACCTGGGCCGGCTCCTCGCGTTCCTCGACTTCGCGAAGAAGCTCGTGCCGCTGAACGACGATCTGTTCGATTTCTTTCTCGAAGCGCTGCCGGGTTACGATCAAGTCGGTCGCCGTCGAATTCTCCTGGGTTGCTGGGGCTCGTTCCAGAATCCGGACGTCTGCGACTACCGCTACCAGACGATGACGGAGTGGGGGCGGGCGATGTACGTGACCCCGGGCATCGTGGTCGACGGCAAGCTCGTGACGACGGATCTCGTCGAGATCAACCTGGGGATGCGGATCTTGCTCGGCAACTCCTTCTACGATGATTGGGTTCAGTGCGACCCGTTCGTCAAGAAAGATCCCCTGGGGAACGCCATCGATCAGCGGCATCCGTGGAACCAGACGACGATTCCCAAACCTCAGAAACGGAATCTGGAACGGGGCCCTTACAGCTGGGTGATGAGCCCGCGCTGGTACAACGAAGAGACGAAAGAGATGCTCGCGCTCGATACCGGCGGCGGAGCGCTCGCGCGGCTCTGGGTCACCGCGTTGGCCGGCCTGGTGAACACGCCGTTCGTTCGAGCGACCGGCACCAGCGTCAAGATCCACCTGCCCAAGACGGCGTCTCTCGGCGAGATGGACCTCGAATGGAAGGTGCCGCGGTATTCGAACACCATCGAGCGAGATCGCGCCCGCGCCTACTTCATCGCCTACTCCGCGGCGCTCGCTCTCTTCTTCCTCGAGAAGGCGATGGAGCGCGTTCGCGCTTCGGACTTGAAGGGCTTCGCCGATTTCGAGGTGCCCGACGAAGCGATCGGCTGCGGGTTTCACGAGGCGGTCCGCGGGGTGCTCTCGCACCATCTGGTGATCCAGAAAGGCAAGATCGCGAACTATCACCCGTACCCGCCGACGCCGTGGAACGCGAGCCCGCGCGACGAATACGGCACCCCGGGTCCGTACGAAGACGCCGTGCAGGGGTTGCCGATCTTCGAAGAGAACGGACAGGACTCGTTCAAGGGGATCGACATCATGCGAACCGTGCGCAGCTTCGATCCGTGTTTGCCGTGCGGGGTGCACATGTACCTGGGCAACGGTCGAGTCATCGAGGCGCGGCACGCCCCGATGTTCGGCGCGAACGTGGACGGAAGGAGTCACTCGTGAAAACGCAGACGCTGGGGAGCATCATCGTAGGGCGGCCGGACGTGGATCCTCGCTCGCCGAGTCACGTCGCGGGAATTCACGAGGGCAACCTCCCGGCGCGCCGAAGGCCGATGGGGGGCGCGAACGGCGGCGCGGTCCCGACGGAAGCGACGCGCTCCACCGGCATCAACCCGAAAGCTCGCCTTCCCGTCGATCCGAGGATGCCGCGACTACCGCCCGCCTAGCGTCGCATGCGGCTCGCGCTCGTCGTCCGGGGCACCGTTCAGGGCGTCGGCTTTCGGCCATTCGTGAGTCGGACCGCGCGGGCCCACGCGCTGTCCGGCTTCGTGAGGAACGATCGCGACGCCGTTCGCATCGAGGTCCAAGGAGACGAAGCGCGGCTCCAGGCGTTCACCGAGGCGCTGCTGCGCGATCTCCCGCGCGCGGCGGAGATCCGCTCGATGAACCGCACGCTCGTCGACGATCGCGCCGAAGACGTCTTCTCGATCACGGCGAGCGACCTGAACGCCGCGGTCTCCCCGGTGCTCCCCGCCGACCTGGCGCTCTGCGACGCCTGCCGGCGTGAAGTACGAGATCCCGGCGATCGCCGGTATCGTTACCCCTTCACCAACTGCGTCGGGTGCGGACCCCGGTTCTCGATCTGCGAAGGGCTCCCTTACGACCGAGCTCGGACGTCCATGCGTTCGTTCCCGATGTGCGGCGACTGCGAACGCGAATACCTCGACGTTCTGGATCGGCGTTATCACGCGGAGCCCATCGCGTGTCCGGCCTGCGGCCCTGCGCTCATGCTGAAGAACACCGCCGGCGAGCTCGTCGCGATCGGGGAGCCCGGGCTGCACGCGGCGACGACGGCGCTTCGCGAAGGGCGCATCGTCGCGCTGCGAGGCTTGGGAGGCTTTCAGCTCCTGTGCTCCGCCACCGACGACCGAGCCGTGTCGCGGCTCCGGGCGCGAAAAAGGCGACCGCACAAGCCGTTCGCGGTTCTCTTTCCGAACGCCGGCAAGGTCGCCGAACACGCCGAGCCGACGGACGCCGAGCTCGCGGCGCTCCGTTCGAAGGAGGCGCCGATCGTGCTCGTCGCGCGCCGCCGCGACGGGGGCAACCTCGCCGAGAGCGTGGCGCCAGAGAGCCCCTTCGTCGGCGCCATGCTGCCTCCGACGCCGCTTCACGAGCTGCTCTTCGAGGACGGCCTCGGGCCGCTCATTTGCACGAGCGGCAACGTATCCGAAGAGCCGATCTGCACGACCGACGAGCAGGCGATCGAACGTCTCGGAGGGGTGGCCGACGTCGTTCTGACTCACGATCGCGCCGTCGTTCGCCCGCTGGACGACTCGCTCGTCCGCGTCGCGCGCGGGAAGACGAGAGTGCTGCGCCGAGCCCGCGGCTACGCGCCGCGAGCGGTCGGCGAGATCCGCCACGGAGCGAGCGTCCTCGCTTTCGGCGCGCACCTGAAGAACACGGTCACGCTGGGTCACCGGGGTGCGCTCATTCCGAGTCAGCACCTGGGCGATCTCGACTCGCCTTCGACGCGCGCGCTCGTGTCGGCGACCGTCGACGACCTGCTCACCTTCTTCGACGCGGAGCCACGCATCGTGGTCTGCGATCGTCATCCCGACTACGCTTCCACGCTGCTCGCGGAGAAATTCGCGAGCGAGAGAGGCCTCCCGTTGATGCGAGTGCAGCATCATCACGCGCACGTCGCGGCGACGCTCGCCGAACACGGCTTCGTCGATGGAGACGTGCTCGGGCTGGCCTGGGACGGCGCGGGGTTGGGAGACGACGGCACCGTCTGGGGAGGCGAGGCGCTGTCGTTCCACGCGGGCGTTTTCACGCGCGTCGCGCACCTGGAGACTTTCCCGCTCCCCGGTGCGGAAGCGGCGTTTCGCGAGCCCGCGCTCAGCGCGCTCGGCCTCCTGTTCGCGCACGCGCCCGAGCGCATCGAAGAACGTCTCGGAGCGCGCTTCGGTGCGACGCTCGGTCCGAGGCTCCGTGCGCTGGCGGCGAACGTGAATGCGCCGCGCTGCTCCAGCGTCGGGCGCTTGTTCGACGCGGTCGCGGGCCTTCTGGGAGCGTCCACCGCGACGTTCGAGGGCCAAGCGGCGATGGGCCTCGAAGCGCTCGCGAGGAGCGTCGAGCCCGACGGCGCGTACAGGCTTCCTCTGCGCGGCACGGCCGGAGCGTTGGGTCCCTTGGTGCACGCGCTCCTCGAAGACTTGCGCCGCGGAACCGAGGCCGCGCGCATTGCGCGCCGGTTCCACGAATCCCTCATTTCGTTCGCTCTCGATGTCGCAGAGCACGTCGGCTGCGAGCACGTCGCGCTCGGTGGCGGGTGCTTTCAGAACGAGCTGCTGCTCCAAGGATTGACTTCGCGGCTGAGCGCCAAGGGATTCTCGGTGGCGACTCCTGCCGCGATCCCCGCCAACGACGGCGGGATATCGACTGGCCAGGCCTGGCTCGCCGCGCGAGATCCACGAGCTTGAGGGTTCGTGAATATCCGAAGCGGCGCTATCGACGCTTCGCTCATCCCCGAGCTACTCGGTGGACCAGGGACCGTTCCCGCCGTTACTGGCGCTGCCGCTCTCGGTCATCGACCACGTTCCGCTGAACGTTCCCGCCGTTCGATCGTAGTCGCCGTCGAACGTTCCCGAGAACTGAACCGTCGCGAGGCCGATCTGATAAGCGCCGTCCTCGATCATCGCGGTGAGCGTGCCGGTGGCGCAGTCGACCGTTCCTGCGACGGTGGCTTTGGCGCCGCCCGGGCCAGCAAAGGAACCGCTGGCCATCCCCGACGTATCGACGGAAAAATCCACGGTCGCGCCGACGTCGTGTGTTCCAAACGTCGATCGATACTGACCCATGAGCACGGCGTGATAGTCGCCGGCGGGGCAGCTGACGGCCTGGTCGCCGCTCGCACCAGGATGCACGCCGGCGTCGACATCTCCGCTGCCATTCCCCTGGCCTCCGCCGCCGACATCACCGCCGGTGCCGCTCGAACCGCCGATGCCAAAATTGCCGGTGGATGTCTCTTCGCCCCCGCCGCCGACCATACCGCCCGCCGCCGATTGACCTCCGAGGTTCGCCGCTCCCCCCGGGATCATCGTCCTGTTTTCGGCGCCTCCGGTGCCCGGTGTACCGCAGCTGGCGGACGTGGAGCTGCACCCGTTCTCGCTGGGGCCGCCGAACAAGGAATTGTTCGGCGCAGACCCGCACGCAGCCACGAGGCATCCGACGAACAACGTCCCGAGCGAGAGCGACCGCAAGCACTGGAAGTGTACCGCGTCGCTCCGCCCCCTCGCAACGAACGGCGCCGGGCCAACTCGGTGCAGCGCCCAAGCTCCGCCAATTGGTTACACTCTGCCGCCTGCGGCTGCGCGCGAGCGACGTGGCGGCGTCCGTGCCGTTCGTCCGGTCCGTTGCGAAGCGTCGCCGCCGCGTGCGGCCCGCGTGAAGCGGAACACGGCCACCCGACTGGTCGTCAGTCACGCGAATGGCTCCGGCGCGAACAGGACGCCGGCGATTCGACACGACGAGAGCGAAGGAGTGATCCGCGCTCCAGGGCATCGCGGCGCGGCCTCGCTTCCAAACTGCGCCACAGTGTGCCACGGCTTCGCTGAATCCTCGGTAAACGCGAGTGCGCCGGCCGGCACGTGACTTGCGTGGCGATCCGCATGCGATTTCGGACGTCGATCCCCTCCTTTCAAGTCACGCTGCTGACCGCGATGGGATTCGGGGCGCTCCCCGGATGCGGTGGTGCGGTCAAGGAGGCGGCGAGCGACGCGGGGGCGAGCGCCGGTACCGGAAATTCGGCGGGCGGCGCCGGGAACGCCGGAGCGTCGAGCGGCGGCGTCGGGAACGCTGGAGCATCGAGCGGGGGCACCGGGAACGCCGGAGCGTCGAGCGGCGGCGCGATCACTGGTGGAGGCGGTTCGATCGGAGGGGGTCCGAGCGGAGGAAGCGCAGGGGCAGGCGGCAGCGCCGGCATGCCGTGCGCGTCGCCGGTGCCGGTCACTTCATCCGTGGGCGGCGCGGGACCGACGGGGGGCTACGTGCGATGCGCCGACGGCTCCATCCATCGGCCATCGGTGGACGAATGCTGGTCGAACATCGACCCGGCAGACGGGCCGGCGCTCTTGGGTCCCCCCTTGCCCGATGGATCCGTCAATTACACTTGCCGGAAGAACTCCGACTGCACCGACAAGCCCCATGGTCATTGCGAGGCGTCGCAGACGTTCGGTCTCGGCGATACACCGAAGGTCTCGTGCGTCTATGGTTGCGTGCGCGACTCCGAGTGCGGACCCGGGGAAATCTGCCTGTGTGGCGACCCGGTCGGGCAGTGCGTCGGAGCGCGCTGTGCGAGCGACGCGGATTGCTCCGCCGGAACGCCGTGCAGGGCAGGGAACATATTCAGCGTGTGCGGTCCGGTGACCACGCAGTTCACGTGCGGTCCGCTCTGCGTGACCAACGCCGATTGCCCTTCGACGTCCTTATCCATGATCTGTGACAATGGAAACTGCAAGACCAGCGCGGTGTGCGGCCGTCCCTTCATCGTTGGACGCGCGCCGCGCCTCGGAGGTCTCGAGCGCAGAAACGACTGGGGCGGGGCGCCGTCCCCCGACGTGACGGCGCTACCGCCCGACGTTCGGCGGACGCTCGCCGAGCACTATTCCGCGATTGGTCTCATGGAGCACGCGTCCGTGGCGGCGTTTGCTCGGTTCTCGCTCGAGCTGCTCGCCCTCGGCGCGCCCGCCGAGCTCGTTCGGCTCGCGGCCGACGCGCTCGGCGACGAAATCGAGCACGCGAAGCTCTGCTTCGGGCTCGCCGCCGCGTACGGAGGGGTCGCCGTCGGCCCGGGTCCTCTCGATACGGCCGGCGCCCTCGAAAATACGTCGCTGGCGGAGAAACTGCGCACTGCGTTCATCGAGGCGTGTCTCGGCGAAACGTGCGCGGCCGTCGAAGCGGCGGAGGCCGCGGAGCGAGCGACCGATCCCGTCGTCGCCGCCGTTCTCCGGCGCATCTCGGCCGACGAGACCCGCCACGCCGAGCTCGGCTGGAGGTTCGCGAAGTGGGCGCTCGAGCGCATGGACACCGCGACGCGGAGCGCCGCCTTGCGCGATCTATCGGTCCTCGCCGGACGCGAGCTCGGCTCCCGGGAAGCCCCGGCGCCGCGCTCCGAACCAGAGGCGCTGCTCGCTGCACATGGCGTGCTGTCGTCGTCCTTGAGAGCCGCTCTGCGAACAGCGACTATTCGCGAGGCGGTGCTCCCGTGCTTGCACCGGCTCTCCGGCAGCTTTTCGGAAGAAAATCGGTCGCCCGCGTCACGCGAAGCATACGGACGCGACGAGCGCCGGGTTGCCTCGCGGCAGCCGCATTGAGCGGCGTCGTTCACCATTGAGGTATACTGACGGGCTCTCATGAGCCTGACGGTCATCGGGACGCCGGACGTCTTCGTACTACAGACACCTCGCGGTCGGGCGGAGGTGGACATGCGGCTGCCCGGGCTCGCCGAGATTCGCTACGCCGGCCTCGCGACGGCGGACTTTCCGCGTGAGATTCAAGCGCGCCTCGATCCGTGGGTCGCTGCCGGTACCCGAATCACGCTCTTCATCGACGCCGCGGAGCTCAAGTCGTACGAGACGGAATTCCGTTCGCTGTGGGCCGACTGGATGCGGTCGAACGGCGCGCAGATCGACGCGGTTCACATCCTCTTCAAGTCGAAGCTCGTCGAGATGGGTATCAGCATCGTCAATCCGTTCGTCGGCGGGTTCATCGTGCCGTGGTCGGACGTCGACGGTTTCGAGACGGCGCTCCGCAAGGGTCGCGACGACGCGAAGTTTAGACAACTCGTGTAGTCATTTTACCTGAAGGCGACGCCACGATCCGATCTGCTAGCCACCTCAGCGGGGCGGATGGTACGGCCCGAGTGGACGGTAAGTCCGACCAAGACTTGGTGATCGACATGCTCCGGCGGATGTAACCGCGAAACACTCGCGCATGAATGGGGGGACACGCGGGGTGTACGCGAAAGTGGGATTCGTTCGCGATCTGCTCGGACCGCCTCGGGTTTTCATTTCGTCGTGGCCGAAGGCAATTGGAGCGACAACTAATCTGGTCGCTCGACCTTATGGCGCAGGATCTGGAGCCGTTCCATGTTCGGCCGAAGCGCGAGCCTCGTGGTACGCTCGAGGTTTGTGCAAACGAAGGGGCGAGCTCTTGAAGACAACGGTTGGTTCGACCGGGTTCGTGGCCGTAGCCTTTGCGCTGGCGTCCACCGCATGCGGCGAGCGAGCGGACATCGGTCCAAATGTCGTCGACGCGGGGACCGCGAAGGGCGCGCGTGAAAAGGACGCCGCGAGCGGCTCGCATCTGCACGACGCGGGGAGCGGTCCGGGTAAGGGAAGCGCGACGCCCGACTCCGGTATGGGCACCGGAGCGAAACCCGAGATGGGTCCGGGTCACACAGCGGACGCCGGAGCGAAGTGTCCAGCCGGGTCGGCACGCTGCGGCGGGGTTTGCATCGACGTCGCGTACGATCCGAAGAACTGCGGCGGATGCGGCGCAGCCTGCGCGATCGGAGAACTATGTTCCGCCGGCCAGTGCGCAACGACGTGTCTCGGCGGAAGCGTCGCGTGCGGCTCCCGCTGCGTCGATCCGGAGAACGATCCCGCCAACTGCGGCGGTTGCGGCCACGCTTGCGATCCGGGATCGAGCTGTTCGCGCGGCACCTGCGTGCTCGGTTGCTCCGGGGGCACCGTGGAATGCGACGGCCGCTGCGCGGATACGCAAACCGATCCGGCCGCCTGCGGCGCTTGTGATCACGCCTGCGTTACCGGAGAATATTGCTCGGCCGGGCAGTGCACCGCCACCTGTGCCGCGCCATCGCAGATCTGCGACGGCGAGTGCACGGACACCGCGAACGACCGCAATAATTGCGGAGCCTGCGGAAATGCGTGCGCTGCGGGACAGGTCTGTTCGGACGGCGCCTGCCAGCTCGAATGCGGCGGCGGTACGACCAAGTGCGGCGACGCCTGCGCCGCGACGGCCTCCGACCCGGCGAACTGCGGCGGGTGCGGGATCGCCTGCGCGACCGGCGAGTATTGCTCGAACGGCGCTTGCGCGAGGTGCTCCGACGGGCTCGCCGAGTGCAACGGCCAGTGCGTCGATCTGAAGACCAACGTCGGTAATTGCGGGCAATGCGGCAACGCATGTCCTTACGTCTACTCCGGTGCTCCGTCTTGTGTCGCCGGCGTTTGCAGCGCCACTTGTTCCAACGGCTACGCCGCCTGCGGGAGCCCACCCACGTCGTGCAGCACGTATCTCTCCACCGACTCGAAGAACTGTGGGAGCTGCGGCAACGCCTGCAAGACGAACGAGTACTGCACCGGAGGAGTCTGCACGGCGTGCGGCCCCGGCCTGTCCGGTTGCTCGGGGCGCTGCGTCGATCTCACGAGCGATCGCAACAACTGCGGGCAGTGCGCAAATTACTGCCCTTATCCGTACAACGCGACCTCGACGTGCGTCGCGAGCGTCTGCTCGTCGACTTGTACGACGGGCTACGCGGACTGCAACGAGAGCTCGAGCGACGGTTGCGAGGTCGCCTTGAACACCGACCGGAACAACTGCGGCGCTTGCGGCAAGGCGTGCGCCACGAACGAGCTCTGTTCGCAGGGCGTCTGCGCGGCGTGCGCGCCGGGCCGCACGATGTGCAGCAACACCTGCGTCGATCTAGGGTCCGACGCGAACAACTGCGGCAAGTGCGGGATGCCGTGCAGCGCGTCGACCGCTCACGCGACGAGCGCGTGCAAGAGCGCCACGTGCACGATCACCTGCGCCGCGGGATACCTCGATTGCGACGGAAACGTCCTCACCGGCTGCGAGACGGCGAGCGACGTCAAAAACTGCGGCGCCTGCGGAAAAGCATGCGGCACCGGTCAGCTCTGCGTCTCGGGCAGCTGCGCCGCGTGCGCGCCGACGAACCTGGGGTCGGCCGTTCCCGTCGCGTTCACCGGCACGATGGCGGGGCGCCCGGATTCGTTCCAGACTTCGTGCGGCGGCCAGAACCTGGACGACGACTACTTTTCGTTCACCGCTCCCTCCGCCGGGATGTACACGATCCAGGCGAGCGGCTCGTATTCCTATTACTCCATGGTGGTCGAGGTCCGAGACGGCGGATGCAACGGCGCCGCGCTCGGCTGCAACCTGGGCGGTCCGGCTCAACTCACGGTGGCGCTCGCCGCAAAGCAAAAGGTCGTCATCGTCGTGGAGAGCTACTACGCCAGTCAGTCGTATACGCTCAGCGTTCGTTGAGCGCGACGTCGCGGCCGGCCGTCTAAGGGAGCCCCGTCACCCACTCCGCCGCGTTCACGACCTTGGCTTGCCGCGGGAAGATCTTTCCCGTGAGCACGGCGTGCACCTCGGCGTCGGTGTCCGCGCATAGATCGGCGAGCACCGTGAGCCGGTAGTCTTTGTCGGAGGCCTCCCGCAGGGTCGAGAGCACGACGCCGCTGGTCGCGATGCCGCAGAGCACCAAATGGCGGATCTCTCCGGAGCGCAACACGACCTCCAGATCGCTGCCGGTGAACGCGCTGACGCGGCGCTTGGTCACCACTACTTCGCCTCCCTCGGGGGGGATCACCGGCCGAGCATCGATGAGAAAGGGCATGCTGTGCTGCTTCAAGGCGCCGAAGCCCTGGTTGTGCGCGCTCACCTCCGGCATTCCGGCGCGAAAAGAGACGACTACGTGGATCACGGGAATGGCGTGCCCGCGCGCCGCGCGCACTGCCTCCGTGACGCGCGTTACGTAGGCGGCCGAGTCGGGCACGCGCTCGACGACTCCGGGCTGAACGTCCATGACCAGGAGGGCGCGTCGATCGGCTTCGTTGGGCATGGGGCCAGTCTGGAGTACGCAAGACACTTGCGCAAGCAACTTGTATAAACCATGCTGGCGACATGGGCGCGAACCGAGCTCGACCCCCCGCCGCCGACCCCATGGCGGTGCGGCTCGCCGTCGCGATCAAGCGCCTGCGCGCGCGCCTGCGCGAGGCGGTCTGGGCCGGCGGGGTCGATCTCCCCATCGCGCAAGTGGCGGTGCTCAAGCGGCTCCGCGACGGCGGGCCCACCACGGCGTCCGCGCTGGCCACGGCCGAGAACGTCTCGCACCAGGCGATGACCCAGACGCTCGCCGGGCTGAAGCGCGCCGGGCTCGTCCGCGCGGCGGCGGATCCGACGGACGGCCGCAAGAGCGTCATCAGCATCACGCCGGCGGGCAAGCGGCTCTTCGAGGTCGCGATCGCTTCTCGGGATGCGTGGCTCGCGCGAGCCATCGAGCGCGTCGTCTCGCCGCGCGAGCGCGCCGCCCTCGAAAAGACGATCGAGCTCCTCGAGCGCCTCGCCGACGCGGGCCCCTCGGGGTCCTGAGCGCCAATCCCGATGTCCATGGCGAGTCAGGTTTCAGCCATGTCCTCCGTCGTTCGGGATCGCGCGCGGGCCGCGCTGGGCAAGACCTTTCACTCGCTCGCGACGCGCAACTTCCGGCTCTTTTTCATCGGCCAGCTGATCTCGAACACCGGCAACCAGCTCACGAACCTCGCGGTCATCCTGTTCGTGTTGCTGTCGCACAGCGGCCTTGCCGTCGGCACTCTCACGGCTTGCCAGTTCGGGCCGATGGTCGTGCTCTCGGCGTGGGCCGGCGCGGTAGCGGATCGGGTGGACAAGCGCCGCGCGTTGCTGGTGACGCAGAGCCTGGAGATGGCTCAGTCCGTGGCGCTCGCGGTCCTGGCGTTCATGCCGCACCCGTCGATCGTCGTGCTGTACGTGCTTGCGATGGCGGGCGGCGTGCTCTTGGCGTTCGACAACCCGCTCAGGCGCTCGTTCGTACCGGAGATGGTGTCGAAGGACGAGCTGCCCAACGCCGTCGTGCTCTACAGCACGATCGTCGCCTTGTCGCAGGTCTCCGGTCCGGCGCTGGCCGGCGTGCTCATCGCGACGGCCGGCTTCGGCTTTTGCTTTGCCTTGGACGCGGTCACGTATGTGGCGGTGATCGCGTGCCTGATCATGATGCGCGAGCGGGAGCTGCTCCGGCAGCCGCCGGCGGCGCGCACGGGCCGTGAGGTGCGTGAGGGGCTCGGTTACGTCGCATCGGTGCCACGCCTGTGGATCAGCTTCACGATGTTCGCCTGCGTTGGGCTCTTCTCGTTCAACCTGCGCGTCGCGCTACCGCTCCTCGTGACCCGATCGCTCCACGGCACCGACGTCTCGGTCGCCCTGCTCTTCTCCACGATGAGCGTCGGCGCGGTCGTCGGCACGCTCGGGGTGGCGCATCGGCGGCTCGTGGAGCTCCGGCACGTGCTCGGAAGCGCGCTCGCGGTCGGGTTCGGCATGCTGCTCCTGTCGCTCATGCCGTCCGTGCCGGCGGCCGTTCCCGTCGCGTTCGTCATGGGCGCGGCGAGCATGGTGTACTTCACGGCGACCAGCTCGGTGGCGCAGGTCGACACGCGCCGTGACATGCGGGGCCGCGTGCTCGCGCTTCAGACCGCGCTCATCGGTGGAACGGCTCTCGTCGGCGGCCCCATCGTCGGACGCCTCGCCGACCTGGCCGGCGCGCGCGCCCCGATTGCGATCGGCGCCGCGGTGTGCCTGGCCGCGGCCGCCCTGGGAGAGCTCGGGCGAAGGCATTTCCGGCACGCGCCCGGCTGAGCTCAGCGGTACTTCGAGCTGAGCGGTACTTCGCGACCCAATCCCCCGGTCACTTGCTGCGTGGGACCACGGGCACGACGCGAGAGAGCGCGCACTCGAACCCGCCCCGCCCCGTCGCGCTGACGCGATCGGCGAAGTAGTGGAAATCGCCGGATCGACTGAAGCCGAGGAAGCCCGACACGAACACGCCGGCGTCGGAGATGGTCATCGCGATTTTCCCTTCGGCTCTTGGATGTCCCACGGAACGTAGCGAACGCCGGCGATGGGGGTGCGCGAATGGAACTCGAGCGCGGCCGCATGTTCGGCCGTGAGCGAGCGCTCTTTGGCCCAACGCGCGAATGGATGCGCTCGAGAGAAGAGGTCCGCTTCGCAGCTGGCCACGTCGCTCTGCGCGACGTACGCGTCCCAGCCCGAAGGATCGCGGTACACGTAGCCGGCGAGCGTGCGGGGGTCGCAGGCCGCGCGCAGCTCGAGCTTACGGAGCAGGCCGCCGCCGCGAAACGTGAGCGCGCAGGGGCGTTCGACGACGACGTCGTTTCGCAGCGTGTGAAGGGTTCCGTGAAATCCGAGGTCGTCACCCGCCGTCCGCAGCGCGATGGGCGTCAGCCACGGCATCTCCACACCGGCCGAGAGCTCCCGGCGCGCGCGGACGGCCGTCGCTTCGACGCGCGCGTCGGGGTCTTCACGGAACGCGGCGCAGTACAGCCAGAGCAGTTCCTCGACTCGCCGCGTGCCCCAGATGTGCTTCTGGAGCCCCGGGGCTCCTTCGACGGCGCGCCGCTCACCGTCGACGATGATATGACCACGGAACTGGACGGAATCGTGGACGTGGATGACTCGCGTCGGCAGCGGCATCCGGTGGTGCATGAACCACGGTCCACGGTGACGCGGGGGGCTCGCCGTAGAGAACGTAAGCTCCCAGGCGAACGTGTGGTCGCCTCGCACTTCGCCGCGACAGTGGCCGTTCCCGAGCTCGGAGTTCCCGATCCGGATGCCGGCGGGCAGCGCCTGGTACGCGCTCTCCGGGTACACCGCTTTCACGAACTTCGCCGGCGCGGTCCCATGGGCGTCGAACGCCGCCGCCCACACGGTCGCCCGGAAGTCGCCGCCGGCGGACAGGGCGGGGGAGAACGTCGTGTATCTCAGCCAATAAGCCCGCCCGTTCGACGGCTCGAAGAGGACGAGGAACCAGATTTCGAAGAAGCCGGGCTGACCGCGGAAGCGCGGACGATTCGCCCCGTCGTTCGTGGTCATGAGCCGCGCAGGCCGCGCCGCGATCTACGACGCGGTCGCCTCGAGGTGAGAAAGAAAGAGCGGAAACGTATCTCGCTCTGCGCGGTACCCGAGAAAGCCGTCGATGTGTCCGTAGTGCGGGACGACTTCGCGCCGATAGAGCGAGGCCCCGTTCTCCTTACAGAGCCAGCTGTAGGTTCGCTCGGTCGAGGAGGGCAGATACGTCTGATTGAGCGCGCCGGAGACGAACAGGATGGGTAGCTTGAGGTGCTCTGCGTGGACATAGCTCGGCGGCTCGGGTGTCCCGTATCTTCTCTGGTTTTCGACCTTGCCGTAGTCGAATTTCGCGGAGCTGCCGCGGCGAACGATCTGCGCGAGGTGGCGGAAGGTCGTCATGTTGCAAGGACCGAATTGCTCGTTCAGTCGGTCGTGCGTGGCGGAATTCAGCTGATCGTGGCGATACAGATGCCCGTACATGAACGTGATGCGGTGGCAAACGGTGCTCGCGCATTCGTGGTGGACGAGGTCGACGATGTCGCCGAGCGCGTTCTGGAAGCGGGGGTGCCGCGGATCCTCGTCCGGCGACATCGACGCGATGTCGAGTCGTTGAAGGACGTCCGGAAGGCGCAGCAGCGCCTTCCACTGCGTGGGCGCCGGCGCGTCCGCGTGCAGCGCCACCTGTGAGCACACCACGCTCCGCACTTCGGGCACGAAACCGGCCGCGAGCGACATGAAGAAGGTGCTCGCGCCCGCGCAATGCACGACCGCCTGGATCGAGGGGGCGCCCGTCTTCTCTTTGACGAACCGCGCCGCGGCGGGAAAATCCATCTCGGCGGCTTCGTCGAGGGTGAACTGACGAAGCGGCAGCTCCGTGCTCGCCCTCCAATCGAGCAGCCAGGTGTCGTAGCCGTGGTCCCGTAGGTACTCGACGAAGGGTTTTTCGACGGTGGTCAGCGCGAACATCCCGCTCGACACCCCCGCTCCGTGGGCGACGAGCACCGGTCCCTTGGAGCCGCCTCGGTATCTCCGAAGCCGGATCTCGACGCCGTCCGAGGTTCGGACGGAGAACGTTTCGGTTGGTTCCGTTTGCATGTCGCTTCCCTCTTTTTGCGCGGGTCAGCCGGCGGCGCCGAAGCTGTGCACGACGTCGTCGGCGATGCGCTCGGCGATGGCGGCGATGGTCATCGCCGGATGAAACCCGATGGACGTCGGGACGACCGAGCCGTCCGCGACGTACAGGCCCGGATAGCCGAACACTTCGCCGGTGGTGGACACCACGCCGCGCTCCGGGGATTCGGCGATCCGGCACCCGCCGAGCGAATGCACCGAGATGATGCGCCGGAAGGCTTCCCACGTGACGAGCGGCGCGAACGAGCCGCCGTACGAGTCGGCGACGGCGCGCATGGAATCGGTCATCCGCTCGATGAGCTCCCGGTTTTCGTCCGCGTAGTTCCACTTCACGTCGATGCGGTCCTTCTCGAATACGATGCGACCACCGGCGTTGTCTTGTCCGATCGCGAAGAGATTCGTCATGTGGCGCGGATGTCCGGCGTTCGGAGCTCGCGCGCGCAGCGGCTTGCTGAACACGCCGCGCCCGAACAGCGGCGGCAACGCCCTCGCGACCTCGGGCCACAGCAACCCGGACAGCGGCCGCAACCACTCGGGCTCCGGTTGCCCCAGGGAGGCCAGGACTTCCATGACGCCGGCGCTGAAGGTCGGCGCGGCCATCGTGAAACCGGGGCGTCGATCGAAAAATCGAATCACGGTCGTCACGTCGGGGCCGTGCGAGGGATCCAGATCGGCCCGGCTGTTCTGGATGGAACCCAAGAAATCGCCGTTGCCCGAGTACCCGTATCCGAGCATCGCGCTGAGCTTGGGCAGCGTGCCCGCCGCGTCGCGGCTGCGCAGCAGGATCTCGTTCGTGCCCAGGGTGCCGGCGGAAAGCACGACGCGTCGTCCGACGACGGACAGGCTCCGTCCGGAGTCCGCGTCGACGTAGTGCACCCGGTATTTCCCGAACGCGGGCTCGACGTGCGTCACGACGGCGCCGGTCTGGACGCGCGCATTGCGGCGTTCCGCCGCGGCCAGGTAGTTGAAGTCGAGCGTGTTCTTCGCCCCGAGCTGGCAACCGAACTCGCATTGTGCGCAGAGCTGGCACGCGGTCCTGCCTTCTCCGTGCGCCTTCTTCCACGCGACGGCCTGATCGGGATCGAACGCGGGCTTGCCGAGCGCGTTTGCCGCGGCCCGAAACGCGTCGCGTTTCGGCAGCGCGAGCTCGGGCGGCACCGGAGCGACCTCGAGGCGCGCGGCGACGCGGTCGTAGAAAGGATCCAGCGCCGAACGATCGAACCCCTTCGGCCAGCGCGGATCGTCGAACACGACGGAATCCGGTCGGATGTGGATGTTCGCGTACACCAGCGAGCCGCCGCCGACTCCGCTCGCGACCACGGTGCCGAGCCCCGAAAACGTCCGAACGTCGTAGAGCCCGCGCGACTCTGGATGCTTCGGATAGCGCCAGAAGACCCGATCCACGTCCGTGACCACGCGCGGGAACGAGCCCATCGGATAGCGGCGGCCGCGCTCGAGCACGAGCACCGATTTCCCCGCTTCCGAGAGGTGGAAGGCGTTGATGGAACCTCCGAACCCGGAGCCCACCACGACGGCGTCATACTCGACGACTTCGGTCATGTTACTCGAGCCGGGGGCGTACGAAGACGTCCCACAAAGTGCCGACGAACATGCGCCCGAAGCGAGTCTGCGCGTCGAGCTTTTCCACCGGGTTTCGTGCTCCGGAAACCGCGATCGTCGTGAGCTGCCGCGCGAAATCCGCGATCTGGATCCGTAGAACGCCGATCGCCACGGCTCGGCCTCGCTTTTCGTGGCCCTCGCGGATCAGCGTGTAGAGCGTCGTGGTCGAGCCCCAGACGTCGAACTCTCCGTGGTCTTTGACGTCCTTGAAGCCGTCGAGCAGATAAGGCTTTCCGTCTCGGCCGATGAACGGAAGCGCGTACAGCATTTGCCTTTGATAAAAGGAATCGCCGTCTACGAACAGGTTGAAGACACCGTTCTCGACGTCGGCGCCGCTCGCCGCCGTGTACTGCGCGACATGGACTTTGCCGCGCGCGATGCCCGCGTGCGCCCGGTTCGCGAGAAACACGTCGACGCTCGGCATCGTGATCGTCAGCGTGAAATCCCCGGCGGCGCCTTCGGATTTTCCGCGGGCTTCGGCGGCGAGGTACTCTTCGATGGCGGGCGCCGCGTCGGGCGGCAAGTTGGTGCCGACCAGATAGCCCTTCATCGTCTCCGTGAAGTGAATCCCGACGGCGGGTGTCTCCGGCGGTAGAGTGCCTTCCTTCGGCACGACCACCTTCGACAGCGGATCGACGACGGGCTTCGCGAGCGCGCGCTCGGGCGCCATCCACGTCGGGTTCCGGAGGATCTTCCGGATGACGTGTTCGACGTTGCGTTCGGCGACCGCGGCGATCGTGTGCGACGGGTTCACGCCGGTCGCGGCGGGGAGCGCGGCGCCGTCCAGGACGTAGAGGCCGGGGTAACCGTGGACCTCGCCGAACGGATCCGTCACGCCGCGTGAGGGGTCGTCGCTCATGACGCAGCCGCCGAGGTTGTGCACCGAGACCGGCAGGTGGAGCGCGTGCCAAAACGGATTGAAGGCGACGCGTCCGCCGAGCGCGCGCGCGATGTCCGTCGAGAGCTGCTCTTCGGCTTCGTAGAGCGGCAGGTTCTTCAGATTCTTCCAGGTGACGTGCAGGCCGCCTTCCTTCAGGCAGATCACGCCGTCTGCGCGGTCACGACCCATGGCGAGAAAGACGGCCGTCCCGTCGCGATCCGGAGGGGCCGCGCCGGCGAGCTCGCGGGCGCGCTCGCGGATCGCGTCTTCCACCTCCGTTCGCAGCTGCACCCGCGCGTCGCGCAAGAAGCTCTCTTTCGGATCGAGCAACGAAAGAAGCCGCGCGATCTGCGCCGGATAGCCGCCTTCTTGGAAGATGAACCAGACTTTCTCGTCGCCTTCACCTCGGTCGTACACGATGCCGGTGGTGATGGTCGGGCCTTCGGAAGGGCGAAACGGCGGGTCCGTGCCGAAGGCGAACGCCAGAAAATCCCCGTTTGCGGAGTAACGGTGTCCGAGACAGGGACCCAGATCCGGCAAGGTGCGGTGCTCGTCGCGACAGCGGAGCAAGAGCTCCGTCGAGTTGACCGCGCCCGCGCAGACGAATACGCGAGCGGCGGTCGCACTCTGGGTCGTTCCGAGGGGGTAATTTCGATAGACGACGTCGTAGCCGCCGCCGGCGTTCGGTCCGATCTCGACGGCTTCGCACTGGGTGCGAACCACGGCGCCCTCCTTCTCCGCGAGGGCGAGGTAGTTCAGGTCGAGGGTGTTCTTCGCATGGGTGTTGCAGCCGATGTCGCATTCCCCACACAGGTTGCAGCCTGCCTGGGGCACGCCGAATTTGTTGGGGCGCATCTCGTCGGATCGCCCCAGGTTCACCGCGATGTTCGGATAGCAAAACTGCGCCGAGCGCCCGAGCCGTTCGGCGACGCCGTTCATCAGGATGGTCTTCGACGGACGTCTCGCCGCTACGGTGATCGGGTTGATGTCCAGCATGTACGCGACCACGTCGTAGTAGGGATCCAGCGCGTCGCGCGTGTAAGCCGCCGGCCACGCCGAAGAGAAGCCCTCCGGCGGTAAACGCAGGTGCACGTTCGCGTAGATGAGCGAACCACCTCCGTAGCCTGCGCCTTGAACGATGGTCACCTCGTTGAAGGGGCGCACGTCGAAGAGACCCTGCTGATGCTCCCAGAGCCAACCGTCGGTGACGTCACGGAAGTTTCTCGGAAAGCTCTTCAAGGGGTAGCGCTTGCCGCGCTCGAGCACGAGCACCTTCTGCTTTGCTTGCGACAACCGGCAAGCGCTGACCGCTCCGCCGAAGCCCGTCCCAATTACGATTGCGTCGAAAGCCTGCTGCTCCATGATTGGGCGCCTCCCTCGCGCTTCGACTCGAGCATTCAATTGCTACACGTTCACGCGAGCGATCGTCAAGCGATCCCTCGTGCGGCCCGCTCGACGACGAACGAGGCGCGAGCACCTCGTTCGAAATGCGGACAGCGAGTGACGTCGCGCACCCTTCGCCGGGCCGGAAGTGGTACCGCGTGATGCCACGAGGTGTCGGGCGCGGATCGATGTTGCGCGATCGTCGCGACGATCTGATTCGTGTTCACATGCTAACTGGATCGCCGTACGTGCGAGACGACCGAGGACTTCGTTTCGCCGTTTCCGCCGAGCCCGGGTGACGCCCGGCTCGCCGACACGGAACCGAGAGTCTTCGACGAGATGCTCGAGGGCACGCCCGAGCGGCGATAACACCGCGGATCGAAGGGCCGGGAGCCCGAAACCCCTTCGCGAAGCGGCCGTGTTATCGTTCGGGTCACCCCATGGCGCCGTCCGCGCCCATCGACCTCGTCGCACCGCACTGCGACATCAAGGAGCGGCTGCAGCTCGTGCCGGCCGCTGCGCGAGTCCGTGGGCTGTATTTCCGTTCGCTCGTGTCGAGCCTGAAGCAGGCCGGTAAGTTGCCCGGGTACAAGGCGCTTTTTCCCGACGACGATTGGTCCGCCATGGAGCTGTACCCGTTGTCGTCTTACCTCGTCCGCCTCGCTTGCGCGGGGGCCGTGTTCGCCTCGCCGGAGCGGGTCCACGCCGGAATGCACGATCTCCTCCGAGCGAACGCGACGGCGTTCGCGGACAGCCTGCTCGGCAAGACGATGCTGCGCCTCCTCTCGCGGGACCCGGTGCGCCTCACCGAGCAGGCGCTAGCGGCGCGGCGCCTGACGCACGTCTACGGACACTGGGAGATCGCTCGCCACGGTCCGCGCTGCATCGAGATGATCTATCATGAAGAATATATGTGGCTCGAGTCGGCGATGGCCGGCGCCGCTCGCGGCACGTTCGAGGCCTGCGGCCTGTCTCCGAGGCTCGAAACCCGATTGAAGGACCGCTTCAACGGCTCTACACTGATCCTTTGGTAGTCGAGCATCGGGGGCCCACCCCCCGAAGGCTTCGAATGAATTCGACGAGTGACACGTGTCTCCTGGTGCCCGACGAGACGATCGCCGTCGCCCTGCGCGACGCGCTCTCCGCGCGCTTCCAGGCCGTCTCCGGTGAAATCCACGTCGAGATAGCGAGCGGGTCCATTGCCCACGCCATCGAGACCGCCCGCGCCCGGCGCGGCGGCGCTCCCCTGGGTTTCGTGGCGCTGGACGAAGCGTCCGCGCTCGAAGCATTGCGCGTCGGGGCCGACGAAGCAATGGCGTGGCCCCCCGGCGGCGAGCAGGCGATCCAGGGCTTCCTCGATCGCACGCTGCTTCGCGCGAAGATCCGGCGAGAGCAAGAGGTGATGCGCGCGACGGTCGTGCACAAGGAAAAGCTCGCCGCGCTCGGCACCCTCGTGGCTGGCGTGGCGCACGAGATCAACAATCCGCTGACCGTGTTGCAGCTGACGATGGAGGGCTGTCGCGCTTTGCTCTATCCCTCCATGAAGGTGACGGAAGAGCTCGGCAAGCTCGTCGCCCGGGGGGCGGGCGCGACGCCCGAGCAGATCGCGCGCTTGAATACGCTCGCGCGAACCGGAGCGCCGAACTCCGAGGGCTCGCAGCTGTTCGAGGAAATGCTCATCGCTTCGAAGGCGATCGCCGACATCGTTCGCGACCTGAGAATCTTCGCGCGCTCCGACGAGCGCAGCGAGGGCAAGCAAATCGTCGAGGTGGCCGATCTCATCGATCAGGTCCTGCGGCTCGTCGGCAGGGAGTTTCCGTCGCAGGTGATCGTGGAACGCGACTACGCGCCGGGCCTACCGAAGCTCGTCATCCCTCCCGGGCGCCTCAGCCAGGTCTTGATCAACATCCTCATGAACGCCGCGCACGCGGTCCGGGAGATCGAACGCACCGCTCACCGGGTCCGCATTTCGACTCGGACGGACGACCAGCACGTCGCCATCACCGTGAGCGACACCGGCCCCGGTATCGCACCGGAGACCCTGGATCACATCTTCGATCCGTTCTTCACGACCAAGCGCGTCGGGACCGGGACGGGGCTCGGCCTCAGCATCTCGCGCTCCATCATGATGGACATGGGCGGCGATCTCATCGTCACCTCGGTCCACGGGGACGGCGCGACGTTCATCGCGCTGGTTCCGTTGCCGGACGAGACCGCTCTCCGCGCCGCCGCCACCGCGGCGGTGATCAACCGGGGGTCGCTTTCGAGCCGGGAGCGTCCGAGCGTGCTCTTCGTCGACGAGGACAACCAGATCCTTCGAGCGTATTCGCGCGCGCTCGGCAGGGATTGCAACGTCCTCCTCGCCGAGGACGGCCAGGAAGCGATCGAGCTCCTGAGCTCCGGATCGAGCCCGGACGCGATCGTGACGGAGCTCTCCTTGCCGCAGATCGACGGCGCCGCGCTCTACTCGTGGCTACGTCGCGAACGTCCGGGCCTCGTGTCACGGACCGTCTTCGTGACGGCGCACAGCACGACCTTGGAGTACAAGAGCTTCCTCAGGGACGTGCACAACCCGGTGCTCCTGAAGCCGGTGAATGCGCCGACCCTGAAGGCGGCGATCGACGACGTCATCAGCGAATCGGAGAGCAAGACGCCGATCAGCCGCGTCGTCGGCGTGTCGGAATCTTGAAGGCGATCACCAGGTGAGCAGCGCCGCCGCGCGCGTGAAGCCGGCGCCCTGGGCGTAGATGGCGACGCGCGCCCCGGGGATCAAAGCGCCGCGTTCGCGCGCGACGAGCAGGTTCGCTACCACGCCCACGCCGCCCAGATGGGCGTACTCGTCGAACGTTTGCGGCGCTCGCTCCTCGGCCAACCCAAGGCCTTCGGCGATCCCACTCGGAACCCAGCGGCGAGGCTGCACGCAGGCGAGCACGTCGATGCTCGAGACGGGCATGCGCGCGCGCTGCATCAAGTCTTCGACCGTCCCGACGCCGATGCGGATGGTGTTGCGCATGAGCAGCTGCGCCGCTTCCGGCGTCAGGCTCCCCAGGTAGAAGGCGCCGCCCGGCTCCCACCACGGCGGATCTTCGGCTCGCGTCCTGCCGCGGCACCAGGTGACCGCGTCGTAGTGCTGCCCCTCGGTGACCGCGACGGTGGCGTGAATGCCGGCCGTCTCCCCCGCGCGAACGACCATGGCGGCGGCGCCGTCACCCACGTTCGGCGACGCCGGGTGCATCATCGGCATGGCGCGCGTCACCCAGTGCGACTGGGTGAGCAGCACCGTGCTCGCGCGGCCGGATTCGATGAGCGACGCGGCCATCGTGAGCTGAGTCACGACGCTCGCACAGGCGGCGTCGACGCCCATGCTCCACGCGCGGCGCGCGCCGATCGCGTGGCCGACGTGACACGCGTTGGAGGGGACGATGCGATCCGGCACGATCGCCCACGAGAGAATGACGTCCACGTCGGCGGCGTCGACGCCGGCGTCCTTCAGCGCGGCGTGGGCCGCGTACGTCTCGGCGTCGCGTCCGCTGACGCCCTCGTCGGAGATCCTCCGGCGGGTGGTGCCGAGGAATGGATCTCCCGCCTCGCTCTTCAAGTGGCGCATCGCGATGCGGCTGAATCGATCGTCCTCGCCGGTGGGAATGTCCACCAGGGTTCGATCGCCGAGCCGTTCGGCGCTGCGCGCGCGGAACTCCTCGGGCCAATCCGAGTTCTCGCGAACACGCTCCGGAAACCAAACCCCGATTCCGGCGACCGATGCTCTCATCGGGCCACCTCCGTTCGGCGATCCGCGTCGAGCATGGACATGTGTCGCAGCGACTCGTTTCTCCCTCCGCCTCGGAGGCGAACGTTGCGATCGATGCGGATGTCGAGGACGACGGGGACGCCGGCGGCTCGGAGTCGTTCGAGCGACTCCCGGGTAATTTCGCCGGGATGATTGATCCGGACGCCCGCCATGTTCATCGAGCGCGCCCACGCGGCGAAGTCGATCCAGCCGGTCTCCCACTTGGCCTCGCGTCCATAGACTTGCCGGTAACCGTGGTAGACCATGTTGTAGCGGGCGTCGTTGAACACCGCGAAGACGATGGGGAGACGGTGCTCGAGCGCCACGAGGGCTTCCATGCCCGCCATCTGCATGCCGCCGTCTCCGCAAATGCACACCACCGGTCGCTCCGGATTGCCGAGCGCGAGGCCGACGGCGCCGGCGATGCCCGATCCCATGCTGCCGAGCCCGAGGTGGATCGTGAACGCTCCGGGATCTCGCGCGGTGAGGTAATGCAGCGCGAACAGCATGTGCTCGCCGATGTCCGTGATGAACGCGGCATCCGGAGCCAGCGCCGCTTCCAGATCCGCGACGGCGCGGTGAGGTGTGATCTGTGGAGAATCGTCGGATTGGAACCCAGGGAAGTCGAACGCCGGGTCCTCCTTCAGCGCGCGCACGACCCGCGACACCCGCCCGTGCCGAAAGCCGTTTTGCGCCCACACGTTGCAGAGCTCGTCCGCGAAGCCGCCGACGTCGGCGACGACCCCCAACGCCGTCGGAATGTTTCTATTGAAGACGGTGGCGTCGAGGTCGACGTGAACCAGACGACCTCCGGGGGCCACGTACGGTGTCGGACCGACGGCGCAGTCGTCCAGATCCGTTCCGAGCGCGAGCGCGCAATCCACCCCGAAACCGGTGTACTTGCGTGCCCAGATCGACGCTGCAAGCCCCCCGTTCCGGAGCGAACGCGGGTGCATTTCGCTCACGAGCCCCTTGGCTTGAGGCGTCGTCACGAAGGGCACGTCGAGCAAATCCACGAGCCTTCGGAGCTTCGCGGCGTGGGGCCGGCACCCGGCGCCGAGGACCAAGAGAGGGTGCTGCGCGTCGAGGAGCCACTCGGCGGCCGTCTCGACGACGTCGCGCTCCGGCGTCACGTCGAGCGCGGGGGGCGCCGACACGAGGCGCGTCGGCGAGGTCGTCACGCGACCGTATTGGATCGGCACCACGAGCAGCGCCGGCCCGGGGAGAAACGGGTGGCGAGCGGCTTCCAGCGCGGCCAGCCCTTGCGAAACCAGACTTTGCGGCCGTGCGACCCGAATCGCTTTGCGTGTGACGTGTCCGAGCAAACGTTCGACCGCCACGCCCTCGGGCCCCGTGTCCTGCAGCAGCTTTCCACCAGCCGACGCCCACGCCACGTCTCCACAAATGACGAGCATCGGCACACGTTCGAGATACGCGGAGGCCACTCCTGTCACGACGTTGGTAGCGCCGGGGCCCGCCGTGACCATCACTACCGGTACTCGCCCGGACGAACGGTAATAGTCCGCGGCGGCGAACGCGGCGTGCGTTTCGTGTCGCGATTCGATGAGCCGGGCGCCGCTAACCTGAAGGACGGCGTCGAAGAGCGGAGAGACCGGTCCTCCCGGAACGCCGAAGAACGTATCGACGCCGGCTTCTACGAGCGCCGCGACCAGCGCATGCGCCGCAGGGAGCTCCTCCGTCGCTGGCGATTCGAGTGGTGCAGCGGGCCGCAGCTCGCGGACGTAAGAGCTCCTCACCGCCGAGTGCGGCGACGGCGTGTCGTCGTCTTCGACGACAACGTTGGAGGTGTCGCACGCCGCGCCGAGTACGCCGAAGGGATCGTGTCCAGCAAGGAGCTCGTTCGATTTCATTGGGGTTTTTCAGTGCCGTAAGGATCGATCGAAGCCCCCAAAGTGCATCGATCGAACAGGTTCGGAGGGACGTGCGCTGCTTTACTACGGCGGCACGTGATTCGTCTACACCTCTCTGTCCCATTTCGAGTACCGCAAAGTATCGTCTCCGTGTCGCTCGCTCGATGCATCGTTGCGTGCGCAGC
This sequence comes from Polyangiaceae bacterium, assembly GCA_035547195.1. Taxonomy (GTDB): domain Bacteria; phylum Myxococcota_A; class Polyangia; order Polyangiales; family Polyangiaceae; genus DASZVB01. Next base: position 107,533 of record DASZVB010000100.1, read on the forward strand.
ACTCGTGTTCGATTCCTGCACAAGATTCGTGTCAAAAGATTCCCAGCGCAGCACCCCGTGAACGAGCTTGCGCTCACGAGTAAACGAAGAGTGTCGACCGACGGCAAAACCGTCGGGCTGCTCAGCCAGGTACGCCGTGACCCGGGTCACGGCTTGCCTTCGTCACGCGAAGCGCGATTGCAATCTTCGGGCTAGAGAAAGCGCGCGCTCGTGAATGAGCGTGGTGGCGCGAGCGCTCCTACAGTTTCCCAAACCTGCCTTGTGCCTTTTTGCGCCCGTACACGACAAGGAGATCATTCATGCCATGGCCGCGCTAAAGAAGGCGAGTCGCTCGAAGAAGCACGCACCGGGGCGGCAGTCGAGACCGACGTCCTCGGTTCAGAGTCAGGGACAACCCAGACGTGATCCCGCCATCGACGCTTACCTTGGACGCGTGAGCCCGAGCAGTCACGCTCTGCTCCAGGAGCTACGAAGGACGATCCACTCGCTCGTCCCAGAGGTCGAGGAGTGCATCAGCTATCGGCTTCCCGCGTTCCGCTATCAAGGACGGATCATCGCGGGCTTCTCGGCGACCTCGAGCGGTTGCTCGTATTACCCGTTCAGCGGCACGACGCTCGCGACGCTCGCGGCGGACATCGAAGGCTTCAGTCACACCAAGAGCGCCCTTCACTTCGGTGCCGACAAGCCGCTGCGAAGCGCTCTCGTCAAGAAGCTGCTCAGGGCGCGCATCGCGGAGGGCGGGCGCCGCGGTCGGTCCTGACACCTCGACCACCCACGTTGACGGTTCCGCTATTCAGCGCCGGCCGTGGACACCGCTGCGCTCGGTGTGGGCGAAGCCTGCGGCGACGGAAATAGTCGCACCTGCGGCGAGGGCTCGATTTTGTGTGGTTAGGCCGGCCGAGCGTCGCTCCGCACATGGACCCAAAGCACGAACACAGGCCAAAAGGCTCGAGAGTCGAATCGCTTTGTCCGGAAATCTACGGACGTCATGCAGTTCTGTGCCAACCGGAGCTCGCGAAGGGCGTCGCGGTGTCATGTACGCTTGGGGAGGTGAGTGACGCGCCCCGAGATCCCTCGCGTTCCTCGAGCAAACGGGGGCACGACCCATTTCTGCTGGAGGTCGTCGACGCCATCCGGCCCGTCGCCGATCCGCTCGAGGTGCAGACGATCGTCACTCGCATGCTGGGGGAACATCTCGACGCCAGCCGGGTCCTGTTCGTCGAGCTGGATGAAGGCAAAGAGGTGGTCATTCACCGTGAGTGGATTCGTCGAGGACAGCCGCTCGTCGGCCGTTACCCATGGTGCTTCATAGGCCCGGCGCTGATGCGCGCCTGGTCTAGAGGAGAGCCCTTCGTCGTCGAAAATGCCCGTACCGATTCGGATCTGGATCATGAGCGCGCCGCATTCGAGGCGATCGGGTGCTGTGCCGGAATCGCCTGCGGCCTCAAAAAGGATGGCAAGTTCGTGACGGCCCTCTGCGTGCAGTCGGCGGTACCGCGAAGATGGACCGAGGAAGAGAAGGGCCTGGTTCGTGATCTGTCCGAGCGAACGTGGGCCGAGGTGCAGCGCGCGCACAGCGAGCTGTCCCTACGAAAGAGCGAGGAGAAGTATCGCTCCTTGTTCACCTCCATCGACGAGGGTTTCTGCATGATGGAGGTGATCACGAACGCGGAGGGCCGCGCTCTCGACGTCCGTTATCTGGAAACGAATCCGGCGTTCGAGCGCCACACGGGTTTCCTGAACCCCGCGGGCCGCACCTACCGGGAGCTCACCGGCAAGGAGCCCGAGCCGCCGTGGCTCGAGCTGCACGAAAGCGTGCTGCGCACGGGCGACCCCAAGCGGATGGACGGCTTCTCGGACGCGATCGGGCGCTGGTACGAGATCTCGATCAGCCGCGTCGGTCCGCCCGAGCATCGCTGCCTGGCGTGTGTCTTCAAGGACATCAGCGAGCGCAAAAAAGCCGACGCTCTGATGCGGCTGGCGCTCGAGCGCGAGCAGACGGCGCGCGCGGTCGCCGAAGAGGCGACGGCGCTCCGAGAGGAATTCATCAGCGTGGTGTCGCACGAGCTGCGCACGCCGATCAGCGCGATCGTCATTTGGTCCACTGCGCTGCGCTCCGGCGCCGTACGCCCGGATCAATTCGACGGCGCGCTCGAAGCGATCGTCGCCAGCGCGAATCTTCAACATCGCCTCATCGACGAGCTGCTCGATATGGCGCGGCTGGTCTCCGGTAAAATGCAGATCGCCGTTCAGGACGAGGAGCTCGGAGCGATCGTCAAGCAGGCGGTGGCGGTCTTGCAACCCACGGCCCTGGCGCGAAGGGTGGAGTTACACGCGGAAGCGATCGGCGCGCGCGCGTACTGCTTGGTGGACCGCGAGCGCCTCCACCAGGTGCTCTGGAACGTGATCGGCAACGCCATCAAGTTCACTCCGGCAGGAGGACACGTTCAGGTCGCGTTGCGCTCCACGGCGGATACCGCCGTCATCGATATAAAAGACGACGGGCCTGGCATCCCGACGTCGTTTTTGCCGTACGTCTTCGACCGTTTTCGACAGGCCGACATGAGCCAGACGCGTAGCTTCGGCGGCCTCGGCCTCGGTCTATCGATTGCTCGCCAGCTGGTGGAGCTCCACGGTGGAACCATCACCGCGGCGAGCGACGGTCCGGGCTGCGGGGCGACGTTCCGCATCGAGCTGCCGCTCACGGCGGCCGGCGTCGGTATGACATTCAACGAGGCCCCCTCCGATGGCGTAGCCTTCTCGGCGAAGTCCGCGCTTCGAGGCCGGCGTGTGTTGTTGGTCGAAGACGAATCGCACACGCGGGCGGCGCTGACTTGGCTGCTCGAGAGCTGTGGCGCGGAGGTCGTCGCCGTGGCCGAAGGCGGCGCCGCGCGTGAGGCAACTGCGCTGGGCGCGCGCTTCGACGTGCTCGTCTGTGACCTCGGCTTGCCCACCGAAGACGGCTGTTCCCTGCTACGAGCGCTCCGGCACTTTCCGGACAGCCCCCTCCCGGCGTTGGCGTTGACCGCCTACGTCTGTCGCGGAGATCGCGAGCGCGCTCGAGCCGCCGGCTTCGACGCCTTTCTGCCCAAGCCGATCGCTCCGGATCGCTTCATCGAGACCATCGCCGCCCTGGTCAGCTGACTCCAAGGGCGTCGACGCGACACGCCAGGGCCGCACTCGCGGGATGGCGCGCGCTCTTGGCGACCGTCCAAGGGCAGCTCGGTCACCGCAACAGGGCGCGCGAGGAGCTCCAGGATCTCGTCGAGAAGGAGCGAGCCAGATTCGTTCGGAGCCGTTCGCGTTGGCCGCGCTGGCTCCGGTGGCGAATCTCTGTGTGTTCGTCGGCGCACGCCTGATCCGCGGGTCTCAAGCCTTGCTGTTGCATGTTCCTACGGCAGCGTGACGTTCACGGTCGAGGACTCCTGCGGTTCGGGAACGTCGATGGCGACGACGCTCAGAGCTTCACTTTCACGAACGATGGTTGTCGCGTCGGCGAAAAGATGCGCCGCCGGAGTACTGCACGCCACAGCAAGCAGCGGCGGATGCCGCATCGCGGACCCTGCGGTACCGATCACTCCAGCGAAGTGGGGCCGGCAGGCGGCGCGCGCCCTTGACCCAGGGAGATGCGCGGGATAGTCCGACAGTCGGACGGGGCAATGCAGGCACGCAATGCCGACGACGAGCTCCAAGTCGAGGCCGAGCAGAGGGTCGGCCGCGTGCTGCGCGACAAGTGGCGCCTCGATCACTTGATCGGCATCGGCGGCATGGGCGCGGTATACACCGCTACGCATCGGAACGGCAGCCGCGGCGCAGTGAAGGTTCTACACGCGGCGTTGACGCTGAGCCGCGAGGTTCGAACCCGCTTCATGCGCGAGGGCTACGCGGCGAACCAGGTGAACCACCCCGGGGTCGTCCAGGTCATCGACGACGACGAAGATCAGGGCATGGTGTTCCTGGTGATGGAGCTCCTCGAAGGCGAGACCCTCGAGCAACGTTGGCTGCGCAAGGGTTCACGCCTCCCAGCGGACGAGGTGCTGTCGGTCGCCGATCAGGTTCTGGATGTCCTCGCGGCAGCGCATGACAAGGGCATCGTTCATCGAGACCTCAAGCCGGAGAATCTCTTCCTCACGAAGGAAGGCCGCATCAAGGTCCTCGACTTCGGCATCGCCCGGCTGCGGCACGCTTCCACGAGCCCTCGCAGCCATACCGGAGGAACCTTCGGAACACCGGCGTTCATGCCGCCCGAGCAGGCGCTCGGACACACCGAGTCGGTCGATGCACGGAGCGACCTCTGGTCCCTCGGCGCGACACTGTTCACGTTGATCTCCGGACGCCTCGTGCACGAGGGCACGACGGTGAACGAGCAGCTCCTCTCTGCCATGACTCGGTCGGCGCCTCCGCTTCAAATGGTCGCGTCGTGCGTTTCTCGGGAAGTCGCCGAGCTCGTCGACCGCGCCCTTTCGCGCGACAAGAGCAGCCGCTTCGAAGACGCCGTCTCGATGCAACAAGCAGTGCGCGAAGCTTACGAGGCGCTTTCGGAAGGGTTCGACAGCTCGCCGACCATCGTAGTGAGCGACGTCGCTCGGCCGCCATCGGGTGCACCGCCCCGCTCAGAAAGCGTTCGCCCGGCGATTTCCTCGCTCGTGAAGCACCGCGGGATCCTCACCAGCGCGAGCGTCGGGTTCTTCGCGGTGGCAGGCTTCTATGCTTTTCATGATAGCTCGCCCCCACTGCCGGCGCCCGCGGTCGTCGCGGTTCGGCCGCCAGTGCTCAAGACAGGGCCTGCGCTGGTCGTGAACGCAGCGACGGCGCGAACGCCGTCGTTGGTTCCAAGCTCCCGCGCGCCTCGGGAAGCGACGCCGAAGGCGTTATCAGTCGACGATTTGCCCCGCGACATGGATGACGAGTCGTATTCCAGACCGCATCCCCTTACGGGAGTTTCACCGGCGCTCGCCTCTGCCATGAGTCGAGTTGCTGGCGTAGGCACGCCGGCCATGCCGGTGCGGCCTGCCGTCCCGGTGCAGCCCAAGGACGTGCACCTCGAAGAGAGCCCGCCGAGCCCCTACGACGACCCCAATCCGTACGACGAACCCCGGTCCGTCTCGGGTGCTCGCGCGCACGGCGCACCTGCGCAGCACGCACGACCGTGAGCATGTTCCGACACCCGAGCCGCGCACGGTAGCGAAGCCCTTGGACGTCGGCGGATCACGACGGACACGATTTTTGGCGCCGCCGTCCGCGAGAAGGTAAACACGGCGCGAAAAAGAGCACCGCCCCTCGCCGCTCTCCACTTTCACCTTATGCCAGACAGTGGGTCTTGCGGCAAGGCCACGGTCGTCGCTCAGAGTCGCTGCCCGCGCGCGACGAGCGCAACAGCTGGAGGAGCGAGATGCACGACGAATCCGAGCGTGGTGTGGCGGCGACGAAGCATTCGGTAGTGATCGCCGGTGGAGGTCCGACGGGGCTGATGCTGGCCGGCGAATTGGCTCTCTTGCGGGTCGACGTCGCCATCGTCGAGCGGCGTGAAAACCAAGAGCTCGACGGTGTTCGCGCCGGTGGCTTGCATGCGCGTACGATCGAGGTACTCGATCAGCGGGGAATCGCGGATCGCTTCCTTTCGCAAGGGCAGGTGGCTCAAATTGCATCCTTCGCCCAAGTTCCTCTCGACATCGGCGATTTCCCGACTCGCCACAATTACGGGCTCGCGCTCTGGCAACATCACATCCAGCGCATCTTGACCGAGTGGGCGTCCGAGCTTTCGGTGCCGATCTATCGCGGTCGCGAGGTGACGGGGTTCGCGCAGGACGACACCGGCGTCGATATCGAGCTGTCCGACGGCCGCTCGTTGCGCGCGAAGTATCTCGTCGGGTGCGACGGCGGTCGCAGCCTGATTCGGAAGAAAGCGGGCATCGAGTTTCCGGGGTGGGATCCGTCCATCAGTTACCTGATCGCCGAGGTCGACATGGCCGCGGAGCCGGCGTTCGGCATGCGTCGTGACGAGAAGGGCACGTACGGGCTGGGCAAGCTCGAGGACGGCCGCGTCCGCGTCGTGCTCCGTGAAGAGCGTGTCGTCCAAGGCAACGAGCCGACGCTCGGTGAGCTCCGCGAGGCGCTCATCACCCTCTACGGGACGGATTTCGGTCTGCGCAACGCCACCTATCTCTCTCGCTTTACGGACATGACACGGCAGGCGGCGTCTTACCGAGAACGACGAGTGCTCCTGGCCGGCGACGCGGCGCACGTGCATTCGCCGATGGGCGGCCAGGGACTCAATCTCGGCGTCCAGGATGCCGTGAACTTGGGATGGAAGCTCGCCCAGGTGGTGAGCGGGACATCGCCCGAGAGCCTCCTCGATACGTACCACGCCGAGCGACACCCCGTCGGTGCCAGCGTGTTACGCAAAACCATGGCGCAGACCGCCTGCAGCCGCGGTGACGAGCGTCTGGAAGCCGTGCGCGAGACCCTGTCCGAGCTGCTGCGGATGGACGAGCCTCGCAAGCGCTACGCGGCCATGATGTCGGGCCTCGATATTCACTACGACTTCGGCGCGGGACACCCGCTGCTCGGCCGTCGCATGCCGGATCTCGACTTGGTCACCGAAAGCGGACGACGGCGAGCGTTCACGTTTCTGCACGCTGTCCGGCCCGTATTGCTCAACCTCGGCGAGCGCGGCGTCTTGGACATCACAGGATGGGCGGATCGGGTGCAGCGCGTCGACGCTCGATACGACGGTGCGTGGGAGCTGCCGGTGTTCGGTGCCGTCGCTGCTCCCGCTGCCGTCTTGATTCGCCCCGACGGATACGTCGCCTGGGCCGGAGAAGGCACGGATCGCGGACTCCGTGACGCGCTCATCACATGGTTCGGCCCGTCGTGCTAACGGGTGCACCCGATGGCACCGCTCGGAGCCGAGCGCAGAATGTAGGTTTCTTGGACGATAGCAGCGGCGAGCCATTGCCCGAGTTGTCCGTCAGCAAGCGGGCGGAGGTGATAGAAACGGAAACGGCGCGCGCGCCGTTTCCCGATCGGATCACAAGGAGCACACGAATGAAAGCGAAGAACACGATCTGCCTCTGGTTCGAAAAGGACGCGCTAGAGGCAGCACGCTTTTATGCCGCGACCTTTCCGAACAGCGAAGTGACGGCGGTTCACAAAGCGCCGGGTGACTTTCCCGGCGGCAAAGAAGGCGACGTCCTGACCGTGGAGTTCACCGTTCTGGGAATTCCCTGTCTCGGTCTCAACGGCGGCCCGCGGTTCAAGCACAGCGAGGCGTTCTCTTTCCAGATCGCCACGGACGATCAGGAAGAAACGGACCGCTACTGGCGCGCGATCGTCGGCAACGGCGGCCAGGAAAGCGCGTGTGGTTGGTGCAAGGACCGCTGGGGCCTTTCCTGGCAGATCACGCCGCGTGCGCTGACGGACGCCTTCGCCGCGGGCGGAGCCGAGGCAAAGCGCGCGTTCTCGGCGATGATGTCGATGACGAAAATTGACATCGCCGCCATTCAGGCGGCCCGGCGCGGGTAGCTGCAAGGGCCGGTGGCTTAGATTCCAGGGTTGGTCCGTGCGGCGGCGTCTTGCGGGGCGCCGCCGCGGAGAGCGCGTCACGAACGATCGCGCAAATTGCGGAGCATGTCCTGCCACCACTCGGCGAAGCGAAGCTGAAAGGTCGCCAGCGGGAAGCCGTGGCGCGCGGCGTGGCGTTGCGGGATCGTGTCCCAACCGAAATGCTCGACCACGACCCTCGTCTGTTTGCCAGCTTCTTCGAAGCGAACGTGCAGCTCGGTGCTCTGGTCAGGGGCGAAGCTCGCCTGACGCCAGGTCACGACCAGGCGGTGCGGCGGGTCCCAGGCGCGCACCTCACCGATGACGAACGCCGTACCGTCCTCGTACGTCTCGATCAATCGGCCATTAGGACCTGACTCGAAGGAGAGCACGCCGCTCCGTCCGCGTGTGAACTGGAACAGGCCGTTGGGCCGCCACCACTGGCCGATCTCTTCGGTGAACGCGGCGAACGCCCGCGCCGGCGTGGCGTTTACCCGCGTCGCCAAAAGGACGCGCGACCCTCGAGTCACGGCTTTCGTTCCAGGTGATCGGCGAAGGCGGCGAGCTGCTCGGCCCAACCGCGCTCCGCGGCGTCGAGCCACGCACGCAAATCCGTCATCGGCGCCGATCGGAGCGAGTAGATGCGCACGCGCGTATCGTGCGCCGGGTGGGCCTCGGTGACGAGCCCGCGATCGCGCAGGACGCGGAGATGCTTGCTCGTCGCGGAGGGGGAAAGCCGCAGGGCTTGAGCCAGCTCGCCGGCGCATCGAGGTTTCTGCGCGAGCAGCTCCACGGCCCGGCGCCGCGCCGGATCGGCGAGCGCAGCGAACGCGTCGTCGAGGCGTTTGGCGCGCGCGCTCACGGCCAGTTCTTGGCGACGATCGGCTGGCCGAGCGCCGCTTCCGCTTCGGCGCGCGAGACGTCGCGCACGTGGACGGCGAAGGTCCAGCGGTGGCCTTCGAGGTCGGCGGCGCGGTACACCCGATCTCCGTAGAACTCATCCGAAGGTTCGGCGACGATCTGCGCTCCGGCGGCGCGCGCCCGCTCGCAGTGTGCGTCGAGGCCTTCCTCGAGCATGACGTGAACCACTTGCGTGTTGGCCCCGCCCAAGGTCTTGGGACTCTTCACCCACTCGTTCCACTGCCCGCCGATCATGATCCGCCCGTGCCCCCCGACGCTCATCTCGTAGTGGCACATGTCGGGGGCGTCCGGGGGTCCGTCGATGGCCATCGTGATCTCGAAGCCGAAGGCGCGCTCCAGCCACGCCAGGGCGGCCTTGGGGTTTTGGTAATGCACGCTCGACGTGAAGGTCGGTGAGTCCATGGATGAATCCTTTCCCGCTCGGGAGATAGTTGCTCAATTCGGAAAATAAATCAAGTGCCCCCGGCTCGTGTTTCGCGGCGCAGCGCGAGTGGGCATGTCCCGCTGACCGGAACCCGCTCCGAGAGCCCATGCGCGAGGACCTGGGCGTCGACGACGTCGAGCTCCGCGGCGACGACATGAATGCGATCGAGCGGCTCGTGGCGTAACGTCGCAGTGATGTCGAGTGCCAGAACACGCGCCCGGCTCGGTGAGACTCGGCCGAAGCGCCGCACGCTCTATACGCTGGGGCATTCGACGCGTACGGCGGACGAGCTCGTCGACATTCTTCGCGCTTACGGAGTGACGCGGCTCGTCGACATTCGTAGCGTATCGTGGTCGCGGACGAATCCGCAGTTCAACCTCGACGTGCTGCCGGCGACGCTTCACCGCGCCGGCATCGCCTGTTGCCACCTCGCGTCGCTCGGCGGACGGCGCCCCAAAAACGAGCACGTCGCGGAAGAAACGAACGCCGCCTGGGAACGACGGCCCTTCCACAATTACGCGGACTACGCCGAGACCGCTCCTTTTCGCCAGGGCTTGCGTGAGCTGCTCGAGATGGCTTCGCGTGAGACCTGCGCGATCATGTGCGCCGAGGCCGTCTGGTGGCGCTGTCACCGCCGCATCGTCGCGGATCACGTGCTCGCCCACGGCGTTCCCGTCGTCCACGTCTTCACGCGAACGAAGTGTGAGCCCGCCTCGCTCACGCCCTTTGCGGTCGTCGGCGATCGGGCTCGGGTCACCTATCCCGCCCGAGTTCCTCGAAAGTGAAATGGAGCACGGCGACGTCGGTGAAAGCTCCAGCTCCGAGCCCTGGGACTTGCGCCCGGCTCGGCGAAAAAGTCTGATGGCGGCGCTCGCGAATCCTCGCGAGGCGGCGTTTGGCCAACGGCAAGCTTTGACGAAACTACGGATGGGCAGGGGGATCGTCGCGCTCGCCGCGACACTTTGCGCGAACGCTCACGCCGCGGGAGCGCTTCCGGGTAACCTCGCGCAGGAGCTCGCCGTCTTCGACGGGAACGGCGCAGGAGATCGCGACGGCCGCGTCGAGTGGCCCGATCTGAACCCGGACACGATCGCGACTCGAATCGCCTCGGGTGATACGGAGGGAGCCGCGCTGCGCGGTGCGCTCGTCGCTGTCTCCGCGGCGCTCGGAGCGAGTTGTCTCCGTGAAGGTTCGGCGATTTCGCCGGACGACGTGCGCTGCGTGCTCGCGGCGCTCGCTCCGACGGACGCCGTCGCGTTCGAGTATCTGGGAAGCCGAGTCGGCGCCGTGCGTACCGACAGCTTGCGAGGCATTCACGACGGAGCCGATCCGAAGGTCGACGAGAACTGGACCTTCGCCGATCTCGTGCTGAGCGGGCTCGGCGTTCCTCACGACGCGAGAGTTCAGTCCGGTTTCGAAGACGGGTTCCCCGTCGATCCCGACGAGGTGGAGCGATGGTCTCCCGCGTACCTGGGCCTCACCACCGCGCTCGCCGGTGATATGCTCCGCGGCGATCGATTCGCCGACGCGGGCTCGCCGAACGCACGCGTGTCGATCCGCGGCCGCACCTCCGCGACGTTACACGAAGCCGTGTCGAGCCCCGCCGAGCTAAAAGACTTTCGTGCGCCGGGCATGCTCTTCATGCGAGGCGAGCGACTCGATCCGTCCACCAGCCTGGTCGAAGACGGCGTGAGGTTCATCCAGAAGCAGGCGAAAGGCGGCCGCGGCGGCTTCTTCTTGAGCACCTATGGCGCGAACGATCTATTCAGTTTCCACCAGATCGTCATCGGCGCCGTCTCGAGGACACCGGCCGACTTCGAAGCGGATCTGAGGAGCCTGGACGAAGAGACCAAGCCCCTGACCGCGCTCGGCGTCCGGCGCATTTACCTCGTGCCGCCGCCGGTCGACAAAGTGTTCGAGGAGCACGTCCTGCCCGCGGGCGCCCGCTTCACCGACGGGGCTCTCGTGCCGAAAGGCAGCGTGACGCTCCAGCACTGGTGGCTCGCGGCGCGTTCCGGACGCAGGCTGCCGCGGCAAGTCGTTCTCTCCGCGAGCGACCTCGCGGAGCTCCACGCGCGGCAGGACGCCTTCGCCGCGAGCGCGAAGACCATCCTCGGTGCGAAGAGCAACTGGCTCGTGATCGACACCCGCGACCTGTTCCGGCACCTGTTCGATCTGGTCTACGCGGGCGAGCTCACGGTAGATCGCGTCGCGGGATACGGCACGCTCCGCTACGGCGGCGAGACGGCCCTCCTCAGCACCGACGGCGTGCACCCGACGGAGCTCGGCTACCTGCTATGGGCGGAGATGGTGCTCGAAGAGCTCCAGGAAAGCGGGATCGTGGTCAAGGAAGGGACACCCGTCGAACCGTGGCGCGCGCGGGGGATGGAGGAGAAAACGAGCGCGATCTTGGAGCGCACGAGACGGCACGTTCGCGAGCGTCCGTGGTTCTTCCGCCCGCATCGGTTTCCGGCGGATCCGCGCTTCGCGCCGCGGATCGAAGCGCTCCGCGCGGACGCCCGCGTGTTCGACGATTGCGATCCCGCGGCGTGGGCTGCCGCGTACAGAGATTCGTCGTGGATCTGGCCCTTCGTTCCGTACGACATGCTCACCGAGACCGTCAGGCGAATCGATCCGTCGCTCGCCGCGGATGCGTCGTTGCACGACGTGCTGGTAGGCCGCGTGCGGCGCATCCTCGAAGCAACGAGCTCGTGGACGGACGAGCGGCGCGCCGCCTATCGCGACCTCCTCCGCGACTTCGTCGACGACGGCGAGAGCGCGACGGTGAAGCACGCTCAGCTGGCGCGCGCGACGCTCTCGGCGCTCGCGCGGCCTGACGACGACACGGCGTCGGAGTTTCGAGGGCGCACGCCAGGGCTCTTCGGCGGCAGGGGCGACGTCACGTTCGCCGGCGAATTCGTCGCGCGCACGCTGAACGCCGAGCAGCGCGATGTGCTCTGGGCCGGCGGTTTCGTCGACTGGGTGCCCCTTCGAACACCGCTGTCTTACGCGCCGCTGGGGCCGCTGACCTTCACCACCATCGGCCTGTTCGGCGCCGGCGTCGCCGCGACGTTTCCTTTCTCCCCGGTGCCCGGAGAAGCGAAAGCATACGTCGAAGGCGCTCTCACGCTCGCTCCTTTCACGTTCTACGCGGACGACGCCCCGAACCTCGCGTTCGGTCTCGATGTGCTCCAGTGGCGACCCGCGTTCGCGTTCGGCGAGCCATGCCAGGCGTTCGAGAGTCGCTGCCGATCCCTCGGACGTTTCTCTCAAGCGGCGAAGCTCTCGTGGTGGTGGCATCGCGATCCCGCGTTCGGCGCCGATCGGTGGCCCGCTCTTTTCGCTGGCGCACGCCTCGACGAAGCGTGGACCAGCGGACCGCTCGGGCACTTCGTGTTCGAAGGATTCGGCGGCGTTTCCGCGAGTTTCTGAGTGTTGCTCCCCGCTTCTACCGGTAACTGACAGGCCGCGCATCTGGCGCTTGGCGCCGCGTGCCGGTAACTGACAGGCGGCGCACGTCGGACTTAGGGTGCAGGATGGTACCCGGGAAAATCCCGGAGCGCCGGCTGGTTGCTCTTCGGCAGGATGCCGAATCCAGAGCCGTCGAAAACCACGAGCGGTACCTCCGACGCAATCGCGCGAGGCGGTTTGGGATCCCTCGTCCGCGCACGAAGCCGACGGAAGGATGGACCCTCATCGACTGCGCTCGTCTCGCCGGTGTGCAACCGCGGACTCTTCGTCACTACCTCAACGTCGGCGTGCTCCGGCGTCCTCCCTTTCGTAGCACTGCCACGCGTTACGGACGCGAACACCTTCTCATCGTTCTTGCCGTACGCCGTCTGCAATCCACGGAAAACCTATGGACCTCGCCGAGCGCGTGAAGGAGATGTGTACACGCCCGGCCGATGCGCTCTAGTCATCTGCTGACGCCCTCGGGCGATAGACGTGGAGCGCCACGCCAGTTCCGTACGTCACCGCCTCGACGAGCTCGAGTGAAACCGGTGTCGTGAGGCCCTTGAAGAGCGGAAGACTCTGGCCAGTTTGCCTGCTTCAGCGCGCCCCATCAGGTGAAGATCCGTGTCACGCAGCCAGTCGAGCTTGCGCTGCTTCAGCGCGGGATCTTCCGGCGGCAGGCCCAGCCCCCGGCGCCGTGCCTGCCAGGGCGCGACCAGATCATCGAGTGACACCCTTGTCTGTAATACGAGCTTTCTCGCCGTAATTCCGTAGTTCACGCGCATGGCAAATGCCCTCCTGTTCGAGCATCACGTCGTGCGTTGCCGAAAAGACGACGAACGACCCCGGATGCGGATGCGATCGGGTTGGGGGAGGTGTCCAAGCAACATCGGCCGAGAAAGATCGATTCTCGGTCTGGGCGCATTGCTCGCTGGGCTCCCGCTGGTATCCGCCGGTGGAAGCGATAACGCGGCCCCCGACGGCTCTGACGAGGCGAAAGCGGAGTCCTCACTGTCACGGTGAGCTGGCGTGAATCACATGACGGGCAGCGCCCGGCACGAACTCGCTGGCCGGCGCTCTCGCCGATGACTGGCAGTCGATGGGGACGCCGGAACCCTGGGACGTAAAAAAGAAAGGACTACCTCTCTTCGTAGAAGAGTGATACCATCCTTCGCACGCTGGGATGAGGAGCAGTGCCATGGGATTTCGGCTTCAGATTGACGCGAAAGCGGCGACTATTTGTGGAATATGGCTGGCGCGAACAGTTCTTGCTAGTGCATATGGTATTATCGGCTCCGCCGTCCTCTTTGGGTGTGGCTCGGAAGGGGCCCAAGGGTCAGTCGGTACCGTCCAGCAAAAACTGGGCACGAACGGGCCGTTCACCATCACTACGACGACACCCATCCTCATTCCGGCGACGCAGCTGCCCCATGGCTTCGACGGCCCTACTGTCGCAGCGATGACCTATACGCAGGCGTACGCGTATTCCGACCCGGATCTGATTAGCGAATGGTCCGCCATCCGGTACGTGCAGGACGCGGTCATGCGAATGAAGCACGTGACCACGCGGCAACCAGTCGTTTCGAGTTCGACACTCGACAGTGGCATCGTCCTCACATTGCTGTCATATGCGACGGCAGACATTGCCCAGGCGTCGAGCATCATCGCCAGCAATGGAAGTGACGCTTACAACGCGAACGAAGCATATTATGTTCGCACGGAGACGACCCCCGCGCGCGTCATCGTCCTCGCGAACACGTATGTGGGCCTCAATAATGGCGTCGTAGACCTGCTGGGGGGCGATCACTACCAGACCAACCCACCCGTCTATTCGGTCGGATACGAGGTGCTCGGAATGGGCCCCGACTGGATCAACGTGCCGGATTACACGAACCGCGATCTGTCGTTCTGGGAGGCCCATAGCGAACGCCCGGGGTTTTACATACGAGAGTTGACCGCGATGGGCGGACAGGATCACTCGGGGACCCTTACTGCCGGAAACAACCTACCTCAGAACGATCCTGATAACCCGAACCGCTTGCCGGACGAAACCGTGGAGTACTCGTACCTTCGCTGGCGTGTTGGCTCTCATCTCGCGCCTCAGGCGGGGGATTTTCAATCAGAACCTTCGTTCCCAGGTCAATCATTGCAGAACTGGCACGTGCCGGTATGTGTTCGATTAGCGTCCGACGTGGCTATGAATTTTCCCGGGAGCACCACGTATCACCCCGTAACGGGCTTCTTGCAACCGGCGCTCGTCGGACCGCTCACGGCTCGCCCGGCGGCGAGTTCGTCGAATGCCAACACGATCTACATTGGTGTGGTTAATGGCGATGTGAACAACCTCGTCGTCAGTGTCAGTAACGGCACGACATGGCCGACGATGGATCAAGTTCTCGAAGGGATCTATCTGGATCAGATGGACGCCACGGTTCGGGACGTTCTGCGCCTGGGAATGATTCGGCAGTTCAAGAATGGCTTCTGGGCACAGCCCAACGCAACGCAAGTTTTTGCGACAGAAGCAGAAGATGATCAGCCGAATGATAGTGCCTTTCTGGCAGGCGCGAGCGACAAGAGCTGGTGGCTGAACTATTGCAAGGCCCCGTCCAACTGTGGCAGCGCTTGGGAAAATAACGACCCGTACAAGCTCAATGGCTTCTTTTCTGGTCTTCCCAGTCAATCGAATCAGAAATGGTGGTGGAATCCGCCAGATCCGTCCGATCCGAACAGCGTCGATCCGAACCCTGATCTGGCGAACGCACAGAGCGACAATACGTTCGCGTTGAACACCTGGCTGCTACAGCAATACGACCAATACGTTCAGAAGTTACCAACGGGGAACGACCACCTGGATGCGAACGGAAACCTGGTGGAATGCCAGAACACGTCGACCGGGAAATCCAAGAGCAGCTCCGTGATCACATCCTTGTACTCTACGGCCTATCATGACGTTCCGCCGAACTTCAACATGGATGGCCGCATCCGCGTGGAGCCGCAAACAGGATTTTCGAAGCACCGTGGTCTCGGCAAGTGGGCAAACTGTGTCAGTTATCTCGACGCGATGCGCGCGTTCCGGGTGCTCGCGCCCACACAATCAGGAGGCAGATACGACATCCTTTCACAGGCCGGAGTGCAAGACATCGACGTAAGAGGGGTATATGGCAGCAGAAGCTCCAACGACATCCAATCAGATCTGTCGCTGATGTACACGAGCGGGGGAAGAGCATACAACGCCGAGATAGACTTCAATTTCGGAAAGCATGCGCTCGACTACTACCTCACCACGCAAGAGCTCTGGAGTCCGAGTATGAGCGCTGCTCAGCTCGACGCGAAGCGTACGCGGTGGATTCAGCGCGCATACGGTCCTGGCGCAACCGCCATGCAAAGCTATTACGACTTGATGACCCCGCAGAACTGGTTCGACTCAGCCCATTACTTCGAAACGGCAATGGGCTATATCGATCAGGCCGAGGCGGCGATCAACAATACGACATCGCCTTATCAAGTCCGCCTCGATGACACTAAGCAGTTCTTTTACTACTACTACTTGCTCGATAGTGTACCGAGAGGGACCTGGTACGACAACGCTCAGTGTCCCCAATGCAACGCTTTCATTTTCCGTGGCCAGATGTCTTACACGACGGCCATGCTGGCGCTCGTCCAGTCGCAATACGGGGTGAACGTGCCGACGAGCTCCCCGAAGTACGGGTCGACGGATCCATTCGTTCTATCGGATCCGACGTATACGGGAGCGAGCAAGGCCATGGGAGTCGAGCAGGCTGCTCACTTTACGCATGCGCAAACCCAGGTTTGGTGGAACGGCAACAGTCCGGCGAATCCGCCGGCCAACTCTGTCGAGGGACGATGGCTCGCGAGCAAGTCGCTCTCGCAGCAGATTTCATCATCCATTGATCAGAACGATCTCGTCACCGTGCGCCAGTTCACTCCCCCGACGGGGGGCTACGGATCACTACCGATTGCTGTCGATACCAACGCGGACGGTTACAAGCCGCCCATCATACTACAATCCGCGAGCGCCGCGGGAGCCACCCTTGGTCTAAAGATTTTCCGTCCCTATCCAGCGAGCGACAGGCAAGTTTTCTATTCGGTCGACTATTGGGATAGCAGCAACAAGAAATGGGTATCAGAGCTCAGTGGACTCGAGACGTTCGTGGTGTCGCAGCAGGCGAACTGGACGTTCGGAGGTCGGACCCAACCCGTCGAGCTGATTGCCATCACGTATCAAGCACCTGCGGTGGGTACGTACCGGTTCACTCTGCAGCTCGGGCAGACGATGGGCAACTACCTCGCGAGTCTTGGATACAATCTCGACACGGCGACGTACACGCCCGGCACTGGTACCAGTACTGCATTTGGAACACCGCAGCTCTTCTACCCGGCAAATGCGGGCTTTTGGGCTTATGTTCCGAAGGGGACGAGCCAGCTCGTTCTCGAGAACGGCTTCGTGGGTTCGTTCAAGGGTCTTACGGGCTCCGTGGATTTCTACAAGGGTTTGCCCTCGACGGGAATGACGTACTCTCGAAACGTGACGTTTCCGTCCAGTGGTGTGGCAGCAATCCCGGTCAATACCGACGAGCAAGGTTCGCTGGTTCACATTCGGAATAGCAACAACGTCGGTAATGCGACGGAGATGATGGTCAAGCTGTATTCGGTCCCTGGTGTCTACGCCCAGGATTACCCCGAAGTTCTCGTGCCGAGGGCAATCGCGACAGCCGACGGCCTCACGCCCTGGTGAAGCCCGCAGGACGTTTCTTGGCAACTTGCGATCCCCCGTCCGGAGCACATCTTTTCGGCAAAACTACCCTGCACCGGAAGGAGAGCTCGCCAAGAAGCCTCTCGGACAGGGTGCACGTCTTGCTCCATTCGCAAGAATCGTCCTGAGCGTCGGGCTCAGACGGCGTCCGCCTCAATGCCTGACGATCGGAAACGGAAATATGCGCGCCGCGCTGAAGCGGCACTCGGCAGGCAATAAGCGTACGGAGTGACCCTCGCGATGCTCGAGGCCGTGTCGCGCGGGCGAGAAGCTCGCTCGCGGATTTCATGACAGAGGTGCCTTGCGAGAAACGTACGGCGCCCGCCGCCGACGTCGCAGGCGCGCTTCACTTGCTGTGCACGCGTTCGAAAGCGCTCTCCCGCATCTGGCGCCTACGGGTGCAGCCCCGTCGGGGTCCGCGAGCCGGTGGAGAAAGCTCCGCGTGTGCGCATCACCACGCGGCTCGCGAACGCCGGCAGCGCGCCCCTGAAGCGGTGGGCGATGAGGCGCAGCGGCCGACGGCGCGTCGCAGCCCGCACCTGTGACCTGCGCAGGTGCGGACTGTGACGGCGAGGGGACGGTCAGAGTACGTCGATCAGCGCGTCCAGCAGGCCGTTGGGGTTCGAAACGAACATGCTGTGCACCGCGTCCGGCGCGACGATTGGACGGTAGAGCGGGGTGACCTTTCCGGTCATCAACGAGAACAAGGGGGCCATGTCAGCGGCCGGAACGAGCACGTCCTCGCTGAACGAGAGAATCGAGAGCACCGTCCCCTTGGTCAGCGCGAACGCCTGCGCGCGCACCGTCGGACGCGGCGGAGTGCTGGCGACGAGCTGCAGAACCGTCGTGATGGGCTCCTTGTCGTTGTAGGGAGCAATCTGGTCCGGCGTCGGCGCGTTCGGCACGAGCGTGCCCGCCGTCGTCGTGTACGCTCCGTCGATCTGCGCAACCGGGGGCGGCAGGAACAGGTACGTGCCGAGCGAAGGATCGGAGGTGATGAACGACGACAGATCCGGAAGCGGTCCCCGCGTGTACTGGGAATTGGCGGGCGGAACCGGCGCCAGGAGAACGGCACCGAAGATACCGTGCGCTGCGAGCGTCGAGCCATGCGAGAGCAGTGTTTCTTGCGACGCGAGAACCTCGAGCCCACCCATGCTGTGGCCCATGATGACGCTGGCTCCGAGATGCAGGCTGCGCAGCTCGTCGATCGCCTGAAGCACGACGCTCACGTTGTCCTCGATGGCCAGATCTCCGAACAGCGCACCGTTGGGAAGACCAGACGGCGCGGAGCTGAGCCCGTGGCCCGGCATTTCGATTGCCACGATCCGCTGCACCACCTTCCCGAGGATGTGATCGGCGAATATCGCCGTCGCGAGCGGTTGGTAGATCGCCGCGGTCTCCGTGAAGCCTGGGACGGCGAGGATCGTGACGCCCGCGCGCGCGGACGAACTCGCATAGACGGCGGCGTGAATGCGCGCTTGGCCTGCGCTCCTCAGGGTGACGTTGAAGTAGACGTCGCTCTGGGCAGCGCTGGCCCTCGACGACGCCAAGAGGGCGAACGTGAGTATCGTCGCCGCGCACCATCCTACGAAGATTCTTCTATTCATTGTCCGCGTCCTCTGCACTTTCGTTTCATTCGGCGGCGACCGCGGGGTCTTTCAAGTCCGCGAGCCGCCGGTCGAGCCAGCTGCTGACCTTGCTCCAGTAAGCGTCGGCCAATCCTTTCCTGAAATAACCGAGGTGTCCGACCTTGCCGTCGGGCGCATCGGCGGCGCGGAGCTCGGTGAACTCCGCCGGCGCGTTCGAGTAATAATCCCGCAGGAAGCGCCGGCCGTTCTCGGGCGTGGCCATGGGGTCGTCGTCGACCACGAAGGCGTGAATCGGTGCGGTGATGTTCGGATAGTGAAAGGATTCCGGTCGTTGCCGTAGTCGACGGCCGAGGTACTTCGACTGGCGCGTCCATTCGATCCATTCCCAGACGACGCCCGACGGAAGATCCTGCCCCGTCGTGACGAGACTCGCCGGCGCGTAGCCGAAGAGCGGCGTCGTGATCGGGAAGAACAGGTACAAGATGAACATCGGGTACAGGCGGAAGGGCATGGGGAACGACTTGAAATACCCAGTCGCGACGAACACCAGCGCGAGCCCCGCAAGCTGCTCGTGGTTGTGCATGAGCCCGGTGATCTGCCCGCCCATGCTGTGCCCGACGATGAACTTCGGAATCTTCGGGTGACGCCGCGAGAGCCAGTCGAACGCCGCCGGGATGTCCTTCGTTCCCCAATCGGAGAGGGTCGCCCGGAATCCCCGAATGCTCTTGGGACGTGATCCGCCTGTGCCGCGAAAGTCGAACGTGAGGACCGAGTAGCCCTGCGAGGCCAGAAAGAGCGCGAAGTGACGATAGAACCGGCGCTTCACGCCGACCCCGCCGTTGATCTGCACGGCCGCCTTCGGCGCGCCCTGCGGCAGATAGAGCGTTCCCGTCAGTCGATGGCCGTCGGTGGTGTCGATGACGACGTCTTCTTCCACGGTGTCAGGTGCTTCTATGTTGTGCTGCATTGGACCCTCCCTATTCAGATCAGGCTGTCCCAAGGTTGGATACCGGCGAACGCTTTGGCCAGCGACTCGTATCGTCCGAGCGGAGACTCGGCGAGGATCATCATCTTCTGCGCGGCCATGGAACCCTCGGCGTGGACGGTCATCACTTGATGGAACGCCGCCTCGTGAGAAGCGACCTGACGAATGGTCTCGTGCACCATCTTCAGACGATCGAGCGTCGAGTGCTTCTCGGAGCCGCCCAGATAGTGCTCGAGGTACCCGTGGATCTCCGGGTTTTCCCAGTCCAGCTTGTCCGGCGCCGTCGCCAGGATACCGCCGGCGATGTCCTGAATCTTGGCGGTGAACTCGTGATACCCCTGTGCGAAGTGGAGCTTTGCCATGTTGGCGACGAGCGGGTTCGGTGCCGCGATGTCTCCATATAGAATTGGGTCTCGCGCGGCGGCCTGTGTTAGAGCTCGCAACGTCTCCACGTAGGCGGCGATGTCCGCGAGCTTGTCGCGGACGTGGCCGACCTTGTCGAGACCATTGTACTTGGCCATGGCCAGCGCGCAGCCGGCCATGATCTCCACGCAGGGGATCTTATAGCTAACGGCCGTGAAACGATGGAACGTGGCGAACGTGTATGCGAGGGCCATGGAGAACGGCCATTCTCCGCACATGAACACTCGCTCCCATGGGACGAAGACGCGATCGAAAACGACCATGGCCTCCGTCAACTCGCGCAGCGGCCGCGACGGATGAAACTCGTGCGGTTCCCAGGCGCCACGGCCGGCCCGGCAGATGAACGTGATGCCGGGCGTGTTGGCGGGAATCGCGAACGCGACCGCATATTCGGCCTCTTCCTCGCGCATTTGCCGGGTCGGCAGAACGATGATCTCGTCGGCAACGGGCGCGCTGGTGATGTGGATCTTGGCCCCCTGGACGACGATCCCGGCTTCGTTCTTCTCGACTACCCGCAAGTAGTAGTCGGGGTGTTTCTGCTTCGAAGGTTCCTTGCTGCGGTCACCTTTCACGCAGGTGACGGCGCCGCAGGTGTGCAAATCGTTCTTGCGAACATGCTCCAAGAAATTACGCGCATTGGCTGCGTATTGGCGATGCCCCGTTTGGGTCATCACGACGATGACTGCGTTCAGGCAATCCGTTCCGATGTCCTTACCGAAGGGCAGGCTCCCGGTAAGCTCGATCGATCGCTGGATAGCCTTGGAACGGAGCTCGAGGTCTTCCGTGTTTTTCGGAGTGGCGAACATCCGATTGATCGGTTCGCTCGAAACCGGATGTTGAGCGACGAACAGGTCCCTAATCTTGGGATTGTCCGAAGAGGTGAGCTCGTATCCCGCGGCGATCGTGTCGCAAGCGACGCCGAGGACGGGATGTGTCGTGACGTCGTCGACGCGTTGACCGCGTAGAAACACCCGACGACCGTCGCGCAACCCAGCCTTGTACTGTTCCACCGTTCTAATGCCCATGACACCTCCTAAGGGCACACCGATGCCCACCCCGCAGCTCAAGCGAGGACGCAGACCTCTCGTCGCGGTCAACCCCCGCGCCCGAGAATGCAATGATTCGTGGGCGACCGTCAGCGTGGCCGGATCGATGAGATCGATCGTTGACCACTGCAGTTACTAGAACATGACATCGCGCAGCCCCGGTCGTGGACCGCAGTGCTTAGCCAAACCCATCCGTGCTTCGTGTAGTACAACAAGCGACATGTCGGACGCCAGACAAAACGTGCGACCTGCACGATTCGCGTAGTGACGAGGCTCCGACGCAATTGAATCGCAAGTGAAACGCTCACGACTCGCTGGGGTACATTTACGGTTTGATCATGCGCGTCGCGCGAGTCGAGCGCGCGGCCAACAGCGAGCGGCGCGTTCGCAGGGGCTCCTCGTAGTTCGGCGTACGGGTGAACCGATCGCAGACAACAGGCTCATCGACGCGAACTACGCATTTTCGACGATGGCTGCCGGCCTGCCGTCAGCCGGCGCTGGGAGCCGTTGGGGCAGGTACCCGTGCAGAGATCGAAGGTACGTATACGAACTATCGTTTGGACGGTCGCGAGTAGCTCGTCGCGGTGAAGTCAACGAACCGCTGCATTGCGGTGAAGTCAACGAACCGCTGCATTCGTCTGCGCCGCGAGGAGCGACGGCGCTCCGTCGTCCCTTCTTGGGGGATGTCCGTCTCGATCTCGCCTGTGAAGAGGACGACGCAAGAGGCGTGCGTGCTTCCCGGCGGTCTCATGGGGATGCACGTCTCGATCTCGTCCGTGAAGAGGACGAGGCCCACCTTTTGTTGCAGGTCGCCGATAGCGCGAGCACGCTGGCGAGTTCGGCCTCGCGCTCTCGCTTGCTCGCGCCGGTCGAGCCGAAGTCGAACGAGCCGCTCACACCGGACTAGTCTTCGTTCGGCTCGATCGGCTGAGGCCCCGGAACGATCCCGGCGATGTCCGGGTCCGTGCCCGGTTCAGCGGGCGTACGATTGTCCCGTCGTTCGCGCCGCTCCTGCCGCCGAGACTGCTTCTCGCGCTGGCGCTCCTGTCGTTGCTTTTCCTTGTTCCGCTTGTTGAGTGAGGCACTCATTTCGAATGAATCCTGCGGATCAATAATGCTCCTCGACGGCGCTCGCCCGACTTCCTCGAAATCGCGTTCCCGTTGCCGCCTGGCGCTGAAAATGCCCGCCGCACTAGGGAACGTACGCCAGCGTGCTATAAAATAGCGTGGCTGAAAAGGAATCTGCGAAGAGCAAACCCGTACGATCGAAGACGACCAAGCCGAAAGCGAAGGCGGCGAAGAAAATCGCCGACCCCTCGCGTCCCGCTGACGCATTGCTCGGCAGGCGCTTCACACACCGGGCGCGCTCGGAATGGGGAATCGGAACGGTCGTCGACGGGGCCGAGAACGCGCTCGTGCTCCTGTGGTCCGACGGCGTCGAGAGGCGTACGGCGCGAACCTACATGCACCAACTGGTCGAGGTGCCGCCCTAGCGAAGCGGCGGTCGAGCTTGCGCCGCCTTCCCTGACGCATTAAAGAAGGCTCACTCACGAATCGAGTCAGTGCTCCGTCCGATGGACCGGTGGCTGTTCTGGAACGTGACGACGCGACCCCGGTAGGGTCCCGTTTGCCCTTCTGGACGCGCGGCATCGAGGACGGCACTTACAAAAAGCGCTCAAGGCGCTGCCGCGAGAAGAGACCGATGTCCGTGAGTTTTCATAGTTCTCCGCGCCGAGCGCCTGCGCATCCCCGCGACGTTCAATTGCCCCGCAGTTCCGAGCCGCGGGTCCCATCCCCCGGTCCGGGCGCTCCTGCCCCCATTCCGGCCGACCTCTTAGCGGGGGTTGCGCACTCTCCGTTCACCAGCCTCGGCTTGGTGGCGCCCATCGTGCGCGCCGCTCTGGAGCAACAGTACACGCAACCCTCGCCGGTCCAGAGCCAGGTGATTCCGCACGCTCTCGCGGGGCGAGACGTGCTGGCGTGCGCGCAGACCGGCACCGGTAAGACGGCGGCCTTCGTGCTTCCGCTCCTGCAGTCCCTGGCCGGCTCCGAGTCACGCTCGATCCGCGCCCTCATCCTCACTCCGACGCGCGAGCT
The DNA here is from genome assembly GCA_035547195.1 of Polyangiaceae bacterium. Taxonomy (GTDB): domain Bacteria; phylum Myxococcota_A; class Polyangia; order Polyangiales; family Polyangiaceae; genus DASZVB01. Next base: position 130,787 of record DASZVB010000100.1, read on the forward strand.
CGCCGGACAGATCGGCGAGCGAATCACGGCCTACGGCAAGTACATTGGCGTGCGGCACGCCGTCATCTACGGCGGCGTGAGCCAGCGCAATCAAGAGCGCGCGCTCCGAGCTTCCCCGGCGCTCCTCGTGGCGACCCCCGGTCGCCTCCTCGATCTCGCGAAGCAGCGCCTGGTGAAGCTGGATGGTGTCACGCATTTCGTCCTCGACGAGATGGATCGGATGCTCGACATGGGGTTCGTTCGCGACGTGAACCGCATCGTCGAGCTCATTCCCCGCGTGCGACAGACGCTCTTCTTCTCGGCGACGATCGCGCCGGCCATGGAGAAGCTCGCGCGCGGAATGCTGACCGATCCCGCACGCGTGGCGATCTCGCCGGTGGTGACGACGGCCCCGACGGTGGAGCAGTCGGTCGTCTTCATCGCCCACGCGGAGAAGCGTCGCCTGCTGGAAACCGTGCTCCGCGACGAGACCGTCGAGCGAGCGCTCGTGTTCACTCGAACGAAGCACGGCGCCAACCGCCTCTCGGCCTCGCTCGAGCGAGCCGGCTTCGGCGCGGCTGCCATTCACGGCAACAAGACCCAGAGCGCGCGCGAGCGCGCGCTCGACGCCTTTCGCCGGGGCACGACGCGGGTGCTCGTAGCCACCGACGTGGCCGCGCGTGGCATCGACGTCCAGGGCGTCTCCCTGGTCGTTAACTACGACATGCCCAACATCGCCGAGAGCTACGTCCATCGCATCGGTCGCACGGGGCGCGCCGGCGCGACGGGCCGAGCGATTTCCTTCTGCGATCGCGACGAACGCGCCTTCCTCGGCGACATCGAGCGACTCATCCGGCGCCGTCTCACCGTGGCCGGAGACGATCGACCGGCTCCCGCGCCGGCGAGCGCTGGCCAGGTCCCGGCGCATGCGGTGCCGAACGCCCCTGCTTCTCAAGAGGCACGCAAGGCGGCCCTTCCGAATTCCCGGCGAGTTCGACACCGCGGCGCGCATCGACGGACGAACGGTCCGCGTCGATACGTTTGAAGGCGGCCCGCGCCTTACCGCGGCCCGTCACCTGGGCCGATTCAACGCAGGATGGATCGACGGGGGCCGTCGGAGCGACGCGAACCTGGCGACGTCTCGGCCCGCCGTTAGCGTCATGAGCTCCGAGAGCGCATCCGCCGGCGAGAGCCCGTGGTGGAGCACCCGATCGACGCGGTCGAAGAGCGGCATCTCGATGCCGTGCCGCTCCGCCAGATCGCGCGCCGCGATGGAAGCGTAGACGCCCTCGGCGACCATGCCGAGCTGCGCGACGATGTCGTCGAGCTCCTCGCCGCGGGCGAGCGCCGCTCCCACTCGATGATTCCTGGACAGGGGGCTGGCACAGGTGACCATCAGATCGCCGATCCCGGCGAGACCGGTGGGGGTCGCCGCCTCCGCCCCCATGGTGAACGCGAGGCGCGTGAGCTCCGCCATACCGCGAGTCACGAGAAAGGCCTTGGCGTTCTCGCCGATGTGCATCTCATCGGCGATCCCCGCGGCGATCGCCACGACGTTCTTGAGAGCGCCGCAGAGCTCCACGCCGAGGACGTCGGTCCCGGCGAAGACGCGCATCTCTCGCGATTCGAGCGCCCGGCGCGCCCGCTCGACGACGCGGGGGAAGGGCGACGCGACGACGGTGCCGCACGGCAGTCCGCGCGCGACCTCGGCGGCGATGTTCGGTCCCGCGAGCACCCCCAGCTGTCGGACGCAGGTCTCCTCGATCAGGATCTCCGACATGCGCCGGTGTGACTCCACCTCGAGCCCCTTCGTCCCGTGCACGACGAGGTGCTCCGGCTTGAAGGCGGACCGCGCCTCTCGGCAAACCGTGCGGAAGGCTTGCGACGGAATCGCGATGAACACGAGCCCGGCGTTCGCGAGGGCCGCGCCCGGATCCGTCACCGCTCGCACGAGCGGGTGCAGCTCGACGCCCGGAAGGAACCGATCGTTGAACCGGCGCTCGTTGATGGCGTCACGAACCGCGACGTCGCGTGCCCACAGCAAGACGCGGTGACCGTTCAGGGCGATCCGTTGCGCGAGGGTGGTTCCCCAGTTGCCGGCTCCCAGCACGGCGACGGTCGACGTCGAGGCCAGCTCGGTCATTCGGCTCTTCCTTTCTTTCGGGCGTCGCCGCGCTCCCATCGATCGAGGAGGCCGTAACCGGCGAGCCGGTTGCTGTAATAGAAAAGGAGCTTCACGTCCCCGACCACGATGCGAGCGCCGCGACGCTCGAGCACGGGAACCGTATGGTACGTCCCGAACGTACGAAGCGCCTCCGACAGGATCTCGTCCGGCGAGGCGCGCCAGAGCAGCTCGTGAAGCCGGATATTTTCGTTCGTGGCGAGGCGACGCAAATCTTGGAGCGCCCTTCCGAGCTCCGAAAGGAGGGACTCCGCGTCGACGGACGCGTCGGGCGCGATCTCCCGCAAGAAGCGGAATAGATCCGGCTGCAATCGCCGGCGGCGCAGCAGCGCGAGCACGACGAAGGCGGCGAGCGCCGTGGGCAGCACCAAGTTGTCCCGGCGGTACGTGGAAAGGAGCTTCCGGGCGAGCAGCTCGGTGTATGCGGCGTCCCGCGCGTCGTCCGCCGTGAGCTCGCCGTCCTCGTCGAAGTAGCGCGCGGGATCGATGAAATGACCGGCGGGATCGAGCGATGCGCCCGCTTCGTCGACGGGGTTGCCCACCACGTCCAGGGCGTGCCCCATGGTCACGTAGACTCGTTGATCGAGCTCGAGCAGCCCGCCGAGGAAATCGACCCACCGGCGCGGCCTGTCCGATTCGTCGCGGACGTCGACGTAGTGCGCGCCGCCCTCCGCGCGCAGGTAGTCTTCGACGAGCGCCGACGCCTCGAGCACCAGCGGATAAGTGAGCGTGCACGGGACGACGAAGATTCGCGCCCGCGGCGAGCCGGACTCGAGCGCACGGCGAAATCCGGCGGGCGCCGTGCCTAGCAATCCGAGCTTGAGCCGCGTCTCGATCGCGCCCGAGCGGCTGCGCGTTCCGCCTGGAAAGAAGAGATTGTGCTGCCCCCGCTCGAGCAGCGTCGTGACGTACTCCTTCAGTGTATCGCGGTAGAGCGGGTCGGTTTTCTGTCGGTCGACGGTGTAGGCGCCGAGGTTCCGCATGAAGAAGCCCATCACCGAGTTGGTGAACAGGTTCAAGCCCGCCCCGTACGCAAAGGGCGGCAGCCCGAGGCGGTAGATGGTCGAGCCGAGGACGACCGAGTCGAGGTTCGACACGTGGGTCGGGGCGAGCACGACGGTGCCGATCTTCGACAGCGCACGCAGCGCCTCGATCTCGCCGTCGACGACGATCCGGTCGTCGACGTCCATGAACAGCGCACGGAAAGGGTGCTCGGGGCGGTGAAAACCACGGAGCACCGCGCCCACCGTGGGGGGCACCACGCGGGTCGCGACCTGGTACACGTGCGCGTCGAAGTGGCCGGAGATCTGCGCCGTGTACCTTCGCACGATCGACTCGACGAGCCGCGTTCGCGCTCCGCCGCTCGCGCCGGCGATCTCCCGGCGAAGAAGAGCCAAAAATTCGCGGTCTGCGTCCGTCCGCGGGTCGGGCTCCGCGCGCGCGAGCCGCGTCTCTTCGTGATAGACGGTCTCGTAGGCGATCTCCTCGAGACGGGCGTCGCCGCCGTCCGAACCGGCGATGGTTTTCTGAACGACACGCCTCGCGACGGCGTCGCCGATGTCGGCGCCGCCGAGCACCCGCGGTTTCCGTGAGTCAGAAGGCGAAATCGACGCTTGCATTGGCCACTCCCGCGAGCATTCGATAGCTGCCGCCGCCGTCTGGAGCGCGCGACGGCGATACGAAGGTCGCGCTCTCGTTCTTCCCCGCGGTGTCGCGCGGGAAGTAGAGGAGCTGCATGTAGCCGAGCCCGAGGGCGAGCCGCTCCACGACCGTGAAGATGCTCCCGAGCGAGAACGTCGCCGCGTTCGCGTCGAGCACACCGGGCTCGTACGTCGCGTCGGGGATGGCGTTCGACGAGTAGCCCATTCCGGCGAGAAGCTCGATACGGCGCGCCGGGAAGAAGCTCGCCGAGCCCCTCAACCCGAAGGTGTCTTTCCAGCGGCGCGGCTGGTTCACGATCACGTCGCTTCCTGCCTTCGCCGAACCGTCTGGGTTCAGGTCGCAGCTCGAGCCTTCGAGGTAGGCGCACTGTCGCTCGAGCACGCTCCAGGTCTGGAAGTCGCCGAAAAAGCGCAGCTCCACGTCGGGCCGCGGGCGATACGCGACGCCGGCACGGAACACGTCGGGGAGATCCGTCGTGAAGGCGACGCGGTTGTCGTCGAGCGCGCCGTTCACGAGCAGCGTCTTCAAGGTGCCGGTCGTCACGATGCCGCCGGAGACGCCGGGCCGCGACTGGTACGACGCGCCGAGCTTCACCTTGCCGGGGATCAAGTCGTAGGTGACACCTAGCCCGAAGCTCGCGTCCCAGCTGCCCACGTCGATCACCGAGCGGCCCTCGCTTCTCAGGTCGTTCTCGCCGGAGGGCTCGCGCGCCTCGCTGAGCGCGACCGTGGTCTGAATGAGGTTACCAGTTACGCCGACGCTCAGACGACCGAAGTCGTAAGCGGCGCCGAGCGTGTAGAACGACGAGCGAAGCACGCCGGAGATGGCCCACCAGCGCTGCACGCCGTCGACCGCGCCCGGATAGGTGTTGCTGTTCGCGAAGTGGTCGTTCTTGTTCCAGACGCTCTGCCCGCCGAAGGGCGTGTAGAACGCGCCGCCCAGCGCGAAGCGGCCGAGCCGGTAGGTCGCTCCGATGAACGGAGACGGGATGACGTTGAGCAACGAGGCGTGTCCGGTGTTGGCGCCGAGGGCGTCGGCGGCCACCGGCGAGTCGCTCGGGGCAGCGGGCCGATTGAACGTCGCGTAACGCCATGCGGTATTCGAGTCGACGTAAAAGTGGCCACCCTCGCTGTCGGCGATGCCCGCAGGATTGTAATAGAGCGCGGTCGCGTTCGTCGTCGTCGGCGTGCCGTGCTCTCCACCGAAGCTCGCGATCGAGAACCCCGACGCGTCGGCTTTTCCGCAGACCGTCGTTGCGCACGCGGTCACGATGGCGACCAGCCGTCGCTCACGCATGTCCTCCGACAATGCAGGCGGTGCGCCAGCCCTTCGGGAGCGCGCTGGCTACGACCGGCGGCCCCTCCCGGCTGACCTGATTTTCGCTCTGGCGCGCGGCCTGCACGATGAGGGTTCGATGCGTTGGCTGCTCTTCGGCGTGCTGTCGATCACCGGTTGCGTGAACCCCGACGCGGATCTGCAAGCTTTCCAGCGACGGCTCACGCAGCACGCGGCCGCCGACGCCGGCGACGGCGCGGTGGACGGGGGCGTCTGTTCGATTCGGCCAGACGAAATTACGGGCCCGTATTTGCTGGCGATCTCCGCTTCGATCGCGCCGGGCACGCCCATTCTTGCACTGCTCGACGTGTCGACCCCGGCCACCCAAGACGGAGCGGCCCTCGCGTTCGTCGCACAGCCGCTCGCGGCGAGCGACCGAAGGACGAAGGTCGGCGAGCCGCTGTCACTCGGCCCTTTCCCGATCGACGGCGACGGCGCCTTCCACGCCGATATCACGGGGCTTTCCGTCAGCGGCGACGCAAACCCGGTCACGCCGGGGGCGCCGATCGAGGCCGATCTCGAGCTGACCGGCAATCTTTGCGCGAAGACACGCCTATATTGCGGCAACGTGAGTGGTCAAATCATTCGGCCGCTCAAGTTGAGCCTGGACGGTTCCACCTTCACGCTCACGCCGATCCCGCCGGGGAGCAGCCTTCCCGAGCAACCGACGATCGATTGCCGGGGAACTTTGGCCGATCCGCTCTGATGCGAAGACCGCGACGCGCCTGGCGTGCGTCTTGCGTGCATGTAGAAGCATGTTGGGGAACTACGAGGATCTGATCAGCGTTCAACTCGACGCGTGCAGTCAATTCTCGAATCGTCCGCTCTTCGGCGCGAAGCAGCAGGCGGGCTGGCAGTGGACGACGTACGACGATTTCCGGAAGCTCGTGGGCCGCTGCCGCGCCGGTCTCGCCGGACTCGGCGTGAAGGACGGGGACACCGTCGCGATCGTCTCGCGCAATAGCCTCGAGTGGGCCGTCGCGTGCTATGCGACCTATGGGCTCGGGGCGACCTTCGTGCCCATGTACGAGGCGCAGCTCGAGTCCGAGATCCGCTATATCCTAGAGGACTCGGCGAGCAAGATCGTCATCGCGTCGACGCCGCGCGTCTACGACGCGCTTCGACGTGTTCAGCGCGAGGTGCCGTCGCTCGAGCGGGTCATCGGCGTCGCGCTGGAAGAAGGTCACCCCGACGCGTTCTCCACGTTGCTCGACACGGGTGGAGAAGACGACGGCCCACCTCGAACGCCGAGCCCCGACAGCATCGCGGGGCTCGTGTACACGTCGGGGACGACGGGCAAGCCCAAGGGAGTGCTGCTCAGCCACCGCAACCTGGCCTCCAACCTGAACGCCATCCGGGCCGCCTTCCCGATTAGCCCCGAGGAGAGGACTCTCTCCGTTCTGCCCTGGGCGCACGCCTTCGGGCAGACCTGCGAGCTCCATTACGTGATCTCGTCCGGCGCTTCGACCGCCATCAACGACGAGCTCGCTCACCTCGAGATGAACCTCGCCGAAGTGAGGCCCACGGTGTTCATCGCGGTCCCGCGTATCCTGAATGCGCTCTACGAAGCGGTGAACGAGCGCATCGACGCGGCATCGCCGCTGGTCCAGCGCGTCTTCGCCGACGGAACCCACGCCGCGACGAAGCTGCACCGCGGCGAGCCGCTGAGCCTCAAGGAGCGGATCGAGCTGTTCGTCGACGACCGCACCGTCTACGCGAAGGTGCGGAAGCAGCTGGGGGGCCGGCTGAAGTTCATCGTCAGCGGCAGCGCCTCGCTGAGCGCGGACGTCGCGGAGTTCATCGACGCCCTCGGGATCCCGGTGTACGAAGGATACGGGCTGTCCGAGACGAGCCCCGCGGTCTCCACCAACTGCCCGGGAAGGACGAAGGCCGGCACCGTGGGGCGGCCGCTGCCCGGCGTGCGGATCGAAGTGGATCGCAGCGTCACGGGCGACGCGCTCGTCGGTGAGCTCATCGTGTACGGCCCGAACGTGATGCGGGGGTACAAGAAACGACCCGAGGAGACGGCGCAAGCGCTGACGCCGTCCGGCGGTCTGCGGACCGGTGATCTCGGTTACCTCGACGAGGACGGATACCTGCACGTCGTCGGTCGAATCAAGGAGCAATACAAGCTCGACTCCGGGAAGTACGTCGTTCCGGGGCCCATCGAGGAACAGCTCTCGCTCTCGCCCTACATCGCGAGCATCATGATTTACGGCGAGAATCGCCCGTACAACGTCGCCGTCCTCGCTCCGAACCGGGCCGCCATCGAGAGGTGGGCGCGCTCACGAGCCATCGACGGCGCGACGGCGCTCGCGTCCAAGCCCGTGCTCGATCTGCTGCATACGGAAATCCTCCACCATAGCCGTGGCCTACGGTCTTACGAAGTCCCGAGGCGCTTCATCCTCGCGCGCGAGGAATTCGCTACGGAAAACGGCCTCCTCACGCCGACGCTCAAGGTGAAGCGGCAGAACGTGCTGGCGCTCTATCGCGCCGAGCTCGAGGCGCTATACGAGCGCCTGGACGCGGCCCCGCTACGCACGTAAATAGCTCCGCTTCAAAACCTCTCGCGCGCCGCGCGGAGCAGGTCGACGTAGCTGACGATCCCGACGAGCTCGTCCGTGCCGGTGACGACGACCGGAAGCGCGCCGACTCGATGCTCGATCATCAGATCGCAGGCTTCGGCGAGATCCGTCTCGGGATCCACCGACAGCACGTCCGAAGACATCACCGCGCCGATGGGCGTGCTCAACGAAGGACCCGTAGATGTAACCCCCTCGCGCAGCAGGCGCGAGGTGACTTCTCGAAGATCGCGATCGCTCACGATGCCCACGAGCTGGCCGTGATCGACGATCGGAAGGTGGCGCACGTCCAGCTCGAGCAGTTTCTCCATCGCTGCTCGGATGCTCGATGCGACGTCGGCGGTTTCCGGCTTCGGGGTCATGACGTTAGCTACGATCATGCCGGACAACGGTGCACGCCCTGTGCCGCCTCGTGACAGGTCGGGCCGTCGGAGCGAACCCCGGCGCGGGCACCCAGTGAGTTGGCCTCGACCCCGGTGGTGGCGGATGAGACGAAGAGGGCTCGCGCCGGGTTCCGCGCAGCTGCTGCGGACGCGGCGCACATCCTGCGCGCGCTACGCGACATGGGGCGCACCCCTCGTCACAGCCCGAATGGGTATGTGTCCGGGAACGTGGCCGGTTCCCGGTGCGCCGATAGCGGCGTGATCGCGGTGGTTTCGTCGAACCAGCAGTACTCGTCGAACTGGCGCGGCAGCGCCGCGTGGAAGTAGTGGCTCGCCATCTCCGTGCGGGGCTTGTACACGACGCCGATGGCGCGCTCGAGACGCGGTGGGGTGAGCTCGTCGCGCACGGCTTCTCGCCGCGGGTGACGCAGGTGCAAGAGCAGCGCCGGAACACCGGAGTCGTGGAAGAGGCGTTCGTAGCTCTCGGCGACGGCGGGCCGTACGGGGACTATCTCCATCGGCTGGTCCCACTCGGACGCCGCGGCGACCGTGCCGCGATCGGTACCAAAGCCGATGCTGTATGACCGATCGCCGTAGGCGGCTCGACAGAGCTGACCGACGTTGTGCTCGCCCCGCACTCCCATCTCGGTCGCCGACGCGTCGCCGATGTGCGAGTTGTGTTCCCAGACGACGATCTTGGAGTCTCGATCGCGGAAGTCGAGGAGCGACTCGAGCGTGTCGAACATGTGCTGGTCGCGGAGGTTCCACGACGCGACCGAGCCGTAGTACATGATCCGGTAATACCGTTCGGCGTTCGCCACGACGCGCGCGTTCTGGACCGCGTCGAAGTAGTCTTCGCCGTCCTTCGCCGCGTACTCCAGCCGGCGCTGCAAGAGCTCCTGCAGCATGCCCACTATCTCGCGCTCGCACGCTCGATACCCGGGCGTGAGCGCCGCCCTCCCGTAAGTTGCCGGATCGTTCTCCCAGGGCGTCAGGCAACCGTAGCGCTCACGGGCGATCTTCCCCGCGACGGGATCGACGCGATCGAGGTACCGGATGACGGCGTCGCAGGACGTGTACAAGCTGTACAGATCCAGCCCGTGAAAACTCACCGGAGGCCGGGCGCTCCCCCGGTCTCGGTTGTATTCCCGCAGCCACTCCACGAACTCCAGAGTCTCTCGATTCCGCCACATCCAGGTGGGGAATCGACTGAAGGCCTTCCACGATCGGCCCGTCGCCGGACGGTGACGGACGTAGCGATCCACGAGGGCGGCATCGGGCCAGTCGGCCTCGACGGCCACCATGGAGAAACCGCGACGGAGGACGAGCTCGCGAGTGATGCGGGCACGCATCCGGTAGAATTCCGACGTTCCGTGCGTCGCTTCGCCGAGCAGCACGACGCGCGCGTCCCCGATGCGCTCGAGCAGCGGCGCCAACGACACCGATTCGATGTCGTCGATCGGTTCCGCGTCCTCCCGGATGAGCCGTCTCGGAGCCGAAGCTGCCGGCGCGACGCTCCGCGACGCGGCGGGCTCGAGCTCCGGCCAGGCTTGCGCGCCGATGAGCGGCACGAACTTGACCGAACCAAGATCCTTCTGCGCGTAGTTCGTGTCGCTCAGGCGCTCGAAGCGCAAGAGCCGCTGTGCGCGCGGCGTCTCTCCGACGGGGATCACCAACCGTCCGCCGACGCGAAGCTGTTCGAGAAGAGCCTCGGGCGCCGACGGACCGGAGGCAGCGACGAGGATCGCGTCGTAGGGCGCGTGCTCCCTCCAGCCGAGCGTCCCGTCGCCGAAAAGGACGTGGACTCGTCCGTACCCCAACGCGGCGAGCCGGTCCCTGGCGCCGTCCGCGAGCTCGCGTTTTCGTTCGATGGTGAAGACCTCGGCGCCGATCTCCGCGAGGACGGCAGCCGAATAGCCGGAACCGGTGCCGATCTCGAGCACGCGATCCCCCGGTTTTACACCGGCAGCGGCGATCATCGCCGCGACGATGAAGGGTTGAGAGATCGTCTGTTCGGCGGGGATCGGGAGCGGCGTATCGTCGTATGCGAACTCCGCGAGCTCGTCGGGGACGAATGCCTCCCTCGGCACCGACTGCATCGCACGAACGACGTGCGGTTGATCGACGCCGCGAGCGGCGATTTGCGTGGCCACCATCCGAGCTCGGCGTTCAGCGCTGTCCGACATGACCCCCGTTTATGAGCAAACGGCGTACCACGCCGCCTCGATGATTGTCCGGGAGCCCGAGCACGCCTCACCGCAAGAGTGCCGTCGCGAGCATCCCCTCGCTAGGGGACTCCATCGACCATCTCCGCGGGCAGCGCCGAACGAAAGCGGACCACTACCGTCGCCGCGCCGCTCAGTATCGCGAGCGACCGCTGGACATGGTCCTCCTGCTCGACGCTCAGAGCGTCGGGATGCTCGATGACGTGCGTGAGGTGCGTCTCCGCTCCGCCATCCAGCCCGATCGCGATACAATTTCCGTCGAAGGTGATTCCTTGAAGCGGCCTGTCATGGACGATGGGCTGCACGCCGCGGTGGGGATCGAACGTGCTCACGTCCACGAGCCAGTCTTCGTGCGCACGGCTGAACTCATCGAGAAACTCCCGCCATCGTTCACGCTGGATCTCGCGTCGGGCGATCGGCTCGTCGGCCCGTCCGGCAATCCGTCGCTGGTCCATGACCCCAGCCGCAGCAACGTTCGTGCCTTCTAAACCTCCGCGCCGCACACGCAATTCGTGCGCCCACCGCGCAATGTACGGGTACTCGAAGCCGCGTGCGGACTCCCACTAGCGCAGCTTTCATAGGGCACCGGGGTAGGCGCGACTCGTGCAAGTCGGGCTTTCATGATCCTGCGGCAGCTCCGAAACGTCGAGACCTCGTCGTTCACCTACGTTGTCGGCGATCGCAAATATTTGCGTGCCGTGATCATCGATCCAGTGACGGTACACGTCGATCGGGATCTTCATCTCCTGTGGGAGCTCGCATTGACTCCCGAGTACGTTCTTCTGACTCATCGTGAGCCGGACAGCGAAGAAGCGGCGCGCGTCCTTCGAGACAGAACCGGGGCAAGAATCGTCTCCGGCGACAGCGCCGCCAAGGGCGTCGATCTCATCGTCAAGGGCGGCGACACCTTGAAGTTCGGGCGGCACGAAGTCCGCGTCCTCGGCACGCCCGGCGCTTCGGAAGGTAGCGTGAGCTACCTCATAGGAAAGCGCGTATTCACCGGCGACGTGTTGTCGGTGCGCGCGTGCGGGCATGGCTCGGTAGATCTGAATCCGAACGAGCTGTTCGATTCGGTGGTCAACGTGCTGTTTGCCCTTCCGGACGAGACGCTCGTTTATCCAACTTACGACGAAGGCGGCGTGGCGGTGACCACGATCGGCGCGGAGCGTCGGTTCAATCCGAATTTCATAGCGCGCGATCGCGCTTCGTTCGTCGCGAAGTATCGGGAGGGGGCAGCCGCGTGACCGCCACGCTTCTCGGCGTCACCCGATCATCTCGGAGCACCATGTCCAGCCACGCCCATTCGCCAGTGTCGTTCGGAGGAGGAAGCCCTGCGCAGAGCCGCGCGCGGGTAGCGGACTCGAGGTCGTTGCGGACCGGATGGTCCTTCAAGCTAGCGCAGGTGAGGGGCATCGACATCTACGTCCACGGGACGTTTCTCATCTTGCTCGCGTGGATCGCGCTGACTCACGTGTTGGCGGGGCACGCGATCGCGGCCGCCGTAGAAGGCGTGCTCTTCACCATCGCCGTTTTCGCCGTGGTGGTGTTGCACGAGCTCGGGCACGCGTTCACGGCAGCTCGCTACGGTGTTCGAACGCGAGACATCACGCTGTACCCGATTGGCGGCATAGCGAGCCTCGAACGGATTCCAGAGAACCCGAGACAGGAGTTTCTGGTTGCGTTGGCTGGTCCGGCCGTGAACGTCGCTATCGCCGCCGTGTTGGGCCTCTTCCTTTCGTTGGCGAAGCTCCCGGCGGGCATCGAAAGCGTCCACGTCGTCGGTGGTTCGTTCTTGGCCAAGCTGATGTGGGTCAACCTGTGGCTGGCAGTATTCAATCTTCTGCCGGCTTTCCCGATGGATGGCGGCCGCGTATTGCGCGCGGTCCTGGCGCTGCGGATGGGCCGCGATCGCGCGACCGAGATGGCCGCACGAGTGGGTCAGGTGATGGCGCTCGGTTTCGCCCTGCTGGGGCTCTTCGGAAATCCGATGCTCCTCTTCATTGCCCTCTTCGTGTGGATAGGAGCGCAGAGCGAGGCGTCCCTCGTTCGGCTGCGATCCCTGATGCACGACGTGCCGGTTCGTGATGCAATGATGCGGGAATTCATGGTGCTGGCCCCGTCGACGCGCTTGGTCGACGTCATCGACGACATCGTCACTCGCGGCCACAGCGCGTTCCCGGTCGTGCGGGATGGGAGACTCATCGGTGTGGTAACCAAGAACGGCGTGCTGGGGGCGCTCGCCGAGGTCGGGGCGAATTCGTCGGTACTCGCGGCGATGAACGATCGATTCGAAATTGCCGATCCGGGGGAGATGCTGGAACCCGCGCTCGCGCGGCTCGAGGCCAAGCGAGGAGAAGCGCTCGTCGTCGCGCGGAACGGCGTGATTTTCGGCGTCGTGACGCCTGGTACGGTCGGCGAGCTCTTGACGATGCGCCAGGCCGCGCGAGCGCATGCGTGAAGTCTTCGGATTGCATCCCGACGAAACGTGAACGCCGGCGACGCGCTAACCCGTTCGCCGGCTCGTGCAGCAAACCGAAGCCGCGAGCGACGTCATCTCGTCAAGGATGACGTCGTGCGCTCGGGCGAGCAGATCGCCGTGATGTCCGCCGGGGACACGCAGGAATCGTGCTCCGGTGATCGAGCGCGCGAGTCTGCCGCCCATCCAGAACGGGATGATCTCGTCGTGGTCGCCGTGGACTATCAAGGTCGGGATCCGGATGTCCGGCGACTTCGCCAACGTATCGAATTTGTCCGGCATGAGCAGCCGCGTCGGGAGAAACGGCGCGACGGCTGCGACGACGTCCGGCAGAGAGGTGTACGGAGCGATCAGCAAGAGCGCCGCACCCCTCCGCCGTCGAGCCATCTCCGCCGCTACGCCGGTCCCGAGCGACATGCCGCAAAGCACGATGCGCTCCCGGCCGATGCCGCGTGCGTTCATCGCGTCGAGCACGGCTTCCGCGTCCGCGTACAGCCCGAGCTCACTCGGCTCCGCGCCCCGAGAGAGCCCGTAGCCTCTGTACTCCGGAAGGACCACGCCGAATCCGCGGCTTGCGATGTCTCGGGCGAGCGCGAGTCCGGCAACCATGGTCTGCCGGTTGTTGTGGAAGTACACGAACACAGGAGCGTTCGAAGCGCCGGGGATCAGAAGCGAGTGAACGAGAACACCGTCGCGCGTCTGCGCTTCCAATCGGGCGACCTCCCGGGGGGGAACGATTGCTTCGATTTCGCCGACCGGGAAAACGAACCTGCGGGACACGGCCCGCGCTCCGACGACCGCCGTCGCAGCGCTGAACGACAAGAACGCAAAGAGCGCCGTCGTCCGACGAAGATTTTTCGCGAGCTTCATGTCAACCGAGCGAAGGTCGCATTTTGACACAGCCTGTCGGTGCCGGCAGATCGTAACGAGGCGAGGGTCGGCCCGGCCTGGGCCTTGCAAGGGCAGCACGAGAAATGTGGAGCGAAATCGCTGCGCTCGTCGACACGGTCCACGCGGTGCTAATGGCTGCTTGGATTCTCGGGTTGCCCTTCCTGTTCTGGCATCGTTGGCCGACGATCACGAAGATTTACGGGCTCTACGCCGTCGCCTTCGTCATCGTCACCAGGGTCTCTCACTGGGTGCTCGGCGAATGCTTTCTCACGCACCTTTCGCGGCACTTCTGGAACGCCGGAGCTGCGTCCGCGAGCGACACGGACGAATGGTTCACGGTTCGTTTCGCCAAGTTGGTCTTCGGCCTCACGCCTTCGCATCGAATGATCGCGATCGGCTCGGAGCTCCTCGTCTTCGTCACCGCGGCGGGCGTGCTGTTCTCGCTCTATCGTCATCACGGACCGAGCTCAGCCGTCACGCGACGGCCGTCGTGATCCCGGCACCCGAGTCGTTGCCCGCGCGGAGCGCATCACCGGGCGCTCTTCCTCGCTCCAACGGCGTAACCGACGAGCGACACGAGCGGATGTAGCGAGAACGCGACGGCGAAGCTCATCGCGACGACCAATGGACGCGGACGGATCCATCCCAGCATGGCTGGCCACACCGTCGTCACCATGTCGACCTGATCCCAGACGTAGAACACGGTCTCTAGCGGTCCGCGAGCAATGGCGCCTCGAGCGATGCCGAGGCGCCGCTTGACGAACGAATTCGGAAGCTCGCCGGCCATGGCGCTCGCCCCCATGACGGTGCCGAAGGACAAAACATCCACGCGCCCGTAGTCGACGAGCGAAAGCCACGCAGGAACGTGCAGCAGGTACTTTTGCAACGCGACCCCTCCGACAGAACCGACGATGGCCACGAGTACGCCCCGCCAGGTCTTGCCGTCACCCAGGAGCCGGCGCCCGCGGTACGTGCGGCCGCCGTCGATGGGCCGCCGCACGCAGGGGAAGAGGTCGAATCGCAGGACGACGGCCGACAGCACGGATGCCACGAGAAGCGGCGAGAGAAAATAGAGGGCCTGCGCGGCGGCTATCGCGAGCGTCGAGCTCACCGGCAGGACGTTCATGTTCGAAGCCGTTCGCCTCGCTCAGCTGCGCCGGGTCTGGTGAGCTCTCTTGCGCCGCGCCCGTTTGCGCTCGGAGCTGGGATTCTGGTCGTCGTTCTCGAAGAGCTCTCCGAAGCGCTTCGCGACGACGGCGAACCCGAGCAGCTGCTGCTCGATGACGTAGCCGAGCGTCCCTTCCGGGCTCTCGCCGTTCTCGTCCGGCTTTCCCGCGCTCGTCCCGGTGAGAATCTCCATGGCGTCATCGACGGTGTCGACGGGATAGATCCGGAGCCGCCCGCGGGCTGCGGCTTCGGCGACGTCGTCGCGAAGCATGAGGTGCTCGACGTTGGCTCTCGGGACGATGACGCCTTGGACGTCCTCCGCGCCGAGCGCGCGGCAAGCGTCGTAGAAGCCTTCTATCTTTTCGTTCACTGCGCCGATGGCTTGCACTTGCCCCAGCTGATTCACGGAACCGGTCAGGGCGATGGACTGGCTCACCGGGACTTCCGCGAGAGCGGACAGGAGCGCGCAGAGCTCGGCGAGGGACGCGCTGTCCCCCTCGACTCCGGAGTAGGACTGCTCGAAGACGAGGCTCGCCGACAGCGACAGGGGGTACTGCCGCGCGTAGCGCTGAGCCAGGTAATTGGTGAGGATCAAGACGCCCTTCGAATGGAGCGGTCCGCCGAGCTCGACTTCTCGCTCGATGTCGATGATGCGCCCTTCGCCCATGCGCGCGGTAGCGGTGATGCGCGCGACTCTACCGAACGTGAACTCTCCCGCGGACATGGCCGCGAGCCCGTTGACCTGCCCGATCTTCCGGCCGCGCACGTCGAGGAGGATGGCCTTGCGAGTGACGGCTTCGAGCAGCTTCTCGCGAAACCGGTCTCGCCGGGAGATCTGAGTCGCGACGGCGCCGTCGATGTCCTCCGGGGTAATCTCCGCGCGTTCGGCGCGCTTGGCGCGTTGTTCCGCTTGCTGCACCAAGTCGAAGAGACGGCGGACGCTCGTCGATAGCTTCCTTCCGTCACCGGCGAGTCGAGACGCCTCCTCCACGACCCGCGCGACGGCTCCTACGGCGAGCGGGCGGACGCCGTCGCGGCGCGCGAGCATCGCGATGGTTCGAGCGAGGGCCCGCTCCGTTTCGGGGGCGCGTTCAACCGCGTCCTCGAAATCCGCCTCGATCTTGAAGAGCTCCGAGAACTCCGGGTCGTGCTCGGACAGCAAGTAGAAGACCTCACGTGACCCCAATAAGACGACCTTCACGTCCAGCGGGATGGGCTGCGGCCTCAGGGATTCGGAGCTCGAGAAGCCCATTCGGTGCGAGAGCGACTCGATGTCGACGTTCCCGCTGCGTAGCGCTCGCTTGAGCGCCGTCCACGAGAGAGGCTCGGTCAGCACCTTGTGCGCGTCGAGCACCAGGTAGCCGCCGTTCGCTCTATGAAGCGAGCCCGATTTTATGAGAGAAAAATTGGTGATCAGATTCCCGAGCTCGGCGTAGTGCTCGATCTGACCAATCAAGCGGTCGTAAGTGGGGCTGTCTTCGTAGACGACCGGAGCGCCGCGGGCGTCCTTGTTGTCGGTGAGCACGTTCACCGCGTAGCGAGTGAAACGCCGATCCATCCGGAGGCCGGCCAGGGAGTTTTCGTCTTCTTCGCGTTCGCGCCGGAAATCCGCCGCTCGCGCGATGACGTCTGCCCTGAGGGCCTCGAGGTGCGCGACGACCGCCGGGAGGTCGGCGAACTTGCGCGTGAGCTCGTCGACCGCGTTGTCGACGACATACGACATGACGTTGCGGTCGAGCTCCCTCACGCGGTCTCGAAGCTCTTTGTGGATCCGCGGCAGCTCCTTGAGCCGTTCGGCGAGATCTTTTTGTAGATCGGCGACGGCGTTGCGTCGTTTCTCCTTCTCGTCGTCGGGTAAGGCCTCGAACTCCTGGGGCGACAGCATCTCCTTGTCGCGCATCGGCGCGAAGACGACGCCCGTCGGCGAGCGGATGACCGCGACGCCTCTCGCCGCTCCGGCCGACTCGATCTCGCCGAATAAGGCCTGGTGCCTATCTTGCGACTCTTGCTGGATCTCCTCGAGCTTCGTCGCGTACTCGCGCGTTTCGAAGGCCGCGGGCACGGCGACACGAAGGTCGTCGACGAGCTTCTGCACGTCGGCCAAAAAACGCGAACCCGTTCCCGACGGCAGCGAGAGCGCGCGCGGTTCGCCGGGACGCGCGAAGTTCTCGACATAGACCCAGTCCGGCGGGGCCGGCTGTGACGCCGCGTGCTCGAGCAGAATGCCGCGAACCGTCTCGTGCATCCCGAGATCGCTCTCGCCGAGCGCGTACACGTTGTACCCGGGTTGTCGAATATCGATGGCCAGGCGGAGCGCCTTCGTCGCCCTCTCCTGACCGAATGGGTTCTCCGGATCCTCGAGCTCTTCGGTCGTTCGAAAGCCGAGCGTTTCGGGATCACACCGCCTTCGAAGGGCGGCTTCCGGCAATGATGGGTGGACAGCGGCCTCCGGCGGGCCCGGACGGGAAGCGGTCATCATTTCCTCTGCTCGTACGGCACGGAGCATGGGCGTCGTTTCGGTCATCTCTGAACTCTGTCGGTGGACGGACATCCCTGGGTTCGACTTCGGGCCGCCTCCAGGGACATCCTCTCGCGGATCATGGGCGGCCGACTTCACTGCGCCGCAGCACTCGTCTGCTGCGGAGATCGAGGCTCGCAAATGCTCGCGAGCGTTTTACTGATGGCCAAGCCGCCGAGCGCCTTTTGCAGCGGTCCGGCCTGCGAGCAGCGAGCCAGGTCTCCGAGCGTGACGACGCCGAGCAGCTCGCTCGATTCGTCGACGACCGGAACACGGCGAAGCTTGTTGTCCCGCATCAGTCGCTCGACGGACGCAATTTCGTCCTCGGCCTTGCAGGTCTGGATCTGCCGGGCCATCACGTTGTCGACCGCGATGTCCGAGAGCGGCCTGCCCTGGGTGTATGCGCCCATGCAAATGTCGCGGTCGGTCACCACTCCAACGAGACGACACCCGTCCTCGACGACCGGGAGAAAGCCGCAGTCGTTCTCCCACATGATCTGGGCCGCGCGGTTCAAGCTGTCGCTCGGCGCGCAAGTGACCACGTCACTCGTCATCACTTTCGTTACGTTCATGACATCTCTCCTTCGCGAGCCAGCTGACTGCCCGCGCCGTTGCGTCAAGCAAGCACCGAGCCCACTCGTCCCCACACGTCGAGACGCCGATCCCGTGAAGCAGAGGGTCTCGCGCGCGGCAGCGTGTGCGTCGCAGCGCAGGCTTTGCGTCGAAGCACCGAAACCAGGGCGCCAGCGCCGCCGGGCCGGCCGGGCACACTCATCGCGACAGACGCGTCGGCGTCGTATCGGACGTGGGCGACAGAGCATCCTACGAACGTCCGGCCGCGAACGAATGTCCGTCGTCGTGACAGAGGAGCTGTACCGCCTGGCGACCGCTCAAGACAGCCGCGGGAACGCCGCCGCCGGGCTCGACCCATTGCCCCGCCATGTAGAAACCATCCAATCCGGCGAGCTTCTTCTTGATGTTGTTGAAGAACGAGTCCGCGCTCGGCATCCAGCCTTCGTAAGCGCCCCGCCAGGAGCGGGCCATGTTCCAGTAGGTGAGGGGAGTTGCGACGTCGATGGTGCGAACCGCGTCATGCAAGCCCGGAAAGACGGCGTCGAGCTTTTCGAGCACCGTCGCCGCCACGTCGCGCTTGGCCTCGTCGTACTCCGAGCGGCCTCTTGCCCACCAATCGTAATCCGTCGCGAGCATCGCCTGAACGACGCTGTGCCCCGCGGGAGCGAAGCACGGGTCGTCGTTACACGTGCGCACGTACATGCTCTCCGTAAGACGCCGCCCCACGAGGAACGGCTCGACGCGATCCACGATCAGCAGGACTGGTGCGTCCTTCTGAGGGGATGCGACGCCGAAGCTCGCGAGCACGATGGGATCGAATAGCTTCCACTTCTGGAGTCTCTCGTGGGTCGTCGCCGCCTCGTACCTGCTGTCCAGCAAACGAAGCACGGTCTCCGGCGCGCTCGAGGTCGAGATGACGGCGTCTGCTTCCAGCAGCGATCCGTCGCCGAGGCGTACGCCTTGAGCACGGCCATCACGGACGACGATCTCCTCGACCGTCACGCCGAGCATGGCTTCGCCTCCTTGCTCGAAGTACGTCCGCGAGAGAGCATCGCGGAACGCCGCGGTGCCGCCGACGGGGCGCGACAAGTACCCTTTTTCGAGGTAGCCGAGGACCATCAACACGAGCAGCGCCGGTGCGGTATCGGGGAACATGCGCCCGAAGAGCCGCCGCAGTCTCGGGTTCACCAGGTGTTCCTGGGTCCAGACGCCGATCGGTTTCCGGTAATGCATCAACGTGGGGAGAGCGCCGCGCATGGCCCAGAGGCTCTGCACGTTGCCGCGGAAGCTCGTGACCTCGCGCGCATCGAGCGGCAGAGATACGTCGGCGAAGGTCCGAGCCGCGCGGCGCAAGCGCTCGAGCTCGGCGGCATCGTCCTTGGACGCACGGAGTAGATCCGTGACGAGCGCGTCCAGATCCCGCGTGAACGATACCTGAAAATCGTCGGACGCATCGCGATAGGTGGCCCATTCATCGAGCACGCGTGTCGAGACCGCCGGCACGATGCCGAGCTCTTCGTACAGGCTCATGTACGGCCCACCCGTGAGCCAGTGAATGCAGCCGTCGATGGTGTACTCGCCGCGTCTCCACGACGTGCAAACGCCGCCGAGCTCCGAGTTGTGCTCGACGATCGTCGTCTCGTAGCCGTTCCTCAGCGCGTAACAGCCAGCCGACAAACCGGCCACGCCGCCGCCAACGATGATGATGTGATTGTCCATGACGAATCAGCGCGCCCACGACAGCGCGCGACGATGCATGACAGCAGAAGAAGCAACCGGCGTACCGCTCGACGAAAAGGCGTCGTGCCGTTCCAAGCCGTCAAGCTTGCGCAATCCGGGCGTCATGCGCGCAAGTCCTGCGCTCGCAAGCGGGGCCGCGTGCTCATTCCCAGCTCCAAACTGAAATTAGTTCCTCTTCAGCTCGATCGTCCGGCAAGCGACGCCGCCTGTGCGCGCTATGCTAACTGTAGCGCTGGGCGTGGACGGTCAGCACGGGAACCGGAGACATACGGACCACTTTTTCCGCGACGCTGCCGATCAGCGTCCGAGAGACGCCTCTCCTTCCGTGCGTGCCCATGACGATGAGATCGGCGCCGACTTCTTCCTGAACCGCAAGGATCTGTTGCCAAGGCACGCCCTCGCGCAGGAACCCTTTCGCGTCCCGCTTTCGTGCAACGACGCGCAGCATCGCTCGATCGAATTGCGTGTGAGCCGCTTCTTCGACGGCGTTCACGAGCGGCGGAGCCGTGGGCATGTAGGCGTAGGATGGGAACTCGTAAACGTGCACCACATCCAGCGCCGCGCCATACTTGCTCGCCAGGTCGATAGCGATCTCGAGCGCCGCATCCGACGACCGGCCGAAATCGGTTGGAACCAGGAGCGTTCGAAAATCCGTCATGAGCGCCTCGCCACGGAGTGGCCACCGCAGGCGGCGCTCCGTCGAAGCATTAGGCGTGCCCCATACCGTGGATCGTGCGCCTGCCACTCGAGAGCAGTGCCGCCGGTCGGTATGGCATGTCATATGCAAAAATGACTGTGCGCCCGAACTTCCCGCGAGACGCGAATCAGCGGAGCGCGCGAGAGCGTGCAGTCGCCGATCGTCCTCCGTGTACGAAGGCATAGGAAGGATTTGGAGATGATGAATCGAGCTGAGTTCATCGAGCGGGTCGAAGGTTTCGCGAATTTCGGGCCGGGTGAGGCCGAAGCCGCCGTGGTTGCGACGCTGGAGGCGCTCGGCGCTGCGCTCACGTCCGACGAGCGCCGTTCCCTGGCGTCGCAACTGCCGGAGGAGCTCCGCGAGCTCCTGGACACGGCTCGAGAGCACGCGCCCGAGCTGAACGCGGAACGCTTCTATGCGCTCGTGCAGCGTCACGAAAAGGTTCGCGCCGGGCGCGCGCGCGAGCACGCGCAGATCGTCTGTCGCGTCGTTTCCGAGGTGCTGACCGAAGACGAGTTTCTTTCGTTGACACGGCACGTCCCGTGGCTCGAGCTCCTCCTTCGTCCCCCCGATCCGTCCGAGCCGGCGCCGGCGCTGGAGATGCTACGACGTAGAGATCCGACCAACACGTTGGCCGGAGGACGGCCCGGCAGCAGATCCCCGCTCGCCACGGCGCGGCCCGACCGGACTCAGTCGCAGTCCGTCGCCGCGACCGACGAGCCTCACCGCGACACGAAAATTTCTTCGAGCAGCGGGACCACTCAAGAACGAGAGCGCGAAACGCTCGCCAGCGGCCGTCCGGGTTCGAAACGCCCGCTAGCCGGTTCGAGCTGACCGCCGACGAGCAAGCACCTTCTCGAGGACAAGCTGGACTTCGTTCTTCGCGACCTTCGAAGATTCTCATCGTGATCGGCCGGTCACCGTCGAGGTACTCGACCCGGGGTGTGCGACGACGGAGGTCTCGTTCCGTTGAACGTCGGCGCTCACAGCCAGCCGGCGTCCAGCGGCCGCTCACCGAGCCGAGCACCGGCGCGGAGCACTCGGAGGAACGCGGCCCTTGGAGTAACTGGTCGAGGTCGGGTTTTCCAACGTCTCCTTGTTTCTCTGTTGCGTCGCTCGTCGGCATGTCACGTGCAGCGCGGAAAACATGGAACAACAGGAGTTCGAGGAAGACGTAGAGACGTGCGCGGACTGTGGCGCGGCGATCGCGCCCGACGCCGACGCGAGCTTCCCGTTCGGTGAAAATCGCGCGCTCTGTTTCGAGTGCGCTACTCGAAGACGCGGCGAATACGATGAGCGAGAGGATAAGTGGATCGTCGCGCCGGATCTGACCGGGTTGGAACCGTTCGAGGGCGAAGCGTGACGAGTCGTCGCGGAGGTGTCGTTGAAAATTGGACGCATCGAGCGCCGGCACCGAGCACGAGCCGAAAGGAGAGAACGGCCATCCGCTCTCGTGACCTTCTCGGGTCGCGCAAAGCCGTCGCGGCTGCGAATCGTTTGCGCGTGCGGAGGCGCGCGAATGCCACGCAGGTGGCCTCGGTAAGTGGCACTGCGCTTGCTCCCGCCATGCGGCTGAGCCGGGAGCAAAAAAGGAACGGGCGATGCCGCACAAACAGGTTCTGTTCGAGTCGGAGGCGCGAGAGAAGGTTCTGAAGGGCGCGACGACGCTCGCCAACGCGGTTCGAGTGACGCTCGGACCGCAGTCGAAGCGGGTCCTCGTCGAGAAGAAGTGGGGGACGCCGCTCGTCTGCGACGACGGCGTGACGATCGCGAAGGAGATGGAGCTCGAGGACCCGGTCGAAAATCTCGGAGTCCGAACCATACGCCAGGCCGCGGAACGCACGGGCGAAGCGGTCGGCGACGGCACGACGACGTCGACGCTCTTGGCGCACGCCATCTACGCGGAAGGCGTGCGCAACGTCGTCGCGGGAGCGAGCGCGATCCAGATCAAGCGCGGCCTCGAGCGCGCACTTTCGGTCGCGGTAGCTGCGATCAAGGCTGTCTCGCGGCCGGTACAGAGTCGAAAGGAGAAGGCGCAAGTCGCGACCATCTCCGCGCACGGCGACGAGAAGATGGGCGAGCTCGTGGCCGATGCATTCCAGCGCGTCGGCGACGAAGGAGTGATCTCCGTCGAGGAAGCGAAGACGACCGAGACGACGCTCGAGGTCGTCGAAGGCATGCAGTTCGACAACGGGTACCTCTCTCCATATTTCGTCACCGATCCGGATCGCATGGAATGCGTGCTCGAAGATCCGGTCATCCTCATTCATCAGCAGAAGATTGGTGTCTTGAAGGATTTCGTCCCTTTCCTGGAGCAAGTCGTCAAGACGGGGCGGCCGCTGCTGGTGATTGCGGAGGACGTCGAAGGCGAGGCGCTCGCGACGATGGTCGTGAACAAGCTCCGGGGCACGTTCGGGTGCGCCGCGGTCAAAGCCCCCGGTTTCGGCGACCGCCGCAAGGCGATGCTCGAAGACATCGCGGTTCTGACCGGAGGCAAGACGATCGCCGCAGAGCTCGGCACGCGTCTCGAGCGCCTCGGGCTGGAGGACTGCGGGCGCGCGAAACGAGTGGTCATCGACAAGGATTCGACGACGATCATCGGCGGGCAAGGAGAGAAGAACGCGATCCGCGGTCGCTGCGAACGGATCCGCCGAGAGATCAAGGACACGACCAGCGACTACGATCGCGAGAAGCTCGAGGAGCGGCTCGCGAAGCTATCGGGCGGCGTCGCCGTGATCCATGCAGGCGCCGCCTCGGAAGCGGAGATGAAGTCCGTCAAGGAAGCGTTCGAGGACGCGATCAGCTCCACGAAGGCGGCGATCGCCGAGGGAATCGTTCCAGGAGCCGGCCTCGTTCTGTTGCGCGCCGCAGCCACCGTCGAGAAAGAGGAAGGCAAGGTCGAGGGCGACGAAAAGGCTGGCTTCCGGATCCTGAGGCGCGCGTTCGAGGTGCCCACGCGGCAGATTGCGCGCAACTCCGGTCTGGACGATGGCGTGGTGGTCGAACGGATGCGCTCGAGCCAGGGCAACGTCGGCCTCGACGCCGCGCGCGGCACCTACGTCGACCTCGTCGACGCGGGCATCGTCGACGCGACGAAGGTCGTGCGTCTCGCCGTCGAGAACGCGGTCTCCGTCGCAGGTATCTTGCTCCTGACGGAGGCGACGATGACCGAGGTCCCGGAGAAGAAGCCGGAACCACGAGCCGCGCCGGAGCCGGAGTACTGAGCGAGCATCGCTCGGAACAGCGGGCGTCTGGACGCGCGCCTTGCGAGCATCGCTCGGAACGGTGGGCGTCTGGACGCGCGTCTTATTGGGCGACGAAGCCACGCCGCCGCCCTGTCGGCAATCGGCACGCCACTCAAGCGGAGGTCGCGCTGGCGAGAGGCGTGAAATCTTGGGTCATCTCCGAATCCGTGGCGATCGACGCCACGACCAGCTCGAGCACGTGTTTGCTCAGCCACATTCGCAAGAGCTCGAGGAAGCCCGGCTCAGCGATGAGGACGAGACGCTCGAACGAGCTCCGCTGACGCGCCCGCTCGAGGTGCGCGGCGAGCCGAAGCGCAAACGTGGATGCAGCCGTCTGCCGTCGAACGGCGGCTGATTCATCCGCCAGCTCGTCGCTACGACCCTCCGATGCGGGATGGGTCGTGACAGACGCGAGCTCGGGGTCCGGCGGAGATGGTTTCGTGCAGGCGAGCCTTTCTACGTCTTCCAGATACCCGTCGTGGCGATTGAGAATTCGTGCACTATTTCGGTTCGCGACCAACACCCACGTCGTCATGTGATCCTCCGCGACTCGGCGTCTGGGATGTCCTCTCGCCGTGTAAGCAAGTTCATGACCAACGGCCGCCGCCGGCCGCCGGTGAGCGCGGTCCGCGTGCGCACGCACGAGCTGCGTGCCCAGGCAATTTCTGCGTCGGGCACCGTCTTGCAGTGCGCACGCCGCAGCCGGAGTCCGAGCGCCGGCTGCGTCTTCTCAAAGAAGGTCGTGCTCAAGAGTCCCGCGGTGGCGGCAGCCTCGCAAGCCATTCATCGACCTGCTTTTCGGCCTGGTCCTTCATGATGCCGTATCGCTGCTGGAGCCGACCAATGAGCTGCTCTTTCTTTCCTGAGATGTTGGTGATGTCGTCGTCCGTGAGCTTGCCCCACTTCGACTTCACTTGGCCCTTGAGTTGGTGCCATTGCCCTTTGATTTGGTCCCAGTTCATGGTTGTTCTCCCAAAGCGCGCGCCTGCACCCTGCGGTGTTCTCGTTTCGTGCGCGTGCACGCGGATGTCCAAGTCGTCTTCACGACGAGCAATGAGCGTGCCGGTGCGAACGACGCCGTGGAAATCCCGTCGACTGCTGTGCGCGATACCTGAAACGAGAAAGAAAACGCAATCGATGCGCGATGAGCGCACCTTCCGCGGCGCCCACGTCAGCAGCCGAGCAGCGAGCGGAACCGCACTTCGTCGAGAACCGGAACGCCGAGCTCTCGTGCGCGATCGAGCTTCGAGCCCGGATTCGCTCCGACGACGAGGAAATCCGTGCTCGGACCGACGTGGTCGCCGGTACTGCCTCCGCTCTCACGAACCCGCTCTTCGGCTTCTGCTCGTGTCATCGCGTCGAGTGTTCCAGTGAACACCACGGCCTTGCCAGCGAATGGACCGGTTCGCCGCACGCGGGCGGAAGTGTTCGGCTGAAGCCCGTGTTCGATGCACGCCCGAACGACGTCGCGATTCCGCTTTTCGGAAAAGAATGCGTGAATTCCTCGAGCCACCACGGGGCCGACGCCCGCAACATTCACGAGGTCGGATTCGCTCGCGTGGACGAGTCGATCCAGATCTCCAAAGTGTGCTGCCAGATCGCGTGCTGTCCGCTCACCGACGCCCGGAACGCCGAGCGCGTTGATGAAGCGCCACAGCTCCGGGTGCTTCGCGCCCTCGATGGCTCGAGAGAGGTTCTCGGCAGACTTTCGGCCGAAGCCGCCGAGCTTCTCCAAGTCGCCGGCCCCGAGCGCGAGGATGTCCGCCACGCTCTTGACGAGCCCCGCCGAGACGAGAGCATCGACGGCTTCCGGACCGAGGCCGCGGATATCGAGCGCCGCGCGCGAACCGAAGTGTTCGAGGGCACCCTTGAGTTGAGCGCGACAGCTCAGGCCGTTGGGGCACCTATCGGACGGGCCTTCCCGTACGAGGCGCGTCCCGCACTCGGGACAATGCTCCGGCATCACGAACCGCGCGGCGCCCTTGCGATGGGCGACAGCCTCGACTCGACCGACGACTTCCGGAATGACGTCGCCGGCGCGGACGAGCATCACTCGATCGCCCACGCGTAGATCCTTGCGGGCCACTTCTTCACGGTTGTGCAAGGTCGCGCGCGTCACGGTGACGCCGCCGAGCGACACGGGCGCGAGCACCGCCACCGGCGTCAGTACACCGGTGCGCCCCACCTGAACGACGATGTCGACGATCTCCGTAGTCTGTCCGCGAGGGGTGAACTTGAACGCGAGCGCCCAACGAGGGTGGCGCGTCGTGGCAGGCAACCGTACCCTCGCCGCGAGATCGTCGAGCTTCACGACGATGCCATCGATTTCGTAGTCGAGCGAATCGCGCTGTTGCGCCATGAAGCGGTGGTACTCGAGGACGTCCTCGGTGCTCTTCAGCGGCCGGCTCAGCGGGTTCGTGGGTAACCCGAACCTCCGCAGCAGAGCGAGTAGCTCCGATTGCGTGCGCGGCGCTTCGCCGCCTTGCTGCGCGAGCACGTCGTAGAAGAACACCCGAAGCTTTCGTCCCCGAGTGATCCGCGCGTCGAGCTGGCGCACCGACCCGGCTGCCGCGTTCCGAGGATTGGCGAAGTTCGGCTCGCCCGATTCCGTGAGCTTCGCATTGAGCGCGCGAAACGCCGAGATGGGCATCATGATCTCTCCGCGGACCGACAGCAGCTCGGGCAGTCCGCGATCTGCTCGAAGGCGAAGCGGGATCGAACGGATCGTCCTTATGTTTCGCGTGACGCCTTCGCCGCGCTCGCCGTCACCCCGGGTGGCCGCGCGAGCGAGCACTCCATTTTCGTACACGACCTCGATGGACAACCCGTCGAACTTCGGCTCGCCGACGAACGCGGTCACGCCTTCGCCGACCGATTTTGCGACGCGCTTGACGAAGCTGCCGACGGCCGCCGGGTCGGTTACCGACTCCAGGCTCAACATCGGCGCGAGGTGCCGCACCTCCGGAAACGACGGAAGCGGCGCACCGGCCACGCGCTGCGTGGGCGAATCCGGCGTCACGAGCTCCGGATGTGCGCTCTCGATCCGGACGAGCTCCGCGTAGAGCTCGTCGTACTTTGTGTCGGAGATCTCGGGTCGATCGAGGACGTAGTAGAGATGGTCGTGGTGACGGATCTCGTCCTTGAGCGCTCGAAGGCGCGCTTCGATGCTGGAATTCCGTTTCACTTCAACGCCGAGAGCAGCGCGTCCACCGGGCGAGTGTTCAAGACATCGTCTTTGCGCGCCCATCCGCGCCGCGCGACGGCGACGCCGAACTCGTTCGCGTAGCGCAGCTCGTTCACGCCGTGCGCGTCCGAGCTGATCACCAGCTTGATCCCGAGCGCGACCGCCCGGCGAACGTGCTCGTCGCGAAGATCGAGGCGACCCGGATGGCCGTCGATCTCGAGCGCCGTCCCCGTGCGGCGCGCCGCCGTGAAGACAGCTTCGAGATCCAGATCGCAGGGCGGCCGCCCCAACGAACGCGCCGTCGGATGAAAGAGAATGTCCACGTGCGGATTCTCGATGGCCCGGATGATCCGCTTCGTTTGCTCTTCGCGCGAAAGCTGAAAGGCAGAGTGGATCCCCACGCCCACGACGTCGAGCTTGGCCAGCACCTCGTCGGCGATGTCCAGGCTGCCGTCCCGGCGAATGTTCACCTCTGCGCCCGCCAATACCCGAATTCCGCCGACGCGGGCTTCGAGCCGACGAATCTCGTCGACCTCCGAGAGGAGTCGCTCTTCGTCGTTCCCGCGGGCCATGGGCAAATCCCGCGTGTGGTCGGTGATCGCGATGTAAGACAAACCGAGCGCTTTCGCGGCGAGCGCCATGTCTTCCATCGAGTCGACGCCGTCGGTCCAGCTGGTCTGAACCTGGAGATCACCCTTCAGCGCGCCGTAGGGGATTAGTTCGGGCAGGCTCCCGTCTTGGGCCGCCTCGATCTCGCCGGTGTCTTCGCGCAGCTCCGGCGGGATCCAAGGAAGCCCGAGCGCCTCGTAGAGCGATTCTTCCGTGTGCCCGGCGATGGAGCGTTCGCCGCTGAAGAGACCGTACTCGTTCAGCTTCAGCCCTCGGTCCTGAGCCATCCGTCGCAACGCAAGGTTGTGCGCCTTGCTCCCGGTGAAATAGCAGAGCGCCGCGCCCCAATTTCGCTCGTCGACGACTCTCAAATCGGCGTCGATCCCGGCGCGCAAACGGACGAGCGTCTTGGTCGGGCCGCGCGCGTAAACGTGCTCGACCTCCGGCATCGTCGCAAACGCCGCGGCGATGGCTTCCGGATCGCTCGATGCGACCAGGAAATCCAAGTCGCCGATCGTCTCTTTACGTCGCCGCAACGATCCCGCCACTTGAACGCGCTGCACTTTCTTCAGGCGCTTGAGCCTCGCCTCGATCCCCAAGGCGAGCGCGAACACCGAACCGATGGGTCTCCGCCCCTCGCTCTCACGAAGAAAAGCGAGCCCCTTGAGAAGCTTCTGTTCGCTCTTCTCACCGAAGTGCGGAAGCGTCCGGATCCGGCCATCCCGAGCTGCGTGCTCGAGCTCTTCCAGCGTGCGCACGTGCAGCGCGTCGTACAGCTCCTTGATGTGTTTCGGGCCGAGCCCCTCGACGTTCGCCAACGCGACGACATCGACGGGTGTCCTCTCCCGCAGCTGCTCGAGCTCGTGGCAGCGTCCAGTCTCGAGCAACTCCACGATCCGCTTCACGATTCCCGCGCCCACGCCGGGGATTTCGTCCAGCGCCTTTGCTCCACCGACCGTATAGAGCTCGCGCAGCGGCTTTTCGAGAGCTTCGACGGCGTGCGCCGCTTTTTCGTACGCGCGGGGTTTGAACTCGACGTCCGCCATTTCGAGGAACAGGGACATCTCGAGCAGCGCGCGCGCAACCTCTGCGTTCGTCACGGTAGCCAGTGGCGCAGGGACGACCAGCTTCGCGTGCGCGTCACGGGTCACGTGTCTCACGACGCGCTTGCCTGCACGTACCATGCCCGTGTTCTCGACGTGCCGAGCTCGATCGGCGGTTCGGACCCGAGCACACGGAGCGCGACGCATCGGTCGCCCGCAAGTTCTTCGTCTGTCTTGCAGAGGATGCGCAGGCGATCGACGAAGTTCCTGCACTTCGTAGACCAGGACATGGCACGGAGCTCGCTTCTGGCGACTCATGACCGCGGCCATCGAGATGCGTGAATTGACGCGCCGATTTGGCGGCGTTTGCGCCGTCGACCACGTCGACCTCGACGTCGAGCGCGGAACGATTTTCGGGTTGCTCGGTTCCAACGGCGCGGGAAAGTCGACATTGATCAAAATGCTGACGACTCTCTTGCCGCCGACCTCTGGTACCGCAAAAGTTGCGGGTCACGACATTCTCACCGACGCCCGTGCGGTCCGCGCATCCACGGGGTACGTGCCCCAACTCGTCTCGGCGGACGGAGCGCTGACCGGGCGCGAAAATCTGTATCTCTCCGCCCGTCTTTACGCGGTGTCTCGCGCGGAGCGAAAGCGCCGCATCGGAGACGCGCTCGCCTTCATGGACCTCGCCGACGTGGCGGATCGCCTGGTTCGAGGCTACTCGGGCGGAATGATCCGCAGGCTCGAGATTGCGCAGGCGATGCTGCACCGGCCCCCGGTGCTGTTCCTCGACGAACCTACCATCGGGCTCGACCCGGTCGCTCGGCAGGCCGTGTGGGCGCGGCTAAAAGAGCTTCGCGCCCGGGCTCAGACCACCATTCTGTTGACGACGCACGATATGGAAGAAGCCGAGGTTTTGTGTGACGAGATCGCGATCTTGCATCGCGGCGCCGTTCGCTCGAAGGGCTCGGTAAGGCAACTTTGCACGCGGTTCGGCGTTTCGCGTCTCGAAGACGTGTTCATTCTCAACGCGTCCGACGACAGGGAGCCGGGAGGCAGATATCGTGACGTCGCTCGAGAACGCCGCACTGCTCAACGCCTCGGTTGATCGCGTGCGCTCCGTTGCGACGTACGCGCAGCAAGTTCATGCGGTCGCGGCCGTGGAGGCGCGCAAGCTGCTTCGCGATCCAACAGAGCTCTTCACGCGCTCGGTTCAGCCGGCGCTCTGGCTTTTGGTATTTGGTCAGGTCTTCACTCGCACTCGCGCCATCCCGACGGGAGCGCTCAGCTACACCGCTTTCATGGCGCCGGGTATCCTCGCGCAGAGCGTGCTCTTCACGGCGATCTTCTACGGTATCGCCGTGATCTGGGAGCGCGATCTCGGGACGCTTCACAAGCTGCTCGTCAGTCCGGCCTGGCGCAGCGCGCTGGTGGTCGGAAAAGGTGTTTCATCGGGCATTCGTGGGCTTGCACAAGCAGCGATTGTCTATGTCATCGCCGCCTTGCTCGGCGCGAAACCGCGCTTTGATCCCGTGTCGTTGCTCGGCGTGGCCATATGCGTTGTGCTCGCGTCCGCGATGTTCTCCACGTTCTCGCTGATCATTGCGTGCCTGGTGAAGACGCGTGAGCGGTTCATGGGCATTGGCCAGGTCCTCACCATGCCTCTGTTCTTCGCCTCGAACGCCATCTATCCCCTGCAGATGATGCCGCCTTGGCTGCGCGTCATCGCGCGGGGAAACCCGCTCAGTTACGTCGTCGACGCCCTTCGTCTTTTCATGGTCGGAGGCGGCGCCATCGGACTGCGCGTCGATTTCGCCGTCATGCTGGGCGTCCTCTGCGGGCTGATTGCCGTTGCCGCATGGCTCTATCCGACGTTGGTACGCTGAGGACGTGCGCGAGCATCGGGGGCGTCGCAGAAAAAACCGCCGCGTTTGCGCGGTACACCGCAAAACTCGCGCAAGCACCCAGCGGCGTACGCGTCGCGGGCTTCTCCGGCAGGTCGTCTGGCCTGGACGTGCGCCGGCACGTTCGTTGCTCCGCACTCGGCTAGGCTCCGAGGGCGACGAGAACCTCCCTCGACAGCAGAGATCGTTCGAAAGAAACACATCCATGGAAAACCTACAGGAACGCGCGCCGTCGAGGATCTGTCAGAGCTGCGGGATGCCCATCGAGCGCCCCGAGCAGCGTGGAACGACGGCGACTGGCGGTGCGAGCGGCGATTACTGCTCGTTTTGTTACCAGAACGGGCACTTTACCGATCCGAACCTGACGAAGGAACAGATGATCGCGAGGGCGGCATCGTTTCTGATCTCGAACGAGCACATGAAGGAGCAAGCGGCGTTGGCGCACGCCAGGCGCGCCGTCAGCGGGCTCAAGAGATGGCTGGATGGCACGGCGCTGTGAGGGCGCCAACATCTAGACTCGACTTGAGCGAGGCTTGAAGAACAGATCACGATCTGGAGCGAGGTCGGAGGAGTAATCGTGAAAAAGTCGGACACGGAGATCAAACAGGCTGTCGTTCAAGAGCTCAAATGGGACACTCGAGTCGACGAGAACAAGATCGGAGTTTCCGTCGACCGCGGTGTCGTCACGCTCGTCGGCACTATGGACAACTACGCTCAGGTCCTGAGCGCGGAGAAGGCCGCTCACCGGATCGCAGACGTACTCGACGTCGCGAACGAGCTCGTCGTGCGCGCCGCTGGCGTTCGAACCGATGCGGACATCGCTGCGTCCGTCCGGCATGCCCTCGAATCTCACGTGCTTGTGCCCGAGCGCTGGATTCGTTCCACGGTCTCCGACGGCTGGGTGGAGCTCGAAGGAGAAGTCGATTATTTCAGCGAGAAAGAAGACGCGGAGGAGGCAATCCAGTATCTACCCGGCGTCCGCGGGGTCACGAACGAGATACAGATCCGGGTGCCGAAGGTCCTGCCGCACGACGTCCGGAAGTCGATTGAAGAAGCAATCGTGCGCCACGCGCACCGCGAGGCGATGCATCTGAACATCGATGTTCACGATGGTCGGGTTACCGTCGCCGGCGTGGTCCCCACATTGGCCGAGAAGAAAGCCATTCTGGGCGCCGCCCGGCAAACGCCCGGAGTGCGCTTCGTCGAAGACTTGATCCGGATCGCACCCTGATGAAGGCTCCGGGTGCCGGGCAATTGGTTCGCGCCGCCGCTGGTGGCCGGAGGCACAGCCTTCTCGACGATGCTCGACATCCCGATGACGGTTTTGCTCTCCGGCGTTCGCCACCGGCACTCACAGCGGCCAACCGGCGCTTCCTCGCCCCGTGTGTCCGCTATTCGTGGAACAGCCGTCGCGTGGCGTTCTCGAGATGCGTCCGGGATGGACCTCTGCGTCGTCGCAAGGCAGAATTCGGATCCGGAATTTGGCGTTCAGACAGCCATGCGCCGGCTAGCGCTGCTTGGATCGGTAGTCACCGCGTGCTCGGGCGGGATACCCAGATCCGCCGAGGTTCCAGCGCCGTCCCCCGGCGAGCGTGCATCCCCGTTGCCGTTCACATCCGCATCGCGGGACGTTATGGCGGCCGTCTTTTCTCCGAACGAGTGGCCGGCGAAGCTCAGTGCGATTCCTCGTAGCTCGACGGGTTCAGCTACTCTCGAGCTGACCACGGACATTCCGACCGCGAGCTTCTTGGACTTTCTCACCGCGGCACGAGCGGACTTCGACGCTATTGATATCGCGCGGGGCAAGAATGTCCTCAGGCTGTCAGGAGCCCCGCCGGTGCCGGACCGAGAGGAGCTTCTACTTACCCTGCGGACGGATGCCTTCTTCGTCGAGGTTTCGGGTGCCGCCCCGGTGCCCGAGATGCACCGACAGTCGGATGTCGTCGAGCATGTTGGCGACCAGCTCCAGAGTTTCCTGACTTCCACCTGGCGGGGAGCACCCTGCGAGCTTACGGTCCTCGCGAATGAGGACGTGCCGTTGTTCACCGTCGTGGACGCGGTCATAGGCGTATCGATGGCGCGTCCGTGCGTCTCGTCGTTTTCCTTCGGCTGGGCCCACGCTCCGCGCGAACCGCGACATGCCCCTCTACCCAGTGGCCGCGTGCTCACGCTGCGGGTTCCGGTTCCGCCCGCTTCCGCGCCGCCCCAGCCAACGGTGCACGAGGAACGGGACGTTCGTGTCGGCAACGTCGTCGAAAACTGGCGCATTCAGTGGCGGCACGAGCCCGCGGTCGCGTGCTTCGGGTGGAGCTGTTCGTGCTCGCAGTTCATGTTCGGGCGGCGCGGCCAAGCCGACCTCATCCGTTCTCGTCCCGGCGTCTTGGACGATGTGTTTCCCCTGGAAGAATTGTTCGACGGCCATTTCGGCCTCGACCTACCGACGCACGGACTGAACGAAGCCATCCTGAGGACGTGGTCGACACAAGCTGGTGACGAAACCGGCGACGGAGTGGACGAGGCAGTTGTCCGTGCGCGACCGCGGGTCACCGTAATGGACTTGCACGACTACGATCGCGACGGCCGCGCCACCGAGTTCGTCCTTCCAGTTGGCGGCGCGGGGTGCGCGTTTCACCATTACGTCGCCGTCGGGATCTCGCGCTCGATGCCCTGGCTGCACGTCCTAGGGACCGCGGCGCATCCAGCGGTGCCGCTCGAGCTCAGCTGGGCGGGTTGGGATCTGCTGCAAAAGAGCCGTGGCGGAACGTACGTGGACGTCGAGTGCGGCTTTCGTGGCGCTGACGAACAATTGGAAATCACGCTACGTGCGGATGCCGCTGGCATCCACGAGAACTGGGTGCGCTATGCGTGCCCGAGAGCAGATGGCCGGGTTATCGAGAAGCGAGCGTTCTGAAAGAGCGCGTGGTTCGAGCAGTCCGCGCACGAAGCGCCGGTCGAATCGATCGACGCGCGGGCAATGGCTTCGGCGTCCTCGATCCGGCCGGCGCGAGCCAAAGCGAAAGGCAGACCGAGCAGCTTGTCGATCAGACCGCAGGCGTCGACGTCGTCGAGTTCGTCCAGGAGCTCGCGGTTTCCGGCGAGACCGGAGGCGAGTTCGAGCGCGGCCGTCACGGCTGCCGAGAGGTCCCAGTCGGCAGCGTTCGCTGTACTCGTCGCGGCGTCGAGGCGCCTGGCAACGGGCTGGAGGGTCCTCACCTTCGCCTCGAGCTCGGGATCTCGAACGAAAGTCTCGTCGTCATCAAGATCGGCGTCGTCGAGATCGTCGGGGGTGCGCTCGTACTGCGTCGGCGCATCACCGATCGCCTCGACGAGCGTCGGGACCGCGAGCGGTTGTGGCACGTCCCTCACGTCGAGAACGTCGATCCGATGCCGAAGCTCGTTGCCTAAATCGAAGACGTACGCGAGCGTGCGTCCGGCGCCGCGGCCGAGCCGAAAGAGCGGGTGGCGCGTCGTCTCAGCCATGGTGGCGCACGCCGCGATTGCTGAAGAGCGCGGACGCGGCCCCGGTTCGATCGCTCAGCCGTCGGTGACGGTGAAGGTCTGGGGCGCCGCGGCGCCCTTCTTGGTGGGGTCGTAGTAGAGGAAGGCCTGCGCGCCGCCGTCGACGGCGGTCACCGGCATCGTCGCTACCAGGTGGTAGGAGAACGTCGTCATGCCCGCCGCAGCAAGCTGGTTCACGTACAGCGTGAGCTGACGCTCGGTGAGCTCGTACTGGCTGAGAGCGCCGCTCGCCTTGTAAGCATCGAGGTCGTCCGTCTTCACGGAGAAGCCGGGCGGGACGCCGACCGTGACCAGCAGCATGTTCGCGGTTTGGGTTTGCGTGTTGGTGACGTTGACCGTCGCGAGCGCGGTGTCGTTCAAGTGGAGCGACGTCTTGTCGTAAGTGACGGTGACCGACAGCGGCGCGGTGTCCGGCGGCACCGCCGACCACGGCAGATTGTAGGAATCGACCATGCTGTAGCTCAGCTGGCCCTTGCCGCTGAAGTCGAGCTCGACGGCGTGCGCCCCGGAGACGGCGTACTTCGTGAGGTCGACGGTGGTCATCACGGCGTCGTTCTTGCCGAGCGTCAAGGTGGTGAACGGAGTGCCGTCCACCGAGACCGCGAGCGAGCCGCTCGCGACGTCGGTGCCCTTGGTGGCGGCGAGCACGAGGGTGCGCAGCGCCATCACGGTGGCCTGGGTCGAGCCGAAATTGCCGTTCGGGTCCTTCGAAGCCGCCAGGTACTCGAGCGCGCCCTGCACGTCGTCCGTGTAGCCGCCGCCGAGCAGCATGGCATATGCGACCATCGCGGTGGTCGTCACGGCGGCGTCGTTCCCCGCGCCGTAGAAGCTCGTCTCCGTGCCGGCCGAGTCCCACGACACCTTGCTGCCGTCGGTCTGCTTCATGCCGTCGAGCTGCGAGAGCAGGTCGGCCGCCATCGGGTCGGAAGGGGCCGCGACCTGGAAGGCGTTTGCCACGAGCCCGAGCGTGTAGCCGTCGGGCGCGCCCTTCGTCATCTGGGTCTTCAGGTAGGCGATCCCGCGCGAGAGCTCCGGCCCGGTGTCGCCGGCGTTCGCGAGCGCCCACAGCACGAACGCGGTGTTTCGCGACGCGCTCGTCTCGATGTCGAAGAACTCCGACTTGTCACCAGGCCACGAGCCGTCCGATTGCTGCTGGCCGATGAGCCAGGTCTTCGTCCGATCGATCATCGCGGAGTCGACGGGGTGCACCTTCGCCATGTCGGCGAACTCCATGACCCCGAGCGCGGTGACGCTGAGGTAAGGAGCCGGATCCTGGGTGCCGAACCAGGAGAAGCCGCCGCCCGGGTGCTCGAAGGTGAGGAGGCGCTGGTAGCCCGCGTTGATGTACGACTCCGCCTTCAGCTCGACGTCGGGCGTGACCTGGTTGGTCTGCTTCATGTAGGTGAGCGCGAGGACGTTCGGCCACGTCGTGGAGGTGGTCTGCTCGAAGCAGCCGTTCGGGACGCTGAAGATGCTGTCCATCCCCTGGACGACCTGGGAGAGGAACGTCGGATACACGTTCACGTAGAGCTTCTGCGAGCCGGGCACCGCGTTCGGCGGGAACGTGACGTTTTCCGTCCGGGTGCCGGCACCGAGCGCCGCCGAGTGCGTCTCGGGGAACGCCTTGCCGTCGGGGACGACGCTCACCGTGCGCGCCACGGCGTCGGACGCCGTGCTGCCCGTCGTCGCGTGGACGGTGAGCGTCTGCTGTCCGACCTGCTCGACGCGAAGCGGGAACCTGACGCCGAGGACCTGCCCGGGGTCGACCGGCACGTCCATGCTGGTCGCGCCGAGGGGCGTGTACCAGGAGCCCGCGTCGAAGGTGAGATGCACCGTCTGCGACGTGGTGAGGTAGCTGTACACGGTGATGGGGACCTGTACCTCGTCGCCGCGGGTGAGCGTCGACGGGAACGCGACGTCGACGAAGAAGTCCTGGAACACCTTCAGGCTCCCGAGGCCGCCGCCGAGCTTGCCGGCCGCGCTGTTCGCGAGCGTCGTCACGCGGAAGGTCGTGATGCTGTCCGCGACGTCCAGCGACACCTTGGCGGTCCCGTCCGAGCCGGTGATGATTTCCGGATTGACGTAGAGCGTCTCCGGGAAATCGCTGCGCACGCGGGGTTGACTCGTCATGGTTCCGTTGCCGGCCGGTGCGGTCGTCGCTGACGTCGTGCCGCCCGCGCCGGCGGCGCCATTCGCGGCGGCTTCCGGCGGCTCGGCGGCGCCGAGCTCGGGCACCGAAAAGGAGGCGCTCGGGATGCCCAGGTCGGTCACGACGAAGGTCATCGTCTGGTCGTCCGCGGTGCCCGGCTTCTCGTCGGGTCCATCGCTCGTGAGCACCAGGGAGATGGGATACGAGCCGGTCGAGCTCGTGGTGAACGCGTTGCCCCAGAAATCCGACGCGAGGAGGTCATTCCCGATCCGGCGGATGAGGGCCGTCATGAAGTCCGTGTTCAAGGACGAGCAGTAGTAGCTCTGGGCCGAGCAGCCCTGGGACTCGAGCGTTTGCATCTCGAGCTTCGCGATGGCCGTGAGCACCGGCGTGAGCTTCGTCTTCAGCGTCGCGAAGTACGGGGCGAGATCGGTGGTCGCGTCGGTGATCACCTTGGCGAAGCTTCCGGCCTCGATGCCGGTCACCATGGATCCGCCGATGGCGGCGAGCGTCGCCTCGGTCTGGGCCTGTGCGGCGGCGTTCGCGTTCTGATCGGTGCTCCGTGTCTTGTCGAAGAGCAGAGCCGAGAGCGAACCTGGCGGCGCGTCGAGCTCGTAGGTCGGCGTCGAGTAGGCGTCCTCGAGCTCGAAGTACGACTTCAGGAGCCCTGGTTGCGCGTCGACCAGCGAATAGACGGCCTCGTCGACGATCTGGACGCCGAGGGCGGCGACGGCGGGCTTGCCGGACTCGTCTTTCACGGAGAAGGTGAGCGAAGCGGACGCCCCCGGCGTGTAGGAGTCCTTGTCCGCGGTGACGGTGACGTCGAGCGAGGAGCTCCCGCGCACGAACAGGGTGCGCCCGGCGCGCACGACGTTGCCGCCGTCGTCCACGATGTACGCCTCGACCCGGTTCGAGCCGAGCAGCGACGCGTCGAGGGTCGCAGTGTAGGTGGCCGAACCGTCCGTCAGATCCAGCGTCTTCATGTCGACGGCCTGACCTTCGTTCAACCAGTCGACATAGACGTGGGCCTCGCTCTTCGAGCCGATGACCTGCACGGTGACGGTGTCGCCCACGTCGTAGACGCTCTTGTCGGTGCGGACGATCACGTGTTCCTGTCCAGCCTGCTCGCCGAACGTGAAGGTGCGACTGATCGTCGTGCCACCGGGCGGCGTGAGAGCGGCGGTGACCGTGGTCGTGTCCGCGTCCGGCGTGACGCGCGCTTCTGCGTGCCCGAAGGCGTCGGTCTGTAGATCGAGCGACGTGGTGCCGATGCCGAGCTTCACCTTGGCGTTCGCGACCGGGGCGCCCAGCGGGTCGAGCGCGAAGATCTGAAGCCGGTTCTCGAGCCCCGCGACCAGCGTGGTCGACTCCGGCACGACGGTGAGCGACGCGGCGTTCTGTGCCACCGTCACCGTGGTGTCCTTGGTGAGGACCTGGCCGGCGGTGTCCGTGATCGTCACCTGCAGGGTGGCGACCGCGTTGCCTTGCTCGAGCGGGAGCCCGGCGAGCGTGGACGGCAACGTCACGTTGAATGTCATCTTGCCGTTCGCGTCCGTCTTGCCGACCACCTCTTGGAAGGCCGTCTGTCCGATGTCGAGGGTGTACCCGTCGATCTTCACGTCGGCGTTCGCCACCGGCTTGCCGAAGAAGTACTCCGCGTCGAGGGTGCCGGTCACCGTCTGGCCCGCCGTGTAGTAGGGGTGGTCCACGCTCACCGAGACGTTGAACTTCGGCAGCACGTAGTGCGATACGTTCACCGTCTTCTCGGTGACGACGCCGGCGACGGCGACCCGCGTCTTGTAGGTCCCCTCGTTGACCACGTTTCCGATGACGAAGTCGTCCGACGCGACGCCGTAGGCGTCGGTCGAGACGTCCTCGTGGAAGACCTTGTTGCCCTTGCCGTCCTCCACTTCGAACGTCGCGGTCTGCTTGGCGATGGGCGTGTTGTCGGGGGGCTCGAGCGCGAGCGTCCGCAGGTGGATGGTCTGTCCAGGCTGGTAGATGGGCTTGTCCGTCGTGAGCAGCACCTTCTGGTCGGGCGCCGCGACGGTGACGGCGCCGGACACGACCGCGGTCGTCCCCTGCTGGCTCGTCTTGGCCGCGAGGCTGTACGAACCGGTGTCGGTGACGGCGACGTCGAACACGGCGTCGCCGGTGTCGGTTGTCGTCGCGGTCAGCGTCTTCACCGTCTTGTCGCCGTTCGTCAGATCGAGCTCGACGGGGACGCCGCCGAGCGGCGACAGCGTCATCGGCTGCTGCGCGCGGACGCGGTACGTTACCGTCTTATTGCTCGAGACGGTCGCGGGCCCTTCGAGGCGTACTTCATACGGCTTCACGACGCGGAGCGCGCTGCTCGTGACGCGCAGCTCGGTGCTGGCGTCGTCGGTGATGAGGACG
Organism: Polyangiaceae bacterium; assembly: GCA_035547195.1. Taxonomy (GTDB): domain Bacteria; phylum Myxococcota_A; class Polyangia; order Polyangiales; family Polyangiaceae; genus DASZVB01. Next base: position 169,250 of record DASZVB010000100.1, read on the forward strand.
CTGTACTTGACCCAATCGGCCTGGCCGGCGATGTCAGCGGGCACGCGCAGCGTCGTGTGCAGGGTCTGGGCGGCGTTCACGTCGTAGGACACCGACACGGTCTCGAGCGTCTTCGTGCCGTCCACCGAGATCATGCTCACCTTGAGCTCGCCGTTCGCGGTGTTTCGGAGCGGGGTCACGGGAATGTCCAGACGGAGCTCGCCTCCGGCGACGGTGGCAGTGAGGTTCGCCTCGTCCACCTGAACGATCCCGTTCGAGGGATTGTCCGTCTTGCCGACGGTGCGTGTTGCCGATCCGTCCGAGCCCGTGCAAGCACCCACGCCCGCCGCGAACGAAAGCAGCAAGCACCCCCAGGTACCGAGCCCGCGCCGCTTCGACGTTCCCCGCGAATGGTTCTGTTTGCCGATTGCCATTGTGTGCATTCCTCGACGACCGCGTGTGCCGCGGGTTCGGGAAAAGCAATGACTGAGCCAGAGGTCCAGCTCAGTCATCCTCAATGGTTCCGGGTGATTAAGCGCGCACTAAAACCTGTGCCAAACTGTGCCGCGTCGCGGGCGCGCCCGAGCGCCCGTGAATTCAGCTCGTGATCTACCTCGGCGGCGGCAACGGGGTCGTGGTGCAGGTTTGTCCGTACGGGCAGCATCCGTTCGTGCTGCCCGAACCGGAGGCACAGGTGCCGAAGCAACACACGCCATTGCATGCGTTGTCGAGGGCAGGGCAGCAATTTCCGTTCGCGTCGAGCGGCCCGCTGCAGTTGCCGCGGTGAACGTCGATGTCGATTTGTCCGTTCACCGCGAACGCATCGGCGACGTCGCCGACCGTGTCGCCATTGAAGTCACCCCCGAGATACACGACGTTCTGGGGATAGGTGCCTTGTCGAGTCGCGTAGCGCTGGAGATTGAACACTCCCTCGCTCTGCCCGTAATTGAACACGTTCGTGTCGGCGAGGTGGCCGTCGATCGAAATGCTGCCCCCGTCGTTGAACGCATAGACGAAATCTCCGAGACCCGGAGTGCCGATCCCCGTCCCGGGGCCGCTCGTGAAGAAGCCCGAGATCATGCTGACCCCGCCGACCCGGTCGCGCGTATTCATTCGCCCGCGCACGGAGGTCCATTGGCTGCCGTTGATCCAATTGCCTTGCCCGGTCGCCCAGCGCTGCAAGATGAACCCCGGGTTCGTCGAGAGGTGGGCGTCGAGATCGATCTTGCCCCCGTCGTCCCACGCGAGCCCGATGTCGAGCAAGCCATCGCCGTCGAAGTCGGAGGCAACGAAGGCCCCGGGGCTGACCCAGCCGCCCTGGTTCGTCGCCCATCGGCTCGACGAGAACCCGGCGCCGTTCTGACAGCTCCCGAGCGACTTGTGAACGTCGATGCTGATCGTTCCACCGCCGAGATTGAAGACATAGGCGAGATCGTCCTTGCCATCTCCATCGAAGTCGCCCGAGAGCCAGGTGCTTTGGCTCAGCCAACCCCCTTGCTGGCTGGCCCACTGGCAAAACGAGAACAGGCCCGGGCCGGATGGACCCGGCGAGATGGATTGCCCAACCCAAATCGAGATCTGACCTTTGATGGCTGCGACGAATGCGAGATCCGTCTTCCCGTCGCCGTCGAAATCGCCGGAGAGCCACTGGCACTTGCCGGTCGCGCCGTTGCAGTCGTCGAGCGACGGCGTCTGTACCTGGGTGGTCCCGCCTCCGCGTTGTTCGACGAACGCCCCTTCTTGATTCGCGTTCGGCACTCCCGCGGGGCACGGGACGGAACCGTTGTCGCACGACAAGTGCAGGTCCATCATCACCGCTGCGCTCGCGCTTCCCGCGAGGAAGCTAAAGGGAGATGCATCGAGCACCTGGATGCCCGGGACGACCCATAGGTACGCGAGATCCGTCTTGCCGTTCCCGTCGAAGTCGCCCGACAGCCACGTCGCCGACGACACCCAGCCGCCCTGATTCGTCGCCCAGCGTTCGAGGCTGAGCAGGTCGGCGTGCGCCGAGCGCTCGGCGATGACGAAAACGGCGGCGAGCGCGCCGAGGAGAATGGCGACGCTACGAGCGCGCGACGACCCACCGATTCTTCGTGCGGCACCGAGTCCAAAACTGGCGTTCATGTTTGCTCCTTCGCGTCCCTACCGCGCTCGCGCGCAGGCGGGGCTGGTCGCCGCTGAGCAAACGACGTGCCCGAACGACGAGCATCGCGTCCCCCGCAAAACACCGAGAAAGGCAACACGACACCGCGAACGGCCGGCAGCGCACGTGCACGCGACGACACGACTCGACGAATGGCTGTGCAAGCCGATGTACAGATTCCGTCGTCGATGCAAGGCTTTGCGTGGGAACTCAGACTCACACTTGCAGCCGCAACCGAAGCGCCGTCCAATCGGGGATCATGCGCCAGACATCTCTACTGGGTCCCTCTTCGTCGCTCCTTCTCGTCCTCGCGACGGCGTGCAACGGCGGTGGCGGCGGCTCGGGGCATGGCAGCTCCGACGCCGGGAACGATGCGTCGACCAGCAGCTCGGGAGGCTCGTCGGGGTCTTCCTCGGACGGCAGCAGCGCCAGCGGCGGCAGCAGCGGCAACAGCGGCAACAGCGCCGGCGGCGGTAGCAGCGCCAGCGGCGGTAGCAGCGGCAACAGCGCCGGCGACGGTAGCAGCGGCGACATGGTGACGCTCGCTACGAGTCCGGATCCGCAATTCCTTGTGGTCGACGGGAAGAACGTCTACTGGACCGACGACGGGGACGGCAGCAGCGGCGACACGCCGAACGGCACCGTCTTGTCGGTTCCGATCGCTGGCGGCACGGTCACGACGCTCGCGACCGGGTTGGCGTCGCCGGGCGGCATTGCGGTCGACGCCACCGACGTCTACTGGGTCGACTTTGGCATCCTCGATCCGCCGGGCGACGTCATGAAGGTCGCGCTGGGTGGGGGCACGCCGGTCACGCTCGCGACTTCCACCGGCGGCGGCACCCCGCACCACATGACGATCGACGCGAACAACGTGTACTGGACCGACGGCGACGCCGTCTGGCAAGTCCCGAAGGGCGGAGGGACGCCCCTGATGGTCGCCGAGGACAAGGGAGGCCTGACGAGCGGGATCGCGGTCGACGCGACCTACGTGTATTGGACCAGCGAAGAATCGCCGGACGGTGGATCGCCGCTGAACACGGGCAGTGTCATGAAGACCCCGATCGGCGGGGGCGAGACCACGGTCCTCGCGACGGGCCAGAGCATCCCCTTGGATCTGAAGGTCGACGGGACGAACCTCTACTGGGTAAACCAGGGCGAGACGACCAAGCCCAACGGCACGGTCATGAAACTTCCTCTCGCCGGCGGATCGCCGGTCACCCTTGCGACGGGCCAGAACACCGTCTTCGACCTCGCCATCGATTCGACCCAAGTCTACTGGAACGACTGGGGCCAGCAGACTCTGACGATGACGAACGGTTCTCTCATGAGCGTCCCGATCGCAGGAGGAACGCCCACGACGATCGCGGCGCAGCTACAGCCCTACGACCTCGTCGTCGACGGCGCGACCCTCTACGCCACCATTACCTTCGACCACCCCAGCCACGGCACGATCGTGAAGATCACGCTGAAGTAAGCGCGAACGAAGTATCAGCGCTTTGACATCGCACAGGCCGCGCTGGCCGAGATCACTGGGCCACGAAGATGGCTCGTAGGTTTCACATGTCTTCCCGCTCGGCTGCGTTATCGCGAGCGACGTCTTGGCGCTCTTGTCGGCGTCGAATGAACGCGGGCCTTCTCGGGGTACTGCCCCTCAACGGCGGTGAGCGTTGAGGACGGCGAGGGCTTCCTCGGAGCGATAGAACGGCCCGAGGATTGCACGGAGCTCGCTTTCGAGGAATCCCGTGCGGGAGGCGTGATCGAGAAGTGGGCTCAGAAACGTTCGGAGCTCGCTCGCGATCATTCCTTCGGTCACGCCCATGTCGAGGATGAGCGACGCCAGGCTCTCGTCTCCGTACTTTTCGAACAGGTGGTGGACGACATCGGTGACGACGGCGAGAAAGTAGGGAGTCTTCCTGAACTTCAGCCAGAACTCGTAGCCCAGCACGATGAAATCCTCGAGATCCTGCGAGGTGAATGTGGTCGTCGCGTCCGCCAGAGGCTTTTTCGATAACGCGTCCCAGATCTCGTCCGCCATCTGGCGCACCCATTCTCGATCGACGGCTTGCAGCAGGTGTTTCTCGCCGTGCCGGGTGAAGCGCGCCGCATGCCGATCCATGTACCGAGAGAGCGCCGCGCCCAATCGCTGCTCTAAATCGGGGAATGCCGTTCGTCCGAAAGAGATCAGCAACTCCTTCAGCATCGACGCGCTCTGCGCGTCGTCCTTACGGAAGACCAGGTCGAGTGCGATGCGCGACACTACACGCGACGTGAGCGTACCGAATGCCGCGCTCTGGGTGAGATAGCGGATGATCTCTCGCTGAGCGCCCTCGAGTGCTACGATCTTATCGGCAAATTCCTCGTACGAGCGCGCGCTGACCAGGTCTCCGACTCGTGTCGCGCTGCTGGCCTTCGAGGAGAAAACGACGTTGGCCATCTCCCCGGCGAGCTCCGTGATCCCGCCGCTGATGCGGAACTCGATCGCATAGCGCTGGATGACCCCGATGATCCGTTCGGGGGTCATGACTTGGTTGAGCTCCACTCCCTCGAACCACGCGAAGGCGGCAGCCACGCGTTCGTCGATCAGAGTCGCGAGCGCATTCCCGCGAAGCCTGGCGCTCTCGTACGCGACGTGAGCGTCGAGCAGTGCTTCCGTGAGATCGCTCACTTTCCCCCTTTCGATCGCGCGGCCCCGGGCAGCAGCAAACGGATCTGAGCGGCGAGGCGCTCGGAAATCAGAGGTGCATGCGCCGCGCCCCCATCGAGGAGATCTCCGCATGCGCCGAGGATCAACACCACGATGGCGTGGGCAACGGCGGGGAGGTCGGGCCGGGCCGGTGCAGACGTCTCGGCTGTCACGGAATCGGCGACGGCAGCGGAGATGCTCGAAAGCTTCGCGGCCAGCGCGGCGCGAAATGCAGGGATGGCCCCCACGCGCTCCGCGAGAATGAAGCGCATCAGATCGGGATCTTCTACAGCGCTCGCGGTCGCTCGGTTCGCAACGGCCAAAGCGAAGTTTCCGGTCTGCGGTCGGTTCGCGCGGGCGCTGGCTATCCAGTCGGCGATGAACGGTCCGGCGAGGCTCTCGATGAGCTCACGGCCGAGCTCCTCCATATCTGCAAAGTGCCGGTAGAACGATGTCGGTGCGATATCGGCGGCTCGAGAGACCTCACGCAGCCCGAGGCTCACGAAGCCGTGAGCGGCCGCGAGCCTTAGGGTGACGCGGAGGAGCTCCTGAGCGACGCGCTCTCTGTCCTCTTTCTTCTCGGGATTGAGCCGCACGACGCCCTGTCTCGAGAGGGTGAACTTACACAGCGGCGGCGCTGAATGCAGCAGCCCTCCGCGGGAGGTCCAAAACCCGTGCGCCGCGCCTGCCCTCGTCGCTCGGCGCGTTCGGTACGGAGTACCGGACCAGGGCGCGGAGGACGCTCTTGAACTGCTTTCCGAAGCTCCCCGTGTTGTACGGAATGTGGTGCTTGTCGCAGATCCGCCGAACCTCCGTGCTCATCTCGCGGTAGCGGCGTGCGGGGATGTCCGGAAACAGGTGGTGCTCGATCTGATGACTCAGGTGTCCGGTGAACATGCCGAGGAGGGGGCCCCCGTCGATGTTGCTCGAGCCGAGAATTTGACGGAGGTAGTAGCCCCCCCTCGTCTCGCCCTTCAGGTCCTCCTCGACGAACGTGCGCGTTGCTTCGGTGAGATGGCCGCAGTGAATGACGGCGTACGACCAGACGTTGCGCAGCCCGTTGGCGAGCGCATTGCCGAAGGCCACCTTTGGCGCGAACGGGCCGGCCAGCGCCGGATAGAACACGTAGTCCTTCGCGTACTGCCGTGCCGATTTCCGGGCGAGCGCAAACCAATCGCCCAGCATCTCGCGCACCTGCGTTCGGCGCTCCATCGTTCCCTTCGGAGCCGTCAGGTACTCGGACGGCCGCGCGTGGTAGTACGACACGGCGTGGTCGAAGAAGAGCCCGCTGATAGGGTTCACCACGTATTGGAGCAGATGGCTCGGGTTCCAGGCCTGGTCGCTCGACAGACGGAAGAACAAGTATCCGAAGTCGTCGTCTTTGCCGAGCACGTTGGTGTACGTGTGATGGGTGACGTTGTGAGCCTTTTTCCACGTCTTCGCGGTACCGACCAGGTCCCACTCGTACGTCTTGGAGTCCAGCGTCGGATCTTCCATGAAGTCGTACTGGCCGTGCATCACGTTGTGTCCGAGCTCCATGTTTTCCAGGATCTTGTACAATCCGAGCCCGAAAATCCCGAGCCCGAAACCGACCGGCTCGAGGCTCACGTGAATCAGCGTGCGCCCGCATACCTCGAGCGCCCGTGCAACGAGGCGCACGCTCTTGATGTACTCGGCGTCCTCTTCGCCTATTTCGGCGGTGACACGCGCGCGGAGCGCGTCGATGTCGGCCCGGAGTGCTTCCAGGTCGACTGCGGTGGTGGCTTGCATCGGTTCACCTCGAGTATTCGAAATTGGTGGCTATTACAGATCGACTTCGATCGTGCCCTGCGCGACGGACACGCACGGCGCGATCATTTCTTCTCCGTCGCCGGATAGAGAGCCGGTTGCGGTATTGAAGACGACGCCTTTCCGCTTCTTGCAGCGACAGGTGCCGCAAGTTCCGGCGCGGCAGCCTGCCGCGACCTTCAAGCCGCGAGCTTCCGCTTCTTGCAGCACCGTGAGCGGCCGATTCGAGAGCGATTCGACGCCCGAACGCGCGAAGCGGATGACTCGTGAGCTTTCCAGGAACGCCGAGGCGTCGAATTCGGAATTGAAGCGTTCGTAGCGGAGCTTCGAGAAATCGGCTCCTGCGGCCTCGAGCATCTGCATGACCGTTCGCATGAACCCGGACGGACCGCAGAGGTACGTCTCGGCATCCACGAAATCGGGCAGCGCCGTTTCGAGCAGGCTCCGCGTGAAGCGTCCGCGATGCCCCGTCCACGAATCGTCGGCTTCTTCGACGCACAGGACAACGTTCACGCCGGGCGTCCGCTCGGCGATGGCCGCGAGCTCGCCGCCGAAGATGAGATCGTTCGGCGTTCGCGCGAAGTGCAGGAACGTAACCTCGGTGTTCGAGCCGTGTCGGACGAGGTGCCGGAGCATGGACATGACGGGCGTGATGCCGCTGCCGGCCGAGATCATGAGCAAGGGCGCCTTCGGTTCGCTCCCGAGGACGAATTGCCCCGAGGGAGGACTGAGCTCGAGAACGTCGCCCTTCGAGAGGACTTGCGCGAGATGATTCGAGACGAGGCCGCCCGGTACGCGCTTCACCGTGATGCTGATGAGACCTTCGTCATCGCGCGGCGACGAGAGGCTGTACGCGCGTTGCACCGCGCGACCATCGATCGTGACATGAACGGTCACGTAAGCGCCGGGTCGATACGTTCCGAAGCGCGCGTTGGGCTTCAGCACGTACGTGTTCACGTCGTGGGTTTCGGCGCGGACCTCGACGACTCGAGCGAGGATCCGGCGGAGTGAAAGCGTCGAATCGAGGCGTGCCAGAGCCGACTCGAGCGCCGGGACGTTCGCGTTGACCCGGGAGCTCGCGCGGTCGATCCATCCGGAGGCGCGACGCCGGACGGGACTCCCCAGCAGCTGAGTCAACGCATTGATTCTGCGAGTAAAATCCTCGATTCCGTGAACGGACAGGGCGAGCATTGGGACCTTCCCGGAGTTGGAACAATCGCTCAAACGATCGTGCGTACATTTGTACCAACGATCGTTCCGCGGTCAAGTCCGGGATCCTGTCCTCGGCATGAAACGACGCGAGCGCCGAGGGCACGCGCTTCCGCATGCCGGCTCGACGCCCGCTTTCTTCCGAAAGGGAAGACGCTCAGTAACGACCGCGGCCGCCGCCGCGACCACCACCGCCGCCTCCGAAGCCGCCTCCACCACCCCGCGCCGGACGCTCCTGGGCTTCGTTCACCTTCAGGTTGCGGCCGTCGAGCATGGAGCCGTTCAGCTGCGCGATCGCCGACGTGGCGGCCGACGCACTGGCCATGGTCACGAAGCCGAAGCCCCGGGGCTGGCCCGTTTCGCGATCGGTCGGGATGGCGACTTCGCGGACCTCGCCGGCGGCGGCGAAGAAGGCCTCGAGGTCTGCTTGTGACGTGTTGTACGAGAGATTTCCGACGTATAGACGACTGCTCATTGATGCGGTTTTTCCCAGGCTTTCACTACGAATTTGCGCCGACACCTCGAACAAAAGCCTGAAGGTCGAATGAGTCGAAGCCGAGCTCTGGAGCAGCCTCCACATTGAGGCCCTCGGGCGCGGCGCGCGAACGTTCAGTCACCCAATCTTTCGAGACTGCCGTGACCGACTCCGAAGGAGTGGGTCACGACGGGGCGACGTCACGGGCCCCCGGAACTTAACCTCGAAAGGCTCGAGTCGCAAGGTCTCGGACGCGCCCGCTTCGTCGTAGATCGCCACAATCGTCTGCGGCTCGCTCCGCAAACTACACGAGCCGCTCTTTTCGCGAGCGAGCTCCGTGCGGGTTCTTCAGCACGTGGGCAAGCGCGTCAGCGTGTCGTCGGCGTCCGGCCCGGCCTGAAGTACGCCGGAGATCGACCGCAGGTAAGAACGTCGGTCTTGTTCCTGCACGTAGTAGCTCTTCTTGCCGGAGTTGATGTCGCGAACGACGTCCTGCGTTCGTCGTGGCGACCAGCTCTGCCCTGGATTGCAGAGAGAGATGATGTTTCCCTCTCGGTCCTTCTTCGTCCCTCTTATTCGGCGATCCATGAGGTCTCCTTTTGTACGGCAGAATCGTGCTCGCCACTGCGAGGCGGATCGGTCGTCAATAGTGCTCCTTGAGGACGGTCGAGCGGCTCGAACGGCGAAGCTTCGTAAGGGCCTTGGCCTCGATCTGCCGGATGCGTTCCCGCGTGACGTTGAAGCTCGCTCCGACTTCCTCGAGCGTATGAGCGTCCTTTTCTCCCACGCCGAAGCGCATCCGCAAGATCTTCTGCTCGCGCGGGGTGAGCGTCGACAGGAGCTCGGCCACGTCGTCGTGCAGGTTTCGATCGAGCGCGCCTTGCTCGGGGTCTCGGGCTCCGGCGTCGCTGATGATGTCGCCGAGCCGGCCATCGCCTTCCTCGCCGATGGGCGTCTCCAGGCTGATGGTTTTCGATAGCCGCAGCACCTGCCGCACCTGCTCGATCGAGAGCTCGGTCGCGTCTGCAAGCTCCTCGACCTCGGGTTCGCGGCCGAGCTCCTGCCAAATGCGTCGCGACGTGCGAAACACGCGCTTGCACGTCTCGAGCATGTGTATCGGAACGCGAATCGTGCGGCCCTGGTCCGCGATGGCCCGATCGATCGCCTGGCGGATCCACCACGTGCCGTACGTGCTGAACTTGTAACCCCTCTTGTGGTCGAACTTATCGACGGCCTTCATGAGACCGATGTTGCCCTCCTGGATCAGATCCGCGAAGGGAACGCCGCTGTGCTTGTAGCGTTTGGCGATCGAGACGACCAACCGGAGATTGGCGGCGATGAGCTCCGCCTTCGCTTTCGTTGCGAGCGCCGTTCCTTCCTCGATACACGCGCGCGTCTCTCGGGAGCCGTTCGACGCCATCACGGTACTGTCGACACTCGCACAATCCGAGGCTTCATCCGTATCGTCCCGCAGCGCGATGACCGTGAGTCTCCTCACGAGCTTCTCACCCAGCCTCAATTGCTTCAGCTGCGCGAGCTTCTCGCTTCGCGCGATCGACATGCGTCGTTCGATCCCGCCCTTCCTCGGTGCGGGCGCACTGCGGCATTCTTCGGCCAAACGCTGTGCGCGCTTGTCGAGCTCGCGCAGCCGCTGCATGCCGCGCAGCAACTGCTCCATTCGCTCGTTCTCGTCGTTCTCTGCCGCTTCGGCCTCGCCGACCAGGTCGGTGAGTGGGATCCGCCCGTGTTCCAGGAGGTCGCCGAGTCGCAGAATTTCTCTTACCGAGCAAGGGGTCGGGAGCACCGCATCCAGCACCTGATTCGTGCCGCGCTCGATGCGACTTCCGATGTCGAATTCCTGCTCTCGCGTGAGGAGCGCGACCGCGCCGATCTGGCCGAGATAAGTGCGCAGCACTGCGTCGTCGCCTCCGAGCGGCGCTGCCTTTCGCGCGGGGCGGGCAGAAGTCCGCGCAGGGACCGAATGCCCCCGGTCGATTCCCATCGCGCGAACATCTCCGTCCGAGGGGCGCTTGGACAACGGTTGCCGGATCTGCCTCAGATGGCTTGTACGACGTGCAGCACGCGTGCAATCGCTTCCCAGTCGAACGCCCGGAGCGCAGGGTTGTGCGAGTTCCAAGCGCGAGCGAGCTCGCCCAGGGCATCGGCTGCGGTCGTGCCCCATCCCTCGACCGGCCCCGCATGGTCCAAACGGGTCTGCGCGTCGACGCGCCATCCGTTCGAGCTCGCGGCTTCGTCCACGCGACAGATGCGAACCGCAAGAGCTACGCCGTTGCTCTCGAGCTCATAGACCTTCGCGCTCTTCTGGCGATACTGAACGATGATCTTGGGGCCTTTCGACGCACCCGGCGCGTCCAGGGGTTCGTGGCGCGTCACGACGCATCCAAGCGGCCGTCGCTCTGCTTGCCCCCGGCGAGAAAGAACCTCTGCAACAGGTCGCATTCCGAGCGTTCGTGCGCTTCGAAGCCGTCGAGCACACCGTCGATCCGGTGGCCGAGCTCCGCGGCATCCGTCGTGCGAAACGCCAGGCGCCGCGCGGACGTGACGGAGAGCTGCAGCCGTTCACGCGCCTCGCAGAGCGCGCGTACGCGTTCTACGAGACCGGGACAATCCGCGATGATCGTTGCGAAATAGCCGTTCGCTTCCGTGACGTTGAAATAGGTCGACAGGCTCGTCGATAGCGTTGCGAGCAGTCGGCGCGCCTCGATGTTCGCATGATCCACGTTCTCGGAGAGCTCATGGGAGATGCGGCGAAGGCCGCCGATCGTGCGCCAGAGAACCTCGGATTCGCCGAGCACGCCGTCGGTGCGCCCGAAAAGGGTGGGATTCGATGAATGGAACATGCCGCCTTCCTGCTTTCGAGGAACCAGCGTTTGGACCGGAAAAACCCGGCCACGATGTCCACCTCGCTACAATCAACGTAACACGGCGGGACCAGAACGCCCGTGATTTCGGTTGTCACGCGCGCGTCGCTCACTGGGCACCCAATCTCCTCTCCTCTTTTTTTCTCGCTCGCTCTTGTCGCTTCACTGCCGACTCGACCGGCGCACGGTCCCCGTCGATACGTTTGACGACGTCGGGACGAGTCGTGGTCCGCGCGATACCGCTTGACTACTTTCGCCGCGCCTTGCCGCCGCGTTTGATCGGAACCATTCGTTGAAAGGCGACGATCTCGCGTTCGAGCGCCGCGAGCTCCGCGTCGATGAACCTGGCCGTCCTTGGATTCCCTCGAGACTGCTTTCGAAGCTTTCCGAGCAAATGCAGGCGATCCTTCATGAGCCGTACCGAAGACGCGAGGCCCGTCTCGAGAACCCCTTTCTTGATCGACCCTGCGCGCCGAACGAGCAGATCGAGCAAGGGACCGATCTCGGAAAGGTCGAGACAGTAGTCGACGCGGAGCCCCTCAGCGCGTTCCTCGGCAGCTCTCCCGCGAACGCGATCGCGGGATCCTCGACGATGGTGATGCCGCCCGCTTCGTGAATCGCGCGCAGCCCGAGGGCACCATCTCGCAGCATGTCGGTCATGACGACGCCGATCGCGCGAGGGCCGAACGCTTTTGCCGCGCTCCGAAACAGGGCATCGATCGACGGCCGAAATCTCTGCTCCGCGGGACCGGTCCCAAGCTCGACGCGACCTTCTCTCAGCAGGAGGTGGGGGCCGGCCGGCGCGACGTAAGCCGTGCCTTGCTCGATCGGCTCACCCTCCTGGGCGACTTTGACAGGAACCCGACCCACGCCGGCCAGACGCGCATCCTCGCCGCGGTGAGCGATGCTCTCGCGACGCCCAAGGCCATCGCGTACGTGCGCCAGCGACTCGCCGAGCGCGCCGGCTCCCTCTCACGCGACGCCAGCCGCGAGCTCGCCGAGAGTTCTGCGCGCCTCGAGCGAACGGAGGAGCGCATTCGCGGGCTCATCACGATGCAGGCAGACGGCGACCGCTCGCCGATGGTTGCTCAAATGCGCGCCGACCTCGAGGCGCAGGCGACGCATGAGCGCGCCGCAATCGCCGACCTTCGCGCCTTGGTGTCGGCACCGATTCACCTGCCTCCGGTGGACCTGCTGACCGAGCGCGTTCTCTCGCTGCGGGCGCCCTCTCCGAGTCCGAGGACGTTCAGAGCGCCCGCGCCATCCTCCGGAGCTACTTCAAAGACGGCGCCATCACGATGACGCCCGAGCCCTATGGCGACGGCCTCGCCTACGTCGCCCGCGGCGAATTCATGCCGCTCGCAGTCCTGACCGCAGATGGAGGAACGCCCTCCGAGCCGGCGGCTGGAGGGCGTTGTCCACATCTTGTTGCGCGGGGGCGATATGTCGATTTTCTGACCAGCAAGATCAAGGGCTTGCGGAGGTCTGGGTGCCGTTCGAGGAGGAGGTGGTGGCAATCGGATGGCGGTAACGCCGCCCATGGGTTTGGGCGAGTGCCCAGTCCTCCCACTGTCGCTTTTCGCGACGACGCTCCTCGGGGTGCCGCGATTCCACTGAAGAGCCTTCTGCGAAGGGTTGCGGGGTGAAAGCATGGGCGCGGGGAGCTGACTGGCGGGCGGGGTGCGTGGTTCATCGACTCGATCTCGCGCGAGGCTGAATCGGGGGGCGAGGTATGTCGGTTCGCTTCTTCTTCGCGCGTTGCTTTCGCTTCTCGCATATCTCTTCGGCGGCGGCGCGGAGCTCGGCGACGCTACGCCCTGGGGCGAGGCGCTGCTGCTGCTCGCGTCGAAAGCTGCGCCGCAGCTCGGCCCCGAGCGCTAGGTCAAGATCGTCGATCGCGCGCGCGAGCCATTGATCCTTGGCGCGAGGCGAGAGAGCCTTTGCCCAGGCGTGTAGACCCCGGGTGTCGTCGACGTCCGCAGGGCTTGCGCCGACAGCCGCTGCGAGAAGATCTGCGTCGATGCGAAGAAACGCGACGAGCGCCGCCTGCGCATCCGTGAGTGCCGAGAGCCCCGGCGGAACCGGAGGTTCGATAGCGCTATCGGTCACGTCTTCTGCTTGCACTGCGAGGAGCCACGCGAGGTACGCCGCGCGGAGATCTCCGCTCATCAACTCGGCGCGAAGCGGAGCAAGCGCGTCGAGCGGACACTCGCCCTCATCGTAGTAGTCCGGCGCCTCTTCCTCGCTGTGCAAATCAACGATCACGTGCTTGCCGCTGACCTTGGCCCGTGCGGCATCGCTGACGAAGTACGCACCCAACGCCTTCACATCCGCGCGCTTCACGGGAATGCGGAGCATCAACCGGCGCGTCCCCCAGTTCGCGAAGTACGTATGCGCGTCGAAGTACCGAGCTACGAGCTTCGCTGGATCCGCCTTCAAGTCGCCCCATTGGTAGTCGTTGCTGAAGCGTGTCGGTGTGATCTCGGCGCGCGTAGAGATTGCGCGGAGCTCCGCCATCTCCTTCGGCGTCAGGGACCGATCCAGGGCGACGAAGTCGTACTGTTGATATTCGCTCATCCGTCGATTCCGAGTTCCATGGGGACACGCGTCATGCGCGCAAGCACTATCTCTGGTCCAGGCTGGTTCGCAACTCTCGCAATCGCACAGTAGCCTTCGACGGCGGCATCATCCGCGAGTGCGAAAGCGCCTTGTCAAGCTGGGCGTCGACCCGGATCGGCCTCCCGCGGGTCGGCAGGCTCAACCCCGAGCAGGAGCGCTCCTCGAGTTCATCGGCCCGAGATCTTAGCGGCACGTTTGGACGACCTCGTGCGTGTCCGGTCGGCGAACGAACCCCCCGGCTCGCCAGGGGTTTTGCTCCTCACTATTGTCCGCCCGGCGCATCCAGCACCGGCCGACGCCTCCTTCACACCGGGCGCCCGTGCTATTCTCGCGTTCGTGGGAGCTCTCACCGGACGAGTTCACGGAAGCACGATTGATCTGGATGTCACGCCGAGTGCACCTTTCGAAGGGAAACGCGTTCGTGTCGTGCTGGAGCTCGTCGATGAGGACCTTCGCTTGACCGCCGAGCAGCAGGCGTCGGCGTGGGCTACCTGGGTCGCGAATGGTCCGGACGGCCCAATCGAGGACGACGGCGAGCCCGAGATACCGTGATCGCCCGCGGTGACATCCGGTGGTTCCGGTTCGCCAGCCCTGACAAGCGTCGTCCTGTGCTCGTGCTTGGTCGACCTGATCTCCTACCGTCGCTGAGTCAGGTACCGGTCGTTCCACTTTCGACGCAAGCTCGACGACTTTCGTGGGAGGTGAACCTCACGGAGGCAGATGGCCTTCCCGCTCCGTGCGTCGTCAAGCCAGAATGGATTCGAGTTGTCGAGCGCGCGTACCTCGGGCCCTGGATCGCGGCGCTCCCGGAAGCGCGTTGGCCGGAGATTCGCTCGGCGTTGCTCTTTGTATTGGGATTCGAGCCGTAGCGGGAGCGCATTCGCATCGGTGCCGTGGGGCACGAGCGTCGAGTACCATTCGTGCGCATGAGCGAAGAGCCGCGGGCGTGATGAACGAACGTGTGACGGTCCATAACTTCCGCCGAGATCCGATGTTCGCGCGCATCGAACGTGCGGTAGCGGTGATCTACGCCCGTCATTTCGTGTGGCCTGGGAAGGCCCTGTTTCACCCGCCCCGCGACAGGTCGGATTCGACCGCATGAGTGATTCGGCGCATCCAGAACGTTCGAGCATCGAGGCGGCTCTCGAGGAAGAGGAGGCGCGGCTTCGACGGCTGGATGCCGAACGCGTCGAGGCTAAGGCACGCGCCGAGGCGCTGCGTGCTCAGTTGGCAGCGCTCGAAGCGCCAGTGGTTCGCGGCGAAACCCTTGCTGCGTGTGCGATCGCGCCGCTTTCGCCCACTGAAAAGGTGAAGCTGTTTCGGCAGCTCTTTCGCGGTCGCGAAGATCTCTACCCGACGCGATTCGTCAGCAAGAAGACTGGCAAGGCGGGCTACGCGCCAGCATGTGCAAACAAGTTCGTCGCAGGTGTATGCGCGCTACCGAAGGTGAAGTGTGGCGACTGCACGCACCAGGCGTTTCGCCCGGTCGACTCCGAGGCCGTGCTCGCGCACCTCCGTGGAAAACACGTGATGGGCATCTACCCGATGCTCCCCGACGAAACCTGCTGGTTCCTGGCTGTCGATTTCGACAAGAGCACATGGAAGGAAGACGTGCGTGCGTTTGCGGAGACGGCGCGACGGATGGGCGTTCCTGCGTTGGTCGAGCGATCGCGATCCGGGAATGGTGCACATGTGTGGTTCTTCTTCTCGGAGCCCGTCCCTGCGGCTACCGCGCGGAAGATGGGTTGCCACCTGCTCACCACGACGATGGCATCGCGTCACGAGCTCAGCATGGAGTCGTATGACCGGCTCTTTCCGAGCCAGGACACGATGCCACGCGGCGGATTCGGGAACCTGATCGCGCTCCCACTGCAACACGGTCCTCGGCAGGAAGGAAACTCCGTATTCGTCGATGAGCATCTGAACGCGTACCCCGACGACGAGCAGTGGTTCGTCCTCGCATCCGTCCAACGGGTCGCGGCCGCAACGGTCGAGAAGATTGCGGCAGATGCGACGAGCGCCGGAACCGTCGTGGGCATGCGCATTGCCGAGATCTCCGACGAAGATGAGGATGCGGCGCCGTGGACGCGTCCCCCCTCGGGCACGCCCCGCATAAGACGAATTCCTGGACCTATGCCGGCACGCGTCGCTGCGGTGCTCGCACAAAGGCTGTTCGTTGCAAAGGACGGCCTTCCACCGGCGCTACTGAATCAGATCAAGCGACTTGCCGCCTTTCAAAATCCCGAGTTCTACAAGAAGCAGAGCATGCGCCTGTCGACTGCGGCGACGCCGCGGGTCATCTCCTGCGCCGAAGATCTGTCGAGACACGTCGCACTCCCTCGCGGATGCAGGAACGATCTCGAAGAACTGCTCAGTGCGCAAGGCGTCATTCTCGATGCGGCCGACGAACGCGTGTCCGGGTTGCCGCTCGACGTTCGATTCCACGGTAAGCTCACCGCTACGCAAGAAGCGGCGGCTCGCGCGTTGCTCGCCCATGAAATGGGCGTCCTCGTCGCGCCGCCGGGCGTCGGTAAGACGGTGATTGGTACCTATCTCGTCGCGTCCCGGGCGCGTAGCACGTTGATCTTGGTTCACAGGAGGCCGCTACTCGATCAGTGGCTCGCGCAGCTCTCGCTGTTCCTCAATCTCGAGCGAAAACTCGTCGGAGTTGTCGCAGGGGCGAAGCGCACGCCGACGGGTCGCGTCGACATAGCGATGATTCAAAGCCTCGTGCGGAAGGATTCCATCGCCGATCTCGTCGCTGGTTACGGCCAAGTCATCGTCGACGAGTGCCATTATGTACCGGCGATTCAGTTCGACCGCGTGCTCAGCGAGGCGAAGGCGCGATATGTAGTCGGGCTCACGGCGACGCCGCAGCGCCGCGACGGCCGTCACCCGATCACCGAAATGCAACTCGGCCCGGTCCGTTTCAAGGTGGACGCGAAGGCCCAGGCGGCGGCTCGTCCGTTCGTACACCGACTCGTCGTCCGCGAGACAATGTTTCGTGCCGCTGCAATCGACGCCAAGACTCCCATCCAGGATCTCTATGCTGCCCTTGCGCGCGACGAAGCGCGAAACGCGATGATCCTCAACGACGTCGTGCGTGCTCTCGAGGAGGGACGCTCCCCGATCCTCCTTACGGAGCGCAAGGATCACCTTGAGTACTTTGCGAACCGTCTCGTCCGCGTCGCCCGCAACCTCGTCGTGCTTCAGGGAGGGATGGGAGAGAAGGCGAACCGCGCGGTGCGTGCGGAGCTCGACTCCATCCCGGCCAACCGGGAACGCCTCCTTCTTGCAACGGGACGATACATCGGCGAGGGATTCGACGACGCTCGGCTGGATACGCTCTTCCTCGCGTTGCCGGTCTCCTGGAAAGGGACGCTCGTGCAGTACACCGGTCGTCTCCATCGACTCCATCCGGGGAAGCGTGAAGTTCGCATCTTCGACTATGTGGATCGCGAAGTGCCGATGCTCCTACGTATGTTCGAGAAGCGATTGCGCGGGTATCGCGCCATCGGCTACGCGCGGAGCGAGGCCCCGCTCGGTTACGCAGAAGTGCAGGAAGACCTCATCCCGGAGTACGACGACGTGCTCCGAATATTCGATCACGAATCGGCAACGGACCGGAGTGACGACTTCACTGAGTGGGAGCCGTAGTCGTGACGCCGATCAAAAGGAGACGGGCAGAGGCTCGTAGAAGCGGCGCGGAGTGGATAGTGCCTCCCGTTATGGCGCGGCCCGACGACGAACGTTTTCGGCCCTCGATAAGGTGCACACGAACCGGCGCGCACATCCGATGGGGAGAAATCAATTCCCGTACTCGGACGAGCGAACATCGGTGAGCCGGAGCTCAGCGCCGCGGACCCGGACATCCGAGCCACCAACGCGACAGTGCGCGCGCGTGAGAACTGGGGCGGGTGGGTTCAAATCGAGGTCAAAGACGAAAGGCCGAGAATTTGCGGCCTTTCCTTCGTTGCGCGGGGGCGATACTACGACTGGACTCCGAGCCGCGGGTGGCGATCGCAGTGGGGCTGTGAGCGCGTCCCCAACGGGATTCGACCCTTTCGGAGTCGAGGAATTGCGTGATTTTTCGGCCGCTATCGTGGCCTAGGGCCCACGCCCGGCGGCTCTGCAAGGTGCTGTCGCCGGCAGCCTCGCGGAGCGCGCACGCGCCCACTTCCAGCAGCGTCCTCCTCGCCTACCGCCGCGCCGGAGTTGAGGCGGGCGACAGCTCGATCGAGCCGGCGCTCCATTTGGCCGAAAGGCCGTACCCGGCGCGCGTGATGAGGTACAGCGCGCCAAGGGCGCCTACGATCAGCAGGAAAACGACAGTAGGCTTTCGGAGCCATACGCTGGGAAGCCGCTCATCTGGGTTGGCCATCGTTGGTGCCAATGAATCTGGCACCGCGCTATTTTCAAAAAAGACGGGAGCTAGTTATCCGCCTATTTCTTCGTGGAGGATTTCGACGCGCCGACCGCGTTTCCGTGAACCCTCTCGTAGTCGCGCCGCATCGCATCTCTGGCGCGCCCGACGCTACGACGCAGGTCATCGCCCGTCGCTTCATCAAGTCCGGCGACAGCCAGCAGCGCGTTGAGGGCGTCCCATTTTCGTTGTGGCTTCTTCTTACCGCGACCGCGAACGTGAGCCTGCGCTTCGACCGCAACCTTCACGAGACGCCGGAAGGTATTCAGACTGAAGCGACGACCTTCGCCGTCTAAGTCGGTGTCGAGATCGAACCCGATATCGCGAAAGATCTCCTTCATCCGCGCAGGTCCGTCGGCGTCTACCGGGTACGATGAATCCGCCATGTATTCTACGTGCCTGCAGACACGATCTTGCGCACCGCAACGAGTATCCGTGCGGCGCCACGTCTTGTAGACGCGCTCGATCCGCCTTGGATCTCCGACCTGGGGTCGTGAGCGTTCACCAGCGTTCTCGTTCAGAATGGCGCGCCGCGCGCAGCGGAGGCTTGGGTGGCTGAGGTCCTGCGGTGGCGCGAATGGACGGCAGGAACTTTTCGATTGGCAGCAAAAGTCGCGTCAGAGGGTCATTTTCATCGACGGCAACCGCGTCCTCATCCTCATCCTCATCCAACTCGTCGACCACGTGATCACCCATAGCTCTCGCTACCAAGGTTTCTGGTTTGCACTACGGCTTTGGCTCGCGTCGGTGAGGCGGGCGACCGCGGATCTTTCACGGTGCGGCTCGCACCCGCACTTGATCGAACATACGGGACGCGATGCTCTGCACGACGGGTTTTTCTCGTTTATCCGAAGCTTCGAGGAGCTTCTTGAGATCCGGCTTCACTACTTCCGCTTCGCTCAGCTTGTAGGCAGACACGACGTCGAGCCAACGACCCACAATCGAATTGCTTGAGATCTTGGCGAGAATGGCATCGTCGCCACGCAGGCACTCGTCCAGGTAATATCGCCAGCGCTCTTTCGTCAGCGCCTGGAGTACTTGTCGGGCGTATGGCATTGCTGCGTGCGAGACGCCGTACGGATTGCCGAGTACAACACACAGAACGGCGGACATCACGGCCGGCAAGGCGGGCATTGGAATCGTCTTTCCAAGCGACGCGAGCGCCTTCATCGGGTCCGGCTCGTTGTAGAAGTTGTTCATTGCAAAGTGTGCGTCTTTCACGCTCTTCGCGGCGGCGATGTAAGTCCGCGAACGCAGATCCTCAGGGACGAAATCGAACCCGTGGACTTTCATTAAGGCCCGGCGAATGCTCTCCGCTGCCGTGCGCCGTCCAGCAGCGTGCATCTCGGCAAAGCAACGGGACTATGAGCTCGAGATTGGCCGTGGTGTGCTCGAGTTCGCATGCTCGCGCGATGTGCATCGCGTCCTCGGGCATCATCCCGTCTGACTCTTCTTCGCTCGTGTCGCCGAAATGGACGACAAGGTCGAGCGCTTGTCTCAGTTTGAGCGTGTCTGTACCGCTGAACATGCCGAGCTGCTCAGCCAGCCCGAGCGCTTCATGGTCCGTGATGGCCGCGGCTACCGAGCCTGCGACAACGATGTCCGGTCTATCCAGCATCTCTCCGATGAACTCGAGTCCGAGGGCGCCGAGCCGCTTCTTCAAGCCGGCCATTGTCCGACTCCAAAGAAAGACGGAGCCGATTTCGTAACTCCCGGACTGAAATGCCGACACGACCTGCGAGCGTTCGCGCTCGGTAAGCTGTCTAGCGTACGTCACGATCGCGTCAGCCGTGCTGGCATCCTTCGGGACGACGACGGCGCTCCGGGGCTGCCACAGCGTCACCTCATCGCCTGCCATTGTCACTCCTAGCGTACATCGTTGCGCGACCATCGCTCGAACGCATGAACGCCGCAACGAGGACGTTGTCATCGACGAGCCGACACAGCACGTCGAATGCGCGGCGCCGGGCGCCTCCCACCAGCGAGCGCGGCGCCGCGCTCACGTCCTGCTGCTGCCGAACGAAAGAATTGTACCCGAGGAGTCGACCGTCGTCGGAGAAGACGGTGATCCCGTCTGTCGACAGGACGCCTTCCAGGAACTCGGCGTACGCCAGTAGACGCCCGAGCGTGTCTGACGAATCCTGTCTCGCGTGCGCCTCGACGGCCCCCAGCAGATCCAGCGGGTTCGCGAGAGGAACACCGTCCGCGAGCTCCGCCGGTCGCGCACCAGCTATGACGGCGATCAGAGCACCATGTCCGCGGCGCAAGCCTCCGCGGGCGCGCGTTGCGAAACGACGCGGGCGATCTTCTCCAGGTCGTTCAGGGGCGACGGCTGGTCATCCCCCACGGCCGAAAGATGCTGCACGAGATGTGCGCTTCGTGCGCCAAGTATCTCGACTACATTGTCCGCCAGCTGCGCGACGACGAGCACCTTGGGGACGCTGTCCTTCGATGGATCGGTCCTCAAGCCGAAGACCGTATCGCGCAGCCCAACGGCGACCGGAGACCCGGATTCGCGGAACACACCAAATCGAAAGCCCGGGCCCGCACGCTCGATGTAGCCTACCCACGGCACCACACGCACGACGTCCGCGAGCGAGTCGCAGATAACGAAACGCGGGTAGAGCGTGACGCCCTCCTCCTGGTACCGAGAGAGCGCAACGACAAGATCGACGAGCGAGTCAGCGGTTTCGGCGCAGGCCATCCCCTCCGCCCTGAGCAGGTCGTGCATCTCGCCGAGCAGCGGCGCTCGGAATGTTCTCGTCTTCAAGACCGGGAAGCGTACTCCCGCTTCGAACCGGCAGAAACCTGATTTGTTGCGGCGGCCGCTCACGCGCCCGCCAGAATCATTGCAGCGAGCCGAGCGCCCATGCAGGCCACTTCGGTAGCCCGCGGACGCCCGTTGCGTGAATTCTCACGTTCCGCGCTTCACCTATCCTCCTGCGGGCGATTGCTGCTTTTCGTCTTGCTCCTTCCCCTCGCTGTTCACACCTGTCTCCTCGTGCGTCTCGAGTAAGAACGTCGACAGCGTTGCCGCGCATCCGACGGCCAGTCGAGCGTGCCGCGCTGAGAGCTCCTTCACCGAGCCCGCCTTACCGTGTCCGGTACCGTACAAGTTCCGAAGCTCGCCCAGCCCCTGGGCGATGGTCCCCAAGTTCCCGAGCACACGCTTTATTATTTCCGCCCCTTTCTCGGCGCTCGGCACGTCCTCCGGCATGAGTGCGAGCTCCTCTCGAAGCTTTTTCACAAGCTGGATGATATCGGCGCCCTCATCGAACGCGACGCCGCGCGCGTGAAGGATGGTCTTGCACGTCGTCTCCACCAGCTCTTTCGCCGTGCCAATTGCGAGCCCAGGGTCCTGCTCCGGCGCATCTCGGAGGCGCGCGAGCTGCCGGTGCAACTCGGGAACGTCGAGCGCCGCCGCGGCCTCCTGCACCGTCGGGAGGCTCGCCACTTGTCCCTTATAGGTGATGACGCCGGTCTCGTACTTGAAGCCTGCCCGTTCGAGTACCTTCGTCAACGTCGCCAGTGACCGCTTTGGTTCCTCCAATTCGTATTGCGGATACTCAGCGATGAGGTCCTCGAGCGCCTGGAGCTGCGCAGCGTAGACCTTCAAGACCTTCCGAGCGTCCGCCCAGCTCGTGAAGTCCACGGCGTGATAGTACTGTTCGACCAGCTTTCGGCGCTCTCCAGTGCACTCCGGCTGGAAGCCCGCATCGCAATCCACTTCCGCTGCGTCGAACGCAATCCTGATTTCGCGAAGCGTCTTGCCCACGAAGTGTTCGCGGAACGTGTCGCGAAGATGCTTGCTGATGATGTCCCCGGGCATGCCTGTCTACTAGTCATCGCCAGAAGCGCTTGCCTCGGCCAAGAGGAGCTCGGCCACGCTCGGCGGAAGCAGACCTCTCGCAACCTTCGTCTCTAGATACCTCGGGAACTTCTCCGGAACGTATTCGGCCTGCAGCCACAACCGAAACTCGCCAAGCGCGGCAAGCGGATAGACCCAGATCTCTTGGGGGTTCGATGCAGCTTGCGCGAAGTAGTCGGGATAGTTGTGGTCGTGCTTCTGGCGTTCGCCGTACGAGCGCGCGAGGTCTTTGCTCTTCCAGTACTCACCCCAGGCCTTTCCGACACTGATGTCGGGCACCGTGTGCTGATCGACACGAAGTCCTGCCCGAATAGCATTCAACACGAAGTCGGCCGTTTCTTTGAATACGCTAAAGAATCCCATCGGAGAGCTCGCGAGCAGCATCCGATCGTGGAACTCGCGCCACGGTGCGGGGACTGCGCGCTGAGGGTCGTAGCCGAGTGCCGAGTAGACGAAGACACGGAGGCCCGCGCGTGCCAGCGTTCGAAAGTTTCGCTGTGCCGTCTCTGTCGGGTTCTGCGCCTCGAACGCGAAGTAGTCGAGGAACGACATCACCACCGACTCGGGGTAGGCGTGAGCCGGGACGCTCGTCTCGACGGCGTAGATCGCACGAGCAATGGCGATCAGATCGCGAACGGCCTCATGCGGGAACGGGCGCGGCTCGGGCGGCATCAGTCCGGGCTAGCAGAGCCCAGCCGCCGCGACGAGCCTCACCCGTCGCGTGGCTTCGTTCGTCGAACAATCGGACGGGGGAGCGAGTCGGACCTGTCGCGTTCGGAGGTCTGCGGCTTCGTCCGCGGGAAGGTCAGTCGATGTGCGAGGGAGCTCTTTGAACCAGACTTCGACGGCCGCGACGCCAACACCGCGTCGAGGGCTCTCGCCGTCAGAGACCTGTCGAACTTTCGGAAAGGCTCCACACTGGACGGCTGCGGTGGAAGCGTCTGGGCATCGAGCCACGCCACGAAGTCGGTCTCATCAACGCGCAGCGATCGGCCGATCTTCTGATGCGGCATCCGGCGCATGATCCGGTACGCCTGCGCGCGGGACACGGCGAGCCGGACGGCGACGTCGGCCGGCTTGAGCAAACGTTGGTAGCGTGGGGTGCTGGGCGGCACCTGCCCGCGCTACCACGATCACCCTCTATCGTCAGGTCCCGGCGACCTCGGACGTGGGCACTTCTTCGAGCAACGCCATCGACGCGAGGATTCAGCCTCGCCGCACCCGCCCCGCGGTTGCGTGCACGTCGCCCTCGACGATGGCGCAGAGCCGCGCCGATCAGCGCAGTGGCGGAAGGTCGCTCTCTTCCACGCCCAGCCCCGCGCCCCGAAGCATGAGCCGAAGCGATGAATAAAGCTCCACGTACTCCCGCTGAGGCTCGTCGCCGAGCACCAGCAGCGTTGCCAAAGTCTGGCCGAGCTCGCGGGCCGCGGCTTCAATCTTGTTGCTGCAATCGGCGAGGCGTTCGGTCTGGGTGTCGATCGTTGCGGTCATAGGATCCTTTCGCGCCGGTGAAGGCGGCGCCTGTGACGAAACGCTACGCTACCGCGGGGTCGAACGCTCCTCGCTCGCGTGAATTCGGTGTGCGGATGTATGTGTCAGCGGCCGCAATTAGTATCACCGGTGATACGATAGCCAACGTATTACGCGGAACACGATCACGTGGTTGCCCCCGCGAGCGAAGCGCCCAGCTGCGTGGCCTTGCCCTCCAAAATGCTGGTTAGCATCTCGGCGAGCTTCGGCGCGATGTCCGCCGCGCCTTCCACACCGCTGATCGTAAGCTGCTGGATCGTAACTATTGCGCCGCCGCCACCGGCCGGCGCGGCCGCCGGCGCGGCCTGGTCAGCCGGGCTCGATGCGGCGGAGATCGCGCCAGCATTGCCCGATAACGCAGCCTGTTTCATGTCTTCTGGCGACGGCGCCACCATGCCGCCGAGAGCCTCGTGCGCCGCGTGCGCGCCATCGTCCACGGCACCGGTGAACCCGGCGACGGTGTTGTCGCCGATGTCAGCGAAGACCTTCGACGGCGAGTGAATTCCCAGCAGGTTTTTCGCGTGGTCGATCGCCCCGCCGACCACACCGCCGACAGCGTCCAGCAGCGCCTTACCGCCGCCCAGGATCCCCTGGACCATTCCCTGGATCATCGCGGAGCCGAAGTCCTTGAGCTCGGTCCAGTGTTGGAGCGCCTCGTACACGGCCACTACAGCCGCGCCAAAGGCGAGGAACGGCGCAGCAGCGACGGCGGCCGTAGCGATTAGCGAGGCCATTGCCACGGCTGCGGTAGCAAGCATGCCGCCGAGCGCCACGGTCGCGCCGATGATCGCGGGAGTGAATGTGGCGGCGAAGGCGAGGGCGGCTATACCGACAGCCACGCCAATCGCCTCGAGCACGGGTGCCCAGGTTTTCAGCGCGATGTATACCTTTACGCCGATGATCAGAACCTGGAGCGCGAAGGCCTCCAGTTTCACCGCCGCGACTTCGGCGCCGTCCACCAGCGGCTGGAACATGTGCTCGAACGTCGCCTTGATTTGCTTTCCGAGCTCGGTGGTGGAGTCGAAGTCGCTGATGATGTTGGCGAGCTCGCCTAGGAATGAATCGATCTTCAGGCCACCGAACGTGCCGGCAAGGTTGTCCTTCAGCGTCGCGGCTTGCGCATCGAGCGAGAGCAATTGCTTTGCGACGATCCCGCCTAGCTTCTTCTGCGTCTCCGCGGCCAGCGCCGAAACGGACTTCGTACCGGCCTGCAATTGCTGCATGAACGTCTGGACGCCCCCATTCCCCAGAGCGGCTTCCGCGAGCGCGGCCGCGCGAAGCGCCGCGGGCATGTCCGTAGCGGCGACGTGCGCGGCTTTCAGCTGTACTTCCAAATCTTGAACTTGCGCGGCGTGCATGCCTGTTTGCGTCGCGATCGATTCGATCTCTCCGCCAAGCTTCACTAGCTCCGGGTGCATCGCCTGCATGGCCTCGGACGTGAGCTCGATACTTCGCTGGGAATCCGCGAGCTTGATCCCCCACGTGACCGTTGCCACCGCGCCCGCCACCAAAGCGGCCGTCAACGCGACCACGGCGGTGGTCATGATGATCGCCGCCGCTTGCGCCGCGCCCATGTTCGCGCTCAGCTTGGCAAACGACTGGACGGGGGCGAGCAGCCGAGATGCGAACGCGCCGACCTGGCCACCCGACGACGCGAGCGCGCCGCGGAGCTTTTCGAATTGCTCGCCTTGCTCGGCCAGCGTCTTATTGACGTGGCCGTTCAACGTCTCCAGGCCCTTGCTTGTCTTCTCCAGCGCCGTCTCCGCGTCGCTCGCCTTCTTCGCATCGGCCTCCAGTACACGGAGCTTGTCCGAGTACGACGACAGCGCCTCGGCCGCGGACTTCGCTTGCTCCGCGATCTCTGGCGGTACCACACCGGCGTTCTTCTGGCCGGCGGACTCCGCGGCCTTCGCGGCCTTGTTCGCCGCGCGCTCGAGTTCGTTGTACTTCGCATTCCCGTCGGCGAGGGCCTCGTTGGCCGCCTTCGCCGCGGCGCTGGCCGCATCGAGCTCGTGTCCGACTTGCTGCATCGCCTGCTGGAAGAAGTCCGCGTTACGGCCGGCGCCCATGAGCTCCGCGGTCATACGGTCAAGATCGTCCAGCGTCTCACGTCCAGTGAGCTTGGCGGCGATATCTACGGCAAATTGTGCGTCGGCCACGTATCACTTACCCATGAAGAAGTGCGTAAATATAGTTTAGCATGTGCTGGCTTGCGCGCTATTCACGCCAGAGCGATCACCGCGTCCGCTTGCGCCATCGCCGCACGGAGCGATTCTTCGACTTCGCCGTACGTCGGCCTTGGCGTGGTAGGTGAGCCAGTCCACTGAATGTAGTACTGGCTCGCGTGGAATCTTGGTTCCTGGGGCAACGCATGCAGGCCGTCGCTGATCACGTCGACGATCGTCGGCCTCGCGCTGATTGCCGCGGTCGCACGATTCCGAACGGCGCTCGCCGCGTCGTTTGGGTTCGCGGATGAGATGGCGACCGTGTGCGAAGGGTCTTCCGGTGTCGGCGCTGGCACGGTTGCCCCGCTGGGGCCGCCATCCACCGAGGCACACAGATCGTTCAGCTTCGTCAACGCGTCCGCCATCTGCGATCGCCAGGTCGAGTGCTCGGCACTTTCGTTCACCAAGTCCAGCGACCCGCCGGGAAAGGCGCGATCGAATTTGTTGCCAGCAGCGGTGATGCGGGAAGCAACGTTGGCCGCCAGGCTTTTGATGTACGCCGACGATGCGGCCGTAGCGGCGTTCAGTGCGGCGATCTTCTCAACGTACGACAGGCCGTCAGCCATGGATCATGTCCTTGTGAAGTTGCCGCCGCGGGCACGCCCGGCAGCCGCGGTAGCTGAAGCCAGCCTGCAATCGGGCGGATTCAAACCCGTAGGCGCCCTCGGTTGGTCTGAATCCGTTCACCGTACGCGTCTAACCGCGACCGCCCTTCGCGCTTCGAACTCCTCGAGCGTCATTCCTCCCTTGCGCGCGAGCTCATGTCTGCGCGCGAGCTGACGCAAGGCAGCTGCATCATCGGCATTGTCCCCTTCGCGCCTTAGCGCGAGCTTCCTGCGAATCTCGAACTCTTCGCGCGTCATACCGCACGCTCTCAACTTCCGGTCGTCGTCGAGCCTCTTCTTTAGGCGCTGTGCGTCGGCATCCACCTTGGCTTTCAAGGGCTGAGCCGGGGTCCGCGGGGTCATGACGGGCTGGGATGAAGCACGGACCCGAGCACGCTGCGGCGGTTCCGCAGCGGGCTTCTTCACCGCCGAATCCCTCGTCGGAAAGACCATCTCTTTGAGCGCGCGTACCTCCCGGAGGCAAGACTCGACCTCCGCAATCACCGAATTCACGTGGATGGCGGATGCGCTCGCCGGAGCCGGTGCGCCATCGGCCGAGTCCGCCGTCGGATCCGCGGGCGGAACGTCGCCGGTCGCCCCCGCCCCTCCGAGGGCTGCAATGAGCTGGTCGAACACGGCGACGATCTCGGCTGCCGTTGAGTCTTTCTGCATTCCGAGCGCTACCGCCACAGCCTCGATCATCTTCGCGGCTTCGATGGGGGGCATGGGTGAGTTCGGAGTCGTTGCAAGAACAATCTTCCGTAGCAGGCCACCGACCGTCAGACCGCGAGAAGACGCGAGCTTTGCGAACGCGTCCGCGGCGTTGTTCGGCAATCGGGTCCCGACCATGCGGCTCGTGTGCGTGCCGAGTCTGGACGCAGCGACCAACGGGAGCGCACCATGAGTGGCCGGCATTGCACAAATCGCTACGTTTATAAGCTCCTCCACACGCCCGTTTTCTCCGGTGTAGAACGCAGGCGAAATGTAGCGCTGGGTCTTCTCCGCCAGCCGACGCGCTCCGTCGGGCGTCCACCTCACGTTCACGGCCCACAGCGAACCATCCGACCGCAGCTCGAGCTGAAACCACCCACGTGCATCGAAAGAGTCTGCACGTACCGGCGCTTCCAGTGATTGATGTTCCAGGTCGATCATGAGATCGACGCCATGCTGTTCGTACGCAGCCATCACTTCGTTCGCGGCCGTAGCATCGAAGAGGACAGGCCCCTTGGCGGTCTCGTTCACGCCATATTTGAAAAGCCGAAACTCCGTGGGCGGAGTGGTTGCGACCGGAGTTGATAGGATGCGGATATTGGCATTCATGATGCTGTTATCAGCATGGCTCGTGAACGCGGCCGGCGCAAACAGAAATGCAAATTATTACAGTGACATAATTTGTCATGTCACTAACCCGACGACGCTAGATGCCTCCGCAATTCGCCTCGGCTGCCTTGAGGACCATGACGAACGTACCGCGCCGGGGCGCTCGCCTTTTCACGATCGCGGGCCGAGGCCCGCTGCCATCGGGCCTCGGCTTCGGCTTCGAGACGTTGGCGCATCTCGGCGATCTCGCGTTGCTCGCGGACCTGCATGCTCTCCGCCCACGTGCTCACGTGCGCACCGCCGAGATGGCCGCGTCGATCGACTGAAACCTTTGCGTAGGCTGGCCCAGCGCGTGAAGCTCGACCACGGTCGTGGTGACACGAACGACCGATCCCGGTGTTCGACGCATCCAGTCGCGTAACTCGTCCGGCACGTGCGGAACGATCGCGCCTCGCTTCGGTGCTTGCTTCGCACCCGCCCACGACGGGATCGGCTGGCCCAGCTTGGCCGCGAGCTTCCGCGCTCGCATCCTGATTGGGGCGCACGACGACGGCCGAGCGTGCGCGTGCTGTTCTTCGAGCTTTTCGAGGGACGTACCCGAGGAGGCGAAGAATGGTGCGGCACGCCGGGTGCTCACGACACTTCCCCTTCGCTTGCCCAGGCGATCGAAAGTTTTCGGCTGCACTCCGAGCAGAGCATCGGCCGCGCCTGGTACGCGGCAATACGCTGATGCATTTCACGTAACGCCTGCTGTGCGTCGTTGTCGAAGGCGAAACCGTCCACGGCGCCGCGCTCGCGTTCGATGCGAGCAAGCAAGTTTAGGTATCGCCCGCTCTGACGCAGGTATTTCGCGCCGACGTTCGGATCATCGATGCGATCGATCGTGTTGGCCAGTTCGTCCACATCCGCGATCAAGTTCGTGGACAGGTCCGAATTGTCCGGCGCGTCTTGAGTCGCGGGCGGGCGCCAAATTGGATCGGGCGGTGGTGAGGGGGGCGGGACGAGCTTGATCCCGCACGACGAGCACTGCATCGACAGCGATGCCAAGATCTCTGTGGACCGCTCCCACACTTGCCGGCGTGCCGCATCGATCTCGTCGCGTGAGAAAAGCCTTTCCCCCGGTATGGTTCGCTCGACGCGAGCGAGGAGTATTCTCGCGTCGACCAAGTCGCTTGTCAGACGTGCGCCGATCGGCGACTCGAGGGCTACTCGTTCCCGGGCGCCGTCGAGCTTTTCGATCAGCCGGAGCACACGCCCACGCGCGTCCGTCGGTTCGAGCGCGGCGGTTGAAGCGGGAGTTGGCGACGGCGCCGCGGGCACGGCGGACGGCGCCGTTGCGCCCTTGCGAGGCGCCCGCCGCTCGAGCGCGCGGTAGGCACTGCGCTTGGACACGCCAAGTCGGGCCGCGATCTGGCCCGCTGTCATGCCTCTTTCATGCAGCTTTTTAGCCTTCTTTCGTAGGCTTGCGTCGATCTTCTTAGTCGGCATTGTTGCAACTCCAAACACGCGCCGGCTGGTGCCAACGGTTGGGTCGGGTGAGCAATTGAGCGGTTGTCGTGCGGCGTCGTCGCGATCGGTGGGCGAAATCCGTTGGCACGGTTTCAAATGACGCGTTGCTCACGCAAAGGGCCCTTTCCGCGCTGGTAGAGGGGGCGCCCGTATACCCGGTCGCTGCGTGTGGCCCCGGATAGAAGCCGCGCGGGTTGGAACACGCCAGCCGACTACGTTCTCTCTGGCCTCGGTGCTGGTGTGCGTCGGGTGCGTCGCTGGCGCTCGCACCCCCTATATCTTCTATGTATATAGGGTGTCGACGCAGCCACACCGACACCACGAACCAGCAGAATTTATGCTGCAAATAGTGCGTCGGCAGGGCGCCGAAGACGCGCTGTTCTGAGCCCCGAGCCGACGCGCCTATAAGCTCGTGATATCGCATGGCAATGTACGCGTCGCGCGCCAACCGCGTCGGGCCGACGCACCTATCCGACGCGGCCGCCGACGCGCCCGTCATGCGAGCACCAGCTTGCTGTCTGGCCCACGTTGAATGATGCCGCGAGCGATCAGAGCTTTGACGACGTTCCGGATCTTCACGGCTGTGCCAGTAACGTCCGCTTCCAGCTCTCGCTGGCTGCGTGGGCGCTCGGCGAGCTTCACCAGGACGTCTGCCTCGATCCGTTGCTGGAGGTCGTCGTGGGCCGACGCCGCGGGGCCTACGCGCTGGCGCTCCACGTCCGCGCTCAACGTCAGGACCGTACCTTTCCCGCCGTGCCTGCTCTTCAGCAGCTCGACGGTCATCACGTCGCCTTCCAGCTCGACGTGTAGGAGCATCGTCGCGGAGTACTCCACTCCCGACCCGCCTTTCGAGGCCTCGCGCTTCACTCTGCGAGCGGCATTGCGAACGAGCCATGATGACGCCCAGACCGTTTTCTTCGCGTCCGCGATCACGCTCAGCGCGGCTTTCACTTTCTCGATTTCGCCCGCTCCGGCGCCTGCCCGCGTTCGGACCTCTTGCAGCGAATCGACGAACGTCACGTCAAACTCGGGTAGGACCTCTTCCATGTCGAAAGCCGTGCCGTCGACCAGCATTAGGTTTTCGGTCAGCATCCCGCGGAAAGGCGCCGCCGCGGCTTCCTCGCGAGACATGCCGCCTCGCTGACACCATCGCCGGAATATTGGATCGATCGCCTCATCACCGGTTGCGAGCCACGCGACGCTGAGGCCACTCGCTGCGTAGGATGCAGCGACTTCGAGCATCAGAAGAGTCTTGCCGGCTTCCGGCGGCCCTTGGACTATGACCCGGGCACCACGAGGCACACCGCCGAGAGCTAGTGCAGCATCGAGCGCCGGGATCCTGGTTGGAATGATGCCTTCGCCCGCCGGCTGTTCCGGCGCGCGAGCGACGAGATCCTGAGCGGTGCGGTTGGCGATTCTCGCCGGAGGGATGGGTACTCGTATGCAGCGCTCGGCATCGTCGAAGAATCGGAGTACACGCCATCGGTGTTTCTGCTCGCCGTTGACCAGGTCGCACTGACGGCCAGCCCATTCTTGGGTGACGGATATGCGCTCCCGCTCGGGCGTCCAGCGGACGATGACCACCGGCGCTCCCTTTCGTAGGCAGAGCACCACACCATCTCGCCAGCCGATAGGTAACGTCTTCGCGTAGTCGTCCGCGAACCGCTGTGCGTCGCCTCCCGTGAATACTACCCGGCGATCCTGGTCTTCAATTATTTGCACGTGCGAACCGAGATCAGGACCGATCACACCCCCGTCCTTGTCGCGCGGTAGAGCATCGTGCAGGGCGCGCCGAAATTCCTCCGAGAGATCGGGGCGTCGTCCTAACCACGATGAGTCCGACTCGATGCCTAGTTCACGGTCCGGATACTCGCCGAGTGCGTCGTCAACGAGACATTCGCTGGTAGCGTCGTAACATAGCAGCTCGTCGGAGCCGATCGGCCCCGCGGCATCCTCCCATCGCCTCATGAGACGTCGGGTGTCCGGGCGTTCGTCGTACCAGCAGACTAGTTTGCTGATAGCTTGCTTTTGCTCCACACTAAACATCCTGGCGTCGCTTCCTCAACGCCGTCGGTCCGATTCACTACCCAAGCGAAGGCCGGCGGCGTTGTTGTTTCATCGGCGACTGAAGCGCGCTTCCAGCCTGCTCGCGCTTTCGACGTGCACCGGCTCGCCAGCGCATGCGAGATGCACGTCTCGCGGTGGGACGTCTGCCGCGCGCGCGATGTGCGGCACGTCCACGTTTCGCGCGATGGCGTTCAGGCGAGTGGTGACAGCTGGGTCTACGAACTTCCGATCTTGAACCATTTCAGATCTCCTCGTTGGTTGAGGTCGAAGTGGCTACGGGAGTCAGTTGATGCGGTTACGTTCTTCCGCTTCGGCACGATCAGCGGCCGCCATCAACCGACTGAAGAACCTGGTCATGCAGTGGGTGCACGAGTCGGCACGGTCGTAGAGGACGGTCAGGCCGAAGTGCTCCGCCATGCGTCTCATTCGCACGGCTGTATCCGGCACGAGACTCCACAGTGACGGGCGCTTCGTGCTCACGGCCGCACCGCCTTCACGTCCACGAATCGAGGCACTGGCCACGGCGGGAGTGGCGCACCGATCTGCGCCGCCGCGGCTCGAAGCCCGTAGACGATCGACCGGGTGGGACACTCGCCGTTATAGGCGCGGCGTACCGTCTCTTCCCCAGCGCCCGTTAGATCGACGATTCGGCGCCGCTCGGCGGGCGTTGGTAGCTTGCGTCGCGCCATGCATCGAGTGTGGACGCGCCAACCCGCAAAAGGGGAGTGCACCCCGTTTGCCCACCGCTTTCCGCCGCGCTACGCTTACGCGTGATTTCCGCTGCTGCACGCCGAGCGAGAGAGTTGGCCGGGCGCCTCAATCGGATTGCGAGGGAACTCGAAGAAGACGAGCTCCCGGACGAGCGCCGCGCCGCGCACGAGGCCGCGGTAAGTGCTGTGGCGCTCACGCTTTCGGACAGAGCCGGCTTGAGCCCGGAGCTCTATCGACGGAAGTGGTTACACCTTCAGCTGACCCGGGCGATTGAACAAGGTAAACGTCTTCTTTCAAAGAACCGCACCCGGCGCCCACCGGAATACGTGGATAATCTCGCCGGCGTGCAGACGGACATGCTCATCGCATCCGTTCGAGGGAAAGATCCGGAACTTGGATCCAAGCTAGCTCGCAGGCGGGTGTTGTTGCTCGGAACGATCGGGGCAGCGATTCAGCATCGTGGCGGTCGGGGACACCGGATTCAGGTCAAGAGAGCGGATCTCGTGGCGGATCTTTTCGCGGCTCTCGGCATGGGCGCGACGTTCGAGACCATTCGACGGACACGCTAAAGCGACGGGCGAACGGGCGTCACTCCCGTTTCTGTTGAGCGCGGGCGCAAGCTCTGTACGTGAGCACGCGCCCGGCCGATGTACCCGCGAAAGCGTCCGGGCCTTGTGGCTCCGAGCCCTCGAAAACGCGTCAGAATTCGGCGGAGCTTCCCGACAACGTGCGCGGGCTGCTGGACTGGCTCATAGACGCCGAGCTCCGACGATGGCAATCGGGAGAGCCGTGACCGCGGACGCGATTTACGCACGCTACTCGAGCGAGCTTCAGAACCCGCGCAGCGTCGCGGACCAGGTCGAGCGTCTACGCGGTGAGGTCGCCAGACACGGCGGTGCACCGAGCAACGATCTCGTCTTCCACGATGGCGAGACGAGCGGCGCGATCTGGGAGCGCCCCGGGCTGCAAGCGTTGTTGCGTGCCGTCGAAGCCGGCCGCGTGCGTCGGATCTTCTGCGAAGACGTCTCGCGTATCTCGCGCGACCCCGAGGACCAGGCGCGCCTTCGGAAGCGGCTCGAGTTCCACGGCGTGCAGCTCGTGACCGTCGACGGCGTGGAGCTCGACGGAAGCTCGCGCGCCTCGCTGTCGTTCGGCATCAAAGCGATCTTCGCGGAGCAATACTTGCGTGACCTGGGCGATAAGACGCGGCGCGGGTTGTGGGGCAACGCACGCGAAGGGAAGGCGACGGGCGGCCGCACGTACGGCTACCTCACGGCGGACGACGGCCGCGTCATGATCGACGACGCGCAAGCGCCGGTCGTGCGCCGCATCTTCGAAACGTACGCGCGCGGGGCTGGGTACGCGCGGATCGCGGCGGAGCTCAACGCCGACGGTATCGAGCCGCCCCGCGGATCTCGGCGTCGTGCCGGCGGTGGTTGGATGGCGTCGTGCCTTCGCGAGATGCTTCGGAATCCGAAGTACGCCGGCGCATGGCGCTTCGGAGTCCGTGAGTGGCGACGTCATCCGGATACGCGCCGTCGCGTCGCTCGTGGTCGCGCGGACGTGTTCACCGTCGATCGGCCCGAGCTAGCGATCGTTCCGCGAGACCTTTGGGACTCGGTAGCCGCGCGTCTGGCTGAGCACGCGACGGCGCGCACGAACGCGAGCGCGAGCGAAGGCCGAAAGCCACGCCGCCCGACGGCCTACTTGCTGAGCTCGCTACTCCGGTGCGGCGTGTGCGGCGGCCTGATGCAGATCGCTGGCGGGTCTCACCCGCGGTATCGGTGCGCGACGAACAAGAAGCGCGGCGCCACGGTGTGCTCGAACGCGCTCAGTGTTCGCGAGAGCACCGCGACCGATCGCATTCTGGACGCGATCCGTGGCGCCATTGCGACACCCGAGGCGGCCGCGTACATCCGCCGGCGCATTGCGGAACGCCTCGGCCAGCTCTCTCGAGAGACCGACGGCGAGCTCGCCGAGCGCACGGCCCGCCTCGGCCGCGTCGAGGAACGGATCCGAGGCATCATCACGATGCAGCTCGACGGTGATCGCTCGCCGACCCTGGCCGAGATGCGACGCGACTTCGAAGCCCAGGCCACGGCCGAGCGTGCCGCCGTGGCCACTCTTCGCGAGCGCGCGGCAGGTCCGATCCGTCTGCCCGACGTTGCGGCCATCGTCGAGCGCGTCCAGGCCTTGGACGCCCTGACCCGCTCCAGCGACATCGAAGGCGGCCGCGAAGCGCTCCGCCGGTACCTCCACGGCGGCCAGATCGTCTGCACACCCGAAGCTGGCGCCTACGTCGCCCGTGCCGAGCTCTTGCCCCTGGCGGTCCTCTTAAACGACCAAGCCCCCGGCTTTCGTCGGGGGCTCTCCTCGGGGTCCAGTCTCAGTTGCGCGGGGAGGATTTGAACCTCCGACCTTCGGGTTATGAGCCCGACGAGCTACCAGGCTGCTCCACCGCGCAGGCGGAACATAGTCAGGGGGGCGGACGTGTCAAGACTTTCGCTACGTTACCGGCCAGTCGGCGAATCGGCGGGGAACGCTGGTTGAATGGCCGCGCCGCGATTCGAAGGGGCTGCGAAGTTCCGTTCGCAGGTTGCTGCTGCAAAGGACGGCCGCGTCTTCTCGCCGCCTATACGGACCTACGAATCGCGTTTCGCCGCTGAGAGTCGGCGCAAAGATCGGCGAGGGCCAGGCGTAGTGTCTGCGATGGGCGCTTCGCAGCTTTTGTTAGGGGGGCTCGGCACTCTCGACGGGTGCGGCGGGAACGATGCGGCGCGGTCGTCGGGCGACGCAGGGACGGGCGGTGCCGCGGGGAGGCCGCGATCGACGGCGGAGCTTCGAACGACCACGACGGCGGGAATGCCGCGATCGACGGCGGAGCTTCGAACGACCACGACGGCGGGAATGCCGCGAACGGCGGCAACGGCGCGAACGGCGGCAACGGCGGCAACGCCGGTAGCGGTAGCGCGATCTCGGCGCCGCCGGACGACTCCGGCGGGCGCTTTGTACCGCCGCGCCGCGGGCGGCGGGTGCAGGTCGACGTGCGCGGCGGTGTCGTGTCCGTGCAATCCGTTTCCAGCGAGCTACGTGTCTTGCAACGCGAAGCAGGGGGCCTGACCGGGCTCGATTGCACGGCAGCTTGCAGAGCGAATGTGGGCAGGGGGGGCGATTGCTTTTCGGGGTTCACGAAGTGCTCGAGTAATTCGGATTGCGCACCGGGTTTGTGTCAATGACGCTGGTCAGAGCTCGGCGAGTGCGCGGCTGGGACGCCCTGGGGCGCGGTGTCGCGACGATGGCGATTGTTTGCAGGGAAGTGCGTCGCGGTCGATTCCACGGGGTGGCGCGCGTGCTCGGCGGGGACCGATGGCGCGGCGGGCAACGTGAACGACGAATGCGTCGACGGGATTTTGTCTGTTGCCGGCGAGGGCGTTCGTCGGTGACTTGTACGAACGACGCGCTGGGAACGGGGTGCAAGAGCAAGGGCGATTGCACTGGGGCGCGTTTGCGTGGGCGGTGGCAGCAGAGGGTTCGGGGGTTGTAGCGGCGATCGCACCGGGGCCGGCGTTTGCGCGGGCGGTGGTAGCAGGGCCGGTTTCCAGGACGGAAACGTCTGCGCGAACGGGGCAAGAGGTGACCCGTGCGAGACGGACGCGGTGCGCGGACCGCATCGCACGACCTGACGGCTCGCACTGCATTTAGAGCCGCCTCCCGTTCTGGTTCGTCGTGGGGGTTGGCGGCGCACTTCAGTGGGCTTAGATCGGCGCTCATGAAAAAGCGCACGCTGGGGAAGAACGGGCTCACGGTTTCGGAGATCGGGCTCGGTTGCATGGGGATGAGCGATTTTTATGGGACTCGCGACGAGGCGGAGTCGCTTCGCACGCTGGACCGGGCGCTGGAGCTGGGGATCGATTTCTGGGATACGTCGGACGCTTACGGGCCTTTCACGAACGAGGAGCTGCTCGGTCGCGTGCTGAAGGGGCGCCGCGACAAGGTGGTGCTCGCGACGAAGTTCGGCATCGTGCGGGACCCGAAGGAGCCGATGAAGCGAGCGCTGTGCTCGCGGCCGGAGTACGTGCGGAGCGCCTGCGAGGGGAGCTTGAAGCGGCTCGGTATCGAGACGATCGACCTCTACTATCAGCACCGGGTGGATCCGGCGACGCCCATCGAAGAGACGGTCGGGGCGATGAAGCGGCTGGTCGAAGAAGGGAAAGTGCGGTTTCTCGGGCTTTCGGAGGCGGGCGCGGAAACGATGCGACGCGC
Source organism: Polyangiaceae bacterium (assembly GCA_035547195.1). Classification (GTDB taxonomy): domain Bacteria; phylum Myxococcota_A; class Polyangia; order Polyangiales; family Polyangiaceae; genus DASZVB01. The sequence continues at coordinate 205,549 of DASZVB010000100.1, forward strand.
CTGCGCGGTGCACCCGATCGCGGCGCTACAATCGGAGTATTCGTTGTGGACGCGGGATCCGGAGGACGGGCCACTCGCGACTTGCCGCGAGCTCGGGATCGGGTTCGTGGCGTACAGTCCGCTCGGGCGCGGGTTTCTCACCGGAGAGATCAAGCGGTTCGAGGATCTCGCGCCGGACGATTTTCGGCGGTTGAATCCCCGCTTCCAGGGGGAGAACTTCGGCAAGAACCTGGGGCTCGTCGAGCAGATCAAGAAGATCGCGACGAAGAAGGGCATTGCGCCCGCGGTGCTGGCGCTCGCGTGGGTGCTCGCTCGCGGGGACGATATCGTTCCGATTCCGGGGACGAAGCGGCAGAAGTATCTGGAAGAGAATGCGCGCGCCGCGGACGTGACGCTGACCCGCGACGAGCTCGCGGCGATCGACGCGGTCGCGCCAAAGGGCGCGGCAGCCGGGCTGCGCTATGCGCCGACGCTCATGACGACGGTCGGGCGATGACGCGTTCTTGGGTGCACTCGCCGCGGCATCGGTGACGACGTACCGCCAGTGATGGGGTACTCGCAGCATGCTCCTGTGGGGACCATCGGCCCGTGTGGCCGATCGGTAACGACGTACCACCAGTTAATGGTGGGGTACTCGGTCACGCGAAAAAGCTCGATTTTCGAGAGAATTTTATTGAGCAATTTCGCTGATCTGACTCTCTTAATTTGTGAGCTAAAAGCGTGCGCGCGAGCCCCTCGTGCTGTGCGCACGGCATGTGAGCTGGTGCGCACGGCAACGGCAAAGACGCTGCGCAGGCTCGTCTCGAATTGTAGCGCCGGGCGCGGGGCGCCGGGGCCGCCCTTCGTGGCGGGCAGGTCCGCGCCGGTGATGACGAAGCCTTAGTGAGCTCGCGCACGGCACATGAACTCGTGCGTGCGCACGGCACATGAACTCGTGCGCGCGACACGTGAACTCGTGCACACGGCACGTGAACTCGTACGCACGGCAGCCGCGCGCATCGTCGCCCGCGCGCCGGCCGACGAAACTTCGCCGCGATGGACTCGCGCGCCCCGTCTCGCTGGGCGAGCAGTTAATTGGCGAGTACGCGGTGGATCAGTTGCACGCAGGCGGAGCCTTCACCGACGCTGGACGCGACGCGCTTGACGCTTCCGGAGCGGACGTCGCCGACGGCGAAGACGCTGCGCAGGCTGGTCTCGAATTGTAGCGCTGGGCGGGGCGCGCCGGGGCCGCCGCTCGTGCCGGGTAGGTCCGCGCCGGTGATGACGAAGCCTTTGTCGTCGAGACGGACGCAGCCTCTGAGCCACGCGGTGTTCGGGTCGGCGCCGGCCATGGTGAAGACGTGGCGAATGGGACGCGATTCACGGCCGCCGGTGCGCTCGTCGAGCCAGGTGACGCTCTCGAGGGCGTCGTTGCCCTCCAGGGCGACGAGGCGCTTGCGCGTGTGCAGCGTGACGTTGGGGCTCTCTTCGATGCGACGGATGAGGTAGCGCGACATGCTCGCCGCCAGGCCTTCACCGCGAACGAGGATGTGGACGTGACGCGCGGTTTGCGAGAGATACATCGCGGCTTGACCAGCGGAGTTGCCACCGCCGACGACGATCACCTCGTCGGAGCCGCAGCGCTGCGCCTCGATGAAGGTGGCGCCGTAGTAGACGCCGACGCCTTCGAAGCGCTCACGGTTGGGGAGGTCGAGCTTGCGGTATTCCGCGCCGGACGCGATGACGATGGCGCGAGCGCGGATGGAGCGCCCGCCTTCCATGTGCAGCACGTAGGGGACGCCGTCGCACCCGAGCTCGATCGCGCCGCGGGCGACGAGGAAGCGCGTGCCGAACTTTTCTGCCTGGGTGAGGGCGCGCTGCGAGAGCGCTTGTCCGGAGATGCCCGTCGGGAAACCGAGGTAGTTCTCTATCTTCGAGCTGGAACCGGCCTGACCGCCGGGAGCGGTCGCTTCGACGACCACGGTGTCGAGGCCCTCCGACGCGGCGTACACCGCGGCCGCCAGCCCCGCCGGACCCGCTCCCACGATGACGACGTCGTGCACGATGGTGGCGTCCATCGCCGGATTGAAGCCGAGGCAATCGGCGACCTCGGCGTTCGTCGGGTTCTTCAGGACTCGATCGCCGCGACAGATGAGGACGGGCACGTCGTTCACGGTGACGTGGAATTGATCGAGCATCGACTGGACGTCGGGGTCCGCGTCGACGTCCACGTAGCGGTACGGATGGGCGTTGCGCGTGAGGAACGCCTGCAAACGCAGCGTCGCGGCGTTGTGCCGCGAGCCGATGACGACCGCGTCGCCCTGTTGCCCGAGGATGAGCCCGACGCGCCGGAGAATGAAGGCGCGCATGAGGATCTCGCTGAGCTCGGCGTCGGTTTGCACCACGCTGCGAAGCTGCTCCGGCTCGAGCCGCAGGAGACGGACGTCCGTCTTGGCGCGCTGGCGAACCAGCGCCCTGCCCGACGTGAGCAGGGTGACCTCTCCCGTGAAATGACCAGCGGTATGGACGGTGACGGGCTCCTCGATCTCGCCGCGCGGGTGAACGACCTCCACTTCGCCTTCGAGCACGACGAAGAAGGGGACGCCGAAGTCGCCTTCGTCGAACAGGAGCGCGCCGGCGGGGAGCGTCTGCTCGACGCCGAGCCGGGCGAGGCGCGCGATCTGCCTGTCGTCGAGGACGGGCCAGAGCTGTGAGGCCCGCTTTTCGAGATCGGTCGAATTCGGGATGACGCTCGCCATCGTTCGCTCGCCTCGGGTCCTATCCTTCGGACAGGAACTGGTCGTCGGCGTAGCAGTAGGCCCAGGTTTCGCCCACCTCGCTGGACGCGACGACGGGGTGATGCGTGTGCCGGGCGTGAGCGCTCGCGTGGCGGTTCGGCGACGAATCGCAGCAGGCGACGTGGCCGCACGTCAAACAGACGCGCAGGTGGACCCAGCGCCCGCCGATCTTCAGGCAATCCTCGCAGCCCGGTTGGGGACGATGGATCGACCGCGGCGTGTCTCTCGTGACGTGGCGGCAGGCATGGGAGAAATCGATGGGGTCGTCGTTGGACGCCATTGCCGAGTCATTGCAGATTCGCGTTTCGGGCGCCACGGGCGGCCGGCGAGACGCCCGGGCCTTCGCGTCCTTGCGGACGGCTCGCGTAACCCGCGCGAAAAACGGTGGCTTTGAAGCGCGCCGACTCGCCGGGGTGTATAGATCTCGCATGGACCGCGACAAGGGGGCTTTTCGGTGAGACCGATTTACCTGGACGCGCACGCGACGACGCCGGTCGACCCGCGCGTCGTGGAAGCGATGCTTCCTTTTTTCTCGGAGAAGTTCGGCAACGCCGCCAGCCGGACGCACGCTTACGGCTGGTCGGCGGAAGCGGCGGTCGAGCTCGCGCGAGAAATCGTCGCCGCGGCGATCGGCGCATGGTCGCCGAAGGAGATCGTGTTCACGTCCGGGGCGACCGAGAGCAACAACCTCGCTCTGCGGGGGGTCCTGGAAGCCGCGCCGGCGGGGAGTCACGTCGTGACCACGGCCATCGAGCACCACGCCGTGCTCGACCCGATCCGGCACCTCGAACACTACGGCTACGAAGCGACGGTCGTCCCCGTCGAGCCGAACGGCGTCGTGGATCCGGCGCGCGTCGCCGCGGCCATCACGCCGAAGACCGTGCTCGTCAGCGTGATGACGGCGAACAACGAGGTCGGGACCCTCCAGCCGATCGCCGAGATCGGCCGCATCACCCGCGAGCGCGGCGTGTTCTTTCACACCGACGCAGCGCAGGCGATCGGACGCGTGGCGATCGACGTCGACCGCATGGGCATCGATCTGCTGTCGCTCAGCGCGCACAAGATCTACGGGCCGAAGGGCACAGGGGCGCTCTATGTTCGTAGCCGCGGTCCGCGCGTGCGCTTGGTCGCACAGATGGACGGCGGCGGGCACGAGCGCGGGATGCGTTCGGGGACGCTGAACGTCCCGGGTATCGTCGGTCTGTCGAAGGCGTGCGAGCTCCTGAGTCAGGAATCCCGCGCCGAGAACGAACGCCTGCGCACGCTCCGGGATCGTCTGTACGCCGCGCTCCGTGCGTCCCTCGACGGCGTCGAGCTGAACGGCGACGCCGAGCAACGCCTCGGCGGCAACTTGAACGTCTCGATCGCCGGCGTCCCGAGCGACACGCTGATCGGCGCGCTCCCGGAGATCGCGATCTCCAGCGGATCGGCGTGCACGAGCGCGAGCCTCGAGCCGAGTTACGTGCTGCGCGCCATGGGGGCGAGCGACGAACGCGCGCGATCGTCGCTGCGCTTCGGCATCGGGCGGTTCACGACGGAGGCGCAGGTGGACCGCGCCGCGGAGCTCATCGCCGCCAAAGTCGCGGAGCTGCGGGCCGCCGCGCCGGTCACGGGCCACGCCGCGTCGCACGAACCGCCGCGGTGACGGTCGCGCGACGCGCGCCTTCGTCAGAAGGCCGCGCCGACCCCAATCCCCAAAACAACAGCCGACGGATCGGGCGAATCGTCGATGAAATCGTGCTGGTAGCGGAGCTCCGCCGTCAGGTAGACGTTGCTGAAGTAGTGCATGAACTGAACGCCGGGCGCGAGGGCGAACCCGCTCTTCGAATCGCCGTCGCAGCCGGTCCCGCCGACGCCCAGCACGTTGAAGTTCGCGCAGCCACTGACGTGGGCGATGCCGACGCCCAGGCCGAGCTTCGGGCGAAGGACGCCGGATCGATAGATCCAGGCGTCGTATCCGATCTCGGCGAGGAAATCGTATTGGTTGTAACGGACGGATCCGCCGGCGGTGGCGAGCCCCGCCACCCCGCCGCCCGCGTTCTGGCTATCGCCGAAGAAGTAGTCGAAGTTTGCGCCCAGGTAGAGGCCCATGTCGAGGGTGTATCCGACGCGAACGCCGAGCCCCGGTCCGAACGCATTCAGGTCGTAGCCGTTGACGTCGTCGCCGGTCCAGATGCCGTAGTTGAACTGCGCGCTCAGCGTCACCGGGCCGACGTCGTCGTTGCGGTGCTGCGCGAACGCCGTGCCGGAAAATCCGGCCACGGCGGTGGCCGCTATGGCGAGGTGAAGCAAAGCTTTTTCGAAGGTCTTCACGTTGGGTCTCCTCCAGTGCACCAAGAGTCGCAGATCCGCGCAGAAGTAACAGAACACGGACCGTTTCAGGCGGTCAAATGGTTCCCATGCCTGCTTCGGGAGATCCTTCCAGCGTGGTTGCCACGATCGACAGCGCGTGTCGCAATTCGTCGCGCGTCGCCGGTCCCGTGACGCACAGGCGCACGGCGCGAGGCACCGGGGCGTCGCCGACGACGAAGGCTTCCGATGCGGCGACGGTGACGCCGCGAGCGCGCAGCGCCGCCGCGAACGAGCCGGCGCGCCACGCATCGGGCAGCGGGAGCCACAGATGGAACGCGGATCTATGTCGCGATGGGCGGAACCGTGACAGGTACTCGGCGGCGATGTCCTGCCGCGCTTCGGTCTCGGTGCGCTGATACGCCATGAGGCGATCGGCGGTGCCGTCGTCGATCCAGCGCGCGGCGACCTCGGCCATCAGCGGCGGCGCCATCCACACCGAGGTGCGGATCGTCGCGACGATGCGGTCCACGAGCGCGCTCGGCGCGGCGACGTAGCCGACGCGCAGGCCTGGGACGAGGGCCTTCGAGGTGCACGTGACGGTGCACGTGCCTTCCGGATGAAATGCCGCGATGGGAGGCGGGCGCTCCGGGACGAGGAAGCCGTAGACGTCGTCTTCGACGATGAGGACGTCGTGAGCGCGCGCGATCGCCGCGATCTTCCGGCGCCGCTCTTCGGGCATCACGACGGCGGTGGGGTTGTGGTAGCTCGGCACGCAGATGAGGAGGCGCGCGCGGCCGGTGCGGCAAGCGGCTTCGAGCGAGTCGGGGCGAACGCCGTGTTCGTCGAGCGCGACGCCGCGAACGGAGACGTGCGCCTGGTGCGCGGCGGCCAGGATGCCGCCGTAGGTGAGCTCTTCGACGAGCACGCCGTCGCCCGGCTCGGTGAGCGTCGAGAGGAGGACGCCGAGCGCGTTCTGCGCGCCGCACGTGACCAGCACGCGATCCGGCGTGACGTCGTGCCCGACCTTCGCGAAGAACCGCGCGCCGGCTTCGCGATGCTCGGCGAGCCCCGCCGGCGAGACGTAGTCGATGAGCGCCGACAACGAAGCGCTCTCCGCGATGTCGCGCAGCGTCCTGCCGAGCTCGGCCTCGTGCGGTCCGAGCGCGGGGCTGTTCATCGCCAGGTTCACGACGCCGGGGGGAGGCGCGTCGATGAACCGCGGGCGCGCGCGCGGAACGCCGCGCACGAACGTGCCGCGCCCCACCGTCGCGTCGATGAGGCCGCCCTCCGCCGCTTCGGCGTACGCGCGGGTGATCGTGCCGACGGTCACGCTGAGGTGATCGGCGAGCTCGCGGTGCGTGGGCAGACGATCCCCCGGCGACAGCCGTCCGGCGCGTACGTCTTCGGCGAGGAGCGCGGCCAGGGACTTGTAGAGAGGATGGGAGAGCGCCGAGCGCCGCGGGAGCCACATTGTATCGATACAATATAGCGGATTGACGTTTGCGGAAAATGAGCGAGATCGTGGGCGTCGTGCGGCAAGCGGTTCCAGTTCATAGGGTGACAATTCGAGAATTGTATCGATCTCGAATCCGGACGCAGACCGAGTGGCGAGCGTACGAGGGGACGGTGCTCGGGCTCATCGCCGTCGCGGCGTTCGGGCTGACGTTGCCGATGACGCGAGTCGCGGTGCCGGTGTTCGGGGCGATGGGCGTCACGTGGTTTCGTGGCGCGGTCGCCGGCGTGGTCGCGGCGGGGCTTCTCTTCGCGCAGCGCGCGAAGCTGCCGTCGCGCGCTCAGTGGAGAGAGCTCGCCGTGGTGGCGCTCGGAGTCGTCGTCGGATTTCCCACGTTCGCGGGGCTCTCCATGGGACGCGCGCCCGCGGCGCACGGCGCCGTGGTCATAGCCGTCGTGCCCCTGCTCACCGCGCTCGTCGGCAGCCGGCTCGCGGCGGAGCGGCTCCCGCCGCGGTTCTGGGCGGCGAGCGTCGCTGGCACGGCGGCGATCGTCGTGTTTGCTCTCCGCGGCGCGAGCACGGGACTCGCGACCGCCGACGTGCTGCTCGTCGTGGCCGCGGTGTCCGCCGCGATTGGCTACGCCTACGGCGGACGGCTCGCGCGCGAGCTCGGCGGCTCGAAGGTGATCTACTGGGCGCTCGTGCTTTGCCTTCCGTTCACGCTTCCCGCCGCGATCGTCGAGCTCCGCGGCGCGTCGATTTCCACGAGCGGCGCGCGGGAGGGGATCGCCATGCTCTACCTTGCGCTCGTGAGCCAGCTCGGGGGATTCGTGCTCTGGAATCGCGCGCTCGCCGTCGGTGGGATCGCGCGCACGAGTCAGACGCAATTGCTTCAGCCGTTCGTCACGTTGTGCGGCGCAGCCTGGTTCGCTGGAGAATCGGTTCACGCGGACGTCGTCATCTACGCCGTCGTGGTCGCGGCGACGGTCGCCCTCGGCCGAACGCGGCCGTCTGCGCCCATCCTCGCCGTGAAGGATCCATCGTTATGAAGCTCCGTCTCCATCACGTCGACGCCTTCTGCGGAGCCCGAGCCCCGCCGCGAGCGCAACCAGCGCGAGGGACTTCGCGTCCGCCGTGTCGCGGTCGGCGATGCGACAGCCGCACGACGAGGTCGAGTCGTTGCCGGTGTCCGTGAGCGCGGGGTAGCCGCCGCCGTAGCCGGCGAATCCCGCGCCGCCCAGCGCCGCGACGGTGCCCGTGGCCCCACCGCCGCCTCCGCCGATCGCCGCGGGGGTTCCACCCGCGCTCGTCACGAACCCGCCCGCACCGAAGGCCATCGCGCCCGCAGCGCCTGCGGCCCCGGCGACGCTCGGCGCGCCCGCGGCGCCGAGGGTGCTCGCGCTGGATAGCGTGAACGTCACGGTGAGGGGCGCGCCGACGGTGCCCATCCCATCCGCGGCGGAATACGGAGTCGCGGTGAGCGTGTGCGAGCCCGGACCGAGCGTCCATGGCATGTAGTTGTTGGGCGCGTTCTCGGCGGTGAGCACGTACGGCGGCGTGTCCTCGGTGTGCGGCGTGCCGCCATCCACCTGTAGCACGACGCTGCCGACCGTCGGCGGATCCGTATCCGCGCGGACGGTGAGGTGCGCCGGCAAGACGTCGAGGTTGACCGTCGACGCTTCCGTCAACGGCATGATGTCCGCCCCGGTGTCGGCGTTGATCAGCGTGAATTGCTCGATGCGCGGAGGTTCGGTCGCGGTCGTCCCGCCGTTGCCGCCCACGCCGCCGGCGCCACCCGCGCCGCCCATGCCGCCATTCCCTGTCGCGACGCCCATGCAGTTGAGGTTCGGCGGATCGGGCACCGGCGTGCCGTCGAAACAGGTCGGACCGCCGCTGCCGTTCGGGATCGTCACGCTGATCTGCGCCTGGTCGGCGCTGAGTGAGGTGACGGTGAACATGAGGCCGCCCAAGGGGTCCGTGAAGCTCTTGCCTTCGGTCAGACCTTCGAGCGTCGTCTTGGTCGACGGATCCATGTCGAGGATCCAGGTGTGTCGTCCGGCGAGCTGCTGCGCGCGGCTCCGGAAGTCTTCGCCGACGTGCACGAGCACGGTAGGCGTGCCGCGGATCGTCGTGTCGAAGCCGCGCGCGGTGCGAAGCTCCAGGTAGTAGTACGCGAGCTGCTCGTTGGTCGCCGTGCCGCCGCCGCCGGAGCGGGTGAACGGGCGGACGTGGGGCATCGGGATCTGCAGGACCTGCGCGCCGTCACACTGCGCTTCGATGGGCAGCAGGGTGAACGTCCCGCTCGACTTGATGCGGGTGATGTTGCACCCCTGGAGCCACCCTTCGAGCACCTTTTGCCAGGCGTTCATGTGGTTGCAGCCGCCGCCCATGGGGTCGTATTTGTCGCCGTATTCGTTGTGCGTGCAGGTGCCCTGCGGCGTGTCGACGAAGGACACGCTCCCGCACGTCATGGACGACGAGTGCTGCATGCCGAAGTTGTGCCCCGGCTCTTGCACGAGCACGACGCAGCCCGCGGAGGCGTTGTACCAGGTGTCGTTCTGCGGCTTCGTCGGCGTGCCTTCTTCGGCGAGCCCCGACCAGCCGCACGACGCGTTCCGGCTGCCGAGGTACCACAGGTAGTGGTCGTACGTCCGAGGGAGCATCGGCTTCAGCGCCGCGGCGAGCTGGGACGTGCTACAGCCGACCATGGAGTAGCTGAGTGGGCCAAGGACGTCGCCGGAGATGTCCTGCGTGTCGTACGACGCCTCTTCGTAGTACTGCTTGACCGAGTTGTCGCCGGCGTTCGTGCCGAACAAGCGCTTGGTCGCGTCGTCTTTCGTGATGTTGACGCCGCCGCCGATGTCGACGAAGACGAAGCCGAACGTGCGCGCTTTGTAGGGCGTCGCGTCGATGAGGGCTTCCGTGGTCGTGCCGACGCCGTCTTCCACGCGCATGCCGGTCACGTGCAGGCCGTCGTCCTGATCTTTGCCCCACACCTCCACGGAGTCGCCGGGGTTCACGTCGGGCTCTTCGGCGAAGACGAGGCGCGTTTCTTCGTCGCCGACCTTCAGGAAGAACTGACGCTCGTTCCGGCCGTCGTCGTACGTCGCCGTGTACACCTTCATGATGCCTTCGCGCGCGCCGGCGACGGCGGGCGTGTGGCTCTCCGAAGAGCACGCCGCGAGCGACGCGACGGCGACCGGCAAGGCCAGCAAATGGAGACTCTGACGAACGCGCGATGAGAGCGTCATTGGGAATTCCTCTCGTGCCCACGTGTCGTCGGTCGTGGGGTGTTCTCGCAGGCAAGAAATTCGAAAAACTCGCCGTAAAAATGAGCGCGAAGTCGGCGTTCGCAGCGAACTATTCCGCTCTCGTCGCGACACGCGCGTTGCGGGTGTCCATCGAGTCGAACTATTCCGCTCTGACCGGTAGAGTCGTCGTACCGATCCGCTTTTCTGCCTGGTGCATCGCTCGCGGATCGACTCGACCGGCGCGCGTGCAGCACGAATCACTCGAGACTATCCGCGGAGGACGAAGGCGACGAAGCCTGCGCGTCTTGCTAGTCGCGAGCGCGATCGTGCAGGTCGCGCCGCTCGCTTCGGCGAACGGGCGCTTTCCGCGCGCGCAGCGTTTGATTCAAGCGAGCGACGCGCCCGGAGTGATGGCGCTCTACGGAACGTACGGCTTGCTGGTGACGCAGGATGGCGGAAGCTCGTGGAACCACATCTGCGAGGCCGCGACCGGAACGTACATGGGGGAAGATCCGCTCCTCGAGATCCTCCCCGGCACCAAGATCGTCGCGCGCACCGAGACCGCGCTCGTCGCGAGTCAGTCGAGCTGGTGCGACTTTCGCTCGATCTACGGCAACGACGGCGATTCGGTCGCGGACATCACGCGCGATCCGGCGCAACCGAACACCATCGTCGCGCTCGTCGGCAACTACGACAAGACCGCGGGCTTCACGTCGCGCCTGGTCGAGACCACCGACGCCGGAAAGACGTGGTCCACGCCGACGAGCGTCCCCCCGGCGAACATCGGCCAAGGCTCGAGCCTGGATCTCGCGCCGTCGGGCTCGGGAAGGCTGTACGTCACGGGGCTCGATCCGATGGGCAAGGGGTCCATCGTCGTTTCCGACGATCGCGGGCAGCACTGGACCGCGCACGCCATCGCCGGCGCCGACTCGAGCGCGTCGCCGTATCTCGCGGCGATCTCGTCGAAGAACCAGGACACGCTGTTCGTGCGCACCGACGCCTACGTGGACATGGACGGCATCGACACCGCGAACGACAGCCTCCTCGTGTCGACGGACGCCGGCGCGACCTTCACCACGGTGATCACGCGCGGCGCGAAGCTCTTCGGGTTCGCGCTCTCGCCCGACGAAACGACGCTGCTCGTCGGATATGGCGATCCCCAACTTTCGGCGACTAATGTGGTCGCATCGGACACCGGGCTCTACAAGGCCGACCTCGCCGCGCTGCTCGCCGATCTTCCGCACGGCGAGGCGCACTTCACGAAGATCTTCTCGCCCAGCGTGACGTGTTTGCGCTGGACGGCGCAGGGGCTCTTCGCGTGCACGCTGGCGGGCGACACCGGCTTCGAGGTGGGACGCGCCGCGGATGCGTCGTTCACGGCTTCGACGCCCACGCCGTTCGCGCCGCTGTTGCTGCTCGGCGAGGTGACCCCGTTGCCGTGCGGTCAGGGCACGAGCGCGTACGGTTGCTACACGGATCCGGTGAACGGCTTTCCCGGAGTGTGCGGCATGATCGGCGCTTCGTGCGACGCCTCGGCGCCGCCGCCGGGCACCATGAGCGGCTTGTTCATGGGCGCGTCGGGCGGATCCGGCGCGGGCGGCGTGACGAGCGCCGCGGGTGCGCCGACGGCGTCGAGCGCCGGGGGGACGGCGCCGGCGAGCGCCGGGGGATCGCCGGCGGCGGGCGGCGCTCCCGGCGGCGCTTCTGGTACACCCGGTTCGTTGCCCGTGGCCGCGTCGCCGACGGGCGGCAAGACGGGCTCGAGCGCGTGCGGGTTCCGGCCCGCGCGCGGGCCGAGCTCGGCCGCGATGGTGCTCGCGTTCCTGTCGCTCATCGCCGCGCGGGTGCGCCGCGGCAAACGCCGTTCACGGGCGGCGCACGAGCCGTAAGCTCGCGAGAGGTTGTCGCTCCCTGCCGCGCCGTGGGATGACGGACGCACATGTCCGCTGCCGTCGCCGTGGCCATCCATCTGGCGCCCGAGCTGCGGCCGGAGTTCGCGCTGCGCACCCTGAAGAGCTGCGAAGCGGCGCTCGGCGCCGAGCAGTGCCGTCTCACGGACGAGTCGACCAGCGACGACGACTTTTACGCAACGGTGACTTCGGAGCACGACGACGGCGCCGCTCACATCGTCTTGTCGCGCCGCGGAGGCACCGCGCCGACAGCGGAGCGGGATCTTTCTTTTTCGCCCGAAGATCCACCGGGCGATCGCTGGGCTTCCGTCGGAGTCGTGATCGCCGCGCTCGTCACCGCGGCCAGCGGACGACCGCCCGAGCCGGTGCCCGCGCCTCCGAAGCCGTCGCCGAAGCCGGTTCACCTCGCGCCGGCACCGTCTCCCTCGGCGTACTCCGTGCGCGTCGACTTCCTGGCGCAGCTCGCTCGCGAAACGTCGACGAGCTATCCCGCGGAGCTCGGCGGCCTGCTCCGGATCTCGTTCGCGCCAGCCCGGTCGTCATTTTTCGTTAGGGTCGCCGGCGGGTATTCGGGGCGTCTGGCACCGCAACCCGAGGTCGGGATCGGCTCCGGGGTGCTCGGCGCCGGGTTTCGCTGGGGCCGTCCCGCTGCGCGCTGGGGGGTCGAGGTGCACGCCGAAGCTCTCGGTGAACGGTGGATTTTGTCGGCATCGGAGCCCAGTCGCAGCGATTCGAAGGGGGTGTGGCGTTTCGGCGGCGCTGCCGGCGCGGACTGCACTTGGGGCTTTCTTCCGGAGCTTCAGGCCGTCGTCGGAGCGAGCGCTCAGGTGCTCGCTCCGGACGTCGACGTGGACGTGCGCGGGCAGAACGCCGAAAGAGTTCCGTTGGTGGGCGCGACCCTGGTCCTCGGACTTCGACTCGTCCTTTGACGGTTCGCGCCGTCGTCGCCCGGCATGCTCATCCGAAGCACAGACGCGAGCGCGTCTGGTAACGCGACGGCTCAGATTTTTTTGACGGGTAAATCAGGGCCCGAGCGACTGTTCAGGAGGTGGTACCGGTCTCGAGCCGCGTGCTCCACGGTGATAGAATTCGCCAATGTCGAAGCTGACGCGGCTCAGGCCAATTCCCTCGGTCGTCCAGGTTGCGCCCGAGGGGTCGACATCGGCGGCGCCGGAAATTTCCGACGAGCAGATCATCGGGTCGCTGCGAGCCGGTGAGGCCTGGGCGGCAGAGGTTCTTTACGACCGTGTTTCGTACGTGGTGGAGCGCACGCTCAGGAGAATTTTGCAATCCGCCGACGCCGATTACGAGGACCTGCTCCAGGTCACGCTCGAACGGGTCGTCGAGAGCCTCGTGCAGCAGCGGTTCTCCGGCGCTTGCAGCCTGGCGACGTGGGCGTCGGCCATCGCCGGTCACGTCGGGGTCGACGCTCTCCGCACGCGCATTCGAGAGCGCGCGCTCTTCAAGCGCGGCGACGACGTGCTCGCTCCCGTGCAGGCTTTCCCCCACCACGGGATCCTCGAGAAGCAGCTCGAGGCTAGATCCGAAATCGCGCATCTGCACGACATCCTCGGCGCGATGAAGCCCGAGCAAGCGCACGCCGTGGTCATGCACGACGCGCTCGGCCACGAAATCGCGGAGATCGCCGCGCTCGCCGGCGTTTCGGTCGCCGCGGCGCAGTCGCGCCTGGTGCGCGGTCGCAAAGAGCTCCTGCGCCGCGCGCGCGCTCGCTTCAGGAGAAACGATGACTGACGACGCGGCCCGCGCACAACGGCTGCTCGCCGTCCTCCGCGAGCGACCGCACAGCGTGGACACCGCGCGGGCGGAGAACCGCCGTGCGCGCGTCGTACCGTATTTGCAGGAGCACCTCGTCCGCGTCGCCCGAAGCCGCCGTCGCGCGCGGCGCTTGCGATTCGCGACGGGGACGTTCGCGGCGTTGCTCGCCGCGGCGACCGTCGTGCTCTTCGCCGTCCGTCGTGAAGTCACGCCGGCCTTCTCGGAGATCCGCGCCGTGCAGGGCCGGCTCGTCCACAGCGTCTCGGGGCAAGATCACACCGTGCTCGCGGGCGATCGGCTGGCGATTCCCGTGGATGGCGAGCTGCACACGGACGAGACGTCGGGCGCGTCGCTCGAGACGGCGAACGGCCTGCGTCTGGATCTCGACGCGAGCTCGGAAGTGTCGCTCGTGCACATGGCCGGCGCCGCCGAGCATCGCGTGGAGCTGCTCGGCGGGCAGCTCGCGTGCGCGGTGCCGAAGCTCGACGCGGGCTCGAGCTTCGCCGTCGTGACGCCGAACGCACGCGTCGTCGTGCACGGCACGAAGTTCACGGTGCGCGTCGATTCGCCGCAGGCCGGCGTCACGCGGACCTGCGTGCGCGTGCGGGAAGGGCTGGTCGCGGTGCATCACGCCGCCGGTACCGCGATGCTCCACGCCGGCGAATCGTGGGGCTGCCCGGAAGCCCCCGCGACCGTCGTGCGCGCCGACGCGCCGGCGCGCATCGCCGTGAACGAGGCTCGTCACGACGTCAGGCCGAAGCGGGTCGCACATCCGGTCGCCGTCGTCGCGCCGCCCGACTCGCGGGAGGCGCCGGAGCGCGAAGGCACGCTGGCGAAGGAAACGGCGCTGCTGCAGACGGCGCTCGCCGCCGAACACCGCGGCCATCGCGACACCGCGATGGCGGCTCTCACCAAGCTCCTTTCGACGTATCCGGAGTCGCCCCTCTTGCCGGAGGCGCGGGCCGCGCTGGAGCGAGTGGCGGTCGCGTCCGACTCGTCCCCATGAACCGCGCCGCTCGCGGCGCCCGCCTGCGCCGCGCCGCCTTCGCGCTGCTCGCCGTCGGGTGCGGCACCGAGCACGTCCATTTGCTCGAGCCCGGGGATTCCGGCGTTCACGCGAATGGAAACGCGGCGGACGCGGGCGACGAAGGGCCTTCCGGCCTCGCGGCGTTGCGGAGAGCCGCGTGCAGTCAATGGACGGCCGACAGCACGCCGGATCCGGCGCTCCTCATGCTGGTCGTGGACGTGAGCGGATCCATGACGTTCGCCGATCCGACGTCGAGCGACATGGTGAGCAAATGGGGCGTCGAGCGTCCGATCCTGTCGTCGACGATCGACGGCTTCCCGCCGAGCCTCGGCGTGGGCGTGCTCTATTACCCGAACAAACCGACGCCTTCGAGCACGACCATGCGCCCCGCGTCGGCGTGCATCAACGTCGACGCCATGATCCCGGTCGATTATCTGGGGATGAAGGGCTCCCGGCAGCGTTACGTCATTCAGCAATCGCTGGCGAGCACCGAGCCGACGACGCAAGAGGGCACTCCGACGCTCGACGCGTATCTCGTCGCGCTGCAAGAGCTCGGGTCGACGACGCTCGGCGGCAGTCGGTCGATCCTGCTCATCACCGACGGTCAGCCGACCTTCGCCGAGGGCTGTGTCGGCACCGGCAACTTCGACGTCCCGGTGGACGAGACGCCCATCATCGACGCCATCTCGCAAGCGAAGCGCGCCGGCATCAGCACGTTCGTCATCGGGTCGCCGGGCAGCGAACAGGGCGCGGTCACCGGAGAAGACGCGCGGCCTTGGTTGTCTCGCGCGGCGCAAGCCGGCGGCACGGCGCGCCCCGGCTGTTCGAACGACGGCCCCGTGTACTGTCATTTCGACATGGTCGCGGAGCCCAACTTCGGCGCGGGGCTGACCGACGCCCTGAACGAGATCGGCGGTAGCCTCTCGCGCTGCGACATGCCGCTCCCGTCGCCGCCGCCGGGCCAGCGCCTCGATCCGAGCCAGGTGAACGTCGTCCTGACGACGAGCGACGGCCGCGAATCCCTCGTTTCGCGCGACGACTCGAGCGCGTGCGCGACCGGCGAAGGCTGGCAATACGGTTCGGATCGAAGCCGCATCACCCTGTGCGAAAGAACGTGCGACCGCGTGCGCGCCGACGAAGGCGCGAAGATCGAGGTGCTCGTCGGATGCGCGTCGGTCACACGCTGACGGACGCCCTCACGGCGCGCCGGCGCTGGCGTCGGGCCCCTCGAAGCCGGCTGCGGCGATCGCGGCGTTGCTCGTCGCGTGGCGGGGAAGCGCCGGAGCCCCGGCCTTGGCGCGCGGCGCGAGCGGCGCGTCGTCGCCGAGCAACCTGCGGCCGAGCCTCTGCGCCGCGAGACGGAGCTCGTGTCCGGCGTCGCGGGCCGCCTTCGTCTGCAAAATGGCGCGAAGGTGCTGGAGCCCGGTTTGACGTCCCAGCGGGACGAACGCGAGCGCATACACCGCGAGAACGAACACCGCGAAATCGATCGCGCGCCGCCCGAACGTCAACACGGCCGGCATCGTAGCGGCGCGCCGTGGATCGCGCGAAATTCCGTCGCTTATCGAAGCGACGTCAGGCGGACGAGGGAGAACCGTCCCGCGCTGGCCACCACGGCGCCGAGCGACGCGGCGCGGGACAGCTGCGCGGGTTCGACGACCAGAAAGCGCGCCCCGCTCCGGCGCGCCAACGCGAGCACGCCGTCGTCGGTTGCGAAGACCTCGAGCGACGACGGGTGCCTCGGATCGTGCCGGTCGACGGGCTCGGCGCGCTCCGGCGCTCCGAAGGCGGCGATGATCGCAAAATAGCCGTAGTCGCTGGTATCGACGAGGAGACGGTCGTCTTTTTCCAGCCGAAGTCGCGAGACGAGCCCGATCGCCCGCTCGTCGTCGCGCGGCGCGCCGGGTTGCACCGTCGCGCTGGCGCGCAACGGCGCCGAAACGACCGCGACGGCGAGCACGACGCCGGCTACGCGTGCGGCGCTGCGCGGCCGTCCGCGCGCTGCCGCGAGACCGCGTACGAGCCCTTCGCCGACGAAGAGCGCCGCGAACGACCACAGCGGAAGCAAGGTCCGTTCGGCGTGATGCGTCGGAGCGCCGTCGAGGACTCGCCCGACGACGAGAAAGAGCAATAGCGCCGCGACGACGAGCGACGGACGCGACGCGACGCCGAGCGCTCGCGGCGCGCGGACCGCGGCGAGGATCGCGCAGACGATCGCCGCCATCGTCGCTTCCGGTTCGGCGGAAAGGAGCGCCGCGGGGTAGGCGACGAGGGACCGGGCGAGCGGCTCGCTTTCCCCGAGCGCGCGCCGGTACGCGGCGACGCGGTGAAGGAAGAACAACGCGTCGCCGTGTGATAGAGCGCCGTGCGCGATCCAGATCACCGGCGCGACCAGCGTGATCGCCGCGGACGCGAGCAGCGCGGGCCTACCCGCGACGGACGGCGCGCGCGCGCGTTGGCCCTGATGTCCTTTCTCGAGGCGCCGCCCGCGGGCAGCGTCGTAGAGCGCGATGAGCGCGAACGCCGCCGCGGCCGCCCAGGCTTCGTAACGACACAAGCAAGCCGCGAACAGCGCCGCCGCCCCCAGGACGCGCCGTGATCCGTCCACCGTACTGGCCGCAGCGCCGAGCACGACGAGCCCCGCGGTGAGGGCTTCCGGCTGCGCGCACACGCCGAGCCGCGCGGCCGTCGGGATGCCCGCGGCGACGAGCGCCGCGAAGACGGCGGAAGGCCGTGAAAGCCCGAGCCAGCTCGCGGCGCGGTGGACGCACACCGCGGAGAGCACGCCGAGCACGATCGCCGTCGCGTGCGCCGTGGCGAGGGAGCGCCCGAAGATCGCCATCGCGACGCCGTGGATCCAGAACGGCAGCGGAAGCCAGCTCGTGCCGCTCGGATCGAGGGAAGGGGAGCGCGCGAACTGCTCGGCGATCACCGTGCGCGAATAGTCGTCGTCGCTCAGCGCGACGAAGCCCGTCGCCAGGACGGCGAACGACAGCGCCGCTTTCGCGGCCGCGACCGCGGCCGCATCCCACCACGAGCCCACGCGGGACATCCCGCGCTCCACCGCTACTTCGTCGGAGAGGACTTCTTGGGCGCGGGCGCGGCGTGGTGCGTCTTGTGCCCGCGTTTGTCGGAGATGGAGTCGTCGGTGGACGACGAGATGTAGGCGAGCACGACGCTCGTCAGAAAAAACGTCGCCGCGAGGATCCACGTTCCGCGCGTGAGGAAATTACCGGCGCCACGGCCGCCGAAGACCTGCTGCGTGCCCGCGCCACCGAGCGCCGCGGTGAGCCCGCCGCTCTTCCCCGGCTGGATGAGGATGATGAGGATGAGGACCGCCGCAGCGAACACGTGGATGACGGTGAGGGGAGTCTCTAGGATCTCGAGCATTGGCGGTTACTTTCCGACGGCGGCCCGCACGATCTGCAGGAAGGAGCCGGCTTCGAGCGACGCTCCTCCGACGAGGGCGCCGTCGACGTTCGGACAGGCGAGGAGCATAGCAGCGTTGTCGGGCTTTACGCTCCCGCCATACAGGATGGGCGTCTTTTCCGCGAGGGACGCGGAAATCGCGCCGAGCCGCTCGCGGATCGCGGCGTGCGCTTCTTCCGCCTGCTCCGGCCCCGCGACCTTGCCGGTCCCGATCGCCCACACCGGCTCGTAGGCGATGACGGCGAGATCCGGCCTATTCGCGAGCTCGCCGACGACCGCGTCGATCTGCCGCGCGACGACCGAAAGGGTGCGGCCCGCTTCGCGCTCGGCGAGCGTTTCTCCGACGCACACGATGGGCCGGAGCTCCGCCTCGAGCGCCGCGACGACCTTGTCACGGACGCTCGCGTCGGTGTCGCCGAAGAATTGACGGCGCTCGCTGTGCCCGACGATGACCCACTTGCAACCGGACTCGACGAGCATCGGCGCGCTCACTTCGCCGGTGAAGGCGCCCTCGGCCTTCGGATGCACGTCTTGCGCGGCGACGCCGACGCGATCCCCGGCGACGGTGTACACCTCGTGCGCGACCGCCGCGAGGGCCGTGAACGGCGGCGCAACGACGACGTCGACCCCCGGGAGATCGCGCGCGCCCTCGGCCACCGCGTGGGCGAGGGTGACGCCGTGAGCGCCGCCCTTGTACATCTTCCAGTTGCCCGCGATGAGCGGGCGGCGCAGAGGGTTCATACGCTCACGAGTCCCTTCGATCGAAGCCGAACTCGGCGGGGAGCGAGCGAGCGGGGTTGGGGACCCGCGAGCTGGCATGCGGCAAGTTCATACGGGCTCCGTCGTGCCGCCGCGCAGCGCCTCGACCCCGGGGAGCTTCTTGCCTTCCAGGAGCTCGAGCGACGCGCCTCCGCCCGTCGAGATGAAGCTGATCTTCTCGGCGATGCCGTCGCCGGCCGCGCGGATCGCGGCCGCGCTGTCGCCGCCGCCGACCACCGTGAAGGCCTTCGACTCCGCGAGCGCGCGTGCGACGGCGAAGGTGCCCGAAGCGAACGGCGCGTTCTCGAACAGACCCATGGGGCCGTTCCAGAACACCGTCTTCGCTTTGGCGATGCGCGTCGCGAAGAGCTCCGTCGTCTTCTGGCCGACGTCGAGCGCCATCTCGCCGTCGGTGAGCAACGTCACCTCCGTGCGGCGGCCGCTCGTCGCGTCCAGGCTCTTCGCGGCGACGACGTCGACGGGGAGCAGGATCTCGACGCCCTTGCTCTCGGCCTTCTCGAGCAGCGTGCGCGACAGCGACAGCTTGTCCTTCTCGACGCGCGACGCTTTCATGTCCTTGCCTTGCGCGGCGAGGAACGTGTTGGCCATGGCGCCGCCGATGCAGACGGCGGTGCAGCGCTCGAGCAGCGCCTCGATGACGGCGATCTTGTCGCTGACCTTCGCGCCGCCCAGCACCGCGACGAACGGCTTCTCCGGAGCGGTCACGATGCGCGAGAGGGACGTGAGCTCCTCTTCCAGGAGCTTGCCCATGCCGCGGACGTGCTTCAAGAGCGGGAGCGCGTGCACCGACGCATGCGCGCGGTGCGCGGCGCCGAAGGCGTCGTTCACGTACACGTCGCAGAGCTCCGCGAGCTCCTTCGCGAAGCCGGGGTCGTCCTTCTCTTCTTCCGGATGAAACCTCAGGTTCTCGAGGAGGACGACCTGGTTTTTTCGCATGTCGGCGATGACCTTGCGCGCGGCGTCGCCGAGGCAATCGTCGGGCAGGAGTACTTCGTAGCCGGTGAGCTCCGACAGCCGCGTGCCGCACGGCTCCAGGCTGAGCTCCGGACTCGGGCCGCCCTTCGGACGGCCGAGGTGCGACGCGAGAATGACCTTCGCTCCCGCTTCGACGGCATACTTGATGGTCGGAATGGTCCGGACGATGCGCTCGTCGTCCGTGATCTTTCCGCCTTCGAGGGGGACGTTGAAGTCGACCCGGATGAAGACGCGCTGCCCCGAAAGGGACAGCTCGTCGATCCGGCGGATGCCGTCGAGCGAGAACATGGTGAAGCTCAGCCCTTCTTCGCCATCAGGATCGCGAGGTCGACCATGCGGCTCGAGAAGCCCCATTCATTGTCGTACCAGGCGAACACCTTCGCGAATTTGTCGCCCATGACCTTCGTCTGCGTGGCGTCGAACACGCTGGACGCCGCGGTACCGATGTAGTCGCTCGAGACGAGGGGCTCCTCGGTGTACTCGAGGAAGCCCTTCAGCGGTCCGGACGCCGCGGCTTGCTTCATCGCCGCGTTGATCGACTCCACGGTGACGGGCTTCTGCGTCGTGAGCGTCAGATCGACCAGCGAGACGTCGACCGTCGGGACGCGCATCGCCAGGCCGTCGAACTTGCCCTTGAGCGCGGGAATGACTTCGCTCACGGCCTTCGCCGCGCCGGTGCTCGTCGGGATGATGCTGACGGCCGCGGCGCGCGCGCGCCTCAGATCCTTGTGCGGGAGATCGAGGAGGTTCTGGTCGTTCGTGTACGAGTGCACCGTGGTCATGAGGCCGTGCTCGACGCCGAAGGTGTCGAGCATCACCTTGGCGACGGGAGCGAGGCAGTTCGTCGTACACGACGCGTTCGAGATGATGTGGTGCTTCGCCGGGTCGTAGTCGAGATGATTTACGCCCATGACGATGGTGAGGTCCTGGTTCTTCGCGGGGGCGCTGACGACGACCTTCTTCGCGCCGGCGACGAGGTGCCCTTCCGTCTTCGCGCGATCCGTGAAGAGGCCGGTGCACTCGAGCACGACCTCGACGCCGGCGCTCTTCCACGGGAGCTCCTTCGGGTCCTTGATGGCCGTGACCTCGATGTCTTTGCCGCCGACCGTGAGCGCCTTTTCCTTGTGGCTGACCGGCGCGGCGCGGAAGGTGCGGTGTACGCTGTCGTACTTCAGCAAGTGGGCGAGCGTCTTGGTGTCGGTCAGATCGTTGATGGCGACGACCTCCACTTCCGAAACCTTCCGCTCGATGAGCGCACGAAGGATGCACCGACCGATGCGCCCGAAGCCGTTGATACCGACCTTGACTGTCATGACACTGGCACTCCTCGCGTGCTTCGCCGACGGGCGAAGCCTCCTGAGCCACCGCCCGAGCGCGACGCGCCGCGCTCGTGGGCGCTCGTAAGTCGCCGGGACCCTAGCGTCCGGATTTCACTCGGTCAAGGCCGGGGCCGACGGTGCCGTGCTCGCGTTTCGCGTGGTCCGTTTCGCGACCGCGCTGCCGGTTCACGAAGAGCGCGACGTCCGTCGCGCGACCCACGAGAAAGGCCCGGACGCGCGTCGACCCGGTGCAGTGGCAAAGGAACCTTCGCCCGTTCGCCCGGAATGGGCGGGCGAACGTTCCGATGGCCACCCGGTGGACGAGCGCTACATGTCGGCCGGTGGTGAATCGCGTTGCGACGTTACCGCGCGGCGCGCGGTTTCTTGAGCACGGGGACGATGCGGCCTTCCTGGGTGATGCGGTACTCGGCCTTGCCGGGTAGGCAATACATCACCCGCTCTCCCATCAAGAAGAGTAGCTGCGATTGCCGCAGGAACGTGAAGTCGAGGCCGACGACGTAGGGCGGGAGATAATCGTCGGTGAGTTTCAGTGGGGCTTCATGCGAATTCAGCCGCTTCAGGTCCGCGGAGAGGGCGCTGACGAATGCCCGGGTCTTCGGCAGGGGGTCCGAGTCGGACAGCGCGGTCGTCGAGAACCCCCGGTAGGCCAGGGCCGCATACGCCACGAGCAGCGCGGCGACGCTGCCCTGCGTCGCCGCTCGCGGCGCCGAAGAAAACCAGCGCGCCTCGGGGGTCGTCGCGGGCAGCTGCTTCAGGATCACTCCGAGAAACAGACACGTGAAAAACCAGAGCTCCCAGTAGTACCGGATCTCGAACGCCATGAACGTGCCGAACACCGCGACCCGATTCGAGAGCCCGATGATGAGCAGGTTCGACACCACGAAAGCGAACAGCACGGCCCACGAAATCCACGCCCGGCGCGCGCGGTAGCACGTGTACCCGAGCAGCGTCATCCAGAGCACCGCCACGACGGCCTTGGGCGAGTAGGCGGCGGCGCTCATCGGCACCGCGAAGAACGAGTGCGCGTACGAAACGATCCCGAGCTTCATGAAGTAGTAGAGATCGGTCGCGCGGGTCCCGCCGAACGCGTGCATTCCCGCGGCGCGGTGCTCGAGCAGCGAACAGAGCAGGGTGAGCGCGAAGACGCCCGTCGCCGTCAGCCAGCGCGCCGCGAACAACCGACGGCGCGCGCGGAGCTCGCTGAACGGAATGCGCGCGACGTCGAGGCCTACCATGCACGCGGGTAGGAGCAGAGCCTTGCTGTAGAAGCCGAGCGCGAGCACGTCGAGGACGCTCGCGGCGATCAGATGACGTCGCCTCTCCGTCTGCTCGTGGCGAACGGAGTGAAAGATCGCCATCGCAGAGAGCGCCATGAACGGCACGCGCTCGAGGCCGGCGATCCACCAGCCGAGCTGCACCCAGGTGTCGATGTAGCAGGCGTACAGCGCGACCAGCACCAGGTTTGCGCGCGAGGAGCCGAGCGCCTGGAGCGTGCGATAGAGATACACCATCCCGACCCCGTGCAGGGCGGCGAGCGTCCCGACGGCTGCGGCGTAGGAGAGCCCGGCGACGGAGAAGAACGCCGCGTTGAGCACGCGCGCGAGCGGTACGACTTGGCCGCCGACCGGGTACATGACGTAGGAGAAGAAATGCTCCGTGCGCGAGAGCAAGAACCCCGAGAAGTCGTCGCCGTAGAAGTAACAGTGGTGCGCGACGAAGACGATGACCGCCGCCGTGTAGCCGAGCGCCACGAGCACGGAGACGAGCTCGACGAAGTCGAGCCGTTTTGCCGAGCTCAGCGTTCGCACGGCCGAGCGCTATATCACGGTGCCGGGGCGCGCGAGGGCCGGCGGAGCCGCCGGATGGACAGGAAAATGCGTGCTCGGGGGCGCGAGCAGAGTAACGTTGTCGCGTGACCCTCGAGTCCGAGCTCGATCGTCTCTACCGGGTTCCCGCGGCCGCCTTCGTAGCCGAACGCAACGCGCTCGCGAAGGCGTTGCGCGCGGCCGGCGACCGCGCGGGCGCGGAGGAGATCTCACGGCTCACGCGCCCGAGCCCCGTCGCATGGACCGTGAACCAGCTTCACTTCGAGGCGCGCGGCGTCCTGGATGCGCTGCGGGAGGCGAGTCTCGCGTTGCGTCGCGCGCAAGAAGAGAAGTTTCACCCCGACGATTTCGCGGCGAAGCGCCGCGCGCATCAAGAGGCGCTGCGCGAAGCGACGTCGCGCGCGCTCGCGCTCGCGGCGGCAGGCGCGCTGAACCCCAACGCGGCGTTCGAGCGTCGGCTCGAGGCGACGCTGAATCTGCTCGGCGCGTCGCCCGACGCGTCGCCGCCCCCCGGCAGGATGCACGCGGAGCTCGAGGCCATGGGCTTCGACGCTCTTGCGGACGTCGCCGCCGCGCCCGCGCCACGCCCGAAGCGCCCCGCGCCGGTGGCCGACGTTCGTCGCGCCGAGCGGCTCGCGAGCGTGAAAGAATCCCTCGACGCCGTGGCGCGCGAGGTGCGGCGCCTGGAACAAGAAGCCGACTCGAGCGAAGCGAAATACAAGCGCGCCGTGCGCGAAGCAGAAGACGCCGCGGAACGGGCTCGTCTCGCGAGTCACGCGGTCGGCGAGGCGCGCACGCAAGCGGACGGCGCGCAGAAGCGCCTCGAAGCGGCGCGCCACGAGCTCGCCGACGCGCATCGCGCCTACGACGAGCTCGCTGCCGAGCCTACGACTTGAGCTGCGTGAGCGCGCCGGATTCGCGCAGCACCTGACGCGCGACGTGCTCTTGTTCGCGGCTGAACGCGCGCACGCCGACGAGCATCCCCCCGCCCCGGAGCTCTTCGTCGTAGAGGTGAGCTTCGTGGCGCGGAACGCCCAAGCCGATCAGCGCGCCGATGATGCCTCCCGCCGCCGCTCCGGCGCCGCCGCCCGCGAGCGCCGCGACTATGGGCCCCGCCGCGAGAAATCCGATGCCCGGGATCGCCAGCGACGCCACCGCGGTGAGCCCCGCCGCGATCGCACCGATGGCGCCGCCCGCGGCACCGCCCACGGCCGCGCCCTCCGGAGCCTGGGTGTGACGTTCCACCTCGAAATGCTCCCCGCGCGTCTTATCCGTGACCAACATGCTCACGTCCTCGGCCCTGAATCCGGCGGCGAGGAGCGAGTTGACCGCGCCCTCCGCTCCGGAACGGGTTCGGAACATGCCGATGATGTGCTCTGACATGATGGGCTCCTTCGGATGCGGGCCGAGCGACACCGGGCTCGGCGCAGCCGGAACGAAGCAAACGGCGGGCCAGGCCGGTCAGGACGTCGCCCGGCGCTGGACCATGCCGCTCGCACGTTCGACCGGAGCGTCCGATTCGCTCGCGACCCAGCGCAGCCGCCGCGAGACGGCGTCGACGATGCAGCGGCGATCGCTCTCCAGCATCTGAGTGTGCTCGAGCTCGGGAAAGTGATCGACCGTCACCAGGCGTTCGAAGTCGATCTGCCCGAACATGGCCTTCAGCTGGCCGGGATGGTTGAAGACCTCGCGCGCGCCGCCCGTGTAGATGAAGTGCGCGCGCGCGCGGCGGGCGATGAGCGCCGAGAGGATGCGCTTCGACTCGTCGCGGCTCATGTAGGAGTAGTTCACGACGCGGCGCCCGCCGTCGCTCGCGGCGGTGCGCGCGGGCGGTATCGGCTGGTAGAGCCCCAGCGCGCGCCGCGTGCGCCGAACGGCGCGATGCAGCACGTGTCGCGGCATGAAGCCCGCGGTCCTGTACGCGAACGGATCGATCATGACGACGCCCCGCACCCGCGCGTCGTCCTCGGCGGCGCGAAACGAATCCTCCGCGCCGGAGCACAGGCCGCCGAGCACGACGTCGCCGATGTCGTAGTGCGCGCGGATGAAGTCCACCGCGGAGCGCATGTCCCGCGCCGTGCGCTCCTTCAATCCGAGCCCTGCGTGGGCGTGCTGACTGTCGCCGATGCCGTCGAGATCGAAGCGCAGCGTGACCGTGCCTTCGCGGGCGAGACGTCGCGCGATCTCGGTGTACAGGCGGAAGGGTCCGAATTTGGGGACCAGGCCCGCGCTCGCGAGGATCAACGCGCCGCGCGTCGCGCCGGGCGGCACCTCCGGCTCCGTGACGATGCCCGCGAGGTGTGACTCGTCGCCGAAGCGACAGCTCTTCTCGTTCACGTTACCTCCGTGCACAGCGTCGCGAGCGCGGCGGCGATGCCGACGTCCGGCAGCACGTCTTCCAGGCGGTTCAGCGCTCCCCACTGGCAATCGACGTCGAGCGCTTCGAGGCGCGACCCGGCCTGATCGCCGGCGACGCGCGCGAACGCGGCGCTGGTCACGCCGCCGGGCGACGTCGAAAGCCACTTCAGCGGCGCGCGCGGCGGGCCCGGCGGAACGACGAGCGCGCGCGCTTCTGCGAGCGCCTGCGGAGAGTACGTCACTCCGAGCAGCTCGGTGCCGCGCGGGCTCCGTCGCTTGCGGAACGCGAAGCGCTCGGACGCGCGCAAGTACTGGCGCTGCATCCGCACCAGGTCGTCGAGGTGCTCCGCGCCGCTCAGGATCGGATCCCAGAAGACGAGCCGCGCGAGGTCGAGGCGGGGCGCGACCTGCGCGAGCAGCGCCGCACCGAAGCGCACCCCGATCGCCGTGATGCGCCTCGCCTGCGTTCGATGCACGAGCTCCGTGAACGCCGCGGCGATGTCGTCTTGCCACCGCGAGCACGTCGCGTCGACGCCGTCGCCGAGCGAGTCGCCCGTGCCGTAGTAATCGAACCGCATCGCAGCGATCCCCCTCGCGGCGAGGCGCCGCGAAAGGCTCCGCAGCACGAAGTGCGCCCGCACGCTTTCTTGCCCCACCGGGCCGCACACGAGCACGGCTTGATCGGTGCTCGCCGGAGCAGGCCAGGTCATGACGCCGTAGAGGCTGTTGCTCG
Organism: Polyangiaceae bacterium; assembly: GCA_035547195.1. Taxonomy (GTDB): domain Bacteria; phylum Myxococcota_A; class Polyangia; order Polyangiales; family Polyangiaceae; genus DASZVB01. Next base: position 231,476 of record DASZVB010000100.1, read on the forward strand.
GGCCGAAGTGGAACGCCTCGACGCGCCCCTCGGACGCGCGCGCGGGCGGCGGATGCGCCGCGGCGGAGACCCTGCCGAGCTGCGCGTCGCAGATCCGCGAAAGGACCTCGAGCGACTCACGGAGGACATCCATGCCGTCGAGCCGGACACCGAGCTCGCGCTCCGCGCGGACGAGCAGACCGACGGCGAGCAGCGAATGCCCGCCGAGCTCGAAGAAATTATCGTCCGTGCCGATCTCGTCGTTGTGCAGCAAGTCTTTCCAGATCGCCGCGAGCGCGCGCTCCGTGGCCGTCCGAGGTTCGCGGCGCTCGGTTCTTCGGAGCGGCGTCTTTCCTGGCAGCGGGAGAGCGCGCCGGTCGACCTTCATGTTGTGGTTCAGCGGAAGCTTCGGCAACTCGAGATAGATCGCCGGCACCATGTAGTCCGGTAGATGCTCGACCATGTGTCGCCGGATCGCGGCCGCCGAGGACGCCTCGGCGCCCTCTTCTGCGGCGGTGGATCCTTCGAGGACGACGTAGGCGACCAGCACCTTCTCGCCGTCGCCGCCGTCGCGCGGCATCACGACGCCTTCCTTCACCTTCGGCGCGCGGCGCAGGTGGTACTCGACCTCGCCGAGCTCGACGCGCATGCCGCGGATCTTCGCTTGGAAATCCACCCTGCCGAGGATCTGGACGAATCCGTCTTCGGTGATCCGGCCTATGTCGCCGGTTCGATAAAAACGCCGGCCATCCATGGCGACGAACTTCTCCGCGGTTAGATCGTCCCGGTTCAGATATCCCTTCACGACGCCGCTGCCCGAGAAGCAAATCTCGCCGACCTCGCCGAGGGGCACCCGTTCCAGGGCGTCGTCGACGAGGCGCACGGACATGCCGTCGAAAGGCCGACCGACGTACGTCTTCGTGATCCTGCGGTCCCGCGGCACCTCGTAGGTGCAACCCATGCAGGCGATCTCGCTGCAGCCGTAGATGACGAACACCTCCGCTCTCCGAAAAACTTCCTTCGCCGCCTCGAGCACTTCGGGCGGGATCATGTCCCCGCCGGACGAAGCGTGTCGCACGCGATCGAAGACCGAAAAATCCGAGTAATTCGAGCGAATGTGATCGAGCAGAGGCCGGAGCAAGCTGGGCCCCATGTGGAAGATCGTGACCTCGCGCATCGTCTCCGCGAGCCGCGCGGGATCGAGGACGTGCTCACGATCGAGGACGATCAACGTGCCGCCCGCGGACAGCGCGGTGAGCAGCTCGAACATGCTGATGCTGAAGCTGAAGCGCGCGACGGCGGGCATCACGTCGTCGCTCACGAAGGCGTAGCGTTCGCGTGCGGCGCCCACGTAGCACGCGAGGTTCGCGAAGCTCGCCATGACGCCCTTCGGCTTTCCGGTCGTCCCCGAGGTGTAATAGACGTACGCGGTCGCGGCGGCGTTCGCGTCGCGCACCGGGTCGTGCTCCGGAAACCCGACGAGGGACGGTGAGCGCTCGTCCAGGACGAGCGTTTCGGCGTCGGTCGCGAGCTCCGGCGGGAGCCTCCGGCTCGCGAGGATCAGCGCCGGCCGGGTGTCGTCCAGGATGTTCTGCGCGTGCGCCGCTGGATACGCCGGATCGAGCGGCACGTACGCCGCGCCGGCCTTGAGAATGGCGAGCAGCGCGACGACGGCGTCGAAGCTCGGCTCCGCGCGCACGACGACGCGGCTCTCCGGACCGATTCCGCGGGCCGTCAAGAAATGCGCGAGCTGGTTTGCGCGTCGATTCAGCGCGCCGAAAGTGAGCTCCGCGTCGCGGTGTCGCACGGCCACGCGGTCCGGCGCCGCCGCCGCGTGACCTTCGACGAGGCGGTGCGGATCGTCCGGCATCTTCGTGCGCGGGTGACCTTCACAGACCTCGTCGAGAAAATTCCGCTCCGTAGAAGTAAGCTGATGCGCGTGTTCGTTCATTTATGGGGGGCTGATCGGATCCGCGCAGCCCGCGCAGGCGCAATGCATCGTACGTTCCATCGAAGAGCGAAACGTTAGCCCCGCGTCAGGACGCGCGAACCGAGGCGCGGCTACGCGCCCTCCGGGGTAAACGCCTCGGACACCGTGGCGTATCGCCTCGCGTTCGTATCACGCCGGAACACCTCGAAGGCGCGCGCGAGTCGTCTCACCGCCTCGTCGATGCTCTTCGGACGGATGCTCGAGTGACAGAGCCGGAAGGAGAGCGGCGCGCCCCGCTCTGCGCGGAAGAGCCGTCCCGGGTCGAACGACGTTCCGAAGCGCGCCGCGATCCGAAGGAGCTCGGCGTCGTCGCCCTCGGTGTCGGTCTCGACGTATATGGAGAACCCGCCCTCTGGTTCGACGACGTGGAAGGACGACGGCAGCCATCGCCGCGCCGCGGTGAGGAGCGCGTCGGCGCGACGCGCGTAGACGCGGCGGGCCCGGGAGAGATGCGCGTCGTAGTCCCAGCTGCCGACCATCCCGGAGAGGATGCTCTGACTCAGGCTGTTGGCTTGCAGATCGGCGCCGGCCTTCAGCCTCAGCACGTCCGCTCGCCGGGCTCGCGGCGGGATGAGCCACCCGATCCGAAAACCGGGGCAGACGGTCTTCGAGAAGGTGCCGACGTGAAAGGTTCGATCCGGTGCCTCGATGAACAGCGGGGCTTCGACGACGCCGTCGAAGCGGAGCTCCGCGTACGCTTCGTCGGCGATGATCGGCGCGCCGCTCTGGACGATGGCGCCCAAGCGCCGGCGATCGACGCCTGCGCCGCGCGGGTTTCCGACGCCCGGCATGACGTACGCGAGAGATGTGGCAATAGATGTGGTCGGAACGAGCCCGCGCGCGCGGAACAGATCGAGGGCCGCCGGGTACGACTCGGCGTCGACGGAGACGCGGTCGCCCCGGGTCAGCACCGCGTCGACGGCGAGCGCGATCGCCTGCTGCGCGCCGGACGTCACGATCACGTCGTCCGGCGTCACCTTCGCCCCCCGACCGGCGAGGCGCGCGGCGATCCACGCGCGGAGCTCGGGCGCGCCTTCGGGCCATCCGTATTGAAGAGCGGCGCAGTTCGCCTGTCCCAAGGCGTGCAGCGTCGCCGCTGCGATCACGCGCCGGGGGAACAGGCTCTGCGCCGGAAGTCCTCCCGAAAGCGAGAGCACGTCCGGCGCAGCCGCGGCGTCGCGCTGCAGGCGATCGATCACCCGGTCGTCGTCGCGCGCTGACGGGAACACGGCATTTGGCCGTTGCAATTCTCGATCCAGGCCACCCGGCGATCCAACCCAACACGTGCGCCGCTTCGATCGGCCGCTGGTCGGCGGTCCGGGCGAGGCAGTCAGTGCGACTCGGTTCGGACCTCGATCTTCCGGCCTTGATTCGATTGCTCCGGTACCTCGATCTCCACTTCGAGCACGCCCTTTTCGAAAGTGGCCGAGGCCGTATCGGTCTTCGCTCCGGGCGGAAGAGGGATCGCTCGATAGAAGCTGCCGTACGTCCGCTCGGACCGATAGAAGCCGCTCTGCTGTTGTTCCGATTGCCCGCGCCGCTCGCCAGAGATGCGGAGCTCTTCGTCGCGCACCTCCACGTTCACGTCGTCCTTCTCGAGGCCCGGCAGGTCGGCGCGCACGATCAATTTGTCGCCGCGATGCGAGACCTCGATCTGCGGCCATCGTGTGACGTTCCCGAGCTCCGAAGAAGAGAAGGGCTCGAATCCGAAGAACTCACCGAAGAGCCGATCCATGTCTTCGCTCATTCGCCGCATGAGCGACAGCGGACCACCGCGCGCGACGCGTCCCCGGGTCATCGGTCGTTCGGGGCTTTGTTGGAGCGAGCGCTCCTCCGCGGGTGCCTTCTGCTCGCTCTGGGACTTGCTTTGGTTCGATTGTTCGTTCGCCATGTTCGTACTCCTTCCCGGCGCGTTCGCTGGATGAAACGAGGGGCTGCAACCGACGTGCCCGTCGGATCGTGATCCGGTCGCGCGACGACCGCGGATCGACGCGAAAACAAGTGAACGTTGGTACATCACTTGCTCGATTGAGCCCCATTGGAGGTCAACGATCATGAGGCGTAGCTTGCTCATCGGATCTGTCACCGCGGCGACACTCGCCGGCGGCATCGCGGCGGCACAGGCGCCGTTTCAACAGGCGGCGCGCGTGCCGATCACCAGCGCGACGGTCGCACCGCGTCCGGTGCGGCTCGCTCCCGCCGCGCGCGACGTGGCCGTCCCGACGGCGGCGGACGCGCAAGGCGGTCCTTACGCGGCCATGGACGAGCCCCTGCCGGCGACGGCGGCGTACCCCGCGAGCGCGCCCGCGGCCGCGGCGCGGCCCGTCCACGCCTCGCAGCGAGTCCCTGCTGCGGCGGTAGAGCTGAGCGGCGCGCAAGAGGGCGTCGCGAGCGCTCCGCGTGAAACCGCAGCCCAACGGCGCGCCGCGGCTCAAGCCGCCACCAACAACGCCGGTGCCGAGACGATGAACGGCCGCATGGGACGCCTTCTTCACGACAGCATGGCGAGCTTGTTCGAGGCGAGCCCGCTGATGGCGCGCTCGACCGGAATACAAATGCAAAAGCTCGCGAACGGGGTCTCGATCTCGTACGTGTCCGACGATCCGGCCGTCGTCGAACGACTGCAGAAGATGGCCGACGCCGTTCGCCTGCTGAGAGAAGCTTCCGCGGAATAATTCGCCTGCCTCGGACATGGACCCCAGGTGTGACGCAGTCGCTCACGCTTCGACCCGGAGCGCGGGAGCGTCGCTTCCGGAGCGCCTGAAATGCGGACGACCGGTCCCAGCCTCGACTTGAGCGGTCTTGGAAGAACAGATCACGATCGTCGTGGAGGGCAAGAGCCACGAGAAAAAACCGGCGAGGCCGGAGCCAGCTGGGGCTCTGGTCGCGAGAGACGCGCGACTTTTGAAGCGTGCCGCATCGACCCCGAAGTCGAGAAATCGCGCGAAGCGCGGAAAGTCGCGAGCTTTCTGCACGCGAGAATCGCGAAACTCGAGCCTAGCCGGGACGGCCGCTGGACCGTAAACTGACTACCCGAGTGGTCGCAATTGCTACCGCGATAGAACAGGACGAAGACGCGGTGGCGCGCCGCGCCAAGGGGAGCGCGGCGCCACTGCGCCTTCGCTGTAACCGATCCACCTACCTCCGACGATTCGTTTGCCCGCGTGCGACGCGCCGCTTCGGCGACGATCTGCCGCGCAGGATGACTCGTTCTCGCCGTTCGGCACGAAGACTGACCGCGTGATATCGTTTTCACCAGGGCGGCCGGTTCTCCGTGATGAATACCGGCGATCTCATTGCAAAGCGCTACCGCGTCGAGCGACTCGTCGGCAGCGGAGGCGCGGCGGAGGTGTACGAGGTCGTCGACGTCTCGAGCGGCGAGCGCCTCGCGCTCAAGCGGCTAGTCCAGGGTCAGGCGAACGGCAAGCTCGCCGAGGTGATGCTCGCTCGCGAGTACAACGCGCTCGCGCAGCTGGCGCATCCGCTGATCATCCGGGCGTTCGACTACGGGCGCGACGGCACGGTGCCCTACTACACGATGGAGCTCCTCTCGGGCGAGAACCTACGGGACGCCGCGCCGCTCGAGTGGCGCGAGGCGTGTCACGTGCTGCGCGACGTCGCTTCCGCGCTGGGCATCATTCACTCGCGTAAGCTCCTGCATCGCGACGTGACGACCCGCAACGTCTGCCGCGTCGCCGACGGCCGGGCGAAGCTCATCGACTTCGGCGCCCTGACGCCGATGGGACGCCTCCGCGACATCGTGGGCACGCCGCCGTTCGTCCCGCCGGAGGCCCTCGACGAGCAACGGCTCGACGGAAGAGCGGACCTCTTCGCGCTCGGCGCCGTCGCGTATTACGTGCTCACCGGCAAGCACGCTTACTACGCGCATCGGTTCCGCGAGCTCATCGACGTCTGGCGTTTTCCGGTGGCGCCGCCGTCGTCGCTGTCGAGCGACGTACCGCCCGCCCTCGACGAGCTGGTGCTGTCCTTGCTCGCGCTCGCGCGCAGCGCACGGCCGCAAAATGCGGCGGAGGTCTTCCAGCGCCTCACCGCGATCGCGGATCTCCCCGCCGTGGAGGGGCCCGACGTCGCGCAGGCCTATCTCGCCACGCCGTCTCTCATCGGCCGCGATCGCGCGCTCGGTGTCGCGCGCCGGTACACGGAGCGGCTCCGGCGCGGTCGGGGCGCCGTGCTGCTCCTGGAAGGCGAAAGCGGCGTGGGACGCACGCGGCTGCTCGGCGCGTTCTCGCTGGAAGCGAAGCTGCGCGGCTGCACGACGGCCCGCGTCGGGGCGCGCGACGTCGACGCCGGTCCGTTTCACGTGGTGCGCGCCCTCGTCCGCGAGCTCTTTCAGGGCGACGCTTCGCTCCCCGACGATCCCGGTGTCCGCGAAGCGGCGCGGTTCGCCGAAGTGCTCGCCGAAGCGCCGTCGACCGAGGAGGATTGGCACGGCCTGGCCCAGCGCATCGCGGATCTCCTCGCGCGCGTGGCCGAGAGAACGCCTCTCATGATGTCGGTCGACGACGTCGACGTCAGCGACGATCCGTCGCTCGCCACGCTTTCGCTCGCCGCGCGCTACGCCCGGAGCCTGCCGCTCGCGCTCTTCTGTACCGCAGAGCGTTCGTCGCGGGGCAAGGCGATGTCGGAGCTGCGGCGCACGGCCACGAGCCTCGGGCTCTCGGCCTTCACCCGCGTCGAGACGGGGCTGTTCGTCTCGTCGCTGTTCGGTGAAGTCCCGCACGTGGACGGCATCGCCGAGTGGATGCACCGCTTGGCCCAAGGAAACGCGCGCGCGTCGCTCGAGCTGTCGCAGCACCTCGTCGATCGCGCCGTCGCGCGCTACCAAGAGGGGGCGTGGGTCCTGCCCGCGTCGATCGACGGCCTCGGGCTGCCGCAGACCGTCGAACAGGCGATGGAGCAGAAGGTCGCCGCGCTCGGCCCGGCGGCGCGGGAGCTGCTCGAGACGCTCTCGCTGACGACGGAGCACGAGCCGCTGCTCGTGACCGAGTACGCGGCGCTCTTCGAGCACGCCGACGTCGCGCCCGCGTTCGAGGCGCTGAACGAGCTCATCGCGGGTTCGTTCGTCGTCGGAGCGGGCGCCGCCTACGTCATCGCGCAGCGCGAGCTCGCGCAGGTGATGCGCCGATCCGTCGCGAAGGAGCGGGCGCCGGCGCTGCACCGTCGCCTCGCGCGCGCGTACGCATCCGGATCCGGCGAAGGGACGATGCTCGTCGTCTACCACCTGTACCACTCCGGCGATCTTCGGAGCGCCTTCGCCGCGGCCGTCCGCGCGGTGAGCCTCAGAATTCACACCGCGAGTCGCGGCGCCGCGCTCTCGCGCTCGCGTGAGGGCGCGCGCATCACCGAGAGCCTCTTCGTCTGGGGCATCGACAACCGCATGCCGCGCCGAGATCTGGTGCTCCTCGGCCGGAGCTTGCTCCAGCTCGCGTCGGTGGTGGACGCCGAGCTCGTGCGCCACGCCGATCTCGTGATCGAGCCGTTGCGGAAGGAGACGGGCCTCGTCTACCTGGACGAGCTCGCCCACGTCCGCGATCCGACGGCGCGCGTTCAGGCTTGCCTCGGTCGCGCGTTCGCGGACTACGAAGCGACGCCGGAGCCGCTCCGAGGGCTCGGTCCGGCGGAAGCCATTTCCGAGCTCGCCACGTGCGCCGCCATGCTCGTCGGCGTCTACGCGCAGCAGTTCGACGCCGAGCGTGCCACCGAGCTCGGAGAGCTCTTGCGGCCGTTCTGCGCGCTCTCGCCGGCCGTGGACGTCATCGCCGAAGTGATCGAGTGCGCGCGGCGTGCGCTGCGGGGCTTTTACGTCCTCGATCGCCGTCTGGCGCTCACCGAGCGCGTCGCCGCGCCCGTGCCCGGCTTGGACGATCTTTCCCGGCAAGGCCTCGGTCTCATCTGTCGCTTCTATCTCGCGCTGGACGAAGCGAGCTACGGCCGCGAGATCGCGGCCGAACGCGTCGTCCCGCTCGACGATTATCCGCACACCGCGCCGCTCGCGTGGCAAGCGCGGATGCTCCTGCACCTCTTCCGCGGAGAGGACGAGAAGGCGGCAGAGGCGCGGCGCCGCCGCGACGCGGCGTCGATCGGCCGGCTCGACGTCGACCAGCACTTCGAGTTCAGCGTCGTCTACGAGGCGTTCGTCTCGTACACGCTCGGGGATCTGCTCTCCGTCGGGCGGAGCCTCGCCATCATGTCCGACCTGGTGAAGACCAGGCCGGCGTGGGTCCCCTATTTGCACGCCCTGAAGGGGAACTACCACGCGCTCCGGGGCGAGATGACCAAGGCGCTCGAAGAGCACCGCCGCGCGCACGCGATGGTGCCCGTGCCCGGCGTACACCCCGCCTGGGGGCAGTGCGTGAACTCGCTTTCGACGACGCTCATCGAAGTCGGACGGGCGGACGAGGCCGAGGCCATGCTGGAGCGCGCGATCGCGGAGGCGGCTCCGCTCGAGATCGCTCCTTACCAGCTGGCGCAGATCGAGATGAATCTCGCGCTTTCCAAGGCTTCTCTCGGCAAATCGAGAGAAGCGAACGAGCTCGCGGACCGAGCGGTGCGGGGGATGCGCGCGGCGAACGCGTTCGGTGTCGTGGTCCTGGAGCACTACGTCCGGCGAGCGCTGGTCGCGCTGCGCACGGCCGACACCGACGGATTCAACGCCGCTCTCCGTGTCGTCGAGCAGATGTGCGCCGAGACGCCCAACCCCTTCTTCGCGGCCAAGCACGAGTATCTTCTGCGTCAGGTGCGGAGCACGGGATCCTTTCGGCCCGCGCCGCTCGCGCAGATGGAGATCGTCACCCGGAGAGAGTCGCACACCACGGCGGCCGTGGGGTTGCGTGTCGAGCTCGAGAATTGCGGCGATTCGTCCGAGCGCGCCGCGCGCGGCCTCGGCGTGATCCTCGAGTGGTCCGGCGCCGACGGCGGCTTCCTTTATCTGTACGAGGCGGGCAAGCTCAAGCTGGCCTCGTCGAGCCCCGGCCTCGAGCCGCCGGAGTTCCTGGAGCAGACGCTGTACGAATGGCTCCAGGCGTTCATCTCCGGCGGCCCGACATCGCGGACGGCGTCGCCGCTCGATCCCGGCTCGGCCGAGTCGCTCGCGTTCGACGTCGTCGCGATCGTCACGTTTCACGCCGAGCGCCCGCTCGTCGTCGGCGTCGCCGCGCTCGGCCGCTCCCGCCCCGGCCGCCCCATTCCAGAAAGCGTCCTCGACGCCATCGGCGAAGCCTTGACGGTGACGAACGGCGCGATCGGCATGGCGCTTCGGAGTTGACGAGCCGCTCGCGTGAGCGCGCTCAGCCAACCCGAGAGCGGCCGGCGCGACCGACGAAGGGCGCGCCGGTGACGGGACAAGACACCGGGGCGCGGGCGTCGTGAAAGTGACGCTTCAGCGCTGAAACACGTGCACGATGCACGTGCCGCCGAGGCCGACCATGTGCGCGAGCCCGGTCCGCGGGCGCGCGGGGATCTGTCGCTGTCCGGCTTCGCCCCGGAGCTGCCAGAAGATCTCCGCGATCTGACCGAGCCCCGTGGGGCCGAAGGGATGGCCCATCGCGAGCAGTCCTCCGCTCGGGTTGATTGGAATGCGGCCGGTGATCGCCGTCGCGCCTTCTTCGACGAGCGCGCCGCCGCGCCCTTCGGGGCAAAGGCCGAGGCTCTCGGCGTACTGGATCTCTTCGATGGTCGCCGCGTCGTGGAGCTCGACCACGCCGAGCTCGTCCGGGCCGATGCCGGAGCGCCGGTACGCCTCGCGCGCCGTACGCGCGGTGAGCTCGGTGAGCTCCGGCTCCGATTCCTCGGTGCTTCGCGACACCGACGCGGCGATCCACACCGGATCGCGGACGCCGAGGCGTCGCACCACGTCCTCGCTCGCGACGACGGCCGCCGCGGCGCCGTCGCCGAACGGGCAGCAATGGAGCACCGTGAGCGGGGCCACGACTTCTCGCGCCGCGTGGACTTCGGCGAGCGTCACCTCTCTTCTGTACTGCGCGTTCGGGTTGCGCGCGCCGTTGTAATGCTGCTTGACGCTGACCTGCGCGATCTGGTCGATGGTCGTTCCATATTTTTGCATGTGCGCCCGCGCGTCTTGCGCGAACTTCAGCATGGGCGCGGTCGGCGGGCGCGCGGACTTGCGGTCGCTTTCCGTTTTTCCGTTCCCTGCGGCGTCCGGTTTCGCCTCCGGCTTTGCGCCCTTCGACGGATCGCTCCGCTTCGTGATCATGTCGATGCCGAGCGCGAGCGCGACGTCGAACTCGCCCGTCGCGACGTCGGTGTACGCGCCGCGAAATGCGTACGAGCCCGTCGCCGAGGCGTTCTCCACGTTGGTGATCGAAAGCCCCGTGCGGCCGAGGGGCGCGAAGAGCCGCGCGCCCGCGGTCATCCCGAGCCCGGTGTGCCCGCACCACGCGCTCTCTACGTCCTTCCAAGCAACCCCCGCGCTCGCGAGCGCCGCGGAGATCGCCGTACGCGCGAGCTCCTTGGGCTCCTTGTCCGGCCACTTGCCGTAGGGATGAAGACCGACTCCGATGACGGCGACGCGACGCATTTCTGGCTCTCTCTTGGTCACGAAATTCTCTGATTCACGACGTGCTTCTGCATGAACGAAGCGAGCCCCCAGCGGCCGCCGGCCTCGCCCACGCCGGACCACTTCGCTCCGGCGAACGGCGCGAGCGCCGTCAGCGCCAGGTGCTGATTGATCCAGACGGTGCCCGCTTCCAGCTCGTCGGCCACGCGGCGCGCGCGCTCGAGGCTCTTCGACCAGACCGACGCCCCGAGGCCGAAGTGCGTGGCGTTCGCGCGCTCGATGGCGTCGTCGAGCGCGCGGTAGGGGAGCACCGGCAGGACGGGACCGAACTGCTCCTCGTTCACCACCGGCACGTCGTCGCCGGCGCCGGTCACGATGGTCGGAGCGTAGAAGTAACCCTTGCGCGGGAGCCGCGCGCCGCCCGCTCGCATCGTCGCGCCCCGGCGGCGCGCGTCTTCCACGAGACCCGCGACGCGTTCGAGCTGCATGGGGTTGTTGATCGGACCGAGCTGGCTGTCGGGGTCGAGGCCGTCGCCGACCTTCACCTCGCGGGCTATCTTCGCGAGCGCCGCGACGAGGGGCTCGTACACCGACTCGGGCGCGTACACCCGCTTCACCGCGGTGCAGATCTGTCCGCTGTTCGTGAAGGCGGACCAGAACAGCGACAGCGCCACTGATTCGGGGTCGGCGTCGTCGAGGACGATGGCCGGATCGTTGCCGCCGAGCTCCAGCGTGACGCGCTTCAGGTCGGCGGCGGCGGTCTGACCCACGCGTTTGCCGGTCGCGACCGAGCCGGTGAAGGAGATCTTTTTCACGTCCGGGTGGGCGGTGAGCCACGCCCCGAGATCGTTGCCGCCGCTGACGACGTTCAGCACGCCCTTGGGCAGCGCGCGGTTCAAGACCGCGCCGAGAGCGAGCGTGGAGAGCGGCGTGAACGGCGACGGCTTGAGCACGACGGTGTTGCCGGCGAGCAGGGCCGGCGCGATCTTCGACGTCGCGATGAGGATGGGATAGTTCCAGGGCGTGATCGCCGCGACGACGCCGAACGGCCGATAGCAGATCTCGATGCGCCCCTTCGCGTCGTCGCGCGTGACCTCGTGCGGGATGGGCAGGTTCGCCGCGCTCTTCAGCTGCGCCGCGCTGCCCAGCACCTCCGCGGTGGCGTGGGAGAGCGGCTTGCCTTGCTCCAGCGTCAGCGTGCGCGCGACGTCGTTCGCGCTCGCCTCGAGCAGCTCCCCCGCCTTGCGGAGCGCGTCGCGCCGCGCCGCCTCGTCGCGACGAAAATGCGCGAACGCGCGCTTGGCGGAGGCCACCGCGTCGTCGAGCTGCGCCGAGCTGCACGAAGGCGCCCGCGCGATCTCCTCTTCCGTCGCGGGGTTGATGACGCCGAAGTCGTCGGTCGACCCGCACGGCGCGCCATCGATGGTCATCGCGTAATGGCTCATCCCGTTCTCCTGACGAGAAGCATGCTACGACTTACTTGTCGGACGTTCAACAAATTGATATGAACACGTCCATGTCCGCGGTTTCGAACGAAAAGCTCCCGCGGCGCCCTCAGGAGCCGAGCGCCCGCCCGCGCCGCAGGACGCAGCAGGAGCGCGTCGAAGAATCGGATCGCAAGCTCCTCGCGGCCGCGCTTCGGCTCATCGGGGAGCGCGGATACCGCGGCACCTCGCTCGCCGCGATCGGCGAAGCAGCGGGCTACAGCCGCGGCCTCGTTCACGAGCGCTTCGGATCGAAAGCCGGCCTGCTCTGGGCGCTCGTGAAGCAGCTCTTGCGCGGTTGGAACCAGGAAGGACGCGCGCAAGGGCGCGCCGGTCACGCCGGCATCGAAGGGCTGTGCGACATCGTCGACAACCACCGGCGAGCGGTCGAAGAAGATCGCGGCATCCGCGCCTTCTACGCGCTCATGTTCGAGGCGACAGGTCCGGTGCCCGAGCTCGTGAGCGAGTTTCGGGAACTGCACGTCCGCTTCCGCGCCGACATCGAAAACGCGCTGCACGCGGGCATGGCCGCCGGCACCGTCCGGAAAGACGTCGACCCAAAGGCGCAAGCGGCGCTCTTGATGGGGACCCTGCGCGGCCTCGCCTTCCAGTGGCTGCTCGATCCGAACGCCTTTTCTCTGCCCGCGGCGTACGAAGAAGAGAAAAAGAATCTCCGGCGGATCCTGTCGCCATGACCCCTGCTCCGGAAAACGTACGTCCGGGCAGCATCGAAGACTGGGCCGAGCGCGCTCCGGGGCGCGCGGCCTTGTGGGAGAACGGCGGCGCGGTGTCGTACCGCGAGCTCGACGACGCGGCGAATCGAGTTGCCGCATTCCTCGCGAACCGCGGCGGCGTCACCCGCGGCGACCGCGTGGCCGTCTGTACGAAGAACCGCGTCGAGTGGTTCGTCAGCCAGGCGGCCATCGCGAAGCTCGGCGCGACGCTGGTCCCCATTTCGTACAAGCTCACGCCGGCGGAGGTTCACTACATCGCCGCCGACTCCGGCGCGGTCGCCTTCGTCTTCGACGCCGAGGACGTGGCCGGCATGGCGCGCGTCTGGACCGACGAACCGCGCACCGACGTGCGTTCGGCGGTGCGCGTCGCGCTCAGCGTCGTGCGCACGCGGCACCCGGGCGTCGTCACGTTCGCCGACGTGAGCCGCGAAGGGCCGCTCGTGCCGCGCTTCTCGGCGGCGGAAGCGGCGTCCATCGTGTACACGTCGGGCACGACGGGCCGTCCGCGCGGCGTCGTGCTCGCGCGCCGCGGCTCCGGGCGCGTGTCGTCCGTTCCCGCGCGCGAACCTCAGCGCGAAAGCTCGCCGCCGCGGAACTTGCTCGGCGCGCCGCTGAACCACGCCGCGGGGCAGGCGAGCGCGCGCGCCACGCTCTCCGAGGGCGGCACGGTGTACGTGATGCCGCGCTTCGACGCGGAGGAGGCCCTGCGCATCATCGCGCGCGAGCGCGTCACCACGACGTTCCTCGTCCCCACGATGCTCGAGCGCATCGTACGCCTCCCGGAGACGCTCCGCGCGCGGTACGACGTCAGTAGCATTCGCGTCTTGCAGACGGGCGCGTCGCCGTGCCCTCAGCAGCTCAAGGAGCGAGTCATCGCCTACTTCGGCGCGCACTGCCTCGTGGAAGGCTACGGCTCCACGGAGGTCGGCCTCGTCTCGCGCATGCGGCCGGACGATCATTTGCGGAAGCCCGGATCTTGCGGGCGGCTCCTCCCGGGCGTCGAGCTCCGCATCGTCGACGACGACGGAAACGCCGTCGAAGGCGGCGCCGTCGGCGAGATCCACGTGCGCACCCCGGTGATGATCGAGCGATACCTGAACCGCGGCGCGCCGGAAGAGCTCCGGGACGGCTTCTTCTCGACCGGCGACGTCGGCCGCCTCGACGACGAGGGCTTCCTCTACGTGCTCGATCGCAAGAAGGACATGATCATCGCCGGCGGCGTGAACATCTACCCCGCGGAGATCGAGAGCGTCGTCCGCAAGCACCCGGGCGTGCTCGACGTCGCGGTCTTCGGCGCGCCGCATCCGGAGCTCGGCGAACAGGTGAAGGCCGTCGTGGAACGCGTCCCCGGCGACCCGGTGAGCGAGGCCGAGCTCCTCGAGTTCTTGGCCGTCGAGCTCGCGCCTTACAAGCGCCCGCGGTCGATCGAGTTCGTGGCGGAGCTGCCGCGCAACGCGGCGGGGAAGGTGCTCAAAGCCGAGCTGCGCGCGCCCCACTGGAAAGGCGTGGGCAGGACAATCTGAGAACGGATCGGGAGAGGCAGATGGATCTACATTTGAACGAAAAAGTAGCGCTCGTCACCGGCGGCGGACGCGGCGTCGGTCGCGGCGTTTGCATCCGCCTCGCGCAGGAAGGCGCGCACGTCGTCGTGAACGACTTCCACGAAGATCGCGCCGCGCGCGTCGCCGACGAGATCGTCAAGGCCGGCGGCCGCGCGCTCCCGGTGCGCGCCGACATCACGGATCTGGAGCAGGTGCGAAGCTTGGTGTCCCGCGCCGGCGAGGCGTTCGGCCCCGTCGACATCCTGGTCAACAACGCCGGGATCCCGGCGCGCGCGCCCGGCGAAGAGGCGAAGGGCGGCTGGGAGGATTTCCACACCAGCGATCCGTCGAGCTGGCGCAAGGTCGTCGACCTGAACGTCTACGGCACGATGAACTGCACCCACGCGGTGCTGCCCAAAATGGTCGAGCGTCGTTCCGGCAAGATCGTCAGCGTCATGTCCGAGGCCGGTCGCGTCGGCGAGGCGAAACTGGCGCCGTACTCCGGCGCGAAGGCCGCGATCCTCGGCTTCTCCAAGGCCGTCGCGCGCGAGGTGGGCAAGCATTGCATCAACGTGAACGTCGTCGCGCTCGGCGCCGTGGACGCGAAGGAGCTGACCTTCGGCGACCTCCCCGAAGACGCGCAGGCGCGTCTGGCGCAGCTCTTCAAGGCGTATCCCCTGGGCCGCGGCCTGTCGCGGCTCTCGCGCGCGAGCGACATCGCCGACGCCGTCGCGTTCCTCGCGTCGGACAGGGCGTCGTACATCACCGGTCAGGTCCTCGGCGTCAGCGGCGGGTTCGCGATGCCGTGAGCACGAGCGCCATGAACGCCGCCGACGTGCTCACCACCGAGGTCCGGGGACACGTCCTCGTGATCACCCTGAACCGCCCGCAGGCGAAGAACGCCTTCGACGCCGCGCTCAGCGAAGCGCTGTCCGCCGCTCTGGATCGCTTCGAAGCGTCGCGCGAACAGCGGGTCGCCGTCCTGACCGGCGCCGGCGGCTCATTCTCCGCCGGCATGGACCTGAAGGCGCTCTTGAAGGGCGAGCGCTCGTTCACCAAGACGCGCGGCGGCTTCGGCATCCTCGCGAAACCGCCGGACAAGCCGCTCATCGCCGCCGTCGAGGGGCACGCCGTCGCCGGCGGGTTCGAGCTCGCGCTCGCGTGCGACCTGGTCGTCGCTGCGGAGGACGCGAAATTCGGATTGCCCGAAGTGAAGCGCGGGCTCGTCGCGGTCGGCGGCGCGCTCTTCCGCTTGCCGAAGCGCATCCCGTATCACGTCGTGATGGAGCTCGCGCTCACCGGAGAGTCGCGGCCCGCGGAATACTTCCAGCGCCTCGGCCTCGTCGCGCGCGTCGTCGCTCCCGGCCAAGCGCTGTCCGCCGCCGTCGACCTGGCAAACGCCATTGCCGCCAACGCCCCCTTGGCCATCGCCGCGACGAAGCGCATCGTCCAAAAGTCCCACGAATGGACGGAAGAAGCCGCATGGCCCGAGCACCGCGAAATGGCGAAGGCGGCGCTGACGTCGAAGGACGCGCGGGAAGGAGCCATTGCTTTTGGGGAGAAGCGCGCGCCTGTGTGGCGAGGCGAATAGACGATACTGGGGTTGGGTTGGGGGGGCAGTTCTCGTCATTAGCGGCGTGGGGCCGTCCTGTTGCGTCGAAGACGGGGAGAAACAGGCAACAGGCAACAAGCAACGGGCAAGGGCAACAGGCAACGGGCAACAGGCAACGGGCAACAGGCAACAGGCAACAGGCAACGGGCGATGCGGGCGGCGGCGCCCTCGTACGCCGGCAGCGATAGAGCTCGTAGCGTAGTAGTGGGCGGGCGTGGATCAGCTACGGAGCCCGGCCGACCCGCGAGCGACAAGTACGGCTCTGCGCAGCGCGCGAGCTGGGTGGCGTCGGGTGGCCGACGACCACCGGAAATACCAAGCGACATTGGCGCTTTTCAGCACGATCGGGCGAAGGGGGCCTGCGTCGCGCATTGGGTCCATGGGTCAGGTGGCTCCATGCGTGGTCCACACCCGTAGAGCTCCTATCGTAAGAGCTCCTATCGTAGTAGGGGGGTATCGATGCGGGAGGCGAAGGTAAGTATACGAACTATCGTTGCGCGGTCGCGAGTCTCGACTTGAGCGAGGCTTGGAAGAGCAGATTACGATCGTCGTGGAGGGCAAGAGCCACGAGAAAAACTGGCGAGGCCGGTGCCAGCTGGGGCTCTGGTCGCGAGAAACACATGACTTTTGAAGCGTGCTGCATCGACCTCGAAGTCGAGAAATCCGCGCGAAGCGCGGAAACGCAGTTTTCTACACGCGAAAAGCGCAAACTCGAGGCGAGTAGTTGCCTGTTGCCTGTTGCTTGTTGCCTGTTTTCTGAAATCAACGAAACACAGGCGCCAGCTCCGCCACCACGTCGCTGATACGCCGTCCCGGGGAAAGAAACGCCGTGCCTATGAGCGCCGCATCGTACCCAGCGGATCGCGCCGCTTCGAGCTCCCCGGCGTGGTGTATGCCGCTCTCGGCGACCGCCAGCTTGCCGGGAGGGACGAGCCGGCGATGCTCGCGGTGCGCCGCGACGTCCGTCGGCAGGTCGTGCTTCTCGCCTGGTGCGAACGCCGTCGCGTGCGTTCGGTCGGCGGCGCCGGCGCCGCGGTCGCCGCCGCGTCTCGCGAATTGCCGCGCGTTGATGCCCCAGATGCGCGCCTCCGCGGGAACGACGGCGACGAGCGACTCGATCGGACGCTCGGTCATCCCGAGCTCGACCAGCACATCCATGCCGAGTGCTCGCGCTTGCTCGTAGAGGCGCCGCATCGTCTCGGGCTCGTCGGCGAGCACCGAGGCCATGAGGAGGATCGCGTCCGCGCCGAACGCACGCGCTTCGACGACCTGGTAATCGTCGACGATGAAGTCCTTGCGCAAGATCGGCTTCTTCACCCGCTCACGGGCCACGCCGAGGTCGTCGACGGAGCCGTCGAAATACGGCTCGTCGGTGAGCACGCTGACGGCGACGATCCACGGAGTTTCTGCGTACGTGGAGTACGCCCGCGAGAGATTCTCGGCGTCCGAAGGGCCGCCGCTCGGGGAGCGCCGCTTGTGCTCGGCGATGACACCGAAGCCCCTGGCGATCGCGTCGTGCAACGAATTCACCGCGGGCGCGTCTCGGAGGCGAGCCGTGAGCTCATCCATGGGTCGAGATCGCCGTCGCTCCGCGACCTTCGCCCGAGTGCTTTGCACGATGGTGCCGAGAACCGACATTTGTCGGCAGGATAGCCCGGCAAGGGCCGGCGTGCCGCATCGCGACGGACGCCTGTCCGATCGACACCGCGAGCGCGCGGTGCTACCGAATCCGCACACGCGTGACGACGACCTCGCTCTGGCGCTTTTCGTTGCTGGCTGTCGCTCTCCCCTGGGCAGCCGTTTCGGCTTGCGGGGGACGCACGGGCGACTATGCGCCCCCGCCGCTCCTCGAGGTCGGGACGGGGGGCGGCGCGGCGGTCGGTTCGGGCGCTGCGACTTCATCGACGTCGGGTGTCGGCGTCGGCGAGATCAATACGGGGCCCGGAGTCGGCGGCGCCGTGTCGACCGGCGTTGGCAGCTCGGCGAGGGGGGCCAGCGGCGGCGCGGTTTCGAGCCCCGGTTTGCCCGGCGCCGGCGCGACGTACGGTACGGGCGGTTTTTACGAGCCGGGCGGGACGTTCGTGCTTCCGCCGCTGCTCGGTACTGGCGGCGTCGTCACTCCTCCGCCCTTCGGCGCGGGCGGCACTTTTGGAACCGGCGGGGTCTCCTCCGCCGGCTCCGGCGGAACTATGGAATGCTTTCCGCCGGACGGAGCGGTGCCCGAAGTGTGCGCCGCACCCGGGTTGCCCATCTCCACCTGTTGCACGACCGAAGGACACTGCGGCGTCCTGCTCTTCCCCGAAGGGACCACCGTCTCGAACATTCCTCTGTCGGGCGGATGCCAGCAGATGAACCAGCCGGGCTATGCGTCCAGTACCTGTCCGAATTTGACCGAGCTGCTCGGCGAGCCCGGAGCGAACGCGACGTTACCGGCGTGCTGCCGGCTCGACGGCACGTGCGGCCTCGATCTCAGCGTCGTGGGAGCCGGGTGCGTTCAGTCGATCCTCGGCGGGAAGGCAGTCCCCTGCGAGCTCCCCGACGGCGGCGCTCTGATCGACGCGAGCCCGCCCGCGCCGCCGCCGGTGATCGTCGACTCGGGCGTGGATTGAGCGCGGGTTACGTCGTCGATGTCGACGCGAGCGACGCGGGGACCTGCTGCACCGGACGCGCGCGCAGGATCTCGAACATCTTGAACGGCTTCTCTTTGCCCTTCAGGTGCGCGGGCGGAAGCTCGGTGTACTCGAAGCGGTTCCCGAGGCGCGCGAGCGTCGCTTCGCTCACGATGATCTGCCCGGGGTTCGCCACGCCGCAGAGCCGCGCGCTGGTGTTCGCCGTGTCGCCGATGACGGTGTACGAGAGCGCCTTCGAGCTGCCGATGTAGCCGGCGACGAGCGGTCCGGTGTGGATCCCGATGCCGATCGCGAGCGCTTCGCGCCCGAGGGAGAGCTGCTCCCGGTTCATGCGCTCGAGTTGCTCGATCTGCTCGAGCGCGCACGACACGCAGCGCACCGGATCATCGGGCGTCTGAACGGGTGCGCCCCAGAGCGCCATGATGCCGTCGCCCATGAATTTGTCGAGCGTGCCGTCGTACTTGAAGATGGTCTCGACCATCTGCTCGAAATAGTCGTTCAAGATGGCGACGAGCGCCGCGGGATCCGCGCTCTCGCTCATCCGGGTGAAGCCGCGGATGTCGGAGTTGAAGACCGTGCACTCCTCGACGAGCTGGC
Source organism: Polyangiaceae bacterium (assembly GCA_035547195.1). GTDB lineage: Bacteria > Myxococcota_A > Polyangia > Polyangiales > Polyangiaceae > DASZVB01. Next base: position 250,579 of record DASZVB010000100.1, read on the forward strand.
CGCCGCGCTGAACGATCATCTCTCCGGAGAGCACCTTCGCCGCGACGTTCGGCGACAGGAGTCGGCTGAAGCGCTCGCGCGCCACGATCTCCTGTTCGATCTTCCGCGCCAGGATGTTGATCTCGATGAACATCGCGGCTTGCGCGGCGATGGCGGTCACCATCTCCAGATCTTTCTGCTGAAACTGCGCGAGCGTCTCGCTGTCCAGCCAGAGCACGCCGAGGATGTCGTCGTCGTGGAGCAGGGGAGCGACGATGGCGGAGCTGATCCGGTTCAAGATCATGCTCTTGCCCTTCGACCCCGCGAAATCCATCGCGGCGTCGTGGGTGAGCACCGTCGCGCGCTCCTTGATCACGTGATTCATGATCGTCGAGCTGACGGTGATGGGCGCGTCCGTACCGTCCCGGCGCAGGCTCGCGCCCGGAACGAGATCGTCCTTCTCCTTCAAGAAGATGCAGCCGCGGTCGGCGCGCACGAACTTGAACATCGCGATGAGGATCTTGTTGAGCAGCGACGGCAAGTCGCGCTCCATGCAGATCTCGCGGGAGAGCTCGTGCGAGAGCCGCAGCCGTTCGTAGTCCTGAGAGAGCTGTGCGGTATTGCCCGAGAGCTGGTCGTAAGGGAGAAAGCCCTTCTGCGTCGCCGTGATCTGGGTGCCGATGGCGCGACCGGCGTCGGTCACGTCGATTCGCGTCGAACCGAGATTCGGGCGGGGCGCGGGGGCCGGCCCGGGAGGCGAGAACGGAGCCGCCACCGGCGCGAAGCCACCGATGCGCGGCTGCTGGACGGAAGACGCGGATTGGACCGTCGGGGGGTGCGCCACGGCGGGCGTCGGTGGCATTGCCTGTGACGGCCTTCCCAGGGAAATCGGCTGCGTACCGCCGCCATAGGCGTGAGACGGCGGCCCGCCCTGCGGCGGCTGCGCGGAGACCGGTGCGTCGTCGACGCGAGCGCGCGTGGAGCCGAGGGCGATGTCGTCGCCGTGGCGGAGCGGTCGCTCTCCGACGACGCGTTCTCCGTTCACGTACGTGCCGTTGAGACTGCCGAGATCCCGCAGGATCAGCTGTCCGCCCCGTCGCTCGATGACGCAGTGCTCCTTCGAAACAATTTTGTCGAGCAGCTGAATCGAGTTCGTCGGATGACGCCCGAGCGTGTTGTGCACGCCAAGCTCGACGACCTGTTGGCCATCCGGGGTCGACAGCAGCAACCGGGCCATCGGGTCGCAAGGCTACCGTTCGAGCAGCGCGACGACAAGCCAGCAGCGATTTGGTAGCCTCGGTAGCCCATGTCGCGGCACATTCTGGCGATCGATCAGGGGACGACGGGGTCGACGGCGCTGGTGATGTCGACCGACGGCCGGACACTCGGGCGGTTTAACCGCGAGTTTACGCAGCACTTTCCAGAACCGGGCTGGGTGGAGCACGACGCCGAAGAGATCTGGAGCAGCGTCGTCGACGCGATCTCCGAAGCGCTTTCGGTAGCAGGTGTTCGCGGCACCGACATTGCCGCCATCGGCATCACCAATCAACGAGAGACCACGCTCCTGTGGGATCGCGCGAGCGACCGCCCGATCCATCGGGCCATCGTCTGGCAAGATCGCAGGACGGCGGATACCTGTGCTCGCCTGCGCGCGGCAGGGCACGAAGCGCGTGTTCGCGAGAGGACGGGGCTCGTCCTCGACCCGTATTTCTCCGGGACGAAGATCGCGTGGCTCCTGGACGCCGTTCCGGGCGCTCGCGATCGCGCCAAGCGCGGAGAGCTCGCGTTCGGCACGATAGATTCGTTCCTCGTCGACCGACTCGGCGGCGGGGCAAAAGGGTCCGCTCCCCACGTGACCGACGTGACCAACGCGTCGCGGACGTTGCTCATGGGTTTGCGCGAGCTCGCGTGGGACGCTTCGCTGTGCGACCTGTTCGGCGTTCCGCAGGCCGTCTTGCCGAAGATCGTGCCCAGCGCCGGTACCGCGGCCCACACGAAAGGGCTCGGCGCGTTGCCGGACGGCATCCCGATTTCTGGAATCGCCGGCGACCAGCAGGCCGCTCTCTTCGGCCAGGCGTGCTTCCAGAGCGGCGACGTGAAATGCACTTACGGTACTGGAGCGTTCATCGTCGTGAATACCGGCTCCGAGATCGTCCGGAGTCGGTCCGGGCTCCTCTCCACCGTCGGGTGGAAGATTGGCAACGAGGTCGTGTACGCACTCGAAGGCAGCGCGTTCATCGCCGGCGCAGCGGTTCAATGGCTGCGGGACGGCCTCCGGCTCATCGAGACGGCCGCCGAAATCGAGGAGCTCGCGAAGCAGGTTCCGTCGAGCGATGGCGTCTATTTCGTCCCGGCGCTCTCGGGCCTGGGCGCCCCTTATTGGGACCCCGGGGCGCGCGGTCTCATCACCGGCATCACACGTGGCACCACACGGGCGCATCTCGCTCGCGCGACCCTCGAGGCCATCGCCCACCAAGTCGAGGACCTGGCTTCGGCGATGAAGGCCGATCTGGGCAAGCCTCTCGCGCGGATGCGGGTTGACGGCGGCGCCTCGGCGAACGATGTTCTGATGCAGTATCAGAGTGATGTGTCCGATCTGGTGGTCGAACGGCCTACGGACTTGGAGTCGACGGCGCGCGGCGCTGCCATGCTCGCTGGGATCGGGGTCGGCCTCTTCAAGAGCGGCCAAGAAGCGTCGCAAATGTCCAAGATAAGAGATAAATTCTTACCGCAAATGGCCGCCGCGGCTCGCCGGGAGAGGCTCGAGGGCTGGAGCGCCGCCGTGGCGCGCGCGCGCAGCTCGAGCGCTTCTTGATCGATCGAAGGGAAGCAGGTCCGAGCATGGGAAACGGTGACAAGGGCGCCGCGAGCGCCGCGGCCGTTCGAGAAGTGCCCGTCGATTGGGAAGCGCTGGAGGACGCCTTCGAGAACAACGCGCCCGAGGTGCACAGCTATCTGCACCTCGGCACGGGGGAAGTGCTGCGCGTCGTGGACGGTATCGCCGACCCGGAGATGCACGCGCGCATCGCCGCGGATACGAACTACCTCCGTATCGATCCGGTGAGCTCGCGCGAACAGTACCGGTGGATGGAGCGATTCATCCAGATGCTCGAAGACGGCGAGCTGCGCGACAAGCTCACGTCGGCGATCGACGGCAAGGGCGCCTTCCGTCGCTTCAAGGACGTCCTCATGACTCACGCGGCCGAGCGCGAGCGGTGGTTTGCGTTTCGCAGCGAACGGCTCCGGGTCTTCATGGAGGCGTGGCTGTCCGCGCACGCCCTGCGGCCGATCGCGCGACCGATGTTTCCGTCGGGCAACGGCGACCGTCCTTCGGCGCCGCCCGCCGCGCCCGCCGTGGAAGAGGTGGACGAAGCGGCGTTGCGCAAGGCGCGGGCGGCGGAGGGCCTCCGCCGGCAGCTGCGCGACATCGCGGACACGCTCGGCGTGCGAGACCTGGAGAAGGTCACGGCTTTCGCGGAGTTCGTCAAGGCGCGGCGGTCGGCGCGCGCGTTCGCGCACCGCCGAGAGCCGAACGACTCCGACGCCGACGCGCTCGACCCCGAGACGGAGCAAGACAGGCTCTCGCGGTGACGCTCACGCGGCGCCTCGCGGCGATCGCGCTGGCGGTCCCGGCGCTCACCGTCCCGGCCGCCGCGGAGCCCATCACCGTGGACCGCGCCGTGGTGAGCTTCGTCGCTCGCGACACGGGCGGCGTCGAGGTGCCGGAGTTCGTCTTCGAGCGCAAGCTCGCGTTCGAAGCGCGTCTCGAGGCGCTCGCCGAAGGCGAAGTCCACGAAGGCGATCCGCCCTTTCGCCAGCGCCACGTTCGCGCGGCGCTGGATCGTCACATCGCCGAGACGGTGCTCGAGGCCCTGCCGATCAAGCCGCCGCCGACGGAGGCGGAGATCAGCGCGCGCATGGATCAGGCGAGGCTCGCGCTGGTGGAACGAGTCGGGGGCCTCGTGCCCCTGCGGGAAGCGGCCGCTGCGGAAGGCATCGGCGAGTGGGATCTCGGGCGGCTGGTTCGCCGGCAAGCGATCGCCAGCTTGTACTTGGACCGGATGGTCGCGCCGATGCTCGACCCGAGCGACGCCGAGCTCCGGCAAGTGCTCATCACGCAACGGACGCCCTTCGCGGGAAGGCCTTTCGCCGACGTCGCCGGGGCGCTTCGCCGCTGGTACGTGGGCACGCGCCTTCAGACGGCCCTGTCGACCTTCTACGACGGTCTCCGGAACCGGCTCACGTTGACCGTGCTTCGTTAAGTGCGCTTTGAGGCTTTCCCTCGGGCGTGGCGCGGGACAAGATTATGTGTGCTCGAATCCGTCGAACGAAGCGCATTCGCCGCCGTGCTGTGCACGTTGATGGGCGCTGCGGTCGCCCGCGGAGCTCCGCCGAAGGCATCCGACGACGGCGGAACGGCGGACATCACCTTCACCGGATTCGACGAGCACACGGACGGCTCGTCGCGTCTCTACGTCAAGCTGTCGCACCCCGTTTCGGTCGAGCCGACGTACTCGGGCAAACATCTAGAGTACACGCTCGTCGGGGCGCGCGTCCCGATCAAGAACAACGAGAACCCTCTCATCACGAGTCACTTCGGGGCCGAGGTCGTGAGCGCGCAGATCGTCGTCGAAGATCACGCGAAGGGCAGGGGCAAGAAGCGCGGCAAGGCCAGATCGGCGCCGCTCGTCGCCGACGCCGCGCGTCTCGTCATCGAAACGCGCGAGGCGGTCAAGCCGCAACACAAGATGCTCCGCAACTCGGACGGCTCCGCGGTGCTGGTCATCGATTTCGCGCGGCCGAGCAAGACGCCAGCCCCCGAGCCGGACGTCATCGCGCCGCCGCCTTCGCGATAGCGTCGTAGAACCGGTCGTTTTTACCGCCTGGCACGTAGCGCTACCGGTGGCGCTACCGAGTCGGCGGTCACCATAACTATGGCGTAAGCACCACTAAGTAGAAGATTTCGCACTGCATGGGTCTGGCCGGAAGGGATTGCGACGATCCGGGCTTGGTCCTAGCTCGTCCTTGAGCGAGCCTTAAGGAACCCCAAGTGGAAACAGGTGGTCCCGAGCACCGCGCTGCATCGCCGCCGGCGCGTGATGCACGAGCATTCTCCCTACTCGGCGTTCTCGCCGAGCTTCCGTTGAAACACCCGGTCGTGGTGACGCTGGTGGTGCTCGCCACGGTGCTGCCCGCGGGGTTTTTCGCGTCGCGCCTGCAGATTCGCTCGAGCTTCAAAGAGCTCTTGCCGGAGTCGCGGCCCAGCGTGGTCGAAATGCGTCGCATCGCGCCGCGGCTCGCCGGCGTGTCGACGCTCGTCGTCGCGATCGAGGGGCGCGACGAAGCGTCGCTGCGTCGTTTCATCGACGCGCTCGCCCCGAAGATCCGCGCGCTCGGGCCCAAGTACGTCGCCGGCGTCGACGAGGGCAGCCGCGACGCGCGTCGTTTCATCGACGCGCACCGCGCCCTCTACGCCGACGTCGCCGATCTGCGCGCGCTGCACGACGACGTGCTCGCTCGCTACGATTACGAGGTCGGCAAGAAGGCGGGCCTCGACCTGGGCTTGGCCGACGACGTGCCGCCGCCGATCAACGCGCAAGCGATCCGCGACCGGTTCCGCGACAAGACGCAGCAAGCCGACAAGACCCTCGGCAACGGCTACTACATCGGCGAAAATGGAAAGCTCGGCGCGATCGTCGTGCGTACGCCGTTCGAGTCCGGCGATCACCGCGCGTTCGACCTGGAAAATCGCATCCGGGATCTCGCGAAGGACGTGAACCCCGCCGCGTGGGATCCGAGCATCACCCTTCGCTTCACGGGCAGCCTGGTCACGAGCGCCGAGGAGCACCGGGCCGTCACGGAAGATCTCGCCCACGTCGGGACGACCGGCGTGCTGCTCATTTTCGGCGTCGTCTTCATTTTCTTCCTGCGCGCGCGCGTGCTCGTCGCGATGCTCCTGACCATCGGGACGGGCTGTCTCTGGTCCTTTGCGTTCGCCTACGCGAGCATCGGCTACCTGAACTCCGCGACGGGGTTCCTCGTCAGCATCATCGCCGGAAACGGAATCAACTTCGGCATCCTGCTCATGGCGCGCTACATAGAAGCGCGCACGACCGACAAGCTGCCGGCCGTGGACGCCGTGCGCTTCGCGGTTCGCGCAACGGCGGAGGGGACGCTCGCCGTCGCGCTCTGCGCGAGCGTCGCTTACGGGTCGCTCGCGGTCACCGATTTCCGCGGCTTCCGCCACTTCGGGATCATCGGCGGCGTCGGGATGCTGCTCTGTTGGATCGCGACTTATACGCTGCTCCCCGCTGTGCTCGTCCTGGCCGAGCGCCTGAGCCCGCTCCCGACGGATCCGAACGCCTGGCAGAACCGGCTACGGGGGGCCTACGGCCGTCCCTTCGCGGCGATGGCGACCTGGCGTCCGCCGCTCATCGCGGCGCTCGTCGGGCTCACGCTCGTCGCCGCCGCGGTCTGCTCGTTCCGCTATTTCTCGCACGATCCCCTCGAGTACGACATGCGCGCGATCCGCAACGACACGCCCAACCACGACTCGGGGCGGTACCTGGCGCACCGCGTGTACCCCCTCGTGGGCCGCCTCACGCGCGAGGGCACCGCCATCGCAGTGGACCGGTTGGATCAGGTGGCGCCGCTCGAGGCAGCGCTCAACGCGCGGAAGGACGCGGCGCCGGCGGCGGCGAAGCCGTTCGAAAAGGTCGTCAGCGTTTTCGATTTGTTGCCGAAGGATCAGGACGAAAAGGTTGCGCTGCTGTCGGAAATTCTCGACCGAGCCCGCCGTGCCAAGCGCCTGGGGGTCCTCTCGGAGGCCGACTGGGCCGAGCTCTCGAAGGAGATCCCGCCGGGCTTGAAGCCGCTGACGATCAGCGATCTACCGCGCGACGTGGCCTGGCCCTTCGAGGAATCCGACGGCACCCGCGGGCGCCTCGTCTATCTGGTCCCCACCGAGGGCCAGAGTCTCGACGATGCGCGCTACCTGATGCGCTGGGCGGACAGTTTCCGGGAGGTGAAGCTGCCGAACGGAGAAGTGATCCGGGGTACGGGCGACGCCGTCATATTTGCTGACATGCTCGCGAACGTCCGCGACGACGCCCCCAAGGCCATGGCGTTCGCCGTGATCGGAACGGTCATCATCGTGTTGCTCGCCTTTCGCGGAAGGCGCGCAGGGATTTTCGCGATGGCCAGCGTCCTCCTCGGCGCGGGCTGGCTCGTATCCTTCCTGTATCTGACTCGCGCTCACATCAATTTCCTGAATTTCGTTGCGTTGCCCATCACAGTCGGCGTAGGCGCAGACTACGCGGTTAATCTGATGAAGCGCTACGAGCACGACGGCGCACGTGGGTTGCCCCGCACGCTGGTGGAGACAGGGGGCGCCCTCGTCCTTTGCTCGCTCACGACGTTGCTCGGATACGCTTCGTTGACCCTGTCGATCAACGGGGCTGTCCGAAGCTTCGGCTTGGCCGGCGCCGTCGGCGAAGTGACGGCCCTGGTCGCCGCGCTCGTCGGACTACCCGCGGTGTTGCTATTTCTCAGCAGTCGTCGACGACGATCTGTGGTGCAGCCGGCCCACGTTGACGATTCGGCCGCCTGGCTTAGGTGAGATCGAGGCGCTGGATCAGCGCTTGCTTAGGGCTTCGAGAACGTGTCGGGCAACTCCATGATTGTTGCACTAACAACGTCCGCATTGGATCAGTCTTGGGCGTCCATCGCCCCCGCTCTCGTCGGCCTCGGGGTCCTCTCCGCAGCGCTGGTCGCATACGGCGTTCGCACCGCCGTGCTCGGCCGCTTCCACGATGCAGAAATGGACGCGCGCGGCCTCGGCGGCCTGACGACCGCGCGGATGCGCCATTTCTTCGCGTGGACGATGAGTCCGGTCTGGCGCGGACTTTCCTTCGCGAAAGTCCCCCCGAACGCCTTGACCACGCTCGCGTTCGGCCTCGCAGCGGCGGCGGGCGTTGGCGTCTCGGTGGGACGATTTGCGCTCGGCGGCTGGTTGTTTCTGTCCGCAGGTGCGCTCGACTTCCTGGATGGCCGGGTCGCGCGCGAGACGGGGCGCGCGACGCGGAGCGGCGCCGTCCTCGACTCCGTCGTGGACCGCTACTGCGAGTGCGCGTTCCTCGTCGGGCTCGCCTGGTATTACCGCAGCTCGTGGGTCCTCGTGGTCGTGCTGCTGTCGCTGACCGGGTCGGTGCTCGTCCCGTACGTCCGTGCCCGCGGCGAGGCGATCGGCGTGGTCATGAAGGACGTCGGGTTCATGCAGCGGCCCGAGCGCATCGTCGCGCTCGGCGTCGGCGTCGCATTCGCGCCGGTGGTTCAGGCGCTCTTCTTCGCGAAGCAACCGCACCCGTCGTATCACTTGACCATCGGCGTGCTGTGCCTGCTCGCGGTAACGGCGCACGCCACGGCGCTGCAACGCATGGCGTACCTGCTCGGCGCGCTCGGTGGCTTGGCCGCCGGGGGCCTGCGCGCGTTCCGTCGCTCGCCGCGCGCCATCTTCGTGAGCGCGGTCGCCACGGGCAGCGACTATCTCTGTACCCAGAGCCTCGTCTCCATTCACGCCCTGTCTCCGCCCATCGCCACCGTGGTCGGCTGCGTCGTGGGCGGCGTGATTGCATTTCTACTCTCACGCAACTGGGCGTTCGACGCGACCCGCGGTCCCTTCATGTCGCAGGCCATCCGCTACGTGTTCGTGTCCGGCACGACGGCGCTCCTCAACGCTGGCGGCGTGGCGCTCGCCCTTCTCGTGCCGAACACGGACTACCGCGTCGGTTGGGTGATCACGCGGGCCCTCGTCTTCATCACCTGGAGCTTCCCGTTGTTGAACGAGTTCGCCTTCCCGCCGCGCGAGCGTGAAGAGCGCGACAGCGGCTGGAATCCGGTCACGCCGACGACGTTCGGCTATGCGCCGAGCACCGTCGCCGCGAGCATCGCCGGCGCGCGCGCGGTACGAGATCGGATTCGCTCGAGCCCGACAGCCTCGCGCCCCGCGATGTCCGAGAGTCGGATCAAGGCGGCCAGATAATGCTCCTCGGACGTGCCCGCCGGTTGATCGGCGACGCGCGCGGCGAATGGGGAGCTTTCGCCTTCGTCCCCTTGCTGCCGACGGCCTACGTGGCCGTGCTGCTCGCGGTCGGGGGGCAGGTGCGCGCGGAGCACTGGATCATCGGCTCCGTCGTTCCGATCATCGGGTACGCCGGGGTGCGCGGCGCGCGCTTTTTGCGCGACGCCTTCCCGTGGGTCTTCGTCGTCGTGAGCTACGACGCGGTTCGCTACGCGCGCGCCGCCTGGGTCCACGAAAGCTCCGTCGTCGGGTGCGGTCTTCGCGCGGCCGAGCTGCGCTTCTTCTCCGTGGGTCCCGGCGTCACGCTCCAGGACTGGTTCGTCGCGCATCACCGCCTGTGGGCGGATATGTTCTTTGCCGTCCCGTACGGCGTCTTCGCGTACTTCGCGCTGCTGTACGCATCGTACCTGTACTTCGTCGACCGGCCGCGCATGCGACGGTACCTGTGGGCGTTCGCCATCGCCAACGTCATGTCCTACGCGATGTGGCTGCTCGTGCCGGCCGCGCCGCCCTGGTACATCAGGGCGCACGGGTGCGTCATCGACATGAGCATCGCGCCGAACGAGGGCGCGGCGCTCGCGCGGGTCGACGCGGCGCTCGGCATGACCTACTTCCACGATTTCTATTCGCGGGCGGCCTCGGTCTTCGGCGCGATGCCGTCGATGCACTGCGCGTATCCGCTGCTCGGTCTCCTCACCGCGTTTCGAGCCGCGACCTGGCGGACCCTACCGCTGCACATCTTCTACGTGTTCTGGATGGCTTGCGGGGCCATCTACCTCGACCACCACTGGGTCCTCGACGTCCTCGGCGGCTGGATGGTCGCGATCGTCGCGGTGGTGGCGGCGACGGCGGCCGTCCAGGCTGCGGAGAACCGCAGAGTGCGCGCCGTGGAGCGCTTCCAGGGCGCGGGAGAGTAGAAAGCGGCGCTCGCGCGGCGAGCTCGCGGCGTCACCTGAGCGTGCCGAGCCGCGGCTCGATTTCCGTCGCGATCTCGTTCGTGAACTCGCGCACCGTCGCGGTGTTCTCTTCCGTCGCCGTCTCGCGCGACGCGACGGGCGGCTCGAACATCGCGCTCATGCGCTCGCATTCGGCGATGAGCGAAGGGTTGTTCGTCGAACGGAACCAGTAGTCCATGCGGCCGCGGTGATAGCGCGCGCTCTCGGTGTCGCCGGCGACGAGGGCGACTTCGGCGCGGGCGCGATGGAGCGAGCCGAGCGTGATCCCGCCGCGCTGGGTCTCGTGCAGGCGAAGCAGGCGATCGAGTCGCTGCTCTGCGTCTCGCGGTCGCCCGAGCCGCGCCTCCGCCACCGCGAGCGCGAGCTCGACGTCGAGCGTCAGCGACGCGACGAGGCGGTCCTCGTCCGTGAGCTGCGCGACGATGGGCGCGCAGAGAGCCTCGGCGCGCTCGGGCTGTCCGGTTTCGTTGTACACCTCGCCGAGCACGCCCGAGAGGGCCGTCCATCCGATGAAGCTGCGGGGAGGGGCCGAGTGCAGCTCCTCCAGCAAAGGGATCGCCGTCGCGTGGTCGTTCCTCAGCATCGCGATCAGCGCGCGGGCGGCGCGCGCGTACTTCTCGAGGCTCGGGATCTCCGCGGACAACCGCTCGAGCTCGTCACCCGCGCGCTTCAGGCCGACGAGGTCGCGCGTCCGCAAGCAACCGAGCAGTCGGCTGCTCGGCGCCCAGACCTCCGCCTGCCAGGTGGAACCGTTGCGCGTCGCGTGGATCTCGACGCGCTTCTCGTATTCTCGGGCGAGCTCGATGTTGCCCTGACAGCCGTAGTAGTTCGCGCGGACCTGACACGCCAGCATGTCGTAGAGCCGGAGCCCGACCTCCTCGAGCTGGTTCGCTCGCGAGAGCGCGAGCGGCGCGTCCATCATGCCCTCCAGGACGCCGAGCCCGTAGAGGAGCCCGCCCCGCGTGACCGGCTTCATGCGCCGCGGAAATCCGACCACCGCGCCGGGAGTGTCCAGCCTGAGGAGCAGCTCGCGCAACCGCGTGATGGTCTCCCAAGCGCGATCCTGCGCGACTCCGACGATGGTCTTCGCCATCACCGAGCTGAACGCGCCCGCGTGACGCAAGCCGAGCGGCTCGAAAGGTTCGAAGGCGACCGCGCGGCGGGCCGCTCCCTCGGCGTCGAGGCAGATGACGGACGTCGCGGTGAGCGACGTCGTCAAGCCGCCCATGAAAGAGATGTGGTTGTTCAATCCGCGGACGCCGCCGCGTCCATTGAAGAAGTGCAAGACGACCGCGTAGACCAACCCGACGAAGAGGGCGATGTAGATCCCGACGTATCGCGAGAGCCTCGCGGTGAGCGCGATGCCGGTCTCTTCGCCGAGCAGCTGTAGCGCCAGGTCTCCGTACTCGTCGGCGAGCCTGCGTTCGACGTAGTAACCGGAGAACGCGAGCGGATGCAAAAGGCCGCGCAGCTCGTACCGCGGGCGGTTCTGTTTCCGGTACACCGCGACGGCGGCCTCGAGGGCGGGGATCGCCTCCGGCAGCTCGTCGACCTCGAAGAGGCCGACGCCGATGGTGCCGAGGATTTCCGAAGCGCGGCGCTCGTCCCCTCCGGAGAGCAGGTGCCAGCCCGCGTCCATGGCGGTGGGCGTGTCGGGCGCGGACGAGAGCCCGAGGAGGTAATCCCCGAGGACGAGGTGCACGCGCTGCTGTTCCGAAGGCGAGAGCCGAGCCGTCAGCCGCTCCCGCACGGATTTGTGCGCGAAGCGATAGCCGGCGCCGTGGCCGATCAGCGTGCCTTTGGACGTCAGCTCGTCGAGCGCGCGAAAGGCGTCGATGCCCTCGGCCTCCGAGAGCGCGACGCACAGGTCGAGGGACAGCGAGCCGCGTTGCAGCGAGAGACCCATCGCGAGGCGGAGCGCGTCCGGCGAGTGCTCCGCGAGGCGCCGGTCCTCGGCTTCCTCGATTCGCGACGGTAGGGTCGCCGGCGGCTCGAGCGGCAGCACCCACGTGCCGTCCACGTATCGAGCGATCCCGTTGTCCACCAGGTACTGCGCGAGCTCCATGAGCTGCAGCGGGTTGCCGTTGGACAAGCCGTGCAGCCAGTGCGCGAGCCGGTCGCTGTTCGGGACATCGCCGAACAGCGATTCCGCGAGCGCTTGCGTGTCCGCCACGGAGAGCCCGGAGAGCTCGACGACGTCCGCCGAGCGTTCGAAGCGCTGGAACGCGGCGGCGGCCGTGAAGCGTTCTCCGTCCCTCGCGGTCGCGATCACGGCGATGGCGTGCTCGTTCGCGTCGCTCGAGAGCACGGACAGGAGCGCCGCCGTGCCGTCGTCGAGCTCGTGCGCATTGTCGACCAAGAGCACCAGGGGGCACGACCTGGAGACGCCGATGAACCAACGCTCGAGCGCGTCTTGCAGCCGCAACCTCGCGGCGAGCGGAGCCGACGTCGGGTCCTCCTTGCCGAAGCGGTTCGAGGGGCGGTCGGAGCGCGCCGCGCGGTACCAGCCCAGCGCGTCCAGATCCACGGGCGCCGCCGACCGCGCTTCGACGGGCAGGGCGATCATGAGCTTCTCGGTGAGCGCCCGCGCGGCGCCGTGCGGGCCGCGCGAGAGCTCGGCGTCGACGTGGAGCACGGTGGCTCCGGCGAGCCGCGCCTCGAGCGAGAGCTCGGTGAGCAGCCGCGTGCCGCCCGCCCCCGGAGCATGCCTGATGCAGAGGGCGCCGCCGCTGCCCGCGACCGTGCTGGTGACGAGGGACTTCGCGCGCTCCGCCTCCGCCTGCCTGCCGACGAGCGCGGCGCTCAAGAGGAAGCTCTCCGCCGCGAGCGCGCGCGGCTCGGGCTCGAGCTCGGCGACGCGCGTCAGCCGTTCGATGGCCTCGCCGGCGCTCTGCGGGCGCGCCGCGCGGTCGATGCTGAGCAGGGCCAGCACGAGCTCGTCGAGCGGTTTCGGGACCGGCGACAGCGCCGCGCCGTTCTCGATGAGGCGCGCGACGACCGCGGAGGGACGCTCCGGGCGCCTCGACCACATCGACGAGAGCTCGCTGAGCTGGCGCGCCGGAAAGGCGTGCGTACGTGTGAGCAGGTAATAGGCGAGGGCTCCCAGCGCGAAGAGATCGGCGTGCTGGTCCATGGGCAAGCCGCGGAGCGCTTCGGGGGGGACGTACGGCGGAGTTCCGACCACCGAAGTTGCCGTTCCAAACGGCGACAGCGCGCCGAAGTCGATGAGCTTGCAGCGCCCGTCGCTCGTCACGCGTACGTTCCGCGCCGTCAAGTCGCGGTGCACGAGGCGGTGCGCCGAGAGCAACGCGAGCGCCGAAGCGACGTCACGCAGGTGCCGGCACGCCGCGCGATAATCGAGCGGCGCGAGCGCCCGGAGGTCGTCGCCGTCGAGGAGCTCCATGGTGTAGTAGGGGCGTCCGGCGTCGATTCCATAGTCGTGTACCGCGACGATCCGCGGGTGCTTCAGGAGGACCAGGGTGTGATATTCGCGGCGGAACAGGCCGGCTTCCGCGCGCCCGGCGCTCGCGTGAAGTTGCTTCAGCGCGAGCGTGCGACCGGTGGACTCGTCGCGGACGCGCGAGACGATCCCCATGCCGCCGGCGCCGAGCTGCGCTTGCACTTCGTAGCGGCCTGCGATCCGCGCGCGAGGCGTCGCGGCGGATGCGGACGAGAGCGGTTCGCGGTTCATCGACGGCTGGACACACCACCGTGCATCCCCGGCTCCTCACCCTAGCTCAACGCAAGGATGCAACAAGCACGCACGCGCAACGCGCACCGTGGCTCGGGCGGAGCCGCGGTGCGGAAGGAGCCTACATCCTCTTTCGAGACGCGCCCGTTCGGGCGCCCGCCTTGGTCGATGCGGCACGCTTCGAACGTCGCGCGTCTCTCGCGACCAGAGCTCCAGCTGGCTCCGGCCTCGCCGGTTTTTCTCGTGGCTCTTGCCCTCCACGACGATCGTGATCTGTTCTTCCAACCCTCGCTCCAGTCGAGCCTAGTGCACCGCCGTCGAAATAGCGTCCATCACGGCCGCCCGAATGGGGTGCTTCGGTCGACTCCTTTCATGACGAGCTACTCGCGAGCGCGCAACGATAGTTCGTATACGTACCTTTACTTTCATGACGAGCTACTCGCGAGCGCGCAACGATAGTTCGTATACGTACCTTTGCTTTCATGACGAGCTACTCGCGAGCGCGCAACGATAGTTCGTATACGTACCTTCGCCTCCGCATCGATACCTACCACTACGAGCTCTATTGCTGCTGGCGCCCGAGCGCGCCGCTGCTGCTGCTGCTGGCGCCCGAGCGCGCCGCTGCTGCTGCTGCTGGCGCCCGAGCGCGCCGCTGCTGCTGCTGCTAGCGCCCGAACGCGCCGCTGCCCGCATCGCCTGCGTCCGCTCACATAGCCGGATGCTGGATCGTATCTCGACGGCGGTGCACTAGTTGCTTACCAGCGAACGGTTACAGTCGGCGGCTGGCACTCCGCGTCGGCGTTCGCGAGCTCGACTTTGACCTTCAAAGTCGTGGAGCCGTGCGTGTCGCTCTTCATGTCGATGCCCGAACCCGCGAGATCGGCGCGGGGCACGATCTGGTCGGCGCGCAGGCTCGCGACGACCTCCGGAGGTCCGCTCACGGTCACGTCGACGAGCGCCGGCAGGGCGTGCGCGCGGGGCGAGCCGACGACTTCCACCGGACGGCGATCGAACTTCACCTCCGTCTGCCGGCGGGCGATGACGACGGTGACCGTCGCGCTCTTCGAGCCCAGGATGCGGACGCGCGGCGGGGGATCGTCGACGGCGAGCCTTCGTCGATAGACGCCCTCCGTGAGTCCGGTGACGTCGAACGGCGCGAGCCGCGCGAACTGCAGCACTTCCACGAGGCTCGCCGGGCCCTTCATGTCGACTTCCTTGGGCTCGACCTCCAGCGTCCCCTTCACCTCGTAACCCTTTGCGGGCTGGCCGGCGCGCGAAGCCTGGATGGGGACCGTGCGTGTGACGACGTCCTGCCACTCGAGGTTGATGCTCGGAGGATCGACGAACCTGAGCTCGACGTCCGGCGGGAGCGACAGCATGCTCTTGTCGAACGTGACGCTCTCGGCGGTGCCGTCGCGCAGATCGAGCTCCGCCGGAGAGATGCCCGTCTGGATGAGCCGGTCGATCGCGCTCGTGGCCCCGACCACGGTGACGTCGATGTTCGCCGGCATCGGCGTCATGAGCTCCCGGTGTTTCCTCTCGGGCGGAAGCCGGAGCACGAGGCCTACCGGAATCGTGCGCTGCGTGCGGTCGAGCTGTCCCCGCGTGTACGCCGCCAGGCTGAGCGCCGCGACGAGCGAGATCGCTTTCAAGCCGATGTTCTGCGTGAACGCCTCGCGGATCCAGCGGCTCACGATCACGAGGATGCGGGTGAGCGCCGTCACGTCGAGCTCCCGTCGTTTTCGTCCGTGCCGCGTCCGTCATCCGACGGCGGCGAGCCGTAGTTCTCCGGGCTCGGTGTTCGCGAGCCGAGTGA
This sequence comes from Polyangiaceae bacterium, assembly GCA_035547195.1. Classification (GTDB taxonomy): domain Bacteria; phylum Myxococcota_A; class Polyangia; order Polyangiales; family Polyangiaceae; genus DASZVB01. Next base: position 266,100 of record DASZVB010000100.1, read on the forward strand.
CGAGCTCGGCCCGCGCATCGGCGTCGTGAGCCGCTGCACGCGGGCGGAGCCGGCGAGCGTGGGTCGATTGTCGCCGTCGACCTTCTCCGACGGTTCGACCTTCTCGGGCTTGCGTCGAAGCGGCGCGGGCGGCGGCTGGCTCTGCGGCGGCGGCGGCTCGGTCTCCGTGCTTTCGCTTCGAATCCGCGTCGTGGGCGCCTCGCCCTCCGCCGGCACGGAGACCAGCGTCGGGTCCTGGTTTTCGACGACGCGCGCCGCTTCCGCGCGCGATCGCGCCGTCTCGACGCCTCGCGCGAGCGACGCCGGCTCGGTGCCGATGCGTTGCGAGACGGGCTCGCGCTTCGACGCGCTCTTGGCGCGGCGCCGGCGCGGCGAGAACACGCCCTCGAGCGCCCGCCGCAGGCCGGGGCCGTCCAGGTTGCTGACGATGTTGCCGTTGAAGCAGAAGCTGATCGTGCCGCGTTCCTCGCTCACGACGACGACGACGGCGTCCGTCTCTTCGGTGATGCCCAGCGCGGCGCGATGGCGCGAGCCGAAGCTCGGGTCGAGCACGCGGCTCTCCGGCATCGGGAAAAAGACGCCGGCCTTCGCGATGCGCAGGTTGCGGATGATGACCGCGCCGTCGTGGAGCTTGTTCACGCCTTCGGGAATGAACACCGAGACGAGCAGCTCGCTCGAGACGGCCGCGTCGAGCGTGTGCCCTTTGTTCACGCCGACGAACTCGTCGAGGTTCGCGTCCTGCTCGAAAGCGATGATGGCGCCGATGCGGTGCCGCGCGAGCTCCGTGGACGCTTCGACGACCTCGTCGATGGCCTGCGACTCACGCGCGCGCGTCATGCCGAGCCAAGGCTGGCTGCCGATGCGCATGAGCCCGCGCCGGATGTCTCCTTGGAACACGACGACCAGGATGAGGATCACCGCGCCGGGAGGGATCAACGTGTTCAGGATGTTCAGCAGCGTGACCAGGTGCAGCTGGTACGACACCGCGTGCAGCACGAACACGAGCAGTAGACCGATGCCGATCTGCACCGCGCGCGTGCCTCGCAGGACGAGGAGCACGCGATAGACGAGGTAGTAAACGATGGAGACGTCGACGACCTCCCGCAGAAGGTCGACGGCCGAGTGACCGCTGAAGTACTCGAACAAGCTAGACACCGCGGAGCTCCGGGGGCGGCGTCGCCGTCGCGGATCGCATGACCGCGAGCGCCTGTCGTACTTCGCGCACGTCGTGCACCCGCAGGACGTGCGCGCCGCGCTGCGCGGCCAGGATGGAAGCCGCGATCGTCCCGCCCAGACGATCTCCGGGCCCGGAGGGATCGACGGCCGAGATGAACGATTTGCGACCCGGACCCACGACGAGCAGGGCGCCCATCGCGCCGAGCTCGCGCAGGCGCCCGAGCAACTCGAGCGTGTGGCGCGCGCTCTTCGAAAATCCGAAACCGGGATCGCAGAAGACGTATTCCGGACGCACCCCTTGCGCGATCGCGCGGTCTCTCACCGCGCTCCACTCGGCCTTCACGTCCTCCACGACGTCGCCGTAATCGCCCTCCGGCCATCGAGAGAATCCGGCCATCTTCGCCATCGGACCCCGCGAGTGGGTCACCACGATGGCCGCGTCGTATCGCGCGGTGATCCGGGCGAGCTCCGGATCCGCCAGGCAGGAAATGTCGTTGACGATGCGCGCTCCTCGCCGGAGCGCGAACTCCGCGACTTCGGGGCTCGTCGTGTCGATGGAGACGAGTGCCCCGCGCCGGACTGCGTGGTCGAGGGCGGGCCCGACTCTCCGGATCTGCTCGACTGGCGCCACGGGTTCGGCGCCCGGCCTGCTCGATTCCCCGCCCACGTCGATGATGAGCGCCCCGGCCGCGAGCAACCCGTCGACGTGCGACTTGGCGGCGCTCGCTTCGAGGAACCGACCGCCGTCGGAGAACGAGTCGGGCGTGACGTTGACGACGCCCATGAGGGCCGCGCCCTCGGCACGCGCCGTAGACTCGATGATAGCGCAGAGCTCCGCCACGACCGCTCCTCGGGACCCGAAATTCTAGGCCGCTCCGAGGCAACCGAGCGGCGCATCGAAACGCGCTCGGGCGCCGCGCCCCGAAGCAGCTTCGAGCAAGGGCCGACTCGTCTCTAGCGCTAGCAAGACCCGCGCCCGCACGCAAAGAATCTCTCGCGGTGATCTCTAGTTTTTCGTCGCGGTTCGGAGCGGAACCCTCGCTTGCGCTGCTCGCCTCCGGCTGCGCTGCTCGCTCGCGGGACGGTCCGTCTCTGTTCGAGCGGGGGCTGCCTCCCATCCCCCGCACCCCCAGAAGCGGGCGATTTGCGAGGCGACGGCTAGCTACTTGCTTGCTCCAGTCGGGGCACGGCGCGGAGCGAGGCGAGTGGCGGGCCGCTAACGCATGGCGTTGCCTGCCCTGCCACGGGCGCGCTACCGTGAGTGCCTCCGCGCTGGCGGACGCTTTCTATCGAGGAGCATGCTGCGCACCCGAGTGAGAGCAGGGCCGATCGCGGGCCTCGTACTGAGCCTCGTGGCTGCGATCGTCCTCACGACGATCCACTCGGGGGATCTATTCGTCGGACGCTGGGTCCCTGCTTACGACGAGAAAGTGCATACGGCCCTACGCATCCCCTACGGGCCGCGCATCGTGCGCGATTGGTCGAGCGGCCACGCCGAGATCCGCTTCGAAAACTTCCGCGTCGTCGTACCGCCGGGCGCGATCCTGCTGCGTTCGCGGGAGGACCATCGAGCTGCCTATCTGTACGAATGGGTCCGCAGACCCCCGACCCTACCGCGCCTCGGCGGTGTCCTCGTCATCTACTTCACGTTGATTATGGCGCTCACCGCGTACCTGCGGAAATTCGGGCAGTCGCGGCTCCGGTTGATGCGCTCCGAAGTGGGCGTCCTGCTCGCGCTCGGGTTGATGGCCATCACCGCGAAAGTCGTCCTCTTGTTCACCGCGCTGCCCGAGTATTGGATCCCGGCAGCCGCGGTTCCGCTGTGGGTGTCGACGGCCTTCGACCGGCGCACCGGGTTCGTGGTGTCGGTCGTCCTCGCGTTCATCGTCTCGTCGTTTCTGCGGTTCGACCTGCTCCTGCTCATGACGATGATGGCGCAGGGCCTCGCCGCGACCTTGATCCTCCTCGACCGAAAGCGCCCCGGGCACTTGGTCGGCGCCGGGATCCTCTCGGGCGTCAGCGTCGCCGCGGTGCTCGTCGCCGTCACGGTCGTGATCGAAGGGAACTTCGCTTGGATGGAGGACGGCACCGGGCTCCTCGATTCGCGGCTCTTCGCGTGTGTCGGGGGAGGCGTCGTCTCCGGCCTCGTCGCCGCCGTCTTCCGTGGCTCGATGATGCGCGTGCTCGGACACGTCTCGCGCGAACGGCTCCTGGATCTGACGGATCTCGAGCAGCCGCTCTTGAAGAAGATGGCGCGCGAAGCGCCGGGTTCGTGGGAGCACTCCCGCGCGATGGCGAACCTGGCCGAAGGCGCCGCGAGCGCCATCGGCGCGGATGCGCTGCTCACGCGCGTCGGCGCTTACTACCACGACCTCGGCAAGACGGTGCAGCCGAAGTACTTCGTCGAAAACCTCGGGGCGGGCGAGCGCTCGCCGCACGAAGCGCTGGAGCCCGACGTCAGCGCCGACGCGATCATGGCGCACGTGGTGATGGGGGCGAAGATCCTGCGCGAAGGAGGCGTGCCGGAGCCGGTGGTGGAGTTCTGTTACACGCACCACGGCACACAGGTCGTCGAATATTTCTGGAATAAGTGCCTCGAGCAGGGCAACCCGAAGCATCTCCGAGAGTCCCATTTCCGCTATCCGGGGATGAAGCCGCAGACCAAAGAGACGGCGATCCTCATGCTCGTCGATTCCATCGAGGCCGCTTCACGCACCATCGATCCGCCGGATCGCGACCAGTTCGAGATGATGATCCAGCGCGTCATCTTCACCAAGCTGAAGAGCGGACAGCTCGACGAGTCGGGGCTCACGGTGGAGGACCTGCGGACGCTCGTCACGCGGATGAGCGAGACGCTCGTCAACATGCACCATCATCGCATCAAGTATCAGTGGCAAGCGCAGCAGGCCGAGGAGTTCGGCGTGCCCGCGCAGGTGGCGCGGGAAACGGCGTCGAGTCCCGTGGCGGCGCCGCCGCCGCGTCCGCCGGTGCAAACGGACGGCAGCGCGCCCGCGCAGGACGGACCTTCCGCGTCGCCCGACATTCAGATCAAGGAGAGCGTGCTCCCGAGCTCCGCGTCGCTGCCGCCGCTCTCGGCGCCGCGTCGCAGCCCATCCGACAAGTAGGGTGGTCAGCGGGTCGGCGGAGCGGGGACTTCGGACGGCGGTTGCGAAGGGAAGGCCGCGGACGGAATCGTCGGCGAGGGGGCGGGTGAGCTCGGGCTCGGGCTCGCGGTCGAGGGCGTGGGAGGGGTAGACGGAGCGGCTGCCGGCGGAGGAGGCGTCGGGGCGGACGCGGGCGGCGGTCCGGGCTCGACGGGGGTTGGCGGCGGAGGGGGAGGCGGTACGGACAACGCGGGGGTGGAAGGGGTCGTCGCGTCGGAGCCGAGCGTCAGATCGAGGGAATGGTACGTGGGCTCGCTGCAGCGGCGTTTTTCCTCGACGGTGATGATGCCCTTGGCGACGGGGAAGCCGGGCTTCGTCGCGGTGACGTGCCAGACGCCGGTGCCGAGATAGGCCTGGAAGCAAGGCGAGAACGTGACGTGGCTGCCCGCCTCGGATTCGGCGGTCACGACGGCGTCGCACACGGGGTAGGACGACGTGTTGTCCCACACCTGAACTGACGCGGACTCGTCGCAGCCGGAAAAGAGGATCGCCGAACCGATCCCCGCGACGACCACGCCTCCCGCGATGGCCGCGGTGGCGCAGCCGGTGGCGACGAGCGCGGCAAGAGCCACGCCGAGATACAGGAGCGGACGAGTCACTCTGCTACGACCGCGATGATTCGAATTTCGCAAGGCTGATACGACCGGAGATGAAGATGGCTGCTTCCCTTCGTGGCGCCTCCTGGGCGATTCGGCTCAGAGCGCCCCGCGGCCTCCGACTCCCAAACGCGCCGCGCCCCGTGTGAAGCATGTAGCTCCCTCTACCACGAGACTATACTCGTCGCGTCGCTCCATGTGGCCCGAACCGAGCCCACGCGCTGCCTTCACTCGACGTCGCGAGCGCCTCGATGCCCTCCTGTCGGGACCGAAGCTCTTCTCGGCCGGCCTTCCGCGGCCGCGGAACTTCACGCACAACCCTTATCCGTTCCGCGCAGAGAGTCATTTTCTTTACCTGGTGGGCCGCGGCATCGAAGGGGCGCTGCTGCTCGTCGACGGAGATCGCACGGCGCTCTACGTCGAGCCTCCGCATCCCGACGACGCGCTCTGGTTCGGACCGAAACCCGGTCTGCCGGAGCTCGAGCGCGACCTTCAGATCCGCGTGCGCCCGCTTTCGGACTTCACGCCTCCCGAAGACGTCGCGTTGCTGCCGCCGCAGGACGCAGAGACGGCGTTCTGGCTCGCGGATCTCCTCGGATGCGACGTGGAAGCGGGCGGTGGAGACGCGGTCGCCGGTCGCGACGCCGCGCTCGCCGACGCGATGATCACGCTCCGGCTCCGCCACGACGACGCGGCGGTTCTGCAGCTGCGGAGCGCCGCCGCCGTCACGGCAAAGGCCCACGTCGAAGGCCGCGCGGCGGCGCGCCCCGGCCGGCGCGAAGCCGCCGTGCGCGCGGCCATGGAGCGCGCCATCGTCGAGCACGGCATGACGACCGCGTATGGCTCCATCGTCACCGTGCACGGCGAAGTGCTCCACGCCAACGAATATCACCGCGAGCTCCGGCCGGGAGATCTCCTGCTCGCCGACGTGGGCGCCGAGACGCCCGAGGGGTTCGCCGGCGACGTCACGCGCGTCTGGCCGGTGAGCGGGCGCTTCAGCCCGACGCAGCGTCTCGTGTACGACGCCGTGCTCGCGGCGCAAGAGGCCGCCATCGACGCCGTTCGCCCCGGCGTGCGCTACCGCGACGTCCATCGCGTCGCCGGCCTCACGCTGACGCGCGCGCTCGTCGACATCGGCATCTTCCACGGCGACGCGGAAGATCTGTACGCGCGCGGCGCCGCGTCGCTCTTCTTCCCGCACGGCGTCGGGCATCTGCTCGGCGTCGACGTGCACGACATGGAGGACCTCGGCGATCGCGCCGGCTACGCACCGGGTCGGACGCGCGCGACCAACCGCGGCGATCGTTACCTGCGGCTGGACCGCGATCTCGCGCCCGGCATGTGCGTGACCATCGAGCCCGGCTTCTATCGCATCCCGGCGCTGCTCGAGGATCCCGATGCCATCGGCGATCTTCGTCGTTCGATGAGCCTCACGACGCTCGAGCGCTTCGCCGACGTTCGCGGCGTCCGCATCGAAGACGACGTGCTCGTGACCGAAACGGGGGCCGAGGTGCTGACCTCCGCGATTCCGAAGCGCGCCGAAGACGTCCAGTCTTGACGCGCACCTTCGCGACCTTAAACCTGCGCTGAATGACTGCTCCCGTCGTGATTGTCGGCGCCGGCTCGAGCGGCTGCGTGCTCGCGAACCGGCTGAGCGCGAAGCGCGACCGCGAAGTCGTGTTGCTGGAAGCCGGGCCCGACTACCTACCCGCGGAGCTCCCGGCAGATCTCGCCGACGGAACGCGCAACTCGATGCGCGCTCATGATTGGACGTACCGGCACAAGCCGAGTTTTCTCGCCGCGTGGTCGCCGTTGCCGCGCGGCAAGGTCGTCGGGGGCTCCTCCGCCGTGAACACCTGCATCGCGCTCCGCGGCCAGCCCGAGGACTACGACGAGTGGGCGTCGCTCGGCCTGTCCGAATGGAGCTTCGACGCCTGCTTGCCGGCGTTCAAGAAGCTCGAACGCGATCTCGACTTCCAAGACGACTACCACGGTACGTCGGGACCCATTCCGGTGCGCCGTCACCCGCCGGAAGAGCTCGCGCCGTTTCAGTCGGCGTTCCTGGACGCCTGCAAGGAGCTCGGCCTCCCGCCGTGTCCGGATAGCAACGCGCCTTTTCGCGCGGGCTACGGTCCGCACGCGATGAACAAGGTCGGCGGGCGTCGCGTCAGCGCCGCAGAAGCGTATCTGACCGCGGACGTGCGCGCGCGCGACAACCTGCGCATCGTCCCGAAGACGCTGATCCGTCGCGTCCTCTTTCACGACAAGCGCGCGATCGGCGTAGAGGTAGAGGACGCGAACGGCGCTCGGCGCATCGACGCGCGCGCCGTCATCGTCTCGGGCGGCGCGATCAACACGCCGGGCATCCTGTTGCGCTCCGGCGTGGGCCCCGACGCCGAGGTGCGACGGCTCGGCTGCGAGCCGGTCTTCGACGCGCCCGCCGTCGGCCGTCGCTTGCTCGACCATCCCGGCACGGGCGTCTTCGTCCTCGCGCGCCGCGGGGTGAAGGTGGACCGCAGCGCGCCCATCGTGCAGACGCTCTTCCGGTATTCGTCCGGGCTTTGCGACAACGGCGCCGACATGCTCGTGCAGCCCGTGTCGTTCACCATGATCCTCCAGCGTTTCCCGCTCTTCGCCCTCGTGGGCATGGTCGGCAAGCCGCGCGGCGCGGGCTCCATGCGCTACCCCGACGCGAATCCCGCGACGAGCCCGGTGATTCATTCGCGCTTCTTCGAAGACCCGCAAGATCGGATGCTCGCGGTCGACATCCTGAAGCGATGCCGCGAGTTCCTCGCGACGCGCGCGCTCTCGAAGATGGGGCGCGCCGTCTATTCGTGGAACTGGTTCGGAAGCGAGCGCGCGCTCGGTCGCGCGGTGAGAATCTTCTGCGATTCCGGGTACCACCCTTCCGGCACCGTCCCCATGGGCGCGTCGCCTGGAGAGCACGCCGCCGTCGACGGCCGCGGGCGCGTCTTCGGCCTACAGGGGCTCTACGTCGTCGACGCCAGCCTCTTCCCGACGATCCCGTCGAGCAACATCCACCTCCCGACGCTCATGGTCGCAGAACGCATGGCGGAGTGGATCGCCGCGGAGGTCTGATCGCCGGATACGCCCCATTGGGTTTTTGGGGGGTCACTTCGCGTCGCGGCGGTCGCGGGGCCGTCGTGGCGCGGCGCACCGAGCACGGCCAGCTCCGGCGTCTGCTTCGATGCCGGTCTGGTGCGACGCGATTGATGGTACGTATGCTTACTATCGATCGTGTCCGCACAACACGGATGTGCGCGCCGTGTTGCGAAGTATTCCCGATGCGTGCATGTTCAAGCGGGGCCGGAGCTGGCACTGTGGACGTTTCGTCAGACAGCGGTCGCCCATGCCGGCGCGTTTCAGAGTGCGCAGGCGCGGTGTTGCGGCGCTGATAGTGCTGAGCGGCTGCGCTCGCGGTGCGCCGGGTGGGATGCCGCGCTCGTTCCAGCGGGGCGCCCACCCAATTGGGACGAAGGCTACGCGCGCGCCGCTCCCTCGGTCACCAGCGCCTCGGCGTCGTGGACGATGTCGGACCATATGGGCGGTACGGGGGTGACGAGGTCGACGAGCGCGTCGGCGGAGGCGCCTGCCGCGAGGGCGTCGCGCGCGGCCGATGAGCCCGTGAGCAGATCGAACGCCGGAATCGTCTCCTCGAACTCGTAGGGCGTGGTCCGGAGCGCGAAGCTCTCCGGCGCCTGGGCTCGCGCGAGCGCGATGAGCGTCAGGTACGTCGTCACCGGGCGGAACGTCGAGGCGTCGGTCACGTGGAGCATGACGCCGTGGCAGATCTGACCAGCGTACTTGTCGAAAGTGGGGCGGAAGGACGCCGGCCTGGCGAGCACGCCGGGGAGCCCCGCCGCCCGCATGGCGTCGGCGAGATCGTCGCTGCGCAGAAACGGCGCTCCGACCATCTGGAACGGCGCCGTCGTGCCGCGCCCCTCGGAGAGGTTCGTCCCTTCGAGCAAGCAGCCGCCCGGATACACGAGGGCCGTCTCGACCGTGGGCATGTTCGGCGACGGAAGCACGAAGGGGCGATCCCACGCCGTCGCGGTGCGCATGCGTTCCCAGCCGAGCACCGTGACCACCGACAACGCGCCGTCTTGCCCCATCGTTTTTCCGTCGCGCTCGAAGAAGTGCGCGAGGATCTCCCCGATGGTCATGGAGTGACGGATGGGCAGCGGCTCGAGGCCGACGAAGGACAGGAACCCCTCGTGTTGCGGCGCGCCCTCGAGCGCGGAGACGTCGCCCGAAATCGGGTTCGGTCGGTCGAGCACGACGGTGTGGATGCCCGCTTCGGCCGCGGCGCGCGCGGTGAGCAGCGCCGTCCAGACGTAGGTGTAGTAGCGGCTCCCCACGTCGGCGAGATCGATGACCAGCGTCTGGACGCCTTCGAGCTGAGCCGGCGTGGGCGCGAGCGAAGCGCGCTCTTTTCCGTAGAGGCTCACGGTGCGCGAGCTGAAACCGTTCTGCTCCGCGCCGACTGGCTCTTCGGCCTGGGCGATCGGGTCGAAGCCGTGCTCCGGGGTGAAGACGATGCGCGGTTCGATACCGAGCTCTTCGAGGACCGCGAGCAGCGTGCGCCCTCGGCGATCCACGGCCGCGGCGTGGGACAGGACCGCCACGTCGGCGCCCCGTAGTCGGCGGCGAAGATTCGCCAGATGCCCCCCTGAGAGCCGGTCGATTCCCCAAAGCATGAGAAAGCCTTTCTTATCGGCTGGTTATCTTACAGGGGCGGCGCCGGTAGGACCACGCAATTTGTTGCGGTGTCGGTTGCCCAGAGTTAGCATTTTTTGCGAGGCTCCGTGCGCCGCATCCTGATCGTAGACGACGAGGAGAACATTCGGCTCGTCCTGCGGACGCTGCTCCGGCGCCATGGCTACGAGGTCGAAGCCGCGGCGAGCGGCGAGGAAGCGCTGCCCCTGGTCGACTCTTTCGGCCCCGACGTGGTGCTCGCCGACGTCCGCATGCCGAGGATGGGCGGGCTCGATCTGCTCGCCACCCTGCGCGCCAAGGGACACGAGGCGACCGTCATCGTGATGAGCGCGTACGGCAACATCGACCAGGCCATCGACGCGATGAAGGCCGGCGCGTACGACTACATCCAGAAGCCGTTCAAGAACGACGAGGTCGTGCTCGCGCTGAAGAAGGCCGAGGAACGCGAGACGCTGCGGCGCGAGAACCGCGCGCTGCGCGAAGAGATCCGCAAAGAGAGCCGCTACGAAGACATCCTCGCGAAGAGCCAGAAGATGCAGGACATCTTCCGGACCATCACGAAGATCGCCGACTACAAGACGACGGTGCTGGTCACCGGGGAGAGCGGCGTCGGCAAAGAGCTGGTCGCGCGGGCCATCCACCGCCGCTCGAGCCGGCGTGGCGGCCCGTTCATCGCCGTGAACTGCGGCGCGATCCCGGAGAACCTCCTGGAGAGCGAGCTGTTCGGACACAAGAAGGGCGCGTTCACGGACGCGGTGAACGATCGCCGCGGGCTCTTCGAAGACGCGAGCACGGGCACGCTCTTCCTCGACGAAATCGGCGAGCTGCCCCTCGGGCTCCAGGTGAAGCTGCTGCGCGTCCTGGAGGACGAGCTCATCCGCCGCCTCGGCGAGACGAAGGACATCAAGGTCGACGTCCGCATCGTCGCCGCCACGCATCGCGATCTCCACGCCGAGACGAAAGCCGGGCGCTTTCGCGAGGATCTGTTCTATCGCCTGAACGTCCTGCCGATTCACGTCCCGCCGCTGCGCGATCGCAGGGAGGACATCCCGCTCCTCATCGAGCACTTCGTCGCGCGAAACAACACGCGCTTGCGCAGCAACATCGTGGGCATCGAGTCCGAAGCCCGGCGGCTCCTGTTCGAGTACGCCTGGCCGGGGAACGTGCGCGAGCTCGAGAACACGATCGAACGCGCGATGGTCCTCGCCGAGGGCGATCAGATCGTCGTGACCGATTTGCCGGAGCGGGTCCGCGAAGCGCAAGATCCCGTGCAGATGCAGCTCGCGAGCGGCGAGCTCAGCGTGAAGAAGACGACGCGCATCATCGAGGAGATCCTGATTCGTCGCGCCCTGCAGAAGACGAAGGGAAACCGCACTCGGGCCGCCGAGCTCCTCGAGATCAGCCACCGCGCGCTGCTCTACAAGATAAAGGACTACCGCATCACGGATCTGTGACGGCGCTGGAAGGTTACCGTGTCGGTCGACGGCGCGAACGTGCGGGCCGGCGCCGGGGAACGATCGTTTTCATCCGTCGAGCGGCCCGGGTGCGGGTGTACAAAATGTGGAGCAGTTATAGGATGCGCTCATGAAACGGCTTTGCATCGCGATCGCGACCGTTCTGTCGGTTCCCGTTCTCCCGGCTTGTGGCCCGTCCGCCGAAGAGCAGGGCGTCAAGACCCCCGATCAGCTCGTCGACGAGCAAGACCAGCTCGAGCAGCAAGACGAGAAGGCGGCGAAAGCCCGCGGAACCGACGACTCCGCGTCCCTCGCCAACGTGGAAACCGACGAAGAGAAGAAGAAGGAGTTCGATCGCAAGCAGGTGGATCTCGAGCTGAAGCGCGCCACGCGCTCGGCGGAGAGCTGCCCCGGCGTCGTCGCCGAAGAAGAGAAGAAGGGCGAGCACCCGCGCGGCGATACGCGCGTGAGCATCACTTTCCACGAGGACGGCACCGTGGCGCAGGTCGTGATCCCGTCGCCTTTCGACGGGACGCCCATCGGCGAATGCGTGATCCGCGCCTACAAGGCGGTGATCGTTCCGCCGTACAAGGGCGGCGATCAGATCGTCGACTGGGACGTCTCGCTGAAGGATCAGCCGAAAGCCGCCGGCGACAAGAAGAGCAAGAAGTAGCCGGCGCTCAATAGAGCCAGGCGACGAGCACGGCGACGATCGCGACGAGGCCCACGAGGCCGGTCGCGATCACTTCCCACTTCGCGGGAGTGGGATCCGCGTCGCGCAGCTCGATGGACGCGAAGCTGCTCGCTTGACGCTGGCGCCGACCCGCGAGGGCGACGTTGGCGGCTTGGAGGGCCGTTTCGACTTCCTGGCGGTCCATGGGCACGACCGTATTACGCGCGTTCGCCTCGCCGACAAAGCCCCAAAAAGCAGCACCCCCTCGATGTTCAGGTGTGCATCGCCCTGCGCTTTCGAGTGGATCTGAGCTCGGAGGCGGGCTGGGGACGCGGGGAAGTCCCGGGCACGTTCAAGGATTCCGGCAGCGGCGCTAGGATTGGGGTCTCTCGCGAGCGGGAGGGCGAATCGATGACTTGGTTTCGATGCGCGAGCGCGATTTCGGCGATGTTCGTGGTGGGCGCGTGCAGTCCGGACGACAGCGCGCTGTTCGGCCGAGGTGGCGCGACCTCGGTGGGCGACCGGGACTCCGGTCGCACTCGAGGATCCGACAACGTGGGTGGTCGCAGCAGCGACGACGCCGGCGCGGAAGCCGGCGGCGCCCCCGCGGTGTCCGGGGGCCGCGGAGAAGCGGGGCGCGACACGCCCGGCGCGGGCGGCACCGCCTCCGCCGGCGGCGCGCGCCAGAGCACGGGCGTGGGCGTATCGGGTACGGGGGGCAAGTCGTCGAGCGGCGGCACGCCGTCGAAGGGCGGCATGCCGTCGAGCGGCGGCACGCCGTCGAAGGGCGGCACGCCGTCGGCCGGTGGCGTGACGTCCGATGGCGGGGCGTCGTCGAGCGGCGGCGAAACGTCGAGCGGCGGCCAAACGTCGAACGGCGGCCAAACGTCGAACGGCGGACGCGGCGGGCTCGGCGGCGCCGGGGGCGTCATCGGCGTAACGCATCCGGTGGCGATGTACTTCATGGTGGATCGATCGACGTCGAGCGCTGCTGGCGCGAGCCTCGACTATGCGTACGCCCTGGCGTCGATCAGCGCCTTCGTGAACGAGCAAGAGTCGAGCGGGCTCGACGTGGGGCTCTCCGTCTTTCCGGCGGGCGACGACATGAAAGCCGACTGCTCGAAGGGAAGAGATTGCGCAGAAGCGGTCGTTGGTTTGACGCGCCTCCCGCAGAACGCGGCGATCTTCGAGACCGCGCTGACGGCCGAGCAGACGACGTCCCCACTGCCGCGGCCGACGGAGTGCGCCCTGCGCGGCATGATCGACGACTGCCTTCAGGTGCAAGAGTCGTCGCAATCGGGTGAACGCTGCTTCGCGGTGCTCCTCACGCAAGGTCCGCCGACTCAGTGCGACGTGACCGAAGCCGATCTGGAGCAGATCCTCGCCGACGGTCACGTGAAGGGCGTCGATACCTTCGTCGTCGGGATGGCGGGCGCGGACATGCCGGCCCTGAATGGCTACGCGATGGCCGGCGGCACGGACACGGCGTTGGACGTCTCGACGGGCCCGCAAGCCTTCATCCAGGCGCTCGACGCGATTCGCGATCGCATCGCCCGGTGAGCGAGGAGTAAATCAACGCTGCCCGCTCCCGCGCCTGGCGCTCATCTCCGCGCGAAACTCCCCGAGCTCGCGCAGGATCGTCTCGATGTTGACTTCGTTCTTCAGGTTCACCTGAAAATCCGTCTGCGATTGCGCTCGGTCCTTCAAGGTCTGCCGGTTCTGACTCATCACGATGAGCGGACCTTGGAGCGCGACCAGGACCGCGAGCACGAGGTTGTAGAAGACGAACGGGTACGGGTCGAAGGTGCCCGGCCCGCGCGCGTTCACGAGCGCCCAGGCGGCGGTCACGAGCATCAGGCCGACGATGAACGTCCAGCTTCCGTTGAGCTCCGCGACGCGGTCGGCGAGCCTGTCCTTCCAGCTCAGGCTCTTGTCGAGCTCCTCGACGACGTTCTTGGCGGCGCGCTCGGTGAGCAGCGTGTTCGTCTCGCGAAGACGCTGGGTCATCGTGCGCAGGATGGGCATCGCCGCGCTCGGGCGGCGTTCGAGATACGACGACAGCGTGTCCGCTGTCAGCTCCAGGAGGACGACGTCGGTGGTGGCCAGCGCGCTCGCCGAACGCGGCTGATGGTCGAAGAGCGACAGCTCGCCGAAGTACTCGCCGCGCGCCAGGTCCTTCAGCGAGATGCGGCGCGACTCTTCGCCCGCGAGGTGGATGTTCACGTGACCGTCGGCCACGATGAACATCGCCGTGGCGCTGTCGCCCTGCGCGAAAATGGCCTGCCCGGCGCTGAATGTCCGCTCGGTCAGTTTTTGGGCCAGCTCCCGGAGGTCCGGCTCGGCGAGCCCCTCGAAGAGGGGGGTCTTACGTAGAAGCTCTGGTTTATCCACGGGTTACCCTCCAAACTCTTGGAATCGTTTTCGGCCTCGGCCGCACGAGCCTCAGCGCATTTTTGTGATCACCAGAAAATGCCAGGAAACCGAGCCGAATCCGTGAAAACTTATTCAGAGAGTCATGCATATCCGGATCGAAAAGAGGGAAGCGGCCCGGCTAAAGGCGGTGCGTCTCTGGATGGGCGCCGGAGCGGTACTCGTCGCACACTACGCGCTCGGGGAGCTCGGCGTCTCGTTCGTCCAACGGCTGGTGCTTCTGTTCACGGTCGTCGTCCTCGGCATCGCCGGAATAGAAGCGTTCATCGAACGCCACGAAGGCTGAGGCCGTTACTCGCCGGCCAGCGGCGGCTGGGACAATCGCCCGGAGAGCGGATCGGGCTCTTCATCGTCCGGGATGAAGGGGTTCGGGCTCTTGCCCCTCCGGATCTGGCGCTGTTCCCACCAGCCATGGGCGACGACGAGCAGAGGCGGCCGGATGATCCTCGTGAGGAGCGCCAGGATGAGTGACCCGCCGATGACCGCGATCGCCAGCGGCTTCTGCGTCTGAGCGCCGATGCCGTGGGACACCGCGGCGGGCATCAGGCCGAGCATGGCGACGAGGGTGGTCATGAGCACGGGCCGGAAGCGCTTCTCCGCCGCTTCGCGCGCGGCTCCCTCGATGCTCTTGTGTTCCTGGTATCGCATCCGCTGGAAGTAAGTCACGACGAGGATGGCGTCCTGGATGGCGACGCCGAAGATCGAGAGGAAGCCCATCGCCGCCGAGACGGAGAAGTTCGTGCCCGTCACGAGCAACGCCACCAGCGCGCCCATGCACGCCAGCGGGATGTCGATGAGCACGATGAACATGTCGAGCCACGTCTTGACGGCCGCGTAGACCAAGAACGCGATGATCGACAACGTCAGCGGTACGATGAACAAGAGCCTGCGTTGCGCTTCCCGCAGCTCGTTGATCTGTCCGCTCCACTCGAGCCGCTTGCCGTAGCCCTGCGGGACCTTCGGCGCCACCTGCATCTGCGCTTCCTTGATCGCGCTCTCCAGGTCGCGCCCGCGCACCGAGAACTTCACCGGCGTGTACCGAACTCCGTCCTCGCGGTAGATCGTCGACGGGCCTTCGGAGAGCTCGATCTTCGCGATCTGGCCGAGAGGCACCATGAGGTTGTCGGGCGTGGCGATCTGGATGTCCCGGATCGCTTCGAGCGACGCTCGATACGGCGGCAGCCAGCGTACCGTCACGTCGAACGCCTTCTCGCGCTCGTACAGCTGGGTGACGGCCTGGCCGCCGATCGCGGTCTGAACCACGCTCACCACGTCGCCGCTGTTCAAGCCGTATCGATCGCAGGCCTTGCGATCCGGCGTGATCTTCACGTCCGGTTGACCGAGCGTCCCGAGCTTTCCGAGATCGGTGATCCCCTGAACCTTCTCCAGCGTGTCGACGATGGTGTCGGCGTTCTTCTCGTTCTCGATCAGATCCGGTCCGAAGACCTTGATCGAGTTTTCGCCCTTCACGCCGGCGACCGCTTCGTCGACGTTGTCGCCGATCATCTGCGAGAAGTTGAAGACGACCCCCGGGAAGGCCTCCGAGAGCTCGCGGTTCAGCTCGTCGGTGAGCTTGTCCTTCGTCATGCCGTGCTTCCACTCGCCGAAGGGCCGGAGCGGCGCGAAGAGCTCGATGTTGAAGAAGCCGGTCACGTCGGTGCCGTCATCGGGCCTGCCGAGCTGCGACGTGACGGCCAGCACCTCCGGGTGCTTCGCGTTCTCGGCCGTGCACGGGGCCTTGGCGCCGGCGGGGCAACCACGCACGATGTCGCGCATCTTGTCGACGTACTTCGCGCTCTGTTCGAGGGCGATGCTCTTCGGCAGCGTCGCGCGGATCCAGAGATTGCCCTCTTCGAGCTTCGGCATGAACTCGCCGCCGAGCAGCGGGAAGAGGAGCGCGCATCCCGCGAGCACCAGTATTCTGAGCGGGATCGCGAGCTTCGGATACTTGATCACGCGGTCCGCGATGGGCGTGTAGAGCCGGTGCAGCGCGCGCATCAGGATGGGATCCTTCTCTTCGGTGTTCGCGGGGATGAGCTTCCAGGCGAGCACCGGGAGGAGGGTCAGCGCGAGCAGGATGGCGGTGCCGATGGCGAACGCGTACGTGCGCGCCATCGGCGAGAAGATGACCCCGGACACCCCGGTCATCGTGAAGAGCGGGATGAACGAGCTGCCGATGATCAACGTGGAGAACGTCATCGGCGTGCCCACTTCTTGCGCGGCGGCGAGGACGCGGCGGCGCATCGACCCGCTTCCGTGAGGCCCGAGGTGACGGAAAATGTTCTCCATCATGATCACCGACGAATCGACGACGATGCCGAAGTCGACCGCGCCGATGGACAGCAGGTTCGCGGACGTGTTCGTGAAGACGATGCCGGTGAAGGCGCCGAGGAGCGCCAGCGGGATGGTGAGCGCGGTGATGATCGCCGCGCGCACGTGGCCGAGGAACACGAGCAGCACCAGCGACACGAGCGTGATGCCGACGACCACGTTTTCCATGACCGTGTGCGTGGTCAGCTCCACCAGATCGCCGCGGTCGTAGTACGGCTTGATCTCCATGCCCGGGGGCAGGACGTGGTTCTTCCGGATGTAGTCGATGCGGGCGTGAATCCCGTCGAGGGTCGGCTTCGTCTCCGAGCCGTAGCGCATCAGGACGGTCCCCTGGACGACGTCCGGGCGCTCGTCGATGCCCACCATACCGAGGCGCGGCGCCGCGCCGACGCTGACGTCGGCGACGTCGCGCACGCGGACGGGCGTCCCGTGGAAATCCTGGACGACGATGTCTTCGATGTCGTGGACGTTCTGCAATAGGCCGATGCCGCGGATGTCGTACGACTGCTCGCCCATCGTGAGGCGCTGCCCGCCGGTGTTCAGGTTCGCGCTCTGCACCGCCTGCACGAGGTCGTCCAGGGTGACGCCGTGCCCCTTCAGGCGGAACGGGTCCACGCCGATGTGAAACTGCTTCGTCTCGCCGCCGAAGCTCACGACGTCGATGACGCCCGGCACTTGCTTGAACTGGCGCTCGAGGATCCAATCCTCGGCCGTCTTCAGGTCACGGACGGTGTACCCCTTGCCTTCCACGGTGTAGCGGAAAACCTCGCCGATCGCGTTCCAGGGCGAGATTTGCGCTTGGACCCCCGACGGCAGCGGCACGAACTGAATGCGATTGATGACTTCCTGCCGCGCGTCTTCGTACTTCGTCCCCCACTTGAAGTAGCACTTCACGTCCGCGAGCCCGAAGAGCGATTGGGAGCGGACGTGATCGAGCCCCTGCATGCCGGAGAGCCCGACCTCGAGCGGGATCGTGATGTAGCGCTCGGTCTCCTCCGCGCTCCAGCCGGGAGGCTGCGCGATGACCTCCACCAGCGGCGGCACCGGGTTCGGATACGCCTCGATGTTGAGCTGCGAGTACGAATAAATGCCGACCGCGACGAGCCCGAGCGCGAACAGGATGGCGAACGAGGGCTTCTTCAGTACGGTTTTGACGATCCACTCGATCATCGAGGACTCTGCTTCACATCATCGCGGAAAGGAGGAGCGCGCCTTCGGTGACGACGCGGTCTCCCTTCGCGAGGCCGTGGTCTACGGTGAGCCACTTGCTGCCTTCGCCCTCGTCGACCGAGACGGGCAGGCGTTCGAAGCGCTGGCGCCCGCGCTCGTCGAGGCCGCGATCCACGAACACCACCGTTTGATCGCCGAGGCGAAGGACGGAAGAGCGAGGGATGGCCAGCGCTTTTTTGGCGTTCACGGAGAGCTTCACCGTGGCGAACATCTCCGGCTTCAAGGCGCCGTCGGGGTTGTCGAACGTGCACCGCACCTTCGTCGCGTGCGTGCTCGGATCGAGCGAGCCGCTGATCCAATCGACCGTGCCTTCGAAGTTCCGATCCGGCCAGGACACCACGTTGACCACCGCCTTCGTGCCGAGCGTGACGCGGGGCACGTCCATCTCGAACACGTCCGACAGCACCCAGACGCGGCTCGTCTGTCCCACCGTGAAGAGCTCGGCCGAGTTGCCCCCGTACTGGCCGGCGATCTGCGTGCCCGGCGAGACCGCCTTCATGAAGACCTCGCCCTCGATGTCGGAGTGAATGGTGAAGCTCTGTCCGACGGCGTCCCCGCGCTGGAAGAGGGCCGCCTTCTGCTGCGCGCGCTCGAGCTCGGCCTTCGCCTGACGGTAGGCGTTGCCAGCGGCGTCGTAGTCCTTCTGCGACGCCGCGTGGATCTCGAGCAGCTCCTGTTGCCGTGCGTACTCGTGCTCCGCCGTCGTGAGATCCGCCTTCGCCTTGCTGACGTCGGCCGTGGCGACTCCGATGTCCGGCGATTCGATGGTCGCGAGCGGGTCGCCCTTCTTCACGTGCGCACCGAGCTGGACGAAGACCTTCGAGACCTTTCCCGAGACGGGAGAGAAGACGTGAAACACCTTCTGGTCGTCGTAGGCGATCTTCCCACTCGCGATCACGGTGTCGTCGACGTCCTGGTAATCGACCTCTTCGGTGGTCACCTTCATGTGGGCGAGCTGGTCCTTCGTGACCACCGCGGTGTTCGGCGGAGGGGGCGGCTCCGCCGATACGGTCGGCCGAGGGTTACATGCCCCGCAGCACGCAAAAAAGATCAGCACCGCCGCCGCGAGATGTTCGCGGCGGGGTGGGTTACTCGTCCGGTCCAACGACTTCGTTCGCGGAGACACGTTCACCTACTCGGCAGATACGGCGCTCGCATAAGCGCCGGCGCGAGATCTAATTCGAACGCGGGCCCGTGTTTGGAAAAGATCTGTAATCACGGCCTTCGTGAAGAAGCCTTCAGTACTGTTGCGATCTCCGCGCGCACGACCGAAGGAAACCCGTGGCACGCCGGGGCATTCCCGAGAACGACGTCGCATACTTGTTCCAGAGTCGCGCGGCGTGCCCTCTATTCCAGGCGCTCTTCAGTGAGGTGCCGGCGTCGAGGGCCGCGATCCGCTCCGCGGACGCGCCTTGCTCGGCAAGTGATCGGCGATGCAAGGCGCGACGGTACTCGCACCCATTGCTCCGCGCGAGTGTCCTGGCGAGCACCTCTCGCTCGAGGGGAGTCAGGATGATCGCTCGAACACCTCGAGGCCTTGCCCCCGCGGCTTCGGGCACGGCCGGAGCGAGCGTCCTGCGCGCGAGCGGCGCCGGAACGAATCCCGAGTTTCCTTTCATGCTGCTCGAGAATGGAACGGGCGGGTGTAGGTGCCTCGTCCACATTCAGGCTTTGAAGTGACGTGAGTCCTCATTTTTGACCCGGCGGATTCGGGTTACCGTTCGAAGCATTCAGAGCGATTCCAGCGAGCTCGGGACCCAGGGAGCGCGGGTCGGACCGGTGAACCGGGTGCTTCGACGAGCTCTCGTGCGCGTGGGGATGTCGCTCGCGGTCGGGCTCAGCGCGTACGCCGTCGTCGCGTCGCGCGCGTCTCCCGTCGTCGGCGCGCTCGTCGGCTGGGACAGCGCCGGGCTGGTGCTCCTCGCGCTTTCGTGGGCAAACATCGCCGCCGCGGACGCCGGCGCGACACGGGAGCGTGCTGCGTCGGAGGACCCGGGACGCACGCTCGTCTACGTGATCGTCGTGCTCACGTCGGCGGTGAGCCTGCTTTCGTCGACGGTGCTCGTGCGAAGCGCGCATTCGATGCCCGGAGGTACGAAGCAAGCCGTCATCGCGCTCTGCTTGGCGACCGTCGGCCTGGCCTGGGTGATGACCCACACCGCGTTCACCTTCCGCTATGCCCACCTGTACTATCGCGAAGACGCCGAAGGCGTGGGCGGCATGACGCTGCCTGGAGACGAGCCGCCCGCGTACTTCGACTTTGCCTACTTCGCCTTCACCATAGGCATGTGCTTTCAGGTCTCCGACGCCTGCGTCACCAGCCGACAAATCCGACGCGCCGTACTCCTGCACGCGGTCATCAGCTTCGCTTACAACACCGTCATCCTCGCGTTCGTGCTCAACCTGGTCTTCGGACTCGAGAGCTGACCTTGTTGTGATGAATCGCCACGAGGCAGATCGCGTCAGCCTTCCGTCGGCCCGGGCACGCCCCTTGCTCCTTTCGTCGAAGAGTCGATTCGAAAGGAGCTCACCATGCGTCGAATTTCAACGGTGCTCTCGCTGGTCCTTTTTGCGTCGCCTGCGCTGGCAGCCGCTCCAGAGTCCAGCGCTGCCCAGCCAATCGCCCTGACGAGCGTGCCCGAGCGATGCCGATCCGTCTCGGAAGTCCCTCGTTCTGCTCGTACTGCGGAGCCTGCATTTTCGGCTCGCGTCTCGGCGGCGAGTTGCATGGCGGAAGGTTTGATCAGCGGCCTCGCTCTGACGGACGACGAAGCGTCCATCGAGCGTGTAGACGACGCGACGGCGCCCATCCTGGCGACGCTCGACGAGGTCATCGCGCAAGGAGATCCGAGCGAGCAGATCGTCGCCGCCTACACGAAGGGCGATCTGCTGTTCGGGTTGCAAGAGCGATTGCGCGAAGCGGTGCCGCCGATCACGGCGCGAACGTCCCTTCGAACCGCCAAAGCCATCGAACAGCGGCATCGAGCCCTCGAGCCAAAACTGGCACGCTGGGGCAGAGACGGAACCGCGGCGTTTCTGCGTGTGAAGGAGACGGCGCGCGCGAATCCGAAGCTTGCCAGCGGAAACCCCGTGATCCAATACATGATCCGCGACGCAGAGCGGCGGACCGGCTGACTCGAGGCGCGCCGAATCAGGGCGACAGCCGCTAACGAGAAAACTTCGCCTTGCCCGTCGTTTCCCACCACTCCCGATACCGCCGCTGCGCTTTCTGGCGCTCACCCTTCGGCAGATCGTCGTAGTAGCCGAAATATTCCTTGGTGAGACTTTTGAGCTCTTCGCCGGCGGCTCTTCGGATTTCGATGTCTTCGTGGGTCAGCGAGTCGATGAGCCATTCGATACGGTGCTGGCCGCCTTTTTCTTTCCACCAAGCTTCCCAGGCGGCAGTGTCGCGGCCGAAGGCTTGGCGCGTGAGGACGCCGAGGGCCCACTCGGCGGATTGGCCGACTTCGTCGTGATTCGGGAGCAGGCGGACGAGCCGCGGGACGGCTCGGCCGTCACGGAAATGCGCGAGCGCTTCGATGGCCGCGACGCGCGATTCGACGGACGAGGTCCCCTCGGCGATGGAGAGGACTTTGTCGCGCAACGCGGTGCGCGCGTCCTCGTCGTTTTGTAGGAGCTTGCCGGCTTCGAGCGCGGAGCGCCGGACTTCGGCGGACGAGTCGGCGACGCGGCGGCTGACCGCGGTCGCGGAGTCGACCGACGGGATTTCGCCGAGCAAGGCGGTGGCCCACGCGCGCACGGTCGCCTCGCGGTCGTTGCTGCGAACGGCGAGGAACGGCGCCGCGGGCATGCCGATGCGCGCGAGCGCGCGCAGGATGGGGCCGCGTAACGAGGCCGGCTCCGGCGACGAGAGCCGATCGGCGTCGCGGATTGGGCCCGGAAACCGCGATACGAGGTAGGAAGCAGCCGATGCGCCGAGCGCGACGATTCGCTCCATGACTTTCTCGTCCCCTTCCAGAAGTCGTGTAACGAGCGCTTCGATGTCTTGATCGACGTTGACGATGATGGTCGGAAGCCGCAGCTCGGCTGAGCTGTGCGCCCTGACGGGGCGCTTTGCCGGAACGACGACCTGCGAATCCGGCAATGCCGGTGGTCGCACAGGTCCCGGCGCTTCGAGCTCCGGCGACCAGTCGACCTCCGCGGCGCCGACGGAAATTTCCGGGGCTTCGTCCGCCGGCGCGATGTAGCGGTCGATCGGCTCGAGCTCGCCGTGTTCCACCTCCGCGGTCGTCGACGGAGCCTCGGTCGGTTCGGGAGCGCGTTCCCGCGAAGGCGCGCCCTGCGCGGGGGTGTCGGCGCGAGGCGCCTCGGCGTGTTCGGCGGCGAGCGACACCGCAGCGCGCGCCGACGGTATCGCCGGATCCGTGCTCGGGCGCTCCGGTTCTTCGCCCTTGGAAGAGGCCGCCTCGCTCGAAGGCGATGAAGGGGGAGCCGATCTTCGCCGCGCCGGGATGGGCGGGGGGCGGCTGCTCCTCGAAGGCGGCCGCGACGACGCTCGCCGCAGCGTCGTCTCGAGCGCCGCGGCGAGCGCTTCGCGCCGCTCGTCGCGCGAGGGCAGCACGCGCGATCTCGGAGACGGTCCCACGCTCGCCGAAGGGGGAAGCCCGGCGCCTTGCCGTAGCGACGCCTTCTTCTTGCGGATGACGTTCTCCAGCGCCGAGGCGACGAGGGGGGCGAACGCGAGGACGTCCCCGATGAGCGAGAGATCGACGTCGTCGTCGCCGTCGTCGCCGTAGAAGATGAGAACGCAGCGGCCGCGCACGAGGATGGGCAAGAGGAGGGCCTTCTTGCCCCGGGTTCGTTCGAGGTCGCGGGCGAGCTGTCCGTCGAGGCCGTCCTTCGCGAGCGCCTGAATGCTGAAGTGCCCTTCCTTTCGCGCCGTCGCGAGCGCGCTCGGCATGTCGAGCGGAACGCCGATGCCGGTGATCTGTTCGTGGTCGGCCCCCGGACCGTGCGCGCTGCGACCTTCTGCGAGATCGCCGTGGACCGCGAAGAGCGCGGAGTACTCGAAGTACTGACACGCGAAGTCGAAGAGCGCGGTGAGCACGGTGTCCCGGGAATCGGCGTTGAGCAGATCTTCTTCCGCAGCAGCGGCGGTGTACGGACCGCGATGCCGGCTGCGCGGCCGCCGCTCCGCTTGCTTGTTCTCCGCCGTCCACGCGCCCAGATTCGGACGCTGAATGGACGAGCGCGTGGGCGGCGAGCTGCGCCGCGGCGCGGCCGCCGCCGAGGACGGAGGTGGGCTCGATGGGCGCGCGCGGCGCTCGGCGACGATTTGAGGGAGCGGCGCTTCAGGTGCGATCTGCACTGGAAGATTCGGAAGAGTTATCGACGGCTCGGCGCGCAGCGTCGGCATCGGCGTCGTCGTCGTCCCAGCCGGCGGCGCCGGCGTGGTGAGGCGTTCGTGGATGGACACGCCGGCTGCGTGGCCCGGCGCCGTCGGCTCGGGCTCGCGGATCGCGATCGGCTGTATCGGTCGCAGCGCGGGGATGCCGCCCTGACTCGACGTCGCGTACAGCGGCGTCATGTCCGTCGGTGCGGGCAGGCCGAGGGGCGGGATGGAGGGGGGCCGCGGCAACGACGCGATGTCGGGCACGGTAGCGAGCGGCGGCGGGGTGAGGCTGGGGCTCGGGTCCGGCTTGCCTTCGAGCTTCGCGAGCACGCGGTGGCTTCGTCGATCCAGCGGCAGCCCGTAGTCGCGACAGATTGCTTCTTTGATGCGGATGAGCGGAGCGACGCGCTGCACGATGGTCACGCCTAGACTGAACCCCAGATCTTGCTCGACCTCGGATTTCAGCGGTTCACTCACCGCGACGACGAATCGTGCTCCCGCCTTCTCGAGCGGGTAGACGCCGTGGCGCATCGCGGCGTCGCCGGGGATGAGCGCGAGCGCGTCCGCCGAGCTGCGCGGCAGCGGCCCAGCCGGCGCAGGTGGGAGCGATTGCGTCTCGGCGAGCAGCGCCGTGAGGGCCCGCTCGTCCATACCGGGCGCTTGCTCGAGGAGGTTGGTCGCGAGATCTCCCCCGTACAGGACCTGACGCGCCAGCGCCTCTTCGACATCCCTGAGCGTCGCGAGCTTGCGCTGCACGATCGCGGAGCTCAGCTTGGCCATCTCACTACCGTCAGATTTCTCTTCGCGGGCGGGGAAGTCAACTGAGTCCGTGAGCACGAGCCAAAACGTCGGCCAGGATCCATCGCGCCAGCGCCATGTAGAGCAAAATCCCCAGCGCGTCGATGAGGGTCGCGATGAAAGGCGTCGACGTGGTGGCGGGGTCCTGTTTCAGGGCGTGGAGCAAGATGGGGAGCATCGCACCCACCACACAGCCGATGATCACCAGCCCGACCACCGTGGTCGCGACGAGGACCGCGAACCGCCCCCCGTCGCCCGACGTCGACGCACGGATGTAGCCGAAGAACGCGAGGGTGAGCCCGAGCGCCACGCCCTGGGAGAGCTCCCGCACGAAGACCTTGAGCCAATCGACCCCGCGGATGTCGCCGGTTGCGAGGCCGCGGATGACGAGCGTGGACGACTGGGAGCCGGAGTTCCCCCCGGCCGAGGCGAGCAAAGGAATGTAAAAGCTGAGATGCCCGATGGCCGCCAGCACCTTGTCGTTCGCGCGGAGCGCGGTGCCGCTGAAAAATTCTCCGACGAACAGCACGATGAGCCACGGCGCCCGCTTGCGGAACATGACGGCGGTGGTCGCGTCGAAATAGCCTTCGCGGATCGGCTCCACTCCAGCCATCTTCTGGACGTCTTCGGTCTGCTCTTCGGTGAGCACGTCCAGAACGTCGTCCGCGGTGATGACGCCGAGCAGGCGGCCGTCGTCGCTCACGACCGGCATCACGTTGAAGTCGTACTTCGCGAGCTTGCGGGCGACCTCTTCCTGGTGAAGGTCCGGTCTCACCGAGATGACGTTCTGGACCATCACGTCGCGGATGCGTTCGTAGGGTTCCGCGATGAGCATCTGCCGCAGCGAGAGGATGCCGAGCAGTTGCTTCTCGTGGCTGACCGCGAAGATGACGTCGACGGTCTCGGCCTCGCCGGCGTGCCGGCGGAGCTCGTCGATCGCGTCCTTCACCATGAGGTTCGGCGAGATGGAGATGTAGTCCGTCGTCATCAGGCCGCCGGCCGACGTCTCGGGCCACTTGGCGAGCGCCTCGACGTCCTCGGCGACCTCGGGATCGACGCGCTCGATCTCCTGGAGCAGATCGGCGCCGATCTTCGGCGGCAATTGGCTCAGGAAGTCGGCGCGCTCGTCGGCGTCCATTTCGACGACGATCTGCGCCGTGCTGTCGACGCCGATCTCTTCGGCCACGGCTTCCTGCTTCGAGTCGCCGAGTCGTCCGAAGACTTGCGCGGCGTACTCCGTCGGCAAGTGCGTGAGCAGCTCGCCGGCTTGCTTGTCGTCGAGGTCGGAGATGAAATCCGCGAGATCTTCGGGGTGGATCTCGCCCAAGACCTCCTGCACTTCCTCGGGGTGCTCGGCCAGCAGCGTCTTCAGCTCGGGACCGATCAGGCGTGCGAGACGCATAGTAACCGATTAGAGCAGATCCCGGTCCCCTCCGACTACGACTTCGCGAGGTGAACGAGCTTCCCTTCGACGCCGCCCTGCTCGAGCATCTCGGCGGCTTCGCGGGCGGCGAGCAGGGGAAGGCGAGCGGCGATGCGCGGCGCGATCTTTCGTTCGCCGAGCAGTGAAAATAAGGTCCCGAGGTCTCGCCGGAAGGGGCCGGGGTCCTTTCGATAAGAATAGGTGATGCCGTAGAACGTGCCCCGGCGCCCGCGGAGGCGTGCACCGACGAACACCGACATCAGTGTATGCAGGACCCCCAGGCGACGGGGGACGCCGTTCTTCATCGTCCCGGAGAAGCCGATGCCGATCACGGCGCCGGAGCGCCGGGTGGCACGCACGCACTGGGTGACGAAGGCGCCGCCGAGGGTATCGAACGCGACGTCGACGCCGTCCGGAACGAGCTTGCGCACTTCGGTATCGATGCGGCCCCCGCGGCTGTCGACCGGGGTCGCGCCCAGCTCTCGGACGACGGCGTGCCGGGCTGGTGACGCCGCGCCGACGGTGCGCACCCCGGCGAGCCGCAGAAGCTCGATGAGCGCCGTGCCGACGCCGCCGCTCGCGCCCGTGACGAGCGCAGTCTGCCCGGCGCGCACCTTCGCGCTGCGGTGGATGGCTTGATACGCCGTCACGTAGTTCAGGATGAGCGCGACGGCTTCGCCGTCGTCGAGGTGCTCGGGGACCTTCACGGCCGCGGCGGCAGGAATGACGATCCTTTCCGCGTAACCTCCGTGGACGACGAGGGCCGCTACGCGATCGCCGGCTGCCAGATCCGTGACGCCGGCGCCGACGGCCTCCACGTCGCCCACGACTTCGTACCCGGGGACGAACGGGTAGGGAGGCGCGAACGCGTAGCGCCCACGCCGCATCGTGACGTCGGTGCCGCCCGCCCCGGTCGCGCGCACCGAGAGACGCACCTCGAGGGCGCCTGGCTCGCGCAGCGGTAAGCGCACCGTTTCGAGAACCTCGGGCCCGCCGCGTCCCGTCAGCAGAATGGCTCGATACGTTTCCATGCGAGTGATCATGCGTCCGCGAGCGACGCGGGGCTCGTTGCGTATTTGCACCGTTATGGTGCAAAATCGCACCATAATGAACCGTCGCTGGCAGGCGGGGGACCTCGATTGGGACGACCTCCGCGTCTTCGCGGCCGTGGCGCGCGCCGCGAACCTGTCGCGGGGCGCGCGCGACGCGCGAGTGGATCGATCGACGGCGAGCCGGCGCATTGCGGCGCTCGAGGAGGCGCTCGGCGCGCGCCTGTTCCTGCGCACGCGAGAAGGGCTCCGGCTTTCACCGGCGGGCGACCGTGTGCTCGGTCACGCCGAGCAGATGGCGAGCGAGGCGCGCGCGCTCCGGCTGTCGGCGAACGACGGCGGGGTCGAGGCCGCGCGTGGCGTCGTGCGCATCGCGACGACGGAGGCGCTCGCCGCCATGCTCGTCCGGCGTGGCCTGCTGGAGATCGGCGTCACCCATCCGGGCCTTCAGATCGAGCTACTGGGTGCAAACCGCGTGGTCGACCTCGCGCGCGGCGAGGCGGATCTCGCGCTCCGGGTCACCAAGGTCGAACAATCGAGCTTGCGTGTGCGGAGGGTTGCGCGGTTGCCTTTCTCGGCGGTCGCGGGGGAGCCCTACGTACGCCGCCGTGGCGCCCCGCGAAGCGAGCGCGACCTCGCCGGTCACGACGTGCTCCTTCACACCGGTGAGCTCGCGACGCTGCCCGAGGCGCGGTGGCTCGGAAGCCGACCCGGCGTGCGCGTCGTCTTGCGCACGAACAGCATGATCGCGCTGCTCGCCGGCATCGCCGCTGGCGCCGGCATCTCCGTCATCGCCGGAAGCTCCGCGGAGCAAGAGCTCGGCCTCGTGCGTCTCTTCGACGTGGCGGCGTTACCGCCGCGTCCGTTGTTTCTCGCGATGCACCCGGACGCGGCGACGCGTGCCGCGGTGCGGGTGGTGGCGGAACACGTGGCGGCGATCGTGGCCGGGACGAGGACGGCGTAGGGTCGCGGTACGGCCGGGCCATCTTGAGAACACGAGCGCGCTCATTGATCGTCGCCGGAAGCCCCACGCTCTCGACGAGACGCATGAGCGCGCCGACTCCAGCACACGGGATTGCTCGCGCCCGTTGCGCCATCTCGTAAGCGATTCCGCTCGCTCGCAGCTCGGGGCCGCCGTCCTCGCGCGGCTCGGTGCCACCGACCAACAGCTCAAGATGCGCAAGAGCTTTCGCTTCTCTCGGGTCGAGTCGTCCACGTGTGCTTTAAATGTCTCCCCGGGACTCGTGTTGTGGTTTCGCAACCTCGCGAACAACCGGTGGATTTTCGGAAATTCCTCGCGAGCGCTTCGCGCTGCGCTGGATCAAGTTCAAATATTCGAGCGATAGGATTTTAATTGCCGCCCCAAAAAGTCCATGCCAAGGAGCGACAATGACCCGCTGGTCGCGGGAAGATAAGGGGAAACATGACCAATAAATTCTATGGCTGGGCCACGCTCGGTGTGGTCCTTCTAGGCATTCCTGGACTCGCCTACGCTGGTGATTGCTCTTCTCTCGTCTCATACGACGCAACTGCGCACTGCATCTCGAATGGCACAGAGGTCGCCAAGAGCGAAGGTGATTCCAACGATCCAGGCGCAATGTGCGTCGAGCAATATGTCGGAGCATTATCCCTCCACGACCTCGGAACCAACGATTCTGGTAGTATAATCTGTGACAACGGAGACGCGGGCGATACGCCGGGTGATGGCGCGAGTACCTGTACAGAAGTCTGCAAGATATATGCTGACAGTATGACGAAGCATAAGCTCACCCTTGAATAGGGACTTTCTGAACAGACAGTTAGCGTCGCGCCTTCGATGTGCTTCCCACGGCGCGCTCATCGTCCTAGAAGCCTGGAAGCAAAGACTGCTCCGCCCGCTTCTGAAAAGGTACGCACTCACAGGCCAGCGCCGTCTTTGCCGAAACGATCTGACCCACTGAAGAATCTTCAGTGGCAGCTTAACGTGTTGCATTCCGTGAATAGCCACACGTAGATCGGCTGCTCACGGCGGCGCGAGCGCATCCTGGACTTCGCCCGCAGCACTTGGCTTGACGAGCAGATACCAGCAGGCATTTGCTGCGGGCAACGTCAACTTCGGGCAACATCGGATCAAACAGCGAGTGACACCGTGAGAGACAAGCTTTAGGCGCTCGGTCCATATTGTCGCTCTCGATCGCAATGGGCTCAGGCGATTCGGCGCCTTCGCACTGTCGAGGGCGGGAGCGTTAGTCTCGGTCCGGCTCCTTAGCGCCGTTAGTCTCCGCCCCCTGCCGAGAAGCCCCGCGGAGCGTCAATGGAGCATATCGGTGTCGTGCCGACATGCGCCGAAACGAACACTCTTCTCACGATGCCCGATACTAACAATAACTCTAGTCTACTCTGGCGTCGGCGCCGGTGGGTGCACTTTCTATGCGTCTCTACTGCAGTCTTAGCATGTTTGTATGGGCACAAAACGCTCTCGCGACGGTCCACAGCAACCTCGGGACTCGAGGGCTCAGCTCCTCACAAGTATCCCCGTGGACACTGGCGTCTTGCTCCACCAGAAGAGCTACGCAATACGATGCTGTGGGTATCCCATATTTTGGTTCGCGATCAGACTTCCACGAGAGAAGCTCCGTTCTCCGCAGGCGATTGGCTGCCGCTTCCGCCAGCACCATTGAGATCCAGACGCGACGCCCTGTTGCTTGCGACCAATTTGTCGCGCCAGCTGCAAGCTCGACCTTATGAATTCTCAGACGTAGCAGCAAAAGTATCGGAGGATCTCGTAACACGAGACCGCGGTGGTTCTCTTGGTGGATTGAGCGCCGAACAGCTTCATCCTTGGCCCCAAGTTCTCGATGCTTTGGCTGTCCTTCGACCCAATGTTCCGTCCGAACCGGTCGAAACGAAGTATGGATTTCATATACTACTACTTCGTCCAGTGCCTGAGGACATTTCCATCTCTGGAAAGCGCATCGTCATTGGCTATAATGACGCGTCGTGGTTGAAGTATCATGCTCGGAGAATGCTATTTAATACTCGTACACGAGAGGAAGCATTTCGACTAGCTCTAAAGATTGTCGATAAATACAATGCCAGAGGCACTTCCTTCGAACAACTTGTTCAACAGTACAGTGATCACGAGGACGCCAACATCGGTGGCGATATCGGTTTTTGGTCAACAAGGGAACCCGCCGATTTTCCTCGATGCATCGAGGCATTGGCCCAGACTACTGACGGCGCTGTCTCGCCTCCCATCGATTCGCCTATAGGATTCCAGCTGCTTCTCCGTACTAGTCATCCACCCGAAACCAAATACGCGCAGGATATAATCCGATTTGATTTTCACAATGGGACATCGGACAATGATCCGTACTCGTACGCTCAAACTGAGGCACGAGCCCGTACGGCGTTAGCAGCCGTGATGACGACCCCGTCCCTCTTTTCCGCATTTCAAAAAGAATATTGTTGCACCGGCACTGAGGTCTGGACGACAGGGCATGCCGCACTGCCAACGTTAGAAACGCTACGCTCGCTAGCCGTCGGACAAGTCAGTTCTACAATAATCATTCGGAACAGTGCAATATATATAGTTAAACGAGTCGATCCAGCAGATGTACCCAAGATCCGATTTACGCTGCCCAACCCGCAGGAAGCTGACCTCAGTCGTGCGGTGATGCGCGATGCGCCTGATCGCCTCGCTGGTACTGTTCTCGAATTAATGAACAAAGGTATCTTTGTACTCCATCTTAAAGGTGAGACACTGGACGACTTTCGTCATGTCCATCAGGAGCTTGCCGCTCAACTGGCAACAGCACATCGCCAAGATCGCCCCGCTCTACTCGAAAAGGCGTTGCGCCAACTTCGTCAAGTTTTGAACGAAGACGACTATCAAATCTATACCGCCTTCGTAAACAAGTGGGTGACGGCTCGCATGCTCAATGGTGGGAGCTGACGCTTGCTAACTTCCATCGGCCAAACGCTTCTCATCGGGAGTCAGCTAGTCGCTAGTATTCGCCACGTTACTCACGTCCTTCTCTTGAGATCATTTCCGATTGCCTGTTACGTTTGCGGCTCTACTCGGTTCTCCGGGTACATCCGGCTCATATTGATAGTAGGGTATATCGCTCTAATGACGGGTTTCATTGTCATGGGTGGTCCCAAAAGCATCCTCGTAGTGCTTCATATTGGAATGTTTTGCTATATTGCGATTACGTACATCGTGTATAGGTTATCGCCACTCGTCGCTCATGGCGCAATAACACATTCATCCATATTTGTTATCCTCGTGTCGTTGTGTCTTGCGCTTCCATCAATCACCATTCCTGGATTTGCCACCGAAGGGTTAGTGATAGGTTGGGAACTGCTTCTGTCTAGCTACAGTTTTTGTGTCGAGCGACAGGCCGCCGAAGACGACTGGTTTGAGTGTTTCTTCTTTCTTCTTGTGAATCCAATTGTTGTATATAGTGAACGCGGAGAATCAATAGGGCAACCATCTTTCAATAAGATCGGCATGGGCCGGATTATCTTTGGCATTGTTCTTTTGTTTATGGCTTCAGCTGGACTCAAGCCGTTGGCGGCTATCCTAACGAATTCGAGCACTGAGCACCAAGTGGTCCGTCGGCTAGCACTTGGGCTAGTGGGTGTATTAACGCTGCATAGCATGCACTCCGGTCTTGCGCATCTGCAAATCGGCACGATGCGCCAAGTGGGGTATATATTACCCGAACGCTACAAGTATCCGCTGTTGGCCGTTGGTGCAGGGGACTTCTGGTCGCGGTGGAATACGTATCTCGGTTCTTGGATAAGGCGCTACATATTCATTCCTGTTGCAAAGCGGCGAGTTGGGCTTGCTGCAATTCCAATTGCAATGATATTCAGTGGGCTCCTTCACGACTTGTTCGTTTATTTGCAAACATTCTCGTTGGTTGCTCGTTTTACTCCGTTTTTTGTGGCAACAAGTGCAGCAATGATAATTGGGCGAACACCGGAACGTTGGCTGAGATCAACCCGGCGCGCTTCATCGATTTTCCATGTTTATGGTCGCGGATTGGCAAGGTTACTCCTGCTGGCTGGGTTAGTCATGTCGGCGATGCTTTGGTATTAGATCATCATGAGTCTACCGAAGTTGTATACAACGAGACCGTTCAGTGCGGATCTACAATTTGTGCTGTTCCGCATTCTTGTCGGGCTGACACTGGTATGCTATTTTCTTAGGTTTCCGCTCCAGTCAATTCGCAATGGTATTGAATTAGTCGGAAATCTTGGCCGATACGAAGGTGCCGGCCCGCTGCCTCTGCTGGGTAAGGCGCTTGCCTGGAGCTTTGAGGGGTGGAATGGGAATGTTACAAATAGGGTTTGTTTGGTATTGAGTGCAGCAATCGTTGTGGGTGCTTGGACGCGAGCGTCTGCGGCGCTCTTGTGTGTCTTAATTGGCGCACTAAGATGCGTTAACTTTGAGTCCAGCTGTCCGGATGACTACGTCATCGAGGTATTTTGCTTCTGGATAGCGTTGTTCCCCGGGAGCGAACGATCGATGCTCCTCGTAACAGCAAGAAAGCGCGCCTGCTCGGAACATCTTCTCTCGTCTTTCTATCCCAAACGATTGTTCCTTTTGCAGCTTCTGGTACTCTGGATGGCACTTTGGATGTGGTGGGATCGCGAGCCGCGCTTCTACGCGAAATTTGCCATTCCGGTTGCGGTGATTGCCATAATGATCGTCATCACTGCGTCAGCCTGGCAGGCTATGCTCGGGCTGGTTCTTGCCGTCACTGCTGAGCGCTTTTTAATGGGCGAAGATGGGAAGAACTATGGAATTGCATTGCTAGGCTTCGGAAGTTTAGTCCTCTTGGTCGATGCGTTCGCCTCGGACAATGATCGTCGAGATTCGACGACGATAACCCTGCCTACTGCCTTGGGCAGCTGCTACCTGCTTTTCTTGGGGATCTATTTCGCGAGCCAGCCGCTTGGTTTCGCCATTCATCAGCGAGCATTTCGGATGCTAATGGACGTCGGCCTAGCTCCGACTTGTTCGGCAGGTTGGCGAGGAGCGCAGTTGACCGATATCGTGCTGATTGCCAATGCCGCGAGTCTGCGCGAGGTCCGGAAGCACCTTCCATCTAATGGCAGAGAACGCATTGCCCTTGAATCGATTGTGATCGAGTCTCGTCGCGCGGGCGATATGCGTTCACTGGACGCGATCATGCGCGCCTTTGCCTCGAGGTATTGCAGAACAGAGGGAGCAGGCGGCACCGGCCTCGCTCAAATGCTTCTTGAGCAACGACCGGGCCATCCAGAGCAGGCAGCATTTGTCGACTGTCGGGCGGTGACTCCAAAACTCATTTTATCTACGCGGTTTTGAAGAATGGTCTTAGGACTCTTCCCTTGCAAACAGAGCAGCGCCTCGAGCCGCGCTTTCGCGAAAGATAGCGTACCTGTTTCGTTGCTGTGGCTTCTCATCCTAGTTTTGTGCTTGTTGACAACTACTTGTTGTCAAGAGAAGCGACGCTCAGAATCGAAGATAGTGACTTCATTATCAGACGGAGCGCTGCTGATCCTGTCTAATTCACAAGGACGATGTCCACAGGAACGTCTGGGTATCCTGGTGTGGTCGCCGGGGAATGATATTGCAAATCTCTACGGTTGTGGACCTTCCTACGGGGGGCGATTGCAAGTAGCCGAAGGGCGAATTTTTGTCGATGCTGGGTCAACGTCAGTTTGCCGGCAATTCATAGCCGAAATTTTTCCTTATCCGCGAGAATTTACACGTGTTCTGTGCCCCAGCAGTAGTTTTATCGATTACGTTGTTCTGGACGGAGGACAAATAGCAACGTTAGACGGACTCGGGCGATGCGTCATGCTGTACAAAGAGGGAGATGATGTCGAGCAGAAAGGAACCAGCTTGGCGTGCCTACCGAACGACCAAGTAGGAGATTCCCTCTTCAGAATGATAGATGGGCGACTCCTTGTGGGCAGTCATGACAATGTTCAGCGCGGAACGCAATCAGTTTTCGAAATAGACGTTGTTGCCCACGTTGCGCATCTTCAACGAATTGTTCGGTCGGCATATGATATGAGTGCATTTGTGGAGGATTCAGCGGGGAACTTCTTCGCCGCAGGGCGCAACGGTAGCTGCTGTTGTGGAATTGTTTTGGATCGCCCGGGGGCGAATCCGAGGATCTCGGTGCGATGTCTCCCACAGGTCAGCGCCATTCGCGGCATGGTGGTGAAAGGGGATGCTTTGTTCATTGCTGATGACCAGTTTGACGGCTGTAAGGCGTCCAATGAGCGGCGAGGAAATCTTTGGGAGTACTCTGTATCGCAGCACCGACTACGTTCCAATTGCAGCACAGGTATCGTAGAGCCGCTGGATGTTACGACGTTTGCCGACACTGCGAGGCGACGCTGATCGTCTCGTCGAGTTGGGACGCAATGCTAGTAGCTAGCGGGTTCGAGGGAGGGGCAGAGCAGTTCGATAGATCGCGCGGGTCCGGGGGTACGTCGGATGAGGCAGAGATCCAGAGGCCTTCGCGTTCCGGGCGATTTCCGGAAAAACGGCGAAACCCGAGTCTAAGTGACCCGTCGCCGATGGTCGAAGCCGGCGCGCCGTCAAGACGCGGCGCGAACTGGCGTTGCGTTGCGTGAGGCCGCGAGAGATATGAAGAGCGCGATCGCCATTCCCGCAACCACTGCGCTGTCGGCTGCGTATCGGAGGTCCGGGTCGGATACAAAGGCGTCGAGCGCGAGCAATGACGCGACTGCGGCGAGTGGAACGAGCGCCGAGGCAATGCGCTCATTCAGTGCCGTCGCTACGAGCGCAATCCAAGCTGTATAGTAGCAAGATGTCTCGATTAGAATTGGAGTAAGGAGCAAGCCAATGGCTGCTACGGAATGCCAAGGTGTAGGCCGCGCCAGTACTCTCGTGAATAGTCCTAGACAAAATACGATACCTAACCAGAACAACGGGGCCACGTGGCGAAAGTTTTCCAGCCTTGCGTCGCGCACGCGCGCGAACGGATCCGTGGCATTGGGGTCGAACAGGACTGCCGCTCTGGTTGCTGTTCGGAAAGACAAGATCGTCTTTAGGCCCACCAGGTTGACCGAAGGTGTTTGAGCGTGCTTCGTCGTGTTCGCTACGAATTCCTGCCAAGCGGCGGTTCGTTGCGCTGCAAACGGTGAGGCTACGGCCAGCACGACGCCGAATGCTGCGGCGCCCGCCAAGATTCGCAAACCTTCTGCACTCCAGCGCCGGGTGCGCCGGCGTTCGAGAGCGACCGCGCCGGCCACGCCGAGAAGGCAGAATATCGGGAATAGTTGCAACAAGGCCGACAAGGCCGCGGCCATGCCGCCGAGCACCCAATGTTTTCTGCGAAGGAGTGCTAGAGCGAACACGAGTGCGACGAGCCAGAGCTGGCGTAGAAAGCCCCCGCCAACCCACGAGAAGTCGACGAGCGGATTGCAGCAAAAGACGATTGCCGTGACGCTCGCGGTCGTGAAATCGAACGCAAAGGCCAACGCACCTAGGCCGGCGAACAACAGCAGCGGATCCAGGGAAGCTGCGACCCCGATCGGGAGCTTGCTTCGCCCGATGACAGACGGCGTCGCAGGGACGTTGCGCACGACGGTTCGGGCGACTGCAATCCACGCTGGACTAGCATTGAATCCATGGTCGCGGAGAATGGTATTCCAATAGTCGAGATCTCGAGCGTTCGCGAAGAACCGAACGTCATGCACGAACTTCTGCCATCGTGATTGTGAAAAGCGACGACGACAATCCGTGCTGCGAGCGAGCACGGTCGCTCCATCGATGAAAGCATTGGTTCGCAGGTCGCGTTGGGAGCGCAGTGAGACGCGCTCCGGAAAGCCGGCTTCGGCTTCCGCGGCGGCGGCACAATCGTAGATGCTCGTATAGCCGAGCTCGGGAAAGTACTTTGCACCGATGAAGTAGTGAAAGATGTCGTGCTCGTGAGCGAACTCCGGAAAATGAAATGCGCCGAAGTTAAAGTAAGCCAGGACGGCGATCGCGGCGAGTGTTCCAAGCAATGCACGCGTCGAGCGCACGAGCAGCGGTACCAGCGTCGAATGAGGACGCAAGAAATGCAGGCGAACGGCTGGCGTAAGAAGGTGCGTGATGGTCAATAAGAGGAACGCGCCTACGGCGATACAGAACTTTACGGAGAGCGTTGAGGATGGAGTTGCGAGGGGTTGCTCGTTCGAGGAGCCTTGCCGCAAACTTTCGCTCGCGAGCCGGGCAGGGTCCTCCGCGCGATGGATCCGTTCCAGGTGTCCGCACGCGGCTTGAAATTCCGTGATGGCGAGGGTTCGTGACGGACCAGCGGGCGACAGTCTCACGAACTCTGCCGTAATCGGCGCCATGTCGAAGGTTCGCGACAGCATCCCTGATGCAGTCGGGTCCGGGCGGACGTGGAACGTCGACCATGAAACGCCATCCAGCGAAATAGCCAAATCGAATGCTTGATCGGCATCCGTCTGGACGAAGAAGTGTCGAATTGCCTTCGGTGCGCGCAGATCGAAGGTCAGCGGTGTCCGCGCGGCCAGCATGACCGTGGTCGATGGCCACGGCTCCCCCTCCGAGGCGACGGCTCCGTCGAAAAGTATGCTCGAATCCAGCGAGGGTGTGCCGGGGGTGATTACCGCGTTCTCGAGGAGGTTTCCCTCGGGACACGCCAGAGCGATGCCGTCGTCAACGGTCGCGTGCGCAGGACACGTGATGGCGAGGATCGACAGGATCCAGCATACGTGGAGTAGGACGCATTGGAGCCAACGCATGGATGAGTCGTGCAGTCTACCCAGGATGTTCCCGCTCCTGTTTCCTTTTGCGCTACCGACTCCCCAACCTCGCCACGAACGGCGCTTCCCGCTCCGGATCGCGGACGTGCTCGAAATAGAAATGCCGAAACTTGTCGTAATCCCTGCGGACGTCTTCGGTCGCGCGCGCGGGGAGCGTCTCGATGTACCCGTCCAGGAACGCCTCGAAATCGCCGAACACGGCGCCGCGCTTTGCGAGCTCCGTCATCAGCGCCGGATCCCAGGTCAAGATCCACGCCTTGACCGGACCGAGCTCGATGGTCCGGGTCGGAATGTAGCGATCGAATCCGTAGCCGTCGGGTGCGTTCGGTGAGACGAGGAACTGAGCGGCGCGCCGGGAAACGAGGTACTCGGGCGTCGCGTGCTTTTCGTGGCCGATCCGGCCGCGCTCGCGGAGCGGTTGCCGCGCGACGACGGCGTCGGTGAGGCCCGTGTCGGCTTCGATGGCGACCGGGACGTTCGCCTGGTACATGACTCGCGCTTCGGTTCCGAGAAACGCGACGCGCACCGGGAGGCCGCGGAAGAAGGTCGCCAGCGCTTCGCTGTCCCGCGCCGCCTCGAGCGTGCGTGCGTCGTCGTACACCGCGGACTCGTCGGCGATGCCGCTCTGCCACTCCGTTCCGCTCACCGGGCGCGGGATGAAGACGATCGACACGAGGGAAGCCACGACCAGCTCGACGTAAACGATGCCGCGCGTCAGCGAGACTCGGTACAGGGCAAGCTCGAGCAAGATTGCCAGATAGGGCGTCACCGGGATGAGCAGACGCGCGTACATGAAATCGCCGCCGACGCGCACGACGTAGTAGGTGTATGCGGCCGTGAACGCCGCGGACAGGCCGGCGTGGACGCGATACCAACGGGTGCAGGGCGCGGACGAATCGTCGGGCGCGCGTCGAAGCGAAAGCGCGACCGCCGCGACGGCGCCGAACAAGAGGACGTTGTACTTCTGCAGATAGGTGCCGAGGTAGACGAGTCCCTGGGCATGCCACGGTAGATACGCGGATTTCGCGTAATACGTGTTCGGAACGTAGGCGCCGTAATAGGCGATCCGGAATAGAGTGGCTCCGGCCCAGAAGACTCCGACCGCGCCGGCGAAGAGCGCGAGGTCGCGTGTTCGGCGCTCGGATGCGACGGCGATGGCGATCGCCGCGACCGCCGCGAACACCATGCCGTCCGGTCGCAGCAAGGTGCAGACGCCGAAGACGGCACCGCACGCGAGCGGGCGCAGCGAGCCGCCGATGAGTCCGCGCGCGAGCAGGGTGTAGCCCGCGAGCACCCCGAACGTGAACGCGGACGTCTCCAGGCCGCTCGTCGCGAAGAGCCGCAGATCCGCGTGGGCGGCCGCGACGAGGCACGCGACGGGCAGCGTGAATCGCCGAATCGGGAGCGCCCGTCTCAGATCGAGGTGGAACGAAAAGAGCAAGACGAGCACGCCGCCGTACGCGACGAGCCCGAAAATGTCCGCCCACGGCTCCGCGCCGGCGCCGAGCGCGAGCCCTGCCGCGACGAAGAGCGTCCACAGCAGGTTCGTGTAGCCCTCGACGCGCTCGCCGGCGTTGTAGACCAAGCCGTGGCCCTGCACGAGGTTCTGCGCGTATCGGAACGAGATGAAAGCGTCGTCGCACGTCCACGACACCCACGCGGCGAGGCAGAGTCCAACCACCACCGCCGCGGCGCCGATGAAGAACGCGGTGCGATGTTCGTCGCTTTCGAAGAGCTCGTTCGCCGTCGTCACCGGGACCTGACCTTCATGGCGGAGTCGCCTGCGCCGTGTACCAGTCGCTCGGCTCGGTCGGTTTCCGCAGCCCCTTCAAACGATCGGACATCTTCGCGCGGATGCTCGAAAGGAGCGCCGCGCCTTGTTCGGGTCCCAGCGCTCGCGTCGCGGCGGCGAGCGCCTCCGCCGGGAGCCCCGCCCCCAACAGGAGATGGACGTACAGCGGTCCGACCGATGCGCTGGTCGGATCTCGATCGTAGGCGGGGCGAAGGACGCGGAGCGCGCGGAGGTACGCTCCGACGTCGAGGTACGCCTCGGCGAGCGCGCGCCTTCGCTGCCCGGGCGCCGCTGTGTCCGCGCGCCGGAACGAGGCTTCCGCGGACGCGAACGACCGCCTCGACGAGCTCAGCGAGTCCTTCGGGAAGCGATCGGGGAAGCGGGCCGCGCATAGATCGAGCCAGTGATACGCCGACGCGAAGTCCCGCAGCCGAGCATGCGCGAGCGCGACGTTCTGGAGGTTCGTGATTTCTTCGAGGTGCTCGTCGCTGAGAGCGCCGAGCAGCGCGCGGGCGTGGGCGTCGTCTCCGAGACGCGTCCCGAGAAAGCCGGCTTCCGCGACCAGCATGTCGCGCGTGCCGTAAGCGAGCGCGTACCGATGGAGCGCCGGAGGCACCGCGCGACCCAGCACCAGATCGCCGACGGTGCCTTTCACGGTATCGAGGCGGCCAGCGACGAGGGCGTCGAGCTCCCTGTAGAGGAGCGTGAGGTCACGCACGTTGCCGTCCGCCGTCCGTGCCGCCATGAGGCCGAGCATGCGCAGATAGTTGTCGTAGAGCCGGTAGTCTGGCAGAAGCATCGCGTACCGCGTGCTCTCCGGGAGGCTCGCTCTCCGCAGCAGATCGTAAGCGGCGTCGAGGTTTCCGGCTGCGGCATCGACCTCGGCGAGCGCTCGCAGGGCCAGGGGGTTTTGCGGGTTCACCGCGAGCTCGTGTCGGAAGAGCGTCTCTTGGCTGCGATAGTCGAGGAGGCGAAGCTCGTCGACCGTGACGTACGCGAAGAGCAACGCTCCGAAGGCGACTTGCGCGGAGCGCGTTCGGGCCCACGCGGTGAACGTGTCGCGGAAGCGGCGACCGATCCCGGCGAGAAAGAGCAAGAGCGGCAAGTACAGAAAGTGGTCCGAAGTCGTCACGAACAGCCCCGTGTGCGTGAAGTTCAGCAACGGCCCGAGCGCCAACGCCGCGCCCGCGAGCAACAGCGCGGAGGGTCTATCCTTCGGGAACGTCGTGGCGATCAGCGCCGCATAGGCGGCGAGCAGGACGGCGCCGGCTAGAACCAAGGCGGTCGGGTAGACGAACGCGCCATGCTCGGACACCAGCGGGCGGTGAAAGAAGGTCTGGGGCCACGGAACGAGGACCCGCTCCGCGTACGCGAACACGGTCAGCAACCCGTACCGGGGCGTGAACGCGTGGGGCCCCCCGGTGCCGAACGGCAAGAAGAGTGGTCGGACGAGCAAGTACGTCGCGCCGAGCGCCGCTTGTACGGCGGCGACGATGGCGAGCCGCCGTCTTGCAGCGACGTCCGAGGTGCACGCGACGTCCACCGCCACCAGGAGCGGCAGGATGAGCGCCGCTTCCTTGCTCAGCAGCGCGGCGACGAACGACGCGAAGGAAAGCGCGAGCGCCGTGACGCGGCGGGCACTGGAGCGCGACCGCGGCGCCGCGTGAGCCGCCTCGACGGAGAGCAGCATGAAAAACGTCATCACGACGTCGGTGCGCCCGGAGATCCACTCGACGCTCTCGGTGCGCGACGGATGCAGCGCGAAGATCGCCGCGACCGCGACGGCGACGGCAGTCCGGCCCGTCCAGCGCTTCACGACGCGCACGACCAGATACGTCGCCGCGGCGTGGGCGACGGCGTTGAAGCAATGAAACGCCCAGGCCTTTCCACCTGCGGTGACCCAGTTCAGCATGTAGCTGAGCGTCACGAGCGGGCGGTAGTACGGCATGCTCCCGCGCCGTGCGGCTCCGATGTCCCAGAACTGCGTGGTGAAGGCGCGATGAAGCTCGGCGAGACCGTGGACGTGGGGATTGTCGCGGACGAGGAGGATGTCGTCGTACACGTAACCGACGGCTACGCTCGGCAAGAAGACGATCAGCGTCGCGAGTGCCACCTCCAGCGCGGGGAACGAGCCTTCGCGACGTGAGCTTTCCACTACGACGCCGCCCGCGGCGGGAGAGGCTCGGGCAGCGCGCGCCGAACCGCCCAAATGACGACGAGGGCGAGGATTGCCCCCGCGGGCAGGTCGACGACGTAGTGCCAGCCCGCCGCGATCGCCTCGAACAAGATGAAGAGGAGCGCGGGAACGTAGAACCAGAGCAACCAGCGGACGCGCTCCGCCGCGAACCACACGAAAAAGAGGGTGTGAGCGGTGTGCAGGCTGGGCATGGCCGCGAGCGGCGCGACGAAAGCGCCGGGCGCGACGCGGCGCGTGCGCACCAGCTCGTCGAACGACGCCAGCATGAACTCCTGTGCGTTCGCGGCCGCGTAGCTCACCGACGGCCGGAAGACGAAAGGCCCGCGCGCCGGGACGATCCAGTACGCTACTCCGCCGAGCAGCAGGATGGCGCACATGCCAACGACCAGACGCCGGAGTCCGTTCGGCGTGTCGAACAGAGCGTGCGCCGCCGCCGAGGCGAAGAACATCGCGACGAACAGCGAGTGATAGAGGGGATCGATGTCGAACCGCCACGCCATGAAGACGACGCGAGCGAGCGTCCGCCGCAGAAAGACGACGTCGCTCACGAAGCTGCCGAGCGCGCGATCCGTCCGCAGGAGCTCGGCGTCGTAGAGGTGCGGGTGCACGAGCGGCATCCACGCCTTGAAGTTCATGTGCAAGAACACGCTGCAGACGGTGAGCAATAAAAGCAGCGCCGTCGTCCGTCGATCGAGCGACGCGCTCTTACGCCGTGCGAGACGCAACACCAGAAGCTCTAGCAACGCCGCGAAGAGGATGGGGCCGAAGTAGTGCTGCTCGACCATCGAGAGGCCGGGCGCGTCGGGCCAGTTCGCGGGCAATCCGCAGGCCAGGCCGATACACCACACCGCGCCGAAGGGAAGAAGCAGGAGCAGCTCGACGGGGTATCGCGCGTGCCACGCGAGGCGCGGGGGCGTCGCGGCTTGCTCCGACAGCGGTCGAACCCCGAGCTCGGTCATTTCTCGATCACCGCAGAACCGCGGGCGATTCCGCGTCCCCCTTCTTTTTCTTCTTGATGATGCGACGCGCGATGTCCTTGAACGGATTGTAGAGGCCGAGCCGTGTGGCGGTGCTCGGGATCCAGATGCAGGCGTCGCCGTCGTGCTCGAGCGGTTGCCGAAAGCGGTCGGCGACCGCATCGCACGGCATCACGGCCGGCTTGTGCGTCAGGGGCGAGACGTGGAAGTACCAGCACGAGCGATCTGGGTAGCGGTTCAGATAGGGGATGACGTAGCGTGCCGGCGGTCTGTCGAACGTCACGATCGGGGCGTGGTCGGCGTGGGAGCGAATCGGTAGCGCGGCGTTCACCCACGCGCGTCCGGTGGCCTCGGTGCAGCGCGTCTCCACGAACAGAAGCGCCGGCGGCTTCACTTCTGCGATCGCGGCTGCCACGTCGTCGTGAATGAAATGCAAGAGTCGATCGATGCGGCTGCCTTGCTCCCACATGAAGCTCGTCCACCCGAGGCCGAACTGCGCAACGAGGAAGGCGCGGGTCGCGGTCCCATTCACCGCGAAGCCCCTGCGAAGCGCGTTGGCTCCGAGGAGCGCGCCCGGGAGCAAGAGCTCGTAGTGATAGATGGGACCAGTGTCCGAAATACCCGTCGAGTAATAAGGGATCTCGAAGAGGATGACGGCGAGCCCGAGGAGCAGCCAGGGCCGCGCGCCTTCGGTGGGGCGTCCCAGACGCAGCCATGCCCACACCGCGAGCAGGCTACACGGCCACCCGAGCCACCACGCGTTGAAGCGGATCAGCGTGACCGCCAGGTTCTGTAGCGCGGTCCACGGAGTGTGGCGGAACGTGTCGAATTCCCAGACCTGACCGAAGCCGTAGCGCTCCGGCGCGAGCGACAGGAACCACGGAAGCTTGAAAGGGTGGCCGGAGAGAAGAAAATCGTAACCGGCGATGAGCGCGGCCCAGAATGCGAGCGTCGCGGCGAGCAGCGCCAATCCGCCGTAACGCTTCGCGCGGAACAACGCGAGCGCCGTGAGCGAGACGAAGACGGCTCCGGCGGGCACCGCGACCTGGATCCGGACCGCCATGTCGAAGCCGATGCCCAGGCCGACGAGGAGCGCTCCCGTCAGGGGGCGATCCTTGGTCACGAGCGCGTGGCCGAGCCCCGCTGCCACGACGCAAGCCAGGCTGGTGGCTTGTGACTGCGCCGTCGCGGTCGTGAAGATGAACATCGGCGAACACGCGACCAGCATCGTCGCGAAGCTCGCGAGGGCCGCGCCGGCGTGGATCTTCACCGCGCGGTACAGCATCCACAGCGTGAGCGCGGCGAGGGGTACGTGGACGAGCGCCGGATTACCGAGCAGGACCGAAGGCACCTGGACCAGCGGCTCGCCGAACAGGTACTTGCCGGTGAAGCCGACGAGCGTGCTGACGCCGAAGATTTCTCTCAGGTACGGCAGCCCTCTGAGCGCCAGGTGGCCTTCGCTCAGGTATTCGGCCTGCATCCGGTACACGAGCTCGTCGTCCACGATGGCGCGTCCGCGAAAGACGAACAGCACGAGGATGGCGCACAGCGCGATGCTCCCCGCCGAGACCCGGAACGCCCAGCGCGGAAGCCGGACATCGTCCGGCGGCTTCACCGCGGTCCCCTCGCGTGTCGAAAACCAGATCAAGAGCAGGCCCGGAGTCGCGAGGAAAAGGCGCGCGGCGTGCGCGACGAGCTGCTCGACGGTGAACCCGCGCATCGCCGCGAACGGCAGGGGTTCGGGGTTGAAGGGGATGTATCCGAACTCACCCGGGGTGCCTTCGAGCAGCGTCGTCACGGTCACGCTGCCGACGAAGAGAACGCAGCCGACGACGAGCATCACGAGCCGTCCGAGGCGAACGCTCCCCGCCTGTTCGTCCGCGCGCCGCTCCGCGGAGCCGTCCAGGCCGCCGTCGCTCATGGTCGCGTGACGCGCGCCGGCACCAAGCGTTCGAGCAGCTTTCGCTCCTGCCCGCGCCCGCCGGCCTCGTGATACTCGGCGTCCTGGTTGACGTCCCAGACGTCGTACCGCGTGGACCCGGCGACGATGTTCTCCACCGTGAGCAGCGCGGTCATCATCGCGTGATCCTGGTTGTTGTACTTGTGCATCCCGTTCCGGCCGGCAAAGTAGAGATTCGGGTACCGCGCGGCGACGGCGTCGCGGATCTTCGCGACGTTCTGCGCGTAGGCGTCGTCGTAGACCGGGTACGCTTTCTTGACGCGGACGACGCACCCGTCGAGCACGTCTTCGCGTCGAGCGAGCCCGAGCTCGTCGCACAGCTCGCGCTTGCCGAGCTCGAGCAGCTGTTCGTCGGACGACGTCCACAGCCCGTCGCCTTCGAAGCAGAAGTACTCCAGGCCGTAGCAGTTGGTGGCCGGATCGGGAACCATCTCCGGCGACCACGATTTGAAGTTCTGAACGCGGCCCACCTTCACGCGGGCTTCCTGGATGTAAATCCAGTTGTCGTCGAAGAGCCGTCGATCTTTCACGATGAGCGCCACGACCAGGAAGTCGCGGTGCTTGAGCGCGTGCGCGGCCGCGAGCGTCTCCGGATCGGGCCGGGGCTCGAGGTGCTCGATGATCTCCCGCATGGACGCGGTCGAGATCACGTGATCGGCTTCCTCGGTGCGGGTGGTTCCGTCTTCGCCCCGATGATGCACGCGCCAGATCCCGTCCTTGCGCTCGACGCCGGTCACCGTCCGCCCGAGCTCGACGCGTCCGCCCATTTGCCGCACCTTCTCGGTGCACACCTCCCACATCATCCCCGGGCCGAGGCGCGGATAACGAAACTCCTCGATCAGCGTCTTGATGACCTCACCGCGGTTCTTCGGCTTCGGCCGGAGCCCGTTCAACACCGCGCTCGTGAGGGAGAGGCCCTTGATGCGCTGAGCGGCCCAGTCCGCGGAGATCTCGCGGCAGTCCATGCCCCAGACCTTCTCCGTGTAGGTCTTGAAGAAGATGGAGTAGAGGCGCTCGCCGAAATGATTGACGACCCAGTCCTCGAAATTGGTCGGGTTGGGCGTCGGCCGCA
Source organism: Polyangiaceae bacterium (assembly GCA_035547195.1). Classification (GTDB taxonomy): domain Bacteria; phylum Myxococcota_A; class Polyangia; order Polyangiales; family Polyangiaceae; genus DASZVB01. Next base: position 310,301 of record DASZVB010000100.1, read on the forward strand.
GCCGAGCCTTGGCGTATGAGACGACGCAACGGGCGGCTTCGACGGGACCCAGATTGTGGAGAGCCTCGAGCGCGCGGAGCGGGTAAGCGTAGAACTTGCCGTCGTAGTAGATGCGGCTCGTGCGCGGCCGAACGAGCAGGTCGTCCGGGAGGATCTCCGTCCATAGATCCTCAATCTCCTTCGATTTCGAGAAGAACCGGTGCCCTCCGATGTCGAACCGGTACCCGCGATACACGACCGTCCGCGAGATGCCGCCGACGTACTTCGGATCGGCTTCCAGGACCAGCGGGCGCACGTGCGCCTTGCACAGCTGGTAGGCGGCGGTGAGTCCCGCCGGGCCCGCCCCGATGATCACGACACGAATCGACTCCGCTCCGGGAGGAGGGACACTGCGGCGCATTCCTGGCCTCTTATCAGACTGCAATGGAAGACGGCATTTTGTGGGCAGAGCCGCGGGTGCCTCGAGAAGTAACGTCGTCGCGGTCGGTGGCTGTAATACTGAGCTGTTGTTCAGCGCCGGCGCCGATTGCGGCTAGACCCAGCGCAGCTGGGTCGACCAAACCTGGGTCGTCATCACAGCGCTCACGCCTCTGCCGGAGCAGAGTGTTTCGCCCTGCTCGCCCATCGGGCGGGGCGAAACACGAGGTCGACTCAGGCGAGCTCTGGGATTAGTGCACGAGAAACCACGCCGTATCGGCTTTGATCTCCAGGTGCACGTGGTCGTGATGCGCGTGGTTGAAGTGAGGCGTGAGAATCGCGTGGAAGAGCCGCAGGTCCTTGGCTTCGCAGATGATGCTCTCGAGCTCGCGACCGCGGCGCACCGGGAGCTTGCGAGCAGTCGGACCGCAGGTCTTTTCGCCGATGCCGGGCGGCCAATGGGCCTCCACGGTGAGCCGGGCGCCGGAGCGCTTTCGTAGACCGCCGACGTCGATGGCCATGCCGCCGGGGTGGCGCGGCCTGACGTCCGGCGTGCCCTCGCGGACGTCGTCGTTCGGGCGATACATCGTGAAATGCACGAGCTCGACCACGTCGTGATTTCGCAAGATGGCGGCGAAGTCGTCGAGCGCGAGCGCGAGGCGCGCGTCGAGGATCTCGAAGGGAGTGGTCTTCCGTTGCTCGCGGGGCAGGCTCGAATGGATGTCGACGCCGTGGAGCGGCCCCTCGAGACGAATGGGAGCCATCACGCCGGGCGCGTCCGTCACGGGCTCGAAGGCGATGCCGCGGCGCTCGAGCTCGGCGAACGCTTCGTCGCGATCGAGCCGCGCGTAGCGGGACGCCGGTGATGCGTCGGCGACGGCCTTCGGCGGCAGCTCGAGCGGGTCGGCCGACGCGGCCGGCGCCATGAGCAACACCCCGACGAGCGCTGCCGCCACGGCTTTCAGCGGGTCACCGCCCCTGGCGCGAGCGTGAAGTTCGATTCGCCGTCGATGTGCTCACCGGAGAGATAGCGCTTCAAGAGGGGCACGATGTCGTCTTCGTTTGCCGGCCCGCCCCAGAAGTAGCGCAGCTTTCCCGAAGCATCGAAGAGGAACGTCGCCGGTAACATGCCTGGCCAACGCGGATCGATGGCCGCCTTGAAGGCCTCGAGCGGTTCGTCGACGACGAAGCTCGGGGACGGCGCGCCGAACGTGCGCAGCATCTCCGCCGCTCTGGGCAGCGCGCTCTCTTCGTCCACCGAAACGAGCATCAGCTCGATTCGCGATCCGAACGCGGCGCGCAGCCGGACGAGCATCGGCAAGTCCGCTTTGCACGAGCCGCACCAGCTGGCCCACACGTTGACCAGCACCCCCTGCGCCGACGTGTGCTGGATGCGCTCCAAGAGACCCGCCGCCCCGAGCGCGACGAGCCCCTCTCGCGTCGGGTGCCCGAGCGTCGGCGCTGCGGCGGCTCGCTCCGCCGGCTTGCGCGCTGGTCGCACGAACGCGGCGACGGCGATCGCCACGACCGCGACCGCGATCGAGATGCGCGAGACGGTGCCTTTGCGGGACGCTGTTTCGGCACGATTCACGGGGCGTGCTTATAGCGCTCGGCTCGACGCGGACAAAAGAGGAAGAGCCGGTGTTGCGCGTGTCGCCGGGGTGGGCGACGATTCGGGTCCCTTGACGGATTTGGTTGCTTTCACGGACGGTGGTTGCAGAGGAAATCCCGGCGTCGGCGCCTGGGCGTTCGTCCTCGTGGACGTGAAGACGCGCAAGGCGCTCGAACGAGCGGGTGGCGAGCCCGAGACGACGAACAACCGCATGGAGATGAGCGCCGCGATCGCCGCGCTCGAGGCCGTGACCAAGCCCGGCAAGCGGATGCTCATCCTGAGCGACAGCAAATACCTCATCGGCTGCTGCACGCAGTGGATGCCCGGCTGGAAGGCGAAGGGCTGGAAGCGGAAGGGCGAACCGCTGAAGAACCTCGACCTTCTACAAAAGCTCGACGCGCTGCTCACCGGGCGCCACGTCGAATGGCGCTGGGTCGCCGGCCATTCCGGGCACCGAGGCAACGATCACGTGGACCGCTTAGCGAACGAAGCGATGGACCGCATCGAGCTCGGTCGGGATCCGGGGCACGACCGGCGATTCGAGTGGAGCGGCCCGCTCGCGTGATGAGCGCCGCCCCGGCGACGTCAAGCGGCGCGGACGCCGAGCGCGCGCAGCACGGGCTCGTCCAGGTGAAGATCGACCTGCTGATAAGGAATGGCGATGTTCTTCTCTTGCAACGCGTTCCAGATCGCCTCGCGTAGCGCCGAGCCGGCCGGGCGCATCAGCCACGGATCGTCGATCCAGATCGACACTTCCCAGACGACGCTCGAGTCGGCGAACGACTCGAGGAGGACCAGCGGCGTCTTGGCGCGGCTGCGAACGGACACGTTCTCCGCGGCGCCTTCCAGCGTGGCGCGGACGACGCGCATGTCGCTGGTGTAGGCGACGCCGACGCTCACGCGCACGCGGCACAGGGTGTCGAGCAGCGTGTAGCTCCTGACGGTCGCTTGCACGAGCGTCGAGTTCGGGACGATGAGCACCTCGTCGTCGCGCGATCGGACCCGCGTGGAGCGGATGCCCATCTCCACGACGCGCACCTGCTTGCCTTCGATCTCCAGCACGTCGCCGGGGCGGATCGAATGCTCGACGAGCAGGATGACGCCCGAGACGAAGTTCTGGGCCACGTTCTGCATCGCGAACCCGATGCCGACCGCGAACAGGGCGCCGGCCGCGAAGAGCCCGCGGAGATCTATGCCCGCGGTCTGCATCGCCACCGACGTCCCGACGATGACGATGACGTAGTGCGAGATGCGCGTCGCCACGTGCACCGATCCGTGATCCGGTCCGAGGGTGCGCAAGATCGCGCTCTGGACCAGCTTGGACAGCGCGAACGAGATTGCGACGGCGGCGATGCTCGCGATCAAGGTCGCCACGGTGAACGGGTGGCCGCCGATCTCGGCGAGTTTCACGTTGATCGCGTCGAAGGTGCGCTGAAGGGAGTCGGCTAGCATGCGTGGTCTCCGCAGGTGCCCGGACGCGGAGCGTCCCCGCTCCCCTTCCGGTCGAACCCCCCATCATCGCAGACTATCGGCCGGGCGTCGCGCTCCCAGGACTTTCCGTCAACCGGAGAACCCACAGCGGATGAACCGCACGCCGTAGAGCGCCAGAAAAAAAGAGAAAGCATACAGGAGAAAGCGCTCGAGCCGCGGGTGCTTCCGGCACTTTTCGCCGAGATAGTAGAAGGCGGGGAAGAGGCAGAGCACGTAGCGGCCCATGCTCTCGAGCTTGTTCGTGGTGAGCGGCAGGAACACCCCTCCGAGCACCAACGCCCACATCGCCACCGGGTACCGCTCGCGGATCATCGCGACGCCGATGCCGAGGAAGGCGACCGCGGTGAGGCCGTCGAGGATCTCTTGTGCGTCTTCGAAATGCTCCGGCAAGAGCGGCGTGAGCTTTTGGAACGCGTCGATGAGCGGCACCCAAGGCAGCGCGTGAGACCGCCGCCAGTAGACCATGACCTTCATGAACGCGAACGGATCGCCCACCTGGTACTTCAGGATGAGCATGAACACGCCGAGCCCGAGCGGAATGCCGAGCAACCCGAGCATCGCCGGCTGGAACCGAAGCCGCTTTCGGTAGAGCTCGAACGCGAGATCGAGCGCGAGCGCGCCGAAGAGCGGCAGCCCGGACGAGCGCGTGAGCATGGATAGCCCGCCGAGCAGCCCGCACACCACGTAACGACCGCGGTAGAAGTAGAACATCGACGCCGCGGCGAGCGCGAAGAAGAGCCCTTCCGTGTAGAACGCCGACAGAAAGAACGAGGTCGGGAACACGAGGGCGAGCACGGCCGCGCGCTCCGCGACGGCTTCGTCGAAACGGTCGACGCCGAGCCGTAGCAGGTAATGGATGCCCCCGATGGTCGCGAGGTTCGAGACGACGAGACCGGCGACGAACGGACCCCCGAGCACGACGCCGAGCCACCGCGAGAGATATGGGAACAGCGGATAGAACGCGACGGAGCTCGGGGCGTCGGGGTTGTATCGGTAGCCGTTGAGCACGATGTTGCGGTACCAGCCGCTGTCCCAGCGGAAGAAGCCGTTCCAGTACTCGTGGTCGGGGCCGAACACCTCCCATTGCGGGCGGCACACGCCGGCGCGCGGGAAGAGGTGCATGCCGACGTAGTCGAAAACGAACAGCGAGACGCGGAACGCTGCGAACAGGCCGAGCGCGAGCAACAAGGTGCGGACGGCCGTGCGTCGATCTTCCAAAGGCGCGGGAGTGCCCACGTTCGCGCGGGACCGTAGCCCGACCCCGCGCGGGAGGTCAAAGTCTCACGCGGCCTTCTTCTCGACGTGGCGGGTGAGGGAGGGCAACGCCGCGCAGGTCTCGGCGAGGAGCGCGTGCGACAGCTCGGTGGACGCGACCAGCGCATCGCGGGCTCGATCCCTCCCTTGCGCGATGTTCTTGCCGGCGAAAGTGTAATGAGAGCCGTTCTTCGTGACGACCCCGGCGAGCTCGGCCACGTCGAGCAGATCGCCGGGAGCGTCGATGCCGATGCCCCACCGGATGTCGAACTCCGCCTCCGTGAACGGGTGCGCGCACTTGTTCTTGACGACCTTCACCCGCGTCCGATTGCCGACGGTCGTTTCGCCCACCGTCACCTTTCCGGTGCGCCGCACGTCGAGCCGGACGCTGGCGAAGAACTTGAGCGCGTTGCCGCCCGTGGTGGTCTCCGGGTTGCCGAAGACGACGCCGATCTTCTGCCTTAGCTGGTTGATGAACATGAGCGTCGTCCCGGACTTGTGCGTTATCGGGGTGAGCTTGCGGAGCGCCTGGCTCATGAGGCGGGCGTGGAGCCCCATGTGCGAATCGCCCATGTCGCCCTCGATCTCCGCCTTCGGCACGAGGGCCGCCACGGAGTCGATGACGACGAGGTCGACGGCCGAGGACCGCGTGAGGATGTCCGCGATCTCCAGCGCTTGCTCCCCGTAGTCCGGCTGCGACACGAGCAGCCTCGAAAGATCGACGCCGATGGCCTTCGCGTACTTCATGTCGAAGGCGTGCTCGGCGTCGATGAACGCCGCGACGCCCCCGGCGCGCTGCACGTTGGCGATGGCGTGCAGGGTGAGCGTCGTCTTGCCGCTCGACTCGGGCCCGAACACCTCGACGATGCGCCCCCGCGGGTAGCCGCCGATGCCGAGCGCCTCGTCGAGCGCCAGCGACCCCGTGCGAATGACGTCGAACGACTCCGCGCTCGGCCGATCTCCCAGGCAGAGCACCGCGCCCTTGCCGTACGTTTTTTCGATGCTGCCCAGCGCAGCCTTGAGGCCTTCGCCTCCGGTTCGATTCTTTTCGGACATGCTGTTCTTCGACTCCTCTTACCCGCCACCGGACGGGCCCTGCCGCCGTTGCACGCCGCGTGCCCCGCTCGTCGCCGACGATTCCCGGGCTCGTCTCCGTCGTTTTCGTTCGTCGCCACGGCGGACGCCGGCGGCTTTGTCACGTCCGTGCGCGACGGTTTACGGGGGGTTGAACAGGAAGAGGGAAGATTAGAAGGGATTGGGGGGCGCTCTGGGCGGCGCAGTCGTCGCGGGGACGCTGCAGCGCGGGGATTGACGAGGAGACGGTCATCGAAGGCGTTCCTGTGGCGGAATGATGACGGGCCGTTGTGGCTCTTCACAAGTTAACCACAACGTTTCTCAGCGCTTTCCTTGCTGGCACCGAGAAGACGGACGCTGGGTAGCATGGCGAAGGTCCTGATCGCCCTGCTCGTGATCGGCGCGGCGTCGCTGCTGTTGACGCTGGCCACGCACGTTTCCGTGCTCCTCGTCCGCCGGCGCCGCCGCTCCGATACGCCGAGCTTTCCCATATCGGTGCTCAAGCCGTTGAAGGGAGAGGATCCGGAGCTTTACGAGAACCTGAGCTCGCTGGCCCGCCAGGACTACCCGTGCTTCGAGCTCGTCCTCGGCTGTGAAGACCCGCTCGATCCGGCGCTGCGAACGGCGTTCCGGGTGGCGCGCGAGTTCCCCGATGTGGCCATCAAGGTGGTCTGTGGCGGCCGGCAGATCGGGCTGAACCCGAAGATCAACAATCTGTTCAACATCGCCCGGTCGGCGCGCTACGACCACTGGCTCATCTCGGACGCGGACGTGCGGGTCGGCTCCGGATACCTACGCGCCATCGCGTCGGAGATGCTCGACCCCAAGGTCGGCCTCGTCTCGAACGTCATCGCGGCCTGTAGCGGGGGAAGCCTGGCGGCGGCGATCGAGAGCTTGCACGTGAACACCTTCATCTCCCGCTCGGTGTGCGGTGCGGACGTGCTCGCGCGGCAAGCCTGCGTCATCGGAAAGTCGATGCTGTTCCGCAAGAGCGATCTGGATCGTCTCGGCGGGCTTGGGGTGGTGAAGGACGTGCTCGCCGAAGATTACGTGCTCGGAAAGCTGTACCGCGAGGCGGGGTTCAGGGTCGTGCTCAGCCCGTACGCGGTCCGGACGGTGAACGCGCCGCGTCCGGCGCGTGAGCTCGTGAACCGGCACGTGCGCTGGAGTCAGATGCGCTGCCGGCTCGTTCCTCAGCTTTACTGGGGCGAGCCGCTGATGATGCCGGCGCTCTGGTGGTCGTTGATGCTCTTCATCCTCTTTTTGGATCCGCGAGCAGCCGGCAGCTCGTCGCACCTCTTCACCCGCGTCGCGGAGCTCAGCCTGGCGGTGCTCGGCCTCGCCGACGCCCTATTGGTACGAGAGCTCTCGGGCAAGAGCTTCGACGTGAAATGGGCGCTGCTCGGACCGCTCCGCGATTTCGCGGCGGTCTTCACCTGGGCCGAAGGAGCGCTTCGCCGTACCGTCGTGTGGCGCGGCAACACCTTCACGATTGGCGCCGGGTCGACGCTCACGCCGTGCAGCTCGTCCGCCGACGTCGAGCTCGCCCGCGCCGATCGCGACGCCGAAGTCGCCGAAGTCTGAGCGGCTGTTACCGCCTCGAGAGGACCTCGGGGCGAACGCTCTCCGGGCTGCGCGAGCGGACGTAGTTGACGATCCGCGACGTCGCGTCCTTCGGGAGCCGAAGGAAGCCCGTCCAGGCCGCGGCCGCGAGCGTTCCGTCGTTGAGCCACTCGTCGAGCCACTCCGCCGCGTGTCCGGGCGCGTGCTGCTTCAGCGCGACGCCCTGCTCCCGAAGCCAACGGCGGTTATAGCGCTCGTGGCCGCCCACGGGTTTCGCCAGAACGACGCCGAGCCCGAGGCCGGCGTAAAAGCTGAGCTCGCTCGGTTTCGTCCACAGGATGTCGGTGCGGCGCATGAGCGCGTTGAACTTCCGGTAGTACTCGTCGAAGTTCGACGCCGTCATCACGTCGACCTGGGACGAGAGCTCGTTGTGCTCGAGCGCGCGGGCGAACGTGTTTGCCACGTCCTTGCGGATGCCGGCGATGAGCGTCAGCTCGAGCTGTCCGGCGAGGATCGCGCGCTTGAGGCTCGGGAGGAACTGGAACGCCATTTCCGCTTGCGCGCCGGCGCCGCCGACGGCGAAGGTCATGCGCGGCGGTTTTTGTTCCTGGTCGGCGGGCAGCGAGCCGAGCTCGCGCTCCACGCCGTCGCGGTGCAGCTCGCGAAAGAGACCGGACGGATCGAGTCGGACGAGCCGCGCCGCGAGATCGCGGCGTAAAATGGAGAGATCGCGATCGCCGACGAGCTCGGGCGGGAGCGGAAAGCCGGTCATGGTGATGCGCGATCGGGGGACGCCGTAGGCGGCGAGCCTTCGAACGACGCGCGTGCTCGGCGCGAAATAGTGGATGCGGCTCTTCTTGCCGTCCATCGGCGCCCACACGCGGTTGATGTCCGCATCGGTGACGACGCAGTAGCTGTCGCAGCCGGCGCGATCGGCGATGATGGCCGGCGCGTAGAAGGTGGTGACGAGCGGCACCCCGGTCTCCTTCAGGTACCGCACCAGGCCGCGCCCGAGCCCGCGGCGGATGAGGAAATCCAGCGCGCGCGCGCCGAGGTGCGGTTCTTCGAGCCCGCGCGTGTGGAGCGGCGGGATGTTCGTCACGCGATCCATCAGGCCGAGCGGGTTGCCGAGCAATCGACCGAGCTGCATCGGCTTCGAGAGCAGCTCCTGGATGCGGCGGACACGCGCCCAGAGCAACGCTTCGCTCTCGTCGGCCAGCGGCGCCTGGTCGGCGTTGAGGAGCGTCGTCCCGAACGCCTCGACGAGGGGTAGAGCAGCGCGCAGGTGGCCGTAACCCATCTCCGCGCTGACGAGCGCGGGCGTGACCTCTGGCATGGTGCGGCATAGTGGAGCCGCATCATGACCAGACGGTGCCATGTTGGTGACGGACGCGAGGCGACCGGGCGCCCCGCCGGCGGTCGCGGCGCCGTGCGATTCGTCTTACGGTCCGCTGTAGTACGCCACCTGGAAGCCGCCGATGACCATGGTGGCGTTCATGGTGTCGCTGAACTGCTCGGCGAACTGGAGGATCGGACCCCAGCGGAAGTGCTTGCCGAACGAGAGCGGCTCGTAGAGCAAGCCGAGCGCGACGAACGACATGGAGCCGCCGTTCGCGACTTCGGCCGAAGCGTAGTTGATCTTTCTCCCTCCGACGCCGAAGTCGCCCACGAGCCCCAAGTCTCGGAACACCCCACCGCGATCGAACAGCGGGAAGCCTTCGAGATGGAACATGATGGCGCCGCCCTGCGAGAGCGTTCCGCTGCCGGCCACCGTGGTGACGGCGCCTCCGATCCCGAAGACCAGCCAATCGCGGAGCGCGCCGCCGACCCACAGAGTGTTCGTGAGCCCGCCCGCGTCGCCGGTGCTCGCGTGATAGCGAGCGAGGCCGATCTTGGCGGCGTCGTTCGGGTAGCCGTTCGCCGTGGCGAAGGTGCCCGCGAAGCTCGAGCCCAGCGCGAAGTAGGCGCGGTGGGTCGCCTTGGACGGCGTGTAATCGGCGCCGCTGTTCTCGATGTCCGCGGCGGCGCCCTTCGCCAACAAGAGCAGCGCGGCGAGAGCGGGCAGGGTCTTCCGCATCGGATTCTTCAGGTAGCTGTTGACGCCACCGTCAGAAACTCGCCGGCTCGCCGGGGATTTCGCTCCGTCGCGCGATGGCCCCCAGAGACAGAGTCGAGCGGGACGTCGCGCGTCAGCAGCCACGAAAAAAGCAGTCTCCTCCGGCTTCGCCGGTTCGTTCCGTGGCTCGTGGCGATTCGCGCAGATCGTGATCTGTTCTGCCCAAAGTCTCTAACGGCAGTGTTAAGTCAACGCGCGTCAGAAGGAAAGCGCGAGATCCCCATGACGCGCTACGCCGAAAGCGTCGCGAGAACCGCGGGTTCGCTTGGCCGCGAACGGAGACTTGTATGGCCCGAGGCTTCCGGGTGAAACTGCTGGGCGCTTTGTCCCTCCCGGGGTGGAGCGGCTCACTTTCGGCTGGCGCGGAAGGTCGAGATTGCGGGTGAAAGCACTCTGGCCGTGGTTCACGGCTTCTTCATTGATACTGGCTTGTAGCTCTGGGCAGCAGGGAGCCGTGCGCGGCAACACCGACAAGCCGCCCAAGACGGCGATGGAGGAGACGCCGGACGCGAGCGATCCTTCGGGGCCGAGCGGCTGCAACGGCACGCAGTGCGACGCGAATGCGGCCTGCACCGGGACCGGCAAAGCGGCGGCCTGCGTCTGCAACTCCGGCTACCAGGGCGACGGCGCGACCTGTACGGACATCGACGAGTGCTCGACGACCAACGACTGCGACGAGAACGCGACGTGCACGAACCGCCCCGGCGGCTACGACTGCAAGTGCAACGCGGAGTACATCGGCGACGGCAAGACCTGCACCGCGGCCAGCAAATGCGGCGGTGACAGCGACGTCTGCGATCCCAACGCGACGTGCTCGAACGGCAAATCCGGCGTCACGTGCACGTGCAACGCCGGCTTCACCGGCGACGGCAAGGGCTGCGGCGACGTCGACGAGTGCAAGATGAACACGTACTCGTGCGCGGCGAATGCCGGCTGCGTGAACACGTTCGGCGGCTACGACTGCGCGTGCAACCCGGGCTTCTCCGGGGACGGCAACAAGGCGTGCACGCCGCTCTGCGACGCGGCGATGGCCGACTCCAGCGTCTGCTCGCCGAACGGCCTGTGTCGAGACGCCGGCGCGGCCGCCACCTGCGACGCCTGCGCGCCCGGCTACGTCGGCGACGGCAAGACCTGCACCGCGTCCACCCAGTGCGGCGCCGACTGCGACGGCGCGGGCAGCGATCCGCCGAACACCGTGTGCAACACGGACGGCACGTGCGCGTGCGCGCCCGGCTTCACGGGCTCGCCGGGGAGCTGCACCGACGTCGACGAGTGCGCCACCGACAACGGCGGTTGCGGCGACGACATGCTCTGCACGAACGACACGAACGGCGGGTACGCCTGTACGTGCAAGCCGGGTTACGCGCTGGACAAGTCCGGCAATTGCGCGGACGTGAACGAGTGCAAGCAATCGCCGTCGCCGTGCCACCCCGACGCGACTTGCAAGAACACCGACGGGAGCTACGAGTGCACGTGCAACTCCGGCTTCACCGGCGACGGCAACACCTGCACCGACATCGACGAGTGCGCGAAGGACAACGGCGGCTGCGCGTCGAACGCGACGTGCGTGAACACGCGCGGCTCGTCTACTTGCTCGTGCACGGGCGGGCTCGTCGGCGACGGCAAGACGGGCTGCTACTGTGACTTGTCCGGCGTCTGGGCTTCGGTCCAGGACGTGGCCACGTGCTGGAAGGAGACGCCGATCCAGCAAGGCGTCGACGACGTCCTCATCAAAGCGGGGAACGTGCACGCCTACGTCTACGGCTACAGCGAGTTCGAATACGACGGCAACACCCTGATGACGCGCTCGAAGGGCTGCGGTTCGGATCGCACGCCGGATCTTTTGAGCCCGTACTTCCACGAGACGTACTCGACGTACGTGCCGCTCGCGTCCTTCGAGAACGTCGAGCCGGAGCAGGGGGCGACGTGGGACGTGCGCGCGCTCGTCCCCGGTTCGACGTTCAAGAGCCCGAGCGAGGCGGCGGTCATCGGCATCGATCTGGGCAGCGATCCGCTCCACGCGGCGTGGCCGGCGTCGCACTCCGACGTCACGACGTGGGTCGACACCGACGGCGACGGCGAGCCTGGCTGGACGCTGTGGCCTCACGTGCCGAGCGAGACGACCCAGTCGGGCACCGGGCACTACAGCTACCTGCCCGTCAAGCCCGGCAGCGCGGGTGGAACCTTCTATATCGCCGAACGGGCGGGTTGCGTGAGCGTCGCGCTCCGCGTCATTACGCACCTGGAAGGCCAGGTGGACGACTGTTCGCACCTGAGCGGCACCGTCATCAACGAGAAGACCGATGGCCGGGTGCACAGCTGCACGCACGTCGCGAAGGGCAACTGCGACCCCTCCAACACGAGCTGCCCCAACTGGAGCAAGGACATCACCTGCATGCCCGGCGACTGGAAGTCGCAGGAGGCCTGCGAGGACGCGGACGTCGACCGCCTCGACGACGATCAGAACCAGGTACAGAACAGCACCGCCAAGTTCCATCTGGTGAAGATCGGGAACGTGGGGGACACGTTCTCGTGCGCGCAAGTCCAGCAGATGGTGATGGGCCCCGCGATGCACGACCCGACCGTCACTTGCACCACCCCGAACTGAGCACTTCGGGTTAGAGTCCGCCGCCGAGCCACCGGCATGCGCCACGTCCCTTCGACGGCTGTTCTCTTCTTCTCGACGTGTCTGTCCGTGGTGGCGCACGCCAACGGGACGACGCTCATGCCCGGCGGCGTCGCCTCCGTGTCGCGCGGCGGCGCCGTCGCCGCGCGTCCGGAAGACGCGACGGCGATCGTGACGAACCCGGCCGCGCTGGCGTTCATCCCGGGCGGGCAGATCTACGTCGGGGCGGACACACCCTTTCAGAAGATGTGCGTCGCTCCCTACGGATATTACGGATGGGGCGACGCCAAGAGCACCTCGTCCGGGTTCGGGCCACAGAACGACACCAGCACCGGAAATCCCCCGGGCTACGCGGTCACGCCGCTGTCGCCGGTTTGCAATTCGGCGGGCACGTTCCCCGTTCCACAGCTCGCCGCCCAAGGGCACATCACGAAGGATCTCGCTTATGGCATCGGCTTTCTGAACCCGGTGCTCGTCCCGGGGCAACAGTTCGGCGGCGACGACGGCACGGTGCAAACGCCGTACGGTCCGCGTCCGACACCCACGCGCGGCACGCTCATCAAGCAAACGGCGGTCTACGCGTCGGATCCCTCGTTTTCGCTCGCGTATCGGTTCATGTCGGAGCTCGCTGCGGGCATGACGCTCCAGATCACCAGCATCGCCGCGCGGCAGTCTCAGGTACAGGTCCCTCCCGGTAGCGGCACGTCGCCGAGCAGCGCCATCCTGTCGACCGTCTACACCCAGGATCTCTTCATTCCGGCGCTCACGTTCTCCGTGCACGCGAAGCCGATTCCCGGGCTAGACGTCATGGGGGCATTCAAATGGAGCGACGACCTCCACGGTTCGGGCGACGTGGTCTTCGAGACCAACACCTACAATCGCCCGTATCAGGGGATCAGCGCGCAGTACCAGTACGTGCCGTACAAGAACGCTCCCGTCCGCCTCTCCGACGTCACGGTGCGGTTACCCTGGGCGGCGACGGGAGCGATCCGTTACGCGGGTCTTCTGAAGGACGACAAAGCTCCCGGCGGCGACCCGATGGCCACCGAGCGCTGGGACGTCGAGTTCGACTTCAACTACACGTTCGACGCGCGGACGAGCAACAGCTCGGTCACTCTCGGGCAAGACGCGACGCTCCTCTACCAAAAGGCGACGGGCGGCACGGAGCAGAGCACCGTAAAAGCGAGCGATCTGGGCACGCTGACCTTCGATCGCCATCTGCGCGACAACTACGCGCTGCGGGTCGGCGGCAGTTACTCCGTGCTCCCGCGCAAATTCGCGGTGAACGCGGGCGTCTTCTACGAAAGCCCCGGCGTCGACCTGGCGTACGCGAACGTCGGCGCGTTCTCTTTCCAGCGCATCGGCGCGAGCATCGGCATCATGGCGCGCTTCGGCTCATGGGACCTGCGGGTCGGCGCGACTCAGATCCGATCCGAGACCGTGGAGGTGGCCCCGCCTCCGAATCAGAGTCAGGCGGTCGGCGCGACGGTTACGAGCCCCACCACCGGGAACCCCATCGGCAGCAAGATATTGCCCGACCCCAATGCGCCGCCACCCTCGAAGGCCGACGCCGTCGCGGCGCAGACGCAGTTCGCCCACACACCGCAGGGAGTGACCAACTGGGTCGTCAACGCCGGCCGTTACACCGCGTCGTTCGAGGTGCTCTCGGTCGGCGCCACCTTTCACTTCTGAGCTCAACGCGCTGGCGACAGCTGTATCGTCTCGTGCCCTCGAATAATTCCACCGCAGCGCGTCACGTCACTGGATCGTCAAAAGACAACATTTACTGGTTGAGTCCAAAACACGCGGGCCTCATCATCAGAATTCGGCGGCGTGATCGTTCGTGGAGGTGCAGCCGTGCGCTCACTTGCTCGTCTCTTGGTAATTTCGTCTTTCTTGGTCGCGGGCTGTGGCTCGGACCAGACCAGCTTCTCGAATTCGAAGGACGGCGGCAAAACCAATCCCGACGCGGGGTTGACGGGTGGCGCGACGAGCTCCGGGGGGGCGTCGAACTCCGGGGGAGCCACGAACAGCGGCGGCTCCTCGGCGACCAACGGCAAAGGCGGCACCGGCGCGAACATGAGCCTCGCCGGCTCGGGGCCGGGACCTGACGCACAGAGCGGCGGCTCCGGCCCGGATTCGGGAAACGCGGGCGCGACGGGAACGGGCGCGTCGTCGAACACCGACGGAGGCGGCGAGCCCGATAGCGGCGGCTGTCCCAGCGGCGACGTCAACGTCGGCGGCAAGTGCCTGAAAGCCAACGCGCAGGCCTGCAGCAAAGACACGGACTGCGGCTCCGGCAACTGCGTCGGCGGGACGTGTTGCAAAGTGGCGTGTACGGCGCCGGGCGCGTGCGAAAAGCTCGACGGCACCACCTGCCAAGACGGCAACACCTGCACGTACGGCAAGCAAGCCGACGGCACGGCGGATCCGCAGTGCGACACCGGCGACAAGTGCTCGACGGCGCCGACGTGCTTCGACGGCGCTTGCACCGCGGGCAATCCGATCAACTGCTCCGACACGGATCTCTGCACCGTCGACGACTGCGACAAGGCCACCGGCTGCACGCACACGCCCATCGACGTGACGAAGCCCGGCAACGCCTGCGACGACAACAACGTCTGCACGACGGACACCTGCAACTCGTCCATCGGCTGCCAGCACACGAACTCCGACGGCGCGAAGGCGGGGTGCGACGACAACGACCCCTGCACGACGGACGCCTGCTCCGGCGGCATCTGCGTCAGCACGCCGAAGAACTGCGCCAACCTCGACGACGCTTGCAACGTCGGCGTGTGCTCGGGCGGCACATGCATGGCGCAGCCCACGAACGTGAACGGCGCCTGCACCAAGGGCCTCACCAGCTGCGACGCGGGCGGAAAGTGCAACGCCGCCGGCACGTGCGTGTCGACGGGCAACGCTTGTGGCGCCCTCTCCACGGCGTGCACGCCGTGCACCACCGGGACGAATTGCTCGAACAACCGGCTCTGCACGTGCGCGCAACCGTCGCCGACGGACATCGTCGCGAACGGCGTGTGCGTCGTGAACACCAACGACTGCGCGACGAACCCCTGCGGCGCCAACGGCACCGGGTGCACGGATCCGACGCCCAACACGAAGAACAACGACTTCGTCTGCACTTGCCAGGCGGGCTACTCGCAGAAGTCGCCGGGCACGGCGTGCACCGACGTCAACGAGTGCGCGAGCGGCAATCCGTGCGTCGCCGGCACCTGCACCAACACGACGGGTTCGTACGATTGCACGTGCGCGTCGCCGCTCACGAAGATCCAGACGTCGAGCGGGCCCCAGTGCGCGTGCAACCTGGCCGGCACCTACGCGCTCGTGGCGAACACCACCGTTACGTACCCGGCCATCACCGTCCTCGGCGTCCAGACGACCGAGGGCGCGCCGGCGGGCGGGCTGCCGACCGTCGCGTGGGCGATTCGCTACAACACCGTGGACGCCTCGAAGGGGACGGTCACTTCCGAGACGGTCGCGTGCGGCGGCAGCACGCCGGACGTGTGCGATACGGCGTTCGGCTTCGCGCATGCGCAGTACGAACCGACGCAGGTGTTCGGGGAGCCGGGCATGTTGGGCGTCTACCCGACGATCACGACGAGCCTCGCGGGCGTGGTGCCCGGCGGTACTTACACGGAGCAACCGATCGCCCTCGTGTCGGGTATCCAGCTCGACGACCCCCTCGGCGCGTGGCCGGCTTGCGCCGAATGCGTCGGGCCGACGCACCCGAAGGGCAGCTCCTGCACCTGTCCGGGTGGGTCGGCGTTCACGATCACGAACGGCGCGCAGTGGCTCAACAACCCGGACGGCCTGGGGCACCTCGGCATCACGACGTTCGCGATCCCCCGCGGCGGCTTGCTGACGACCGCGACGAACCCGCCGCCTTACGACTACACCGAGCCGTCGGTGTGCCCGCGCCTCTCGAAGCCAACGGGGACGTACGGCTACGCGGAGTTCCCCGGGCTCGCGACGAACAACATCCCGTTCCGCGCCTACTCGTGGCACGCGGCGTCGCGCCTGCAGAGCACGTTCAAGGTCGACCCGAAGGCCACCGGCGAGTCGATCTCCGCTCAGTGCGCGATGACCGGCGCCATCACCGGTCCGGACAACGGCCACGCGAAGAGCGAAGCGCGCGTGCAGGGTTGCGAGATCTGCTCGAACTCGAGCTCCACGACGTGCGTCGCCGCCGGCGCGTGCAGCCAGGCGCAATACGACTCGTACGATCAGCTCGCGCAGACGCAGCAGATCGTCTCGGCGTCGTTCACGCTCGCTCCCGCGCCGACGGGCGTGGGCGACTTCGGCGCGACGCTCGCGATGACGGACGGCGCCGCGAAGGTGGCCGCGATCAACAAGGCCTGCGGTCTGGTGCGCGCCGCGTATCCGGCTCAGCGTAAGTAGCTTGTCGGAACATCTGCGCGCGATGAGCGCCGCGCGATGAGCGGCGGAGCGATGCAATCGAGCTGCATCGGAACGGTCGAGCGGCTGCTTCGCGCCATGAGCGCGCGAGCGCAGCCGCCCGCCGTCCAGGCGTTCACTGAAGCATCAGAAGCGAGGTGACCGGATTGCCGTACTGGTCCTTCGAGGGCCAGTTCGGGATCTTGATCTCGTTCGTGTCGTTGGTGTCCTCGCTGCCCGCCGTGAAGGTGATGTCGATCATCCGCGGCTTCGAGGCGTCCATGTACACGTCGGTGAACATGAGGAAGGGACCGCTGTCGACCATCCCGAGCTGGGTCTGGTGGTCCTGATTGGCGTCGTACATGAAGAGCCCGACGACTCCGCCCGACGTGTTCGAGTTCGCCAGCGCCTTCGAGCCCGCCGTCACGTCGGTGAGGATCTCCGTGCCGTCGATCTTCAAGCTGGCGCCGAGATCTTGCCGGAAGCCGCCGCCCGCCCAGCGGCCGACCAGCGCGACGTCGTCCGAGGCGTGGACGATCTTGTCCGTGCTGGCCGCGGCGATGGTGCCGCCGATGCCGCTGCCGTCGTTCGCGTACGCGGGCGAGAGCAGCCGCACCAGGCGATTGCTGCGCTTGAACGGCGTGAAGAACTGATACCCGATGAGGTTCTTGTGCTCGTCGAAGCCGCGGAACTCGTAGGGCACGTTGCGGCGCAGCGTGAACGGTCCGAAATGGCCGTTTCCGTCGGCGTTGGTCACCGTGACCTCGGGCTTGCTCGTGTCACGCGGGTTCGTGCCGATCGGCCGGATCTCGATTCGGCCGGCCATCGGGGTGTTGTCCGCGAACGTCTCGGCGAGGCCCTCGATGGTGACCTGCTCGTCGCCGCACTGGACGGTGTTGTACGTCGGCATGTTGCCGGTCAGGTACTGATAAACCTGCACGAACGAGCGCGTCGACGCGGCGACCGCGAAGTGGTCTTCGTCCATGAGCGTGAAGGTGGTGACGTTCTTGCCCGTGGCGTGATGCGGCGTGTTGCCGAGGTCGTGCTGCGACGAAAGGCTCAGCGTGGGTGTGTCACCCACGTCGGGTGACCCGGAGAAGTTGATGTAGTGAGCGACCTTCTTGGCGTTGCCCGCGTCCGCGAGGTAGGTGCCGCAGTGCGCGGTGCCCTGCGAGTGTCCGGCGAGATCCACCTGCGTGGCGCCCGTCTTCGCCATGATGTCGTTGACGACCGCGTCGATCTTCCCGCAACCTTGCGGCTTCGGCGTGGCGTCGCAGCTCGCGCCGGGGCTGTCTCCGAGCGAGTTGTATTCGACGGCGACGATGTGATCCGGGCAATAGCCGTTGCTGGTGAGCAGAGCTGCGACATGTGCGAAGTTGTCGCCCGAACCGTACGTTCCGTGCACGAAGACGAACGGGCGCAACGACTTGTCGCAATCCTCGTCCTTCACCACGACGGGGCAGTTGTCGTCGACAGGCGCCTCCGCATCGGGGCCTTGCGTCTGCGATTCGGCGCTCGAGCCGCTCTCGCTCTTGCTCGAACAAGCGACGACCAACGACAGACAAGTGAATGCCACGTACCGCGCGCGATTAATCATGATCACCTACGCTCCTACGCTCTCTGTACCGAGGGGTAGGGAGGGTGTAACCAACGCGCTGACCGGTGGAAATTACCCTTGGCGCCAATCAGTTAGCTGTTGCGGGCAACCGTGAACCCCAGGCAAACCGCGCTTTTGCGTGTATCCTTGCCCCCTCCTGCCAGCGCACCACGCGCTCCTGGGAAGTACAATCAAGCAAATGGCCGACTCCGGCTCTCGCGACCGCCCGACTTATTCCGCGCGTCTGATGCATTCCTTCATGGAGCTCCTCGAGGAATACGACGATATCCCCGGGTTCTCGACGAAGCTCCTGGAGAACATGGGGGACCGCGTCCTCGTCGAGGTGGCGCACCAGGCGCTGGCTGTCGCGCTCGAGCTCACCCACGATCCGGACCTGGGGCTGCGGGCGGCGCGACGGCACGTCATCGGCGACGCCGGCGCGTTCTATTACGTCGTGAGCTCGTCGCCGACGGTACGCGACGCGATGGAGCAATCGTCACGTTATATCCGTCTCATCAACGACGCGCTCGACGTGAACATTCAATACGAGGACGACATGGTCTTCGTGCGCTTCGAGAACTCCGTCGTGCTCCCTCGCGCCGCGGTCGATTTCCAGGTGGGCAGCTTCTTCAATAACCACGTGAAGGAGTGGCTCGGCAAGCGCATCTCGGACGTCACCGTGTACTTCGCGCATCAGGCGCCGGAGAAGCTCTCGGAGTACGAGCGGACCTTCGCGCCGGCGACGGTGCGCTTCAGCGCGCCGTTCGTCGGCTTCGGGTTCGACAAGGCGCTGCTCGAGCTCCGGCTT
The DNA here is from genome assembly GCA_035547195.1 of Polyangiaceae bacterium. Taxonomy (GTDB): domain Bacteria; phylum Myxococcota_A; class Polyangia; order Polyangiales; family Polyangiaceae; genus DASZVB01. The sequence goes on from DASZVB010000100.1 coordinate 329,272, forward strand.
CCGACCGCGGACCCGAACCTTCACGCCGTCCTGGTGCCCGTCGCGGACCAGACGCTCGGCAAGATGGTACAGACGAAGACGGTCACCGCCGACGTGCGACGGATCATCCACGAGCGCCTGCCGCTCGGCGCACCGGAGATCGCCGACGTGGCGGCGGAGCTGGCGATGAGCATGCGCACCCTGGCGCGCAGGCTGGAGAGCGAAGGGACCACCTTCCGCGAGCTCGTCGACGACGTCCGTCGCAAGCTCGCGCTCGACTCCGTCGGCAACCGCGACATCGGGTTCTCCGAGCTATCGTACCGGCTAGGCTTCTCGCACGTCGCCGCCTTCCACCGCGCCTTCCGGCGTTGGACCGGACAAACCCCCCTCACATACCGCCGCATGGCCGGCCGCTAACGCACACGACGCACGACGCACGACGCAGGAGAGGGGAACAGGAAGAGGGAAGATTAGAAGGATTTGGGGTTTCACGGACACGCGCGGCATTCTCCTCGTCAGTCTCGGCGAAACGCCGTTCCAGCGCCGCTCGCGCCGCACGGAGCGCCCCCCAAAAAATCTTCCGCCCTTCCCTCTTCCTGTTCAATCCCCCGAACAAATCCGCCAAGTGACGTGCGAGCGCCGCTCACATCGGCCGTAGACCGATCGCATCCCCCGATTCGATGCTGGCGCGGGTGACGGCGGCGACGATTTCGTCGAAATGGCGCCCGCGCGAGCCTTCTTCCGCGAGCACCAACACGCCGCTGATGATGGCCCCGTCTTCGTCGGGAGCGGCGAGCAGCACGGTGGTGAACTCGACGCCGGCGGAGTCGGTCCAGGTGAGCCGGTAGGACGTCATCGCGGCCGTTTCGAGGATCCCCGTTATCGTCGCGGACGGCTCGAGCTCCGCGTCCAGGCGCTCCTGGGCGAACTTCAGCAACGCCTGAGCGTCGCTCCGCAAGTCGTTCGTGGCGACGAGCTCGAGTCCGGCGCTGCCGAGCAAGTAGAGGTGTCCGCGACGCGGCGGGGTGCCCTCGCAGAGCAGCGAGAGCGCTCGCTCCGCGCGGGTGCGGCGATCCGCGCAGCTCGAGAGCGCCGCGCTGACGCTCTCCCAGCTCGACGTGTGCGTGCTGTTCCGCTCGTCGGCTTTCATCGAGTGGATCTGCCCCTCGACGCCGATGCCGGCGAGGCGCGCTTCCTCCATGAGCCGCTCGTAGAGGGCGCCGAGCACGGAGCTCTCGCCCGGTCGATAGCGTTCGGCGGTGAGCTTCGCGAAGCGCTCGAAGGCGTCCACGTCGAGGGCCCAGATCGCGATCCGCGCGCGGTATTCGTAGGACCTCCCGAGAGCGAGCCCGGTTATCCCGAGCGCCTGCTGCTCGGCGACGATCCGCTCGAGGCGCTCCGCCGCGCCCTGGAAATCTCCGAGCTTCGCTTCGCAGAGCGCCGCGGCCGACGACAGCGCGCGCGCGAAGCAGCGCATGCCTTCGCGTTCGCATTCGGCGAGAGCGCTCTTCGCCGCCTCGAGCCCTTCCGCGGGGCGTCCGAGGTCCAGCAGCACCTCCGCCTCGATCGCCGCGGAGTGGAACACCCACGGCGATCGGAGCGCCGCGAGAGCCTCCGCCGACCGAGCTTCGCGCGCCGTCGCGAGCGCGGCCTCGAGCTCGCCGCAGAGTCTTTGATACTGCGCGTCGGCGACCCGCCGCACCGGGGCCCACCCCGGGTATTTTTCGGCCATTTTGTGGATCGCGGCGCGGACTTGCCGCAGCCCGGTGAGGTCGCGCGCCATCGCGTGCGCTTCGAGCTCCTGGCCCAGGGTGGAGAACATCGGACGCACGCGGCTCTGGAGCATCTCGAGCTCCGCTTGCTGGCGAAAGCGCTCCGCGGCTTCCCAATCGCCCTGATGCAGCGCGGTGACTTTTTGCACGTACCGCGCGCCCACGCGCTGGTACGCATCCACCGCTTCGCGATCGAGGCGCTCGGTGAACGGCGACGTCACGCCGAGCGAGGCGTCGATCTCGGCGAGAGTCTGCAGGATCGCCGCCTTCACCTTGTGAAGGTATCCGGGGGCGTCCGCCACCGAATCGAGCTCGTGGACCAGCCCCGCGAAGATCTGTCGAGCCGCTTCCCGCTTGCCCAGCCCGTTGAGCAAGGTGCCGCGCGCGTTGGCCAGCATGACTCGCACCGTCGGATCGAGCGGCGCGAAGGGGACGAGGAGCTCGGGCAGCGAGGCTTGAAGCGGCAAGTCGTGCACCCGCGCGCCGACGGCGATGGCGAAGACGACGTAACCGACGAGCTGGCGGATCGCGTCGGGCGGCGACAGCACGCGCTCCGGCTCGGCGAGCGCGCCGTAACGCTGAGCCGCCATTCCGACCGCCATCATGGAGCGGGTCGGTCCCTCGAGCGAAGCGTCGAGGCCCTGCCAGTCGGACCAGCCGCTGTCGCGCTTCAGCTGATCGAGCCACGCGGGCGGTAGCTCGTAGAAGCAACGCGCGTCTTCGATGGCGGCGACGCCGGCGAGCATCACCCACAGCGATTGAAGATCGCGCTTCGGTCGGTTCGTCCTCTCGGCGACGGCCACGGCCGCTTTCAGCACCTCGGCCGAACGCGCTCCGCCGAGCTCGTCGACCGTGCCGGTGACGAGCTGGACTCTCGCTTCGCTCTCTTGAATGAGCGGGAGCAGGTGCACGAGGCCGCGTTCGGGGTTTCCGCCGTTGAGCTCGTGGTACACGGAGGCGAGCGGCGTGGACACGGTCCTCTCCAGCTCGGAGAGCCTGTCGTGCATGTCTCTTCGCTCGTCCTCGGACAGGGACGTCGCGAGCAAGCGCGTGAGCGTTGCTTCTCGGTGTTGATAGCCGGAGGCGTCGCCCGACACGATGCGCAACGTCACGAGCTCGTCGACGGCGACGTCCACCGCGCTGGCCGGTGACGCGAGCGCGCGGGCGAGCTGCGCCCGGCTCAGCCGCTCGGTGATCTCGAGCGCGAGCAGCCCCGCGGCCCTTCGCGCGGCGGGCTTCAATCGACCGAGCTGCTCCGCGAGGGATTCTTCCACGCTCGCGGGGAGCATCCCCTCCGGGATCTCGCTCGGCAGCGTGAAGCTGCCCCCGCCGTAGGTGATGACGCCGCGGTCGACGAGGAACTGCGCGAGCATCACGCATTCGCGAGGTCGCCCGGCGCAGAGGCCGTAGAGCCGCCGGCTGAGCAGCTGCAGGTTCGGAACGTCGCCGAACATCGACGCCAGGAGCTCGCTCGTCTGCGCGAGATCCAGGGGTTCGAGGACCATCTCTTCGGCGTGCTTCTGGACGATGTCGAGCGCCGTGGAGCCGCGCTCCATGCTCTTCGTTTCGACGCCGAAGGCGTAGACCAAGCAGTGTTTCTTCGCTTGTGAGGCGACGGAGGCGAGGAGGGCCGCAGAGGCTTCGTCGATCTGATCGAAGTCGTCGACGGCGATCGACAGCGTCCGCGCCTTCGCGAGCTCGAGGAGCCACGCCCGCAGGGCCGTGTGCAGCGCGCGATGGTCGAGGTGCGGCGCCGTCAGATCGACGAGGTCGTGCTCCGCCGCCTCGGGCGCCGTCGCTGCTCGGGCGTCCTGGAACAGCGTGGAAAACACCGCTGGGTCCCTGCGCGCCGCGGCCACCGAGGTCGACGGCGAAGCGGCGTGCAGCCGGGCGGCGAGCGCCGCGACGACGCCGAACGGGGCGCCGGCGTTCGAAGCGCCTGCACGGACCGCGGTCGCTCCGGCGAGCTTCGATTCGAGGACGAAAGCGTCGAGCATGCGCGAGCGGCCGGTGCCAGCGTCACCCAGCAGCAAGAATCCGCCGCCGTGGCGCCGCGCGGCGCGGAGGACGCGCTTGCGAAAGGCGTTGATGTTCGAGGTCGGACCGACGAGGCGCGGCGTCGTGAGGTGCGCGGCCGCGACGCGAAGATCGTCGTCCGGCGCTCGTCCGAGCAGGGGCAAGAGGCGCTCCATGACCTCGGCGGCGTTCTTCGGACGAGAGCCGGCGTCGATACGCAAGAGCGCGAGCACGATCGCGTCGAGCGCCATGGGGATGCCGGGCACGAGCTTCGACGGGGCGCGCGGGTTGCTTCGCCACACGTCGCGGAGCTGATCGAAGCGGCGAGCGGGGAACGCGTGCCGCCCGGTGAGGACGAAGTACAGCGTGGCTCCGAGCGAGAACAGATCGCTCCTTCCGTCGAGGGACACGGAGTTCACGAGCTCCGGCGCGACGAAGGGCGGCGTACCGGCGAGCAGCTCCGGCGGCCCCATCGGCGAGAGCAGTCCGAAGTCGAGCAGCTTCGCCTTGCCGTCGTTCGTCCTTCGGACGTTGCGCGGCGTGAGGTCTCGATGGACCAGTCGCCGCGAGTGGAGCATCGAGAGCGCCGAGCAGATCTCGTACGCCGCCGCGGCCGCCTCTTGCCACGGCATCGGCGCGAGCGTCTGCAAGTCGCCGCCGTCGAGCAGCTCCATGGTGTAATAGGGAGCGCCTTCGTGAACGCCGTACTCGTACGCCTGGACGACGCGCGGGTGAGCGAGCTGGACCAGCGTCTGGTACTCGCGCTCGAAGAGCTCGACGTCGCGCGCTGCTTTCTCGCGCGAATCGTTGGGTGAGAGAAGTTTCAGGGCGACCTTGTTGCCCGTGACGGCGTCGTCCGCCCGGTAGGCCGTCGCCATGCCGCCTTTGCCGAGGAGACATTCCACGTCGTAGCGATCGGCGATCCGGCGCGGGAGCGGTTCGTCGGACGGCGTCGAAATGTGAGCGCGAGACGCTTCCAAGCTCGTACCTCCACTTGCTCGGCCGACGGAACGGCTTCGCGTTCACCATACAAACGCGAATTCCCAGTAGCAATTACCCCCGCCTCACTGCTCGCGTGTCGGTGTGAGCTCGTGTATTCGAACCCCGCACGCGTGACGGAGCGACCTCGTCTTTTTTTCGGACACGACGACCCGGGCGGTCGAATGTTCGGGGGGAGCGAAAGCGTCACATGTGGCGGCGTCCATCAGCGCCGCCCGTGCGCCTCGCACACCGCTGGCGAACGAAACCGGCGCGCTTCTCGCCTCGGCGCGCTCGTTCGCGCACATCGTCTCCTTGGTACGGAAGTTGATGACCTTCGTCGCGTTTCCGCTTCTTCGGGAGGCTTGAGGATGGGTATTCGGGCGCTCTTGTGTTCCGTGTTCGTGACCACTTCGATTGTCATGCTTGCCGAAACCGCTTTGGCCGACGAGTGGGTCCACAGCCGGTACGATCGCGACTACGCGATCTTCTCGTTGGGCGCGGCCTTCGACTACGGCATCTGGACCGGTCCCGACCAGTTCAAGCAGCTCGACGGCGACGTGAACCCGTTCGGTCCGGCCATCGGCATCACGGCGGGAGTGTCGTTCCAGCGCGGCCTCTATCTCGGCGCGGATTTCAATTATTTCTGGGGCGGATCGCGCGGCGTCGCGGGTCCGAACGCCGCGTTCTCGGGGCACGCGAACATCTACGACGTGATGGGCGAGATCGGTTACGACCTCTGGCTCCACCGCCGCGGCGTTCTGCGCCCGAAGATCGGTCTCGGCGTCGGCATCGCCCGAGGGACGTTCTGCGGCTCCGTCGCGTATACCGGTGCTTGCGCGACGGACTCGCGCACGGGTTTCACCATCGCGCCGGGCGCCGAGTACCTGCACTTCTTCGGTCCGGGTTACATCTCGTTCGAGGTCAAGTGGCAGGACGTGATGCTCGACGGCCCGAATCCGTCGGCCGTCGTCCTCGGCATCGGACTCGGCGCGGCGATGTGACGCTCATCGCCGGCGCGGGAACGGGTCGAGGAAACCGTGCTCGTTCCGCGCCGGCGTCTCGGTTCGGCTGCTCGCCCCAGGCACCGACTCGAGCGACGGCGCCGGCGGAGCCTTCGCTCCGCGGGGTTGCTCGTCGCCTGGTCCGCTCCGTTGCTCGAGCCCGGAGCGAGCCTTTGCCGCGGCGTCCTTCGGTGCGGCAACTGCGCTGGTCGATTCTAGCTCTCCCGCCGCGGAGATCGGCGGGGGATCCGCCGGCGTCACCGCGGATGTGTCGCCGGAAGGGGCGCCCCGTTTCGACGTCGCGACGCGGGCGTGCGCGCGCTTGACTCCGCTCGCCGGGGGCGCGGCGCGCGGCCTCGCAACGATCGACGGCGGCGCGACGCCCGGCGGTTCGGCGACCGGCGCGCGCGCCGGTGCATCACCGTGCGGGCCTTCGGAGACCTGCGCGGCGCTTTCGGGGATGGGCAAAGCGGGTAGGGACGGACGGTGCTGATCGCGGGCCGCGGGGTCTTTGGTCCGGGGGCGATCGGCGCCGTGCGGCTTCAGCGTGGCCCAGCCGAGGAGCGAGATCGTGAACGCGGCCGCAGCGGCGACGGCGAACGGTCGCGCCAAACGCGGGGAGCGAGCGGTGATCCTCGAGACGCGGGCGGACATGGCGTCGAGCGCGTCGAGCACCTCGTCCGCGGAGGAGAAGCGGGCGGACCTGTCCCGCGCGAGACATTTTTCGATGAGCGCGTCGAGCGCCGGCGGCACTTCGGCGCAAGTCCGGCTCGGCCGAGGCGCGTTGCGCCGCAGTCGATCGAACGGTGTGCGCAGCGAGAACGGGAGAGTCCCGGTGAGCATTTCATACCAGACGACGCCGAACGAATAGATGTCGCTCGCCGCCGAGAGCTGAGCGCCCTCGAGTTGCTCGGGGGACATGTAGCAGGGCGTGCCGACGAGGGCGTTGGCGCCGCTGGTGAAGAGCGCGCCGCTGGGATCCATCGGGCTCGCCAGGCCGAAGTCCATGATCACGACGGAGGGAACGGCGTCCTTCGTCGAACGCAGCATGACGTTCTCGCTCTTGAAGTCACGATGCAGGATGCCGGCCGCGTGCGCCGCGGCGAGTCCGAGCAGGAGCTGCCGTGCAATGACGACCGATTCCTCGGGAGCCAGTCGGCCACGCTCGACGCGCGCGCGCAGGCTCTCGCCGTCGACGAACTCCATCGTCAGGAAATTCAGCGGCGAGCCGTTCGGCAAGAGGTGCGCGCCGAGGTCGTAGATGCGGCATACGTTCGGATGACTCACGCGGTGGGCGAGCTGGACCTCCGCTCGGAGGCGTCGCACGGCTCGAAAGCTGTCGTTCGACGTGGACAGCACCGTCTTCAGGGCAACGCGTTCGTGTAAATCGCGATCGAAGGCGTCGTAGACTTCGCCCATTCCCCCGCGGGCGATGAAGCGCTGAATGCGATACCGACGCGCTACGACGTCGCCTTCTCCGAAGGTGGCGTCCCAGTGAACCGGGTGGCGGCCGGATGGCGAGCCCTGCCGGGCGTCTTCGACCAGCTGCCGGCACCGATCGCAGCGATCGACGTGCGCTTTCAGCCCCGCGAACCGCTCGCGCGTCGCGCGCCCGCTGGTGATGTCCAGGACCTCGTCGTTCGACAAGCACGAGCGATTCACCTCGGAGTCGGAAATCTGTTCCGCGTTGGCGAAATCGAACATGCGCGCGCTTACGGTGCGAATGAAAGGAGGTGGACCCCTATCGGGTCTCGCAGACCTGGAGCATACCCGACCGGACCCCGCCCCAATCGGATTTCGTCGTAGTTCTTATCATGCGTGCAGCACGGGAAAGAGCCATCCCATCCAGGGGAGGGCAGAATGCGGGGAGCCCCGAGGCGTCCCTTCGGCGGCGCTGGACGCGCGAGCCGTGCGACTTCCCTAGCGAGCCGGGCCTCGCCGGTTTGCCGGAATTTCGCTCCGTCGCGAGATGGCCGCTGGAGGCAGCGTCGACCGGGACGTCGCGCGCCATCAGCCCGGAAAAAGCAGCCTCCTCCGGCTTCGCCGGTTCGTTCCGTGGCTCGTGGCGATCCCGCGCAGATCGTGATCCGCCAAAGACTCTAACGGTAGTGTTAGGGACGGCTCATGACGAGGACGCGTTTGCCGGCGCTTCCCGCCTTCACGTCGGCGTAGGCCGCGAGCGCTCCCGAGAATGGCGTGACCGTGAAATCTCGGGGTGGCGGCAACTTGCCGGCGGCAAAGGCCGCGCCGAGGCGATCGAGTACCTTCGCGCAGGCCGTCGTGTCGTAGAGCAATGAATTGACGCCGACCACGACGCCGCCCCGGCGGTAGAGCGGCAGGACGGGCACCTCGACGTTGCCGCCTCTCGGAGCGGCGATGACGGCGATGCGACCCTCGACGGCCAGCGCGGCGACCGCTTCCGCGAGGTACGCGCCCGTCGTGTCGAACACGACGTCGGCGCCGCCGGGAAAAGCGCTCGATACCGCTTCTGGAAGCGCCGCGGCGTGCTCGACGACGGCCGCGCGGACTCCGCGCGCCTCCAGGGAGATCCGTTGTGCGGGCCGGCGCACCGTACCGAGCACGTGCGCTCCGCGCCACGTCGCGAGGTCCACCGCGGCCTGCCCTACGGCGCCGGTCGCGCCCGTCACCACGACGTTTTGTCCGGCGGATACGCCGCACCGCTCCAGCGCCGACCACGCCGTCGTGTACGGTACGCCGACGCACGCCGCTTCTTCGAAGCCGAGGGCGTCCGGCTTTCGCGCGACGCCCTTGATGGGCACCGTCACGAATTCGGCGTGTCCGCCGTCGCGCGTGAAGCCGAGCTCTTTGCCCGTACCCCAGACGGCCGTGCCGACGAGCTCCGCGGGGCCGCGCGCGACGATCCCGGAAAAGTCGCGGCCCGGGGTCCTCGGGAGGGTCGTGTACGAGAAATAGCCCTCGACGTTCTTGACGTCGCTCGGGTTCAACCCAGCCGCGACGACGCACACGACGAGGTCTCCGGGCTCGGGTTCCGGCAAAGGACGCTCGACGAGCTCGAGGGCGGAGAGATCTCCGGTGCGTTCGAAGCGCAGCGCGAACATGGAACGCTCATGCCACCGTCGCGGTGCGATTGCACTCTTCGCGCGGGCGTCAGCGTGGCCCGCGACGGATCTCAAGGCGCCTTGACGCGAAGATCGCGGAGCACCGCGCGGAAATGCGACAGGAGCGACGGTTCGGCCGCGAGTCGTTCCGTGGCTCGCGCGAGGGCTTCGCCGGCGTTCGCCGCGAGCGCCGCGTCCCAGAGGTCCTCGAAGACGAGCCGTGTCGCCCCGATCTGAAGCGACGGAAACGCGCCGTCGTCCACTTCCCCCGTGCCGACGATCAAGAGCGCCGCCCAGAGCTCGTTCATCGAGCGCTGCCACACGCGCTCGCCTTGTTTGCCGCGTAGACCGGCGTCGCGCCGCACGGTCTTCGTCGACTCGGGCGAGCTTTCTTCGAGCAGCGAAAGGATCTCGCGGGCCTCGAAGGACGGCACGACGCTCCAGGGCGCCACCGCCGCGAGCATCGACGTGAACAGCTCGCGCGACATGAACACCGCGCGTCCACGGAACCATTTCGCGTAGACCACCTTGCGACTTCGGGCGAGGCGTTCGCGCAGGTGCCAGAGCCCGACCACGCGATCATCGGCATTCTCGTCCCACGTCCAATGCATCTCGCTGCGCGGGTACAGCACGCTCCACAGGGAACGCGGCGCCTTGCGATTGGCGATCGGATACACGAGAAGCGCGCCGTGCTCCCGGATCGCCGCGAGCGCCTTGGTTTCCAGCGAACGAGCGCGCACGACGGGAACTTTAGAACGACTTTCAGTCGCTCGGTACAGCTGTAGCGAATCGCAAGCGGCGTCAAGCGAGGCCGGCCGGCGGCGGCTATGGTGCCTTTCATGAAGCCCGAGACGCAGTCGTTCTACGAAGCCGCCGTTCAGCGGGCAGCCGAGCGCGTCGCGTCCGACCTGGACAGTGCGCTCGACCTGTCCGCGCTCGCCCGCACGGCGGCGCTGTCGCCGCTGCATTTCCACCGCGTCTTTCGGGGAATGCTCGGCGAAACGCCGCTCGAGCTGCACCGGCGTCTGCGACTCGAGCGCGCGGCGTCCGCCCTCCGCTCGAGCGACGCGCCGGTCACGGAGATCGCCTTCACCGCCGGCTACGAGACACACGAGTCGTTCACGCGCGCGTTCCGCGAGCACTACGCCTGTTCCCCGACGGACTTCCGGCGCAGCCATCGCGAGCACGACCCTTCGTGCGGGCGCCCGCCCCAGAGCGAGCTCGCCGCGCGTTCCGGCATTCACTTCGACGCCGCTCGCGCGGCCGTCACGCCGATCGTGTTGAATCGACGAGGAGGCGACATGGACGTCACGATCAAGGAAATGCCCGAGCTTCGCGTCGCGACCGTGAGTCATCGCGGTCCCTATAACCGGATCTCCGAAGCCTTCGCTCGCCTCGGACAGCTCGCCGCGGGGGCGCGCCTCTTCGGTCCGGAGAGCGCGATGATCGCCATCTATCACGACGACCCGGAGACGACCCCGGAGTCGGAGCTCCGCTCCGACGCGGCGCTCGTCGTTTCGCGCGACGCGAAGCTCCCGGCCGGCCTGGGCGAGCTGCGCTTGCCCTCGGGTCGCTACGCCTGCACGACGCACGTCGGCCCGTACGAAGAGCTGGGAGATGCCTGGGCCCGTCTGATGGGCGAATGGCTCCCGAAGAGCGGCGCGCGCGTCACGGACGGCGTAAGCTACGAGATCTATCGCAACACACCCGCGGACGTGCCGAAGTCGGAGCTCCGGACCGAGCTCTACGTCCCGCTCAAGGAGTGAGCTCGCGGTCGAGGATGCGCGCCTGCACGGCCTCGGCGACGTGCGGCGCGCGCACGTCCCGGGCGCCCTCGAGATCCGCGATGGTCCGCGCGACGCGGACGACCTTGGCGAAGGCGCGCGCGCTGAGGCCGAGCCGCTCGACGGCCTCCGCGACGAGCTTTCGAGACGCGGCGTCGAGGGGCGCGACTTCCGCCAGATCTCCGCTGGGCAACGCGGCGTTGTACGCGGCGCAGGTGACGCCCGCGGCCTTGCGCGCGCCCTGCACATGGCGCGCCGCGATGACGCGAGCGCGCACGGTTTCCGACGATTCTGCCTTCACCGCGCCGACCAGGGAGCGCACGTCGACGGGCGGCAGCCCGACGTGGACGTCGAGCCGATCGAGGAGCGGACCGGAGATGCGCGCGAGGTACGCGCGCCGCGCCTTCGGCGGACAGCGGCAGGGGCGGGCCGGATGCCCGAGGTTGCCGCACGGGCAGCGATTGGCGGCGCCGACGACCAGCGCGCGCGCCGGAAACCAGGCCCGCGCCTTCGCGCGCGCGATGCAGACGCGTCCGTCTTCCAGCGGCTGGCGCAGCGCCTCGAGGGCGTCGCGCCGGAACTCCGGGAGCTCGTCCAGGAAGAGCACGCCGTTGTGGGCGAGGCTCACCTCCCCGGGGCGCGGAAGCTCGCCGCCGCCGATGAGCCCCGCCTCGCTGACGGAGTGATGCGGCGCGCGGAACGGCCGGCGCGTGACGACTCCCTTTTCGGCCTCTACGAGGCCCGCGACGCTGTGTACCGCGGTCGTCTCGATGGCTTCGTCGAAGGTGAGCGGGGGCAAGATGGTCGGCAAGAGCCGCGCGAGCAGCGTCTTGCCCGCGCCCGGAGGCCCCAGCAAGAGGAGGTTGTGCCCGCCGGCCGCGGCGATCTCCAGCGCGCGCCGGGCCGTGGACTGCCCGCGGACGTCGGCGAGATCTCCCAGCGCGGCGTCGAGCTCCGGCGTGAAGTCCGTCCGGTGCGCCCGCGGCAAACGCGCCCTCCGGCACAGGTGCGCGACGACGGCGTCGATAGACCCGGCAATGTAAGTGGGCAGATCTTCCACCAGGCCCGCCTCGGCGCCGTTCGCCTCCGGCACGATGGCCGAGGTGAGACCCCGGACGCGCGCGCCTTCGAGCTGCGGCAACACTCCGCGGATCGGGCGCAGGCCGCCGTCGAGCGACAGCTCGCCGAGCAAGAGGACGCCGTCGAGGGCGCCCTCGGGCAGCTTCCCCACCGCGGCGAGCACCGCCACGCCGAGCGCCAAATCCAGAGCGGAGCCGGTCTTCCGCAGATCCGCCGGGGCGAGGTTCACGGTGATGGCGTACTCGTCGAGGAGCACGCCGAGGCGAGCGAGAGCGCTCGCGACGCGCACCCGCGACTCTCGCACGGCGGCGTAGGCGAGCCCCACCATCTGAAAGAAGGACGGCCCGCGCGTGCTGCACACCTCGACCCGGATGGGCCGCGACTCGAGACCCGTGAGCGTGCTCGTCTGCGCGACGGCGAGGCCGAGGGGCGTGCCCTGTATGGTGACGGCCGCGTTCACGCTCGAAGACATGAGGCGCTCCGAACGCAACGCGCGTGCCGACCGGACGCAGCCCGAACGCCCGGCGATCTCGACGAGCGCGGTTGGCGGCGCGGGCGATCGCCGGGGCGATCGCCGCCGCGTCAGGGGGCTTTCTTGGCGAGCGCGAGCTCCCGCCGCGCCGCGCGGCGAGTCGGCGGCGCGCTCTTCCTCGGTACCGGCAAGGTCGGCCGCTTGTCGTCTTCGTCGTCGTTGGCCGCGCCCTGCAGGGCGGCAAAGCGACCCCTGCGCGCTTCGTCGTCGTCGGCCTGCGCTCGCGCGACGAGCCGCTCGCCGAGGGCGATCGGATCTATGGGGTGTCCGTTCGGCGTCACGCTCTTGCGATCTTCGAGGAGGATGCGCCACCATGTCTGCCGGAAGAAGCGCGGGCCGCGTTGCGCCGCGTATTGCACGGCCTCGACCAGGGTATTGCGCACGGTCGCGTCGAACTCCCGCCCGAACTCGTCGTCGACGGCGCGCTCGGCTTCGTTGCGCGGATCAGCCGAGGACTCTCCGTTCTCGTCGTCGCCGTCCGATAGGCCGAGCAGCCGCGCCGATTTCTTCGGGTGGAGCTTTGCCAGGCCCTTGAGCAGTTTCGGCCCGGCGCCGCGCGTCCCGCCGATGAACTCGTTCAGGTAAGACTGTGAAACCCCGAGCCGCTGCGCCGCTTCCGTCTGCGTCTCGGCTGCGTCCAACACCTTCTGCACCAGGCCACGCAGGAAGGCATTCTCTGAGCTCGGGAGTGATTTCGTACTCGGCATTCAAACTAACAACATACCACGCCCTCGTGGCCTTCGAAGGAGGGAGGCCGGCGCGAAGCCCGCGCTCCATCGAAACGAACACGAGACCACACCGCCATCGACGATGTGGGATGCGCGGCGTCCCCGTTTTTAGAGGTCGAAGTCCGTGTGATGCGCTGTAAGCTTCGCGGAGACGAGGTAGCCGAACATGCATACAGTCGTTCTGATTCCTGGCGATGGCATCGGGCCCGAGGTCTCGGCCGCCGTGCGTACGGTCTTCGAAGCGGCGGGCGCCCCCGTCCGCTTCGTGGAGCACCAGGCCGGCGAGGCCGCGGTGAAGGCGGGCCACAAGGACCTGCTCCCCGAAGAGACGCTCGACGCGATCCGGCAGCATCACGTCGCGCTGAAGGGACCGTGCACGACGCCCATCGGCAAGGGCTTCCGCTCGATCAACGTCGCCCTCAGAAAGACGATGAACCTCTACGCCGCGGTGCGCCCGGTGCGCTCGCTCGCGGGCGTGAAGACACGGTACGAGAACGTCGATCTCGTCATCGTGCGCGAGAACACCGAGGGCCTGTACAGCGGCATCGAGAACCAGATCACCGACGGCGTGGTTGCGTCCATGAAGGTGGCCACGCGGGCCGCGTGTCACCGCATCGCGCTGTGGACCTTCCGCTACGCGACGCATCGCAAGCGGCGCAAGGTGACCGTCCTGCACAAGGCGAACATCATGAAGCTCACGGACGGCATGTTCATCGAAGAGGCGCGCCGCGTGCACGCTCGCGACTACCCGAACATCGAATACGAAGAGATGATCATCGACGCCGCGAGCATGCGGCTCGTGCAAGATCCGACGCAGTTCGACATCTTGCTCTGCGAGAACCTGTACGGCGACATCGTGTCCGATCTGTGCGCCGGGTTCGTCGGAGGCCTGGGCGTGACGCCGGGCGCGAACATCGGCGACGAGGACGCGGTGTTCGAGGCCGTCCACGGCTCGGCCCCCACCATCGCCGGCCAGGACATCGCGAACCCGCTGGCGCTGCTGATGAGCGGCGTGATGATGCTGAATCACCTCGCCGACGAGCGCGACGACCCCGAGTGCCGCGAGGCGGCCGACCGCATCAAGGCGGCCTACAACAAGGCGCTCGAGGAAGGGCAGAAGACGAAGGACCTGGGCGGCTCGCTCGGCACGAAGGCCTTCACGAAAGCGCTGGTGGAGCGCATCTGAGTGTTCTCGCTAGCACTACCGTTGGAGTCTTTGGCGGAACAGATCACGATCCGTCGTGTTAGCGGGAGCTCAGCGCTCTTCTTCCGCGTCGTCGCGCGCGAGGCCGTGGTCGCGGATGCCCTGCGCCACGGCTTGCTCGAGATCCGTCCGATCGAACGGCTTTGGAAGGCAGCGGTTCGGCACCGACGCCAGAAACTCCATGACCCGAGGGGTGAACGCCGAGGCGCTGACGAAGACGACTCGCGACGCGAGCTCCGGGTGCCGCAGCAGGATTTGCTCGTACAAGTCCGCTCCGGTGAAGCCCGGCATCTGGACGTCGCAGAGGATGACGTCGAACCGCGCGTCGCGCGAAAGAACGTCGAGCGCCTCCTTCGCGCTCGCCGCGACGGTCACGTTGTGACGACCGCCGAGCACGCGCTGGGCGAGCCTCAGGATCATGGGTTCGTCGTCGACCACGAGCACGGACGCCGCCTCGGGCGCGGCTTCGGGCGGGATGCTCGGCAACGGGGGGCGGCCGTCGTCGGGCAGGGGAAGCAGGGCGACGCGAAACGACGTGCCTTCGCCGACGGTGCTCTCGACGGTGATGCTGCCGCCCAGCGACGCCACGATCCCGCGGCAGATCGAGAGACCGAGGCCCGTTCCGCCGCGGTCCTTCTTCGTCGTGAAGAAGGGATCGAAGATCTTCTCGAGCATGTCCTCCGGGATGCCGGGACCGGTGTCAGTGAAGTCGACGACGACCCGTCCGTCCGCGTCGACGGAGGTCTTGATGGAGATCTCGCTCGCCTCGCGCGGTTGCCCCTTCATCGCCTGCGCGGCGTTCACCAATAAGTTGATGAACACCTGACCGAGGCGGGTCTCGTCGGCCTTGACGCGCGGGGCCTTGGCGAAGCTGGTCGTCACCTTCACCCGCCCGCGGATCTCGTGATCGGCCGCTTCGAGGGCCCAGTTGATCGCGCGCCGCACGTCGACGTCCGCTCCCAGGGACGGCGGCCGCGACAGCGTGCGCAGGTCGGCGACGATGTTCTTGATCTGCTCCGAGCCGAACTCGGCCTGCGACAGCGTCGTGCACAAGTCGTCGAGCCACTTCGGCGAGCCGAGCTCGAGCTTTCTCCGCCGGAGCTCGTCGAGCGCGATCCCGATGCCGCCGAGCACGAGCGTGAGCGGATTGTTGATCTCGTGAGCGACGCTCGCGACCATGGTGCCGAGCGACGCGAGGCGGTCGGTGAGCTCGAGGTCGTTCTGAACCTTGCGCTGCTCGCCGACGTCGCGAAACACGATGACCGCGCCCACGGTGCTGCCGTCGTCGTCGACGATGGGCGCCGCGCTGTCGGCTATGGACCGCCGATGTCCCTCGCGCGCGACCAGCGAGCCGTCGACGTGGATGATCCTCCCGCTCTTCAGCGCGGAGGTGATGGGGTCTTCGAGCTTCTGCTTCGTCTGTTCGTCGACGAGCTGCACGACGTCCGACACGTGGCGGCCGCGCGCCTCCGTCGTCGTCCACCCGGTCAGCGTCTCGGCGACCGGGTTCATGAAGGTGACGCGGCCGCCGGCGTCGGTGGACACGACGGCGTCGCCGATCGAACGGAGGGTGGTCGCGAACCAGCGCTCGCGTTCGCGCAGGCGTCGCTCCATCTCGTGCTTGTGCAGCGCGACCTCCACGGTCGTGCGCAGCTCGTCGAGCTTCACGGGCTTCAGCAGATAGCCGAGCGGCTCGGTCGTCTTGGCGCGCGCGACGGTCTCCTGATCGGCGTACGCCGTGAGGTACACCACGGGCACGTCGAAGCGCTTCTTCAGGATGGCCGCTGCGTCGATGCCGTCGAGCTCGCCGCGGATCCGGATGTCCATGAGGACGATGTCCGGGCATTCTCGGGCGACGGCCCGCACCGCGTCTTCCGCGGACGCGACGGTCAGCGGCACGCGATAGCCGAGGCGAACGAGCGTGTGTTGCAGGTCCTTGGCGACGACGCGCTCGTCTTCGACGACGAGGACGGTCTTCGCCGGCGTCGAATTCGTCACGCCGCCTCCTCCCGGAATCGGAACACGAAGCACGTCCCGCGGTCCCGAGCGATTTCCACCTCGGCGCGGAGCTGCTCGGCGAAGGTGAACACCAGGTCGAGCCCCAGGGTCGAAGGCGTCGCCGCGCCGTCGCGCTCGGGGAGGCCGACGCCGTCGTCGCCGACGCTGAGCTCGATGTGCGGTGGCGTGCCGGCGCGGGCCGCGCGCACGACCACCGTGCCGGACGCCTTCGGCGCGAAGGCGTGCTCCAGCGCGTTGGTGACGAGCTCGTTCACGATGAGCCCGCAGGGGATCGCCAGGTCCACGGAGAGGCTGATGTCCGCGACCTCGACGAAAGACGAGATCCCCCGCTCCGCGGCGCTGTGAGCGGAGAGGAGCTCACCGACGAGCGTCTTCAGGTACTCCGCGAGCTTCACGTGCGACAGCTCTCGCGATTGATGGAGCTTCTCGTGGACCAGCGCGATCGACTGAACCCGGCTCTGGCTGCTCGCGAACACGGCGCGCGTCGCAGCGTCCTCGACGTATTGAGCCTGGAGGTGCAAGAGGCTCGAGATGACCTGGAGGTTGTTCTTCACCCGGTGATGCACTTCCTTCAAGAGGACGTCCTTCTCGCGAAGCGCGGCGTGCAGCTTGCGCTCCGCCTCGTGGTACGCGGTCATGTCGAAGATGGAGGCGACGAGCTTTCCCCAGGTCCGCTCGGAGCCGGGCAGCACCGTCAGCCTGAAGGCGATCTCGTTCCTTCTCCCCTTCAAGGTGCGGGTCGACGTCCGCGCGGCGAACAGCGCCGCCTTGCCCTCGAGCAGGAAACAGAGCTCTTCCACGAAGACCTTGAGCATTTGCTCGTCGAAGAGCCTCGGCCAGTTCGCGAGGATTTCCTCGCGGCTGCTCGCTTCGTACATGGCGAGCGTCGCGTCGTTCACTTCGGTGAAGCGGATGCGCCGCGCCGCCGCGGCGGCGACGTCGGGATGCGATCTCAGGTGCGCCGCGAGGTCGGCCACGCCGGAAGCGGACAGCTCGTCGAGGTACGCCTTCACCCCGGAGAAATCCTGCTCGCACAGGGCGGTGGGCGAATCGTGGAAGAGGCTGCGGTAGCGTGCTTCGTTCTCGCGGAGCGCCTGCTCGGCGGCGATGCGTTCGCTGATGTCGCGCCGCAGTTGTTCGGCGACGCGGTCGCGCTCGACGAGCAGCGCCTCGCGGTCGGCGAGCGCCGCGGTCAGCTCCGCGGTGCGCGCCTGCACTCGCGCTTCGAGCTCGGAATTTTCGCTGCGAAGCTGCTGGACGAGCGCCTCCTGCGTCTTCCGCGTGCGGTCGTGCTCGATGAAGGACCACGTCTTCGTGGCGGCCGCGTGCAAGAGGGCGAGGTCGCGGGCCGTCCAGGTGCGGGGCGCGGCGCAGGTCACGGAGAGCGCGCCGACGCAGAGCCCCGAGCGCATGAGCGGCACCGCGACGCTGGATCGGATCCCGAGCGGCGCGTACGTGCTCTCGTAACGATCCCTGGAGCGCGGGTCGGTCATGGTGTCCGACGTCGCGATGATCCGGCCTGCGAGCACCCAGTGTCTCGCGTCCGTGCCGAAGGCGTCCAGCGTCGTCGTCCCGACGATGCTGGGCGCCTCCGTCTCGAAGCCGGGGTGCACGACGAGCTCGTTGCGTTCGGCGGAGATGTCGCAAAACACGCAACGCTGTAGCCCGAGGTAGCGGCCGACCATCGCCGAGACGGTCGCGAAGATCGTCGAGCCGTCGTGGAGCTCGCGCAACGTCTCGTCCAGGCCGTGCAGGAAACGGTCGTCGTCTTCGATCGCCTCGCGGGTGTCGTGGCGCGAGTCGTACGTCACCGGGCGGAGCAGCGCGTCCACACCGGGGATCTCCGCCATCGCGCGCACGTCCATCGACCTTCTCCTCCCCGAAGGTATTTCCAGGGGTCGAACGTCAGAACGGCCGGGCCTGCCGGTCGATAAGAGGGGTGTTCCCCCTGAGCCGTCGTTCCTCACTCAGCCGGCTGCGCCGCGACGTGCCCGCCCCTCTCGGGCGGGAGCGCGCGGCCGGGCTCGGCTGCATAACCGGGCAAGCCCATCTCGTCGTCGTCGAGGCCCTCGAATCGATCATGATCCTGTCGGTTCGGCGGGTTGTTCGATGAGCATCGTCGTCGCGTGCAGGAGCGGTTTTCGCCTTTCGTCCTGGAACACGACCTCGACGAAGATGGTGCGTCCGCGCCGCTTGACGATCCGGCTCTCGATGAGGAAGCGCGGGCCTTCCACGGGCTCGAAGTATTCGACGTGGAGGTTCATCGTGAGCAGCCAGCCGTGCTGCTCGTGCCGCCGGCCCGCGCTCACCGTGCGCAACGCGACCAGGTCGATGTACGCGGGCGCGAAGCCGCCGAAGAGATGGCCGCGGAAGTTCTTCACCGCGTCCACCAGCGGCACGTCGACCAGCAGGCGGCCCTCTTCTTCTTCCACCACGCGCCAATCTGGGCCCTCGAGAAAATCGCCGGCCGGGTGACCCTTGCCCATGAGCCGGCCGGGCTCGGGGTTTCTCCAGATCGCGCGCACGTATTCGGGAAGCGGCATCGCCGCGAATCTAGCAGTTTCGCGCGATTCTAATCGTCGAGTTCTACTTCCCAGTCGCCGTATTCGAGGGCGTCGCTGTATCCGGATTCGATGAAGTGCGTCGAGAGCGCGACGACGAGCTTGTCGTCCACTTGCGGCGGATCTCCATGGTAACCAAAGGCGACGACGCCCGCGACGCGGGATTCTTGGCCGATGACGCCGCGCAGGAACACGGGATAGAACTTGAGCCCGAGCGAATCCGTGTAGTGCTTCTCGACGACTTCGTCCTCACCGATGGGCTCGGTGAGCACTCGTGTCGCCGCTTCGTTGTCGGCGAGCTCGTGGGCGAGGAAGCGGGTCAAGAACGCTTCGAACTCCTCCGGCGGCCGCCGCGCGCCCCGGCTGGCGACGAGGCGCAGCCTGTGCTGCTTGAACAGGTAGAGAAAGCCGCCGGCGGCCGCGCGCTCGTCGCAGAGCAGGTCGAGCGCTCGCTCGGCGCGCTCCGTCGCGCCGCCGACGCCTTTCATCGCTTGGGTGACGACCACGGTGGCGGACGTCGGTATCGACGTGCTGTCGTTCGACGACTCGAACTCGGAGAGGCTCGGGAGCTTACCGTCGGCGATGCGTTGCGCTTCTTGCACCAGGCGCTCGTAGCGGGCGCCGAGCGCGGAACCTTGCCCGTGGCGGTACTCGCGCGCCGTGTGACGCATGTACTCCTCGGCGAGCGCGGCGTCGTTCGCCCAGATGGCGACGCGAGCGCGTGCCTCGTAGGAAGCGCCGAGGCGCAGACCGGAGATGCCGTACGCGAGCTGCTCCTCGATGACCCGCGAAAGGCGCGCGGCCGCCTTGTCGTAATCGCCGAGGCGGCCCTCGGCGAGCGCGAGCGCGCGCGCGATGTCGTGAGCCGTGACGCGGATGTCGAGCTCGACGCACTTCGCGATGGCTTCCTCGCCGATTCTGCGCGCGTCTTCGAAGCGTCCGAGCCCCATGAGCGCTTCCATCCGCGTGGCGACGGCGCCACACCAGGCCGTCCCGAGCGGGTAGCCGACGCCGTACCTGGTCTCGAGCAAGGCGAGCGCGCTTTCGACGCTGTCGAGCGCCGCCTGGAAATTGCTGCAGAGCACCTGGAAGCGAGCCTCGGCGATCAGCGCCGTCGGCACCCAACCGGGGGCGTTCTCCGCCAGCGCCTTGGCGCGGTCGATCGCGTGCTTCAGCGCCGTCATGTCGGCGGCCAGCGCGAAGGCGTTGATCTCGACCTGGAGCACGTTCGGGAACATCTGGCGCGATTGCGTTTGCAGGGCGAGGATCTCCGCCTCTTTACGCAGGCGCTCCGCCGCTTCCCAATCGCCGAGCTGGATGCGCACCGAGCGCCTCAGTTGCAGGCCGCTCACGCGCTGCAGCGGGACGTCGTCGAGGCGTTCCGCCCACGTCGTCGCGGACTGCATGCCCATCCACGCCTCGCACGTCCCCACGCCGAACGCGACCGCGTTGCGGATCAGGCTGACGTACTGGGCTTCCACCCCCTGCACCGTGCCGAGCCGCTCGTAAACCTCTATCCACAGCTCGCGTCCGCGCTCGGGCCGCACGCGACACGTGATTTCCCGCGTCGCGATCGCGTTCTTGTAGACGATGTCGACGAGCTCGTTGAGCGGCGCGAACGGCTCGAGCAGATCGGGGAGACTTTCGAGCAGCTCGAGCTCGATGCGAGCGGTCGCCACGGCGATGGTCATGGCCACGAGCCGGACGAGCAGCTGGATGGCCTCGTCGGGCCGGTAGACGCGGTCCGCCTCCGGCGTCGCGAAATACCGTTCGTACGCGAGCCGCATCGCGTTGCTCAGGCGCTCGGCGCGATCTTCGATCTCCGGGTGCGCGCGGTAATCCGTGTATCCCGAGTCCAGCTCGAGACGGGCGCGCCACTCTGGCGCGGTCTGGGAGAAGAACCGCGCCTCGGCGAGGACACCGAGCGACGCGATCCAGCGGCGGAGCTCGTGGCGCTCGCGCTGCGGCCGCCCGAGGCGTTCGGCGGCCTCGAGCGCCTGCACGAACGTGGTCGCGAGCTCCGTGGGATTGATGTCCATCGTCTCGAGGAGCAGCGCGCTCTTCTCCGGCGCCTCGGCGAGGCTCGGCGCGAGCTCGTCGAGGCCGCGCGCGTCGAGGCCCGCCGCGAGCGCGTGCCTCATGACGCCGAACGGGACCTTCCGCCCCAGATAGACGTCGATGAGCGCGCGATGTCGCTCGACGGTCTCCGCGGCGTCGAGGGACGAGACGAGCGCGGCGCGGCAGTTCTCGTTGGCGATCGAGTAGATGCGGCCGTCGCTGACGACCAGCTGCGACGAGACGAGATCGCCGATGGCCGCGTCGATTTCCCTCGCCGTCGCTCGCGTGAGTCGCGTGAAATCGTCGCGGGTGAAAGCCTTGTGGGTCGCGACCGCCTGCGCCTGCGCGAAGAGCCGCGCGAGCGGCGACAGGGCGGCGATGCGCGCCTGCAGCGCGGCCTCGACGCTGGCGGGCAGGTCCGACAGATCCAGGCGCGCCGGGAGCGTCCACGCGCCGTCCGCGTAGCGGACCAGGCCCTTGTCGGCGAGGTGCTGCGCGAGATCCATGCACGCCCGCGGGTTGCCGCGGGCGATGGTGTGGATGCCTTCGGTCACCAGGTGCAGGTTCGGCACGTCGCCGAAGACCGAGGCGAGGAGGTGCTCTACCTCCGTGTGATCGAGCGGGCCGAGGGAGAGCCGGGTGCTGTTCTGCCGGAACACGCTGAACGCGGCGCGGTCCGAGGCTTCCACGTCGAGCTCCGCCGTCGCGGCGATGAACAGCCGCTTTCGGTCCGCCTGGCTCGCGAGCGCCGCGAGCAGCGCGAGGGAAGGCTCGTCGATGCGGTGCAGGTCGTCGACCGCGATGACCAGCGGCATCAGCTCGGTCACCGCGAGGAACCACCGGCCGAGCGCGTCCTGGAGATCGACGCGCGCCGTCTGGAGCGTCGAGAGATCCTTCGCGGCGAGCCGCGAGCCGCCGATCTTCGCCGAGTAGGATTGCCGTTCGGTGCCGAACAGAAGCTCGGTGACATTCTCGGCCTTGGCCGCGCTCAGCGCGACCTCCGGCGCCGCGGCGGCGAGATGTTCGACCAGTGCGGTTGCCGCTTTGAAGCCCTGGCTGGCCGCGGCGCCGCCGTACGCGCGGACCACCGTCGTGCCGTGCGCCTTCGCCGCGAGCGCGGTGGCGTCGAGGACGCGGGAGCGGCCCATCCCGGCCGCGGCCTGGATCAGAAGGGCGCGCCCGCGGCCGGCGACGGACCTGCCGAGCTCGCGCTCGATGTTCGCCATCAGCCCTTCGCGGCCGACCATCGTGGGAGTCGACAGGTACGCTCGCGAGACGCTCTCCGGCTCGACGCGCTCGAGGCCGGCGATGGCGGCGAGATGTTGCATCACCTCGAACGCGCTGTGCGGTCGGCTCGACGGCTCGACGCTGATGAGCGAGAGCACCAGCGTGTCGAGCGTCGCCGGGATGCCTTCCACGAGCTTCGACGGCGGGACGGGCTTCGTCTCCCAGGCCTCGATGAGCTGCTGGAACGTCTTGACCGGATACGGGACGCGTCCGGTCAGCGTGTAGTAGAGCGTCGCGCCGACGGAGAACAGATCCGTCCGGGCGTCGAGCACGGAGCGATAGACGACCTCGGGCGCGACGAACTGCGGCGTGCCGACGATGATGTCGCCGGGGCCCATGGGGACCAGCGCGCCGAAGTCGATGAGCTTCGCCTGGCCGTCCCGCGTGCAGCGGATGTTGCGCGGGCTCACGTCGCGGTGGACGAGGCGGCGCGAGTGGATCAGCGCGAGCGACGAGCAGACGTCGTAGATGACCGCGCACGCCTCGCGCCACGGCATCGGCGTGCGCTCGCGGAGATCGCCGCCGTCGATGAGCTCCATCGTGTAGTACGGACCCGCGTCGCCGAGCGAGTAGTCGTACACCTCGATGATTCGGGGGTGAGAGAGCTGAGCGAGCGTGAGAAACTCGTGCTCGAACAGACCCGCCGACTCCTTGTAGTGCCGGTCGTCCCTCGGCAGCGTGAACTGCTTCAGAGCGACTTCTCGCCCCGTCGACAGATCCGTCGCCTGGTACACGGCCGCCATGCCGCCCTCGCCGAGCAGCTTGCCGACCGCGTAGCGGCCACTCACCGAATCGGGTTTCGGCGCCCCCTTCGTCTCCACCCTCGACTCGAGCCGCGTTTCACCCACGTGCTTCGAGGCATCCTTTGCGACGTCGCTCACCGAGCATTGAATATAGCCGTCTTAAGACCGCCCATTCATTTTTTTCGTCTGATTACATTGGCAGTCGCAACACCACACTCAGGTGTCGCGCGGCTCGCCGCGCTCCTTGCATCTGGGTAGCTCGAGCCGTGTCTGGGTAGGTTGAGCCACGTCTGGGTAGCTCGATCCGCGTCTGGGTAGGTTGAGCCACGTCTGGGTAGCTCGATCTACGTCTCTTGGTGGTCAATCCACAGAATGTCCAGAGTGCTCGTCACACCTGTAGCGAGGGCTCCCGACAGTCCACTCTGGTGGACGATGGACGAGCGGATCACGCCGCCTTTCGCGATAGCTCAAGTCGCCAGGCGACGCGCGTCGCGAGCGCCATAATCGTGATTTGTGGATTCACGCCGATGGCAGTCGGGAAAAGGCTGGCGTCCGCGACGTAGCACCCCGGTAGATCCCAGACCTCGCCGCTCGCGGCCACGACCGAGGAGCCGGCGGATCCCCCCATGCGGGCGGTTCCCATCAGGTGCACGGTGAAGAGCTCGAGCGAGTGTCGCGGAACGCGCCGCTCGTCGATCTTGCGCAGGTCGTCGACGCTCTTCGCGAAGTGAAGGTCGGCGAACGGCAACAGGACCTTTTCGGCCCCGAGGGCGAAGTGCATCTCGGCGAGGAGCCTCACGCCCTTCAAGAAGCGGGCGTGGTCGTACGGCGTGATGTCGTACCGCACCTCCGGCATGCCGAAGCGGGTGCGCGTCACGGTTCCAGTGGTGGAGTCCTCTACCAGTACTCCCGACAGTACCATCTGGTTGTACCGCGACATCAGCTCCCAGGCTTCTTCCCCGTGGAAGGGGATGTGCGCTCCGAGCGCGCCCGGCGCGACGAAGTTCTCCGCGAGGAGGATGCCCTCGTCGTCGAACTCGCGGATCTGCGCGTACTGGCTGACGCCCTTCCAGGCTTCGACGTCGAAGGGATAGAGGGCGAGCACCTTCGCGTTCGGGTGACAGAGGAAGTTCTTGCCGAGCTGCCCGCTCTGCCCTTTGTGGTGGCGCGCGAGCAGGTAGGGCGTCTGCACCGCGCCGCAGGCGATGACCACCGCGCGGGCGCGCACGACGACGCGATGACTCGGCGCGCGGGTCGTGGGATCGACCGCGCGTCCCTCGACGCCGACGGAGCGGCCGCCTTCGATGAGCAGCTTCTCGATGCGCACGTCGGTGAGGCACATCGCGCCCGCGGCGAACGCCGACGGCAGATAGCTCACCAGCGTGGATTGCTTCGCGCCCGTGGGGCAGCCGAAGCCGCAGTTGTTGGCGCCGACGCAGGCGTGCTGATTGCGACGGTTGACGGAGACGCGCCATCCCATCTTGCGCGCGCCTTCGAGCATCAGCTTGTTGTCGCCGCCCATGCTCTCGTCGAGCTGCGGCGCCACGTGCACCCTTCGCTCGACGCGTTCGAAGAGCGGCTCGAGCGCCTTCGGCCCGAGCTCGACGAGCCCGGTCGTCTTCTGCCAGCTCGCGAGCACGTCCTCCGGCGTGCGGTAGGCCATCCCGCCGTTGATCACCGTGGTCCCGCCGACGGTGCGGCCTTCGACGTACGGGATGACCGGCGTGCCGACGATCGCCGTCGAGCCCCCGTCGCGATACAGCCGCGGCACCGACTCCGTCATGTAAGGGCCGAAGCTCGACGTGGGGTGGTGTGAGCCTTCTTCCACGAAGATGACGCTGCGTCCCGCCTCCGCGAGCTCGGCGCCGACCACCGCGCCGCCGGCGCCGGTCCCGACCACGACGACGTCTGCGTCGAAGGTCGCGTTCTTCGGGTAGTCCGTGCTCTTCAGGAACATCGTTACTCCGCGGCGGCGTGCACCGGGCGCAAGAGGGTCGCGCGCAGCCGCACCCTGCCTTCGATGAACGGGACGGGGGCGTAGCGCAGGGCCGCGTGGACCTCTTTCTGGTCGAAGTACACTCCGAGGACCACTCCGCGAGCGCCCTGGATCAAAAGCCGCAGGAGCTTGATCGGGCTCCGCCCGCAGCGCGAGAGAAACGCGCTCGCCTTCGCGGTTTCCAGGCGGTGCAGCCTGAGGCGGCTCGACAGCGTGAGCAGCGGCAAGAGATCCAGCAAGACGAGGCCGAGCGACAGCGCGCGCGCCATGACGGGGTGCATGTATCGGAAGAGCCGGCGCGCCCCGAGCTCGACGCGCTGCAAGAGCTCCGCGGATCTCGGAGCGGGAGCCGGAGGGCACATCGCGCAGATGACCGCGTACAGCGCGCGCCGTGCGCCCGCGGAGAGCGGATACGGATCGGCGAAGGGGACGCCCTGGCCGGGCGGGCGGCTTGGATACGGCTCGGCTCGCGGTGCGACGAGGAGGTGCTTGTGCGCTGCCTGTTCGACACCAGAAGCCGGCCGAATCGTCACGTGGGAGTTCTCCTTCTACGCATGGGTACGACGGTCGATTCCGAATCTTGAGAGGAGGCGGGCGCGGGCTCGGCTTTCGCTTCGGCTTCGCGCGGCGGCGTCGGTTGCAGGTGTCCGCGCAACGCCCCGTCGACGCGCATGTAGTACGCGCGCGTCGCGTCGATCGCCGCTTGCTCGTCGCCCTCGGAGATCGCTCGGATGACGTCGCGCAGGTGCTTCGGGAAGCTCGGCTCGAGCACCCACAGAGAAGGATAGCGCTCTACCATGTCGCGATAGGCGTCGAGCATCGGGTTCGCGAACCAGCGCACCGCGAGCGAATGCCCGGCGTCGATGAGCGCGTCGAGCCAGCGTTGAAAGCCGCGCGCCACGACGCCCGCTTCGCCGCTCTCGAACGCCGCGATGAGCAGGTCGTTGATGTCGGTGAGCCGCTCGATGTCGCCCTTGTCGGCGCGCCGCACCGCGAGCCGCGTCGCGTGCTCGAGCAAGAGCACGCGTGGCTCGAGGATGTCTTCCATGACGTGCGCGATCTCACCGCCGTCGACGCTCGCCTGTAGAAACGGCGAGAGCAGCTCGAGCGTCCCCGTCTTGCGGAAATCCGCCACGGTGACGCCTTGACCGTGGCGAACGGTCACGAGGCGCGCTTGCTCGAGCTTTCTCACCGCCTCGCGCAACGTGTTGCGGTTCGTCCCGTACTTCGTCGCGAGCTCCCGCTCGCCAGCGAGGCGTTCGCCCGCCTTCAGTTCTCCGCCGAGGATCTTCCGGCGAAGCTCCACGAAGATGGTGTCGGCGATGTTCGCGTTGCGGGCTTCTTCGTGCATGATTTCGGCTCCGAGCGGACGTCCCGCGGAGCGTCGACTGGTTCAACCAGTGTAGCAGTCCGCCTTGTCCACGCCAGGAAGGTAGCTCGGAGCGCGCACGGACCGGAGCGAGATCGGCCGGCCCGACGTATTGCGCCGCGCTCAGCGCGGGGCGAGCGAAAGCCCGCGCCGGAGCTCGGTCATGAGCTCGCTCGCCGCGTCCGCGACCAGGTGCTCCGACGCGGCGGCCCACACCCGGACTATGGCTTCACCTTCCGCCGTGAGGCGCAAGCGAGGTCGCGTCGCGAGCGCGCGCGTGACTCGGAACGCCGCGCGTTCGGCGGAACGCGTCGCGGGCGTCACCCCGCGGTCGAGCAGCGTGCTCGACAATGTGGCGAATCCACTGCGCAACGCTTCGTCGTTCCAGGCGATGCGACGCGCGCAATCGGCGTCTCCCGCGCGCGCCAGCGCCCCCAGGTACGCAGCGACGGCGTGTGCGTCTTCCGCGAGCCTGCCGTCGAGCAGGATCTCCACCCCGATGTGCCCGACGGCGAGCGCGCTCGGCCG
Organism: Polyangiaceae bacterium; assembly: GCA_035547195.1. Taxonomy (GTDB): domain Bacteria; phylum Myxococcota_A; class Polyangia; order Polyangiales; family Polyangiaceae; genus DASZVB01. The sequence continues at coordinate 355,990 of DASZVB010000100.1, forward strand.
CGGCAGCCCCATTTCGCGGAGCGCGCGGCGCGCGTCGAGCTGCAGCCTGCGAAACGTCACCGTGTCGTGGAAGACGCGATCCGTCTCGTGATGGAAGGCGACGCCCGCCGCTAGATCGTCGCCCTCGACGCCGGGGGGCCGTGTCCCGAGCATCGTCGCGAAATCGGGGAGCATCGCGCCCAGCACGAAGGCGGGCTCCGTCGAGCGCCAAGTCGCGACCGCCGCGTGCCCGAAGAAGTTCACGACGTGAAGCTACCGTATTTCCCAACGACTATCGTCGTCCGACGGCGCTCGCGCCCTCGCGTCCGAGCACGACGGTGCCGATGTCGACGCGGCGGGGCGCCTCGGGCTGGACGGGCCGGGGACGCGGCATCCGCGACGCGACGGCGTGCGCGAGCGGCCGAGTCGTCGCGAGGCCCTGGTCACGCCGACCCGCCGGACGCCTCCCGACGGAAGCGACTCGGACGAACACCCGCTGCGCTCTCTGATCCGCCGCTTCGAGCCGCAGGGCGAAGTCGCTTCCCAGATTCTCGAGCTCGCGGGCCATGGGTCCCCAGCCAGGACGGAGGGGCAGCGCGAGCGCGCCGACCAACCTCTCCGAGCCCCGCATCGGCACCGCCAGAACGCGGTGGCATCCGATGCGCCGGCGCAGCTGTCCGGGTACCGGAAGCGGACTCGACGCCTCGACGGCGCCGAGCCAGCGCTGAATGAGCTCGGAATCGTCTCCCTCCATTCCGGAGGACGTCACGAGCCACCCTTGGCCCGTACCGCCGCGCCACGGGAAGCAGGCGATGACCGCCGCCGCGGGCTCGGCGAGCCAGCGGGCTTCTTCGGCGACGCGCACCAGATCCGGCGGGGCGAAATCTCCCCAGTTACACCGATCGCGAAAGGCGGGGGTGCCCAGAGGCGGGTCGCTCGGCCTTTCGTCCACGTGGGTCACGTGTCGAGAGAACGGATGGGATGAGGCCGCCTTGAGAAACGTGGAGCGCTCGGGTGGGTCACGCAGCTACATGTCGTCTCGCGAGCTGCCGCCGCGCCACGAAGGCGACGCCCGCGAACAGCGCGAACACCGCGACGCGTAGGATGACGCCGGAAGGTCCGCTCCTGCTCGGCGCGCGGGCCTCGCGCAAGAGTAGGCGCGGGCGGGCCGTCGCCGAGCGCACCATGGCGAAGAGCGAGGACACGGCGCCGAGCACCGCGACGCCGTCGATGACGAGCGTCGCGACGTTCTTGACCTCCTGCGCCGTCTCGACGAAGCGCGTGCCGCGCCGTTCGAGCGCGTCGATGGTTTGGAGCAAGCGCGCGCGCGACGCGGTGGCGCGCCGTTCGAGCCCCTGTTCGTCGTCGGGCGTCGTGTTCACGCGAAGTGGTCCTTCATCTCGGTGAGGTTTCGCGACACGCGGTCGCGGGTGCGAGGAAGAAGAGTCTTGGGTGCCTTGGAGAGGCTCACGGCGATGCCGCCGGCCCCCGTGACCGCGAGGATGGCCGCAGCGACGCCGAGCGCCGCGGTGAGGGTCCCGCCGAGCCCGACGATGAGCGCGCCGACGGCGAGCGCGACGGCGCACACGCTCGCCGCGATCGACACCGCGAGCACGAGCGAGACGAGCGCGACGTCGCGCGCTTCACTGCCGAGCTCCTTGCCGGCGAGCGCGACCTCGGCCCGCGCGAGATTTTGCACGTCCTCGAGCGCCTTGCGAAGGAGCTCGCCGGTCGACTCGCCGTCCTCCGGCCTCTGGATGTCCGGTGCTGCCATGTCGGCGAAAACCGATGCACGGCATGTACCAGCGTCGAACTGCGGCCTCGCTCGGCCGGTCGCGAGGCGTTCGCCGAGACGGATCGCCACGCTGAGGCGTCAGTACCGGTATGTCCAGATCAGATCCAGCATGCTGCTTCCCTGATCGCCGAGGGTCGTGTTCAGCGACCAGTTGCGCAGGAAGCGCCAGTCGACGGTGGCCCAGTTCAGGTCCGGGTTCGTGCCCGGCGGAGGCACGCCGATGACGTGGGAAATGGCGACCGTCACGTCTCGCGCTACCCGCACCTCGACTTCGGGGCGGGGATTGGAGCTGTCCGACGTGTCGATGCGCGTCGTGATGTCCAGGCCCGTCAGATCGTCGAGCGCCTTGTTCAGGCCCTGCGTCGCGACGCCGCCGGCGACGCTGGCGGCCGTCGTCGCCGTCGACGACGAGGAGTTCGAGCTCGCGCCCATGCCGTCGGTCGTCCCGAACAGGATGAGCGATAGGATCTCGTTTTTGCTGTGCGAGGGCTCGGATCGCAACGTGACCTTGCCGGTCTTGAGCGGCCCGACGAAATCGGCGTAGACGACCGTGCCCTCGGGCGCCGTCCAGGCCGCGGTCACGACGACGTTCGGGTTGTCCGGCTCGCCGATGAAGGTGACCGTGCCGTTCTGGATCTCGAATTTCTTGCCCTGTACGTAAAGGTAGCCGCTGCGCAGACGGATCTGACCGCTGATCGAAGTGGTTTGCGCCATGCGTATCTTCGGGGTGCCTTCGAGCTGCACGCGCAGATCGGTGCCGCGCACGACCTCCACGTCGTGGAGCTTCACCGCCGCGACGACGGTCGTCGGCGTTTCCGTCGTCGCCACGCGGGCGGGTCGCGCGAGGGGCACGACGACGAACTCGTCGGGCTTGCGGTGATATCCGACGCGGACGTGCTCGTCGGCGTCGAGCGCCTGCAGCTCGTGCGTGGATTTGTCGAACATCGTCACCTTCGCGGAAGGGACGTCGACGGTGATGTCGATCTCCTGCTTGTCGGGGGCCGGCACCGCCTCGATGTTGAAGTCGCCGTACGTCTTCGCCAGCGATTGTCCTTGCAGCGATATGGGGAACGGGTCGCTCAACGGGACCTTCGCCGAAAGCTTGGCGCGCTTGAGATTCAAGCCGTCCAGGGTCGCCTCGCCGCTCGCCTTCAGGGTTCCGGAGAGGCCGTGGGCCACGACGTTCTCCGCGCGGAGCGTGCCGTCTTGTCGAAGCGTGACGTCCGCGTGAACGTCGTGGAACTCCTGCCCGGCGGACGTGAGCTCGAACGAGCCTTGATCGAGGACCACGCTGCCGTCGAGCTTCGGGGCTCCGTGCGCCGCGGCCGCCTCGAAGCGGGCGTTCGCGTCCAAGCGTCCGTCGAGATCGGCGACGACGGTTTGCACCAGCGGCTGCAGCACGGAGAGCCGGAAGTGCTTGGCGGTCGCTTCGGCTCTCGCGGCGCCCTTCGCCGGATCGACCGTCGGCGACAGTGGCCCGGTCCAGGTGAGCCCGGCCGACGCCGTCGCCTCGGCGAATCCGTCGGGCTGATCGAAGCGGACATGGGCGTTCATCCCGTGGTCGTCCGCTGTGGCGGCGAGCGTGGCGCGCGCGCCGCCGCTGCGGTCGCGGCCGAGCGCGACGCCCTCGGCCGACAGCTTGGCGCTCGCGCGCGGCGCGACGTGAGTGCCCGTCGCGGCGTCCAGATCGCCGGATATCGTCCCTTTGAGGCTGCGCGAGCCGAGCATGGACAGAACATCGAGTGGAAACGCGTCGACCTTTCCCTTCACCGAGGCATCCCAGTCGCCCTTCGCGTCGTCGAGGAAATCAGCGACCTTCGCGTGGACTTCGGATTCCAGGGAAAGCGCTCGTTTGCCCTTGGCGTTCACGTCGAGGGAAAGCTTTCCGAGGCCGTCGCCGTATTTCGCGTCGAGGTGTACGTCGACGGGCGTCGCCCTCCTCGCGCCGCGCGCGCTCAACTGATGAACCGTGGTGTCGAGCGCCACGACGGGCGCGCGCGCGGTTTCGCTCGCCTCGAGCGTCAGCTCGAAGTCGCCGTCGATGCCGGCGGTCGCGAGGATCGGCGGAAGCTTCGAGAGCTTGCGGCGCGGAACGGCGAAGCGCACGTGGAAGGGCGCGGACTCTAGCGCCTCCGCGGACGCGCCTCCGGACTGAACGAGCTCTCGGTACGGCAGGTCGGCAGTCGCGTCGACCGTCGCGAGCTGTCCGACCGCATCACGGAACTGAGCCTGAAGCGTCGTGTGGCCCAGCTTCTTGGCGATGGCGAACGTCCCGTCGACGTCGATCCCGGCGGTGTGCCACGCCGGCGGCGCGCGTACTCTCGTGCCGTCGTGCGGCGCTTGCCCCTCGCTCTTTGCCGACGCGCGGAAGCCGTCGGTGTGCAAGGTCCACGTCGTCTCCGGCGCGGGGTCGTCGGCGCCGCGCGTGAGCTCGCCGGAGAGCGCGACGTGTCCGGCCATGTCGTCGAAGGGAAGCATCGACGTCGGGAGTACTTTCGCGAGCCGTCCGACGTCCACGTTGGAGTCGATGCGGACGCGTCCGACGGCGTGCGACCACGCCTCCGGCGAGAAGACCGAGCCGCCGAGGGTCAAGTCGTCGGCGTCGACGTTCACGTGGCCGCCGTCGACCTTCGCTTCGATCTGGCCGGTGAAGCGCTTTCCGTCCACTGAAGTCGCCACGCGGAGATCCAGCCCTTCGACGCCGCCGTACGCGCCTTGCGTGAGCTCGACGCCGAGCTTCCCCTTGGCCGTGTGCGCGCGCGTCTTCAGATCGACGTCGAGGGCGAGCTTGCCGCGCGCCGCGAGCTTCGTGAGGCCGAGCGCCCGCGTCGCCTTGCCGACGTCGAGCCCGGCGGAGATGGCGCGCACGTCCATGGCGTCCGGAGCGATTCGCGCGGCGGCGGACAGGGCGGCGCCGGCTCCGTCGACGGTGACGCCGTCGGCTTGGATCACTCTTCCGGCGATGCGCACCGTTTCGACGTGCGCGTGCAGTCTGTCCTCGCCCTCGCCGATCTTCGCTTCGGTGTTGCTCAGCGTGATGCGCTCGCCCAGGTCGACCTTCGTCGACGCGTTCACGTCGGGGGTGCCGTCCTTGCCGTCGAGCTCCACCCCGACGCCGAAGCCGTGGAGGTTGCCCTTCAGGGAGAGCGCGCCGGCTTCGAACGAGCGGCCCGCCGCGACCAGGCCCGTCGCGACGATCTTCGCGTCGACGTCGGGGTTCGAGAACGGCCCGGTGACGAGCGCGCCCACGTCGGCCTTGCGCACGCGCACGCCGTCGCCGGCGGCGTCGACGACCCGCGCGCGCAGATCGGTCGAGACGGTGCGGGTCGTGAGGTACGCCGTTCCCCGCAGGCGCACCGACGCGCTGCCTTTGCTCGACATCGGGACGCGGCGGAACTGCGTGAAGTCGGGGATCGAAATGCTCGCGTCGTAGACGATCTCCCTCTTGCGGAGATCGACGGTGCCGGTGGCGTGGGTCTTCGCGCCTGGCTCGGCGACGTCGAGAGTGACGTCTCCCTCGGAGCGGGTCAACGTGCCCTTCAGCGCGACGGCCGGGACGGGCTGCGCGTCGAAGCGGGCGGGCTTCGTCTCGAGGTCGAAATTGCCGATCGGGGTGCCGTTCTTCGGCACCGTGACGTTCGCGCGCAGGTGCGCGTTCAGGTCCGACGGCGCTCCGTCCTTCATCACCGCGGAGAGATCGACGTGCTCCGCTTCGAGCTCGACGTGGCCGTGAAACGGCGTCCCGAGGGCGCCGTCCGCGGCGAGCTTCACCGCGGCGGAGCCCGTCGTGATCGTGCCGACCGCGCGCAGGTTCGGCAGCGTGCCGCTCGCGTCGAGCGAAAGCCGCGCCGGGTTCCGGAGCCGGAGCGACGGCGCGAAGCGCGCGAGTGAGTCGGCCGCGGCGTCGGCTCGCAGATGCGCGTCGACGACGCCGTCGTTCAGCGAACCCTGCGCGCTCGTGTGCACGTCGCCCACCGTTCCGTCGAAGCTCCCGGTCGCGGCGGGCTGTTGCGGTGCGGGGGGAAGGACGACGTGAGCCGTCAGATTGGCGTGGACGTTCGCGTCACTCGGCATCGCTCGCGTCACGACCGCGAGCCGCTTCAGGTCGAGCGTCGTCTTGCCGCCCGACAGCGTCACGCCGAGCTGCATCTCGCGCAGATCGTCGTCGACGAGGAACGCGGGCGACGGCCGCCCGTGGAGCCACGCCGATCCGAGCCGAGCTTCGTCGATCACGAGCGTCAGCGTGGACGGCTTCGACGGAGGCGCGCTCGGCGGCGGGGGAGGGGACGCGAGCGCCTTCTGCACGAGCAGATTGCCGTCGCTGTCGGCGTCGAGGAGCGCGTCGACGTGGTCGATGGAGACCGAGTCGAGGTGAACGTCGAGCCCGGATTTTCCGAAGAGCGATTTCACCAGCGTGAACGTGCGCAAGCGGGCCGAGAGGCCGCTCGCCGTCACGAGCGTGCGTCCCGTCGCGTCCGTCAATCGCCCGCGAACGCCGGCGACGCCCGTCAACCCGACGCGCCCGACGTGGTCGATGACGATCTTCCCGCTGACCACGCCCTCCAATGCCGCCGTGACTTTCTTCGCGATCAGGGCTCGCGCGAACGGTAGGTTGATGCCGAGGAGCGCGGCGACGACGACGGCGACGAGCAGTCCGAAGAACCACGCCGCGATCTTTCCGACGAGCCTTCGCCATTTGTGCGCGCGCGCCATCAAAACGCCTCTCCGATTCCGAACGCGATCGCGACGGGCAAGACGCCGAACAAGCGGTCCGGCTCGGGCTCTTGGTTGGCGTTGTCGACGCTGTCGTTCGGAGTTTTACCGATGACCTGAAGTCCCGGCAGTCGGTAGCCGACGTCGAGCCGTATCGGCCCAACCGGGGTGTCGTAGCGAGCGCCGAGACCCGACGACAGGTGCGGGCGCCACAGACGGATGTCGGCGACCTTCGGTGAGACGTCGGCGGCGTCGGTGAAGATCGCTATCGACACCGGACCCCCGACGTGAACCCGAAGCTCGATCGACGCTTCCCAAGACGTGAAACCGCCCACGGGTACGAGACACCGGTTCTGGTTCTCCGCGGCCATGGCCGTACAGCTGGCCGTAGATATGCCGCCGATGCTCTCGAACGGCACGTTCTGATGCGGACCGATGCCGCGCAGTGGATAGCCGCGGTTGGAATTCGGTCCGCCGGCGAAGAGCCCGCGGAAGAACATGATCTGCTGGTCGTTCGTCTTGTCGTTGTCGGCGTTGGGGTCTCCGTTGTAGGCGTCCGGATTGCGTACGGAATTTCCGTAGTTGGCCGGAAACAGGAAGCCGAGGGCCGCGCGCCCCGCGAGCGTCACGCTCTTTCCGAGCGGCACGTAGCCGCGCAGGTCGGGCTGCACGCGGACGTCTTGCGGTTTGCCGCCGAACGCGCCGCCGGCAATTTGCAGCGTGTTGTCGATGGTGACGCCTTTGCGCGGCCGGAGGCGGTCGTTGACGAACGTGAAGTTCGTGTCGAGCTGTGGAAACGCGATGAGGAGCGTCCGGAGCTCTTCGCCTTGGGGCGCGGAGCCCTTGTAATAGAAGGGATCCTCTATCTGCACGTTGTAGGCGAGGCTCGTGAAGAGCTTCCAGATCTGGCGGTCGAGGCCCGTCCCGCCTTTGAACTCCAAATAACCGAGCACCGGATCGGTGCGCGCGACGTCGGTCCGCAGCAGCACCGGAAACAGGTTGAGCTCCGGGCGAATGAAGGCGTTCGTGCGCGCCTCGATGAAGCCCGGCTGGCGGAACTCGGTCCGAAGCTTGAACTCGGGCAGGACTCGTTCCGGAGCGACCCAGCTGTTCACCCGCAGTGGGTAGAGGACGCCGCCCGGCTTGAACGACACGCTGAACTGCCGCATTCCGCCGAGGAAGTTGTGATCTTGCCAGCCGACGACCGCGTGCACGTCGGTCTTGATGGGGTCGAACTCGACGCCGCCTCCGAGCTGGAGCTCGTGGAGCTTCGCCGGCTCCACGCGCACGGTGACCGGCACCACCGCCGAGCTCTGATGGGTGTCGGTGAGATCCGGGATGACGTCGACGGACGCGAACACGCCGAGGTCGAGCGCCGCTTGCCGCGCGTCGTCGAGATCGCTCGCGGAGTAAGGCGCGCCCTCTTCGATCTTCAAGGCGCGCCGCACGGGGGCGTCGGGCAGCTTGCCGAGTCCCTGGATCGTCACCTTGCCGAAGACGGCCTTCGGTCCCGGGTCGATGCGCAGCACGATGTCCGCGGTGTGGTGGATGACGTCGACGACCGCGTCGCGGTCGACGGTCGCGTGCGCATAGCCCCTGTCGTTCAAGAGGCGCGTGATGCCGGCCTGCGCGTCGCCGAAGTTGCCCTCTTCGAAGCGATCGCCCTTCGGCAAGAGCTTCGATGCTCGCCGCTGGGCTCTGCGGCGAACGTCGTCGGGCAGCTGGGTGAGGCCTTGCAGCTGGACGTCGCGGATGAGCGTGGGCTCGCCCTCTTCCACGACGATCTCCACGAGCACGTGGCCGTCGCCGCGCTTGATGACGCGGCCGGCGCGCGCGTGGGCCTCGTAGAACCCGCGCGCCCGGTAGTACCGCTCGACGCGAGCGAGGTCGCGCTGCAGCGTCAGGCGGTCGAAGATCTCGTAATCGTAGATGAGCCCGCGGAAGAGGCCGAAGAACTTCGGGCTCGGGGTGGTGGCGATCTTTTCTTCGACGTCGCTCGCGCCGACTTGCTTCGCGCCGACGACGGACACGGCATCCACCGAGGAGCGGCCCTTGGGGATCGAGCTGCACCCGATGAGCGCGCCCGCCGCCGCGAAGCACCAGGCCTTGCTTCGAGTGACGGGAGTCGTAAGAAGCATTGGTGATGGTAAGTAGAGCAACTGTAGGACCAACGCATGGGCTCATCACGTGAATCGCGCAGACGTGCGCCTCGGACATATGCGACAATTGGTATCGCCCTCGCCTTTGTAGCGGGTTGCGGCGGCAGCTCCCTTCCGGCGCCGGAGCTCGCGAGTCCCGCGCCGCTGAAGCAGGGTGAGGCGGTCGAAGTGCCGTTCCCGCCTCCCCCGGCGCGGGTCGAATTCATCCCGGCGAAGCCGGACTCGGACGCGGTGTGGATCGACGGAGAATGGAGCTGGACAGGGCACCGCTGGTCGTGGATCTACGGGCGCTGGGTCGTTCCGCCACCGTCGGCGACGTTCGCGCGGTGGCGCACGGCGCGGACGAGCGACGGCACGCTCTTGTTCGCTGCCGGCACTTGGTACGACGATCGGGGCGCGGAGGTCACCGAGCCCCCGCCGCTCGCCGTCGGCACGGCGCGTGAAGAAGACGTCATTCTGCCTAGGGGGCAGCCCGAAAAGACGGCGCCGAACCAAGCGCCCGCCAAGGCGGCGCCCCAGTAACCCCAAACGGTTCTCACCGCGGCGCAAACGGTTCTCACCGCGGCGCAGGGCCGGAAGAGCGACGGGCATCGGTGCCGGGCGCGTTCGGCGAGCCGAGCATGTGATTGACCACCGCACCGGTCAAAAGCGCGACGGCGAACAGATAGAGAGCGGTCAACGTGAGTCCGATGACGGCGAGCCCGGCGCTGTACGCGGCGCCGTCGCTGAAGCGGTCCAGGTAGTATGCGTAGCCGAAGCGCAGCGCGACCTGTATCGCGACGGCGACGGCGGCGCCCGGCAAAATGGGCAACCTGCCGCGCGCGCGCGGCGGGATTCCGACCCAGTAGAGCCCGGAGACGTATCCGAAGCCGAGTCCCAGCGTCAAAACGATGCGCGCGGGCAGCTCCCACCACGTGTTCCTGAAGTCGAACTGTCGGAGCGCCGGCACGACCCGCGCGGTCCAGTCGAACAACGTCTCGAGCCCCGGTCCAAGCACCGTGATCACGGCGACGAGCACCGAGAGCACGACGCAGGTCACCACGGACAGTGCGCGTTTTTTCCACCACGGACGTTGTTCACCCGTCTCGAGCTCCAGCGCTTCGAAGAGGGCGTGCACGCCGCTCGAGGCGAGCCACACGAAGACGACCGCGCTGGTGATGCTCACCGCGCCGCCGTTCCAGGACGAGACGTGGACCAGCTCGGATTCGATGAGCGTGCGCGCCGCGGGTGGCAACGCCGTCAAGAACGGGCTCAGCCGATCGTAGTTGTGCGTCGTTACCCGCGCTGCGACGAGCCCGCCGACGGCCGCGAGCGGCAGCAGCGAGAGAAATAACCAGAAGGCCGTCTCCGCCGCGAGACCGAACGTGCGCGTTCGATTCATGCAGTCGTAGAGGCCCTTGAGCCAGCGCGCGGCTTTCGCGATTCGGGCGCCGAACCCCTGCCGCCCGTGCTGTTCGCCGGGGCGGCGCGCGTGACGATGAAGTGACGTGAATACGTCCAGCACGGCGAAAAAGCCGAACGGCCCTTTGGAAGCGCCGCTCGGGCATGAGCGCCCGGCGCGGCGCCGACCATCGCGTCGACGCGTGTGCAGCGATCGTGCCGCTCGAACGGCGGGTCGTGTTTTACATTCCGTTCAGGCATTTCGCCACATCGGGACGGAAACTCTCGCCCCACTTTCTCGTGGCTCGCGGCCTCCACGCCGATCGTGATCTGTTCTTCCAAGACCGCTTGGGTCGAGTCTAGGGTATGTGCATGCGCTATCGCCCATTCGCGAAGACGGGTCTGTTCGTCTCCGAGCTCTGTCTCGGCTGCATGACCTTCGGCGGCAAAGGCTTCTGGCAAGCCATCGGAAGTCTCGGGTCGAAACAAGTCGAGGGACTCGTCGGGACGGCCATCGATTCCGGCGTGAATTTCATCGACACGGCCGACGTTTACTCGGAGGGCGAATCCGAGCGCCTGCTCGGCGAAGCGCTCGCGACGCTGAACGTGCCTCGCGAAAAAATCGTCGTCGCGACGAAGGTGCGCGGGCGCACGGGCAAGGGCATCAACGACGTGGGCCTCTCTCGCGGACACATTTTGTCCGCCATCGACTCGAGCCTGAAGCGCCTGAAGCTCGACTACGTCGACCTCTATCAGATCCACGGGCTGGATCGCGATACGCCGATCGAAGAGACGGTGCGCGCGCTGGACGACGTGGTGCGCGCCGGGAAGGTCCGCTACGTCGGCTACTGCAACCTGGCGGCGTGGCACGCGATGCGAGCGCTGGGCTTCGCGGAGGCCAACGGCTACGCGCGCTTCGTCAGCGCGCAAATGTACTACTCCATGGTCGGCCGCGACATCGAGCGCGAGGTCGTGCCGCTCGCGCAAGATCAGGGGCTCGCGATCCTGCCGTGGAGCCCCCTCGCGGGCGGGCTCCTCTCGGGCAAGTTCGACGCCGACAAAAAGGGCCCGGACGGCGCGCGCCGAGCGCAGTTCGATTTTCCGCCGGTGGATCCGGAGCGCTTGCCGCGGGTGCTCGCCGCCCTCAGAAAGGTTTCCACCGAGACCGGTCTCTCCGTGGCGCGGGTGGCGCTCGCCTGGGTGCTGACGAGGCCCTTCATCACCAGCGTCATCATCGGCGCGAAGACGCTCGAGCAGCTCCACGACAACCTGGCCGCGAGCGACGTGAAGCTCGCCTCCGAGCACGTCACCGCGCTCGACGCCGCGAGCGCGTTGCCCGTCGAGTATCCCGCCTGGATGCTGGAGTTCCAAAATAGCGAGGCGCGGGCTCCGAAGGCGTGAGCGCGCCGCCGCGGCGTCGCCCGATGGTCGGTATCCGCGCGGACGGCGGCGTCGGGGCCGTCGTCCTGCTACAAGTGTGAAGTGTGACCGAGCCGGTTCGCATCGATCAGTACCTGACCGCCACGCGCATCTACAAATCGCGGACCGCCGCTCGCGAGGCTTGTGACGCCGGACATGTGAAACTGAATGACGTCACGGTGAAGCCGAGTCACCTCGTCGTCATCGGCGACGAGGTGCGCTGTGTCGCGCCCCGCGGTCAGGTCGTCGTGAAGGTGATTGCGCTCGCGGCGAAGCGGCTTTCGCCGCCGCTCGCGCGCGCGTTGTACGAGGACCACTCGCCGCCCCCGCCGCCACGGGAAGAGCGCATGCCCCAGCGGGATCGAGGCGCAGGCCGCCCCACGAAAGCGGAGCGCCGCGCGATGGAGCGCCTCCGAGGCGACGACTTCGACTGAGATCCCGCGGCATTCTTCGGTGACAATTTTGCTCAAGCCGGCGCGAAGAGGGAGCGTCACGCAACCGCCTCGATCTCCACGAGCTGCTCCGAGATCGTGACGGAAAAGATACGAAACTGTCACCGGCTGGCCGGTAGGGTGCGCGCCCATATGACCCACCGCTTCCGGATTGCGCAGTTCGTTCGTGTTCTGTCGGTAGCGCCGTTCGCCGCCGTCGCCTCTTTCGCGCCGCCTGCGCTCGCGCAGCAGCCGACCACGCCGCCGCCCGCGACGCCGCCGACACCACCCGCTGCAACCCCTCCCGTCACGACGCCGCCTGCGACGACCCCGCCGACGACCCCCGCGCCGCCCGCGGAGGTTCCGCCGGCGACTCCTGCGCCGCAGATACCGCCGCCGAACCCAGCGCCGTACGGCGCGCCTCCGGTGAACGAAGTCGATCGCGCTTCGTCGACGCCCGGGCAAAACCCGCGGATCGGTTCGCCGGAAGAGCAGCAGCCGCTGAAGACGAATCCGGAGGCGCCGCTCGAGTCCAGTGATCAGCCGGTCCCCGTGAAGGGCAAGTGGAACCCGGTGCTGTACGGCTTCGTCGAATTCGACGGCATTCACGACAGCACGCAGAGCTTCAACGACAGCGCGGGCAACGCGGCCATCACCGAACCCGGTAAGTACGCCGGCGATCACTCGCGCACCATTTTCGGCGTTCGCAACTCGCGCCTCGGGTTCAAGCTCACCGCCCCCGAGACGCGCCATCTCCGCGCGACGGGGTTGCTCGAAATGGACTTCTTGGGCAACCAGTCCACGAGCACCTCGAGCGAGGCGCAGATCTGGAGCAGCCCCCTGTTCCGGATCCGGCACTTCGCGATGAAGATCGAAGATCCGTACGTCGACGTGCTGATCGGGCAATACTGGCAGCTCTTCGGGTGGCAATCGTACTTCCACCCGAACACCGTCGAGATTCAGGGCGTGCCGGGGCAGGTCTACTCGCGGTCTCCCCAGGTGCGCATCTCGCACGCCTTCAAGACGGACCCGGTCACCGTCGAGCTCGCGCTGGCGGCGTCCCGACCGCCGCAGCGCGATTCCGCGGTTCCCGACGGTCAGGCGGGATTGCGCATCCTGATCAACGACTGGAAGGGCCTGCACACGGCGGGCGCGACGGGCACGTCCGTCGACGCGCTCGCCGTCGGCGTCTCCGCCGTGGGGCGGCATTTCCGTCTACCGGAGTTCGCGGCGACACCGAAGACCGGCGTCGAGAAGAACGGCGGCGGCATCTCCGTCGACGCGCTCATTCCCGTCATTCCCGCGACGATCGACCATCGTGAGAACGGATTGTCGCTGACCGGATCCTTCGTGACCGGTTCGGGCATCGCGGATCTGTATACCGGCCTCACCGGCGGTGTGGGTTTCCCCAAGCTGCCGAACCCGATGATGCTGGCCACCGCGCCGACCTACACGCCGGACATCGACCCCGGAATCGTCACCTTCGACAGCGACGGCAACCTGCACCCGATCAACTGGCAGAGCTACATGGTCGGACTTCAATACTACTTGCCGCCGTCGGGCAAGATCTGGATCTCGGGCAACTACTCGCACATGAAGTCCAACAACGCGGCGGACTACGTCGCCGACAAGAGCACCGTGTTCACGAAGTCGGACTGGGTCGACGGCAACATCTTCTGGGACGCGCTTCCGCCCCTGCGCCTCGGCGTCGAGTACGCGTACTTCCACCAGACGTACGGCGACGACAAGACCGCGAAGAACCACCGCGTGCAGTTCTCTGCTTGGTACATGTTTTAGGCCGACCGGCTTCGAGAAACGAAGCCCCGAGGGCGCCGTCTCATGACGTCGAGACGGCGCCTTTCGCGATCAGCGTCTCGATCTCGGCTTCGCCGAATCCAAAGTCGAGGAGGACGCGGCGGGTGTCGGCGCCGTTCGCTTTCTTCGCCTCGGGAGCAGCCGGCGCGGTACGAGAAAACCGCGGCGTCGGCGCCGGCTGAGGCGCTCCGCCGACGGTGACGAAGCTCTGGCGGCTCGCGTTGTGCGCATGGCGCGGAGCCTCGTCCATCGACAGCACCGGCGAGACGCACGCATCGCTGCCCGCGAACAACGCTTCCCATTCGTCGCGGGTGCGCGAGCGGAAGAGGGTCGCCAGGGCTTCTTTTTGCGACGGCCAGCTCGCCACGTCGAACTGCGCGCCGAAGGAGGCATCGAGCGCGAGCTTCGACCGCAGCACGGCGAAGAATTGCGGTTCGAGGGGCCCGACGGCGACGTAGCGCGAGTCCTTCGTCTCGTAGACGTCGTAGAAGGGGGCGCCGGTGTCGAGCAGGTTCGTCCCCCGCGCTTCGCCGTGAAGACCCGACGCGCGGGCGCCGAAGAACATCGCCATCAACGCCGCGGAGCCCTCGACCATGGAGGCGTCGATGACCTGCCCGAGCCCCGACGAACGCGCCTCGAGCAGCGCGCACACCATGCCGAACGCGAGCATCATTCCCCCGCCGCCGAAGTCGCCCACCAGGTTCAACGGAGGAACCGGACGATCCCCCTTTCTACCGATCGCGTGCAGCGCTCCCGAGAGCGCGATGTAGTTGATGTCGTGGCCGGCCGTCGTCGCGAGCGGCCCCGACTGTCCCCAGCCCGTCATGCGGCCGTAGACCAGGCGCGGATTGTTCGCGAGGCAGGCGTCCGGTCCGATCCCGAGCCGCTCGGCGACGCCGGGACGAAAGCCTTCGAACAGCGCGTCGGCGGCGCCGACCATGCGCAGCACGGCCGCGACGCCCTCGGGCTTCTTCAGATCCAGGGTGACTCGCTTTCGGTTGCGGAGCAGCACGCGGTGCATGCCTTCCATCGCCGGGTCGTCGCCGGGTCGGTCGATGCGCACGACCTCGGCGCCCATGTCGGCGAGCATCATCCCGCAGAACGGGCCGGGGCCGATGCCGGCCACCTCGAGAACACGGATTCCGTTGAGAGGTCCCGCCATTTTTTGCTCCTCGAATCGGTCTTCGTCCGAAGACGCAAATTCAACACCATCGCCGCATGCAGCGTTCAGCCGCCGTCGACCATCATTTCTTCGACCGGCGGCGTCGCGTCTTCCAAATCGTCCAGGTAACCCTCGGGCAGGCTGACGTCTTGCGTGCCGGCGCTCTTGCCGCGCGGGACGCGCATCGCGGAGGGGGGAAACGGCTCGTCGCGCGGCAGCCCGGCGACGACCGAGCGGAGCTCCGCGAGCGTCGTGACGCGCATCATGTCCGTGCGCAGGCGGGCGCTGTTGCGAAAGCCCTTCGTGTACCAGGTCGTGTGCCGGCGGAAAGCGCGCATGGCGGCGCGTTCACCCATCCACTGCGCGAGGAGCGCCGCGTGGTCGAGCATCACGTCCGTCACGACGCCGAGCCGCGGAGGATCCGCCGGCTCGCGGCCCGCGAACGCGTCGGCGAGATCGCGGAAGAGCCACGGGCGACCGAGACAGCCGCGGCCGACGACGACGCCGTCGCATCCCGTCGCGCGCATCATGCGCAGCGCGTCGCCGGCTTCCCAGACGTCTCCATTCCCGAGCACGGGGATGCCGAGCGCGGCCTTCAGCTCGCCGATGTGCGCCCAGCGCGCTTCGCCGTCGTAGAGCTGCGCGGCCGTGCGCGCGTGCAAGCTCACCGCGGCGCAGCCCTCCGCTTCTCCGACGCGCCCGGCGGCCATGAAGGTCATCAGATCGTCGTCGATGCCGAGGCGGAATTTGATCGTCACCGGGACCGCTCCGGCGTTCGACACCGCCGCGCGCACGATGGCCGCGAGCAGCCGCGGTTTCACCGGGATCGCCGCGCCGCCCCCCTTGCGCGTCACCTTTCGCACCGGGCACCCGAAGTTCATGTCGACGTGGTCCACGCGTCCTTCGCCGACGAGGCGCTTCACCGCCTCGCCGACGTAGAAGGGGTCGACGCCGTAGAGCTGCAGGCTGCGCGGCGATTCTTCCGGGCCGAAATCCGCGAGCTTCAGCGTCTTGTCGCGTCCCTCGACGAGCGGGCGCGCCGTGATCATCTCACTGACGTAGAGGCCCGCGCCGAAGCGCCGGCAGATGCTCCGGAAGGGGTAGTTCGTGACGCCGGCCATCGGAGCCAGCACCACCGGCGGATGAACGCGCATCGGACCGATGGGGATCGGGCGAAATTCGCCCGGTCGCGCCAGCGGCACGTCGCGGTTCACGTCGCTCTTGTAGACGGCTTCCAAAGCGCGCGGAGCTTAGCGCGCGAACGCCACAGGGCGAGGGAGAATGACGAAGACCGCTGCTCGTGGGAAAGGCGTCGGAGCCGCTTCTGCAAGAGACGAAAGCGCTCCCGGAGCCAGGTCGCTTCGCGATCCGCGCTCGCCGCGTCGAGCCCGGTGCCGCACAGAAAATAGGCGATCTCTCGGAAGCTGAGGCCTTTGTCCGCCCGGAGCGCGACGAGCGCGCGGTCCTCGAACGCGAGCTCTGCGCTGCTCGGCGCTTTCGGATCCTCCGGCATGCCACGCCTTCTCGCAGGCGCCGCGACGCCGCAATGGTCACTTCTTCCCCGTCCCCGCTGCCCGGAGTTTCCAATCAATGGGGAAGCATGCCGAGTCGCGCGCGAATGCTGTAGCGCGTCGCCATTCCCACGGTATGGCTGCCGATGCGGCCGGTGCCGTCGAGGTAGTAAGTCGTGGGAAATGCTTCGACGTGATACGCGGCGAGGACGTCGCCGTTGCCGAGCAGCACCGGGTAGTCGATGTGCTCTCGAGCCACGTAGTCGCGGACCTTCTCGACGTCGTCGGAGTCGGCGACCACGGCGTACACGGCCTCGTCGCGATCCAGCGTCTTCTCGACGGCGTTGAGCGCGCCTTCTTCGCGCCGGCAGACCCCGCACCACATCGCCCAAAAATGGAGCGCGACGCGCTTGCCGCGGAGCGACTCGAGCGACACGCGCGCCCCGTCGAGCGTGACCAGGTCGAACGACGGCGCCGCCGAGTGCGTGCCGAGCAGGTGACGCTCTTGGTACGCGGTGAGCGCCAGGTACAGCCCGACGACGACGCCTATTTCGACGAGCCAACGCCGCGCGCTGGCGAAGCGCGACCGCGGCGCGTCCTTCGAAGCGTCCACTGCAGTGGACGCTTCCGGCTCCGGGGCGTCACTCGTCCCCATGGTCCGGCTTGTGCGAACCCGCGGCGCGCCCGCCGTCGAGGATCGCGCGGAAGGCGGCCTTCGCGAGGAACGGCGTCGCGAACACCGTCTTCGCCAGCGACGCCGCCAATTGCGCCGGTGTCGTGCCGCGCGCTTCCACGGCGACGCGTTCGCCGCTCGCCATGTCTTCGACGGCGCCGCGCGCGATCGTCTGAGAGCCGTCGGACCGAATCTCGACCATGAGCCTGGCCACGACGGGAGGTTCCTCACCCGGCGTCGCCGGAATGCGCGGTCCGACGCGGACGAGCGCCTCCTTCTGCGCTTTGTCGAGCTGTTCTTTCAGCCGCGACTTGAGATGGGAAAGCTGTTCTTTGATCACGCGGGGAGTATAGCGCGTTCAATTTTTTGAGCCGACGTCGGGGGAGTCGTGGGGTTTTTGTGTATTTGTCGTGGGTCGGAGCGGAACCCTCGCTTGCGCTGCTCGCCTTCGGCTGCGCTGCTCGCTCGAGGGAGGGTGCGACAGTGTTCGAGCGGGGGGATGCCTCCCATCCCCCGCGCCCCCAGAGGCGGACAAATTGCGACGCGCAATGCGGTCGGCTGCGACGCGCAATGCGGTCGGCTGCGACGCGCAATCGCGGTCGGCTGCGGCGCGCAATCGTGGTCGGCTATGAGGCGGAGTCTCCGGGGAGGCTTTTTCTTGGTTGTTTGCCTTTCCAGGGCTTCCAGGGGTGGCCGTCTTTGCCTAGGGCGGCGTCGCAGGCGGGCGGCCGGTCCGCGCCCTTGTAGGGCGCTGCGGCGCCGCGGGGCGGATCGAGGACGAGGATTCGTTCGTGCTCGTCGGTGAAGAAGGCGGTCGTCATTCCCGTCGCCGCTTCCGACGGCCAAGCGTACGCAACGTAGCGTCGCTCCGCGAGCTCGTCGTCGACGGGCTCACCGGGACGCGCGGTGAATCCGCCTCCGGCTTTCGGCAAGCACACGACGATGAGATATCCCTCGACGCGCGCCGCCGGGCCGATGGCCGTCGGCGTCTGGACGCGAAACGCGTAGTTCAACAGCGGAGCATCGAGGCGCTTCGTCTTGCGCAACGGTTCGCTGCCGGCGAGCGCGCCGATCAATGCGGCCGAGCCGACGTGATCGCCGTCCGGATCCCAGGGCGCCATCTCACGCAGTCCGTCTTCCGCGATCACGACCTCGCGCAGTTTCCACAAGGCGCCGAATGCCGTGGCGCTCTGGCCGCCTTCGACGATCCCGAGCATCGCTTTGGAGGCCGCGAACCGCGCCAGCCCGACCGCGACGCTGGCCGATGCGACGGCGACGGCGGTGCGTGCAATTTTCCGTGCACGCCCGGGTCCTGGCCACGGGGTGGTCAGAGCGAGCAGCAGCGTCAGTACGACGCCGGGCACGGCGAGCGGTGGATAAACGGCGGCTGCCGAGGCAATCGCGACGAAAGCAGCGAGCCAGGGCCCCGTCGAACGGGGCGGCGCAGGGGCAGGGGAATGGGGGTCCGGATCGGGGGCCAACGCGGGCCGGAGCGTAGCCGTCTGGATGGGGCGGCGCTATGAATCGTCGAAGCTATGGTCGCGTCTCAAGCCGATACACTCGGGCCCTCCGCTGGGCCGATGGACGTCCGTGCATTCGCCGCGAAACCGCCGACGGAGCAGCCGCGCCTGGACGCGCTCCTGGCGCGCCTCTCGGACGAAGCCTTGCCCTTCGCCCGCCTCGCGATCTCGCAGAAGCTCTTGCTCCTGCGCGAGGTACAGCGGCGAACCCACGCGATCGCCGAAGAGTGGGTCACCGCGGCGTGTCGCGCGAAGGGCATCTCCCTCGACGAGCCGATCTCCGGCGAAGAGTGGATCGCCGGTCCCGCCGTCACGCTCCGCAATATCCGCTTCTTGCTGCGGTCGCTCTCCGAAATAGAGCAGCGCGGCACCCCGGTCATCGAACCGAAGTCGATGCGCGATCTCGCGCACGGCGCGACGGCGATTCGCGTTTCGCCCTACGACGCCTTCGACAGCGCGCTCTACGGCGGCCTCTCCGCGGAGACCTGGCTCTTGCCGGGCGTGCGACGCGCCGACGTCGCCGGCCATCAAGCGTCGTTCTACAAGCAGAAGGCGCCCGACGGCCGCGTGTCGCTCGTGCTCGGCGCCGGCAACGTCGCGTCCATCCCGCCGATGGACGTCCTCTACAAGATGTTCGTGGAGGGGCACGTCTGCATCCTCAAGATGAACCCGGTCAACGAGTACCTCGGCCCGTTCTTCGAGCGGATCTTCGAGCCGCTCGTCGCAAAGGGGTTCCTCGCCATCGTCTACGGCGGCGGCGACGTCGGCGCGTACCTCTGCGAGCACCCGTCGGTCGGCGACGTGCACATCACCGGCTCCGACAAGACGCACGATCTCATCGTCTGGGGGCCGCCCGGTCCGGAGCGAGAGGACCGAAAACGCCGGAACGACCCCATCCTGAAGAAGCCGATCACCAGCGAGCTCGGCAATGTGAGCCCGGTCATCGTGGTGCCCGGCCCGTACACGGACGACCAGCTCAAGAGCATGGCCGAAAACGTCGCCGGGATGATCTGCAACAACGCCTCGTTCAATTGCAACGCGGCGAAGATGCTCGTCACGCCGAAGGGCTGGGCCAAGCGCGAGCAGTTCATCCGGACCTTGTCCAGCGTGCTCGGCGGTGTGCCCCCGCGGAAGGCGTACTACCCGGGCGCGCGGCAGCGCTACGAATCCTTGACGAACGGCCATACGGACGTGCGTAAGATCGGCGCGGGTTCGGAGCACGCCCTCCCCTGGACGCTCGTGCTCGGCCTGGATCCGGCGAGCCCGTCGGAGACGAATTTCACGACCGAGCCGTTCTGCTCGATCCTGAGCGAAGTCTCCGTCGGCAGCAGCGATCCGGCGGAGTTCCTCGCCGAGGCGGTTCCGTTCGCGAACGACCACCTCTGGGGCACGTTGAACGCGATGCTGTTCGTGCATCCGTCGCTCGAGGCCGACGCCGGAGGCAAGCGCGCCGTCGACACGGCCCTCGCGGCGCTCAAATACGGAACCGTCGCGGTCAACGTGTGGCCAGCAATGGGGTACGCCTTGTGCTCGACGCCGTGGGGCGGGCACCCGAGTGCGACGCTCACCGACATCCAGAGCGGTCTCGGCTGGGTTCACGACACTCTCATGCTGGAAGACATCGAGAAGTGCGTCGTTCGGGGCCCGCTGTCGCCCTTCCCGAAGCTCGCCTATTTCCCGGGCCATCGCACGCTGCACCGCCTCGGCCGGCGCCTCGTCGACTTCGAAGCGTCACCGAGCTGGCTCAAAGTCCCCGGCCTCGCCGCCACTGCGCTCCGCGGTTAGCCTGCGCCGTTTCCCCTCGCGCCCGTCGTCCTGATAGGATGAAGGGATGCGCTTTGTTCGGGTGCACCTGCAAGGAGCTTAGGGAAACGCCGTGCCCAAGATTCTGGTCGTCGAGGATTCTTTCAGCATGCGCTCCTTCGTGCGTTCGGCGCTCGAAACGGGGAGCGAGCTCGGCGAGGTCGACGTCGTGGAAGCGTCCGGCGGGTTCGACGCGCTCAGGCTCTTGCCGCGCGGCCCCTACGATCTCGTCATCACCGACATCAACATGCCCGACATCAACGGGCTCGAGCTGATTCAATTCATCCGCACCAACGAGCACCACCGCAAGACTCCGATTTTGCTCATCTCGACGCAGTCTTCGGAGCGTGACCGCGAGCGGGCCCTCTCTCTCGGAGCGGACGGTTACGTCGCCAAGCCGTTCACCGCGGAAGATCTACGCGCGCGCGTGAAGGCGCAGCTCGAGAAGGGGCGGACGTCCGCGCGCGGAAATGGCTGAGGGAATCGACAAGGCCCGCGAAGAGTTCTTCTCGGAAGCGCAGGAGCTCGTCGAGTCCCTGTCGCGCAACCTCCTGTCGCTCGACTCCGCGCTGCGCAGCAAGCAGGAAGATCCCGGCCTCGTCAACGAGGCGTTCCGCGCCGTCCACACGCTGAAGGGCCTCGCGGGCCTCTTCGGCGCGAAGCGCGTCGGCACCCTCTCGCACCGACTCGAGGACGTCCTCGACAGCCTGCGCCTCGGCAGGCTCAAGCTCACCGAGAGCGTGCTCGATCTGCTGTTTCGCGCCGTCGAGCTGTACGGCGAGGCGCTGGCCGTGGAGCGAGCGCGCTCCGACGATCCGCTCCCGGCCATCGACGTGCTCATCGACGAGTTTGCGCGGCTCGGCAACGAGGGGCCGAGCGGCGCGAGCCCGCTCGCGCGCTTCGAGCTGGATCAAGCGATGCTCGCCGTGCTCACGGAGTACGAAGAGCACCGCCTCAAGACGTGCGTCGAGCAGGGGTTGCTCCTCTACCGCGTGCGCGTCGATTTCCCGCTGGCGACCATCGATCGCGCGCTCGAGGACATCAAGGCGCGCGCCAAGTCCCACGGCGAGGTCATCACCTATTTGCCGACGGGCGCTTCCACGGGCGCCGACACCATCGAGCTCGATCTGCTCCTCGCCTCGGGCTCGCCGCTGCCGGAGCTCGAAGCGTCGCTCGGGACGAACGGCGCGCTCATCGAGCCCATTCGCTTGCGCAAGCCGGACCAGGCGGCCGCGAAAGCGCTGCCGAGCCTGGTACCCGGCGAGGCCGTGTCGGTCCCCGCCGCTCAACCGGGGGCGCCCATCTCCGAGCGCGCGCCCGACGCGGTGGATCCCACCGCCGCCGCGCATCGGGCCATCGCCCAGACCGTGCGCGTCGACATCCGCAAGCTCGACGCGCTGATGAACGTCGTCGGCGAGCTCGCGATCGTGAAGAACGCCCTCGCGCGCCTCGCGGAGCGCATCCGCGCCGAGGGCGGACGTCAGCTCGGCTCCGAGCTGCACAGCATCCAGCGCAGCTTCGACCGGCGCCTCGGGGAAATGCAGAACGGCATCCTCGAGGTGCGCATGGTGCCGCTCGGGCAGGTCTTCGACCGGCTCGCCCGCGTGGTCCGCCAGATCGGCCGCGAGATGGGCAAAGACATCCGGCTGGTCATCACCGGCGCCGAGACGGAGATCGACAAGCTCATCGTCGAGGAGCTCAGCGATCCGTTGATGCACGTCGTGAGGAACGCCATCGACCACGGCATCGAGGTCGCCGAAGAGCGGCTCAGGGTCGGCAAGCCGCTCGCGGGCACCATCGCGTTGAACGCGTTCCAGAAGGGCAATCACGTCGTCATCGAGGTCGAGGACGACGGCCACGGCATCGACGAGCGGGCCATCGTGGAGCGGGCCGTCTCGCTCGGCAAGGTCCACCCCGACGAGGTCACGCAGCTCGCGCGCTCGGAGATCTTCAACCTCGTCTTTTTGCCGGGGCTCAGCACGCGCAAGGAGGCGAGCGACTACAGCGGTCGCGGCGTCGGCATGGACGTCGTGAAGACGAACATCTCGAAGCTCGGCGGCGTCATCGATCTGCACAGCGAAGCGGAGATAGGGACGAAGCTGACCATCACGCTCCCGGTGACGCTGGCGATCGTCAGCGCGCTGCTCGTCCGCATCGTCGGGCGGGTGTTCGCGATGCCGCTCACCAGCGTGGCCGAGGCGATCACGCTCGACGAGGCGCAGGTGCGCATGCTCGACGGCCGCGAGGTCATGACGCTCCGGGGCGTCACGCTCCCCATCTGCCGGCTCGGCCGCATCTTCGGGCTCGCGCCGCTGCCGGGCGTGCCGCTCCCGAAGCGACAGTACGTGGTGGTCGCGACGCTCGGCTCGCGGCGCCTCGGTTTCGCCGTCGACGATCTGCAAGGGCAGCAGGACATCGTCATCAAGCCGCTCGGCAAGTCGTTGAGCGGGGTGCGCGGGTTCTCCGGCGCCACGGAGCTCGGCGATCAGCGCGTCGCGCTCGTGCTCGATCCCGCCGCGCTCATCGAAGAAATGCTCCGCGGCGTGGACATCGTCGCGCGCGAAAGGAGGCTCGGTCATGCCTGACGTCGTCAAGGCCGGCCCGTCGATACTCGCCCGGCGCACGGGCGGTTCGCAGCAGACCGCGCTCCGCGAATTCTTGTCGTTCCGCCTGGGCGGCGACACCTACGCCGTCGAGCTCGCGCGCATTCGCGAGATCGTGAGCTCGCCGCCGGTGACCGAGGTGCCGCGCTCGCCGTCGGACATCGTCGGGATCTGCAGCGTGCGCGGCCTCCTCGTGACGGTCGTGGACCTCCGGCAGCGCCTCGGGCTCGAAGCGACGCCGCCGACGCGGCAGTCGCGCATCTTGCTGGCGAACACCGACTCCGGCGAGGTCGTCGGGCTCCTCGTCGACGAGGTGAGGCACGTCGTGAGGCTCTCGAGCGCGGAGATCGAGGTGACGGGCAGCGTGCTCGGAGCCGAGCTCTCCGATCACGTCCTCGGCGTGGGCCGCCCCGACGGCGATTTCGTGGTCTTGCTGGATCTCGCCTCCATGGTCGAGACGTGAGGTGAACCGACGTGCCGCGTAGAAAAGAGCGACCAGATCCCAACAAAAGCCTCGTCGGCTTCGTCGTCGGCGACGTCTCTTATGCGGTCCCCATCGCGTCCGTGAAAGAGATCGTGAATCCGCTGCCGCTCACGGCGCTTCCCTATCTGACGGCGGCGGTCGCGGGCGTGGCGGATCATCGCGGCGACGTCATCGTGGTCGTGGACCTGCGCGCTCGATTCGGGCTCATGCCGTCGATGGACCAGGCCAGGGCGAAGTGGGTTTTGCTCGCCGTGGGCGGCAAGACCGTCGGGCTCATCGTCGATCACGTCACCGACGTGTTCGGCACCGGGCGGGATCACATCCGGCCGTCGCCGTCGCTCGGCGGCGGCGACGACGTCCGCGGCATCGCCGGGGTCATCACCCACAGCGGCAAGTTGACCTTCGTCCTCGACGTGGATCGGCTCGAGGTGCTGACGGCGGAGGTGCCGGACGACGTGCTCCAGGTGGCGGCGGGCGCCATGACCGGAGGTCAGGCATGACCGCGGCGCACGAGGCCCTCGCGTCTTCGGATCCCGAAAAGCGGCGGCGCGGCGTTTCGGAGATCCTGCACGCGCCGGAGAAGGAGCAGGCGCCGCTCCTCGTGCGCGCGCTCGGCGATTCGGATTGGCGCGTCCGCAAGGAAGCCGCGACGATCGCGCGGTCGCTCGCGTCGCGCGACGTGCTCGACGCGCTCGTGCGCATCTTCGGGCCGGGCGACAACGTCGGTCTGCGCAACGCCGCCGTGGAGGCGCTCGCCGGCTTCGGATCTCGCGCCGTCGAGGCGCTCCGCACGGCCGTGTTCGAGCTGGACGCCGACGGACGCAAGCTCGCCGCCGAAGTCCTCGCCGCCTCCGGAGATCCCACGGCGCTGTCGGTCCTCGAACGCATGCTCGACGACGTCGACCCGAACGTCCGCGCGGCGGCCATCGAGGCGATCGCCAGCGTCGGCGCGCTCGACGTGGATCGCGCGACGGCGCTGCTCGAGCGCTGCCTGGTCGGCAAAGACGACCACGCGGTGCTCGGCGCGCTCGAAGGCTTGAACCGCCTCGGCGCGGCCGCGCCCTGGCCGATGCTGCGCCCGCACCTCGGAAACCCGGTGCTCGGCGACGCGCTGCTCGTCGCCGCGGGGCTCTCGGGCCATCCGGACGCCGCGCCGCACCTGGCGCGCGCGCTCGCGACGCGGGAGGGTCGCGCTTTCCGCGCCGCGCTCGGCGCGCTCGCGACGTACGTCGCGAACGAACCCATCGCCCGCAAGTTCGCGCGGACGGCGCTCGGCGTGCTCGGCGAATCGGCGCGGCGCAGGCTCATCGACGCCGCCCGCGACACGACCGACGACACGGAGACGCGCAGGTGCGCGCTGCTCGTCATCGGCGTGCTCGGCACCGCGGACGCCGCCGACGCGGTCATCGACGCGCTCGACGACGACCGCATCGCGTCGGAGGCGGAGGAGTCGCTGGCGATGCTCGGCCCCGCGGCCATCCTCGCGCTCTCCCGGCGCGCGCGCGCCGGCGCGCCGCACGAACGCGCGGCGTGCATCGAACAGCTCGGTCACATCGCCGACGAATCGACGCGGGTCATCGCTTGCCAGGCGATCCTCGACGCGACCTTCGACGGCGCGCCGGAGGTCGCGCGCGCCGCGCTCCTCGCGCTCGCGCACGTCGGCGACGAGGGGACGTTCGGCCTCGCGACGCGCTGGCTCGGCGCGGACGCGCCGCCCGCGACGCGGCAGGCGGCCGCGCTCGCGCTGTCGGCGTGCGCGATGAAGTATCCCGACGCGGCGCGATCGCTCGCCGGCCAGATCCGCCCCGACGGCGCCGACGCCGCGTCGGCGGCGATCATCATCGGCGCGCTCGCGAAGTCCGACGTCGCCGCGGCCGCCGAAGACGTCGCGTTCCTCTCCGACGCGGCGTCGAACGAGAGCGCGGTCGCTCGCAGAGCGGCCGTGGAGGCGCTCTCGTCCTTCGACGGCGCGCTCGCCGTGGAAGCCGTCTCGTTCGCCCTGGCCGACGAAGCCGCCGAGGTGCAGATCGCCGCCATCCGAGCGCTCGGCAAGATGCGGGACGCGGAAGGACGGCCGATCGGCGCGACGCACCTGCTCGAGGTCGTGCGCAAGTTCGACGACGACACGCTCGGCGTCGCTGCCATCGAGGCCCTCGGCAACGCCAACGACGCTTCCGCGCTCGACGTGCTGCGCGGCGTGGCGCGCGAGGGCGCGGCGCGCCGTGCCGTCGCGGCGGTCGAGGCGATCGGGCGCATCGACGCGCCGGGGCGCATCGACGCGCTCGTCCACGCGCTGTCGCACTCCGAACCGGAGGTGGTGAAGGCCGCGCTCCGGGCGCTGTCGACGGAAGAGCGAGACCCACGGGCGCTGGCGCACGTCGGTGCTTCGCTCGATCACGAGGTTTGGGACGTCCGGCGCCTCGCCGCCGAGCTGCTCGGTCGAAGGCCGGATGCCGCGGGGCGTCAGCTCCTCCGTCAGCGGCTCGTCGACGAGCGGGAGCCCCTCGTGCGCGAAGAAATTCAGCGGAGCCTCGCCGAGAACGAAGGCATCCCCGTCCGCCGCACGATGCCCCCGCTCCCGGGAGGCCTCGGATAGTGGCGGCTTTCGACCGTAGAGGGACCGGAGCGCGGCTTCGGATCCGGCCCGAAGAATTCCGGCTCCTGCGCGATCTCGTGAACGAGCACGCGGGGTTGCATTTCGACGATTCGTCCGCCTATCTGTTCGACCGGCGCCTGGGTGAACGCGTGCTCGCGCTCGATTTGCTGAGCTTCGACGAGTACTACAAATACCTGCGCTTCAACGTGCGCGGAAAGGCCGAGCTGGAAGAAGCAATCGAGGCGCTGACGACCACGGAGACGTATTTCCTCCGCCAAGAGTACCAACTCCGCGCGTTTCGCGACGAGCTCTTGCCGCGGATCGCGCGGGCCAACGCGGAGAAGCGCCGTCTGGTCGTCTGGAGCGCGGGCTGCTCTACCGGCGAAGAGGCGTACTCGCTCGCCGCCATGATTCATCAGTCAGGGCTCTTCATCGACTGGGACGTCCGCGTCGTCGGAAGCGACATCTCCAAGAGCAACATCGCGGCGGCGCGGCGCGGCGTGTACAAAGGGAGCGCGTTTCGCTGCACCCCCGACGAGTTCCACAAGACGTACTTCGTCGAGCGCAGCGACGGCGACCACGTCGTGGACTGGCTACGCAAGTACTGCTACTTCGGGCATTTGAACCTCCTCGACGGAATCAAGGCGACGACGCTCGGTCGCGTGGACGCCGTTTTTTGCCGCAATGTGCTCATCTATTTCGACGCGAGCTCGCGGCGCCGCGTGATCGATAATTTGTACGAACGCCTCAGCCCGGGCGGCTATTTATTGCTGGGACACTCCGAGTCGCTCCTCAACCTCTCCACCGCCTTCGAGCTCGTGCATCTCTCATCTGACCTCGTGTATCGCCGGCCTTCGCCCGCCGGGCGGGAAGGGAAGGAGCGATGAACGCGACTCCGCGCAGGAAGGTCCGCGTGCTCGTCGTGGACGACTCCGTCCTGAACCGCCGCGCGATCACGACGCGCCTCCAAGCGACCGGGGAGATCGAGGTCGTCGCGCGCGCCGCGGACGGCGCCGAGGCGTTGAAGCTCGCGCACGACACGCGGCCCGACGTCATCACCCTCGACCTCGAGATGCCCAAGATGGACGGCTTCAGCTTCTTGCGCCTGCTCATGGCGAGCCGGCCGACGCCGGTGATCGTCGTCTCGAGCTATAGCCAGAAGGAAAATGTCTTTCGCGCGCTCGAGCTCGGCGCCGTCGATTTCGTCGCGAAGCCCGACGCCGGCGGCGTAGACGCCGTCGAGGTGCTCGACGGGCTTTGTCAGAAGGTGCTCGGATTCGGCGCGGAGCGCACCGTCAACGTCCGTCCGAGCGCCATCCCCCCGGCGCCGCGGCCGCACGCGCCGGAGGCCACCGACGCGCGCCACCCGCCGCGTTGGCTCGTCGCGATCGCCGCGTCCACCGGGGGGCCGTCGGCGCTGAGCGATCTGTTCGCGCAGCTCAGCGGGCGCGGCAGCTACGCCGTCGTGCTCGCGCAGCACATGCCGGAGCGCTTTACGCGCACCTTCGCCGAGCGGCTGGATCGGAAGAGCGTGCTTCGCGTCTCCGAAGCGGTCGACGGCGATCTCATCACCGCCCACACCGGCTTCGTTTGCCCCGGCCGCCAGTGCATGGAAGTGCACTCCCACGCCGGAGGCCAACTGCGGATCAAGCTGATGCCGCAAGGCCCGGAAGATCGCTATGCTCCGAGCGGAAATCGCTTGCTCTCCAGCGTCGCCGCCGTGGCGAGGAGTCGCGCCATCGGCGTCATCCTCACCGGGATGGGCGACGACGGAACGGAAGGCGCGCGGGCGATCATCGAGGCCGGCGGCATCGTCATCGCCGAAAGCGAGGACACGGCCGTGATTTACGGAATGCCCGGATCCGCCGTTCGCGCCGGCGTGGTCACGCGGTCCTTGCCGCTTTCGCAGATCGCCGACCAGCTGGACGAGATCGTCCGTTGAGTGCTCGTCCAGTGAGGGGACGTCGGAACCTTCGCCCGCCCGATCGGGCGAGCGGGCGAAGGTTCCTTTGCCACGCCCAGATCTGACGAGCACTCCGATTTTCGCGTGGGTCGCGCGGCTACCGCCGCGCTCCTTTCGACTGGTTGGAGTTTTTCGAGCCGGTCGTTATCACAACGTTGGAATGAAACGGCCGGGGCACACGTTGCCGCGCTGGCCGCCGATGGCCATCGAGATCCAGTGGAGTTCATGATGAAGCGCAAACTGATAGGTCCCCGGCTCACATTTCTCGCCGCCACCACCGCCGCTCTGGCCTACTGGCCAGTGGCGTGTGCGGGACACGGCGTCCAGCAGCAGCAGGTCGCTTCGGCGGCGGCTTCCTCACCGGCGACCATCGCTAGCACGCCGAATCTGAGCATCTTGCCGCATCCCGCGTTCGCGTACGCGGAGACCGGACGTTCCTCGGCGTCGATCGCCGACATCGCGGAGAAGGCGGCGCCGAGCGTCGTGAACGTCGCGTCGTCGCGCACCATCCGGCGAACCCGCGAGGAAATGCCGTTCTTCAAGGACCCGTTCTTCCGTCAGTTCTTCGGACCCGGGTTCGCGCCGGGAGAGCAAGGGCCCGAAGAGCGACACCAGGAACACGGACTCGGCTCCGGCGTCATCGTGAACGACGGCATCGTGCTCACGAACAATCACGTCATCGAGGGCGCCGACGAAATCAAGGTCACGACCTCGGACAAGCGCGAGTTCAGCGCGAAGGTGCTCGGCACCGACGCCAAGAGCGACGTCGCCGTTCTGAAGCTGCAGGGCGACACGAAGGGCCTCGTGCCCATCAAGATCGGCGACTCCTCGCGCTTGCGCCTGGGCGACGTGGTGCTCGCGATCGGCGATCCGTTCGGCGTCGGTGAGACCGTCACGATGGGTATCGTCAGCGCGAAGGGTCGCGCGAACGTCGGCATCGCGGCGTACGAGGACTTCATCCAGACCGACGCGGCGATCAACCCCGGCAACTCCGGCGGCGCGCTGGTCGACATGGATGGCGAGCTCGTGGGCATCAACACGGCGATCCTGTCGCGCAGCGGCGGTAACGTCGGCATCGGCTTCGCGATCCCGACGAACATGGCGCAGCCGATCATGAAGGCCTTGATCGATCACGGGAAGGTCGTCCGCGGCTGGCTCGGGGTGGGGATCCAGGACATCGATCAGGAGCTCGCGTCGGCGATGAAGCTCCACGACACGCACGGCGTCCTCATCTCGGACGTGATGCCGAACAGCCCCGGCGCGAAGGCGGGCCTCAAGAGCGGCGACGTCGTGGTCAAGTTCAACGGGATGACCATGGACTCGACGGGCGCCTTCCGGAACGCCGTCGCGGCCGCCGGGACCGGCGCGACGGTAAAGCTCGACCTCTTGCGCGACGGCAAGGCCATGACCCTCGACGCGAAGCTCGGCGAGCTACCGCCGGACCAGGCGCAAGCGGGTCAGGGCGGCGCCCAGGGCGAGTCGGGTAGCGTCCTCGAAGGTCTGACGCTCGACGACCTGACGCCCAATCTACGGCGAAAGCTCGACGTGCCGTCGAGCGTCAAGAGCGGCGCCGTCGTGGAACAGCTCGACCCGGACAGCCCCGCGGCAAACGCCGGGCTCCGCCCCGGCGACGTGATCGTCGAGATAGATCACCAGGCCGTGACGGATGTAGGCAAGTTCAAGGAGCTGTATTCAAAGGCGAAAGATCGCGCGCTGCTGCGCGTCGTCCGAGACGGCAGGAGCTTCTTCGTCGTGGTGCATCGATAAGAGAGCGCGTGCATCGGCAGAACAGCGCGCGACCGACGAGCGAGTTCGTAGCGCTCGTCGGACTGGTGCAGTGCGAAAGGAACCTTCGCCGCTCGCCCATTCGGGCGGCGAAGGCTCCAACGGCGCACCGAATGGACGAGCGCTATATTTGACGTTACGAGCTTCCCTCGTTACGGATTCGAGATGCGTCTGCTGCGAGCCGATGCGGTTCTGCGTGCGGCGGCCTTCGTCGTCGTCCTCGGCGCGACGGCTGCCGCGAAGCCGGACACCGCCCCCGAGCTTACCGAAGCCGCGAAGGCGTCGCCGAGCTCCGAGCCCGTAAAGACGGACGCGCCGGTCAAGCCGCGCGCGCCGGCCGCTGCGGAAAAGCCGAAGGGCGCCGCGGCCAAACCCGCGCCCAAGTCGAAGCTCTCGGCGAGCGCGCCGAAGGACACGACCGCTCCCGGCGACGTCGCCTCCCCGAAGGCCGTCGCGCCTCCGAAGGACGTGCCGGCGGACGACCCCGCTCGGAAGAGCGAGCTGTCGTCCTCGCTCGACGAAGACGGTCCTGCCGCCGCGCAGGTAGGGCTGCCCGGACCGGGCGACGGCGCCGGCGACCGGCGGATCCGTCCAGTGGAGCGGTCGGAGCCCGCGCCGGAGCCCGCCCCGCCGAAGGGCGCCGCGCAGGCGCAAGTGAAGCCGCACAAGATCGGCCGTGTCCCTCCGGTTCCGAAGCCGACGTTGCCGCAAGGCGCGCACGCGCCGTCGCCGGACAACGACGCGCGCCGTCTGATCGCCGGCGGCCCGACCGCCGACGACGTCAGCTCCGGCAAGAACGATCCGGAGCTGCGCGAGCTCGCGCTCGCCGAGCGCGTCCTCTTTCCGAAGCCGCTCCCCGGGTTGCGCTCGGGGTTCACGTGGGATCCGCCGGGCGCACCGGGGGACGGCGTCGCCGACGTCGACGCGACGGGGTTGCCGGAGGGCCTCGGACGGCGACCGCGGACGACGCGCGACGGCGCGCGGCAGGCGGACTGGATGCGCGCGCTGACGATGCCGAATCTACCGACGCGGCTCGACGCCCGCGTGATCAAGTACCTGAATTTCTACAGGGACGATCCGCGCGGCAAGAGCGTGCTCCGCATCTGGGCGAAGAAATGCGGGCGGCTCGCTCCGGCGCTCCGCGCGGAGCTCGCGCGCGCGGGCCTTCCGACGGATCTCGTCTGGCTGTCGCTCATCGAGAGCGGTCACAACCCGACCATCGTCTCCGCGGCAGGTGCGGCGGGGCTCTGGCAGTTCGTTCCGGAGTCGGCGCGCATGTACGGGCTCACGGTGGATCGCTGGGTCGACGAACGCCTCGATCCGGAGCGATCCACGGAGGCCGCCGTGCGATACCTGAGCGATCTCAGGACTCGCTTCGGGAGCTGGGAGCTCGCGATGGCGGCGTACAACATGGGTCACGGCGGCCTGCTCCGCGCCGTTCGCAAATTCAACACGAACGACTTCTGGGCGCTGTCTCGATACGAAGCCGGCTTGCCGTGGGAGACGACGCTGTACGTCCCGAAGATCCTGGCCACCGCCATCGCCATGGCCAACAAGAAGGCGTTCGGGATCGACGACGTAGAACAAGATCCGCCCATCAGCTTCGACACGGTCTCGGTGGGCCCGAACGTCGATCTCGGCGACGTCGCGCGCGCCGCGGACGCGTCACCCGAGGAGATGCGGGCGCTCAACGCGGCGTATCTCGCGTTCCGGACGCCGCCCGCCGCGTCGCCGCAGGCTCGCTTCGCGGTGCGCGTCCCCGCGGGGCGCGGTCTCGTCGCCGAGCAGCGCCTCGCCAGCGTCTCGCGCGCGCAGACAGGGCTCGTCGAGCCGCACACGGTGCGCTTCGGCGACACGCTGGAGGCGATCGCCGCCGACTACGGAACGAACGCGAAGGACCTCGCGCAGCTCAATCATCTGGGCTCGGAAGATCGCCTGCGCGCCGGCAGCGTCATCGTCGTTCCGCAAGCCGGCGCGAGCGGCCTCGCCGACCCGAAGGATCCGGAGGTCGTCGTCGTCCCCGCGCGCCGGTTCCTCGAACCCGGGAAGCAGCGCATCTTTTACAAGGTGCGGGACGGCGACCGGCGGGAAGAAATAGCGACGGCGTTCGGCGTCAGCCCGTCGGAGCTGTCGCTCTGGAACGGCCTCGATCCGGCCGCCGCGCTGCAGCAAGGGATGACCCTCCAGCTGTTCGTCAAGGAAGGGACCGATCTGTCCCGCGTGCGGATCCTCGGGGAGCACGAGACGCGAGTTCTGGTCGCGGGCACCCGCGAGTTCTACGAGTACTTCGAGCAGCAGAACGGAAGAAAGCGCATCACCGTCGTGGCGAAGAAAGGCGACACGCTCGCGTCGATCGGAAAGCGATACGGCATGAGCGCGACCATGATGGAGCGGATCAATCGCATCCCGTCGTCGAGCGTCATTCATCCCGGCGACAAGCTCGTGGTCTACTCGAAGGGCGACACCACGGGCGCCACCGTGGATCGCGAAGGCGACTACCGCGAGCTCGCCGGGATCTCCGCGCCGGTGCCGTCGGCGCTTCCCGAGCTGCCGCTCGCGCAAACTTCGACGTCGAACGGCGCGCGCGTCGTCGCGCAGTGACGGAACCGCGCGCGCGAATCCACCGAGTGGTTGGTTTTGCGGAAGATTGGCGACGCCCGCGCCGACGTGAAATGCGTCGGTGATCGACGACTGCGCTCGCGGTCGTCGCCGACGTGCGATTTCAGAATTGAAACGTGCGCATTTGCAGTCTGAAAACTGCATCACGCTAGGCGCGATGCGTCGCGCACCTCGGCCGACAATTCGCGTTGCCGCTCCGTTCGGAGACCCGCGCTCGTGCTAGCTATTGCGAACGCCTTCTTCACTCGAAACGGAGCATCGAATGAACAGCACGCGCTACGCCGCCTTGTCTGCCGTCGTCATCGCCGCATTCGCCACGGGAGCTTGCTCGAGCGATGACACCAACTCGAGCACCGGAACGGGCGGCTTCGCCGGTTACGGTGCTGCCGGCTTCGGTGCCGCTGGCGCCGTCGGAGCGGGCGGCGCGCCGAGCGGCGGAATGAGCTCGGGCGGCGTGTCGAGCGGCGGTGTATCGAGTGGCGGCGTGTCGAGCGGCGGCATCACGGGCGCGGGCGGCATCACGGGCGCGGGCGGCTTCGCGACCGGCGGCGCGTCGAGCGGCGGCGTCGGGGGCATCGCGGGCGCGGCTAGCGGCGGCGCAGCGGGAAGCGGCACGGGCGGCGCGACCGGCGGTGCGGCGGGAAGCGGCGCGGGCGGCGCAGCGGGAAGCGGCGCGGGCGGCGCGACCGGCGGTGCAGCGGGAAGCGGCGCGGGCGGCGCGGCGGGGAGCACGGGCGGCGGCGTCGACCTGACCGGCACCTGGATCTCGGAGGTGAAGACGAGCGGCAAGCTGACGGTACCGATCGTCGGCGACACCAACGCGAACATCGACCTGGTGATCCGCCTTTCGCTGACGAAGGCGAGCGGCAAGCTCAACGGCACGTTCAACATCTGCAAGCTGACCACGACGACGACACCCGACGCGACCACGCTCCAGGTGACGTTCTCGGACAAAGTGATCGCGACGATGCAGACGACGATCTCCGAGGACGATTTCACCGCGATGGTCGGCTCCGACGTTCCCATCCCGAACATCGAGGTCCTGACCGGTCAAGATTCGATGGGCAACGAGGTCGACTCGGACATGGACGGCAATCCCGGCGACACGGTGCCGTCGAACATCCTCAACGGCCTCATCAAGCTGAACGCCTACACCGGGCTGGACATCAAGGTCGCCATGACGTCGAAGCTCACCGACGCGAATACGATCACCGGTACGACGAGCTTCTCCACGACCGGCACGGTCTTCGGCTCCGACAACCCGTCCGTCCTGAAGAGCGGCAACATCAACGTGACGCCGTCGTCGAACATGGTTCCGTTCACGGCGAAGAAGCTCGCCGGCGACGTCGCCTGCGCCGACGTCCTCACGATGTTCTAGGCGTGGTCATCGGGTAATCCGGCGATTCGGCGCGCCGGACCAATGTGGCGTCGTGTCTCGGATCGGTCTCGACCCACGCCGGTCTTTCACGCCGGCATCGCCATGGCGAAGGCGCGCTATACTCGTCCCCGATGGATAGAGTCGCGGCGATCGTCTTGGCGGCAGGGAAGGGCAAGCGGATGAAGAGCCGCTTGCCGAAGGTGCTACATTCGGCCGCGGGGCGTCCCCTCGTCCACTATCCCATCGCCGCGGCCGTCGCCGCGGGCGCGGCGCGGGTGGTGGTCGTCGTCAGCGCCGAGACGGCGGCGCCGATCCTCGCGCACGCAAAGGCGGCGTTCCCCGGCGTGGAGGTGGTCACCGCGGTGCAGCCCGAGCCGCGCGGCACCGGCGACGCGACGCGCATCGGCCTCGCGGAGATCGGCGACCTCAACCGCGTGCTCGTCCTCATCGGCGACGCGCCGTTGATCCGCGCGCCGGACCTCGAGCAGCTCCTCGTCCCCCTCGGGAACGCGACCACGAGCATCGTGCTGCTCGCCGCGCACCTCGACGATCCGTCGGGCTACGGTCGCGTCATCCGCGACGCCGAAGGGCAAGTCCTCGCCGTTCGCGAGGACAAGGACATCAACGCCGAAGAGCGCCAAGCGCTGAAGGAAGTGAACTCCGGGTTCTACGCCGCGCGCGTGGGCGCGCTGCGCGCCGCGCTCGCGACGCTGGAACCGAACAACGCGCAGGGCGAGCTGTACCTGACCGACGTCATCGCGTACGCCGCGCGGGAAGGGGGCGCCGCCGCGGTGACCGGAACGCCGGACGCGCTCGTCGGCGTGAACGATCGCTCGCAGCTCGCCTTCGCCGAAGAGTCGCTCTTGCGTCGCATCACGGAGCGACACCGGCTCGCGGGCGTCACGGTTCGCGGCGGCGCGCGCATCGACGACACGGTGGTGATCGGAGAAGACGCGCGCATCGAATCGGGCGTCGAGCTCCGCGGGAGCACGCGCGTCGGCGCAGGGGCGATCGTCGACAGCGGGTGCATCTTGACCGACTCGGAGGTAGGCGAGGGGACGCACGTCCTGCCGTACACCGTCATGGTCGAGAGCGCGGTCGGCGCGCGCGCGCAGATCGGGCCGTTTTCGCGCCTGCGGCGGGGCAGCGTCATCGAGGACGAAGCCCACATCGGCAACTTCGTCGAGACGAAGAACACGCGCATCGGCCGCGGCGCGAAGGCGAACCATCTCTCGTACCTCGGCGACGGCGACGTCGGCGCCGGCGCGAACATCGGCGCGGGCACCATCTTCTGCAACTACGACGGTTTTTCGAAGCACAAGACGATCATCGGCGAGGGCGTCTTCGTCGGCAGCGATTCGCAGATCGTCGCGCCGGTCACCATCGGCAAAGGGGCGTACGTCGCGACGGGCACCACCGTGACCAAAGACGTCCCGGAAGACGCCTTGGCGATCGGTCGCGCGAAACAAGAGACGAAGCTCGGCTACGCCTCGCGCCTCAAAGGCCGCCTCGCCGCGATGAAGAAGGCGAAGCCGTAGCTCGCGAACCTAGTCGCCGGAAGCTTTGCGCGGCGTCATTTGGGGCAGGACGTCGCTCTCGCTGGGCGGGACGTGACCGACGCTGCTCGGTAGCTCGTGCTGCATGTGTCGACGCTTCACGTCGAGGTAGCCCGCCGAGTAGCGGTTCGGCTCGACGAGGACGGGCAAGCGATTCTCGATCTCTATCCCGAGCTTGCGGAGCGCCTCGAGCTTCTTCGGGTTGTTAGTCATGAGCTCGACGGACTCGATGCCGAGCGAGCGGATCATCGCGGCGGCGACGTCGTATTCGCGGGCGTCCACCGGCAAGTGCAGTAGCCGGTTCGCTTCGATGGTGTCGGCGCCGAGCTCTTGCAGAGCGTACGCGCGGATCTTGTTCGCGAGCCCGATGCCGCGTCCTTCTTGGCGCAGGTAGAGGACGGCTCCCCTCCCGCGCCGCGCCACCTCGGCCATTGCCTGCTCGAGCTGCTGACGGCAGTCGCACTTGAGCGAGCCGAAGACTTCGCTCGTTAGACACTCCGAGTGGACGCGGACGGCGACGCCGCGCGCGCCGCGCACGTCGCCCATGACCAGCGCGAGGTGTTCGTTGGAAAGACCCGGATGGGCTTCCGGATCGTCCCACCGGAATACGTGCAACTGAAAGACTCCGTGCC
Source organism: Polyangiaceae bacterium (assembly GCA_035547195.1). Classification (GTDB taxonomy): domain Bacteria; phylum Myxococcota_A; class Polyangia; order Polyangiales; family Polyangiaceae; genus DASZVB01. Next base: position 391,966 of record DASZVB010000100.1, read on the forward strand.
GAGTCGGCAGCGGCGCCTTCGCGAGAGCCTCGAGTCGCTGCATGGAGGAGGTGGAACGAGGGGCGTGCAATGGGGTGCCGGTTCTGATCATTCCGTCTCTACTGGAGGGCACCGGTTTCCACCTTATTACCCTACAACCTGAGGCCTGCCCACCACCGGTCAAGCCCCCGGCTGGGCGTCGTCGCCGCGCGTTCGGCGACAAAGGGTTACGAGCGACGCCTCGAGAATCGCCCGCGCGGGGCGTTTCGAGCCCCCCTTCAGCGCGAGGTCGACGTCCGACAGGACCAGTAGAAAGCGCTCCAAGTCCCGCGCCCCGAGCTGCCTCACCTGGGCGGCGAGCTCAGCCGCCTTGAAGGGCGGAGCGCCCGCGTGGCGCGCCGCGTCCGGAGGCGAAAGGCCGCGCGCCGTGGCGCCCTGGAACTTGATGAGCTGGCGCGCAGACCAGGCCAGCGTGCCGAGAAGGGACAACCCGCGGTCCTTCGGGTCGTAGATGCGCGAGAGGGCCCCGAGGGCGCCGCCGAGGTCGCGCCGCCCCACCGCACCGACCAGGTCCCAGACGCTCGAGGGCTTGACGCCGACGATGGCGTCGGCGACCGCGTCTTCTCCGATCTCGCTCTGGTCTCCCACGTACAGCGAGAGGCGTTCGACGGCGTCGTCGAGGCGCGACAGCTCGGGCCCGGCGATGTCCGCGAGCAGCTCAGCGACTCCCGGCGACAGCGTCTTGCCGCGCTCCTTCGCGCGCCGCGCTAGCCACGACGGTAAGGCGCCGCGGGACGGCGCTTCGCAATCGACGGTGAAGCCTTCCTTCTTCGCGGTGACCACGAGACGGCGGCGGGCGTCGAGCTTGCCGGAGGCCAGCACGAGCGTCGTGGTCGGCGACGGCGCCGCCGCGTACTCGGCGAGACGATCCAGCGGCGACGCTTTCGCTTTCGTGTCCGGCTTGCCCTCGCCCTTCGGCTCCCAGCGCTCGAGCGAACGAACGACCACGAGACGCCGCTTGGCCATCATCGGCAAGGTGCGCGCGGCGGAGAGCACGGCTTCGACGTCCGCGTCGCCGGCGTCGAACTGATCGTCGTTGAGGCCCAGGTCCGCGCCGCCGAGGACCGCGCGACGGAGCTCCGCGAGCACCAGCGACGACAAGTAACGCTCTTCGCCGAGGAGCAAATACACGGGGCGGAGCTCGGACTTCCGCGCTTCGGCGACCGCTTGCTCCGGGGTCATGCTCGGAGCGGAGCATTACGCCGAGGGACGCGGCGAGGCAAGGTGCGCTTGGCCGCCGCCGAGCCGGCGTAGTAGAAACCGCCGTGGTCCAGCCACGGCGTATCGACGGCGCGCGGAGCTTTGCGCGCGGCAAACCCTCTCTCGTCGCGATCGGGAACTTCGACGGCGTGCACCTCGGGCACCGCGCGGTGCTCGAGCGCGCGGAGCGGGCCGCTCACGAAAAGGGACTCGCGCTGGTCGTGCTCACCTTTCACCCGCATCCGTCGGAGGTGCTCGGGCGCGGGCGGCTCGCCGTGCTCACGCCGATCGAGCGCAAGGTGGAGCTGCTCTGTCGCGTCGCGCCCGAGCTTCAGGTCGTCGTCGAGCCCTTCACGATGGAGCTCGCCTCGATGAGCCCGAAGGCTTTCGCCGAGGAGCTCCTCGCGCGCGATCTGTCCGCGCGCGTCGTGGTCGTCGGACAAAACTTCCGCTTCGGCAAGGACCGCGCGGGGGACCTTCACTTGCTCGAAGAGCTCGGCAAGAGCCTCGCCTTCGAAGCGCGCGCCGAGCCGCTCGCCGGAGATCAGGACGGCACGTTCTCCTCGAGTCGCATCCGCGCGTGCATCGCCGAGGGCGACCTGGAGGCGGCGCGGCGGCTGCTCGGTCGTCCGCATTCGCTCTCCGGCCGCGTGATACGCGGCGATGGACGCGGCCGGAAAATCGGCGTTCCGACGGCGAACCTCGACGGCGTCCTCGAGGCCCTGCCGCCGTACGGCGTCTATGCGTGCCTCGTGGATCGGATCGACGACCGCGGCGCCGTCCGCGTATCGACTGGCGTCGCGAACATCGGAGAACGGCCGACGTTCGGCGCCGGGTTCAGCGTCGAGGTGCATCTGCACGATTTCGACGGCGATCTCTACGGTGAGCGCCTTCGCGTCCACTTGGTGGAACGGATCCGGCCGGAGATGAAGTTCGACGGCGTCGAAGCGCTCGTCGCGCGCATCCGCGCCGACATCGAGACGGCGCGCCGCACGACGGAACACGAAAAACCGGATCCGGCCGCCCTCGGCGCCTGGTCGTAGAGAGCGCTCGTCCACCGTGTGGGCTGTCGCCCGGCCCCACGAGGGTGAGGGCCGGGCATTCCGACGCCGGCGAGACCCGCAATGCGAGTGCAGCCCGCCGCAACGGTGCTAAGGTCGGCCGCCGTGAACGGCGAACAAGCGACGACTGCGTTCAGAGCGGTACCCCGGACCGGCGTCATCTTCGTGACGACGGAGGCCGTTCGGCGCGGCTACCGCGGCGAAGATCCCGACTGGTGCAACCTCGGTCAGGGCCAACCCGAGACGGGCGAGCTCCCCGGCGCGCCCCCGCGCGTCAACGCCCTGGAGATCGATCCCGGGGATCAAGACTACGCGCCCGTCGCCGGTCTTTGGGAGCTCAGGGAAGCCGTCGCGTCTCTCTACAACCGGCTCTACCGGCGCGGCATGCCGTCGCAGTACACGGCGGAGAACGTGAGCATCTCGAGCGGCGGCCGGGCTGCTCTCACTCGCGTGGCCGCGAGCATCGGCACCGTGAACCTCGGTCACTTCCTGCCCGACTACACCGCGTACGAAGAGCTGCTCTCGATCTTCCGCGCGTTCACCGCGATCCCCATCCTCCTCGAAGGAGATCGCGGGTACGCTTTCTCGCCGGAAGATCTGCGCCGCGAAGTGCTCGGGCGCGGCCTCTCCGCGATCCTCGCGTCCAATCCGTGCAATCCGACGGGCCGTCACGTGCGCGGCGAAGAGCTCGCGGGGTGGGTCGGCGTCGCCCGCGAGCTCGACTGCACGCTGATCCTCGACGAATTCTATTCGCACTACGTATGGACCGCCGGCGACGGTCAACTGCCCGTCGAGAGCGCCGCGCGCTACGTCGAGAACGTGGATCGCGACCCGGTCGTCATCCTCGACGGCCTCACGAAGAACTGGCGCTATCCGGGGTGGCGCGTATCGTGGACGGTGGGCCCCAAGGCGGTCGTCGACGCCGTGGCGAGCGCGGGCTCCTTCCTCGACGGAGGTGGCAGCAAGCCGCTCCAGCGCGTGGCGGTGCCGCTCTTGGCTGAAGAGCCGACGATCCGCGAGACGCGCGCGATCGTGCAGAGCTTCCGCAGCAAGCGCGACTACCTCGTGTCCCGCTTGCAGAAGATGGGGATCACCGTCGATCTCGTGCCCGAAGGGACGTTCTATGTGTGGGGCAAGCTCTCGAAGCTGCCGCCGCCGCTGGCGGACGGCATGGATCTGTTTCGCGCCGCGCTCGAGCGGAAGGTCATCACCGTCCCCGGTCAGTTCTTCGACGTGAACCCTGGCAAGCGGCGCGGCGCGCAGAGCTCGCGCTTTCGCGACTATGCTCGGTTCTCGTTCGGGCCGCCGAAGCAAGTGCTCGAGACGGCCTGCGACCGGCTCGAAGATCTCGTCCAGGTCGCTGCAAAGAAAGGATGAACGGCCATGGATCGCGCGGCTCTCGAGGCGCTCGGTCGTGAGGAGTTGGTCGTCGAAGCGCGACGCTTCGGTGTGAAGCGGCCGGAGGTGATGACCCGGGTCGAGCTGGTGGACGAAGTGCTCCGGCTCGGAACGCCGAACCCCGTGGAGCGAAAGCAGGTGCGCGGCTGGCTCGGCGTCGCTCGCGATCTACTCGCCAGCGCCGTCGAGCGCGGACTGAACCTGCCGGACGCTGCGGCCATGATCCGGGGTGACGTGCGGTTCGTGCCGTTGCACCCCGAGCAGCCCCCGGTCGCCACCGTGACGCTCGCGGAGATCTACGGCGCGCAGGGTCATTTCGATCGCGCGCTCGGCATGCTCGACGAGGTGCTCGAGCGCGAATCGGATCACGAGATCGCGCGCCGTCTGCGCGCGCGGCTGCTAGCCGGTCGCGACGGGAAGCGAGCGAAGGAACCGAAGCCGAGCGAAGCGAGTGGCGAGGCCGGAGGGCGAGCGCAGCGAGCGAGCGAAGCGAGTGGCGAGGCCGATCCGGCGACCCAGTCCCCCGAGCGGGTCGCTGCACGCGCGGCTGAAGACGCGCCCGACGCGGAGACGCTGCCGCCCGCTCCGGATCCCGAGACGCTACCGCCGGTGCAAGCGGCCGCGCCGGAGGTCGAAGAAGCGACCGATCCGGCGACGCTGCCCCCCGCGGCTCCCGACGCCGACGAGCCGGATCACGCGACGCTGATGCCGGCGCGTCCGGAGCCGGGTGTGCTCGCGGAAGACGAGCCGGATCATCCGACGTTGATGCCGGCGCGTCCGGAGCCGGGCGAGCTCGCGGAAGACGAGCCGGATCATCCGACGTTGATGCCGGCGCGTCCGGACGTCGCGGTGCTCGGGTACGACGAGCTCGAACAAGAGACGTTGATTCCTGCTGCCAGCGCACCCGCCGAGGACGAATCGTTGACGCCGAGCGACGCCGACGGCGCCGGTGCCGTCGCGGCTTCGGCCACTGACGTTGCCATATCGGCGGACGCCCCGCCCGCGGTCGTCGAGACGCCGTCCGAGTCCGCGGTCGTTTTTGAGCGCACCGGAGCGGCGACCGCGTCCGTGTACTTCGAGGTCGGGGATGTGGTCGCCGCCGCCGGCCAGGCCATCGTGCTGCGCGTGGTCGAGCATCGGTTCCGCGCGGCCGGCGTGGAGCGGGTGGAGCGCGATCTTCCGGTCACCGAGCGGCGCGGGACCGCGACGATCGCCGACTTGGAGAGCGGCTCCGTGCTCCGGGCCGCGCTCGGCCGGAAGTGGGACGGCGAGTTTCGCGCCGCGGCGGTCGGCGCCGAGGTCCGCGTCGCGTCCGAGGGCGTGGACGTCACCTGGGCTCCCCGTCGCAATGTCGACTACGCCGCGGTCGCCGGCCGGTCCGGCCTCGGGCCCCGCGTCGACGCCTGAGCGATCTTCCGCAACCGGCTCGGGCCACGGACCGACGTCCTCTCATGTATGGAGGTCCGCGGTTCATCGGCCGGCTCCTTTCGTTCGCGTTACTCGCGCCAGCAGCCGCGCGCGCAGAGCCGCCGCCCCCGCCCGCCGCCACGGCGCCCCCGTCTGTGCCGCTTTCGCGCGCTCCGCTCGTGACGCCGCGCCTCGCCCGGGAGACGGTGGCGGCGGCGCTGCGGGCCGCCGGGAGCGCCGCGGAGCGGGCGCGCCTCACGAGCATGGCGTCGCGAGCCCGGATGGCCGCGTTGTTGCCCGAGCTCTTCTTGCGAGCGGCGCGGACCACGAACGATTCGCTGACGCTCTCGCCGACGGTCGACGACCCCTATCACTACGCCGCTCTGGGCGGCGCAGGGCTCTGGCTGGAAGGGCGGTTGATCTGGCACTTCGATCGCCTGGTGTTCGATCGCGACGAGGTCGCCGTCGAACGGCTCCGCCGCGAGCACGCCGACGCCATGGCGCGGCTCCGCGCGAAGGTGCTGGACGCTCTCTTCGCCTGGCAGCGCGCCGTGTTCCGCGCAGAAGATCCGAAGGCGAACGCCGACGAGCTCGAGCAAGCGACGCTGTCCCGCGCCGAGCAAGAGGCCATCTTGGATCTGCTGACGGCGGGCTGGTTCACGCACAGGGAGGCACCTACCCCGGAAGTCCCGCGGTGACGTCGACGGGGCGCCCGAGATTTTTTCCGCCTCCATGGCCTGGAAATGGAGCGGGCCGCGCGGTACACATCGGAGCCAGGCCGTCATGCTCGCCGACACACGAAACCGCCTTACCGACCTCAAGCGGCGCGTCGATGCGCTAAGGGGGCATCTTTGACGTCCCCAAACTCGAACGCGACGTCAGCGAGCTAGATCAGCTCTCCAGCGAGTCCGGTTTCTGGAACGACCAGAACAAGGCGCAGGCGATCTTGCGTCAACGCGCCGGCCTGGTCGAAAAGATCGACACCATGCGCTCGCTCACGAAAGACGTGGGCGAGGCCGTGGAGCTCTTCGAGCTCGCGGCGGAAGAGGGCGACGAGGCGCTCGTCGCCGACGTGGACGAGCAATCCCTGTCGCTCGAAGAGCGCGTGCGGAAGGCCGAGCTCGCCCGCATGCTCTCCGGCCCGGCGGATCACGCTTCCGCCATCGTCAGCATCCATCCCGGCACCGGCGGCACCGACGCGAAGGACTGGGGCGAGATGCTCCTTCGTATGTACCTGCGCTGGTGCGAGCGTCACGGCTTCAAGACGGAGATCCTCGATTACCAGGCGGGCGACGAAGCCGGCATCGACAGCGCGTCGTTCATGGCGACGGGCCCTTACGCTTACGGCTATCTCCGCGCGGAAGCGGGCGTGCACCGGCTCGTGCGTATCAGCCCCTTCGACGGCAACGCGCGCCGGCAGACCTCGTTCGCGGCCGTGGAGGTGCAACCCGACATCGAGAACGAGATCGACATCGAGGTCGCGGACACCGATCTCGAAGTGACGACCATGCGCGCCGGCGGCAAGGGCGGACAGAACGTCAACAAGGTCGAAACCGCCGTGCGCATGAAGCATCTGCCGACGGGCATCCAGGTGGTGTGCCGCGCGGAGCGAAGCCAGCATCAGAACCGCGCGACGGCGCTCAAGATGCTCAAGGCTCGGCTGTACGAAATCGAGCTCGCGAAGCGCGAGGAAGATCGCGCGCGCTACGAGGCCGCGAAGGGCGACATCGCCTGGGGCAATCAGATCCGCAGCTACGTGCTGCAGCCGTATCAGCTCGTTAAGGATCTACGTACCGAGCACGAGACGGCGAACGTCGACGGCGTGCTCGACGGCGATCTGGATCCGTTCATCGAGGCGTATCTGATGCAGAACGCGCCGGCGAAACAATGAGCCGCCCCGCGCTTAAAAGCTCGTTGTAAATTTGCACTCGAACGCGCGGTCGCATCGCGGCGCGTCGTTGCCAGCCGCGAAAATCCGTGCGACGAGGTTGAAACGTCGGCGTCGATGCTCGCCTAGGCGGCGAGGACGATGCGCCGGCGCGCTCAGGTCAGAAGGAAATGGACACTCAAATCGAGCTTCCCACCGCAATCCCAAACGACCCCAGCGACGTCGTGCTGGCGCTGGAGACCGCGCATGCTCTCTGGCGCAACGGCGACTCGAAGGACGCGCTGAAATGGATCCGGCGCGCCGCCGAAACCGCGGAAGCAGAGGGCGACGATCTCCGCGCGCTGTCGCTCGCCCGGGCCGCGGCCGAGCTTTCGGATCTGCTCCCGGCGCAGCCCTCGTCACCGCCGCCTCCGTCGCGGGCAGTGACGCCAATGGCGATCCCGACGCGGCCCGCTCCGGCGATGCCCGCCGTCGCGGTGCCCGAGACGGCGCCTCCTCCGTCCAGCCCGGTTGCCGCAGCCGCTCCGCCCTCCGCGCCGTCGTCGGTGGCGCCGCTGTCGCCGCTCAAGTCGCATCCGATACGCTCGCTCGAACCGGCGCCCACGCCGGTGTCGTCGCTCGCGGCGGCTTCACGGCCGCCGCCGTTCGTGGTCGAGCCGCAACCGGGGGACGCCCCGCCCGCGTCGGAGGAGCCGGCACAGGTTGCGCCGCCCGAGCCGCCCGCGAGCCCCGTGATGGCCGCACCGCAAAGCCCCGCCGCGGCCGCGTTCTCGGCCCCCGCGAGTCCGGCGGCGGCCGCATTCGCCGCGCCGTCTCCTGTCGCTGTCGTCGCGGCGCCGGCCCTGGCGACGCCTCCGCCTCAGGTGACGACGCCTGCGTTCGCCGCGCCGGCGGTGGCCAAGCCGGTCGCGTTCGCCCACGCGCCGAAGAGCGCGCCGCCCGCGGCACCGTTCGCCGCGGCGCGCCCGGTTTCCCAACCGGTGGCCGCGCCCGTTCAACCGGCAGCAGCCCACGTCCAACCGGCAGCGGCTCCGGCCCAGCCGGAAGCCGCGCCCGCGAAGAGCAACGGCTCGGCGCGCCCCGCGTTGCGAGTCGCGGTCGAAGTGCTGTCGCGCGGCTCCGGGACGTTCCTCGTTCGCATCCTGGAGGACAGCGAAGCGCCCCCCGCGCGCGGCCACGAGGCGCTGCTCGTCCCGCTGGCAGCGGGCATCGATCTCCGCGAAGGCTAGTCGTCCCGTCCACCCCGCGGAAATTCCCGCGATTTTGCGGGTTCGGTCGGAGCCGTCCGGTGGACACCGCCTGGAAATCGCGGTAGCGAAAGCCGCCATGAAAACGGACGGTCCCGGCGGAGAGGCCGTTTCGGGCGGCGAAGAAGCGCTCTTCGCCGCGCGGCGCGAGAAGGCCGGCGCGGTCAGGGCGCGCGGCGAAAACCCATTCGCGAACGACGTCGGGACCGCCGACCGGGTGCTCGTGCACGCGCTGCGCGAGCGGCTCGCGCCCGCGCTCCTCGAACCGAAAGAGGAGCTCCGTTACGATCCGGAAGCCGTCGCGCGCCTCGTCGGGGATGGGCAGGCGCATCTCTTCGGACGGCTGCTCGCGCGCCGCGGCTTCGGCAAGGCCGTCTTCTTGAACCTTCGCGACTTCACGGGGGAGATCCAGATCTTCGCGAAGAAGGACTCGCTCGGCGACGGCTTCGCGGCCCTCGACGACATGGACATCGGCGATCACGTCGAGGTCGTCGGCGTGCCCATGGTCACGAAAAAGGGCGAGCTCAGCGTCGAGGCAAAGCGCATGCGCCTGCTCACGAAGGCGCTCCGGCCGCTGCCCGACAAATGGCACGGCCTCACCGACGTCGAGGCGCGCTATCGCCATCGCTACGTCGACTTCGTCGCGAGCCCCGAGGCGGCGCTCGTCATCCGTGCCCGCTCGCTCGTCGTTCAAGCGCTCCGCGAATTCCTCGACGGCCGCGGCTTCGTCGAGGTGGAAACGCCGACCTTGCACTCGCTCGTCGGCGGCGCCGCGGCGCGGCCGTTCGTCACGCATCACAACACGCTGGATCTCGAGCTGTTCCTGCGCATCGCGCCGGAGCTCTACTTGAAGCGCCTGCTCGTCGGCGGCTTCGAGCGGGTCTACGAGATCGGGCGTTGCTACCGCAACGAGGGCATCAGCACGCGCCACAACCCCGAGTTCACCATGCTCGAGTTCTACGAGGCGTACGCCACGTACGAAACCCTGATGCCGATGACCGAGGCGCTCCTGCGGCACGCGGACCGCCGCCTCGGCGAGCGGCTTTCGGCGACGGGCCTGGACGCTTTTTACCGGAGGCTCGTGGAGGGCCGCAGCTTCACCTTCGACGAGCCGTTCGCCCGCGTCCCTATGAAGAAGGCGCTCGAGAACGCGCTGGAGGCGGCGGAGCTTCCGGTGGCGCTCGCCGGCCGCCTCTCCGAGCTGCCGTCCGCGGACGGCCTCGTCGCCGATCTGAAGGCCAAATCCGAGCGAGCCGCGAAGATCGATTGGGTGAACCTGCGGCGCGCGCTGGCGAAGTGCGACAGCGAGGGCGACCGGCTGTTCGTCGCCTACGAGTACTTCGCCGAGCCGTTCCTGACTCGGGATTACAGATCCCGGGACGGCTCGCGGAGCGTGCCGGTCTTCATCATCGATTACCCGGCGGAGACGGCGCCGCTCGCGCGGCGGAAGGATCGCGACCCGTCGTTGGTTGACCGGTTCGAGCTCTTCGTCGACGGACGCGAGCTCTGCAACGCCTTCAGCGAGCTGAACGACCCCGACGACCAGGCCGCCCGGTTCCGCGATCAAATGGCGCGCAAGGCCCGCGGCGACGAAGAAACGATGGATTACGACGAGGATTACGTCCGCGCCCTGGAGCACGGCATGCCGCCGGCGGCGGGCTTCGGCCTCGGCGTGGATCGGCTGGCCATGACGCTGCTCGGGCAACACTCCATCCGCGACGTCATCGCGTTTCCTCTTCTTCGGCCCGAATCCGGTCAGTCCTGATGCCGGGCCACCGGGGAGCCGAGCTCGCGACGATCCATCGCCACTTTTACGACGTGGTGTGGTTGAAGCTCGGTCTCTACGGCCGCATCGCGGCGATCGCGCTCGCTGCCGTCCTCGTCGTGTGGCTTCTGGCGGTGCTCATCCGGCGCATCGGGCGCAGATGGCGCCGCGGTTTGCTCTTCGGGTTCACGGGCCTGTGCGTCATCGGGACGGCGGTGCTCGGTGTCTGGTCGATCCGGTTGCCCGAACCGGGGGGGAGCTATTTCGTCCTCTGGCATCAGATCGTGCGCGTCGGGGCCGCGCTGTCGGCGACCGGTTCCGTCGTCGGGATGATCTTCATCCTGTTGCCGCTCGCGCTGAACCGCCTCGAGCGGTGGCGCTTCGTGAGCTTCGTGGCGGTGCGCCACGTCCGCTCGCAGAAGAGCGGCTTCTTGACGGTCATCTCTATCTTGTCGATCGCCGGTGTCGCGCTGAGCTCGCTCGCGCTCTGCGCGGTCGTCTCCATCATGGGCGGCTTCGGCGCGGACCTGAAACACAAGATCCTCGGCAACAACGCCCACATCCGCATCGACACCACGGCGGTCGGCGGCTTCGCCAACGTGGACGACGTGCTCACGAAGGTGCGGCTGGTGCGCGGCGTTCACGCCGCGACGCCCGTGGCCGGCGGCGAGGCGATGGCGTCGAGCTCGTCCAACACGGCGGGCGTGCTCTTGCGCGGCGTCGACCCGGATTCGATCGTCCACGTCATCGATCTCGCGAACAACATCGAGGTCGGCAAGCTCGCGTACTTGCGCCAGACGGACAAGCTCGCCGATCTCCCGCCCGACGAAGAGGTGGGCATCGGTCCCGGCGGAGAGAAGTACCTGAAGGGACCGCGCCTTCGCCCCTGGCTCAGCCGCGACCTGGATCCCGGCATCGAGGACCTGATCCGTCCACCGGACATCCGTCCCGGCATCGTCATCGGTCGGGAGCTCGCGAAGACGTTGCACGTCTACGTCGGCGACGAGATCCGACTCGTCGCGCCCCTCGGCGATCTCGGCCCGATGGGGGTGATGCCGCGGACGAAACAATTCCGCGTCGCGGCCATCTTCTATAGCGGGATGTACGAGTACGACCAGAACTACGCTTACATCTTGATCGACGTCGCGCAGGATTTCCTCGACCTGACCGGTCACGTCACCAGCGTCGACGTGAAGGTCGACGACGCCGAGCGGGTCGACAGTATTCGGCCTGCGGTCGCCGCCGCCGTCGGGCGCCCGGATTTACGGGTGCGCGACTGGAAGGAGATGAACAAAAATCTCTTCTCCGCGCTCAAGCTCGAGAAGATAGCGACCTTCGTGATCCTCTCGCTGGCGATCGCGGTCGCGAGCTTCTGCATCGTCTGCACGCTGCTGCTCATGGTGACCGAGAAGAGCAAGGAAATCGCCATCCTCAAGGCGGTCGGGGCGAGCGACGGATCCATCCTCCGCATCTTCATGTCCGAGGGGCTCGTCATCGGCGGCATCGGGACGGTCCTCGGCGTGATGACCGGTCTCGTCATCTGTCTCTCGCTCCGGTGGTTCGGGCTCCGGCTGGATCCCGAGGTGTACTACCTGGAGCGCCTCCCGGTGGAAGTGAACGCGACCGACTACCTCCTCGTCGCGCTCTCGGCGATCCTCATCACCATTGTCGCCACGATCTACCCCGCCCTGGCCGCTAGCCGCTTGCGCCCGGTGGACGGGATCCGTTACGAGTGATCCCGTGGCAGAGGCCCTGGTCATCGTCGACGACCTCAAAAAGTCGTTCCAGCACATGGGCAGGACGCTGGAGGTCTTGCGGGGCATCGATCTGAACATCTACGCGGGCGAGATCCTCTGCATCGTCGGGCAGTCCGGCGCCGGCAAGAGCACGCTGCTCCACTGCATCGGCACGCTGGATCTGCCGACCTCGGGCCGCATCCGGCTCGCCGGCGAAGAGCTCACGACCCTCAATTCGACGCGCCTCGCCGCCGTGCGCAACCAGACCATCGGCTTCGTGTTCCAGTTTCATCACTTGCTGCCGGAGTTCGACGCGCTCGAAAACGTCATGATGCCCGGGCTCATCCTCGGAAAGAATCGCAAGGAGCTCGCGCGCCGCGCCGGCGCGCTGCTCGAAGAGGTGGGCCTCTCGCACCGCGGGACGCACCGGCCCGGCGAGCTCTCCGGCGGCGAGCAGCAGCGCGTCGCGATCGCCCGCGCGCTGCTCCTCGACCCGAAGCTCGTGCTCGCCGACGAACCGACGGGGAACCTCGACACCGCGACGAGCGACGCCGTGCACGACCTCTTTTTCCAGATCAACAAGGCGCACGGGACGACCATCGTCGTCGTGACGCACAACCCGGCGTTCGCGCAGCGCATGCCGCGCGTCGTGCACATGCGCGACGGCAAGGTCCTGCGCGACGAGCGGGTCGGTGAGCAAGACGCCGCCGCGATCACGGCCGAGGAGCACGGAGCCGTATGATCCCGCGCCTCGAAGAGCGCCTCACCGGCGCTTACGCGTCGTTGCCGGTGCCGCTGAAGGCCGACGGCGGCGTCGACCTCGACGGCCTGGGTGAGATCGTCGAGCGCGTCCTCTTGCGCGGCATCCGCGGGCTTTTGGTCCTCGGCGACACCATCGAGTCGTCGCAGCTCACCCCCGACGAGCGCGACCGCGTCGTCGCGTGCACGGTCCAGCACGCCGAGAAACGCGCGACGGTGCTCGCGGGTCTGCACGCCTCGAGCACCGCGCAAGCCGTGGACGAAGGCAAGGGCTTCCGGGATCTCGGCGCCGACGGCCTGCTCGTCTCGCTCGCGGAGAAGGGCGCGGAGCTCAGCGCGGGCGAGCTGCTCACCCCGGCGATCGCGCATTTCACCGCCATCGTCCGCGACGTCGGGCTGCCGACGATGTACGACCACGTGCCGTCCGAGCTCGCGCTATCGCCGGAAGAAGTGTCGGATCTCTTCTCGGAAGTGACGCTCGTCGGCATCCGCAACGGCACGCCGAACGGAAGCGACGTGCGCGCGCAGATGCGGGCCGTCGGGCGTCCGATCTCGATGTTCACCAGCCGCAGCTATCAGTGCCTCGAGTGCCTGGCCGAGGGCGGCGTCGGGGCCATGTGCCCGCTCGTGACCGTGATGCCGCTCACCGCGCGCCGCCTCATCGAGAAGCACCGCGCCGGCAACGACGCCGGCGCCCGGGACGCCGAATCGCGTCTCGAGCGCGCGCGCGCCTTCGTCACCACGACGGTGCCGAACGAAAGCGTCCACCTGCCGCTCACCGAAGCGCTCGCCGCCCTGGGCCTCGTCGGTCCCGCCGTCTCGCGGAAGCTCGCCGTGGCTCTCAGCGACGTGCGGCGGAAGACGATACAGGACCTGGCGCGGGAGCTCGTTGAGCTCTAGTTCACGCAGCAGTCGAACTCGTCGCCCAGATACTTCTGCACCGCGAGCGTCTCTTCGAGCGACAGCGCCCGGCTGTACACGACGATCTCGCCGATGCGGCCGGGGTAGGTCTGGCAGCTGGCGTACAGCGTGTTGCCGATGAACGTCTGAAGCCGAGGCAGCTTCGCGGGCGGTAAAAAGTCGGTGATCGTCGACGCCACGACGCCGTCGTGGACCACGTAGCCATCGCCGTCGGCGTCCACGCTCCCGCTGACCACCAACGGGACCCCTTCGTCGAACGTGGCGTTCTCGTCGTCGCTCTCCTTGATCTCCCAGTTCACCTTCTGCATGTACGAACCGATCTCGATATCGTTGTCTTCGGTGCCGTTCGACGACTCGAAGACGGACGCACACGCGTCGGCGTTCGGCGTCTGCACGACCGCGAGCACGGTGACGGCGCCGGTCTCGACGTCGAACGCCTTCGTAATCTGCAAGAAGTCGTCGGTGCCGTCGAAGACGAGCGCGGGATGTCCGTTGATCCCTTGCGGCAAGATCTGCGGCTGCATGCTGGCCGTCGCTTGCGTCGCGTCGAGGTGCGACGGCGATTGATCCGCCCAACGGGAGACGAGGCCGTTGCTCGACGTGACGCCCTTGTCCGCGCGCAGCCAGAGCACCAGCCCGTTCATCGGGATCGTCGGGCCGCCGGCGTCGTGTGCAGAAGCGCCGCCGGTCGCGGGTTTGCCGCCCATCCCTTGCACGCCGCCGGACGCCGCGTCCGCGTCGTCGCCGGCGTCGGGGCTCGGCCGGCCGCCGCTGGTCGACGCCGGCGCTCCGCCGCGGCTCGTTCCACCGCTGCCTCCCGGCGCCGTCGATCCCGAGGCGCCGCCCGACGTCATTCGACCGCCGTCACCCGTCGCGCCGCCCGAGCTCGGGCCGCCCGAGCTCGCGCCGCCGGTGTCGTTGATCGACGCGTCCGTTCCGCCGTTGCCCGTCCCTCCGTCTTGCGGGGCGGATCGAAACGAGTCGCCACAGGCCACCGCGACGAGCGCAATCCCTGCTGCAGAAAGCAGGCTCCTCACCAGGAACGAAGCCATTCGCCGTCAAGCTGCCGGCTCTTTCGCGACGAGTCAAGTCAGTGGAGCGGCAAGCAATGCACGCGATCGCCCGCTTTCAACCCCAGCGAATTTACGGCGCTCGAATCGAGGTGCAACACCGGTGTCTCATCCGGTGGGGAAGCTTCGACGACAGCGTGCGCGTCCACGGCATGAAAAAAAGGCGGCCCGTCCACGTCCCGCGCGACGAGGTAACGCGCTCCGAGCGCGCGTTCGGGCAGCGGATCGCCCAGCGTGCACGTGCGCGTCGCCTTCACCAGCGTCACTTCGTCGGTGGCCGCCGTGAAGTGCGGTCCGCCGTCGAACGGATCGACGCGGTTCACGTACTTGAAGCCGACCCGCCGCAGCATCTTCTCGACGCCCTTCGTCTGCGCGCCGACCTGCCCGATGACGGCGCGAGCGTCGGGCGATATCAACGTCACGTAGATCGGATCTCGCGGGAACAGGTCCCGGATGAAGTCCTTGTTCTCACTCGAGAGTAGATCGGCCTCGGCGTAGCTCATGTCGGTGAACCGACGCCCCACCGCTTCCCACAGGTGGCTCGTGCCGTCGGGCTCGAGCGGCGGCAAGAGCTCGGCCAAGAGCTCGTCCCGAAACAATCTGCGGTGCGTCGCAATGAACAAAAATCGCACGTACGAGATCAGTAACCCGAGCCGCTCCGGCGCTTTCCGGTAGTCGGGGGCGACGACGAGCCCGCCGATCTCCGTCGGGCCGTCGTAAGAGAAGCCGATGCGCAAGAGCTCGTGGTGAAAGTGCTTGTCGACGCTCGCCGCGTACTTCTCTTCCTTCTGGACGTCGAAGTAGATGTACGGCGCACCGCGGCGTCCGAGCTGCGAGATGATCATCGACGTCCCCGCGGCGCGCCCCGTCTCGCGATCCCACAGGATGAACACGTATTTGCGCCGATTTTGCGGCACGTCACCGGCGAAGCTCTTCTGGTTGTCGGCGAGGAGCCGCTGGATGTGCGGTCTGTCGTTGGGCAGATTCACGGTGTTGAGCTCGCGCGCCAGGGCGAGCAGCGCCTCCTCGTCGCCCTGGACGGCGCCCCTTATTTCGTAACGGCTCATCGAGTTGCCGGAGCATAGCCCGACGGCGCGCGCTTTCGGCGGGCAGAGGCTCCCGGCCCATGCTACGACGCGCCCTCGGAGTCCACGTGTCACAAGCCAAAGTCTTCAAAGGTACCGCCGGATATCTCACCGACCCCGCGCTCGAATCGGCCGTCAACGCGGCCCTCACCCTCGAGCGCCCGCTGCTGGTCAAAGGGGAGCCCGGCACCGGAAAGACGCTGCTCGCGACCGCCGTCGCCGAGGCACAGGGACTCGGCCTCATCCATTGGTCGGTGAAGTCGACCACGCGCGCGCAAGACGGCCTCTACGTGTACGACACCGTCCAGCGCCTGTACGACGCGCGGTTCGGCGACGCCGGCCCCGAAGGCGTGAAGGACATCCGTCGCTACATCAAGCTCGGCCCGCTCGGCCGCGCGTTGAAGTCGCCCGCGCGCGTCGTGCTCCTCATCGACGAGGTCGACAAGGCGGATCTGGAGTTCCCGAACGACCTGCTCCACGAGCTCGACCGCATGCGCTTCACCGTCACCGAGACCGGCGACGAGGTCGTCGCCGAGCAGCGCCCGGTGGTCATCATCACCAGCAACAACGAAAAAGAGCTCCCCGACGCCTTCCTGCGCCGCTGCGTGTTCCACTTCATCGATTTCCCCGAGCCGGAGCTCATGAAGCGCATCGTGCGCGTCCATCACCCCGACATCGACGACCAGATCGTCGAGCAAGCGATCGGCGCCTTCTACGAAGTGCGCGGCATGCCGCGCGTCCGCAAGCGCCCCTCGACGAGCGAGCTCATCGACTGGATCGCGGTGCTCGCGAGCGCCGGAGTCGCGGCGGACCGCATCCGGTCCGAGCTGCCCTTCACGGGAGTGCTGCTCAAGAAAGAGCAAGACCAGCAAGCCGTCAGTGAGCAGCGGGCGGGAAGAGCGCGGCGCTGGTAGAGCGAGCGTGAGGTAGGGACGAGGCCGGAGCCAGCCGGGGTTCCGGTCGCGAGCGGCACGCGACTTTTTGAAGTGTGTTGCATCGACCCCGAAGTCGAGAAATCCGCATGATGCGCGGAAAGGCCCGAGTTTCTGCACGCGAAAAGCGCGGAACTCGAGGTTAGCGCTGGGGGACGATGACGATGCGTCGTCGCGTGGCGTCGGTCCAGGCTTGCTCGACGTCTTCGAGAGGCATCGGTCGTACGTCGATCTGAAACGTGCCGTTCGTGATGGTGCGGGCGAGCGCGGGTAGCTCGTTGAGAATGGCCCGTGTGCTCACCGAGCCTTGCCCACTCCCGACCAGCGAGAGCCGCGCGGCGCGCAGCGCCGATGAGGGAATGGGTGCGGTGGGGCCTCCAACGGACCCGATCTCGATCCACGACAGCGGTTTGCTGCGATCGAGGCGATGCGTGACGACCGCCGTCATGGCGAGGGCGGTGGGCTCTCCCCAGATGTAGTCGAGGACGACGTCCACGTCGGCTGCTGCTCGGCCGAGCCGATCCGTCATGGAAGCTGGGTCGCCCGCGAGGTGAACGAGCTCAGTGGCGCCGAGCGCCGGAAGCCGAGCCAATCTGCCGGCGTCGCGGCCCGCAGCGACGATCGCCGCGGCGCCGAACATCTTCGCGATCTGCACGGCCATCTCGCCGGCGTTTCCCGTGGCGCCCAGGATGAGCACTTTCTGGCCGGCGCGGAACTCCACCCGCTGCTTCAGAGCCACCCAGGACGACATGGCCGGATTCATCGCTGCGGCGACCTGCACCGGATCCGCGTCATCGGGCAGCAGGATGCTCCGCCGCTCGTCGATGACGGTCTTCTCGGCCATGGCACCCATTTTCGTGTCTGGCAGGACGAAGTAACGGAGGCGCCCGTCGGCTCCACGCCCCACCCCGTCGATCCCCGGGACCAAAGGAAGCTCGTCCGTGCTCGTGTAGTGCGACCCGTTGGCTTGGGATCGCACCCGAGGGTGAAGTCCCGCGGCGAGCACGTCGACGAGCATTTGGCCGTCCTCCGCGGGAGCCGGGACGGGAAACTCCACACAGCGAGGGGGCGAGTCGAATGTCGAGACCACGGCGGCTTTCATGAGCGCTTCCTCGATTGGTTCGTAACACGAACTAATATGGTTGGCGTTACGAACCTTGTCAAGCTAGTGACGGGAATGCCCCGATCGCTTTCCAAACACGTCTCACCGCCAGCCGACCGGGAAGGCTTGGTCGACACACTCGTCCAGGCAGCCTTTTCCATCATGGCGGTGCTGAACAAGGTCGCCGCCGACAACGAGCTCTCGCTCACGCAGCTCCGCGTGCTCGCGATCTTGCGCGATCGGCGGGTCGGTGTGACGGCCTTGGCCGAGTACCTCGGGCTCGAGAAGTCCACCATGAGCGGTCTCGTCGAACGCGCCGAGAAGCGAGGCCTGTTGCAGCGGACGCCACACGAGAGCGATGCTCGTGGCGTGCAGGTTTCGATCACCGGGGCTGGGACGAAGCTCGCCGAACGCCTGTACGCGCACGTCGAACGAGCGCTTCTACCCATGATCGACGCGCTCGGTCCAACAGAGCGACATCGCCTTCGCGAGCTCCTGGAACGGATGCTCGGCGATGAATGAGGGCGCTACGACGCGCCCTTTTCCAGGACTTGATGAATCGAATCGGGCACGAGCCCGTATGCTTCGGCGGTCGCGACGAGCTCGGCGTTGTGCGGCGGCTCCGTCAAGAAGAGGCGCGCGTACGGCGTGCCGACCAAGCCACGCACGCGGCGCAAGAGTCGCGGGATGGAGCGTTCGATGGCGTCGCGCGCCTCGGCGTCGAGGCCGCGGTCCTTGCACGCGTCGTGGAGCGCCAGGTACACGACGGCTTCGTTGAGCAGGCTCGGCGCGCCGCTCTCGAGCAAATCGGCGGCTTCGCTCGCCAGCTCGTGCGCGCGATCCAGATTGCCGAGCCGGCGCTCGGCGAGCGCCCACATGCCGAGCGCGACGGGCAAGACGTCGCGGTTGCCCGTCGCGCGATAGCTCTCGGCGGCCATGCGCAACAGGGAACGCGCTCGATCCTGCGCGCCTTGCGACTCGGCGCGCAAAAGCTCGGCGCCGCGGTAAAACAGCACGCCGAGGTTGCCGCGATCCGGCGCGGTCCACATGCCGGTCGCGGCGGCGTCCGCGTCGGCGCGCACTTCGCCGAGCACGGCCTCGAGCTTTCTGTCGTTGCCGAACACCGAGGCCCAGCCGAGGAGGTTCATCTGCGCATGGCGTACCGCGCCCGAGCTGCCGATGGCGTCGGCGAGCTCGAGGCCGCGTTCGAGCGAGGCGCGGGCCTCTTGCCGCGCGCCGATCGTCGTCAGCGCAAAGCCCAGGTTGCAGGTCAGCGTCGCTTCGCGCTCGCGAAGGCCGGCGATGCGCGCGGCTTGGACCGCGGAACGGCGCGCTTCGAGCGCCGCCGAGAGCTCGCCGCGCGTCTGGCGGATGATGGCGAGCGTCTGCCAGGCGTCGACCGCGGCGGGGAGCACGCGCTCGCGCTCGGCGAGCTCGAGCAGATGCTTGGCCTCCATTTCCGCGTCCTCGAACTGGCCGGCGAAGGCGAGCCGCGTCGCGAGCGCCGCGGAGCAGCGCGCGACCTCGTCGTGCAAGCCCAGGGCCGCGGCTTCGTCGCGCGTCCCGGCGAGGCGCTCGGAGATGTCCTCGCCGGAACCGCGGGCGTCTTCGTAACGGGCGCGCGCGCCGCGGGCGCGCACCGCGGTGGAGAGATCGTAGACGTTCTCCTCCAGCGCGAGGATCGCCGTCTCGCGTTCGCTCGCCCGCGGGTCGAGCCGGCTCCAGGCCTCGTCGAGGTAGCTCGCCCGCTGAAAGCCGGTCTGCTTGTCCTCGGCGAAGAAGAGCGCGCGCTCGGCCATGGTGAGCGCGTCGGCGAGCGCGTTCGTCGCGAGCGCGCGCTGCGCCGCGCGCGCCCAATGGAACGCGGCCTTCTGCGGCTGCCCGCTGAGGTCGTAGTGGCCGGCGACGACGGAAGCGTCTTCGCCCATCGACGCGAGCCAGTCGGCCGCGAGCCCGTGCAGCTTCTTGCGCTCGAGCTCGCCGAGCGATGCGTAGATGACGTCGCGAAAGAGCGAATGCTTGAAGAGCCACTCGCGCGAACCGGAAAAACGCGAGCTCGACTGCTCCACGAGGATCTCCGCGGCAGCCAGGTTCCGCAAGCGCGTCTCGACGTCGGTCATGCCCAGCGCCTCGAGGCCGCCGTCCCACGCGGTGAAACCGAAGACGCTCAAACGCCCGATCGCGTCCCTCGATTCGACGTCGAGAGAGTCGAGGCTCGCCTGGATCGCCGCTTCGATCGTCGCCGCGTGCTCGGTGTCGCCGCCCGCCGCGGCGAGGCGCGACAGCTCCTCGGCGAACAAAGGGAGGCCCGCGGCCTGCTCGGCGATGCGGTCGAGCATCGCGTCGGTGACCTCTTCGCCCAGATACGATTTGGCGATGGCGCGCGAGGCGCGCTTCGAAATGGGACGCAGCTCGAGGCGCACGTGGTCGCGCCCGGTGAAGCGGCCGGCGTGATCGACCCAGAACGTCGGCCGCATCAGGGCGAGCACCAAGAGCGGGCGCGAGCCGGCGCGACCAATCAAGTGGTCGAGCCAGCCGACGCTCTCCGGATCCGCCCATTGCAGGTCTTCGACCACCACGACGGTGGGCGCCGGACCCATGACTTGCAGCACCAGATCGGTCATCGCGAGCCAGAGGAGGTCGCGCATGCCGACGAGATCGCCGTCCGCCGGGAGCGCTTCGTCCGCGAGGAGGCGCGCGACGATCTTGCGGTTCTGCGACGTGACTTCGCTGCGCGTCTCCGGCCCGAGCTGCTCGACGATCGCGGCCTCGGCCTCGGCCACCGAGTTGCCCTTCGGCAGGTTCAAGAGCGCGCGCAGCACGTCGGTGGCCGCGCCGAGCGCCTGGCTCTTGCCGTACGCTTCGCTGCGCTGGAGGATGACGCGGGGCGCGTCGGCGCGCGCGGAGATGCGCGCGAGCACTTCGCGCCGGAGCCGCGTCTTGCCGATGCCCGGGGGGCCGGTGATGCTCACGAGGATCGGCGTGTGATCCCCCGCGGCGCGCTCGAACGCGCTGGTCACTTGAGCGAGCTCCGCGTCGCGCCCGACGAACGGCGCGCCGCCCATGCGATCTCCGCGCTGGCCGCGGAGCGGCTCTCCGACGATGGCCGATCCGTCGTCGCGCGACCTGAACTCGTAGCGGCCCCGCCCGAGCTCGCTGGTCGTCGCGTCCGCGAGCACGTTGCCGCCCCTGGCGTCGCGCGCGAGCGAAGAGGCGCGATCGACGACCTCCCCGATGGGCTGCACTTCGCCGGCTTGGGTCGAATGCGTGACGCGCGCGCGACCGCTCGCGACGCCGACGCTGGCGCCGCTCTTCGCGAGCCTGCGCCCGAGCTCGACGGCGACGGAAGCCTCCGTCCCGACCGCGAATCGTGCGCCGAGGTGGGCGACGATGGAGTCGTGCCCCAGCGGCACCGCGTCGGCGTCGCGCTGCCGCAACATCTCCAGCGCCCGGTCGCGCGCGGAGGTGCTCGAGAACCCGATGGCCACGATGGACGTGACCAGGCGCGACGCGCTCGAGCCGAGGCGGCTCGACATGACCGGCTCACCGAGCTCGAGGCTGGAAGGGCTCTGCGATTGCCGGAGGAGCATCTGCAGCGTCTCGGCGACCTCTTGCGCGGAGCCGGGCCGGTCCATCACGTCGCTCGACAGCATGCGGTGGATCAGGTTGTCGAGGAGCGGAGGCACGTTGCGGCGCAGCTCGCGCAAGCGCGGCGGCGTCGTGGTGACGAGGCGCGCGAGCGTCGCGATGGGCGTCGGCCCGACGTGCGGCGGGCGGCTCGCGACGAGCTCGAAGAGCGTCGCGCCGAGCGAGTAGATGTCGCAGCGCGCGTCGATGGGCGCGTCGCCGCGCGCCTGCTCCGGCGCCATGTACGCCGGAGTGCCGACCACGTCGCCGCTTCGCGTGACGCGGATGTCGTCGGACGTCGCGACGCCGAAATCGACGAGCTTCGGCGCGACGTCGAGGTACTCGGCGCGCTCGTGGCGCGAAGCGCACAAGAAGATGTTGCTCGGCTTCACGTCGCGGTGCACGACGCCCCGGTCGTGCGCCGCCTCCAGCGCCTGCGCGACGAAGATGCCGAGCTCGATGCACTGCGGAAACGTGAGCGGCACGCGCTGGTGGCGCGCGGCGAGGTCCTCGCCCTCGAGCCACTCCATCGCCAAGAAGGCTTGCCCCGTCTCGTCGAGGACGCCCGACGCCACGACGCGTACGATGCCGGGGTGGCTCAGCGAACGGAGCACGTTGCCCTCGCGGGTCAGCCGCGCCTCTTCCTGGGCCGAGACGCCTGCTTCGCCGCCGACGATCTTCAGCGCGACCGGCTCGTTCGTCTCTTCGTCCAGGGCGCGATACACGACGCCCGCGCCGCCGCGCCCTACCTCGCGTTCGATACGGAAGCGTCCTCCGAGCGTGCGCCCTGGCGTCTCCGGAGTCACGGCAGAGGACTAGAGTAACTCCCAGGGAGGGCCGCGTCGACCCTGTCTAGGAGTTTACTGCGGGATGGCCACGACGGTCTGGCAGCCGAAGAGCACGTCCACGCGCGGCGGCGTGGTCCCGACGGGCAGCCCGCCGTCGGGCGTCTCGACGGAGCCGCAGGTGGATGGGCAAAAGTTCACGCTCTTCGGGTTCGTCGGGTCGTCGTAGTACCAGCCCGCGTTGCCGTACATGGCGCAGGCCGCCGCGTCGGGCACCTGTCCAATCTGCTGGACGCTGCCGTTGTTCGTGATCTGCACGTTGACCTTGTTGCGGTCGAGCGTCTGTCCGTTTTGCGGAGGCGGGATGTCGTACGTGCAGGCAAGCTTCGTCTTTTCGACGACCATCATGGTCTGGACGACCGTGGTCCGGATCATGTCGAGCGCGTCGTTGAAGCTCGTGGTGCCGTTCGCCACGTTGCACGACGGCGTCGTCCCGCACGAGCTGTGGCCCGCCGTCGCGATCGCGTCGAGCAGCGTGAAGTCCGCGCCGTCCATGCCGATCGCGAAGGTGAGCACCTGCGACTGCATGTACGCGGCCGCCGCGATCCCGGAAAGCGTCGCCGAGTCCATGGCGCACCCGTTCGGCGCGCCGTCCGTCATCAGGACCACGACGCACTTCTCCTGCGGGTTCTGCGCCTGGTACACCATGCAGTAGTTCTCGCCGCCGCGGAGCGCGCCTTCGATGGGCGTGCCCGTCGCGCCCGGGTTGCCGAACCCACCGCCGCCACGACCCGGCGCGTTGGAGCTGATCGCGTTGGCGATCGCCGTCGCTTGCGGCTGGCTCGGCAAGTGACCCATGGGCACCGTCGGCATGTTGTAGTTCGTGCCGTCGCACTGCCCGCTGTCGATGGGGAAAAAGCCGAGCGCGACGTCGAGGTTGTTCGACTTTGGATCCGTCACGAAGGCGTTGAGCGCGTTCGTCACTTGTGTCCATTTCGTTTGCGATGCGCCTTTGGGCGTGTCGTTCATGCTCCCCGAGCGATCCTCGACGAGGAACAGCGCGACGGGGCTCTGCGTCGTGGTCGTCTTCGTGACGACCGTTTGCTCCGCCGACGCGGACGTCGACGCGCACGAGCCGTCGGGACCGTTGCCCATGCCGGGATCCGTACGCATCATCCCCTGTCCGATGATGCCGCTTCCGCCGCTACCGGGATCGACGACGGCGCCGCCGCCGGTGTTCGTCGTGCTCGAGCCGCCGGCCGAGCCCGTACCTGGTAACGATGTTGCCCCCGCGCCACCTCCCGTGGCGCTCCCGTTGTTTTGACCACCCGTGTTGCTCGCCGCCGGAGAACACGCCCCCACCACAGCAATCGACCCAAGAGCCAAGACAAAAGATCGCCAGAGAAGGCCCGCGCGCACCGCCATACTCGAATGGTAGCCGAAACATTCAACTACAGGCGTTACCCGGCAGGATATTTCATTAGCCGTAGCGGCTACTCCGCCCAAGATAGAAAGTTATCGTGTCATCGCTTCGCGCCGTGCTCGATGAGCTCGTGGACGAAGCGCACCTTTTCGAGGGCAGGCTGGGACAGCACGAACGGATACGGGTCGTTCAATCCCATGCTGCGATTCAGGCTGTTGATCGCGAGCGTCAGCGGGATGAAAGCGGCGGACAGATCGTCGAAATCCGTGAAGTCGAGCCGCGTCGTCGAGAGCCTCAGGTCCGAATCGGGCGGATTCACCGCCGGCCTCGTGGTGAGGCGGTAGGCGCGCGCGGTCTCCAGGGTGTCGACCATGTGTAGGTAATGCGCCCACGTCTCGGCGAAGTCTTCCCACGGGTGCATGGCGGCGTAAGCGCTCACGTACCGATCCCGGAAGTCCGGCGGCGGTCCCTGCTCGTAGTGGCGCTGGATCGCGTCTTCGTAGCTCGCGGACTCGTCGCCGAATCGTTCACGAAACGACGCGAGCGCATCGGTGCCCTTCACCAGGCGGTCCCAGTAGTAGTGGCCGCTCTCGTGGCGGAAGTGACCGAGCAGTGTCCGGTAGCCCTCGCCGAGCTTGTTCCGCATCTTCTCGCGGAAGGCGTCGTCCGCTTCGGCGACGTTGATGGTGATGAGGCCATCGGCGTGACCGGTCATCACCTTCATGTCGCTGTCGTCTTTCTTGAACGCGAAGGCGAGCCCTCTGTCGGGCGCGTCCGCCTTCGCCTCGACGGGAAGGCCCAGCCCGTACAGCGTGTAGAGCAGCCGTCGCTTCGCGGCCTCGAGCCTCCGCCAGGCGTCCGCGAGCTCGGGGCTTTCTAGATTGGGGATGATGGTTGACAGCCGGCAAGACTTGCAGAACTCGTTTTCGTCGTCCGCGGAGAGCGCCCAGTTGCACGCGGCCATCGCGTAGTTCTTGCAAACGCGTACGACCGGCGCGTCCCCTAGCGCGGGGGAGAGCGCTCGGTACGTTTGCCCGCTGGCGGGAGACGGCTCGAGGGGCGTCAGCGTTGCGGCGTCGGGAAGGTAAGCCAGCGCGTGGCCGCACTTCGTGCAGTGGTCGTTCTCGAAGAAGAGAACCTGAGCGCACACGGTGCACTGGAAGAGCTTCATCGTCGCGGTATGTCAGTAAGACCCTGGCTCCCGAAAAGAAGCCCCCCGCTAGCTCGTTGGGTCGCCTGTGGCGGCTCGCCTCGCCAGCGGCCGAAATGTGATCTAAACGAAACGCCCTCATGCTCAAGACACGCTTCACGGAGACGTTCGGAATTCGCCACCCCATCGTTCAAGGCGGCATGCAGCACGTCGGCAAGGCCGAGCTCGTGTCGGCGGTGGCGAACGCCGGCGCGCTCGGGTTCTTGACCGCGCTGACGCAGCCGACGCCGGAAGCCCTGACCCGCGAGATCGAGCGGACGCGCTCGATGACGGACGCGCCCTTCGGCGTGAACCTCACCATTTTGCCGACCATCAAGCCCGTCCCTTACGACGAATACATGCGCGCGATCATCGAGAGCGACATCCGCATCGTCGAGACGGCCGGACGGAATCCCGAGCCGTTCATGCCCGCGCTGAAGGCGGCGGGGATCCGCGTCATCCACAAGTGCACGAGCGTGCGCCACAGCGTGAAGGCGGAGGCGATCGGGTGCGACGCGGTGAGCGTCGACGGCTTCGAATGCGCGGGGCACCCCGGCGAGGACGACGTGCCCGGTCTGGTGCTCTTGCCGTGCACGCGCGACCAAGTTCGCATCCCGATCATCGCCTCCGGCGGCTTCGGGGACGGCCGTGGGCTCGTGGCCGCGCTCGCCCTCGGCGCGGACGGCATCAACATGGGCACGCGTTTCCTGGCGACGGTCGAGGCGCCGGTGCACGATCGCGTCAAGCAAGCGCTGGTCGAAGGTGACGAGCGACAGACGGCGCTACTCTTTCGCACTCTGCGCAACACCGCGCGCGTGTACAAGAACTCCGTCGCGACCGAGGTCGTGCAGATTGAAGCCCGGCCCGGGCCGACGGATTTCGCCGACATCGCTCCCCTGGTCGCCGGGACGCGCGGCAAAAAGGTCATCGAGGAAGGCGACATGGAGCACGGCGTGTGGTCGGCGGGGCAAGTGATGGGGCTTATTCATGATGTGCCGGCGGTGCGCACGCTGGTCGAGCGGATCGTCGGCGAGGCGGAGGCGATTATCCGCGGCAGACTCGCGCAGGCTGTCGGTTGAGAGAAACAGGCAACAGGCAACAAGCAATTCGGAATGGAATGGGGAATTCCTAATTGCCTGTTGCCTGTTCCCTATTTCTCCTTCTGCGGCTCGCGAAGCGTCGCTTCACTCGCCGAAATCTGTGCGAGCAGAGAGGCGTCCTCCGGTATGACCTGCACGGCAAGGCCGTCTGATCGCAATAGCATCTGCACTTCCAGCACGTCGAACAGCGCTTTGTTGACGTCGGCGCGCTCGGCGATCTTCGCGATGGCCGCGCCGACGATCCGGGGTCGCATGGCCGCGGCCTTGGCCAGCTCGATGGCCGCTTCGCGGTCGGCGGCCGAGCGGATGATGTTCACGCGGTTCGAGCCGTCTTGCTGGATGGCCGCGGTGACCTGCCGCAGGCGATTGACGACCTTCTGTTCGATCTGACGGATCATCCCGACGTCGCGGAAGTGGACCTTGCGGACGTACACGCTGCCGACCTGGTAGCCCCACTCGCGCGACTGCGGAGACACTTCTTCCCGCACGACCCGGCTCATCGCATGGCGATCTTCCAGCAGGCGCTCGAGCGGCATGTTGCTGAGCGAGCGCACGGTGGAGTTCGAGACGCTGGCGACGAGCGAGCCGCGCGGATCGGCGTTTTTGTACAGATACGAGACCGGGTCGCTGACGAACATTTCGTACCAGACGCCGATCCCCATCGGCGCGCCTTCTTCGGAGTTGACCGGCTGGCTGCGCAGGTAAGTCTGGTCGAGCCGTAGATCCACCACGTGGCGCTTGCCGAAGAACGGGACGAGCGCCGCGAGCGGGCCCAAGCTGAGCCACGGGAAATGCAGGCCGGGCTGGTCGATGACGAGGCGCACCTGGCCGAAGAGCTCGTACACGACGCTCTGCCGTTCTTCGACCACGACGTAGAACGCGAAGAGCTTTCCGACGACGAGCGCCGCCGGAACCGCGAAGAACAAGAACGCGGCCGTGGTGACGGCGGTGATGAAGAAGATCACGGGACCTCCGCGACGTTGCGGGACAGGACGAGCTTCTTCGCCCGCGCGAAGAGGGCGAGGCGCGCGTTGCGCACGTAGGCCGAAAGCGCGCCGCGTCCCGCCGACGACAGCTCGGAGAGTTGCGCCGCGAGCGTGAGCAGCGGCTCGACCTCGGCCTGGGCGTTCAGCGTCTCGATCTCCACCGCGCGCTTGGACATGACGATCTTCTGGTCGGCGGCGGCCTGCGCGAGGCTGATCTCGCTCGAGACGTGATTGTGCGCCGTGTTGATCGCGGCGAGCGCCGATTCGACGTCGGCCGGCGAATCGATGCCGGTGATGAGCGCGGCGTCGAGCGCGATGCCGTAGCGCGCGGCGGCGGACGCGCACTCCCGGCTCATCGTCTCGTTGAGGTTACGCAGGTGCTTGCGCAGATCGTTGATCGAGATGTTCTGCGCGAGGTCGGCCGTCTCGGTCCCTTGCGCCGCCCCATCGCGCGGCGCGGCGAAGTTCGCGATGCGATCGCGCAGAATGGAGATGAAGTAACCCATGACGTGGGCCACCGGTTGCTTGATGCCGAACAGGTACGCATAAAGGTTGCGCTCGGAGATCGCGAACCTGAGCTGCCCCGTCAGGCCGATGTTCAGCTGGTCCTTCGTGACCGCTTCGAGGACCTGCCCGCCGCTGTTCGCCTCCGGCGCTTCGGGATCGAACGCGATGGAGACCGTCCCGGTGGCGATCGAAACCCGGCGCACCTTCTGCCAGGGGAGCTTCCAGTAAAAGCCCGGCCCGATGACGCGCACCTGCGGGTAAACGTAGCGGTCGCGTTCTTCCGGCTTCAGCGCCACGGCGATCGGATCGCTCAGCGTCGTCTGATCTCCGAGCCGCGCCGCCCGCCCGAAGGTCGTCAGCACCGCGCGCTCGTTCGGCCCAACCGTATAAAATCCGCCCGCTCCGTACCGGAGCGCAAACCAAGCCCAAAACCCGACGATCAATCCGAAGAGCGCCTGCAGCAAACGCCACCTCCAATGGATCCGAGCAGCGTAACACGGGTTCGTCCGTGCCGAGACGGCTTGGACGTCGTGGGGTTTCCTGGTTTTTGTCGTGAATCGACGCGGAACTCTCGCGTGCGCTCCTCGCCTTCGGCTGCGGTGCTCGCTCGCGCATCGCCCGGCATTGTTCGAGTGGGGGATGCCTCCCATCCCCCACGCCCCCAGAGGCGGACAGGGTTGGAGCAGACGACGTGAGCGTCGTGAGTTTTTAGGTTTTGTGCGGGGTACGGAGCGGAACCCTCGCATGCGCTCCTCGCCTTCGGCTGCGGTGCTCGCTCGCGCAGCGCCCGGCATTGTTCGAGTGGGGGATGCCTCCCATCCCCCACGCCCCCAGAGGCGGACATTGTCGGGAGACGGCGATTGCGTCGTGTGTTTTTGTGTTCTGCGTCGTGGATCGGAGCGGCACCCTCGCTTGCGCTGCTCCAGTGCGCTTCCGGCCGCAGCGGCCTCCGCGCAGCGGGCAATCCGTCGCTCTGGACCCGCCACTCGCTTCGCCGACTCCGTGTAATGACTGAAGCAAGCAAGTCGCTCAGCGACGCGAGTCGCGGATCGTCCGCTTCTGGGGGAGCGGGGGATGGGAGGCATCCCCCGCCCGAACAGTGACGCCCCCTCCCTCGAGCGAGCAGCGCAGCCGGAGGCGAGCAGCGCAAGCGAGGGTTCCGCTCCGAACCGCGACAAAAACTACAAAACCCCACGGCGCCAGCGACGTCTCATCCTCTTTGCCGGACGCGATCGTCGCTTTCGCGGCGTGGGCGCTGCCGCGTTTGCGACTAGGGCATCCTCTTTGCCGGACGCGATCGTCGCTTTCGCGGCGCGGACGCTGCCGCGTTTGCGACTAGGGCATCCTCTTTGCCGGACGCGATCGTCGCTTTCGCGGCGCGGGCGCTGCCGCGTTTGCGACTATCTCATGCGCTTTGCCGGGCGCGATCGTCGCTTTCGGGGCTCGGGTGCGGGGGGCGGGGGCGCTAGCTCCGGCTCGTGCTTGAAGCCGATTGTCGCGAGGTTCGCGGTCGTCACGACGGGGCCCGATGCGACCTCCGCCGCTCGCACGAGCACGTCCTCGAGCTCCACGTCGTTGCCGGGCCATCGATGCTCGAGGAAGAGCGCGAGCGCCGCGGAGTCGATGCCGAGCGGTTCGCCGCGTCCCCGCATGCCGACGCCGGCGAGGCGATCGAGCACGAGCGCGCGCAAATCCTCCGGACGCGATACGAGGCCCGGCAGCATCACGGCGGCGTCGCCGAATCGCGCGGTGAAACGCGGCGACAGGCGTCCGTCGATGGCGAGCGCCGCCAGGGGCTCGCGGGTGCTCACGACGAGGTTCGGCGGCGGGATCGTCGACGCGGGTTCGTGTTTACGACGATCGAGCGCGGTCGAGACGTAGTCTTGGACCGCGCGCGGCAGCGCCGGCGCGTCGAGAATGACCAGCGTGCCGCCGTCCGCCAGGGAAAGCGGTGAAACGCCCGGATCTCGCCAGCGCTCTTCGTCGTGCAGCTCCGCCGTCGCGGCGTCGACGACGACGAGCGGTCCGCCGCCGTTCGGGCTCGAAAGGTGTGCGACCGCCGCCCAGCCCGCGGCGTCCACGCCGGGCGGCGAGAGCAGCGCGAGCGGCGCGCCCGACTTGCCGCGCCGCTCGATTTCGTCCACGGCGAAGCGCGCCGCGGGGCTGTACGTCGCGATGCGCACCGGTCGCGCGATGAGCTCCGCGAAGGCGCGGTGCCGCCCCGAGCCGAGCTCGATGATTCGCTCGAGTCGATCGCGCTCGGCGCCCGCGCGCTCGGCGATCCGGCTCGCTTCGAGCTCGCGCTGCCGCGAGCGGGCGAGCGCGGACGACACCGCGAGCAGCGCGCTGATCCGATCGCACAGCACGCGCGTCGCGCGCGCCTCCTCGAGCGTCATCGCGCTCGACCGCTGCGAGCGCGGGAACAGCAAGAAGCCGAGCGCGCCTTCCTCGTCGACGACGAGGGTCGCCGAGAACGCCCGGCGCGCGTCGAACCAGGCGAGCAGCGGGCGCACGTCGGGGCGGCGCACCTCGAGCGCGCGGAGCACGTCGGCGCGCAGCGTGCGCTCCGGCTCCATCATCGCGAGATCGTAGAGCGCGTCCGGCGCCTTGCCGCGCGTCAGGTGCAGATAGCCGGCGATGTCGACGCTGAGCACTTCGTCGGGCTGACTGCGCCAGAGCTCGGGCTTGGCGCTCGGGTCGCCGAAGGCGGTGCGCAGCTCGGCCAGCGCCGCGCGGATCGCCGCGTCGGGGTCGGGCTGCAGCGCGCCCTGGCTGGCGCGCAAGATGGCCTCGAGCCAGCGTGATTGCTCCGGTCCGAGCGGCCGCGCGACGTCGCGCGCGAGGACGCCGACCACGACGGCGATCGCGGATCCGGCAAGGGTGATGGTCGCTGCGTGCGCCGGAAACGCGCGCGCGGCGACGGCGATGAAGAGCGCGCTCGGCACGCCCAGGATGCAGATCGCGAGGACGCCGCGGAGCGCCGCGGACACGGTGGTCGGTTCCCGGGTCGTCGCCGTCCACGAGCAGGCGAGCGACGAGGCGAGTACGGCCGCCGGCAGCACGCGATCCGGCGCGGCGATGTCGGCGAGCGCCACCGGAAGCGCGACGGTCACCGCGGTGATGGAGAGCGCGAGGGCGCCCGCCACGCGGTCGGCGACGCCGATCTCGAGACGGCGCTGGACGCGCAGCCGCCACGCCGCCGCCACGAGCACGAGCAGGCTGCCGATCGCCGCGGTGGTCGTCGCGTAGTCGATCGTCAGCGGATCGATCGCGACGTCGCTCGCGAACAGAGCGCGCGTGCCCGGCAGCGCGACGCCCACGCCCCAGAGGAGCGCCGCGAACGCCGCGGCGTCGAGCGAGCGCGTCGACGGAGCGGGGAGCAGCATGCCGCCTTCGCTGGGCAGCCGCGCGAGCGTCACCAGCGCCGCGATCGCGGCGATCGCCGTCCCGAGGTTCGCGGCTGCGTCGAGCGACGAATGCCCGGGCGCTCCGAGGCGCGCCGCCACCCAGAGCGCCGCGCCGAAGTGACACGCGCGCACGGCCGAGAGGGCACGCGCCTCGACGCGGCGCACTCCGACCTCGCCGCGCTCCGTGCGGCGCCAGACGACGGCGAGCCAGAGCGGCAGCGCGAAGAGCGCGAGCAGCGGCAACAGCTGCGAGTCGGCGTTCGCGAGCGCGCCGAAGCACACGTACGCCACCGCGGCGGCGGCCAGCCAGAACGAGCGCTCCCGGAAGGGCAAAGCCCGCGAAGTCTAAACGGGGTCCGAGCGAAAGGGCGAGGCAGAAGCGAGAAGATCGGAGAATCGGAGAATGGGGAGAGAATCGGTGATGACCGTCACCGCGAAAAATCACATCGCGGCGCCTTGTTGCTCGGGACCTTCCGTGTGACGCTGAAGAGAAGGTATGGCCGAAGACGCAGCGCTAAACCGGCTGGAACGCCTGCTTTCCGAAGCGGAGCGGACGGTCGCGCTCATCGATCGCTGCAGACCCCTGAACACCCGAGCGGAGCTCGCGCGCCTCGAAGAGAGCTGGGCGGCGCACGTGCCGGCCACCCCCGCGTTTCAATATCGGCCCATCCCGGACCTTGCCGAAACGCGGCGGGCACTCGACGACGTGGTCGCGGCGGGCGAAGGACTCGGGCGCCTCGGGCTCCTCTACGCCGCGCGGGCACAGGAGCTCGCCAGGGAGGCGGCGGCGCTCGAGGCGCTCGGGGGGCCCTCGTTCGAAAGCCGCGCGGCATCGCGCTATCCCGTTGATGCCAGCGCGTCCGGCGTCGCCGCGGATGCCTGCGCCGCGCGCTGGGCCGCCATCGACCCCGAGGACGACGTCGAACGCGTGCTCGCGGAGGACGAGCGAGATCCGCGCAGCCTCGTTCGCGTCCTCGGCGCGCTCATCGGCTCGCTCAAGATCGGCGCGCGCATTGCGCTCGTTCCCGAGCTCGCTTCCGCCGCCGCGGCGGGCGACGGCGTCGTGCTGGTGCGGCCGGGGCTGCACCACTCGGAGAACGCGGCGCGGCGCATCGCGCTGCACGAGGTCATCGGTCACGTGCTCCCGCGAATCGTCGCGCGCGCCGAGCTGCTCGGCTTGTTTCGCGTCGGTTCGGAGTCCGGCACCGACGACGAAGAGGGGCGCGCGCTTTACCTCGAGGAGCGCGAGGGGTTGCTCTCGAGCTCACGACGGCGCGAGCTCGGGGTCCGTCACCTCGGAGCGCTCGCGGTCCGTCGCGGCGCCGATTGGGTCGAGCTGGTTCGCCTCGCGTTGCAGTACGGCTTCGCGGTGCGCGACGCGCTCCGGCTCGCGGCCCGCATCGCGCGCGGCGGCGGGCTCGCCCGGGAGATCGTGTATCTGCCGGCGTTCTTCCGGGTGCGAACGGCGCTCCTCTCCGAGCCGTCGCTCGAAGCGTACCTCGAGCGCGGCCGCGTGAGCGTCGCCGCGGCCAGCACCTTACGCGCCGAGGGCTTCGACGTCGAAGGTCGCGACGACCGGGGCGTGGTCGGAAGGCTTCTCTTCGTATCGCGGACCGACGTCGATGTGGGCGTCCGTGCACGCCTTCGCGACTCGCGGCGTCGCGAAGACGAGATCGATGCGAAGCCCCTGGTCCCGCTGAAATCCGAAGGCGCGGTAGTCCCACCAGGAAAATAAACCGCCTTCGGCGTGGTGAAGCCGGAGCACGTCCACGAGACCGAAGCTCACGAGATCCGCGAGAGCGCGATGCTCGTCGGGGTGGAAGTGGATCTGTCCCCGCATCGCGACCGGATCGAACACGTCGCGATCTTCGGGCGCGATGTTGAAGTCGCCGCAGACGATGAACGGCGTTTCGCTCGTGCCCTCGCTCGACAGTGTCTGCCGGAGGCGCCCGAGCCACGTGAGCTTGTCCGCGAACGACCGCGATTTGGGCGATTTGCCGTTCGGCACGTAGGTCGAGTAGACGCGTACGCCCGCGACCGTCGCGCGGATCAAGCGCTGTTCCGAGGGACGCGGTTCGTCGGCGAGGCCGATGACGATGTCCGTCAGCGGCAAGCGCGAGACGATGGCGACGCCGTTGTAACTCTTCTGCCCCGCTACGGCGACCTCGTATCCGAGGCGAAGGAGCTCGTCGGTGGGGAAGTCGTCGTCCTCCACCTTCGTCTCCTGCAAGCAAAGCACGTCCGGCTCGACGCGAGCGACCCACCTGAGCACTGCGTCATGCCGTGCGCGGATCGAGTTGACGTTCCAAGTAGCCAGTTTCACGGCAATCCTTTCGTAGCGCCCCCAGGTACCAAAGGAGCGCGATGAAGTCGCGCGACACAGGGCAACTTCGAGAGCGGCCGTCAGACCCGTGGCAAGGGGGCGCCTCAGCCAGCCAGTTTCACGGGAAGGCACCTGGTAGCAAAGGAGCGCGACGAAGTCGCGCGACTCGGAACCAGGTGAAAGCGCTTCGTCAGACCCGTGGCAAGGACGACGTTAGATTCGGCCCTCACCCAAGTGGGGGCCGAATCTAACGCCAGTCCACTAATGGACGAGCGCGTGGGGGCCGAAGCTCACGTCAGTCCACCAATGGACGAGCGGTCTTGTCTCCGAACGCGACTCGCGTTAACTCGTTGCCTCCGAATGGGCTGCCGACGGGACACGTCTTCACGCGGGACCGTGCGGCACGTTCGGATTGCCGCAGTCCTCGCCATCGCGGCGACGGCAGCTCCGGCGCTCGCCCAGGAAGCGGGCGAAGGCGCGGTGCCGCATGGTCCGGGCACCGCCGTCGTTCAATCGCCGAAGGACGAGGCGC
Organism: Polyangiaceae bacterium; assembly: GCA_035547195.1. Taxonomy (GTDB): domain Bacteria; phylum Myxococcota_A; class Polyangia; order Polyangiales; family Polyangiaceae; genus DASZVB01. Next base: position 425,455 of record DASZVB010000100.1, read on the forward strand.
CGCCCGCGCCGGTGATCGTCAAGCCCGTCCTGAAAAAGGACGCCCAGCCCGTATACCCGCCGGAGGCGCTCGCCCAGGGATTGAAGGCGGACGTCGACGTGAAGATCTGGATCGACAAGGAGGGCAAGGTCACGCGAGCGGAGGTGCCGCAGCCCGTCGGTCATGGCTTCGACGAAGCGGCGAAGGACGCGGCGCTGCAGCTCGAGTTCGAGCCGGCGACTCGCGACGGCAAGCCGATTCCCGTCGTCATCGTCTTTCGCTTTCCATTCACCTTCACCGACGTCGAGAAGCCCGCGGCCCCCGAGCCGATGAAAACCGGCAATCTCGGTGGTCAGATCTTCCTCGCGGCGAACCAGGCGCCCATCGCCGGCGCGACGGTCGTCGTCACCGGACCCGCGGGCGACGAGCATCAGACGACGACGGACGCGGAGGGCAAGTGGAACATCGAGGGCCTCGAGCCGGCCTTCTACCGCATCCGCGCGACGCTCGACGGCTTCGCGCCGGAGGACACGACCGAGGAAGTCATCGCCGGACAGGCGACGCAGGTCGTGCTGCGTCTCTCTCCGCAGGCCGAGCCCGGCGCCATCGAGGTCACCGTGACCGGCACGCGCCCGCCGCGCGAGGTCACGCGCCGCACGCTCGAACGCCGCGAGATGGAGCGCATCCCGGGCACGTCGGGCGACGCGCTGCGATCGATCCAGAGCTTGCCCGGCGTCGCGCGACCGCCGGGGCTCGCGGGGCTCCTCATCGTGCGCGGCAGCGCGCCGCAGGACACCGGCATCTTCATCGACGGCGCCGTCGTCCCCATCGTGTATCACTTCGGCGGTCTCTCGAGCGTCATCCCGACGGAGCTGCTCGACCGCATCGATTTCTATCCCGGCAACTTCTCCGCTCGCTACGGCCAGGAGATGGGCGGCGTCGTCGACGTCGCGCTGCGAAAGCCGGACACCAGCTGCAACAGCAAGACGAAGGGGACGCCCTTCGGCAGCACGACCGTCACGACCGAGGGCGGCAAGAACAATTGCTACCACGCGATGGCCGAGCTCGATCTCATCGACGCGCGCGCGATGGTGCAGGGGCCCATCGGGAACGACTGGAGCTTCGCCGCGGCGGGTAGGCGAAGCTGGGTCGACGCCTGGGCGAAGCCCGTGCTCTCGGGGCTCGGCGCAGGCGTCACGTCGGCGCCGGTTTACTACGACTACCAGCTCATCGCCGACACGAGCCCGTCGAAGGACTCGCACTTCAGCGCGCGCTTCTTCGGTTCCGACGACCGCCTCCGCATCCTGATTACGGATCCGTTCGCGCAGGATCCCGGACTCGGCGGCAATCTCACCTTCGGCACGAGCTTCTACCGCGCACAAGCGCTCTACAACGCGACGCTCTCGAAGTCCGTGGACCTCTCCGCGATGTTCGCCGGCGGCAAGAACGCGGTCGACTTCGGGCTCGGGACGCTCGTCTTCGACGCGAACGTCACGTTGTTTTCGGCTCGGAGCGAGCTCGGGTTCAAGCTCGCCCGCGGCGTGAAGCTCAACGCCGGGATCGACTTTTTGCTCGGTCCCTACGACGTGTTCGTGCGTGGTCCGGCGCCGCCGCGGCCCGGAGAAGCCAATCCGGGCCCCCTCACGACGCAGGCCATCATGGAGTCGCACGCGACCGGCACCGTCTTTCGCCCTGCCTGGTACGCCGACGCGGAGATCCAGCCCACGCGACGCCTGCTCGTCGTGCCCGGAGCCCGACTGGATTTCGCGCGCGACACCGGTCATACCGATTTCGCGCCGCGCATCAACGCGCGCTACGATCTCATCGGCGGCCACGCCGAATCCGAGCTGCCGCCCGAAGAGCAACACCGGCGCACCACGGTGAAGGGCGGCGCGGGCTACTACTATCAACCGCCGCAGTTCCAGGAGACGAACCCCGTCTTCGGGACGCCCGGGCTCCTCTCGAACAAGTCGGTGCACTACTCCATCGGGGTCGAGCAAGAGTTCACCCGGCAGATCGAGATGAGCCTGGAGGCGTACTACAAGAACCTGACGAACCAGGTGTCACGCTCGGCCGATCCCGGCGCCGCCTACGTGTACGGCAATCAAGGTACGGGGACGATCCTCGGCATGGAGCTCCTCATCAAGTACAAGCCGGACGCGCGCTTCTTCGGGTGGATCGCGTACACGCTTTCGCGGAGCGTGCGCCGTGATGCGCCCGGCTTACCGGAGTACCTCGCGCAGTACGATCAAACGCACAACCTGACGGTGCTCGGGAGCTACCGGCTCGGAGCGGGATGGGAGTTCGGCGCGCGCTATCGCCTCATCTCGGGCCCGCTGGTGACGCCGGTCACCGGCGCGCTCTACGCCGCGGACGCCGCCGCGTACACGGAGATCACCGGGGCGGCGTTCAGCCGCCGGTTGCCGCTCTTCAATCAGCTCGATCTGCGCATCGACAAGGGCTGGCAGTTTCGCAATTGGCGTCTCTCCGCGTACCTCGAGCTTCTCAACGTCTACAGCAACGCGGCGAAAGAGTCCCTCGACTACAACTACAACTTCACGCAGACGACGTACCAGAACGGGCTTCCCCTCATCCCGAACCTCGGCATACGGGGGGACATCTGATGCGGCGTTCGACGTTCGCGTGCGCGCTCGTCGCGCTCTCCCTCGCGGGGTGCGCGGCCAGTTTCGACTCCGGCAGCAAGCTGAAGAGCCTGCGCGTCCTCGCCGTGAAGAAGGACAAGCCGTACGCACGTCCCGGGGAGACCGTGCACCTACAAATGCTGCTCGACGATCCGCGTAAGCTGCTCCCGGACTCCGGGACCGAGACGCGGGAAAAGATCAGCATCGGCTGGCTCTCGGGTTGCGAAAATCCGAAAGGAGATTCGTTCCTCGGATGCACCTCCGAGTTCGCGAGCGCCGACGCGGGTTCGCTTCTCCACGCCGGGTTCGGCACCCTCGACTTCGACGTGACGCTGTCGAAGGACATCATCCCGGATCCGCTGAAGCACCCGCCGTCGAATCCCGCGGAGCCTCCGAACGGGTCGTCGTTCGTCTTCTTCGCGGTGTGCGCCGGCACCCTCGAGCTCGGCGGGACCAACGGGTTCAATTGCCGATCGTCGTCCGGTAAGCTCCTCGGCGCGGACGATTTCGTGGCCGGCTACACGCAGATCTTCGCCTACAAGCAGCTCCGGAACAACAACCCCCAGCTCAGCCGGGGCTCTCCGTCCGAGGCCGATCCCGCGACGGGCTTCCAGGTCAACGGCAAGAACGTCCCCCTGGACTGCTTCGGCGACGCCTGCGTGGCCCTCGAACGGGAGGAGCTCGGGGTCGGCCTGTTGACCAATTCGCCGCCGGAGCTAGCCGCGATGGACAGCGGCTCGCCCGCCTCCCCATCCGCGTCCGATTCAGGGCTGCCCGACGCCGGCGTAGCCCTCTTCGACGGAGGAGCTCGCGACGCGGGGGCCGTCCCTGACGCCGGAACGATGAAGGACGCAGGCGCCCCGATCGAGAAAGCGCCGCTGCCGTCCTGCGCGGACGGTGATCGCCGTTGCTTTCCGGTGTGCACGGAAGACGACCAAAACAACTGCCCGAAGCTTTCGGTGTCGCTCGACGTGGACAAGGCGAAGAGCCTGGAGAGCGACGGCGTCGCCAAGGCCATCGACGGACGCAATGTGTGGGAACAGATGTGGATCAACTACTACACCGACGCCGGGAAGCTCGAGCACGACGTCAAGCTCCTGAGCGACGCGACAACCGGCTGGAACGACGCCCACGCCGCCGACCTGCGCGTCCCCCAGACACTGGGTACCTTCCACGTCTGGGCCGTCGCCCACGATAACCGCGGCGGCGTGGAATGGGCACGGGTGACGCTGGCGACTCAGAGCCAGAACTGAGACGCCGGTCCAGCTCCGTTCGACGCACGGAGCGTGCAACGGTTCGGTCAGGGTTTCGTCAGTCGAGCGTCAGCGTCAGTTCGACGACGTCGCCGGCGCGCCTTGCGCCATGACGATCTTGTTTCCGTACGCCGGGGGCGGCGCGATGAGCACCGGAGGCGCTTTGAGCTTTCGTTCTCGCCCTTGGTAGCTCAACGGAGCAGGCACCCTGACCGATTTCGAGGCCGGTTCGCCCGCGCAAGCGACGGCGCCGGCGAGGCAAACGGCGGAGAAAATCGGGATCCACTGCATCACGCAATAAGTGTGAGACGCGTTGCTCGCTTTCGCAAACCGGCGCGCGCGTTACATGCACACGAGAGCGCGCCTCGACGTTCGGTCGAAGCGGTCCTTTCGGCGCGTTCGGTCGACGGCTGACCAACGCGAGGCGTTAGCACCGCGTCGAGCCGGCGACGTGGTTCGCCGCTGACGCATTGCGGACGCGGCGCAGCAACGCTGGCGACAAATTCGCCGGTCGGCGTGAATGCTCGCGCGAGCTCGGCCTACGAATAATTTACCTGCCACCTACGGCGCGCCGGCGCCGGCCGTATCAAACTTTAGAGTAGGGTGCTTCACTTGGCAGACCACAACCTCCTGGTGCTCTCCGACGTCCACCTCGGCAGCGATCTGGTTCACTGCGCGCAGCCGGACGCGCCCCTCCGCGACGGCACGGACGATCAGCGCGACGTGCAGCTCGCCGCGCTCTTCGACTGGTACCGCGAGCACCCGCACGGCGGGCGCAAGTGGCGCCTGGTCATCGCGGGAGACTTCGTCGATTTCGTCGGCATGAGCGTCCCCGCGCCGAGCGCGAAGCTCTGGACGCCGCTCGACGCGGACGACATCGCCCTGGGGCTCGGCGGCGCCGAGGACCACACCATCTACAAGCTCCGCTGCGTCGCGCGCCGTCACCGCGCGGTCTTCGAAGCCCTGGCGCGCTTCATCGCGGCGGGCAACACGCTCGTCGTGGTCCGCGGCAACCACGACGTCGACTTCCATTGGCCGTCGGTGCAGGACGAGTTCGTCCGTCAACTCTCGCTCCACGCGCGTCTGGAACGCGGCACGGTGGAGTTTTCGCCCTGGTTTTACTACGAGAAGGATCGAGTCTTCGTCGAGCACGGACACCAGTACGATCCGTATTGCTCGTACGACCACGTGCTCGAGCCGCTGTCGCCGAGCGATCCACGCCGCTCGTCACGGTCGCTCTCGGACATCCTCTTGCGCCACGTCGTGCGGCCGACGCGCGGGCTGCTCCAGACGGGGCACGAAAGCCACGGTCTTTCGGACTACGTCGCGTTCGGGCTCCGGCTCGGCCTGCGCGGCGCGGGGGATCTACTGGCTCGCTTCCTCGGAGCGGTCGCGAGGGCGTTCGCGATGTGGCGCGAGCACGCGAGCGAGGGGGCGCGACGGCTCCGCCAGCGCCACGAGCAGCGCATGGCCGATCTCGCGGCCCTCCTCGACTTGAAGCTCGAGTCGGTCCGCGCGCTGGCGTCGCTGCAGCGGCCGCCGGTGACCCACAGCTTCGGACACTTGTCGCTGGCCGTGATGCTCGACCGCATCCTGCTGTCGCTGCTCGCGGTGGCCGCCGTGGCCCTCGCCGTGCTCGCCTTTCCGTGGGCGCACGGGCTCATGATCGCCGTCTTCGTCTGCGTCGGGCTCGGCGCGACGGCGGCCCTGCTGTCGCGCATGCGCCAGCACATCGATCCGAGCAACGAGCTGCGCGAGCGCGCCACCCGCGTCGCGCGGCTCTTCCCCGCCGCGTTCGTGGTGATGGGTCACACGCACCTCCCGGAGATGCAGGCGTCCGGGACCGAAGAGGCGACCTACGTGAACCTCGGGGCATGGGCGGAAGACGACATGGGAGGCGTGAGCAGCGCGACGCGCACGCACTTCGTCGTCCATATGGAAGACGACGGGCGCGCGACCGCGGAGCTGCGCGTCTGGGACGCGGAAACCGGACCGCGCCGCTTTATTTCGGCGAGCTGATCCTCAATTCTCCGGCATTTTCGGCGGTTACGGGGGTTTACGGCAGCTCCCGTGCCTTGCGGATCCGGGAAAGATCGACGAATCTAGACGGCAAACGGTCGTCGAGCCGTTTTGCCTCGCGAATGGCGCAAACGTCCAAAAGCAAGCCGCCGCTTGCCCCGGGTACCTTGGTCAATGACCGGTACGAGATCCGGGAGAGCCTCGGTAAGGGCGGCATGGGCGAGGTGTTCCTCGCATACGACCGGAGCACGCAGCAGTCCGTCGCGCTGAAGGTCGTTCGCGAAGAGTCGCGCATGCCGGGCGACGACGAAGCGCTCCGGCAAGAGCTGCTGCTCGCGCGCTCGGTGAGCCACCCGAACGTCTGCCGCGTCCACGATCTCGCGCCGAGCCCCTGGGGTCCGGTCCTGGTGATGGAACGGATCGCGGGCCAGACCCTGCACACGCACATCCGCCGGAAGAAGGCCCAGGGCGGGTACACGAGCGACGAGTTCCGGAAGATCGCGAGCGAGTCGAGCGCAGGGCTCGCCGCCATCCACGCCCAAGGCCTCGTGCACGGGGATCTCAAGCCGGGCAACATCATGGTGACCAACGAGCGCGCGGTCATCCTCGACTTCGGGTTCGCGCAGGAACGCGCGCGTCTCTCCGCTCGAAGGCCCGGCGCGCCTCCCGATGGCGGCACGCCGAACTACATGTCCCCCGAGCGGCTGCGCTCCGGCGGCGCGAGCGCCGAGGACGACATCTACGCGCTCGGCTTGACGCTCTGGGAAATGTGGACGTGCCGCGTTCCGGAACCCGGCTATCGGCCGCGCGCCAAGCCGATGCGCTCGCAGATCATGTTCGACGTCCCGTCGGGGCTGTCGATCGACGAGGTGAAGCAGATCTACCGCTGCCTCAGCGAAGATCCGGCGCTCCGTCCCGGCGCGCGCCACATGCGCTTCTTCAACCCCACGTCGCTGACGACGAGCCAGGTGCAGATCCCCAGGGAGCGGCTTTCTCCTGGGGCGCCGCTCGGCCGCTCGGCGTCACAGAACTTCGATCCTCAGGCGCAGGAGCTCCTCGTGACGTTCGCCACGAACTCGCACGAGCTCGCGGGCCAGCTCTTTCCCCTGGACAAGCCGGTGCTCAAAATCGGGCGCCGGGCGGATCAGGATCTGCACGTGCCGGAGCCGACGGTCTCCGGCAATCACGCCACGCTGCGCTGGCAGACCGGCTCGTGGCTCGTCGAGGACGCCGGCAGCACGAACGGCACCTACGCCGACCACAGCTACGACCGCAAGAAGTCGGTGACCTTGCTCCACGGCGGCGAGGTGCAGCTCGGGGAGTGCCGCTTCAAGCTCGTCAGCTTCCGCCGCAATTCTCCGCAGCACGAAAAGGCGCGGGAATACCTGTCTCGGCGCGACGGGCTCACCGGCCTGCTCGTCCGCGATCAGCTCATGCGCTATCTGGAAGACGAGGTGCGCTTCGCCGATTGGGACGGCGTGCCGCTCACGCTCGCGAAGTACGAGGTGAAGAGCCCGAACCGCCTCGTCAGCGATCGCCCGACGATCCTCGAAATGCTCGCGCTTCGCCGCGCGGCGCAGCGGGTCATCGAGCTCACCGAAGTCTTGCTGCTCAGCATCGTCCCCGTCACCGCGGGACGCATCGCGCCGCTGCAGTTCGCCGTCGCGATGACCGGGCCGGGACCAGAGGAAGCGCAGAACGTCGTCGAGCAGGTCGTGTCGCAGGTGCAGGGCCTCATGCCCGAATCGTTGAAGCTCGCCGCGACCGTCCTGCAGCACGAATCGGGGAAGCCGGCACAGTCGCTGCTCAACGACTGAGCCGGCGCGAGGGGCTCTCGATGCCAGCGTCTCGGCCGAGCTTTCCGAGCGAATCCCGACCGCGACGCCTCGGCACCGGAGGCAATCCGGGTTCCGGCGAGCGGCTGCTCCGCACGCAGCTGATCATCGCGTTCATCCTGGGCACGACCATCCTCGCCGTGCTCCTGTATCTCTGGCGCCGCCCGAGCGCCGCCCCGCGCGACGCGCACGAAGCCGCCGTCGGTCCGTCGTCGAGCGCCTCGTCGCAAGCGCCGGCCATCGTACGCACGCCGGTGACCCCGAAAGAAAAGGCGCCCGTGCCGCGGGTGAAGATCGGCGCGGCGCAGCGGCTCAAGTGTGGCTCGTCGCCCAGAGCGCTCGTGGGCGAATCCGGCGTCTGCGATTCTCTGCCGTTCTTCGAGCAGGCGCTGGCGAAGGCGATCGACGAGAAGGTCGATTGCGCGCCGAAGTCCAAGGACGAAGGGTCGATCAACTACGTGCTCACGGTGGATTTCCGCACGCACGACATACACCTCTTTGCGGGTCGCAGCGGCACGTGGCACGGCAAGCAAGCGAAGGGCGCGACCGAATGCGTGCGAAAGGCGCTGCCCGCGCCCGCGTGGGACACGACGATCCACCAGTATCGGTATTACGTCATCGCGCTCCTCGCGACCTACCCGAAGCAGTCCACGGAGGACGGGCTCCCGAATTTCCAATGACCAAGAGGACGCTCGGAGCGCCGGGGCCTCTGCGCGGCGTTGCGGACCGGGTGGTGCTGTCGTCCGTCAACGCCTTCGTGCACTTAGTGGAAGGTTCGGCGCCCGCGGGGCACAACCCGGCGCGCAGGGACCTCGTTTTCTCGCGCGGCAAGCTCGCGCTCTACCGGGTGAAGCCGCTCAGCGACGACCAATTCGAGATCGGCACCGAGACGCTCCCGGTGTCGTTCGAGCGGCGGCCGGTGCCCCTGGTCCTCATCCCGCCGTTGATGGTCAGGCCGTACGTCTACGATTTGCGTCCCGGCCACTCCTTCGTGCGCACCCTGCGCAACGCCCGCTTCGACGTCTTCGTCATCGATTTCGGCGTACCGGACGAGGCCGACGTGCACACCAGCCTCGAGACGTACGTGCTCGACTACATCCCGACGTGCATCGACGCGGCGCTGAAGGCGTCCGGGGCGAAGCAAGTCTCCGTGCTCGGCTATTCTTTCGGAGGCATCTTCGCGCTGCTCCACTGCGGGACGCACCGCGACGATCGCGTGAAGAACATCGTGACGGTCGGCGCCCCGGTGGATTTCGGCAAAATGGTCGCCGCGCACTGGCTAGCGCGGCTCGGCGCCTTCACCGTGGGGCCGATCACGGCCCTCGTCGGAAACATCCCGGGCTGGTGGAGCACCCTCGGCTTCAAGCTGATGGGCGGCACGCGTTCGGTGACGCGGTGGATCGATTTCGTCGCGCGGCTCGACGACCCGGAATACGTGCGCACGTTCGACTCGATCAACACGTGGATCAACGGTCTCATCCCTTATCCACGTGACGCCTTTCGCGAGGTGATTCACGAAGTCATCGCCGCCAACAAGCTCATGCGGGACGAACTCTACTTCGGCGGCAAGCGGTGCGAGCTCGGCGCGATCCACCAATCGCTCCTCGCCTTCGCGGGCCGGTCGGACAACGTGGCGCTCCCGAGGGCGACGCACGCGATCATGGATCGCGTGGGGAGCGCGGACAAAGAGCTCGTCGAGGTGACCGGCGGCCACGTCGCGATCATCGGAGGGACGGAGGCGCCGCGGGAGGTTTGGGAGAGGACGGTCGGATGGTTGGAGACGAGATCGGGTTAGAACCCGTACTGAAACGCGACTTCCGGCGCGGTGGTGAGCAGCGACGACGGCGATCCGAACGCGAGGGAGGCCTTCCAGGCCAGCGTGAAGGCGGCGCGGGGCGAGAACGTGTAGCGGGCGCCGCCGCCCAGGCTGACGAACCCGGGGCCGCCGAGTTGCCAGGCGTCAGCGGGCGTCTTGCCGCGCACGCCGAACATGGAAACGCCCGTTGCAGCGTGCGCGTCCGTCGCGGCGATGCCCGCGCCCACGAAGGCGACCGGCGCGAAGCCAACGGTGGCGAGCGGGTCGCGCCCGAAGACGTACGTGCCGCGCGCCTCGAGGTGAAGGCGCTGCAGGAAATCCGAACGACCGCTGCCCATGTACGTGTTGAAGACGTAACCGGCGCGCAGACCGACGAGGATCGCGCGCGTCACCGCATAATCGGCGGCGACGAGGAAGCGGACGTCGCCGACTTTAGGGCCACCGTCGAGCGAGCCCGCTTGGCCCGGGACGAGGGCGGTGTTTTGCATGGGGTTCGCGCGCGCCGGAAAGTCCTCGTTGTGTGGAGTCGTGCAGCGCATCCCCTGCGAGTTCGCCGGATTTCCGGATGCGTCGAGCCGGCAGACGTCGTTGCCGGAGCCCGTGAACGCGATGTCCAGCGATCCCGCGACGCCGATCCACACGCGTGCGAAACGCTCGTGTTCGCTGTCGCCGAGCTCTGCGTCGACGTGTTCGTCGATGCTCTTCTCCCCCGAGCTCTCGGCGTGCTCGCTGGAGTCGTCACTCTGTTCCTTCTTGGATGAATCGGACGAGCTTTCGTCTGCGGCGGCCGCGCCGCTCGGCTCTTGCGACTCCGGTGCGGCCTCGCTTCCGCTGTCGTCTTCCTGCGCAGAGGCAGTGCCTCCGAGCAATTGAGCGAGCGTGAATGCCGACACGACCGGCACGCTCCAGCGAAAGGCGTCGTGTCTCATTGGGACGGTAGCGTCGGGAAATTGGGGATCCCGATGGCGTTGCCGCACGCCGTGTTGTTCGTGTGCCCGGCGAGCCACGTGGTCACGCAGGTGTCCTGGTCGTCGCCCGGCGTGAAGAGCTGACCTCCCTTGTGCGCCTCCGTGCCGCGCGCTTTGCGGACGAAGGTGAGAAGCTCGGGGTCCGCACCGTGATTCGCGACGACCTCGCTCATCACGGTGGGTTCGAGGCCGACGAGGGAGCGATACGTCGCCTGGTGTTCGTCCGGAGTCGTCTTCTGGCCGCCCAACCGGGGGTTACAGATCGACACGTCGTCGATCGACAGGCGCATCCCTTCGCAACCGTAGACGCGGAGGTTGCGCGCGGGTTGCCCGTGGCAGTCGAGTGAGCCGCAGCGATGTTCCAGCATATCGGCGACGGCACCGAAGGCCGCCTCCGAGCCGTTCGGCGCGAGGATGCCGATGCGCGCGTCGCTCGGCGCCTCGGAGCAGGAGCTCAGGACGACGGCGAGCGCCGCGAGCAAGACGGCGAACGAGCGCAGGATCATGGAGATGCAGTCCCCAGCTGTGACTGGCTGCGTGCGATGTAGATGTGGCCTGCAGAAGTTTGTGTGGCCGTTTTCTGCTCCGTCGAGCCCGCCGACGCGGCTGACACGACGTTTTGGTGGCAATCGGCGCAGGAGCCGGCACGACCGACGGTGCCGTTCATGACCGCCGTCACCGTGGTGTACTTGACGCGGACCTTCAGGGGGTACGTCGGACGCCAGGTGTCGGCGTTGACCCAGAACGAGCCTGCCGCGTTCGTCGGGACGCTGCCTGCGACGCCGCTGACGTCTTCGACGGTCACGACCGCGTTCTCCGCAGGCACCTCTTGCTCTTGTAACAAGTAGACGGTCCCGGCGAGGCTGAACTCCGTGTTCGCCGGCCCGTCGCCGCCGTGGCACACGAGGCACGGCTGACCTGGGCGGTGCAACGGCCCCTCGGGCACACCGGGCGTTTCGGTGCCGAGCGCTTTCACGTCGTCGTCGTGCCCCGGGTCCATGCACGCCGTGGGAGCCGCGAGCAGCAGCAGGAGCGCGACGGCTTTCGTCATCAGAAGCTCCCCTCCGCACCGAGCGCGCCGACCGTCGCGAGGCGGCCGGTCACGTAGAGGTCATTCAAGAACGACGTGTACATGGCGTCGGCGGTGAGCTGCAGCGCGAACCGTTCGGGTTCCCCGCTGGGACCAATGTACCATTTGACGCCGAAGCCGCCGCCGGCTGTCCAAAGTGGACCGAGCTCGCGATCGCCCGTGCGGTACTCGGGCAAATTCCACTGTCCGGAAGCTGCGCCGTACGAGATGTACGCGAGCTTCCAGAAATTGACCTCGTGCTGGATGTTGAAGCGGGCGTGAGGCCAGATCGCGAAGCGCTTTCCGAGGTCGAAGATGAGGCGCACGTCCGTGGAGGACGCCATCAAGCCCCAGGTGTCGTCGTAGAGGCGCTCCATCGCGCGGAGCGTCGTGAACCCCATCCGCCGCGCATACTTCGCGGTCAGCGCGAAGCGATGGCGCGAGAGCGGAAGCTGCTCGAGTGGCCTTTCGTCACTGCGTCCAGTGTTCGAGCCGGGCGGCGCATTGGGAGACGGGTTTGCCAGCTTGTTCACCTGGTCGATGGTCATCCCTTTGTGCACCAGCGCGGCGGCTTCGGGAGTGAACATGGGCACGTACCGGTATGGCTTGGATTGATCTCCGTTCTCCACGATGACGTCGCCGGTGACCGTCAAGAGCGACAGTTTGTCCACGACGAGATCGAATCCGCCGTTGAAGGTCGTGCGGAGCAGGGTCCGCGAGAAGACGCTGAAGGGCGTGCACTGGCCGTCGTCGCCGCAGCGGCCCGCGGTGTCGTGGCCGAAGCCGTAGCCGAAGAACAGCGACCAGTTCTTCTCCGACAGATCTTTCCGCACCGTCGCGAAGGCGCCGTACGAGAGATAATCGGGCTCGCGCGAGACGGAGGTGCCGACGCCGACGCCGAAATCGTGCGGTTTGTACTCGCCGTAGAGAGAGCCCGCCTGCCGCACCTCGTGGAAAGGTTTCGAAGCCGTCGAGATGACGTCCACCGACGCCGCCGACACGACGTCGACGAGGTAGCTGGCGCTCAGCGTCGCGCCGTTCGTGTTGTCGATGCTGAGGGCGATGGAGGGCGTGAGCACCGTCACGGCGTCGTCGTCCTGATACGCCGCCATCTCGAACGAGGCGTGCTCCGTCGCGGTGTCCTTCAGCTTGTCTTCGTGCGGACCGACGGGAGCGTCCTTCTGCGTCGTGTCCGCGTGCTCGTTGCGCATACGGTCCGGTGCATCCGGGCCGTCGTACGCCAGCGCGGACGCGCTCATTGAAAGACACGCGAACAACCCAGCAGCGCGCGAACGCCACGACCGCACGCAGCGCGGGCGCCGCCCCGACTTCAGTTGCACCCGCAGCCGCTCTCCGCGAGCGAACCGCCTCCGGTCGCTCCTTCCTGGACGGCGAGCACGTGCCCTGCCGCGGGGCCTTCGAGCGATTCGGTCGTCATCATCGGATGGGCGAGCTTACCGCGCTCGTACGGCGCAACGTGCACACATGCCGACGTCAGGTTCGCGCAAGCCGCGAGCGCCGCGAGTTTCAGCAGCGTCCGTTTCTTCGAGGCCAAGTGCGCGTCCTCCTCACAGGTTGTCGGTACCGCCGGCCATCGCCCACATCATCATCTCCATCGCGGCCTTGTCCGATTGAGTTTTGTCCGGCGCTGTCGGCGGCATGTCGCCGCCGAACCACGAAAGACAGGAAAAGTTCGGGTCCACGAGAGCCGTAACGCCGCCGCCGACGTAGCCCTGTTGCTCGAGCCACTGGTAGGCCGCGGTCGCGTTCGACATGTCTTGTGCGTGACAGTTAGCCCCAGTCTTCGAACAGTTCCCGATCGTGTCGACGGCCAACCAACTCGTGTAGATGTGTAACCACGTGTTGGGCGCGCCCGCTATTCCTCCCGGCGCTGCATCCGGCGGCCGGACCGTGTACGCGGCGTCGACGGGCGATTCGTTGGTCACCGTCGGTCCGACGGACGTGCCGTTGCCGCCATGGGGCCCGCCGAGCGGGGGCCCCGACGTCGAGCATGCGGCGAAAGCAACGCCGGCGGCTATGCCGAGAAACAGCCCGAGCGAGGGTCGGGCGCGCGAGGTCATCCCCCGCCTCCGGCGTCCGCCGTCGACGACTTCGGCATCGCTGCGATCCACGCGATCACCTTGTCGGCGTCAATCGTGTCGACGAGGCGGCTGGCGATGGGCGGCATCTGCGCCGCGTTCGCATCGTCCGTCGCCGTCGCGATGCGATGGGTGATGAGATAGACGAGCAAGCTACTCTGCGGATCTCCGGGCACGATCCGGATGTTGCCGTCGTAGTTTGGATTGCGCGCAGTGAGATTCAACGTCGTCGTTAGAGACTCGAAGTCGTTCACTGGCCTGCCGTCGAGCTGCGTGGGATCCAGCCGGAGATGCATCCCGGCGCTGTAGGCTAGCGCGTTTTCGTTCGAGTTGTGGCAGGTGACGCCGCAGTTGATGTGCAACCACTCGAGAGGATAGGCAGCCATGCCCGTTCCGTCGTCGCCCACCGTCAAACTCGTCTGCGCAGGAGGCGGATCGATCAGGTCTTGGTTGACGAGATCGGCCAGGGTGAATTTCACGGCGCCGTCTACGCCGGCACCGGCGCCGTCCAGACCGAGGCTGACTTGTTCGAAGCCGAGGATGTTGTCCTGCCGTCCGTTGTGGCACTGCTTACACTCGCCGGGGGTTGGGATGTGCCAGAGGCCCCCGTCGGGGGAGGCGACGTCCCCGCCGCCGTAGCTCGTCGCCGCGGTGTCGTCGTCGTTCCAGGCGTATGTGGCGGGCAGCCAGACCAGGGCATTTTTCTTCTGCCACAGACGAGTTTCCATGCGCTTGCCGCCGAGCCTGAATTCCTTCCAGACCTTGGTGCCGACGGGGAAGATCCACTCGTTCGGATTGGTCGCGTCGATCTTTTGTCCCTTGGGGATGTAGATCCACCGACTCTTCTTCGCGTTGTCGGACCAGAGCGGAACGGCGGGCGCGTACTCGTGCACGTCATCCGCGATCGCCTTCGTCGCGAGATTCGCGTAGAGGCCGGTGCACTCGATTCGCGTCGGCGGGGTCGGCTCGCCGTCGCAATTGTAGTCGACCTGCACGGTCGAATCCGGCTCGAGCCCCTTGGTGCCGCCGGTCCCCTTGGCGCCGCCGGTCCCCCCGCGCGAATGCTTCACTGCCTCCGGCTCGACTTTGCCGCCGCAGGCAGTGAGGATCAGAACGATGGCGAAGAGGGAACCGCGTGTCATCGACTCACGCTTCCACGTTGGATGAGGATTGTTTAGCCGCGACGCGGTTCCCTGTAAACGCCTGTTGTGCTTCACGAATGTGGCGAGCTACTTGCTGCCGGCAGCTCCGGCCGCGCCTGCCGAACCGGACGCGCCACCAGAGGCAGCACCCGCGGCGCCACCGGATGCTGCACCGGCTTCACCGGCTGAACCTGCTGCACCGCCACTAGACGAGGTCGTGCCACCCGAGCTGCTCGAGGTCGTGCCGCCGGTGCTGCTCGAGGTCGTGCCACCCGAGCTGCTCGAGGTCGTGCCGCCGGTGCCGCCACCCGGCGGCATGAGCCTCGGAATCATGAACTGGCCGAAGTCGAACATGCCACCCTGCGACTTCGGCGTGAGCGAGCGCAAGTAGACGACCATGCCCTGCTGCGCGTCGCCCTGGATGTCCGACCACTTGTGGAAGAACTGCCAGATGAACACCGGGACGAGCGAGTTGTCGAAGTACCCGTCCATCGGCACGGCGGCCATCGTGAAGATCGCGATGAGCTGTGCGTCGCTGAAGCCGCCGGTCTGCTCCGGCGTATGCGACACCGTCTTGAAGTAGCTCGATGTCGCCGTGTCGCCGTGACAGTTGGTGCACGCGGGCGGATCGTCGGGCGGGTCGATGTTGAACATCATGAAGTTCCCGGTCGGGATACCGCCGTCCGTCATGATCTGCTGGAGCTTGTTCCCGTTGTTGTAGCGCATGTTGCCGGCCTGCCACTGATCCTCGGTGGCGGCCGTGATGTGGAGCGTGGACTGAGCGCACGCGCCGCTCGTCGTCTTCGCAGTGATCGTCGTCGTGCCGGAGTTCAGCATCGTGAGCATCTGGCCGCCGCCCGGGTTCGGCTCGATGTCGACCAACGACGGATCTCCCGCGGTCCACGTGACGCTCGCGTCGCTGACTCCCTGGGCTTCGACGGGCAGCTGGAACTTGTGCATGCCGCCCGGGATGAACGCGGAGTACATGTCCGGCGCGAACGCGATCGTCAGGCCGGTGCAGGTGCCGCTGGTACCTGAACCGCCGGCGCTGGGGCTGTTGCCCGTGCCGCTGGCAGGGCTGTTGCCCGAGCCACCGGTGTTCGTGTTGTCGTTGCCACCGCCGCCCTTGTCGGAGGAACAACCGAACGCGGCGTAACCGAGGGCGACCGCCGCGATACCAGCAAGACCAAAACCAAGTCGATTTGAACGTGACTTCATGACCTACACCTTTTGGAACGAATCGAGCGTCGCCGGCGACCCTACTTCATTCGGCGTCATTCGATGCCTGTCTTCTTAGAACGAAAACACCGCGACGCGCGACGGCATCGCGCACGCGGCTCACCAGGTCGTTGATGATTGGCTCTCGGTTCGTCACTTTATGAACAAATGCTGCGCGGAGCGAACGAGTGAGCGCGCCGACGTTCCTTCTTCCCTGCAAAGCTCTCGCGAGGGCGAAACGGCCTACTTTATGGCTTCTCCCGACCCCGCGGTCCGATCCGGTCGCCGTCCGGGATGGAGAGTGCTCCGTCGAAACGTAAGTGGCTCACGGCGTGGCCAAGTACGGCTCGACGATCTTCGGGAGGCGTGCCTTCGCGGAGCCGCGCGATCGCTTCCGCGAACTCGCCGAGCCGTGATTCGTCGAAGACGCGCGCGAGCTCGTCGCGCAGCCTGCGCGCGAGCGAAGGCGCCCGGCCCGACGTGGAGACGGCCACGGTGACCGGTCCTGCCGTCGCGATCGCCAGATGCGACCAGCTCGATTGTCCGGGCCGATCCACGGCGCAAAAGAACACGCGCCGCTCCTCGGCGACGGCGGCGATGCGCGTCGCGACGGCGACGTCCAGGTCCGTGTAAACAGCGAGCCACGCGCCGTCGAGATCCGCGTCGTCGAAGGCGCGTCGCGAGAGCGCGACCGTACCGTCGTGCGCGAGCCGTTCGAGCGCTTGCGTGGGTCGTTCGGAGACGACCCGGACGCGTGCGCCCGCCGCGACGAGCGCGTCGGTTCGTCGCTCCGCCTCTTCTCCGGCTCCGACGACGAGGCAAAGTCTTCCCTCGAGCTTCAAGCCGATCGGAAAGGCGCTAGATCTCATTTTTCGCGGCTCCTCCGACGATCGGTAGCATTTCGAAGGTCAGAAGCTCGAGCGTGCGCTCGGCCGCTCCCACTCGCTGCATGAAGAGGCCGGTGAACGTGCTGAAGAGCGCGTCGCCGGGAGCGGCCGTCCCCGTGCGCGCCGGACGGTTCACCCAGAGCTTTATCTTCTCGAGCACCTCGGTGCTGAGCGGATTCACGTCCACGTGCCCGCGCAGGTACACCGGAACGCCCGCACCGACTTCCCGGCTGGTCGCGACGAGCAAGCGCGTCACTTCGGCGCACCGCCGGAGCACGCCTTCCAGCGTCGTCGTCCAGCGGGTGCGGCTCCCGTCCGGGCGCGTCACTTCCAGGCGGTACGCCTCGTCCCACACGTGCCAGGTGATCTTGCACGTCTGCGCGGTCGTCGAGATGGGCGCCTTCACCCCTCGCCGGTACAGCGTCCCGGTGAAGACGATGGTCGTCGGCAGCCCGCGGCTCAGCTTGCGCCGGATCTCTTCGTCGACGACGTCCCGGAACGCGAGCGACACGTAGAGCTCGTGCTTCGCCTCGTCCCACTCGAAGCTCGCCGTCCTCGGCGCAGGCGGTTCCTCGGCGCGCGCGGTCTTCGCCGCGAGCCCCGAGCACACGAGCACGGCGAGCGCCAGCAGCGTGACCGCGCGGCGAAGCCCGCGCTCGGGGCGCCCCGCGAGGGTCATTTGCCTTGACCGAGCCCCGGGATGAAGCCGAGCAGGTTCGCGAAGGCGAAGGTGAAGCCGCCCGCGCTGGTGTCGATCTGGACTCCGAAGTTCGCCGTGAAATCTATGGGAATGAGCGCGGCGCCCGAGTAGCCCGGCGGCGGATTCGTGACGTCGCGCTGCCCGGCGAGGAAGTAGAAGCCCGCGCGCGCGAAGACGTCGATGCCGTAGACCGCCCGAGTGCCGCGGTAGAGCGGGATGCGGTATTCGGCGTCGAGCTTCGCGGCGTAATCGCCGTAACGGATCTCGCCGATGGTGGTGCCCAGGAAGTTCGGAGCGAGCCGCCTCTCGACGTTCAGGCCGAGCACGCGCGCCGCGCGGAAATCGCTGAGATCTCCGACGTAGTAGCGCTCGAAGAACGGCGCGCGTCCGGCGATGAATCCACCGAAGGCGCGCAGCCTGAGGACGTGCTGCCACGGCAGCGTCCACCACCTCGACGCCAGCGCGTCGACGCGCGCGTAGGGGTAGTCGCTCCCGAGGGGCGAGAGGCTCACCTCCGTCGTCGCGGACGCGAACCAGCCGCGCGTCGGCAAGATGGGCTTGTCGCGCGTGTCGTGTTGCACCGTCACGCCCAGCGTCGACAGGATGCTCCGGCCTCGCTGGATGTAGAAATCGATGGGCTCCTGCTCCTGGCCAGGACCCTGGCCGCGGAGGTCGTTCGCGGTGAGCGGGACGGTGGCGTTGATCCGCTCGATCCGGTAGTTCGCCCACAGCTGCGTGCTCACCGAGAGGTCCCGCCCGACGCCGACGGTGCCGCCGAAGCGTTCGTACTGGACGACCGCCACGGCGCGATCGAGCGCGTCCTGCGTCGGGCTGGTGAACCCGACGTGCTGATCGCCGAAGAAATCGTCGGCGTGGTTGAAGAGCAGCGTCCCGCTCGTCATCCATTGGCTGCCGAGGAACAGCGCGGGGTCGAAGAACCGGAGCCGCAGCGCGTACTGGTCTTTCGCGATGCCCGCCGCCGCGCCGAGCGTCATGCCGGTGCCGGCGAGGTTCGTCTCCGCGGCGTCGAGGCCCGCGTACGCCGTCAGCGGTACCGTCTGACCGCCGGTGTTCGCGGTCGAAGCGAGCCCCATCCACAGGTCGTTGATGACGAGCGTGTTGCGCTCGACGACCTCGATGACGAGGATGACGTGACCACGCAGCTTGCCTTTTCGCAAGGCGAGCTGGACGTCGCGAAAAAAGCCGGTGCCGAGCAGACGGTAGCGCGTGAGCTCGACGCGCGGATCGTCGACGTCGAAGATGTCACCGGGTTGGAACGGGACGTACCGCAGGACGACACGAGCGCGGGTTTTCGTGTTCCCGCGGACCTCGATGCCATCGAGCTCGTACTTGAGCGTCCCTTGTTCCTCGATGGAGGACTCCTCCTTCTTCGGGGGTGGCGTGGTCGTCGGCGTCCCGGCGACGCCCTGCGCCGTCGGCGGAGCAGGTGGGGCCGTCGCGGTTGCCGGCCCGTTCGTCGCGGCGCCGTCGGGCGACGGTGGCTGCGCATCCGGGGTGGCTGCGCTACGCTTCGTATCGGCGGCTGCGCCCGTCGCCGTCGCGGTCGTGTCGTCGGTCTTCGGGCGAGCTCCGGCGGCCGCGTCGGCTTGGTTCGGCGAAGCGTCGGTCTGGGCATGCAGCGGGGCGTCGGTCTGGGTGCGCAGCGGGGCGTCCGTCTGGGCGCGCAGCGGGGCGTCCGTCTGGGCGCGCAGCGAGGCGGCGCTCGCGAGCGCGGCGAGGCCGGCGAGCGGGGCGACGAGGGCGATCGGAAAGCGATTGCCTCGCGACCGAGCGCGAGACCCTCGGCAAACGCCCAGCGTTCGGGTCACCGAGGGTTGACGCTACCATGGCATGCCGCTTGACTGTCTACGCGAAGCAGCCAATCTGAAGGGAAGGGATGTCGAAGAAGGCGCTGCTGCTCTCCTCCTGGTACCTCCCCATGCGGGTGCTCGGGTGGCAGGACGCCGTGAAGCTCGTCTACGTCGGTTCCGTCGACGTGCTCGCCGAGTACGCCG
This sequence comes from Polyangiaceae bacterium, assembly GCA_035547195.1. Lineage (GTDB taxonomy): Bacteria > Myxococcota_A > Polyangia > Polyangiales > Polyangiaceae > DASZVB01. The sequence continues at coordinate 445,097 of DASZVB010000100.1, forward strand.
AGGAGATCCGCTCGCCGTCCACCACCTGGAAGCTGCCGGCGGTCCTCCGCCAGCGCCGCACGGTCCCGCCCCGAGCCCTGGGCGTGAAGTTCTCGCGGACCAACGTCTACTTGCGCGACAAGTACACTTGTCAGTACTGCGCCCGGCGCTTCCCGGAGAAGGACCTCACGTTCGATCACGTCGTGCCGCGCTCGCGCGGCGGGCGCAAGACGTTCACGAACATCGTCACCGCGTGCCGCCCGTGCAACGCCCGCAAAGGGCACCGCACCTGCGACGAAGCCGGGATGTTTCCCCGCCGCGAGCCGTTCCACCCGAAGGCCTTGCCGCTCGCGCGAACGCTCGCGGCGGAGTACGGCGCGCCCGCGGAGTGGGTGCCGTATCTCGGGGCGGACGCGCTGTGAGCGCGCGGTAGGAACGGACAACAGCCGCGCGGGCGGCAGAGCGCGCTCGAGTGCCAGCAGCGGTAGAGCTCTTCGGGATGGGTACCGATCCGAAGACGAAGGTACGTATACGAACCATCGTTGCGCGGTCGCGAGTAGCAGTTCTTTGGAATGGTACCGATCGGAGACGAAGGTACGTATACGAACCATCGTTGCGCGGTCGCGAGTAGCTCGTCGTGAAAGTAATCGGCTGAAGCGGCTATTCGGCCGGCCGTGGTCGACGCTATCTCGACGGCGGTGCACTGCGCTTTACGTCGCGGCGCGCTTCCAGGTCTTCCCAGCGGGACGTGCGGGCGGTCAGGGCGGACTTGGCGGCGTCGTAGTCGGCTTGGACGCGCCTCGCGTCTTCTTTGCCGGCGGCGTAGAGCTCGGGTTTCCCGAGCGCGGCTTCCAGCTCGGCGACGCGCGCTTCGAGAGCCGTGATCTCGTCGAGGATGCCCTCGAGCTCCTTTTTCTCCGAAAAGGAGAGCGGGCGAGGCTCGCCGGAGTCGGGCTTCGGCGGGTCCGGCTTCGCCGGTTTCGCGGCTTCGGCCCGGGCTCGCTCGAGCTCCTTGTCGGCTGCTTCGGCCTGCTCCTTCAGGGAGCGGTAGGTTTCGTAGTTGCCGGCGTAACGCCTGACCTCGCCGCTTCCGTCGAAGGCGAGGATCGACGTCGCGACGCGATCGAGGAACCAGCGGTCGTGCGAGACGACGAGCGCGGTGCCGGGCCAGCCGACGAGCAGCTCTTCGAGCGACGCGAGCGTGTGCACGTCCAGGTCGTTCGTCGGTTCGTCGAGCAAGAGCAGGTTCGCGCCGCTCCGGAGCGCCTTCGCGAGCGCCACCCGGGCGCGCTCGCCGCCGGAGAGGGAGCCCACCTTCTGCCGTTGCTTCACGCCTTCGAACAAGAAGCGCTCGAGATACGAGCGCATCTCGAGGACGTTCTCCCCGATGCGGACGACGTCCGCGGCGCCGCGGTCGGCGCCTTCGCGGCCAGCGACGTTGTCGAAGACGGACCAGTCGTCGATGAGGCCGGCGCGCGCCTGATCGAAGTGCACGGCGTTCGTGTTCGCGCCGCGCACGACCCTCCCGCGTGTCGGAGCGAGCTCGCCCGAGGCGACGCGCAAGAGCGACGTCTTGCCCGCGCCGTTCGGACCCACGACACCGACGCGATCGCCCGAGACCATGTTGAACGTCAGCGACCGCACGAGCTCGCGTCCGCCGACGGAAAGCCCGACATCTTCGAAGTCGAGGATCGTCTTTCCCATGCGCGGCGCCCCTGCGGCGAGCCCGCCCAGGTCCACGCGCTCCGCCTCCCGCGGCGCGGATTCGGCGAGGAGCGCCTCGGCGCGGTCACGCCGCGCCTTCTGCTTCGTCGTTCGCGCCTTGGCGCCGCGCAAAAGCCACGCGCGCTCGCGCCGGAGCAGGTTGAGCCGATTCTGCTCGACGCGTTCCATGTGCTCGACGAGCTCCGCCTTTTGCTCGACATAGCCGGAGTAGCCGCCGGAAAACTCCCGGACGACGCCGCCCTCGAGCTCGAAGACGCGGCGCGCGACGCGGTCGAGCGCGTAGCGGTCGTGGGTGACCATCAGCACGGCGCCCCGGAACTCGCGGTCGAGGTACTCCTCGAGCCACTCGATCGTCTCGGTGTCCAGGTGATTCGTGGGTTCGTCCAGGATCGCGAGCGTCGGCTCGGCGACGAGCAATCGCGCGAGCGCGACGCGCCGGCGCTCGCCGCCGCTCATCGTCCCGACGGGGCGATCGGGCTCGCGCACGCCGAGCCGCTCGAGCATCTCGGTCGCGACGTGTTCGCGCGACCACCCTCCGAGTCGCTCGATGGATTCGGCGAGCGCGGCTTGTTCGGCGAGCAGCGCTTCGCCCTCGGGACCACGGGCGCCCTCGAGCTTCCGAGAAATCTCGGCGTGCCTTCGCGTCGCGCGATGCCACGCAGCGAGCCCTTCCTCGACCAGCGCGCGCGGCGTGGAAGCGCCATCGAGCACCGGCTCCTGCGCCAAGTAAAGGATGTTCGCGTCGCGGGTTCGCTCGAGCTTGCCGCCGTCCGGCGCCTCGAGCCCGGCGAGCACCCGGAGCAGCGTCGATTTTCCGGCGCCGTTCGCTCCGAGCAACCCGATGCGATCCCCGGGCTCGATGGTCAGCGAGACGTCGGTGAGCAGCGTCTGGCTGCCGTAGGATTTGAAGACGCCGCGCGCGCTGATCACAGACATCGTCGAATGTGCCCGCCCTTGTAGCACCTCCTGGACCGTTCGACGCGCCGTCCACGGTGCGGCGCGCATCCGGAGTCGTCAGTCGCCGCCGCTGCGGCGCGCACGCTCGGCGACGCGCGCGGTGGCGCTCGCTCCCGGCGCGCCGAGGCGGTATTCCACGCCCAGGTGCACGGTCAGATATTGATCGATCGCGCCGCCGGCGATGTCGCGGGCCGCCGAACGATCGGCGGGCACGGTGTGCATGTCGAGGGCGTATCGGGTCGCGTCGAACCCGGCGGTCGCGAAGAGATTCGGCACGACCTCGAACCCCGCGGTGACGAAGCCGTCGAGCGCCTGCGCCGTCGCGTGCGGAAACCACGCGGACGAGGTGAGCTGTCCCATGCCGAGCACGACGCGATAGCCGAGGCCCGCGCCGAAACGCAGCCGCCCGAAGGCGAGGCGAGCGTCGAGGCCCGGACGCAGATACTGGTACGACGCGTCCGGCACGTAGCCGCGGTTCACGGGGAGCCCGTTCGCGGCGGTCCTGATCGGATCGTGATCCGACTCGATTTCGAAGCTCTGGTCGCCGTAGAGCAGCGACGCCGCGATCTCGTAGCGCGCGATGGGGACGCGAAAGCGCGCTCCGATGATCAACTCCTGCAGCGTCGTTCCGTAGTCCGTGGGGTTGCCCCCGATGGAGCTCGACGCGCCGATGCTCCGCGAAATCCCGGCGACGAGGCCGATGTTCGCGGCCATGTTGCGCGTGAAGTGAGCGCCCGGGTAGTAGCCGACCCGCGCTTCGAGCGCGGGCCACAGCGAGATGTGGTACGGGTGCAGGCTCCCGTTGACGTCCTGGTGGTACTCGAAGCTGCGCGAGAAGAATTGCATCCCGCCGGATAGCTCGAGGAGCACGGGCTTCTTTCCCTGATCGTCCTGCGGCGGAGGTGGCTCGTCGTGCGGCTCCTCGGCTGCTCCCGCCGGTTCTGTCTTTTCTTCCGGCTCGGGCTTCGCCGCCGGCGTCTCGTCCGCGTCGGCGGATTTTTGTTTCTCGAGCTCGGGCGCCGAGCCCTGGTCGATAGAAGCGGCAAGGTCCGTTGCCGCTTCTGCGGAGATCTTCTTCAGCAGCTTCGGGAGCTTCGCGGCTTTCAGCGTCGTGTCGCCGAGGACCTTGCCGTCGGCGCCGTTGTGCACCGTCAAGGTCACCGACCAGCCCGCCTTCTGCTGTTCGACCTCGCCGTCGACGAAAGCAGCGGCGCGATACTCCGTGGCCCGCTTCACGTAGACGCTCTCGTCCGAGGTCGCCGGTACCCGCGCCGCGGATTCCTTCACCAGCTGGTGGTCTCCCTTCTCGAGCGCCTTCGCGACCGCTTCGCGGACTTGCTTGCTCTTCGGACCGGAGAAATCGTCGACGACCACGACGGCGGCGAGCGCCGCGTGCTCGAGGCACGCGATGGAGGCGACAAGCGCGAACGAGCCGAGGCCGAGCTTCACTGTCCGAGCCCCATCGGCGTGAACGCCGGATCCGTCGCGAACGCGAGCTTGTCGAGCTCCGCGCCCGGCTCGCGATACGCGACGTAGAAGGTGTGCATGCCCGGATCGAGCATGTAGTGAACGGACGTGTCGCCTTGCGAGGAATCGTGCACGTCGTCCCACACCCACGCGCTGCCGTTGGTGATGTTGTTCCACTCCACCCACGACCCGTCGTCCATCTTCACCCAGAACGAGTCGTTGTTCTGCGAGCTGGCGATGACCCGCCCGAACGCGGCGTAGCTGCCGGAGTCGGTCACCGTGAACGGGATGGCCGCGATGCCCATCGTGGACGCGGTGGGATCGCTGTTCGTGTTGCCGCTCGGAACGGAGATGTATTTCCCGCCGGAGGCGTTCGCGTCCATGGAGACGATCATCGGATCCGTCACGGTCCCCGACTCGGCCTCGACGTAGATGACGCTGCCCATCGTCGTGGAGCCGCCGGCGCCTGCCGCATTCATGCCGCCCGAGCCGCCGCTGCTGGTCGTCCCGCCGCTGCCGTTCGCGCCGCCGCTGCCGTTCGCGCCGCCGTTGCCTGTCGTGCCGCCGCTGCTGGTCGTCCCGCCGTTGCCGTTCGTGCCGCCGTTGCCTGTTGTGCCGCCGTTGCCTGTCGCGCCGCCCATTGCGACGGAGGCATCCGAGCCGCCCCTGTCGGACGCGCCGCCCGAGCCGGCGTCCGTCGTCGAGGGCGGGCACGCCGCACCGCAATCGCCGCCCGTGGACGCGTCGACTACGCCGCCCTCGTCGGCGACGTGGACGCGATACTGCTCGGGGTTGTCCAGGGAACCCGGCGCGAGGCAGCTGACTGAGCAAAGGGAAGCGCCAGCGGACCAGAGCCCGACCCAGACGGTGTTTTTCGCGGAGCGCACCACGTATGCCAAACAGGCAAGGTAGCAAGAACCCGCGCGCGGCGTCTAGCGGTGAGCGCGCGGATCCGGGCCGAGCCGCGGCCATTCACGCGCGCGAGCTTCGCGGCGCGCGAGCTTCGCGGGGGCGACGACGGTGGCCATGGCGCGAATCGCTCTCTCTTCTTCATGTTCGAGGGGGCGCGTTCGTTACGATCGCCATCGCGATTTGTCCCCGGCCCGGACCTTTGCAAAGATTCACCCGCCGCCCGTCCCCGTCATTTCCCATCTAACTGGATGCCCGAGCTCCCCGACGTCGAAGTTTATCGCGAGCGCCTTGCCGCCCTCCTCGGCGGTCGGGTCCTGCGGCGCGTCCGGCTCGCCAATGTATTCGTCCTGCGCACGTACGACCCGCCGATCTCGGCGCTCGAGGGCAAGCGGTTGCTCGGGTTGCGAAGGCTCGGCAAGCGCATCGTCTTCGTGTTCGAGGACGATCTCTTTCTGGTGGTGCACTTGATGATCGCGGGGCGGTTTCTGTTGCGCGAAGCGGGCGCGCCGATCCCGAAGCGGCTCGGTCTCGCCGGTTTCGATTTCGAGAACGCGACGCTCATCTTGACGGAAGCGGGCACGACCCGGCGCGCCAGCCTGAACCTCGTGCGTGGCGAGAGCGCGCTCTCGAACCTGTCCCGCGGCGGCATCGAGCCGCTCGAGATGACGCTGGAAGATTTCGGCGACGCTCTGACGCGCGAGAACCACACCTTGAAGCGATCGCTCACCGATCCGAGGCTCTTCAGCGGCATCGGCAACGCGTACTCGGACGAAATGTTGCACGCCGCGAAGCTGTCTCCGGTGAAGCTGACGACGCGCCTCACCGTCGAAGAGATAGAACGCCTCTACGAGGCCTGCCGCGCCACCTTGACGGAATGGACGGATCGCCTGCGCCGAGAAGCGGGCGACGGATTCCCCGAGAAAGTGACGGCCTTCCGCCCGGAGATGGCCGTGCACGGGAAATACGGTCAGCCCTGTCCGGTGTGCGGCACGAAGGTCCAGCGCATCCGTTATGCGTCGAACGAAGTGAACTATTGCCCGCGTTGCCAGACCGAGGGAAAGGTGCTCGCCGACCGCGGCTTGTCGCGCCTGCTCGGCAGCGACTGGCCGAAGAGCATCGACGAGCTCGAGGAAGTAGAAGCGAACCGCGCCGCCGCCAAGGAGACGAAGAAGAAATGACGTCGAGCCGCGCCAGAGGCGAAGAGCTTCCGGCCCATTGCGTGACGGTGCTCCCGATGCGCGTCCGGTTCTTCGAGACGGATCTGATGGGCATCGTGCATCACGCCGCGTATCTCACCTACGTCGAAGCGGGCCGCGTCGAGTACCTGCGCGCGCGCGGCGCGGACTACCGCGAAATGGCCCGGAGCGGCTACCACATGCCGGTGGTCGAAGCGTCGCTCGCGTACAAACGGCCCGCGTATTTCGACGACGAGCTCGTCGTCGAGACGCGGCTCGCGGCGCTCACTCGAATCACGACGCGATTCGAGTACCGCATCCTGCGCGGCAACGAGCTCCTGGCGACGGCGTCGACGTTGCTTGCTTGCGTCGATGCGGCGCACAAGCCGCGGAGGATACCGGAGGAGATCGCCGGGATGTTGGTTTTGAGGGAGATGGAAATGAGGGAGGGGTAGGGCTTAAGGCCAGGGGATAGGATTGGCGAGGAGGGGAGCAGGAAACCGGAAGCGGGCGGCGGGATCAGAGGTGGGTCATGGTCTTGCTGATTTCCCAGAGACGCTTTTGAACAGCTTGGTCGTAGGAGATTTTCGAGGAGCGGATCTCCCGCGTGTCGGCGTCGAAGTATTTGCCCGTGACGCCTTCCACGGCTTTCGACTCGGATAGGTAGAGGGAGGTGCGGGCGCCTTTTTCCGGGGTGATCAGGAAAGGCGTGACGAGACGGACCGCGAAGTTGAAAAAGCCGGGTTGGTTTTTTCCGAAGCCGGAGGTGATGACGCCGGGGTGTAGGCAGTTGGCGGTGACCCGCGTGCCCGCTAGCCGGCGCGCGAGCTCGTACGTGAAGAGGACGTTGCAGAGCTTGGATTGCGCGTACGCCTTCAGGCCGTTGTAAGATTTTTTGCCTTCCAGATCGTCGAAATCGATGCCGCTCCGGATGTGGGCGCGCGAGGCGACGTTGACGATGCGCGACGAGGCGCTCTCTTTTAGGCGATCGAGCAGGAGGTTCGTGAGCAGAAACGGCGCGAGGTGGTTCACGGCGAAGGTCGACTCCAGACCGTCGGCCGTCGTGGTGCGCTCCATGAAGATGGCCCCGGCGTTGTTCACCAGGACGTCGAGACGCGGACACTTCGCGGCGATCTCTGCGGCCGCGCGCCGCACGTCGGCGAACGACGCTAGATCCGCGACGACGAGCTCGGCCTGGCCGCCCTTCGCCCGGATGGCGCCTGAGATCCGTTCTCCCTTGTCACGGCTCCTCGCGACGAGGATTGTACGCGCCCCGTCCGCGGCAAGGCGCGACGCCGTCACCTCGCCAATCCCGGACGTCGCGCCAGTGACCACGCAAACCTTGCCGGACATCGAATGTTCACTTTCAGACATCTGTCTCGTCCCTCGTCTCGACCGATCGGACCGTGCCGTGCGCCGCATCATGAAGCCCTCGCGCCGCGTTGAAAAGCGACCCGCGAAGAAGCCCGCCCCGAAACGACGTGCGGCGGCGCGCCCGCTCTTTCGGCTCGTCGTGAAGGTGGAGCCCGAGGCCGCCGACGTCGCCGGCGCATTGCTCGTCCGAGCGGGCTCGGGAGGAGCGATGCAGGAAGAGCTGCCGCGCGAGGCGCGTATCAGCTCGTTCGGGGAGAGCAAGGCGCTGCTCGAGCGCTTGGGGGCGTCCGTCGTCGCTGAGCTCGGGGAGCTCGGCGTTCGAGCCGTTCATCGCGTCGCGCGGGCGCCGCGCGCGTTCGATGCGTGGCGCACCGTCTGGACGCGGTCCCTCGAGCCGGTTCGCGTCTCGGACGCGACGTGGCTCGTACCGACGAACACGACGGCGAAAGCAGGAGATGAAAAGAGCCGGATCTGGCTCGAACCGTCGCTCTCGTTCGGCTTCGGAGAACACGCGACGACGCGGATGGCCGCTGCCACGGTGGACCGGCTGTGTCGCGAGGGTGCAAGCAGCGTCCTCGACTTCGGGACCGGCAGCGGCGTGCTGTGTCTCGTCGCCGTCCACGCCGGAGCGACCAGGGCCGTCGGACTCGACGTCGATCCCGATGCGGTCAGCGCCGCGCGCCGGAACGCGGCGCTGAACCACGTGACGCGGCGTTGTTCCTTCGGCCGAACCTCGGTTCGCGGCATGCGCGCCACTTTCGACGTCGTCGTCGCCAACGTCGACCGCGCGACGCTCACAGAGATGGCGAGCGCTCTCGGCGCCCGAGTGGCCGCTGGCGGGCGCCTGGTGCTCACCGGGTTTCTCGTCGAGGACGCCCGATGGATTCGGTCTGTGTATCGAGCGCAAGGCTTCCGCGTAACGAAACGACTATTTGAAGACGATTTCTGCCTAGTCGAGCTAGAGCGAACCCGGTGAGCATCGCGAACGCGCCCTTGATCGGACCGCCGCCGGAAAATATGGTTGGCGCCGGGATCCGAAGGGGTAGGTGACACGTGGCGAGGCGAAGCAAGGAATACGACGAGAAGAAGGCGGCGCATCTCGAGGACCCGTTCCTCGTGCGCGCTCACCTCATCGGCGCCGTGGACGCGGGCGTTCCGCTGAAGGAAGCGCTCGGCGAGCTCATCCGGACGATGGGCGTCAAGGAGTTCGCCGAGAAGGTGGGTATGCCGAGCCCCAACGTCCTGCGCGCGATCGATCCGAAGCACAATCCCACTCAGGACACGCTCGAGCGGCTCTTGAAGCCGTTCGGGCTCCGCGTGGGCCTCGCCGAGATCAGAGAAGCTTCGAAACGTCGCGGCTCTCGAAAAACCGGGCGACACCGTTCGAAAGAGTCACCTCGAAGACGAGCCGCGCGGGCGTGATCGCGCTCGCGCGCGGAAGCGGCAGGAAGCCGGCGAAGCCGAGCGAGGCGTCGGCGGGGACGCCCGGCGTGTCGCGCAGCGTCTCGAGGACGTCGGGTCGGGCGATGCGCGACAGCGCGCTCAGCTCGGCGCACTCGGCCGTCTCGGGGCAGAACACCGAGACGCGCGTGACTTCCGCGGATGCCGGCGCGAACCAGCCGCCCGCGTCGAATCCTTCGCCCGGCCGCCTCGACAGCGACTCCAGGAAGAAGCCGGCGAACGGCTCGCGCGGGTCGATCGGCGGCTGTAGGCGGGCGAGGACGAGCGCGACCAGTGCGTCCGTGAACGCCGCGGCCGTGGCGGCGTCGGTCTCGGCGACGCGGAGACCGGTTTCGAGGAAGTCTCTCGCGTCGCGCACGCCGGCGAAGAAGAAGGCTTGCATCCCCGCGTCACGCGAAGTGAGAAACGACGTAGCGCCCGCGCGTAGAACGAGCGGCCTCGGACGGCGGGCGTCCGAGGCAAACGCCGGATAGCGCACGACGAGCAGCCGGACCGGACGCTTGCGGCGCATGACGTCCTGCACGTCGAGCGAGGGCGAGCACGCGACGGTCCCGGCTGCGACGCCGATCTCCGGATCTTCGGCATGGCGCAGCGTCAGCGCGACGCCGGGCTCGGGCTCGGCATCGACCGCGCCGACGAGCAGCCCCCCGGCGTCGCCGACCGTCAATCGGAATGGTCGGAACGGCTGAGTGGAAGCGACGAACGGTGCGTGGCGTCGTCCCCGCGAGAACTCGATGCGTCCGTGGCGCATCCAGTGCTCGTACCCGCTCCCGAGCGCGCGCCGGCGCACGAGGGCGACCACGTCGGCGTTCAGCCGCAGATAGGTCTCCTCGTCGTAGACGAGGTCGTGCTCGTAGAACCCGGAACGCCTTCGGCCTGCCGAGTGCTCGAGCGACCCGGCTCGCTGCCAATGATCGAGCGGTGAGCGGAACAAGCCGCGCTCGACCATGACGGCGACGTCGGGGTTCGCGCGCAGGTACGCCGCCTCGTCGAAGTCGTCGGAGCCCACGCTGTCCCCATATCACGCGCGTCGTGCCCTGGGTCACCGGCGCCCCAGGGAGGACCGCCTCAACGGGACATTTTCCCACGAAGCGCGAGCGTGGAGAGCGCGACCACCGAGACTCCGAGGAACGAGCCGTACGCCCAAAAGTCGATGGCGGGTCCGCCGTGCGTCAGGCTGTCCGAAAAAAAGACACCGCCGAACAGCAACAGCGACGCGGCCGTCATCACCCAGAGCGCCCACCGTTCGCCTCGTGCGAGAGGGCCGAGCACGATCGCCAGCGAGAGCAGCGAAGCCGCCGCGTATTTGCAGGCTTCCCAGACGACGTGGAAGTTCTGATGCGGCGTTGCGCCGGGCTGAAAGACGTGGAGCTTGGCGGCGAACGGAGCGCCGAGGATGCCGAGGAGGTGAATCGTGGCGAGCGCCCAGATCGCGACGCGCTGGACGAGCGCTGGTTCGCTCGACTTGCGCATGGATGCAGTATTTTCGTCGTTATTTTGCGCGAAGTTGACCATTTGCCCACCCTGAACGCTCGCGCGTGGGTAGTTGAGAAGCTGTGGATAAGAAGCTTTGTCGCGTCGCGGACTTGACCGCCTCCATCCAATGCCGGGCGTCGCGCAAAACGTCAATCGGCTGGCGGCGTCGCCGTCAACAGGATGGCGGCTGGGGCACCGAAGCGCACCATTCGTCCTTCATCGTGCTACATCGCAGTCGGCACGGTCGTTGCTCATGGCTTCGGCGGGAACGTTTCGATGAGCACTTACGAGAACACCTCCAGCGCGTTCGGTGGCACGCGCGAACGCCACATGGGACTATCGGAGGAGATGGAGGAGCGAGCTCGTCGCCAAGCGGCGGCGCCCTGGGTGCTGGTCGTCGACGACGACGCACTCGCGGCTCGCGGCGCGGCCCGGCTGCTCAGCGGGGCAACCGGCGTGCGAGTCGCCGTCGTCAGCAACGTGGAGCAAGCCCTGAGGCTCTTGACGAGGGCCGATACGCCGCCGGCGGCCGCCGTTCTGGACTTCGAGCTGGACGGTGGGGAGATGGGGCTCACGGTGCTGCTCAGCATGCGCGCCGCGGGCATCGAGGTACCGTGCGCGTTCCACACCGGAGCCGCTCAAGCGGCGCGATCGGCGCTGCGCAAGAGCCGTCTCGGTGACGCCGCGTACCCGGTGTTCGATAAGGGCCGCACCAGCCCGGCAGAGCTCGTCCAGTGGGTGCGCGAACGTCTCGGCACGGACGGCGCCGTAAACAACGCGGATAACCCGCACCGCAGCGGAATTCGCGAAAAACTCGTCTGAGGGTCGCAAAACGCGGCGCGGCGCGCCCGCGCCGGCGGCGCAGCCCGGGCGCAATTAGACGCCGCCGGCAGAGCGATCGCGCGACCCTCTTGCCCAAGCGCGGCGTGACACATACCCTCGGCCATCGAGAGGAATACCCATGCGTATCGCGATGATTGCAGTGCTTCTCGGTGCCACGTTACCGGCGTGCGGCGGCAGCGTCCCGCCCCCGAACGACGAGTGGGCGGCCGCTCAGGCCGACGTCGGACGTGCCGAGGCCGGCGGAGCACCCGACGTACCGGACGCGAAGCTGCATCTGCAGCTCGCGCAAGAAAATCTCCAGAAATCGAAGGCGCTGATCGACGACGACAACGTGCGTGCGACAAGCCTCATTGCCGTCGCGCGCGTCGAAGCGCAGCTCGCGCTCAGCCTGGCGAAAGCCCAGCAAGCGTCGGAGCAGGCGCAGCAGGCGCAACAGGAACTGCAGAAGGTGAAGGGAAACGGATCGTGAAGCGGACAATTTCGATGACCCGTATTCGTACGCTGATGTTCGTGGGCCCGGTGAGCGCGGTCGCGCTGCTCGCTTGCGGCGGCGAAAGGATGCCGCCGAAGACTCTCGTCGACGCTCAGAACGAGCTCGCGCGCGCGAAGGGCGGCCTCGCGATGCAGCTCGATCCGACGGACGTGCACGAGGCGGAGCTCGCGCTGCAGAAGGCCGAACGCGCCTGGAGCGACGAGCCCGACGAGCCCAACACGACGGACCTCGCGATCATCGCGCAGCGCAAGGCCCAGATCGCCGAGGCCGAGGCCGTCGCGATGAAGGGGCAGCAAGACGCGGCGAACGCGAAGCGCGAGCAAGAGGCGCTCTTGACGTCGCAGCTGCAGGCGACCCGCGGCGCGCTCGACAAGACGAGCCAGAAGCTTCAAGCCGAACAAGCCGAGGCCGAGGCGAACCGCGCGAAGCTCGCCGATCTGGAGACGAAGCTGCGCGACGCGCGCGACACCATCGCCAAGATCGCGGCCGTCAAGGACGACGATCGCGGCATGGTCATCACGCTCTCGGGCGAAGTGCTCTTCAAGACCGGCAAGTGGGATCTGAAGGCCGGCGCGATGGCGAAGCTCGATCAGATCGCCGAGGCGCTCCGCGGCAAGGAGCAGCCCATCGTCGTGTTCGGCTACACCGACAACGTCGGCACGCGCGACAACAACATGGACCTGTCGCAAAAGCGCGCGAGCGCGGTGCGCGACTATCTCGTCAGCCGCGGCATCCCTTCGGATCTGATCACCGCTCAGGGCAAGGGTCCGGACGATCCGGTGTCCGACAACGGCTCGGTCGACGGGCGCGCGGCGAATCGGCGCGTGGAGATCGTCGTGAAGCCGAAGAACGCCTGAGCGTCGCGCGAAGGGCGGCTAGCTCGAAGCGGCCGCCCTTCGCCTTCATCGCGCTCCGCTCACGGATTGCGGGGACCGTGCTCTTGCACCCCGGCACCGTCGTGGCCACAGTCATCTGAGCATTGCTGGTCCGCTCACGGATTGCGGGGACCGTGCTCTTGCACTCGGCGTCGCTCGACCTCCCAGAGGCTTCGGTTGAGCGCTTCCATCAGCTCTTGCTCGGTGACGACGCGGCGCTCGCGAGGCATGGATTGATTGTCTTTTTCTTGTTGCGCCATCTCTATCACCTGCTGCTCGGAACGGTCCTCGCGGTTTTGGCTTGAGCCAAAAGCGTCAGCAATCCGACGCCGCGACGAAACGGCGCCAAGCGCTCGGCGGGCGCCAAACCGCTGGCGCGATCCGGGCAGGGGCCGTCGTGGTCGCTACGGGGCCGCTGTAGGCAGAGGCGGCTCCGTCCAGCGCTGCTCGGCTCCGGTCATTCCCCTCCGCCGATCGCCGGCGTCCCCTGATCCGGCTCTTGCAAGAGGATCAGCGGAATCGTGACCTTGACCTTTTTCCCGTCGCGCACGGTGGTGATTTCGACTTGGTCGCCGGCCTTGTGCTTGTCGATGATCCCGTAGAGCGCGTCGTAGTTCTCCACGCGTTCGCCGTCGACGGCGACGATGACGTCGCCGAGCGTGATCCCGGTGAAGTCCTGCTGGATGCCGCGGAGCCCCGCTTTCTCCGCGGGCGTCCCGTGGACCACGCCGAGGACGATGATGCCCGCGATGTTGGCGCGCTGCTCCAGGCGCTGCGAGGGATCGATCTGGATGCCGAGCCCGATGTGCTCGGCGTGACCCATGCGGATGATCTGCGGGACCACCCGGGCGATCGTGGCGACCGGCACCGCGAAACCAATGCCCGCCGAGGAGTGGCTGGGGCTGTAGATCATCGTGTTCATGCCGATGAGGCGGCCCGACGAATCGAGCAGCGGGCCTCCCGAGTTGCCGGGGTTGATCGCCGCGTCCGTCTGGACCATGTCGCGGATGGAGACGCCGCCGATGCCCTGCACGGTGCGGCCGATGGCGCTGACCACGCCGGTCGTCAAGGTTTGATCGAGCCCGAATGGATTGCCGATGGCGATCGCTTTTTGACCGACCTCCAGCCGGCGCGCGCGCTCGGGCGGCAGCTGGATCGGAAAGAGAATATCCCGGGGAGCACCGATACGGAGCACGGCGATGTCCTTGTTGCGCTCCACTCCGACGATCTTCGCCGGAAAGCTCCGGTGATCTTGCAGGGTGACGACGAAGCCGCTCGCGCCGGCGACGACGTGGAAATTCGTCACGATATTTCCGTTGGTGTCCCAGACGAACCCGGAGCCCGACCCTGCCGGCACCTCTTGCTGATTGCCGTAGAAGTCGACGACGGTCTTCTCTTGGGTGACGAAGACCGTGGAGCGCGCCGCGGAGCGGAAGACGGCGATGGTGTTCTTCTCGTCCTCGGTTCTGGCTTCGGGCGACAGCGGCGGCAAGTCGGTCGGGATCAAAGGGGCGGTGGAGGACGACGCGAGCGGCGCGGCGGTGAGCGGCGTCCCACCCAGCGAGTCGGATTTGCGGCGTAGATCGCAGCTCATCGCCACGACGACGAATCCGAGCGTCGACAACCCGGCCTTCGCGATTCTGGAGAGCGTCCACGGCATGCGACGGACATTACCCGATTTGAGGGGCACACCGAATCGAGTACGAAGGGGGCCAGCATGCTCCCGCGCCGTTTAGCCGGCTGGCTCCTCGCCGGCGTGCTCGGCGTGGGGCATGTCGCCGCGGCGCCGCCGCCGCTCTCCGACTACGAAAAGGAGAGCCTTCGCATCGCGCTCGACGACACCGGAGACCAGATCGATCCGAGCCCGCAGGGCAAGGTGGTCGAAGGCATCGACGTCGTCACCCTCGACGTCATCGAGCGGCGCGATCCGGCGCCGCGGTTCCTCAACTGGTTTCACGCAACCTCGCGGCCGAGGATCATCGAGCAAGACGTGCTCTTGCACGTCGGCGATCGTTACGATAAGGCGCTCGTCGAAGAGACGGAGCGTAACCTTCGCCAGCTCCGGCAGCTCTCGGTAGTGCTGATCGTACCGACGAAGGGGAGCGCGCCCGACCGCGTGCGCCTGCTCGTGGTCACGAAGGACGTCTGGAGCCTGCGTCTCAACTGGGACCCGGTGTTCGTCAACGGCGCCCTGCAGTCGCTCTACCTACAACCTTCGGAAGAGAATCTCCTCGGGCTTCACAAGACGCTGAACGTCAACATCCTGCTCGCGCGGGCGACGTACACCCTGGGCGTCGGCTTCATCGATCCGCGCATCGCGGGGACGCGCCTCCAGGCGGCGGCGACCGCGAACGTCATCGTCAATTGCCGCACCGGCGAGGCCGAAGGATCCACCGGCAGCTTCCAGTACGGCAAGCCGCTCTACTCCACGCGTACGAAGTGGGCCTGGGTGACGGCGGCGGAGTGGGAGGAGGGCGTCGTGCGTCCCGCGGGCACCCTGGGACGATCGATTTGTAGCGGCGATCAGGCGGTGCCGCTCGACTTCGCCGCGACCCGCGAACGCGACGGCGTGCCCTATCAGTACCGGGAAGACGTGATCGACGGCGAGGCCGCCGTCGTGCGTTCGTTCGGCAGCGTCTTCAAGCACGATGTCACCTTCGGCGTGGAGACGGACCGCCGCGTCTACGAGCCGCCGGATCTGTCGAAGCACCCGCAGATCGTGCGCGACGAGTTCGGCGCCCTTCTCCCGGTGAGCGACACGCGGATCAGCCCGTTCGCGCAGCTGCACGAGTACGAGAACCGGTTCTTTCGCGTCCTCGACGTCGAGACCATGGGCCTGCAGGAGGATTACCAGCTCGGCTACGACGTCTGGGCTCGCGCCTATCCGGCTCTTCGCGCCCTCGGGTCGACGCGAAACCTCATGGGGCTCTACGGGGGCGCGGCGTACACGCTTCCGGTCCTCGACGGCTTCGTGCGCCCGTACGTGACGACGTCGGTTCAGGTGTCGAAGCCATCGCAGACCGACGGCGAGCTTCAATCGGGTGCGCGGATCGTGTCGCCCAAGTTGCCCTTCGGGCGGGTCGTCCTCGACGGATTTCTCCTCGACCGCTTCGACAATTACCTGAACCCGATTCAGTCGCTCGGTGGGACCACACGGCTGCGCGGCTACCGGACGCAGGCCTTCGTCGGTCCCAACGTCCTCGTGGCGAACGCGGAGGTGCGTTCGCGGTCCGTCGAAATTCTTCACGTGTACGTGGGCGCCGTCGCCTTCTACGACGTCGGCGACGCCTTCCACAGCTTCGACACGATGAAGCTGCGGCAGGGCGCGGGCGCCGGATTGCGCTTGGCGTTTCCGCAGATCCAGCGCTCCGTCTTCCGGGTCGACCTCGGTTTTCCGCTCACCCCGCGCGACCCCGACGCCGAGACGACGGTCGTCGCGCAATTCGAGCAGGCCTTCGACGTTCCCCAGCTGACGACGCCCGGCCTCGTTCAATGAGCGGGGATTGCGGGATTTGCTTGCCCGGAGTCGTGAGGCTTCTACATTCTCCATCGAATGAGCGAGGCCGGGCGGCCGCCGAACGAGCCGGAGCGGTCGCGGGACTCGGCTCCACCGCCGAGCGCGCGGGCGGCGGCGTTCGCGTCGCGCGATCGCTACCGCGCGCTCATCGAGGCGGCGGACGACACCATCGTCATCGGCACCTTCGCCGATTTTCGTTGCCTCGAAGCGAACCCCGCGGCGTGCGAGCTCTTCGGCTACACGCTGGAAGAGCTCTCCGCGCGGAGCGTCGAATCGTTCTCCGCCCCGGACGATCCGGAGTTTTCAGCGGTCGCGAAGGAAGTTCGCGAGCGCGAACGAGCACATCACGCGAACCTTTCGTTCGTCCGCAAGGACGGCTCGACGTTCTGGTGCGAGCTGCGCGCGAAGGTGTTCGAGTCGGACGGCGGCAAGCTCGTGCTGTTCGTGATGCGCGACGTGTCGCAGCGGGTGGAGCGCGAGGAACGGCTCGCGCGCGCCTACGAGTCGCTGAAGGAAGCCCAGGCGAAGCTGCTCCACTCCGGCAAGCTCGCCGCCATCGGGCAGATCGCCGGCGGCGTCGCGCACGAAGTGAACAATCCGGCGACGTTCATCCTGACGAACCTGCGCGTTCTGCGCGAGCACATCGGCGTGCTCCGCGCGACCTTCTCGAAGCTGCGCCGTCTCGCCGAGCGACCCGACGCGGCTCCCGACGAGACGCACCGCGCGCTCGGAGAGGTGGTCGCCGAGGGGTCGGTGGACGCGCTGCTCAGGGAATCGAGCGAAATGGTCGAGGACAACCTCGCCGGCATCGAACGGATCGCGTCCATCGTCGCCGACCTGCGGACGTTCTCGCGCATCGAGCACGACGACGTCCGGAAGGTGTCCATCAACGATCTCGTCGACGTGGCGTGCAACCTGGGCTACGCGGAGATCCGGCACCGCGCGCGTCTCATCAAGGAGCTGAAGCGTCTGCCGCAGGTCGTCGCCGAGCCCGGCAAGCTCGCGCAGGTGTTGACGACGTTGCTCGTCAACGCGGCGCATTCCATCGAAGAGGGCGCCGCGAACGAAAACGAGATCCGCGTCTCCACGGATCTGCTCGACGGCCACGTCGTGGTATCGGTCCAAGACACCGGGACGAAGATTCCCGAAGCGGCGCAGAAGCGGCTCTTCCAACCCTTCTACGAGAACAGCGGACGCGACTACGGCACCGGCATCGGGCTGTCGCTCTGCGCGGAGATAGTCCGGCTTCACGGAGGCACGATCGAGCTCGTCCCGACCGCCACCCGGGGGAACCGCTTCGAGGTACGCCTGCCCGCCGGCGCGTCCGCTGCCCCCGAGCCGCAGGTCCGGGAGCCGCCGAAGGCGCCCGCAGAGAGCGGCCGGCGCGCCCGCGTCCTGGTCATCGACGATGACGTCGCGGTACTCCGCGCGTACCGGCGGATGCTCGCGACGCGTCACGACGTCGTCCTCGCGTCGGGCGGCGCGAGCGGCTTGTCGGTGCTCGAAACCGACGCACACTTCGATCTGATTCTCTGCGACGTGATGATGCCCGAGGTAGACGGCCCGATGGTGTACGACGCGCTCCAGCAGCGCTCTCCGGAGATCGCCCAGCGCGTGGTGTTCTGCAGCGGTGGCGCGTTCACGCCGCGCGCGAAGGAATTTCTCGCCTCCGTGGACAACGCCTTTCTCTCGAAGCCGATCGACGCGGAGGCGCTCGAGTCGCTCATTCAAGCGGCGAGCGCGCGCCGCGCGGCAGAAACGACGGCGTAGATGGACGTCTATCACATCTGGTTCGACCTCAAGCCCGGTACGTCGGACACGCAGTTCGTGGAACGCCTGAACGCGTACCTCGGGCACCTCGTCGCGGAGGAGAAGATCCGCTCCTTCCGCGTCACGCGGAAAAAGCTCGGGCTCGGGCCGCCCGAGCTCGGCGACTTTCACGTCACCATCGAAGTGACGGACCTCGCGGAGCTCGACAAAGCCTTCAACCACGTCGCGCGGCGCGCCGGAGAAGTGGAAGGGCTGCACGCGGCCGTCAACCAGCACGTGCAGAACGCGCGGTTCGCGCTCTACCGCGATTTCCCGGATCCCGTACGCGAGCGCGGCGAGGAGCGCTTCTGATGCGCGAGCACTGGACGCTCGACCCGCGCGTCACGTTCCTGAATCACGGCGCGTTCGGCGCGTGTCCGAAGCCCGTTCTCGAGGCCGCGTCCAGGTTTCGCGCCGAGCTGGAACGCGAGCCGGTGCGCTTCTTCGAGCAGATCTACGAAGTGGAGCTCGACCGCGCGCGCGTCGAGGTCGCGCGCTTCGCCGGCGCAAGGCCGGAAGATCTGGTGTTCGTGCCGAATACGACGACCGCGGTGAACGCCGTCCTCGGTTCGATTCGGCTCGAGCCCGACGACGTCGTGCTCACGACGGATCACGCCTACAACGCTTGCAAGAACGCCGTGGAGTTCGCCGCGCGCCGCGCGGGGGCCAGGGTCTCCGTGGCGCGCATCCCGTTGCCCGTCGCCGATCCGGACGAGGTCGTCGAACGGATCCTCGCGGCCGCGACGGGCAACGTGAAGATCGCGCTCGTCGACCACGTGACGAGCCAGACGGGGCTCGTGTTTCCTATCGAGCGCATCGTCGTCGCTTTGAAGGAGCGCGGCATCGAGACGCTCGTCGACGGCGCGCACGCGCCGGGGATGGTTCCGCTCCGCGTCGAAGCGCTCGGAGCGGCGTATTACGCCGGCAATTTCCACAAGTGGCTCTGCGCGCCGAAGGGCGCGGCGATGCTCTGGGCGCGGCGGGATCGACAAGAGGGCTTGCACCCGACGACGATCAGCCACGGCTACACGTCGACGCGCGCGCGCGCACGGTTTCTGGAAGAGTTCGATTGGACGGGCAGCGCCGATCCGAGCCCGTATCTCGCGGTGCCCGAGGCGATCCGCTTTCTCGGCGGGCTTCTACCGGGCGGCTTGGCCGCGGTGTACGACCGCAATCGAAAGCTCGCGCTGTTCGGGCGAAGACACCTGTCCGAGATGCTGGGGGCCGCGCCGCTCGCGCCGGAGTCGATGATCGGCTCGCTCGCCGCGGTGCCGCTCCCGGACGCGACGCCAGGCGCGTCGGCGCTGCCGCAGACCGAGCCGTTGCACCGCGCCCTCTGCGACGACCACGCCGTCGAGGTGCCGGTGTTCAACTGGCCCGCGCCGCCCAAACGGCTGCTCCGCATCTCCGCGCACCTCTACAACACCGAGCGCGACTACGAGACGCTCTCGCAGGCCCTCGAAGTCGCGCTCCGCGCGGAGCGTGGCTGAACGAATCGCGCCATGACGAGCCGTCCGCCGAAGACAGCCGTTTCGCCTACCGGGACGCGCGGGCGCACGTTCGTGAGCCTCGCCTGGGCCCTCGCGTTCATCGCCGGCGCAGTCGCCTTCGGTCCAGCGCGGCGTACCGTCGCCGCGACGACCCTGCTCCGCGAGCTCGGCGCCAAGGGCGCCCCCGAGCCGCGCGTGGAGACCACGGATGTGGTGCTGGGCGACGCGGTTCGCTTTCCGGCGCGGCTCTACTTCCCTTCGTTGCCGATCCGTCGTTGCGCGGTCATCGGCCACGGCGTGCACTACAAGGGCATCGACGAGCCCCGGCTCGTCAACTTCGCGAAGCGCCTCGCGGCGCGCGGCGTGCTCGTGCTCACGCCGGAGCTCGCCGATCTCGCCGACTATCGCGTCACCCAAGAAGGCGCTGAAGTGCTGTCCACCGCGGTGCGCGATCTGTCGTCGCGGTGCGGCGGTCCCGTCGGGCTCATCGGGTTCAGCTTCGCCGGCGGTCTATCCCTGCTCGCCGCGAGCGACCCCGCGGTCGGATCCCGTCTCATGTACGTGGCCAGCGTGGGCGGCTACGACGACCTTTCCCGAGAGCTGTCGTTCTTGCTCACCGATCGCGTCACCACGCCGCGCGGAGTCGTCCCACGGAGAGCGCACGAGTACGGGCTCGTCGTCCTCGTCTACGAGCACCTCGCCGCCCTCGTGCCGAAAGAAGATCTCCCCCTCATGGAGCGCGCGGTTCACGCGTGGCTCATGGAAGACCGCAGGACGGCGTGGGCGCTCGCGTCGCGGCGCCACACCGCCGCGACCGAGCGCCTCTTCATCGACATCGCGACGGGTCGCCGCGATAGGATCCGTGAAGGGCTCGGGCCCGTACTCGAAGGCGAACGCGACGCGGAGCGGGCGCTGTCGCCCGCGGGACGCCTCGGTCTCATCCCGGTGCCGGTGTATCTCCTGCACGGGGAAGGGGACAGCGTGATCCCGCCCGAGGAGACGCTGTGGGCGGGCGCCGAGCTCGGCGAGCATCCGCACATCGCGCTGGTGAGCCCGCTCATCGAGCACGTCGCGATCAGCGGCGCGCCGACTCTCTCGGATCAGTGGGCGCTCGTCCGCTTCATGTCGCGGTTGCTCTGAGAGCGCGCGCTCATCGCCGATCAGATGTGACCGGTGAACATCAAGAGGAGCAGCACGAGCACGAGCAACCCGAAGCCGCCGCTCGGGTAATAACCCCAGCCTCGGCTATAGGGCCAGGCAGGGACGGAGCCAATCGCCAGTAGTACGAGGAGCAGAAGAATGACGGTCGTCATGGGTGTCCTTTTCAGAAGGACCCACGAGCAACAACCAGACCGCGTCGCAACCAGCCGAGAATAGGCCTCGTCGCCCCGAAGGCTCGGTTGAGCGCCGGGTTGCGTGTGCGCGACAGACTAGCCAAGCTGAGCCGTCTCGCCCCAGCCGGCGGGCTCAGCGCTTCTGGATGCGGTCGATGGCTTCGGCCATGCCGACCAGGCGCTTCGCGTTCTCGACGTGGAGGTTCTCGACGAGCTTGCCGTCCACCAGCACGACGCCCTTGCCCTCTTTCTCCGCTTGCTCGTGCGCCGCGATGATCTTTCGCGCTTGCTCGATTTCCGCGGCGGACGGCGAGAACACCTCGTTGCACGGCTCGATTTGCGACGGATGAATGAGCGTCTTGCCGTCGAACCCGAGCTCGAGGCCCTGCGTGCACGACGCCTTGAACCCTTCGGCGTCGTTCAGATCCAGGTACACGCCGTCGAGGACGGCGAGGCCGTAGGCGCGCGCCGCGAGCAAGCAGAGCGCGAGCGAGGTCAGCATGGGGAAGCGCTCGCGCGTGTGGCGCGCGTGCAAGTCCTTCGTGAGATCGCTGGTGCCGAGCACGAGGCACGCGATGCGGCGGCTGGCCCCGGCGATCTCCTTCGCGTTCAAGATGCCGAGCGGCGTCTCCATCATGCACTCGATGGATGTCTTTGCCGGTGCGCCGTGCTGGAGCATGAGGGCCTCGAGCTCCTTCACCTGCTCGGCGCGCTCGACCTTGGGCAGCAGGATCGCGTCGGGACCCGCCTTCGCCGCGGCGGCCACGTCGTCGCGGCCCCACGGCGTGTCGAGCCCGTTCACCCGGACGATGAGCTCGCGACCGCCGTAGCCGCCGTTCTGGACGGAGGCGCAGACCGTCTCTCGCGCGGCGGCCTTGGCGTCCGGCGCCGTCGCGTCCTCCAGATCGAAGATGATGCCGTCACAGGGCAAGCTCTTGGCCTTTTCCTGGGCGCGGGCGTTGGAACCCGGCATGTACAACACGCTGCGGCGCGGCCGAACCTGGGTCATTGCTCTCTCCGGATGCTCTACACTTGCACAAGCGCCCGAACGTCGCGGGCGAAGCGCGGGATAGCACGCGACAGGGGGCGCGTGAAGCGTCCGGTCAGCCGAAGACGCAGTTGATGAGCATTGGGCCCTTCGTCGCCAGCGATTCTCGCAGGGCCTTCACGAACGACGGAAGGTCGCGCGCGGTCCGCGCGGGGACGCCGAACCCCCTGGCGATGCTCTCGAAATCGAGCGACGGCCGATTGAGCTCCGTCAGCTCGCTGCCGGCGCCCTCGAGGGCCCCGCCGGCGCGCATCAGTTCCATCTGCAGCACCGCGTATTTGTCGTTTGCCAGGATGACGTTGGTCACGTCGAGGCCTTCACGCGCTTGGGTCCACAGCGCCTGGATGGTGTACGCGGCGGAGCCGTCGCCGACGTAGCTGATCACGCGCCGGCCTGGCGCCGCGACCGCCGCGCCCGTCGCGACGGGAACGCCGAACCCGATCGAGCCGCCCTTGCAAGCGATGTATTGATGCGGCGCCGCCCCCGTGAGCGCGGGATACAGCGCGAGCGAAGAGGTGATGCCTTCGTCGACGACGATCGCGTCGTCCGGCAAGTAGCGGGCGATGGCCTGGCAGATCGTCTGCGGTTGCAGGGCGCCGCTTGGCTCTTCTTGTTCGACGCGACCGGCCTTCGCGTGCGGCTCGCGCGCGGCTCCCGCGGCTTCGCAGAGCGCCGACAGGATCGCGTGGACGTCGCGGCCGCCGGCCGCCGGATCGTAGACGCTCGCGCCGTTCGCGACGAGGCGGGCGGACTCGCCGGGATATCCGAAGAAGGGCACCGGCGTTCCCGCCCCGAGGACGATGACCACGTCGTGATCGCCGAGCTGCGCGCGCGCCTGGAACGGCAGATAACCGAGCTTGTCGGGCGAGGGCAGGCCCGGTTCGCGGCGTACGCAACGCGGGAACTGCTCGAACAACACCTTGCCGCCCACCTTCTCCGCGAGGCGAGTCGCGTCCTTCAATCCGCGCACGTCCGTCGCTTCACCGCCGACGAAGAAGAGCGGGCTCTTCGCGTTGCGAACGAGCTCGAGCGTATGGCGGATCGTCGCTTCGGACGGCGGCGGCGCGAGCCGAACGGCGGGCGACGCCGCCGGCATCACGTAACCTTGCGGCAGCTCGGACTCGAGCAGATCCGCCGGCAGGATGAGCGTCGCCACGCCCGGTACCGGGGCGATGGCCGCCTCGATCGCGGCGACGGCGTCGAAGGGCAATGCTTCGACGGTCGCCGTCGTGCGCACCCATTTCGACGTACCGCGCGCGATGGCCGCGATGTCCGACGCGAGCGGCGGATCGTGCGGCAAGAGCCACGTCGTGTGATCTCCGACCCAGTTTACGACCGGCGACTGCCCGCGGCGCGCGTTGTGGAGGTTCGCCGTCGCGTTGCCGAGGCCCGGGCCCAGGTGGAGCATCACGCTCGCGGGCTTTCCGGCGATCCGCGCGTAGCCGTCTGCGGCGCCCGACGCGACGCCCTCGAACAGCGCGAGCACCGGACGCATCGCCTTCGAGCGCGTGAGCGCGTCGACCATCGCCATCTCGGTCGTTCCGGGATTCGCGAAGCACACTTCGATGCCGGCCGCGCGGCTGGCTTGCACGAGAGCGTCGGCGCCTTTCATTGCAACTCCTTACTCGTCTGGTGGGATGGCTCGATGACGCGGAGTCAGCCTTCCGGTCGACAGGAGCGCGACGCGGTCGCGCGACCCACGTGAGAGTCCATACTGCTCGTCAGACGGGTGCGTGACGAAGGAGCCTTCGCCTTTCACCCAAGTGGGAGGCGGAGGTTCCGACGGTCATCAGACGACGTGCGGTATATCATGTAGGCTCCCGGATTTCGACATGATCGGCACCGAGCTCGACGGCCGCTACCGAATCGAAGCCGAGCTCGGCGCTGGCGGCGCGGGGACCGTCTACAGGGCGCTGCATCTCGAACGGCAGGTCGGTGTCGCTTTGAAGGTGCTTCGTCCCGAGCTTGCGTCGAGCGCGGAGCTTCGTCAGCGGTTCGCCCGTGAAGCGCAGGCGCTCACCGCGCTGTCCCATCCGAACATCGTCGCCGTCGTCGATTCGGGCGTCGCGTCGGACACGGCGTATCTCGTCATGGAGCTCCTCGAGGGCGAGACGCTCTCGGCGCGGCTGCGGCGCGGCGCGCTGCCGGTCGCCGAGGCCCTCGCCATCATGCGGCAGCTCCTCGGGGCTCTCGCCTTCGTGCACGAGCAGAAGCTCGTGCACCGCGACGTGAAGCCCGCCAACGTCTTTCTGCAGCGCGACGGGGCCGGCATCAGAGTGCGTCTCCTCGATTTCGGGCTCGCGAAGTTCCTCGCGCCGGAGATCGGCGGACCGTCGCTCACCCGAGCCGGCCAGGTCTTCGGGACCCCGTCGTACATGGCGCCGGAGCAGATCGCCGGACAGACGGCGGATCCCCGCACCGACGTCTACGCGGCCGGGATCGTGCTGTTCGAAATGCTGGCCGGGCGCGTTCCGTTCCAGGGCGAAGCGTCCGACGTGCTGCGCCGCCACATCATGGAAGACCTCCCGGTCGAGGCGCTGCCCCCCGACGTCCCTCCCGGCCTGGTGCAGCTCATCAAGACGGCGGCCGCCAAGACGCGCCCCGGCCGCTTCGCCGACGCCCGCGAGATGCTCGACGAGCTCGAACGCGTCGCCCCGGCGCCGCCCGAATCGACCTCTCCGGTTGTCGCTTCTCGCCCCGACGCTTTCGCGCCGACGTTGACGCTCGAGAAGCCCCCGGCGACCAAGGCCGCGGCACAGAACGAAGAGCGGCCCGTGAATCGCGACGGCGCGGCAGCGACGGACGCGGGCGGCGCCGCCGTCGCGACGGACGGGGGCGGTGGCGCGGTCGCCGAGCGGATGACGGTGCCCGAGCCCCTGGCCGCGCGGCCCTCCGTATTCCAGCGGCTGATGCGCTTCGGGACGACCGTCGCCGTCGTCGTGTCGCTCACCGGCGCGGCGATCGCCGCGTTCACCATTTACGTGCTCGTGACGCCGGGGCGTGAGCAGGAGCGCAAGGTCGTCGAGGACGCGCTCGGGTTCCCTTCCGCGAGCGCGTCCGTCGCTCCGTTCCAGCCGAAGACGCTGCATTCTCCGAAGGCATGGCCTTCGCCGAGTGAAGAGAGCGCTCTGCCGCCGCCGTCGCCCCCGCGGGCGAAAGAGCCGCTCCCTGCTCCTCCGTCCTCGGCGTCGGCCGAGCCGCCCGCGGCCGAAGGGACGTCGCCCGCCGGCGCCGAGGACGCTCCGCTCGCGGACACGGCGCAGGAACCCGCGCCGCCGTTGCCGGAGGAGCCCGCGACGACCGCGAAGGCGATGGAAGCCCGCCCGAAGGGTCCTCCGCCGCAGAACCCGTGGGCGTCGACGCCGGGGGAGCTGCTCCGGCTCATGGCGCGCGCGAACAAGACGCGCGGATTCGACAAGCGCGACATGCGCGCGCTGCACCAATACAACGGCCGTCATCCGAGCGATCCGCGCGGTCACATCTTGCTCGCGCGCGGCTACCTGTCACGCCGCTGGATCCGCGACGCCGCGAACGAATACGCGATCGCGCTGAAAGTGAGCGATCTCACGCGCGGCGATCCGCACCTTTTGCCCGACTTGATCCGCATCGTCGAGTTCGGCTCCGACGAAGCGGTTCATCTCGTCGAAGAGGTGTTCGGCAAAGAGGCGCTCCCCGCGGTCGAGCGAGCGCTCGAGGCGCAATCGCGGCCGGAAGTGAAGGCGCGTCTAACCCATCTCCAGGAAGAGCTGACGAAATAGCCGGTCGCCCATTCCGCACGATGCTAGAAAGGAGCCCGGAGTCACATGGCGACTGAACGGCGGTACGCGGTGCTCACCGCGATCGGGCCCGACCGGCCCGGTCTCGTTCACGAGGTCTCGCAGACGATCAACGACGCTTCGGGCAACCTGGAGGACAGCCGCATGGCGGTGCTGGGCGGCGAATTCGCGCTCATCGTCCTGCTGTCGGGCGCTTCGCCGGCGATCGACCGCGTGCGCGCGCGGCTGCCCGAGCTCGAGAAACGGCTCGGTTTGCGGGTCTCGATGCACGACACGCGCGCCGCCGAGGCGAGCCGCGGCGCGACCTTGTATCGGCTCCGCGTGACCGGGGTGGATCGCCCGGGCATCGTGCTGGCCATCAGCAAGACGCTGGCGAGCCGCGGTATCAACGTGGTCTCCCTCGAGTCGCGTCTGACCAACGCGCCCGAGAGCGGCACGCCGCTCTTCGTCCTGGTAACGGAAATTCAGCTTCCCTCGGACGTCGCGCTGTCCTCTCTGCGTCAAAAGCTCACTGAAGTGTGCGACGCCGAGGACTTGGATTTCGAGCTCGAAGCGCTCTGACGATCCGTCGATGGACCTCGGTCTAAAGGGCAAGCGCGCGCTCGTCACCGGCTCGAGCCGCGGGACGGGCGCGGCGATCGCGAAGGCGCTCGCGCGCGAGGGGGCGATCGTCGTCGTTCACGGCAACGCCCCGGGAGACCAGGAGCGGATCGCCTCCGAGCTTTCGAGCGATGGAGCCGCGGCCCACGCGGTGACCGGCGACGTCACGACCGACGAAGGCGCGGCTCGAGTAGTGCAAGGCACCGTGGCGCTCGTCGGCGGGCTCGACGTCCTGGTGAACAACTACGGCCAGGCGACCGGCGGCACCTGGGACGAGCCGTCTTCCGCGGGGTTCTTGCGCGCGTACGAGGTGAACACGCTCTCCGCCGTGCGGATGATCGACGGCTTCGTCGGGGGGATGAAAGAGCGTCGTCACGGGCGGATCGTACAGATCACGACGATCGGCACGACGCGCCCCGGTCCGCGGATGCCCGAGTATTACGCCGCGAAGGGGGCTCTCGCGACGTTGACGGTGAGCCTTTCGAAGGAGCTTGCCGGCACCGGCGTCACCGTCAACACGGTGAGCCCCGGGCTCATTCGCACCGCCGAGATGGAAGCATATTTCCGTCATCTGGCGAGCAAGCACGGCTGGGGCGACGACTGGGACGAGATCGAGGCGAAGGGCGTTCACAAGCTGACCGGAGTACGAGCGACTCGGATGGCGAGGCCCGACGAGGTGGCGGATCTCGTTGCATTCCTCGTCAGCGAGCGCGCGGCTTACCTCACCGGCGGCAACTATCGCGTCGACGGCGGCGCAACAGAGACGGTGCAGTGACGCGCGTCACTCGCCGAACAAGCGCGCGATGCGGCGGTCCGGGACGATCCACATCAGCGCCACGGCCGCGAACACCGCTTCCGAAATCCACGGACTGACGAACGCGGCGGCGACTCCGGCGGCGTAAGAAGCCGCGGAGATCTTCCCCTTGATGTCGGTTCCGATGGCGAGGGCCAGCGTCCCGCCGCCCCCTCGAATGATGGCGCGCTCCAGGATGAGCCACGCGACGCCGGCGAGGAGCAGAACGACGCCGTAGAGCGCGGCCGGCCACGCCGCGTGCGGATGCTCTCCCACCCAGCTGGTCACGAACGGGAACAGTGACAGCGAGAACAAGAGCAACATGTTCGCCCACATCACGAACGGCGTCACCGTCTTCACCGTGTGGAGCAGGTGGTGATGGTTGTTCCAGTAGATCGCGACGTAGACGAAGCTCACCACGTAGGCGAGAAACACCGGACACATCGGCGCGAGCGCGGCGAGGTCGTCGCCGTGAGGCACCTTCAGCTCGAGCACCATGACGGTGATGATGATCGCGAGCACGCCGTCACTGAACGCTTCGAGTCGTCCCTTGCCCATCGCTACTACCTCGTGGATTCGGTCGGCGCCTTTGACGCGCCGCGTTTGCGGCCATCGAGTAGCACGCCTGGCGTGCGGCGATTTGGTGCCATCGTGCCTCGAGCAAGGCGGAGCCGCCGCACGTCGAGACGGCCACCGGTCGCGCTTGCTCGCGAACGCGCAGGTTGGCACGGGCCCTGCTTTTCTCTCCGCCATGCATCGATCGCCGTCGAACGATCCGCTGCGCCCGATCCGTCCGCTGAGGAGCATTCCTCCCAATGCGGTTTCGGGCGCTCAGGGTGAGTCCGTTCTCGAAGATGCGGAGTGGGCCGAAGGCGATCGGCGAGCCTCGGAGCCGGAGCTCGTCGCCAACGACCACGTAGCGCGACGTGCTCATCCTCCGGAAGATCTCTTCGGCATGCGCGCGAACGAGCACGTCGCCCTGCCCGCGCCCCGGAAGAATCTTCACATCGCCGTCGCCGCGTTCATCCTGATGCTGCTGTTCGCGATGCTCGCGGGCTTCGTCCGCCACCGGCTAGAGCTCGAGCACGGCGACGGAGTGGACGTCCGTACGGCGCCGGTGAGGACCGGCCCCGGCCACGCTCCGTGAACCGCGGGCTATCCGCGAGCACGCTACGCGCCGTGCTTGCGCGACAGCTCGAGGATTCGACCCGCGAGCGCGACGTCGAGCTCGGTGATGCCGCCGGCGTCGTGCGTTTGAAGCGCGACGTGAACGGTGCCGTACACGTTCGACCACTCCGGATGGTGATCCATCTTCTCGGCGATCAGGGCGACGCTGGTCATGAAGCCGAACGCGGTCACGAAATCCTTGAACTTCAAATCGACGAGGAGCTTGTCGCCTTCGCGCCGAAAACCGGGGAGCTCCTGCAGTCGTCGTGCGATGTCTTCGTCCGAGAGACGTGTTCTCTTCACGATGGGGCCCTCAGCTCGAGCGGGGGCATTCGAGTGAAACGCCCCACAGCGCGTTGGTGTTGTTCTTGTCGTTCCTGACGAAGAAGAGGATGGTCGCGAGATCGCCCTTCGTCCAGACGACTCCTGGGCCGGCGCTCGCGCCTTCGGGCGACAGATTCGTGGCCGCGTTCAGCGGCGCGAGCTTCTGGTCGAAGACCTCCGCTCGTGCGACGCGGTTCTTCCCCGAGCCCTCGGTCCACTGCAGCAGCCAGCGTCCGCCGCCGAGCGCGCCGACCGCGGGCGCGGACCGATCCGCGCCGGGACCCCCTCCGCGCACCGCGAGCGTCGTCGCCCGTCGCGGCGATTCGCCGAGCGTCGACACGCCGCCCGCGATGCTCCACGAAGCTTGTGACCCGGACCGCGTGGCGAACGCGACCAGGAGCGACGTCTCGCTCGCCGCCAGAGCCGGTGTTCCCGGCGTGCCACCATCGGCGCGGACCTCGACCAGAGCCGTCTTCTTGTTCCCGTCTTCGTCCAGATAGCCGACGGCGATCGCGCCGCTCCTGCCCGCGCGTCGAACCGCTACGGCGTAGCCGCGGTTCGGCAACGCGACGACACGCGGAAGCGCGCCTTGGTCCACGTCGGCCAGAGGCCAGAGCGGCACGGGTTCGTTCTTCTGCAAGCGGGCGATGGCGAAGGGCGTGATCCCGATGACGAAGGGCGAAGGTCCGTCCACGGCGCGCGCGCTCGCGAGCGGATCGTTCTGGCGCACGATCTCGAAATGCAGCTTGCCGCTGCCGCTCGTCGGGACGACGCTGACGAGCTTCTCCCGCCTGAACTCACGGAAGACCTGATCGCGATCGAGCGTGCGCGGGTCGATCGTGAGCCCGACCGCGTAGGTATCCGACTGCGCGAAGCCGACCGCGACGCGCGCGGAGCCGGGGATCGGCGCAAAGAGGGGAGGGATGAGCGGCTCGGCCCACTCCGAGAGGCGAAGCGCGGGGGTGACGACCGTGCAGGGGGCGCCTCGCAGCGGCTCTTCCGCCGGCGCGACCGCCGTCGCCGGCGACACCGCGGAAGCTCCGCTCGCCCCGGGCTTCGTCGCTTTCGCGTCGTCGTCGGCGCTTCCGGCGCCGAGGCCGCGCAGCACGAGCAGCGCGGCACCGACGCCCAGCGCCGCGGCCCCGCAAGCGAGCGCGACGTTGCGCGTCGATCGCTTCGGCCTCGGGATCGGTTGCTCGAGCTCCATCTCCGAGGTCGGC
The DNA here is from genome assembly GCA_035547195.1 of Polyangiaceae bacterium. Lineage (GTDB taxonomy): Bacteria > Myxococcota_A > Polyangia > Polyangiales > Polyangiaceae > DASZVB01. Next base: position 474,912 of record DASZVB010000100.1, read on the forward strand.
GAAAACCGCGTGTAGTTCGAAAGATCGCTCGGCGGCGGCGGTGGCCGTGGGATGACGGGTATGTCCTCTTCGTCGTAGCTCGGCGCCGGTCGCTCGGATTGAGGCGGCGCGTGCGGCGCGACGTAGACCGGACCCGGTGGCGGCCGCGACGCCAGGACGTGCGTGTCGCCGTCGTCCTCTTCCGAGTACGCGCGCGCGCCGATCGCTCTCTTCGTAGGGCCGACGTTTCGAAACGCGGTATCGTCGTCGTCGACGAGCCCGCCGTCGGCGATCAGCGTCACTTCGTCGTCCGGGCTCGGCGCGCGTCGCGGTTCTCTCTTCACCTGGGTCGCGCCGGGGCTCGCGTGCGCGAGCGGCTCGCCGTCGTCCTCTTCGGCGGGAAGTGACATGCGCCGCTTCAGCACTGGATAGAGATACAAAGGAGGCGATGGCGGCTGCGCGGCGCTCGCGCCCTCGCGCGGCTTCATCGCGCGCTCCGCCTTACCCGGCGGGAGCGCCCAGGCAAGCTCGGCGACCCGCATCGCGGGCAGCCACTCGAGCCACCCGCGCTTCCACACGAGCGTGTAGTGAGGCAGGGTCTCCGACGACAGCTCGGCGATCAGTTCTTGTTCGGTGGCCGCCTTCTCGACGCCCTCTTCCGAAACCCATCGCCACTCTTGCGCGTCTTCGCTCACCGAACGCTCCCCGAGACGCGCTCTCGCACGCCACTCCGAGGCTCTCTCATCATACGACGTGATGCGCTCGAAATTCGGAGGTTTAGCCGCTCCCGTCAACGCCGGCCGGCCCCGCATCGGGTGCGCGAAACCACGGATATCATGTAGGTTTTTGGGGTAACTTGACCCCGGAGTTCATCAGAATCAGTATTCTGATTCTGAAAGCGGCCGCCGAGGTCGAGGCGCCGCACGCAGCGTTTCCGCGACAGGGAGTGTCTCATGACGAAAATCAGGTTCATCGAGCGCGCGCCGCGAGAGTTGAAATACAAGCTCGGCGAAGGCGACCCAGCGCTCCGCCCGTCCGACGTGGAGACGATCGCGCAGATCTTCCGCACGCCGCTCACCGGTTCTTACACCTGGTCGTACGAGGAGGCGGACCGCCGCATCCGCAAGCTCTACCGGCTCGGCAAGGAACGGAACTGGAACGCGGAGACGGACATCGACTGGGCGAAGCCCGTCGATCGCACGAAGAGCCCGATCAGCGATGGTCTGGAGAACCCTTTCGCGGGCTGGGACTCGTACGATCGCATGTCGGAAGAGGAAGAAATCGAGTTCGCGTGGCATCAGCAGTCGTGGATGCTCTCGCAGTTCTTGCACGGCGAGCAGGGCGCGCTGCTCGTCGCGTCGCAGCTGGTGAGCTGCGCTCCGACCTACGACGCAAAGCTCTACGCCGCTTCGCAAACGTTCGACGAAGCTCGCCACGTGGAGGTCTTCAACAAGTACATCATGGACCGCATCGGGTTCATGTACCCCATCAACCCGAACCTGAAGGTGCTGCTCGACAAGGTGCTCACCGACGAGCGGTGGGATCTGAAATTCATCGGGATGCAGCTCGTCATCGAGTCGCTGGCGCTCGCCGCGTTCAACACCCAGAAGATGATCAGCGTGGACCCGGTCATGTTCGAGGTGCTCGAGCTCGTGACCCGCGACGAGTCGCGCCACGTCGCGTTCGGCGTCACGTACATGGAGGAGTTCGTGAAGTCGCTCTCGGAGCAGGAGCGAGAAGACCGCGCTCAGTTCGCGTACGAAGCATGCTGCGTCATGCGCGAGCGCATCGTCGCGACCGACGTCTTCGAACACTTCGGGTGGGACGTGGAAGAAGGCCGGCGCCGCACGCTTTCGGGCTCGGTCATGCACGAGTTCCGGAACCTCCTTTTCACGCGCATCATCCCCAACCTGAAGAAGGTCGGGCTCATCACGGATCGTGTCCGCCCGCTGTACGAGGCCCTCGGGGTCCTCCAGTACGAGAACCTGGTGGACGACGGGCAGATCGATTGGGCGAAGCTCGAGGAGCCGCTCCCGGAATACGCTACGGGTGCGGAAATTACCGTGAAGGAGTCGGCGATCCGCGAGCTTGCACCCCGCGCGCGCCTCGCTTGAGCGCGGGTGAGTACTGTACGAAATTTGCGCAACACAAGGTAGCGCTCACGGGCCGGCGAGAGACGTCAGAAGGCGTTTGACGAACGCGCTCCAGTTGTCAACATTCACGGCCTCGGCGGGGAGTCCGAGGGACTGCGGAGCGCGCCATGAAATGCCTTCAATGCGACAAGAAGATCGGCTGGTTGAAGCGACCGGTGGACGAGAGCTACTGCAGCGTCGAGTGTCGCGATCGCTCGCTCGAAGAAGCGACGCAGCGCCGGCGTGAAGCGGCGCTCGCGCTCGAAGCGGAGCTCGCGGAGCGCGAAGCGGAGATGCGAGCGAAAGAGCGGGAGCGGCTCGAGATCGAAGCAGCCATGTTGCGTGGCAAGAGCGAGATCGTGTTGAAGCCCGTCGCGTCGGAGTCACCGTGTCCGAAGTGCGGCGGCGTTTGGTCGCAGGCGTCGGGCGCCGGATCGATGGGCCGGCACTTGGGGGAGTGCGGCTCTTGTGGATTCCGGGCGGAGTTCATTTCGATCGAGTCGTGCCCGAACTGTCGCTGCTATTCGTTGATCATCGAGTCCCAGGACGACGCGCGGTGCCCCCGTTGCAAGAGCCGTCCTCGACGGCGCCGCCAGATCGCTTGACGTTCGCGATCGCGGGTACGACATTGGGGCGACCATGCACACCCGAACCCTGATGTTTGCAGTCATCTCGGCGGCGATGGGCGCCGCTTCGCTCGCGCAGGCGGCCTCGCCGCGCCCCGTCACGGGGCCGCGGGTCGACGCCGCGCAACCGCTCTGCGGCGGCAACGGGACCAAGACACCGCCCGAGGGCCCCACCCCTCCGAAAGAGCCGCCGAAGACCTGACGATCCTAGGCCGATAAATGCGAAGGCGACGCGATGCGTCGCCTTCGTCGTTTTGTCCTTCGAGGCGTTCTGCGGAGGGACGGAGGATCTTTTCGCCGGGTCACCCGTACCAAGGGCCTAGGCTCGGATGCGTGGGTCGGGTGTCCGATCTGCAGGCGGGCCTGCGGAGCGGCTCATGGAAGGATCGGACGAGTTCGGGGAGGCGAGCGCGCGTGCGCTGACGGCGGCCATCGCGCGGGATGGCGCGCGGCTGTTTCGATTCGCGTGTGCGCTGGTGGGCGAAGAGGGCGCGGAGTCGGTGCTCGAACGCGCGCTGATCGACGCCTGCGACGCGAGCGACGAAAGCGCGTTCGCCGGGCCGCGGCTCTTCGCCGCGGTCCGCAGGAGGGCGTCGCAGTGGCTCGAACAGCGCCGCGGCGCCGCCGCGGAATCGCGCGGCGCGGTCGCGCTCTCGGACCTCCGCCTCTCGGACGCGCGCCCGACGGAACGCGAAGCGCTGTTGCTCAGATACGTCGGCGGGCTCTCGGTCGCGGACGTGGCCGTCGCCGCGGGGATAGACGAAGCCGTGGCGCGAGTACGGGTGTCACGCGGGCTCGCATTCGTGATTCGGCTCGGTACGGATACGCCCGACGAGCCGTCGGCCGACGTCGGGGCGGGGCGTCGCATGGTGGAAGCGGCGCTCGCGGACACGCTCGACGGAGCCGCCGACGACGCGGTCACGCGCTTCGTCGCCGAAGACGACGTTTCGCGTGACCTCGTGCACGACGCAGGACGCGTCGTCGCGAAGCTCCGCGCCTACGAGCCGGCGCGGCGCCTGGACGCGACGGCGCTCGAGGACCGCGTCGCGGCGGCTTGCGCGGCCGCGCGCGCGGCGGTCGCGGCGCCGAGCAACGAAAGCCCGGCCGAACACGCGACGACGACCGCCGGTGCGTCGAAGCCGGAGACGCACGACGGCGCCGATGCGGCGAGGGACGCCGCGGCGAGCGCGCCCGCGCGGCGTGAAAGCTCGAGGAAACGTGCTTCCGATTCGGACGACGCGAAGCGAGCGCGCCGGCGGCGGCTCTCCATCGTGCTCGGGGCCGTCGCGGTGTTCGGCGTGTTCGCGGCCGTCGTCGGTCGTTCGGGAGATTCGCGCGACGCCCGCGCGGCGTGGAGCGGCAAGCTCGCGACGGTGTCGCGCGCGTTCGGCGGCGGCGCGGGCGTGGAACGCTGCAGCCCGGATCGCGCGGTGTGCGGCCGCATCGATCGCGGCGACGACGTGCCCGCGGGGTCGACGCTCCGCACCGACGGTCAGACCCGCGCCGTCGTGGAAATGCGCGACGGCACCCGACTCGCGCTCGATCGCGACACGGAGCTGCTCCTCGACGGAGCGTACCCGCGCCGGGCGCGGCTCGACCATGGAAGCCTCGTCGCGGACGTGCCGGCGCTCGGCACGAGCCGCGCGCGCATCGACCTGCCGCTCGGCTTCGTAGAAGCGCAATCGGTCAAGATGTCGGTCGTCGGCGACGCAACGCGCGCCGACGTCGAGGTCGCCCGCGGCTCCTTGCAGCGCGTCGGCGCCGACGAGCGCGGCGTCGCCGTGCACGCCGGCGAGGCGGGGCGTCTCGAGCCCGGAAGCGCGCCGTCGGTCTTCGAGAGCGCTTCGCTCGGGGCGCGCTTCGGATGGACGGAGCGCGCGTTCACCGAGCTCGGCGCGAAGGAAGCGAACATCTCGGGGCTCGGGGAGCTCGGCGCCAAACGTCCCGGCGACGACCACGAGACGAAGGGGCTCGTGTCGCTCGCCTCGCATTCGGCCCGCGTCCGGATCGCCGGCAACGTGGCGCGGACGGAGATCGAGGAAGTCTTCACGAGCTCGAGCGACGACGTCCTCGAGGGCGTATTTCGCTTTCCGCTCCCGCCGGACGCGCAGATCGAGCGCCTCGCGCTCGAGGTCGACGGCAACATCGAAGAAGGCGCGTTCGTGGATCGCGATCGGGCGGAGGCCATCTGGCGCGGCGCGATCGTCAACGCCGGCGCAAAACGGCGAGTCGGCGAAGAGATCGTGTGGGTGCCCGGTCCGTGGCGCGACCCGGCCCTGCTCGAGTGGCAGCGCGGCGGCCGGTTCGAGCTCCGCGTCTATCCGATCCCGCGGCGCGCCTCGCGCAAGGTGCTCCTCTCGTACACGCAGGTCGTGCCCGAGGCGGGAGGGATCCGGCGGTACGTGTATCCGTTGCCGTACGATCCCGCGGGCTCCACGCGCGTCGGTCGATTCGATCTGGACGTGGAAATTCGCGGCGACGACCCGCGCAAGGCGATCGTCGCGCGCGGCTATTCGATGCGACAAAGCAAGTTGCCGGACGGCGCGCGCGCCCTGACGTTCGGCGCGGAGAGGTTCTCGCCATCCGGCGACCTCACGATAGAGTACTCGCTGCCGAACGCCGGGGCCGAGGTGACGGCGTGGGCGTACCGGCCGGGTCCGGACGAAGTCGCCGGAGCGAAGGGCGGCGCGGGACCTTCCGACGCCGCCGCGTACGTGGCGCTCGCCCTCCGGCCGAAGCTGCCGCGGACCTTCGACGGCGTCGAAAGGGATTTCGCGATCGTGGTGGACTCGAGCCGCTCGATGTACGGGGAACGGTTCCGTCGCGCGGCGGCGATCGCCGAGAGCATCGTCCGCGAGATGGATCGCGGCGACCGCGTGACGGTGCTCGCGTGCGACACGACGTGCCGCGAAGCGCCGGGCGGGCTCTCGAGCGCCGGCCCCGAGGCTGCCCGCGCGGTGTCGGAGTTCTTCGCGAGCGTGACGCCGGAGGGCGGCTCGGACGTCGCCGCCGCGGTGCGTCGGGGGAGAGACGCGCTCCGCGGCGCACCGAAGGGCGCGGCGCGCGTCGTGTACGTCGGCGACGGCACGCCGACCATCGGCGCCGTCGCGCCCGCGTTCCTGCGCCGCGAAATCGAGGCGGCGGTGCCGCGCGACGCGGGCACCGTCACGGCGGTGGCCATCGGCGCCGACGCCGACGTCGCGACGCTTTCGATGCTCGCCGAGGCGGGTGGCGGCGTCCTGGTCCCGTACGTCCCCGGGCAAACACTGACGGACGCGACCTACGCGCTCCTCGGCGCGACCTACGGGACGACGCTCTGCGACGTGCGCGTCGAGCTGCCCGACGGGCTTCGGGATCTCGCGCCGCAGCGGATCGGTACCCTTCGCGCCGGAGGTGAAGCGCTGCTCGTCGCGCGCATGGACGCGCCGTCGATCTCCGGCACCCTGACGATCCACGGCACGATCTCCGGCGCGCCGTTCGAGCAACGGTATCCTCTCGAAATCGACGCCACGACGTCGAAGGGCAACGCCTTCGTCCCCCGGCTGTGGGCCGCCGGCGAGATAGCCGAACTCGAGCAGCGACCCGACGCGGCGAGCCGGTCGCAGGCGATCGAGCTGTCTTCGCGGTTTCACGTCGCGAGTCGCTACACGTCGCTCCTGGTGCTCGAGAGCGCCGCCATGATGCACGCGTTCGGCCTCGCGCGCGACGAGCGCGCG
>DASZVB010000101.1:0-29993 GCA_035547195.1 Polyangiaceae bacterium
CAGGAGCAGGAGCAGGAGCAGGAGCAGGAGCCGGAGCAGGAGCCGGAGCCGGAGCAGGAGCCGGAGCCGGAGCAGGAGCCGGAGCCGGAGCAGGAGCAGGAGCAGGAGCAGGAGCAGGAGCAGGAGCAGGAGCAGGAGCAGGAGCCGGAGCCGGAGCAGGAGCAGGAGCCGGAGCAGGAGCAGGAGCAGGAGCAGGAGCAGGAGCAGGAGCAGGAGCAGGAGCAGGAGGTGGTGGCGCTGCCGTGCGCTAGCGGTTCGGAGATCGAGTTACCGGGTTCGGACAGAGCTTCCTGGGGATGTTTTGACGGGATTGGAGGGGGGTGCAGCGCCTTCGAATGGAGACCGGCGGCGAATGGCCTCAGCGCGTTCGATAGGACCCAGCGACATTGCCGGGACGCGCGGGGGACGTCAGATTGTCTCGACTCGCCACGGCCAGCGCGCGGCCAGGCGTATTCACTCCGCCGGAGCGCGCGTAGACGTCACGGCGTCTCGACGAAAAGCCGAGCTGATCGCAAAGGCGTCAGTTGAAGATCGCGCTGGCCGATAGGCGCTCAAGACTCAGATTGCGACGGATGGCCGGCGGGCTGCGGTGCGCAACTCGTTGCGTGCGTCAGCAACGAGCTTGGCGGGGTTGACCGGCATTTCGCTAGTCGCCGGAACTTGGTGCGACGCGCCCGGGTCTGCCGTGATTTGCAATGGGCAGCACGCCAGCGGCCGCAGCCGGGCCCCGGTCGACAAGGCCGGTTCTGCTTGCCCAGGGGCATCGGCCTATTCGAGGTCTAAGCGCTTCGTCATGTCGACCACCGCCCGTCTGGGGCCTGCGTCTGTCCAGGGGCGTTGGGCTACTCGAGGGTAAGCGCTTCGTCATGTCGACTACCGGCGTCTGGGGCCTGCGTCTCCCCTCCCAGGGGCGTTGGGCTACTCGAGGGTAAGCGCTTCGTCATGTCGACCACCGCCCCTCAGCGCAAGGATCGAGTGGTGGCAGCTTCGTCAACTCGAGGTCTAAGCGCTTCGTCATGTCGACCGCCGTCGTCTCGAGGCCGCGTCTGCTCAGGGTCTCGGGCCACTCGAGGTTGGTTAAGCGCTGACTGGCGGCGTCCGCTCATGGCTCGCAGCGCGCCGATGCGCAGTGGAAGTGGGGACCCGCGAGCTCGGAAGCGCTGGCCGTGGCGACATGAGGGCCGGCCAAACGGGTCGGAGCAGTAAGAAGAGCAGATGATATTAATCAAATAATGAATCAATTTTAATTACTTAACTTGAACGCAACGAGCGCTTCTTAGCGACTTTAAATACATCACTGTATTCTTCGGAGCGTTCGGGCGAGGTACACTGTTGTCGTGAGCAGCAGCGGGCCTTCTGGACTTGAAACGGGTGAGGGACGGACAGGCGGGGGGCGCGGGCGGTGGGATCGCGGACGGTCGGAGACGGAACGGCGGGAACGGACTTACGAGGGGATCGTTGAAGCGGCTAGTGCGGTTGTCGCGTTGCGAGGGGTGCGTGGAGCGACGGCGAACGAGATCATCGAGGTGGCCGGTGTGGGCCGGAATACGTTCTACGAGCACTTCGAGACGAGCGAAGCGGCGGTCGGGGAAGCGGTGCGACGAGCCGTCCAGGAGATGAAGAGCGCGGTGACGGCGGCCGTCGGCGCGGCGAGGACACCGCGAGAACGATTGCGCGCGCTATCGTCGGCGTGGCTGTCCGAGCTTTCGCGTCGGACGACGTTGCTGGCTGCGGTGTGCGACGGGGCGTCGCAGGAACGGGCGTCGATCGTCCGGGAGCTGGAGACGGAGCTCCGGGCGGCGATCGACTTCGGTCGGAGAAGCGGCGCGCTGAGCCTGGCGGCAGACCCTGCGCGTTTGGCGTGCGTGGTCGGTGCGTTCATCGGCGCGGTGGAGTACCTCGCGGCGCATCCGACTTCGGACATCCGTACGATGAGCGAAGCGCTGGCCGACGTGACGGTGCGCGCGTTCCGATGAAACGAAGCGAATGGCGCGGCGGCGTGCGCGGCGGGCGTGCGCGCGTTCCGATGAAACGAAGCGAATGGCGCGGCGGGCGTGCGCGCGTTCCGATGAAACGAAGCGAATGGCGCAGCGGCGTGCGCGGCGGGCGTGTGCGCGTTCCGGTGAAACGAAGCGAACGGCGGCGGCGGGTCTGTGGTCGTTCCGGACGACTGCCGAAGGACTACGCGATCGCCGGCGGCGCGCCCATGAGGGCGACGAGCGGCATCGCGTACACCGCGCAGAGACGTTCGAGCCAGAGGCGCGGCGCGTGCTTCCAGCTCTCCTGGTACGTCACGAGCAGCGCGCCGCTCACGCCGAGCCCGAGCAAGCAATTCGAAATGACCAGGAACGCGAAGTGAAAGTAGAGGCGAAGCGCGACCACGCGCGTGAGCAGGATCTCGTGCATCAGCATCGAACAAGCGACGAACCAGATAGCCACCCACATCCGCTTGTTCCGGAACGCGCCATATCGTTGTCATACCCCGTCGCGCGCTGCGCGATCGGTTCGCCAGCGTCGACCATCCGATCGCCAAACGCGGCATTTTTCCGTGCATGACACTCGACGTCGAGTACCCTCTGCTCCCGTGGAAAGTCGATGACTCAGGCTCGCGTGGCACACGTCCCGGCCATTGATTGGCTCAAAGGCTTGGCAATCGTCGCGGTCATCTGCATCCACGCGAAGACGTATGAAACGACGTTCGTTTATCTGCACGTCATCAATCGTGCAGTCCCGATTTTTCTCGTGCTCTTTGGTGTCACGTCGAACACGTTTTGGGAGTCACGAGGGGAGATTTCGCTGCGCGAAAAGTTGCGGGAGTGGTACGGCCGACGCCTCGCCCGGCTCGTGGTGCCGATCTGGCTGATGGCAGGCTGCTGGTGGTTCACCGTAATGAGCCTCGGCATGACGGACGCGCTCCACGTGGGATGGGGGGAAGCAATACTTACCTTCATGGGATACTCCCCCTGGATAGGGCCCACGTGGTTCATCACGCTGTTGACCCAGCTCGTCATCTGCTTTCCGGCGATTCGCTGGAGTGCGATCCGCCTGCGCCCGTTCGCCGCTCTGTCGATTGCCGCGCTCATCTGTGTTTGGTCCGCTCGGCACGTGTGGGACGTCGTTGAATTTGGTCGCCGGCACGTGAGTACGAACGTTTATCCCCCGGGCTTCTTTTATTATTGGGTCTTTGCGCCCCGTGTTTTTTTGTACGTCGTCGCCGGCATTTTCATCGCGCGGTTCATGCGATCGCGTCCGGGGCTCACGGCAACCCTAATAGCGTGCGCCGTCTGGGGTTGTGGTGTCACGCTGCTCGTTAACTTCCCGGTCATGAACGAAGAGCTCTTCGTCGGTCCGGTGGATCACCAGGCGCTGGAAAATCTGTTGGATGTGCCATTGACCATCGCGCTCCTGGGGCTCTTGGTGCGACTCGAACCGCTACGGGGGAACTTCGTCTTGCGGTTTGCCGAGTTCTGCGGCCGGTCGTCGTGGGGCATCTACATCGGGCATGTGCTCGTGTTTGAGATCGTGCACCTCTCGGGACAGGCGCCCGAGACGGGTGCCGAGGCTTTGCGTGTTGCGTTTGCAGTTTCTTTGCTGCTGGTAAGCGTCGGGCTCGTCGTCACGTTGGATCGAATGCGTGGGACGCTCGTCCGGAGATGGCAGTACGGTCTCCTCGGGCGAAGCGCTCTCTGACGCCGCGGAGCGAAGCGCCGGCGGAGGTGACGTTGCGCGCATTGCGCCGACGGGGCGGCACCTGCGTGGCCGCGAGCGCTCAGATTTCGGGCGATCCGACGACGACGGCGGGCGGTTCCGCGGAGGGTTCGGAGTCGACGAGCTCGAGCGCGGCATCCACCCGATCGAGCAGGCTGCGGAGCATGTCGCGGGAGTGAGTCTCGACGTCCCGCGCGCGTGTCTCGGCGTCGCGCCGTCGCGATCGCTCGACCTCGAGCTCGTGGGCCAGCGCCATGGCTACCAGAAGAAGACTCTGCGGATGGTACGCGCTCGAGGCGTTGAGCTCGCGGAGCTTGCCGTCGACGATGCTCGCCAGTCGCTGGAGCTCGTCGGGGCCGGTGTTGCCCACGACCCGATAGGTGTGGCCGCCGACACGAAGCTCGACCGGCACGCGATCCATGGCATGACCGTAGCATCCGCGGCGCACGATGGAAATGCGCTCCGTTCCGGCGGCTCTTCGCGTGCGGCGGTGTCGACTGCACGAGCGCTAAAAAAGCGTTGGAATGGAAGCGGTTACCCGGGTGCGGCCAGATCGTCGCGGAAGCGCCGACGGAAGGCGACCGGACCCTGTTTCAATCGCTCGAACCGTGAAAGAGCGAGACGAAGAAGAGCACCGGGAGTGCAAGGACGAGGCCGTCGATCTGCGCGCCGATGACGATGGCGTGCTCGCGCGGGCCGCCGATGTCTTGGTCGTAGCCGAGGACGAGGCCCGCGTTCAACGCGTAGTCCGTGTACCCGTACGCGCGCATTCCGAAGAAGGCGCGACCGGAGAGTCCCGGGACCGCGCCGGTGCTCGAGGTTCGAACCGTGGCGCCCGGCGCGACGGTGACCGCCAGGAATTCACCGATGGGCGCGAGGAGCTCGGCGCTGCCGAGGAACCGTGCATCGGAGAAGCCGGCGGTTCCGATCTCGAGCGCCGGTCCGAAGCCGAGCGAGTGCCGGCTCGTTCTGAAGAAGAGGGCGTCGCCGCGCACCGATCCGTAGAAGTCGGCGTTCCAAGTCGAGCCCGGTCCGTGCACGACCGCGCCGGCAACGAACGCGGAGCTCCATTCCGGCTGTGCCACTGCGGTCGTGGCCGCCGTCGCGAACGACAGCGCGACCAAGACGGAGGCGTGCCGGGCCGGGCGCACGACGGGCGTCGACCCGAGCTACATGCCCGTGGGAACGTTGTTGCAAAGCGCGAGCGTCGACGAGCAAGTCCGGCAATCGACCGGATCGTCCTGTCCGAGTCGGCAACCACCCTGGGGAACGTTGGTCAGCATGTTGCTACATTGCGGTTGGTTGGTGGTCGGGTTCATGCCAATCGCCTCGAGCGGATAGTTGATGAGGCAGCCCTCGCAGTAGGTGATTGGAAAGCTGAGCTCGCTCGACGTGAGCTCTTCGTTGCCGAGGGTGTCGCCGAAGACGCGAACCTTGGCGACGACCTGCTGCGACGTCTCCTGAGACTTCGACATGTGGGCCATCTTGAATTGGTTCAGCCGCACAAGGAGCTCGTCACCGATGGACGCCGGAATCAGCTCCGCTTCGAAAATGCCGAGGCCGGAATCTTCACCGCGGCTGACGTCCACGAAGCCGGTGCCGTTCACGGAGAAATTGTTGAGCTCGACGCCAGTCGAGTCCGAAAGGGTGATCTCGGCGCCGCGGAGGGTGACGCGCGACGTCTCGGTGCGGAGCGTCTGCTTGGAACCACGCGACGCGAGCTGATTGCCGACGAGGAGCGACGCCTCGTAGGTTTTCCGGAACGCCAGATCGAGGGTTCCGCCGCCGAGGGTCGGGGCGGTCAAATCCGCCTGTACGGTGCATTGGGGAGCCTGGTCGTAGAGGACCGAGGCGATGAAGATGCTGCTGTTGTTGTCCGCGCAAGCGGGCGTGAGGACGGCGACGCCGACGGCAGCGAACGCGCCTACGACCAAGGAACGAAGCATCCTGTTCATGCGGGGAACCTCGAAGCGACCGGCGACGACACGTGCCAGGTCGAGCCTCAATTCTATGCGGCCCGCGCGGAGAGCGCCAAAAGTCGGCAGATCGTTTACGGCGCACTCATATAAGAATACTCTTACCGCGCTCTCAGGAGGCCAGCGCGAGCACGTGGGCGCGCAGGTCCTGGACGTCGAGGTCCACGATTTCGACGTTGCCGGGCGCTCTCGCGGCGATGAACTTGAGCCGGCTTCCGGCTCGCTTCTTGTCGTGGCCGACGAGGTCGACGGCGCGCGCCAGCGGCTGGCTATGCAAGTCCGCGGGAAGGCCCAGGGCGCGCAGTAGGAGGATGCAGCGATCGCTGAGCGGACGCTCCGTGATCCCGAGGCGCTCGCCGATGCGAAGCGCCGCGACGAGGCCCAGGCTGATGGCCTCGCCGTGCCGGAGCTTGCCGTAGCCGCCGTACGCCTCCAGGGCGTGACCCACGGTGTGGCCGAGGTTGAGCCACGCCCGGATGTTCTCTTCGCGCGGATCGAGGCTGACGACGCGGGCCTTCACGCGGACGCAGCGCTTCACGACTTCGATAACGACGGCAGGGTCCTTGGCGGCGATGTCGGTCGCGTGTCGTTCCACGAAGTCGAGCAGCGCGGCGTCCCCGATGAGCGCGGTCTTCACGACTTCGGAGAGGGCGCTCACGTAGCCGCGCGACGGCTCGGTCGCGAGGTGACGCACGTCGCAGAGCACCGCCGACGGCTGCCAGAACGCGCCGACGGCGTTCTTCGCCGCCTTCAGGTCGATGGCCGTCTTTCCGCCGACGGCGGCGTCGACCATGGAGAGCAACGTCGTCGGGACGCAGAGCCACGGAACGCCGCGCATCCACGTGGCCGCGCCGAAGCCCGCGACGTCGGAGACGACGCCGCCGCCGAGCGCGACGAACCGCGACTTGCGATCGGCGCCCGCGGCGAGCGCGGCGCTCCAGATCCGTTCGAGCGACGCGGTGTTCTTGTGCTCTTCGCCGGGGTCGAGCGCCACCGTCGCCGTCCGGATGCCGGCTTGCTCCATCGCGTTCTCCACGGCGTCGCCGTGCAGCTCGCGCACGGTGCGATCCGTCACCAGCAGCCCGAGCGACGCGCCGCGGAGCAACGCGGGCAGCCGCTCGGCGGCGATGTCGTCGCCGACTTCCACGGCGTACGAATCCGCGCCGGCTGCGACGGCGACCGGATCGCGACGCCACACCGCGAGGACGTCGCGCGCGACGTCGTCGGGCGCCCTGCCCGTCGTCGCGACGCGCGCGTGACACTCCGCGTACGCGAGCTTGCGGGCGAGGAGCAGCTCGTCGACGCGCGTGCGCGGGTCGGCACCGGCGAGCAGCGGACGCGTGGAAGTGTCGCCGGCTCGCTCTACGATCTCCTCCGGCGTCGCTTCCAGGGTCACGACGACCCCGCGGTCGAGCGCGTCGAGCCGCGCGCCGCGATCCAGCAGCGCGCCGCCGCCGAGCGACACGACGACCGGGCCGCCGGCGTCGAGAAACCGTTCAAGCTCGGTGCGCTCGAGCGCGCGGAAGGCGCGTTCGCCGCGCTCGGCGAAGAGCTCGGCGATCGTTCGGCCCGTGGAGCGCTCGATCTCCGTGTCGATGTCGACGTACGCTCGACCGCACCGCTCGGCGATCAATCGTCCGACGGTGGATTTTCCCGTCGCCATGAACCCACTCAACAGAAGAGGACGCTCCATCTCCGGCGGCTCTACCATCGACCAGGGCGAACGCGGAGCGAGTCGGCACGGCAAGGGCCCGGCGAAAGGCCGAGGGAGAGCCCTGGACACCCCCGATGGTGGGGCTGTAACTCAGCAGAATGTGTCGGAAAAGACCGCGCCGGGGGCAACGCTGGACATGCGGGAAGACACCACCGGCACGGTGATTCCAGTGCTCGCGAAGCCGAGGGCGTCCCGGACGCGGGTCCTCGGTGTGGAGAACGGCGTGCTCGAGGTCGCGCTCGCGGCGCCTCCCGTCGACGGCGCGGCGAACGAGGAGCTCGTGTGTGCGCTCTCGGATCACTTCGGGATCCCGAAGCGCCGCGTCTCGCTGGTGTCGGGGGAGACGAGCCGGCACAAGCGTGTACGGCTCGAAGGCCTTGCGAAAACCGACGTGGTGGCCAAGGCGGCGCGACGACGCTAGGCTCGGGTTCCCGATTTGCCGTCCGGGATGGCGCGATGCAAGGGTTGGGTTTCCAAAAATACGAAGGCCTCGGCAACGACTTCGTCATCGTCGAGGGCGCGAGCGCGACGCTGTCGGCCAACGCCGTCGCGCTCTGCGACCGGCACTTCGGCGTCGGCGCCGACGGCGTGCTGCTCGTCGCCGCGCCGCGTTCACCGGGCGCGCGCGCAACCATGGTCGTTCACAACGCCGACGGTTCGCGTCCGGAGATGTGCGGCAATGGCCTGCGGTGCGTCGCGCTTCACCTCGCGCGCGCCGACGGTCTCGACGCCGCCGAGTACACGGTCGACACCGACGCCGGCCCGAAGCGCTGCGTCGTGTCCCGTCGCGGTGCAGCGGCGCAGGTGCTCATCGACATGGGGCGCGCCGAAGCGCAAGGGGAGCTCGTCACCGAGCACGCGGGTCGCGAGTACCGCTTCGCGCGCATCTCCATGGGGAACCCCCACGCCATCTCGCTCGCCGGACTCCTCGACGGCAAGGACGCCGATGCCGTCGGTGCCGCGGTGTCGGCGCAGATCAAGGGAGGCAGTAACGTGGAGTTCGTCGCGCAACGCGCGGCGCGCGCAGCGGACGTCGTCGTGTGGGAGCGTGGCGTGGGCCGGACTCTCGCCTGCGGGACAGGGGCTGCCGCGACCGCAGCGGCGCTGGCGCTCGCCGGCAAGGTGCCATTCGGCGAACCCATCGAAGTGCGTCTCCCGGGGGGCCCGCTCGAGGTGTGGGTGGACGCGCACACGCTCGCGGTGCGCCTGCGTGGACCCGCGCGGTGGGTCTTCAGCGGCGAGCTGCCCGCGTCATAGACCTTCTGACCAAATGCCCCGGGACGAGTATTCCGTTCGAGTCATGATCTGCCGATCTCACCGCGCGCTGGTGCAAACAATCCCCTTTCAGAAGATGCGAGCGGCGGCTCGCTCGTGGTAGGGCCGGCACATGGTCGAGCAAGCGGGGGCTCCGCCCGGCGAAGCTGAGACCAGTCTCGCCGATTCACGGGCTCAGTTCGTCGCGAGCCTCGCGCGCCGGCTCGAGGCCTTGAGGCAGGCGCTCTTCGCGCTGGAGCAAGCGCCGAGGTCGGCGCCGCTGCGCGATCACCTGCGGCGCCGCATCCACGCCTTCGGCGCGGCCGCGGGCGTGCTCGGGTTCGATCGCGTCTTCGACGCGTTTCGCGAAGCCGAGGCCGTGCTCGGGCGAACCTCCGCCGCCGTGCTCGGGCCCGCGGAGCTCGGTCTCGTCGGAAGGACGCTCGACCTCGTTCCTTCTCTGGTCCTCGGCGCGGCCGCTCCCGTCGCGCGCGCGCGCGACGCTCAGGGAGCGGCGGGGATCGATCGCCGCGGCGGCGGCTTTCCGACCAGCGTGCTCGTGTTCGGGCCGGCGGCGCTCGCGGAACCGCTCGAGCGAGGTCAGGGCGTCGACACGGCGGGCCTCGAGCTCGAGCGCGCCGAGGAGAGCGACCGCGCGGAGGCCATCGTCCGCATCACCGCGCCCGACGTCGCGGTCGTCGACGCGGATCTCACCGGCGCGCGCGAGCTGATGGAGACGCTCGTCTACGATCCGCTGCTGGATCCGGTGCGGATCGTCGCGGTCGGCAGCTTCGACCGGCCCGAGGCCGCCGCGAGCCTCGTCGCGCTCGGCGTCGCGCGGGTGTTGCCGAAGCCGGTCAGCCCGGACACCTTGCGTCGTTCGGTGCTCGAGGTGGCGCGCGAACGCGCCGCACCCGCGGAGCGCATCGACGCGATCGGCGAGGTCACGGTCGAGGCGCTCGGTGAACGCATCGCGCACGAGATCCGCCGCGGCTTGGTCGACGCGGTGAAGGCGCAGAGCCGCGCGACGCAGGTGCCGCTCGGCGCGGGCACGGACGTGCTCGCCGCGGTGTGGTCGGCGGTCGCGCGGATCCGCGAGCTGGTCACGTTGCGCTCCGGCGGATTCGTGCGCTTCGACGCGAGCGGGCCGGAAGGCGCCGTACCGCTCGCACCTTGGATGGGCGACGAGCGCTCGCGCGGGCCTTCTTCCGCCGGCGGTCGATCCGCGGAGGGCGTGTCGCTCGAGGGACGGACGATCATCGTCGTGGACGACGATCCGGCGGTCGTCTGGTTCATCAGCGGCCTGCTGCGCAGCGGCGGCGCGGAGGTGATCGAGGCGCACGACGGCGCGTACGCGCTCGACGTCGCGCGCAAGGCCTCGCCCGACGTGATCGTCAGCGACATCCTGATGCCGACCCTCGACGGCTTCGCGCTGTGTCGCGAGATCAAGCGCGACGTCGCGCTGAGCGACGTCCCGGTCATCCTGCTCTCGTGGAAGGAAGACTTGCTGCAGCGCGTGCGAGAGCTCGGCGCGGACGCCCAGGGTTACCTGCGCAAAGAAGCGACGGCCTCGACGGTCGTGCAGCGCGTGCGTGAAGTGCTGTTGCCCCGGGCGCGCATCGAGGCGCGGCTGTCCGAGGGCGGGGCGGCGCGCGGTCGTCTCGACGGCGTCACGCCGCGGCTCGTCCTTTCGCTCGTCTGTAAGAAGAGCGTCGACGCGCGGCTGACCGTGCGCGACGCCGCTTACCTGTACGAGGTCGACGTGCGCGGCGGCCGCGTGCGCACCGCGACCCGCACGTCGGCGGACGGCCGTTTCGATCGCGGTGAGCGAGCGCTCTCGGCGCTCCTCGGCGTGCGCGCGGGTCGTTTCACCGTCACCCGGGACGACTCTCCGTGCGTCCAGATCTGGGACACCCCGCTCGACGAGCTGATCGCGGAACCGGTCGAGCGCGCTCGCGCCGCGCAGCGGGCGCTTTCGAATCCAGCGCGCGTCGCTCAAGTCGAGATCGAGGAAGGGGTGCTCGAGCCTTACCTGAGCGCGACGCCCGTTTCGGCGGCGGCCATCGTGCGGCGCTTGGCGGAGGGCGTGCCTCCGTCCGACATCGTCGCCGCCGGCGCGTCGCCGCGATTGCTCGAATCCGTGCTCGTCGATCTGGTGCTGCACGGCGCGATCACCCGCATCGTGGGCTTCGACGGCGAAGATTTACTCGCCGTCGCGCTCGCGGAGTTGGAGGCGAGCCGCGCGAACGTCCACCTGGAGGCGGCGCGAGATTTCCGCACGCCGGGTCCACCGGTCGCGCTCGCGGCAAAGGAGCCTCCCGCGGGCGACGGCTCGGCGAACGCCGAACCGAGCGAGGCGTTCGCCGAAGTCGAACGCGCGAAGGGCGGCGACGCCATCGGCGGCTTCGACGACTGGGAGATCGGCGGAGCCGCGCCCGGTTCGCAAAAGGCGCAAGGCCCGGACGAGCTCTTCGCGATCCTCGGCGACAGCGTGGTTCCCCCCGCCGACGGCGTGGAGGAGCGACCGGAGTCGGGGCGCGTTTCGCAGAAGGGCGCGGCGCCGCCCACGTCGCTGCCGGCGGAGCCGTCGCCGCTCGAGACGGCGCTGCGGTCGCTGCCCGCGTCCGTTTCGTCGCAGTTCTGGAAGGCGCAGCAAGAGCCGAGGATCGAAGAAGCCGTTCCCGCCGAGGCGGCGCGCGAAGAACCGCCGCAGAAAGAAGCCGCGGGCGAAGGACCGCCGCAAAAGGACGCGGCGCGCGAAGAATCGCCCGCGCCGGAAGGCGCGAGCCCGATCACGTTGCCCGCGGGCGTGGAGCGCGATTCGAGTGAAGCTTTCGTCGCGGCGGCTTCGGAGCCGCCCGCGCCGGCGGCCGCCGCGGTGGTCGAAGAAAAAGAGCCGGCCGAATCGACCACCGATGTGGACGGATCTGCGCCGCAGCCCGCTGGACAAAAGGAAGCAGCAGCCGCCGCGGGGACGAAGACGGCCGTGTCGCCGGTCGCGGCGTTGCCTTCGGCGGAGCAGAGCGGCGCGCCGCCCGTCGCCGAGCCGGAGCTCTCGCCGCCGCCGGTGAACGTCTCCGCGCCGTCGAACGCGATCGCCGAGGTCATCGCCGTGGTGTCCGCGAGCGAGACCGCCGCCGCCGAAGCTCCGGAGGTGCGCCGCCTCACGCCGCCCGACGGCACCCCGGTCGCCGCAGAGCCGTCCGCGAGCGCGGGCACGGCGCGCGCCGGAGAATCATCGCGAACGCCGGCGCCGGAGCTCGAGCTCGGCGAGGCCGTCGCGAGCGCGGTCGGCGGCGCGCCGAAAACCCAGCCGTCGACCGCCACCCCGCGCGCCATCCCGTCGAAGGGCGTGCGGACGACCCCGCCCGTCGGCGCGAGATCCCTCGCCGGCCGCGGCGCGTCGCATCGTTCGCCGGCGGTGCCGCCGCGCAAAGCGGCGCCGGAAGCGACGAACATCCTCGTCGTCGTCGCGGTGATGGCCGTGGCGGCGTTCGCGTCGTTCAAGATCATCACGGTGCTGCGCAACGGGTTCGCCGGCGCGCCGGCGCCCGTCGCGGCGAGCTCCGCGAACGTCGCCCCGACGGAATCGGCGCCGGTCACCACGGCGGACCCGACGAGCCCTGCGCCCTCGTCGTCCGCGGTCCCGGCGAGCGGGGGGCGCCTCGCGCTCACTTCGAAGGACCTGGATCTACCGGCGGGCCTTGCCGTCTCGGAAGATCGCGGTCTGCTCGAGGTCAACGTCGATCCGGCCGAGTCCGTCTACGTCGACGGCGTGTTCATCGGAAAAGGACCGATGCGGCAAGTTCCGCTGCGCGAGGGCGCCCACGAGATTCGCATTCAGGCAGAGGGCGTCGACGTCGCGCAGCCCATCGAGGTGCGGCGCGCCCGGCGCACGCACATCGAGGTGGCGCGGGTGCCGTGAGACGGATCGCGGCGCTCCTGCTGCTCACGTTCGCGAACCGCTGCGCGAGCCATGACCCGGCCGAGGGCGCGCCGCCGCAGCCGGTCGCGTCGGCGCCCGCGGCCGCCGCGCGCGCCGCCGCTCCCACGGCGCTGCGCTGGATCGACGAGCTGACCGACTGCGACGTGGAGCACGAAGGGGTCTTCCTGGACGTCGGCTCCTCCGCGACGGATCCGCGCCGCGATCACACGCTCGGTGCGTTCGACCCCTCGGATTTGCACGAACGTGGCGGCGCCTCGTTCGCGCGCGTTCACACGAGGCGTCTCGCGTTCGAGTTCGCCGTCCTCCAGTCGATGCAGCACGTGGAGGTCAGCGTGCGCGCGCTCGGCGTCGCGTCGCGGTCCGCCAACGTGTACGTCGACGAGCGGCGTCTAGGCGTGATCGCGCTGTCTCGCGACGAGCCGAAGATCGTCTCGTTGCCGCTCGAAGAGCTCGGGATCGGGACGCACACCGTGACGCTTCGGTTCGGTGGCGGCCGTGAAGGCGCGGACGACCCGTTCGCCGAGGTCGACTACGTGCGCGTCGGTCGTCCGATCGAGTCGAAGGACAGCTACGCGCCGCCGACCTTGCGCGACATCGTGACGGACGTCGTCCTCGACGGCGATCCGCAGCGCGCCGTCGTCCTCAGATCGCCGTCCACGGTGCGCTGCACGCTGCGCGTCGCGCCGGGGATGAAGCTCCGCGCGAGCGCTGGATACTGGGGAAACGGGCGCGGGCTCGCGCGGATCAGCGTCGTGGAAGACGGCGAAGCGCCGCGCGTCGTCGCCGAGCGGAAGGTGACCGGTGGAACGGGCGCCGTGTGGACACCGCTGACCGTCGATCTCGAGCAATACGCCGGTCGCGTCATCGGCCTCGAGCTTTCGGCGATCGAGTCGACGGGCAGCGGCCGCGTCGCGTTCGGCGAGCCGACGACCGCGCCGTCGAACCCCGAACCGCTCGTCGAGATCGGCCGCGCGCCGGCGGTGGTGATCATCGTCGCTTCGGGGCTCGATCGGCGGTCGATTCCGCCGTGGGGGCCCGTCGTCGGCCTGCCGACGATCGCGCGCCTGGTGCGCGAAGGCGTCGCGTTCGATCGCTATCGCGCGGCGACGAGCGTCCTGCCCGCCGTGTTCGCGTCGCTGCTCACGGGGCTGCCGCCGCGCGCTCACGGCCTCGAGGATCCGATGTCCCGTCTCTCGGAGGACGTGCGGCTCATCGGGGAGCGCGCGAAGGAGGGCAGCGTGCATTCCGCGCTCATCACCGGCGTGCCGCTGAGCTTTCCGGCGTTCGGGTTCGATCGCGGGTGGGACCAGTACGACGCGATCTCGCCGGTGCGCGATTTGCCCGCGGCGGAGCCGCTGTTCCGGGGCGCGGCGTGGCTGAAGGAGCAATACGACGCCGATCGCGACGCGCAGCTGCTCCTCGTCGTGCACGTGCGCGGCGGTCACCCGCCCTGGGACGTCACGCGCGACGAGGTCGCCGGCATGCCGCCGGAGGAGTACTCGGGAGCGCTCGAGCCGCGCGCGGGGGCGATCGTGCTCTCGAACCTGCGCGCGCAGAAGCGGAGCCCCGCGGAGCAACGGCTGACCGCGGACGACTGGCGTCGGCTGCGGGCGCTCGAGGAAGCGGCTCTGCGGAAGCAGGACGCGGGCATCCGGCGCGTCCTGGAGGTGCTCGACCGCACGGGCCTCTACGGCCGTTCGCTGGTCGTGCTCATGGGCGACGTGGCGTCCGGAGATCCGCCGTCCATCCCGTTCGCGCCGCTGCCGCCGCTGCGCGAAGACGTCCTGCTCACGCCGCTCATCGTGAAGTTCCCCGACGGCGCGCTCGCGGGGACGCAGACCCGGGCCATGACCAGCACGACGGACGTGACCAGCACGCTGCTCCGCGCGCTCGGCGTCGGTACGGAAGGAATCGCCGGCGTGGATCTGCTTCGCCTGGCGAAGGGCGAGCTTCCGCTGGACGGACATCCGCTGACCGCGACGCTCGGCTCGCGATACGCCACGCGATTCGGGCAGTGGCTGCTCACCGGCGACATCGGCCGGCGGCCGTTCTTGTGCCAGTTCGACGTGGATCCGGCGTGCGCGACGGACGCGTTCTCGCAGAGCCCCATCGCGGCCGAAGCCCTCTGGCGTCGCACATTTCACGCCGAATCGGAGGCGCTCTCGCTCCGTGGACGCAGGCCCGCGCTGCCGGCGACGTTCGACGTCGACACCGCTTCGGCGCTCAAAGTGTTCGGCTATTGAGGCTCAAACGCCGCGGCGGCCGCCCCAGCGCTCCACGTGCAGGCGCGGCGACGCGCCGACGCCGTGCTCCTTCGCCAGCCGGAGCACGACGGGCATGCGCTCCGCGAGCTCTTCGCGCGACGCGGCTTGCGGCATGAGCAGGACGCGCTCTCTCGGCCAACCGAGCTCGTCCAGGAGAGCGCGTGCTTCGTCCATGTCGGTGGTCGATTCAATCACGAGCTTCAGCCACGCGCGTCCGGTCCGGTGCAACGACGCGAGCGCCTCCGTGACCGTGCGGCGGTCGCGGGGCTCGCCGCTGTTGGCGAGCTTCGGAGAGATGTTCCACTGATTCACGCGCAGGGCGAGCTCGGGGACCGGCGCGATTGTCCCGTTCGTCTCGACCTCGACGTGGCGCGCGGGTGGCAGCGCGGACAGGAGCTCGACGAGGGCCGGCTGCTGCAGCAGCGGCTCGCCTCCGGTGACGACGACGTGCGACGGACCGCTCGCGGCGAGCTGCTCGGCGACCGCGCGCACCGGGACGCGCCGGACTTCCTTGTCGTAGTCGTAGCGCGCCCAGTCCCACGTGTAACGCGTGTCGCACCAGGTGCAGCGCAGATTGCAGTTCGCCAGGCGAACGAAGACGCTCGGCGCGCCTGCGGACGCCCCTTCCCCCTGGATGCTCTCGAAGATCTCCGAGATGCGGAGGAAGCCGCGTTCGCTCATGGCGCAGAATCCTGGCACGGAGGACGGGGGCCCGCGAGGCGACTTTGAGGTAGATTCGCGCGCCTCATGGAATCATCGACTCGGCCGGGCAGAGATTTGCGGACGGTGCGACCCGTGGAGGTCGTGCCGCGTTTCCATCGTTTGTCGGAGGGCAGTGTGCTCTATCGCGCCGGCGGGACCGTCGTGCTCGTGACGGCGTCGGTCGACGACTCCGTGCCGGAGTTCATGCGCGGCAAGGGCCGCGGCTGGATCACCGCGGAGTACCAGATGCACCCGCGCGCGAACCCGAAGCGCCGCGAGAACCGCGACGGTCGCGACAAGCCGCTGTCGGGGCGCTCGCGAGAAATCCAGCGGCTCATCGGGCGCGCGCTTCGCGCCGCGATCGACCTGGACCGGCTCGGCGAGCGCACCATCGTCGTCGATTGCGACGTGCTCGAAGCCGACGGCGGGACGCGCACCGCGTCGGTCACCGGCGGGTGGCTCGCCGTCGCGCTCGCCGTCGCCGAATCACGGAAGACGGGGCGCGTCGGCCGACCGGTGCTCCGCGACCAGATCGCGGCCGTGAGCGTCGGGCATGTCGGCGGCAACCTGGCGTTGGATCTTTGCTACGCCGAGGACAGCACCGCGCGCGTCGACCTGAACCTGGTCGCGACCGCGAAAGGAGCCATCGTCGAGATCCAGGGAACCGCGGAAGGCGAAGCCGTGCCGCGGTCCGACATCGACGCCATGATCGACCTAGGCCTCTCCGGCATCGCGGACCTCGTACGCGTACAAACGTCGGTGCTAGCCAGCGCCGGCATCGACGTGGAGAGCTTACTGATCCGGGGATGAACGTGCTGTTCGATGAGACGAGCCAAACGTCCGCCTCTGGGGGAAGTCAGGGAAGCAAGCAAGTCGCGCACCGTCTGATCGCAAATAGTCCGCCTCTGGGGGAGTGGGGGATGTGAGGAAACCCCCACGCGACCCGTGAATCGCAGTGCGCGAGCGAGCAGCGGAGCCGAAGGCGAGCAGCGCAAGCGAGAGTTCCGCGTCGAACCGAGCCAAGAAACCAAAAACCCCACGACGCTCTGCGCGGTCAGCAGAAACAAAGTCCGCCTCTGGGGGAGAGGGGGATGTGAGGCAACCCCCACGCGACCCGTGAATCGCAGTGCGCGAGCGAGCAGCGGAGCCGGAAGCGAGCAGCGCAAGCGAGGGTTCCGCGTCGAACCGAGCCCAAAAAACCAAAACCCCACGACGCTCCGCGCCGTCACTCGAACATCGTCCTAATCGATCTAAACCCCAACAAACTGGGAGCCAACCCTAGCGCGTCGAATAGCGCGGGTTAGATTCCGCTCGATGGAGCATACGGCAACTTCGCGCCGGCCCGAGCTAGGCCGCTGGCACCACATGCTCCCCGACGGGCGCGTGCAGTGCGATCTTTGTCCGCGGTATTGCCGATTGCACGAAGGGCAGCGCGCGTTCTGCTTCGTGAGGCAGCGCGTCGGCGGCGAAATCGTCCTCACGAGCTACGGGAAGGCGTCGGGTTTTTGCGTCGATCCGATCGAAAAGAAGCCGCTGAATCATTTTCTCCCCGGGACGAGCGTTCTGAGCTTCGGTACCGCGGGCTGCAACCTCGGTTGTCGGTTCTGCCAGAACTGGGACATTTCCAAGGCGCGGGAGATCGAGCGGCTCAGCGATGCGGCCCTGCCGGATCAGATCGCCGAAGCCGCGCGCGCCGCGGGCTGCGCGAGCGTCGCGTTCACGTACAACGATCCCGTCGTGTTCGCGGAATACGCGATCGACACGGCGAAGGCGTGCCGAGCAGCGGGCATCAAGACCGTCGCGGTCACCAGCGGCTACATCACCGAAGCGGCGCGCGACGATTTCTACTCGGTCATGGACGCGGCGAACGTCGATCTGAAAGCGTTCACCGAAGGGTTCTACGAAAAGCTCTGTTACGCGGAGCTCGATCGCGTGAAAGAAACCCTCTCGTACTTGAAGCGAGAGACGAACGTCTGGTTCGAGATCACGACGTTGCTCATTCCGGGCAAGAACGACTCGGAAGAAGAGATCGACCGATTGTGCGGCTGGGTCGTGGAATCACTGGGTTCGGAAGTGCCGCTTCATTTCACGGCGTTTCATCCCGATTTCAAGCTGCTCGACGTGCCGCGGACGCCGCCCGAAACGCTGGCCCGTGCTCGCGAGCAGGCAAGACGTCACGGCATCCGATACGTCTACACGGGCAACGTGCACGATCGCGCGGGGCAATCGACGTATTGCGCAGGGTGCGGCGCGCTCGTGGTCGAACGCGATTGGTACAGTATTGGCGCGTACGAGCTCGAGGGTAACCGTTGTCGTAGGTGCTCTGCCGTGGTCCCCGGAGTCTATTCCGAGGCAGGGAAGGGCACCTGGAAAGCTCAGCGGCGACGGCTGGTCGTCGCGTAGCGCCGTCCAGTGAGTCGCTACTTCTTCACGCCGAGGTGCGCAGCCGGTCTGCGCGCCGCTTCGCGCCCCGAACGCCGAGCAGGGTCGAGCGATCTTCCGGCAAGATCGGCCCGAGCGCCGTCAACGCGAGCAACGCACAGCATTCCCAGGTGATCCACTCCGGCGTGCGCGGGTACGGCTCCACGAGCCAGACGTAGGCGCAGCGCGCCGCGAGCGCGGCCATTCCAGCGGCCGCTCCACGCGCCTCGGCTTCGGTCGCGAGCGCGAAGTCGGCCTCCGTGCTGGCGCGGATCTGCACGGTGAAATGCGCGGCCTCCGAGCCGAGCCCGAGCTCCAGACGATACGCGTCCGTCGCGGATGTCGGTTCCGTGAGCGCGATGGATGCGTCGAAGTGCGTCGCCGCGTTGCGGCGCAAGGTGTCCGCGGGCAGCCGGCCCGTCGTCGCTTGGGCAAACACCAGGTGCACGGACACCGAGACAGATGAACCACGCGCGAAGCGGCGCGGCAACGCGGTCGACCCTTCCGCGGGCACCGAGGACTGGCGTATCTTTGCATCGTGGCAGGTGGTAACGGCGGTAGGCTCACGCTTCGGCTCGTCTCGTCGGACGGCGGGAGCGTCGAGTACGCCGGGGAGCTCCAAGACGCGGATCGCTCGTGGGCCATCAGCGCGCGCGTCGGGGTTCAGGGGGAAGTCGACGTCGAGCGAGCGCCGGACGCGCCGGATTGGCTCGTCGCCACCGCGCGCGCAACGCTCCGTACGGCGTGGCGCGCCAGCAAGGCGGGCACGCCGTGGCCGCGCCGCCTCAGCCGCTGGCGTGCGGCCACCGAAGACGGAGGCGCCGAGCAGTGACGGGATCGCAAGCCGAATACTGGAACACCGCGGGCGCCGCGCGGTGGGTGCAACAGCGCACGGTCTACGACGCGCTCTTCCACGAGCACGGCGAAGCCATGCTCGACGCCGCGGGCCTGCATGCCGGCAGCAAGGTGCTGGACGTCGGATGCGGATGCGGCACGACGACTCTGACGATCGCGTCGCGCGTCGGCTCCGGCGGAACGGCCGTCGGCGTCGATATTTCGGGTCCAATGGTGGACGTCGCTCGGAAACGCACGGCCGCCGCCGGCTTCTCGAACGTCCGCTTCGAGCACGGAGATCTGCAGACCTGCCCGCTCGACGAGGACACTTACGACGCGGTCGTGTCGCGACTCGGCATCATGTTCTTCGACGATCCCGTCGCGGCGTTCGCGCGGCTCCGTCGCGCGCTGCGCGCCGGGGGGCGCTTGTCGGCCGTGTGCTGGCGCGATCCGTCGGAAAACCCCTGGATCGAGCTGCCGCGTAGGGTCACGTCGTCGTTCCTTTCGACGGAGCCCATCGATCCGAACGTGCCGGGGCCGTTCTCGCTCGCCAAGCGCGAGCGCGTGACGTACGTCGCGAGCGCGGCGGGCTTCTCCGACGTCGCCGTCGCGCCGCTCGATCTGCCGCTCTTCATCGGTCGCAGCGCGCAAGAAGCGGCAACGTTGATGGTCGATTTGGGGCCCGTCGGCCGCGCGATCATCGGCGTGTCGCCGGACGTCCGCTTCCGCGCCGTGGACGCCGTCGCCGCGGCGCTCGCTCCGTACGCGACTCCGCAGGGCGTGAAGCTGCCTTCCGCGGCGTGGCTTTTGACCGCCCGTGTCCGGTGAACGAATGTCGCGCCCGGTCATCGCGCTGCTCACCGACTTCGGCACTCAAGATCCGTTCGTCGGCATCGTGAAGGCCGTCGTGCTGTCGCGCTGTCCGGAAGCGACGTTCGTGGATCTGACGCACTCGGTGCCGCCGCAGGCGGTCGTGGAGGGCGCGTTCTTGCTCGAACGAAGCGTCGATTGGCTGCCGCAGGGCAGCGTCGTCGTGGCCGTCGTCGACCCGGGCGTCGGGACGCCGCGGCGTCCGATCGTGCTCGCCGCGCTGGGTCGCCTCTTCGTCGGACCGGACAACGGCTTGCTCTCGGCGGTCGCCGCGCGCGACGCCGCGAGCATGGCTCGCGTGATCGACACCGGGCGCCTCGGTCTCGTCGTGGCGAGCCGAACATTTCACGGCCGTGACGTCTTCGCGCCGGTGGCCGCCGAGCTCGCGGCGGGCCGGCTCGTCCCCGCGGACGTCGGAGCCGACGCCGGCGTGCTGGTCGACGCGGCGATCCCGCGCCCCGCCGTGAGCGCCGGCGTGGTGCGCGGGACCGTCGTGACCGTCGATCGATTCGGAAATCTCATCACGAACATCGGACGAAACCTGGTTCCGACCGGCGCCGCCGTGGCCGAGGTGGGCGCGGCGCGCGCGACGATTCGTGACACGTATGGAGAGGTCGGACGCGGCGAGCTCGTCGCGCTCGTCGACGCGTTCGACGTGCTGGAGATCGCGGAGCGTGACGGTAACGCGGCGCGAGCGCTCGGAGCCGGCCGGGGCACCGAGGTCGTCGTGCGCTCCGTGGCTTCCGCTCGAGGTTAACCTTTCTTTGGGTCGTCACGCTGGCGCGCGCCCGCGCCGTCGCTCATCCTATGAGGGATGCGGCAAAGCCTTGCCCAGGCCGTCGTCGCGGGCCTCGCTCTCGCAGGATGCGCAGGTCACGCGGCATCGAGCGAGCGCACCCAGCACGTCTCTTCTTCCGCCATCGCGGTGGCGCCGAAGCCCTCGGGCAGCGCGATCGATCGAGCGTTCGACGACTCCGCCGCGAGCCGATACGCCGCGGCGGAGTCGACGTTTCGCAGCATGCTCTCGCCGAGCGAGCCCCGGGCGCGGCTCGGGCTCTGCCAGGTGCTCCTCGTCACCGGTCGTTACGCGCTCGCCGAAGCGACGGCCGAAGACACCGTCGGCGCGCCGCCCGTCATCGCGCTCGAGCTCGTTCGCATTCGCGGAGAGGCGCTGCGCCGTCAGGGCAAGCTGAAGGACGCAGAAAAGGTCCTCGCCAGCGCCGCGGGCGATCCGGCCGCGCGCCGAGTCCGGCTGCTCCTCGGCGAGGTGCTCCTCGAGCAGGGGCGGAAGACGGAAGCCGAGCCCGTCCTGATGACGCTCATCGACGAGTACAACCAGGGCGGGGTGAAAGACGCCGCGACGCTCGGGCTCGTCGGGCGCGCCGCGCAGCTCCTCGGTAGCGTAGAGGACGCGAACGACGCCTTCAACGAATCCGAGCGCGCCGGCCCCGCCGACGTCGACACGCTGCTCTGGCGCGCCGATCTGTTCCTGGACAACTACGATCCCGGGCACGCCGAGGAAGTGCTCTCGGACATCCTGGCGAAGGCGCCGCGGCAGCCGGAGGCGCTCGCGCGCATGGCCCAGGTGAAGCTCGCGCAGAACCTGGATTTCGAAGCGGCGGAGAAGCTCGCCACCGACGCGCTCGCGGTGAACCCGGCGCTGACGCTGTCGAACTTCGTCATCGGCGGCGTCGCGCTGCGCGACATGGACCTGGCGAAGGCGGACCTCGCCGTGAAGAAGGGCCTCGCCGTGAACCCGGAGGATCTGTCGCTCCTCAGCCTCAGCGCGGCCGTGCGCTTTCTGGCCGACGACGGCCCCGGCTTCGATCGGGCGAAGCGCGCCGTGCTCGCGCGCAACCCGCGCTACTCGCGCCTCTATCAGATCGTCGGCGAGTACGCGGAGTGGGAGCACCGCTACGACGAGATCGTCAAGATGATGACCGAAGCGCTCCTCGCCGACTCCGAGGACGCGAAGGTGCGCGCGCAGCTCGGCTTCAATCTGATCCGCTCCGGGCGCGAGTCCGACGGCGTCGCGGCGCTGCGCCGCGCGTTCGCGGCCGATCCGTACAACGTCCGCGTGCTCAACACGCTGAATCTGTACGAAAAGGACATTCCGAAGAATTACGAGACGGTCGTCCACGGAAAATTCACCTTCCGCTATTCGCGCGACGAGCGGGAGCTCCTCGACCGCTACATCCCGGCGATGATCGAGCGCGCGTGGGACAAGATGACCAAGGAGTACGGCTTCGTCCCCGAGACGCCGGTCGGCATCGAGCTCTACCCGAGCCGAGAGAACTTCGCGGTGCGCACGAGCGGCCTTCCGCAGACGTTCATCCAGGGCGTGTGCTTCGGCCACACGCTCGCGGCGATGAGCCCGCGCGACGAGCACTTCAACATCGGAATGACGCTGTGGCACGAGCTCGCGCACGTGTTCCACATCCAGCTCTCGAAGGCCCACGTACCACGCTGGTTCACCGAAGGGCTCGCCGAATACGAGACGCTCATCGAGCGGCCCGAGTGGCGCCGCGAGTACGATTCGGATCTCTACGACGCGCTCCGGCGCGGGACCCTGCCGTCGGTCGCCGACATGAACCGCTCGTTCTCTCACGCCGAGGACATGCAGGACATGGCCACGGCGTACTATGCGTCCA
Source organism: Polyangiaceae bacterium (assembly GCA_035547195.1). Taxonomy (GTDB): domain Bacteria; phylum Myxococcota_A; class Polyangia; order Polyangiales; family Polyangiaceae; genus DASZVB01. The sequence continues at coordinate 22,341 of DASZVB010000101.1, forward strand.
CTCAGGTGGTCGCGTACATCGTCGAGCGCTGGGGTATGCCGAAGGTCCGGCGCATGCTCGAGCTCTGGGGTCAGGGTAAGGCCACGAAGGACGTCGTCACCGAGGCGCTCGGAGTCTCTCCGCTCGACGTCGATCGGGATTTCCGCGCGGCGCTCACCACGCGTCTCTCGCGCTACAAGGGGCAATTCATGCCGCCGAATCGGCCCCGCGATCTGCGCGAGGCGGAGAAGGCCGCGTCCACGTCGCCCGGCGACGCGCAGAAGCAGGCGGAGCTCGCGCTCGCGTGGATGGGCAACGGCGAAGAGAAGCGCGCCAAGGCGTCGCTCGACAAGGCGCTCGGCATCGATCCGAAGCAGGGCCTCGCGCTCTGGCTCCGTCTGCAGCTCGCGAAGACGGGCAACGACAAAGGCGCGGCGAAGCACGCCGCCGAGGCGCTGATCGCCGCGGGACACGACGGCTACGCGGTGCGCGTCGCGCTCGCCGAGGCGACGACGAATCGCGACGAACAGCGGGCGGCCCTGGAAGCGGCGCACGAATACGACCCGTTGCAAGCGGCGCCGCTGCATCGGCTGGCGTCGCTGGCGCGCGAGGCGAAGGACGTGGACGGTGAGCTCAAGGCGCTGCGCGCGCTCGTGGTCATCGAAGAGAACGACGGCGACGCCTATCGCCGGTTGCTCCGGCTTCTCCTGGACCGACACGAGCTCGACGAAGCCGTGCGGGTCGGCGAGGCGGGCATTTACGTGGACGCAGAGAACGCGGAGACGCATCGTCTGTACGGCGAGGCGCTGCTCGGCGCGGGTCGCCGCAAAGAGGCAGAGTTCGAGTTCGAGAGCGCCGTTCGCGGACAGGGCAGCGCGGGCGAGCTCGCCACCGACCACACGCGCCTGGCAGATCTGCTCGAGAGCGAGGGCGACAAGCCGTCCGCCGCCGCGCATCGAAAAGCCGCGACGGACATTTTGCGCAGCGCGCGCACCGGCCCGACGTAGCGCTCGTCCATGGAGTGGACTGTCGGAACCTTCGCCCGCCCGATGGGCGAGCGAGCGAAGGTTCCTTTGCCACGCACCCGTCTGACGAGCGCTAAGGACATTTTCTGTGGGGTCGCGCGACTCTGTCGCGCTCCTCGCCATTGTGAGGTTGATCGCTACTGGTGAGGTTGGTTTCTCAGGACGAGTCTTCTTCCGTGCCGCCGCGGAGGCCTAGGGCGCGGGCTTTCTTGTAGAGGTGGCTTCGTTCCAGGTCGAGGGCGCGCGCCGTCGCGGCCATTTGGCCACCGTGCTCTGCCAGCGCTTCTTCCAGGATGGTGCGCTCCGCCTCTTCGGCGAGGGTGCGGAAGGGGACGCCCTTGCGATACAAGCCCGCGCGCGCCGGCGAAGACCCCATCCCGAGCGCGCTCTGGACGTCGTTCTCGGTGATGCCGTCCGAAGGTGAAAGAATGACGAGGCGCTCCACGAGGTTCTTCAGCTCGCGCACGTTGCCGGGAAAGGCGTAGCGTTCCAGCGCGGCGAGCGCGCCCGCGGTGAGGGCGACGTTGGGCCGGCCGTTGCTGCGAGCGGCCTGAGCGAGAAAATGCTTCGCGAGCGGCGCGATGTCGCTGCGTCGCGCGCGGAGCGGCGGTAGCGAGAGCGGCAGCACGTTCAGGCGATCGTAGAGATCTGCGCGGAAGAGCCCCTTGTTGCACGCTTCGACGAGGTCCTTGTTCGTCGCGGCGACCACGCGCACGTCCACGCGGATGGTCTCGCCGCCGCCGACGCGCTCCACTTCCGACTCTTGCAGCACGCGCAGCAGCTTTGCCTGCATCGCGAGCGGCATGTCGCCGACCTCGTCGAGAAACAGCGTGCCGCCCGTCGCGCGCTCGAACTTGCCGCGCCGGAGCTTCGTGGCCCCGGTGAACGCGCCGGCTTCGTGCCCGAACAGCTCGCTCTCGATCAAGTCGGCGGGAACAGCGGCGCAGTTCAGCTTCTCGAGCGGACCTTGGTTGCGGGGCGACGCACGGTGGACGGCGCGCGCGACGAGCTCTTTGCCCGTCCCTCGCTCGCCGGTGACGAGGACCGTCGCCCCCGATCGCGCGGCGCGCGTAACCTGGTCCCGCAGCGCCGCCATGGCGGCGCTCTCGCCGATGAGCTCGTCGAAGTGCCCGGCGAGCGCCTTGAGCTCGACGGCTTCGGCTTCGGCGCGGAGGAGTCGCATCGCGTTGTCGATGACGAGCAAGAGCCGGTCGGAAGAGAGCGGCTTCTCGAGGAAGTCGAGGGCGCCGAGCTTCGTCGCGCGCACGGCGGCCTCCACGGTGCCGTGACCGCTCATCATGATGGTCGCGACATCGTTGCCGGAGGCGCGGACTCGCTCGAGCAGCGCGACGCCGTCGCCGTCCGGCAGCGCCACGTCGAGTAGGATGACGTCGTAGTTACCCCTACGGATTCGCTCCTCGGCCAGCGCGACCCCGCCCGCCACGTCGACGGCGTAGCCCTCCAGAGCGAGCGCTTTTTTCAACGTGCTCAGGATCGCCGCTTCGTCGTCCACGACGAGGATGTGCGCTCTGGGAGGCCGAGCCCCTTGCATGGCCGAAGAAGGTACCACCGTCTGAGCGGTCTGCTACGCTGGGATGCCGCATGACCGGTTCCGCGCAACAGGCCACCGGCACGCTTGGAGGCACGCCGATCGCGAATCTCCTCGTCTATGCGCTGGATCGAAGGCTGAGCGGCACGCTGGTCATCGAGGATCCGGAGAAGCAGAAGAGCGCGATTTCGTTCCGGCGCGGAGTCCCGGCCAGGGTAAAGCTCGGGCAGCTCGTGTCGCCGCTCTCCGAGCTCGCGGTGACGGTGGGCGCGGTGGATCCGATGCGCGCCCGGTCGACGTTCGACCAAGCGCGCGCCGCGGGGCGCCTTCACGGCGACGTGCTCGTCGCCGAAGGGCTCATCGAGCCGAGCACGCTCATCGATCTGCTCGTGGAGCAGATCGGCAAGAAAATCGAGTCGCTCTGCGCTCTGCCTCCGGAGAGTCTCTTCGGGTACTACGACGGCCAAGATTTCCTCCAGGGCTACGGCGGCACGGAAGAGCTCCCGGTGGAGGCGCTCCACGTCATCTGGCGAGCGATTCGGGTGCAAGCCTCCGCGGAAGCGGTGGACGCGACGCTCGCGAGGCTCGGCGGACGGGAAGCGCGGCTTCACCCGCGCTCGCGGGTGAATCGGTTCGGTTTCACGCCGCGGGAGCGCGGCATCGTCGACGTACTTCGCGCGAAGCCGCAGCCGGTGCCGGCGCTGGTTCAGACCGGGCTCTTGCCGGAGCGCGAGCTGAAGAAGGTGCTCTACGCCCTCGTCGTCACCCGCCATCTGGATCTCGGGAGCGGCGCGCTCCCCATCGGGGTCGAGCTGACGTCCATGACGCCGCCCGCGACCTTCGCGTCGGAGCCGCCGCGCGTCGCTCCCGCATCTCAGAGTGCTGCTCCCGCGGCGGCCGCTTCTCCCAAACCAGCGCCGGCCACGGCCGTGAAGGCGGCGGCCGCTGCAGGCGGAAGAGCCGCGGGCCCGGCGCCCGCGACGTCGGCCCCCACTCCGGAAGTCGAGGCGATGCACCGGGAGATCCGCGAGCGCGCGGAGCGCGTCGGTGCCCAGAACTACTACGAAATCCTCGGCGTCGCGCAGGACGCGCCGACCGGGACGATTCAATCGGCGTTCTTTCAGCTCGCCAAACAGTGGCATCCGGATCGGCTGGGACCCGAGCTCGCCGACGTGCGCGACCAGGCCATGCGCGTCTTCGCGCGAATGTCGGAAGCGCACCAGGTGCTCACCAACGACGAACAACGCAAGGAATACGAGCGCCTCATGCGCGAGGGCGGAGCGGCGCCCGACGAGCAAGAAATGGTGCAGCGCGTGCTGCGCGCGGCGACCGCGTTCCAGAAAGCGGAAGTGCTCGCGCGCCGCGGTAACCTCCTCGAAGCCGAGAAGTACGCGCAAATCGCCGTGGAGAACGACGCCGAGCAAGCGGAGTACGTCGCTCTTTATGCGGATCTGCTGTCGCAAAAGCCGGAACGCACGCAGAGCAACAACTACGAGGCCGTCCTCAAGATGGTGAACGACGCGCGGCGCCTACAACCGAACAACTTGAAGGTCCGCTTGTACCGCGCGCGCGTTTTGAAACGATCCGGCGACGTCGAAGCGGCGCATCGCGAGTTCCGCAGCATCGTCGAGCAAGACGCGCACAACGTCGAGGCCGCTCGTGAAGTGCGCCTGCACGAAATGCGCCGCGGCGCGCGTGGAACCGATCCGAAGAAATCCACGGACGGCAAGAGCACCGGAAAGACGACCGGAAAGCGCAGCGAGTCGAAGCCGGATCCTGGGCTTTTCGGCAAGCTCTTCAAGCGCTGACTAGCGCACCGCCGTCGAGATAGCGTCGACCACGGCCGCGCGGATGGGGTGCTTCGGGCGATTCCTTTCACGACGAGCTATTCGCGACCGCGCACGACGAGCTACTCGCGACCGTTCACGACGAGCTACTCGCGACCGTTCACGACGAGCTACTTGCGAACGCGCAACGATGGTTCGTATACGTACCATCGTCTCCGCATCGATACCCCCCCAACGAACTCTACCGCCGCTGGCGCGCGAGCGCGCCGCCGCCCGCACCGACGGCGGTGCACTAGTCGCCGATCCGCGTCACGGTGATGGACTCGAGCGTGATTGGAGCGTCGCCGGCGAAGGAGACGGCGACGCGTCCGGAAGGGCCCGGGCAACTGCGCGCGCGGCCCTTCACCGTCAAGGTGACCGAGCCACCCCGCCGCGTCAGTTCGGCGTCGAACGCCGGCTGCGGCGCCGTCAACGGCCACTGACAACTCCCTTTGCCGAATGTCGCCGAGCCGAGGTGCACCGTGGGCGGTGGCCCGGCCGTCACGTGAACCACGACGTCGACGTCCTCGTACGTCGTGTCGGTCACGAGCAGCGTGGAGCCCGGGGTGATCTGCACCTGACCGTTCGCCGGATTACGCCAGGAAGCCGTGGCCACGGCGCCCGGCGAAGGCGGCGCGCCCGGTGCGCGGTCGAGCGCGACGCCTTCCGTATCGGCGAGGAGCAGCGGAGCGACGGCTTGTGAATACGGACCTCGCAAGCCATGGCGAAATCCTCGGACGGAGGCGCTGCACGGAGTAGGCGCATCGGCGCCGCAGTCGTCGAGGGCCACGAAGAGGCCCGCGTCGGCGCGCGCCAACGACGCGGGTCCGCGCTCGTCCGTCGGCATCGGCGCCTCGAATTGACCCGTCCACGGATTGAAGCGCTGCATCGCGCGGGAGTCGGAAGGGCCGTCGAACAGCCAAGGCCGTCCGTCTTCGCCGCCCACGAGCTCCGGAGAGACGAACGGAGCCACGCCATCCTGCGCGGGCCCGCCGCAATTCTGCCTGCCGGAGCCGCAGCACGTCACGTCGCCGTCGCGATCGATCCAGAACACTTCGCTCGAAGGGCAGCCGGCTCCGTTGTCGCACGGCTTGTCGCATGTCTGGGTGGCGCCGTCGGTCGACTCCGTGCAACCTCCCACGGCGAGCACCGCGCCGCCCGGCATGGTCGCGAAAGCGCTGCCCACGGTCGCGGTCGTCTCATCGCCGTCGCACGACAGCGCGGGCAGCGTTCGAACGACCGTGCGCGCCGTCGGGTCGAGCCACAATAAGCTCTGGACGGCGGGCGACGGCGGCAGGTCGCTCGTCCCGCCGGCGATGAACACGCGGTCGTCGGAGAGGCGGAGCACGACCGGATCGATGCGCGGTTCGATCGCGGCGAAGCCGGTCTTGCGATAACGGGGCGACGTCGGGGCGACCGCGGCGAGCGCCTGCTCGGCGATGGGGCCGCTCTCGTCGACGCCGCCGACCAAGAGCACCTCGTTCGACGCGAGCGCGACGGCGCCGTGGTGAGCGCGGGCGGAGATGGTGATCGGATCCGCGCCGAACGCGTGCGTCGTCGGGTCGAAGGTTTCGGCGGAGCCGACCGGCGCGTTACCGGCGCTCGGGTCATAGCCGCCGGCGACGAGCAGACCGCCGCCGAGCGGCGTGATCGTGGCGCCGGCTCGCGCGACTTGCAGCGCCGCGTCGCGGGGCAGACAAGTCGTCCGCGATGTCGCGAGATCGATGACCGCCGCGCTGCTCGCGACGTCGGTCGTGGGATCGACGTCTTGTTCGGCGGAGGCGTCGCCGCCGGCGATGAGCAGGGTGCGACCATCGGAGGCGACGCCCATCGCGTAGGCCTTTCCCCCTGCGGGGTACGCGCAGCTCGAAGTCGCGACGGAAAGCTCGCAGAAACTGCCCGAGGGCCAGAGCGAAACGTCGATGTTCGCCGCGTCGTCGGCGGTCCCGAGGCCCAGATAGCTCGAGAAGTCGTCGGTGGCCGTCAGCCACGCGGCGCGCGTCGTCCCCGGAACGACGAGCTCTCTTCCCGCTTTCAGGCTTTCGTGCGTATCGGTCGTCGGCGGGAAATCGCCGAGGGCCTCGAGCTCGAAGTCGAACTGCCCGTCTTCCGTGGCCGCGGGCCGGCAGAGCGACGACGCCCAGTGCCCGACGATGGTGTGTGTCTCTTCCCGACCCCGGACCGTCGTGCACGCACAAGCGAGCGCGCTTCCGAGGACGAGGGTACGATGGACGCGGCGCGTGTTCCCGCAGATATTCGGCAAGTACGTGCTCGAGCGCGAGCTCGCCTCAGGCGGCATGGCGGTCGTGTACCTGGCGACGCTGCGCGGCGCGGGCGGCTTCGAAAAGCGCCTGGTGGTGAAGCAGATCCGCGCCGAGCTCGCCTCCGACGAGGTGTTCGTGCACCGCTTCGTCGCCGAAGCGAAGACGACGGTCGAGCTCAGCCATCCGAACATCGTGCCGGTGTACGAGCTCGGCGTCGAGCAAGGCGTTTATTACATCGCGATGGAGCTCGCGCAGGGCGTGACCCTGTCCGAGCTCCTCCGGCACGACGGAAGGCTTTCGCCCGAGGAGGGATCGTACCTCGGCGTCGAGATCTGCCGTGCGCTCGATTATGCGCATCGTCGCTCCGGGATCGTGCATCGCGACGTGACGCCCCGCAACGTCCTCGTCGACGACGAAGGCGCCGTCCGACTCATCGATTTCGGAATCGCCGCGCCGGTGTCCGTCGATGGTTCGCCGCGTGAACGCGTGTACGGTTCGCCGGGACACATGCCGATCGAGCAGCTCCGGGGCGGACGGCTGACTCCGTCGACCGACGTCTTCGCGGTGGGCGCGTTGCTCGTGGAAGCGTGGACGGGACGGCCGCCGTTCCGGCGCGCGACGCGCGCAGAGAGCGACGCGGCGCTGTTCGAACCGCGCTCGCCCTTGGCGAACGACGTGCCCGAGCTCGCGGTCCTCGACGAGCTCGTGGCGCGCGCGCTCGCCGAGGACGCCGCCGCGCGGCCGCAGACGGCGGAGGAGCTCGCGCGTCCGCTGCGCGAGTTCCTGCGGAGCGCGGATCTGGGTGACATCGCTCGAAGGCTCGGGGAGCGGGTCCGTCGCGCCCGGCGCGCGTCGCTCGCCGGCACGAGCGCCGCGGGCGTCCTGACGCCGGCGACGCCGTCGATGTCCACCGACGGGTCCGCGAGCGTGCCTCCGCCGGTCACGCCGACCACCCGCCCTCTGACGCAGCCCGTGACGGAGACGTTCGCCGCGCGCGGCGAGGTCGACGC
>DASZVB010000102.1:0-103877 GCA_035547195.1 Polyangiaceae bacterium
GTTGAACGTGCTGCTCATTCGCGGCCAGTCGCTCGAACAGGGCGAGGTCTCCGCGGAAGACGTCCGCGAGGCGGGCGCCGTCGTCACCGCGCAAGTCGAGAAAATGAGCCACATCGTTCGACAGCTGCTCGACTTTTCGCGACGCCGGACTACGACACTCACGCCCGTGCGGCTCTCCGACATCGCTCGGCGCTCCGTGGGCCTGCTCGATTCGCTCGCGAAGAAAAACGGAGTCGTCCTCGGGATCACGGTGACGGAGGACAGCACGGTGCTCGGCAATCCCGAGCATCTCGAGCAAGCGGTGACCAACCTCGTGCTCAATGGAATTCAGGCCATGCCGAACGGCGGCAAGCTACAGCTCGAAGTCCGGACGGACGCACAGGCGCCCGTCCCGGATTCGGCGCGCACGCTCCTCGCCGGCGTCATCGACGTGCGCGACGAAGGCGCCGGCGTCTCGAAGGACGAGCTCGAGCGCATCTTCGAGCCGTTCTACACGACGAAGCCCGTCGGGCTGGGGACCGGTCTCGGCCTGCCCGTCGCGAACGGCGTGGCGGTCGAGCACGGCGGGTTCATCACCGCGTCGAGCGAACCGGGGCGCGGCAGCTCTTTCGCGCTCTGCTTGCCGAGGGCGTCGTGAGCAAGCGGCTGCTCCTCGTCGACGACGACGTCGACATGTGCGTCGAGCTCGAGCGGATGCTCGAGAAGCGCGGGTTCGAGGTCGAGACGACCACTTCGGCGGACAAGGCCCTTCAGGTGCTCGACGAATCGGACTTCGACTGCGTCATCACCGATCTGAAGATGCGCGGCATGAACGGCGTCGAGCTGTGCGACCGCATCGTCCAGAATCGCCGGAACCTGCCGGTCATCGTCGTCACCGGGTTCGGGAATCTGGAGACGGCGATCGCGACCCTCCGCGCGGGCGCGGCGGATTTCTTGACGAAGCCGTTCAACGCCGAGCAGCTCGTCGTATCCATCGAGCGCGCGATGCGGCAAGCGGCGCTCGAGGAAGAGGTGCGCAGGCTGCGCATCGACGCCGGCGAACGCCGCGGCTACGAAGAGATCATGGGGACGAGCCCGCTGATGCAGCGGGTCTTCCAGATGATCGACCGCGTCGCGACGACGGACGCCACCGTGCTCATCACCGGCGAGAGCGGCACCGGCAAGGAGCTCGTCGCGCGCGCGATCCACAACAACAGCAAGCGCGCCGGGGGCCCGATCGTCGCGATCAACTGCGCCGCGCTGCCCGAAACGCTGCTCGAGAGCGAGCTCTTCGGCCACGCGCGCGGCGCGTTCACCGACGCGAAGGTGTCGCGCACCGGGCTCTTCGTGGAAGCGTCCGGAGGCACCCTCTTCCTCGACGAAATCGGCGACATGCCGCTCGGCGTTCAAGCGAAGCTCTTGCGCGCGATCGAAGATCGCAAGGTGCGACCGCTGGGCGGCGGCTCTGAAGTCGGCTTCGACGCTCGCATCGTCTGCGCCACGAGCAAGGACATCGAGTCCGAGGTGGTGGAGAAGCGCTTCCGGGAAGATCTCTTCTATCGCATCAACGTCGTGCACGTCGAGCTGCCGCCTCTGCGCAGCCGCGGCGACGACGTGCTCACCCTCGCGCAGATGTTCACGTCGCGTTTCGCGAAGCGCCACGACAAGAGCGTGAGCGGGCTCTCTCCGGCCGCCGCCGAGAAGCTCCTGTCCTACGCATGGCCCGGCAACGTGCGCGAGCTGCAAAACTCCATCGAACGCGCGGTCGCGCTCACCGAGTTCGACGAGATCACCGTCGACGATCTTCCGCCGAAGATCCGCGACTACAAGAGCAACCACGTGCTGCTCGCCGGTTCGGATCCCGCGGAGCTCGTCACGCTGGAAGAGGTGGAGCGCCGTTACATCCAGCGCGTCATGGAAGCCGTCAACTGGAACAAGAGCGACGCGACCCGCGTCCTCGGCATCGACCGCTCGACTCTGTACCGCAAGCTCGATCGCTACGGAATCAGCGCGCCCCACGCGACGAAGCCGTAGACCGGCGCCGAAGGCGTATCGTAGCTCGTGCCGCGCCGAGTCACGGGGTCGGGACGGTCATCAATTGCGCTCGTGCATTTACCAGAACACGTCGCGCGCTACAGCGCTTCCCAATGAGTTAGAGCACCCGAAAACGTGCCCCTTGCGAGGGCCCGTTTTCGGGTGCAAAGCCACTCGTGTGGTCGGCGCTATCGTCATCCAGGTGCTCCGAGCGACGGAAGGTCGCTCTAAACATCCGTCGTTCCACCGTCTATAGCGCCACGAGAGATCCATGCGTCTTCGCAAACCCCGAATCGCTCCGGTCGACGAAACCGACTTCACCCCCGAGCTGCGCGAGATCTTGCCGTCGCGGCCCGACGGCGGCCGGCTCTTGAACATCTTCACGACGCTGGCCCGTTACCCGAAGTTGCTGAAGCGATGGCTCGTCTTCGCGGGCCACGTGCTCGGAAAGTCGAAGCTCGAACCGCGCGCGCGCGAGCTCTTGATCCTGCGAACGGGGTTTCTCTGTCGCGCGGAGTACGAGTGGGCGCATCACGTCGTCATCGCCCGCGGCGTCGGCTTCACGGAAGAAGAGATTCGGCGGGTCGCCCTGGGCCCGGAGGCGCCCGGCTGGGAGCCATTCGACGCCATGCTCCTGCGCGCCGCGGACGAGCTCCACGACGATCAGATGATCACCGACGGCACCTGGGCCGGTCTGTCGCAGAAGTACGGGACGGAAGAGCTGATGGACGTCGTCTTCACCGTCGGCGAATACACCTTGGTGTCGATGGCGCTGAACGCGTTCGGGGTTCAGCCCGAAGAAGGCCTGGAGGGTTTTCCGCCATGAGGCTCGCCGGAAAGGTCGCCATCGTCGTCGGGGCGGGGCAAACGCCGGGCGACACCATCGGCAACGGGCGCGCCGCCGCCGTCCTCTTCGCGCGTGAAGGCGCGAAGGTCCTCGCCGTCGATCGCGACCTGAGGTCGGCGGAAGAGACGGCCGAGATGATCAAGAAGGAAGGCGGCGCGTGCAGCGCGTTCGAAGCCGACGTGACGCGCGAAGCGGACGCTCGAGCCTTCGTGGCCGCATGCGTCCAGCGCTATGGACGCATCGACGTCTTGCACAACAACGTCGGTATCGGCACCGGGGACGGCGGTCTCTCCCGCTTGACCGAAGAGGCGTGGGATCACGTGTTCGACGTGAACCTGAAATCGGCGTTCTTCGCCTGCAAGCACGCGGTGCCGGTCATGCGCGAGCAGCAGAGCGGATCGATCATCAACATTTCGTCGATCGCGTCGGTGTGCTCGGCGGGCATCCTCGCGTACAAGTCCTCCAAGGCCGCCTTGAACGCCTTCACGCACGGGCTGGCGATGCTCCACGCGAAGCACGGCATCCGCGTGAACGCCATCCTCCCGGGTCTGATGAACACACCGATGGCCATCGAGAGCATCTCGCAAGCCCGACAGATCCCGAAAGAAGAGCTCGTCCGCGCCCGTGACTCCCTGATCCCCCTAGGGGGTAAGATGGGGACGGCCTGGGACGTGGCGTACGCGGCGCTGTTCCTCGCCTCCGACGAAGCCAAGTTCGTCACCGGCGTGCTGCTCCCCGTCGACGGCGGTCAAAGCTCGCGAATCGGGTGAGAGCGGCGCCGAAGCTCGACGATTTCCGTGCGACCGCGACGACCGCGCGATAGGCTTCGCGCGCGTCGTGGATCGGCTCGACACATTGGTCATTGGCGCAGGCGTCGTGGGGCTCGCGGTGGCCCGCGAGCTCGCTCACGCCGGACACGACGTGGTGATCGCCGAATCCGAAGGCGTCATCGGCTCCGGCATCAGCGCGCGCAACAGCGAAGTCATCCACGCCGGCATCTACTACCCGAAGGGTTCGCTCAAGGCGCTCCACTGCGTCGCCGGACGCAAGCTCCTCTACGAATACTGCGAGCGAAGGCAAGTGCCCTTCAAGAAGTGCGGCAAGCTCATCGTCGCGACCTCGCCGGACCAGGTGGAGAAGCTCGAAGGCATTCGCCTGCGCGCCGACGCCAACGGCGCGACGGATCTTTCGTTCATCGATCGCGCGGCGGCGCGGCGGCTCGAGCCGGCCCTCAAATGTCACGGCGCCCTCGTCTCGCCGTCGACCGGCATCATCGACGGCCACGCGCTCATGCGCAGCCTGCTCGGTGAAGCGGAGGACCGCGGGGCGTTGCTCTCGCTCGGCAGCAAGGTGACGCGCGCCGAGGTCGTCGCCGAAGGCATCGAGCTCGAAGTCCACGCCGGCGGCTCGAGCTCCACGTTGATGGCGCGGCACGTCGTGAACGCCGCGGGCCTCTTCGCGCCGGAGCTCGCGAGCCGCTTCGAGGGCTTGTCGAAAGAGCACGTGCCGGCGCCGCATTTCGCGAAGGGCAATTACTTCTCGCTCGGCGGCGCCGCGCCCTTTTCGCGGCTCGTCTATCCAGTTCCGGTTCCCGGCGGTCTCGGAGTGCACATCACCCTGGATCTCGCGGGCCAAGCGCGCTTCGGCCCCGACGTGGAGTGGCTGGAAGCCAGCACAGCGAGCGACATCGACTACGACGTCAATCCGTGCCGCGCCGACGGCTTCTACGACGCCGTCCGCCGCTACTGGCCCGCGCTGATCGACGGCGCCCTGACCCCCGCGTACTCCGGCGTGCGCCCGAAGCTAGTCCCGAAGGGAACCCCCGACGCCGACTTCGTGATCCAGGGCCCGCGCGACCACGGCATCGCCGGCCTGGTGAACCTCTTCGGCATCGAGTCTCCGGGGCTCACGGCGGCGCTGTCCATCGCCAAAGCAGTGCGCGAGAAGCTCGAGACGGATTAGGATTTAGCGCAAAGGCCGCAAAGAGCGCAAAGGCCGCAAAGGTTTTTGTGGGGCGCCTGTTACAACGACGCGCTTCGACGCTCAGTGGAATCCCCATAAATCACTTTGCGGCCTTTGCGCTCTTTGCGGCCTCTGCGCTAAAAATCAGCGCAGCGGGTTGCAGCACCTAGGTCAACTGGACGCATCACGTAGCAAGTGCGGCCGTGATGACTTTGCTGTTCGGAATGAGCGTCGCCGCGACGTTGGGGTCGATTCCTGCTCCGACGAGCGCCGTTTGGCCGAATGCCGCGAGAGTTCCGATGGCCGTGACGTCTCCGTTCTGGGACGAGACGCCGCTCTTCGAATCGAGCGACGTCGCGCCGTAGTCGCCGCCGAACGGTGAGACGCCGCCGATGACGCCGCCGCGGAAGGCCTTGCCGATCGCGATGGATACTTGATGATTCGCGTTGTGCTGGCGACCATCGGTGTTGCCAGGGCCGATCGTGCGGCCGAAGACGTTCAGCGACAGGAACGTGACCTTGTCGGAAAGGCCCGCGGTCGCCAGCTGGGCCATCAACGACGCGATCGTCGCGACGCCGGAGACCGTCTGCGTCGTTTCGGTCGCGAGCGCGATGTCGCGGTGATTGTCGCCGCCGAACGGGATGTGAATCGCCACGACCGGCGTCACCTTCATCTGGATGAGCGTGATGGCCGCGAGGATCTGCGAGGCGGGGCTGTTGTCGGTGATGGAACCGAGCTGGTCGAGGAGACTCTGTTCGATGCCGCGCACCTGGGTCTGCGAGGTGACGAGCGAATCGATGTAGTCGCGCTGCGCCTTCGTCGCCGAGCCCTTGTAGATGTCGTAGATTTGCCCGAGGGTCTGATCGCGGAGCGGCTGCAGATCCGTGAGCGGCCCGGCCGGGCTGGTCAGGGTCGCCTTCAGCGCGAGCGCCGGGATGATCGGCAGCGCCTGCCCGGAATACGTGAGGCCCTCGGACGGGGACGAAGCACCCAAGCTGATGGGCTGCAGCTGAATCGTTCCGAGGCAAGTCGCGAGCTGGCGGCTCAGGATCGAGGGGAACATCTCGTCCGGCTGCGCGGCGTGCATCAGCTTGAGCACGTCGGGCTCCTTCGGGTGCACCGGCGTGTTCGTCATGATGTGGAAGAAGCAGGTCCGATCGAGCACGTTCTGGGGGAGCGCCGCCCACGGCGCGGCCGCCGTGTACTTCGTACCGCTCATCGTCAACGGCGCCGGCGCCATCGTCGGATCCGGACTGTGGACGATGTTGGTGTCTTCGTAAGTACCGGGCACGCTCGCGTTGATCGGATCGCCCTGACCGGAGGTGTTCAAGACGATGAACTGCGCGTTGCCCGAAGGGCACGGGACGTTACCGTCGGCGAACGCCCGGCGTGGATTGAGCAGCACCGAGGCCGGCAGCCCCGTCGCGAGCGACCGCAGACCGACGTAGCCCGCGCCGAACAGCGTGGAGAGCAGTAGGCTTCTACGGGAGAGCGTGTTGTTCGTCGACATGTCAGAGCCCGATGGAAATTGCCGAGGGGGAAAGGCACGCGACGACGAAGGTCGAGCGCAGCGCGTTCGTCGCGGTCGCGCCCTGACCCAGGGCCTGCGTGTAGTGGGACTTGAGCGCGTTCGTCAGGGGCTGCGAACGCGGATCCGACGGCGTGAGCGCCAGAATGATCGAGACGAAATCGGCGATGGCCGAGTCGGGGTCTTTGCTCGACCATTGCTTCACGTTGGGCAGCTGCGATTTCGACGGCGTGTCGATGACCAGCGCCGAGACCGTCGCGCAGATGTTCTCCATGCCCGCGCGGTAGAACAGCGTCGGCTCGTTGGGCAGCACCGGCGCGACCGATCCGCGTCCGTAGCCGTCCGACGGAAGCCCCGCGACGATCGGCGCGATGGCCTTCTGCGCGGCCGTCGCCGTGGTGGTCACGTCGAGCGCGCACACGTCCTTGAAGCCGAGCCGCTCGTTCAACGCCGTACAGATGTGGTCGCGTCGCGAGACGGCCACCGTAAGACCTTCGCGAGTCGTGAGCGTCGGCGCCGCGCCGGTGGTGAGCGGCGACGACAAGAGCTCGCGGACGAGCGTGTTCCACGCATAACCCGAGGACTTCCAGTCCGCGACGATGCGCGCGAGCTCCGGATCGTTCGGGTCGCAGGCCTTCGAGTTGACGTAGTAACAGAGCTTCTGGGCCCACGCGGGACCGAAGAGCGGATGCGACGTGAGCACGTCGGCGAGATCCGCGACCGAAGACAGGGACTTCTGGACGCCTTCGAACGCGAAGAGGCCCTTCTGCGCGCTGAACGTATTGTCCGTCTGCTGGTGGTAATTCCACGAATAGGTCGACGACAGGATGGACCGTGTCGGATCGAGGAGCTGATGACAGTGCAGACAGTCCGGGCGCCCGGCGTGGTCGGAGTCCAGGCCCGGCGTGTCCGAGGGCATCGTCGTGTCGGTGCCGTCGACCTGTGCTCCCGTCGCGACGATGAGGGTCTGGTTCATCGTGACGCGCGCTTGATTGCTGGTATTCGTCGTCCAGTTCGCGAAGAACGCCGGCGTCGAGAAGAAGCCGATGCGCGGAATGGTGAGCACGAGCTCCGACGAGGACCGCAGCGTCTCTAAATCGTAGAAAGGCGTCGCGGACTCCGAACCGTTGGGCGGACGAATCGTGACCATCTTCCACGTGTCGAAATCCGACGCCGTGAGCTGCGGGGCATTGGCAGAGCCGCCGAACTGGTTGCACGTCGCCCCGCTCGCGCTCTTTCTGCCGACTAGAGACCCGTAGAGGAGGAAATGCAACGTGTCACCCTTCGCCGGGTACACGACGGGATCGTCGCTGCATCCGGTTCCGGCCTTCGCGACGTCCGCGAGATCCGGATCGTACCAGTGCATGTAGTTCGGGCTCGACGGATCGAGGGTCTCCGAGATGGGGATCGGGCCTTGAGACGCCTCGACGGTGATCGAAACCTTGGGGTTCGCCTTTTGGAAGCGGTCCGTCACCTTGCCGGCGTCGTCGACCTGCCACGCATCGAAGAACGCGTAGAGCTCCATCAGCGCCGGCGTCATCATGAACTGCCGGGTCGTGACGACGTCGGTGAAAGGCTTGCCCTGGTCGATGAGCGCGAGCACCGTGCGCGCGAAGCTCTGCCGTACGTTCTGCGTGAGCAGGTTTCGCGTCGACGCGTTCACCACCGCCTGGCGCGGATAGGCCTGATCGGCGAGGTCGTTGTACGAGATCTGCGTTTGCTGGAACGCGAGCTCGAAGAAGACGAGCATCTTCTCTTCGTATTGCGGAAGGGTCATCCAGCCGTCGATGAGGCCGGCGAGCTTGCTCGGATCCGCGGTCACCGAATTCACTTCGTCGTCGGTCGGCGGTAGACTGACGAGGATGTTCTTCACCTTCGCGACGTAGACCGCGGGCGAGATGGGCTCGAAGGGCCCCGCATCCGCAGCGCCGTCGGCCGCGACCGCGGCTCCGGCGTCGCTCGATCTATGCGTGGAACCGCCTGCGCCCTTCGTGGATTTCGACGAAGGGGTAGAGGACCCGGACGAGCTACACGCCGGCCCCGTGGCGATGCTCGAAGCGAATACGGAAGCGACGAACGCGCCGAGAAGCGAACCCACGCTTCGGTTCTTTCGAACGTTGCGCAAGCGACGAGAGTACCAGCTTTTCACGCCCTCCGCCCGTTCGGCTGCCGTCATTTCGAACATCGCATGCCGCGACGCGCGCGGATGTTAAACAGCAGAATTTTTCTTCATGTATCGACGTCGCCGTAAAGCGTGTCATCGCGCGGCGCGCTGCGGCTCACGATAGCGAAATGAGAAATCGTCGTCTGCTTTGGCCGCGCCCACATCGGCGCCGTTGCCCTTGTTGGCGAGGCGCGACGCCGACACTAGCCGTTCTGCCACGACGCGCGCCTCTTCGATGCGAGCGTGATGAGGCGACAGTGCACACGTGGGATCCGTCACTGCGGGGTTCCCCGTCAGGTGGAATGCCTGGCAACGACAGCCGCCGTAGTCGATGCTCTTCCGTTCGCAGCTCTTGCACGGTTCCCGCATCCAATCGTCGCCACGGAACGCGGCGAAGAGCGGTGAGTCGTTCCAGATGGCGTCGAGCGAGCGCTCGAGCACGCTCTCCGCCGGAAGCCCGGGCAACGTGTGCGCCAGATGGCAGGGGAGCGCGAGGCCGTCCGGCGAAACGACGATGTACCGCTTGCCCCAGCCGCTCATGCACGCCTTCGGCCGATCCGAGTAGTAATCCGGCAGGACGAAGAGGATCTCCATTTTGCCCTTCAGCCGTTCGCGCGCCGACAGCGCGTGCGCGCGCGCCGATTCGAGCTGGGCGCGCGTCGGGAGCAAGCGCTCGCGATTCACGAGCGCCCACGCCAAGTACTGGGCGTTGGCGAGCTCCAGCCGCTCCGCGCCGAAGCGCTCCGCGAGCGCCACGACGGCGGAGACGTGATCGATGTTTTCGCGGTGAAGCACCGTATTGATCGTGAGCGGAATGCCGAGCTCCCGGACCCACGACGCGACCTCCAGCTTGTGCGCGAACGACTCGCGGCCGGCGATCCGCTCCGATGCCTCCTTCTCGACGTCCTGGATGGACAGCTGCAAGCTGTCGATGCCGGCGTCGCGCAAGGCGACGAGCCGCTCGCGCGTCGAAGGCAGTCCGCTGGTGATGAGATTCGTGTAGAGGCCGAGCCGCGCGGCGTGCGCCACGATCTGCTCGAGGTCCGTTCGAACGAGCGGCTCGCCGCCGGTCAGGTTGAGCTGCATCGCCCCGAGCTCGTCGGCTTCGGTGAGGACGCGCTTCCAGTCCTCCGTGGAGAGCGCGTCCTTGTGACGGGCAAAGTCGACCGGATTCGAGCAGTACACGCAGCGCAGCGGGCACCGGTAGGTGAGCTCCGCGATCAGCGTGTAGGGCCGGTCTTTCGTCATTCGGGCCCCGCGCGAACCAGACCGGCGTCGCAGAGACGCTGCAGAAACGCGGTGACCTCGTTCGAAATGGTGTCGCGTGCCGCGGCGTCGTGCTCGCTCACCAGGACGTCGACGATGACCCCGACGGTTCGCTCGCCGTCGCAGAGCTCGAGAATGCGCGCGCCCGTCGGGTTCAGCAGCAGGCCTTTTTCCGGGTAGAGGAGCACCTTCTGGCCCGTCTTCTTGTCGGTGCGCAGGCGTGCCTTCGGCGCGAGCGTCGGGCGTGCGTCGAAGGGGATCATGGGGCTGCTCCGGGCGCCTTCTGGCAAGCGGCATCGACGCAGTCGAGCAAGTGCCAGAGAATCTCCGTCTTGCGGATGAGCGCGTCCACGCAGCGCTCCTGCAGGGCGCGCGTCGTCGCTTCGCTCACGACGAACTCGATGGCTTCCTGCGAGTCGCGGCGCGCGCGAGGCACGCGCGTCCGGAAGTACTCGATGGTCGACGCGTCGACCCACGGATAGAATTTTTCCCAGGCGGCGATGCGACGGGACATGAGGTCCGGCGCGAAGAACTCGGTCAACGACGACGCGACGGCTTCGACGAGGCTCCGTTCGCGGACGAGCTCGACGTAGGCGTCGCACGCGAACCGGACGCCGGGGAGCACGCCGCGCAGACTGCGCACGCCGTCCACCGAAAGGCCGACTCCCGTCGCGAGCCGTTCCCAGAGCGCGAGCCCCCCTTCGCCGTCGCGTTCACCGTCGTGATCGTGAATGCGGCGGATCCAAGCGCGTCGGAACGCCGGATCCTCGGATTTGGAGAGGATGATCGCGTCTTTGATGGGGATGCGCGTCTGGTAGTAGTAGCGGTTTTGCACCCACGCGCGGATCTCGTCGCGAGAGAGGGTGCCCTCGTGCATGCGCACGTGAAAAGCGTGGTGGTCGTGGTAGCGGCTCGCGCCCTCCGCGCGCAGTCGCTCTACGAACTCGTCCCGCGACCACGGAGCGTCGCTCATAGGGAAAGCTCCATTCCGTCGAAGGCGACGGCCACGCCGGCGCGCTCCACCAGGGCTCGTTCGTCCGAGTCGTCGCGCAGCATGGGATTCGTATTGTTGATGTGGATGTACACGCGGTGTCGCGCTCGGACGGCGCCGAGCCATGCAAGGCTCCCACCGCTTCCCCCTACGGGCCAGTGCGCCATGTCCTCGGCGCGTTTGTCGCTCGCGCCGAGGCGAATGAGCTCGTCACTCGACCAGAACGTGCCGTCGAAGAAGACGGCGTCCGCGTCGCGCACGATCTGCGCGACGCCATCCGACGGTCCGGCTACCCCGGAGAGATAGGCGACGGCCACGCCGCTTTCGGCGTCACGGATCCGGAGCGCGACGTTGTCCTCGTCCGACGCCCCCATGTCCGCGAGGTGCAGCGGCGCTTTGCCGGGCACCGGCAGCGCGAGCACGTCGAGGCCGCTGGGCTCGCCGCTCGCGAGCAACAGCTTCGTTTCGCGACCCGGCTCGAGCGCGCGCCACGTCACTTGCCCGTCGAAGCGCGACAGCGTTCTCGCGAAGACGTTGCGCGCGAAACCGTCGCGCACACGCGCCGTCGCATACACGGAGAAGCGCTGCCATTCCCGCAGGCACAAGAGCCCGAGGCAATGATCCAGATCGCCGTTCGTGACGACGATGCCGGCAATTGGCGTGTCACGGCTCGACCGGGGGTGCAGCGCGGGAAACGTCTCTATCTGTTGTCGGATCTCCGGCGACGCGTTGATCAGGAACCACGCGCGCCCGTCGCGACTGACGGCGAGGCTCTCCTGGGTGCGCGGCGTCGCGGCGATCGAGCCGCTCCGAACGCCGGCGCAATTGAAGCAGCCGCAGTTCCACTGCGGAAAGCCACCGCCCGCGGCGGAGCCGAGAACACGGATCTTCAAACTGGCTCCCTGCGGCCGCTCTCCGGCGGCGACCGAAAACCCGCCGCCTTTTTTCTAAAAGGAAGCGCGCAGAGCAGCGCGAGCTACGCGCCCCGAATGCCGCTAAATGCCGTCGAAGTCGTCCTGGTACGAACCAATCTCGGCGCTCATGTCGATCTCGACGAAAGTCGGGGTTACCCAGTGCATTCGAATACCTCCGCGGCGGCTCTTGCCGCCAGGAGTTACCTTTGCCTCGAAGCCTGGAGGCGTCAAGCACAGCGGCGTTCCGTTCGCCTTGCAACGCACTGCACAAACGTGCTGGGGCGACCGCCGCGCGCACTTGTTCGCCGCTTCATAATCGTGCGGGGTGCTCCCGGAGGACAATGAGACAGGACAGCGTTGCGGGCGCATTCGCCTTAGACTTGGCGCGGAGACCGGAGTGGGCGCTTGACCGAGCGATTCCGAGGAGAGCCTGAACGCGAACGGAGGTCCGAAAAGGCCTCCGGAGCGGGTACGCCGTCTCGCAAAGACGTCGAACAGCCCGACGTGGATGCCTTTCTCCGGCAGCCACGGAACTCGCTGACCGATGAATACTGGCGTCCCGTGGACTCGCTGATCCCGGTCCGTCTCGTCGACATGCGGGACGACGCCGAGGCGGCGCCGTCTTCGAAGCGAAGGATACGCGCGCTCGACGTCGGCATCGCGGCCGTGGGTGTCGTCGCGTTGCTCTTGCTGGTGGGAATCATGCTTCACAAGGGCGACGCGTCTTCGAAGGCGCGCGGCGCGGACAGCAAGGCGAAGGTGCCGACCGTGCTCGACAGGGCCTCGGCGACCAGGCCGACCGAAATCGTCGCGGTCAAAGCCACGCGGCCGGCGCCCTCGTCGAATACGCCGAAGGCGGCGCTGCCAGCGACTACGTCGAACTCGACGCAGGCGCTCGCGAGCAGCGCGAGCACGCCGCCGGCAAACTCGGTGGACGAAACGCGCGCGTCAACGGCAACCGCGCCACCGGCTGCCTCGGCAAGCGCTGCCGCCGATCCGGCTCCGGATGCGCACCGTCACGCAAAACGCCATCACAAGAAGACTGCGGAGCCGCCCACGGCGAGCTTCCCAGACCCTTGAATATCCGCAAAGAAGGTTCCGATGTGCGAGCCACGTGTCGACCGCGCATCGGGACCGCGGCAAGCGCAACCTTCGTGGCTCGGAATGCGAAGGCTGTCGGCGCGCGCGAATCGACCTTGATGTCTCGAGGTCGCATTGCAAACCACTGGATTGATTGAGGTGTTTTTGCGACCTTGATACGTCAAGGTATCGCTCGCGAAAAGACTCGTGACTGGCGCGACAGCGTCGATATGGCCGCCATGAGTCGATCATCGCTGGTTCGGATGGTCGATGGTGATGCGCTTTCGCGAAGCGCAAAAGTTTCGGCTCGCGCACGGAGCCGTCACCGGCGACGACGATCGTGCGCGGCATGAATCCTACGAGGGTGAGATTCGCGGAAGCCTCCGACGACGTGCTGAGCGTCGTCGAGATCGATGCGCCGCTTCGCGCCGGGGGCCCCGACGAGGCCTGGCGTACGTTGTTCGAGCTACGAACTCAGATCGTTTCCGCGCAGCTTCGCGTCGTCGGTGACCGGCTGCTGCAGAGATTGCATCTCGCGGAGCTCGACGGAAGCGACGTGGATGCAGCGCGAGGCCATCTGATCAAGAGCCGGCTCGAAACCGCGTTCGGCCGACCCGACGTGACGAAGTGCGCGCCACGGCTCCGCTGAGGCCGCGCACACCAGAACGAAGTACGCCGCCGCACCTTCCGAAGGCGGAAAGCGCGGCGGCGTGGATCATCGGGTCGGAGCGGTCGTCGTCGTGGCGTTTATCTTCACGAAGACTTTTCGTGGCCGTGGTGGCCGAGCTTGCCGTCGGCGATCGCCTGTTGCATCTCCGCCAGGCTGATCTTGCCGTCGTTGTTGGCGTCGGCGACCTTGATGTGCTCCCAGCGCCTGTCACCGACCTCGTCCTGCGTGAGGAAACCGTCGTTGTTCTTGTCGGCTTTCTGGAATCGCTCCGCAGCGCGCTGCGCCTTCTGTTCGGGAGTCATCGCGGCGTGGTCGCCGCCGCCTTCACAGCGCTTCTCCGCGCCTTGAGCGAACGCCACGGAAGAGACTCCGAGCGTGAGGCCGACCAGCGCAACACCCATACCCATGCGATTCATCTTGTTCTTGAACATTGTAGGCATCTCCTTGCCTGCCTACACGGACGACGGCCAGGACGCGTTCCCTACGACGGCCTCGGAGCGCTCGAATCGCCTCGTTTTCGGCCGAGCCAGCCGGACGACCGTTCCGCTTCAGGTGAAACGTCGCTCGTGCGCTGCACCGTAGGGTCGCGAACATAGGTCGGCTCAGCGCAGGCGCGCGCTCAGGATCGCGAGCGTGCGGAGGATCGTCGCTTCCACGTGCTCCTGGCCGATCGAGCGCAGGTAAGAAACATATTCTTCGATCCGAGCGCGTAAGCCCGCATCGGCTATCGCATCCCCTTCTATCTTGCGCGCGTCGTCGTCACTGACGTCGAAGTTGATGAACCCGCGGCAATTGCTCGCGCCGCACCGGCACGGATCGCGCGTCGGTTCGTTCTGCGTGACCCAACCGTAGAAGATGGTCACCTCTTCGCCGGGTAGGATCGTCCGCGTGCACTCGACGCGCCCCTCGCCGTCCGAGTAAAGCGCAGCGTTCGGGTCGCAGCTGTGGTTGCAGAGCCACCCTCCGGGCACGCTCACGTCGGGCACGATGACGAAATGGCGCTCGGAGAGCAGCGACAGCTTCGTCGCCGACGCAGCGACGGCCTCCGGATCGTCCGCGTCGAGGCGGCGTTGCTTCGGCGCATAAGCGACGACGACGTCGCCGGGCTGGAAGCGCTTTCTCACGAACACGCCCCGTCCCTCGATCGGACTGTTCTTGAACAGCACGGGCGCCGTGCTGAACAGCGCCTTGGAACGGTGCGGCTTCGGCACTTCAGGGACCGCCCGAAATCGGCCAGCCGTCGTCGCCCCACACGAGCTCGGCGACGCGCAGACGCGCCGCGCTGCCGTCGAGCGGATAGGCGTGGAAGACGTTGTACGCCGCCGTGCCGCGGAACAGCACCCCGCTGCCGCCCGACGCGGCGAAATCGCCGCCGCCCCCGACGAGGAGCGTACCGCCGCCGTTCATCATCGCCTTGCCGCTGGCGTCGACGTACGGCCCGAGGAGATCCGCGGAACGACCGACGCGGATGTTGTACGTGCTCTGCGCGCCGGCGCAGCATTTGTCGAACGAGACGAACAGGTAATAGTAGCCGCAACGCCGCGCGATGAACGACGCTTCGATGGCGCCTCCGTTGCGCGAGGCGATCGAGTGGATCGTGTCGTCGGCGCGCGCTCCGGTCATGTCGAGCTTGACGATCTTGATGCCGCTCCAGAAGCTGCCGAACGCGAGCCACGGATTTCCGTCCGTATCGACGACGGCGTTCGGGTCGATGGCGTTGAAATCGTCGCTGCTGCTGGAGCAAATGACCGCGCCGTGATCGGTGAACGCCCCGGAGCTCATGTGCTCGCGCGTCGCGTGGCCGATGCACGACGTGTTGCTGCCGAAGGACGAGGCGGCGTAGTAAAGGTGATACACGCCGCCGAAGAACGACAGATCCGGCGCCCAGAGGTCCGTCGCGCCGGGGACGCGCGACGCGATCCACGCCGGGTTCTTGCCGGAGAACGCGCTCGGCGCGGACTTCCACGCGGCCAGATCCGTCGACGTCTTTCCCGGGAGCAGCGGACCCGTGTGAAACTCGTAGACGATTCCCGATTCCTCGATGACGCACGGATCGTGCGTCGTGAGATCGCCGGACATGGCGAGCACGCCGGGCTTCTTGCCGGGAACCGCGACGCCGACGTCGCAGCGATCCCCCGCGCCGCCCGCGCCACCTTGCCCTCCGTCCCCGACGCCCCCGTCGGGAGATACACCGCCCGCGCCGACGCTGCCGCCCGACGCGGGCGCGCCGGAACCGCCGTTGCCGCCGCTCGAAGGGAGCACGCCGCCCGCGCCGACGGCTGCTCCGCCGATACCACCGCTCGACGTCGGCGCGCCGCCGAGAGCGCTGGTTCCGCCGTTCGACGTGGATGCGCCGGACGAATTGCCGGCGACGCCGTTGCCGCTCCCGCCGCTCGATGCGCCCGCTCCGCCGTTCGCGTTCGGAACGCCGGCGAACGACGCACCGGCGACGCCGCCGGACCCGCTCGCTCCGGGATCGGACGCGTCCGAACCGCACGCCACGACGGCACATGCCAGTACTCCGACGGCGATCGTTCGAAGCATGTACGAGACGGATCTCACGAGCGCCGCGTCTCGGCAACGCTGCTCGTGCGACGGCCTCCGTCTACTGCAGCGCGGCGAGAAAGATCCGTTGCGCCAGCCGAAGCTCGACGGCTTAAAATCCGCCTAGCGCTCGCAGCTATCTTGCTTCGGCGGCGGAGGCTTCTGACACGCGGTCGCGCCGATGGCACTCGTCGCGTCGCGGAGCCACGCGAGGTGGCCCTTGAGCCAGTCGTCGCCGGCGAACAGCGATAGCCCGCCGCTCTTCTCGCCGATGCCGATGCCCGCGGAGAAGACCCCCGTCGTGCGCCCCCGGACGAGGATCGCGCCGCGCACCTCGTCGGGGTACGACGTCACGCGACCCGTCGCGTGGATGGGCCCCCCGGCGAGCTCGCGGACGATGACGTCGAAGATTCGACAACCAGAGTGGACGGTTAGATCGCCGTTGAGTCCGTTCAGCGGCAGCATCGTCGGCAGCCACTCCGGGATCTGATCGCGCGCGGACAGCGCGAAGAGCAAGGGCACGCCGTCCTTCATGCTGGTGGTCATGGCTCCGTCCACGTCGAGGCCGTCCTTCAGCGCCAGGCGCGTGCGCTCGATGTTCAGTGTTCCCCACCACTTCTCGACGTGCCGGTCGCCGGTCGCGATGTCCGCGTCGCGCACCCGGATCGCGCCCGAAACCTCGCCGCTCTGCGTCTTTCGGTCCACGGACGCGACGCGCAGGTCGACGACCGCGTCGCCGATGAGCTTCGTCGTGCCCATCTCGGCACGCGCTCCGCGCAGGAACAAACGCACCGGCCCGGCGATCGGGCCGCCCCAGTCGAGCTCCGTCTGCAAGAGGGCCTGCTTGCCCTCGACTCCCCAGCGCTTCTTGCCTTCTCCGCCGCCGAATTTCAGCGTCTTCGCCCGCACGGCCGTGCGGAGGACGGTGCGATTCTCCGCGGTCTCCTCCGTCTCCGTGTGGACGACCAAATCCGCCGAGAGCGTCGAGCCACCCACCTTGGCGATGGCTCCTTCCACGACGCCGTCCAGCTTGCCGGTGGGCAGCGCGTCCGCGGCGCGCGCGAGCTCCACGCCGATCTTCACGGCGCCGGCGCGACCCCACGGGCAGCTCGCGCGCCCGCGTTCGTCCGCGACGCCGACGTCCTTCGCGTGGACGTCGGCCCGGAGCGCGTAGGTCTCCTCGTCCACGTCGAACCGATCCACGGTGCTCCGCAGGTTCAGCGTGCCGCGGAGCTCTTTGCCCGCGGCGCGGGCCACGACGTCGTCGAGCGAGGCGTTCCCGTCGGCAGTGAGAACGCTCCCTTCGTACGCCACGCGGCCCGACGCCTCGCCCGAGCCTTTGGTGAAGCGCACCGGAAGAGCGGGCGACAGGTCGTTCACGGTGCGTAGCTCGGACGCGGCGAGGCGTCCCAGCACGGCAGACACCCCGCGCACCCCCCACTCCCCCGCGGTGTCGCGCGAGCTCGTTCGAAGAGTGAAGGTCGTGCGCTCGAACCTGAGCGGCGCCGGAGGCTCCTCGCGCGAGCCGGCGCTCGACGAACGGCTGCCCAACGTCGCCGCCGCGACGCTCACGTCCACGTGGCTGCCGGGCCCCTCTTCGTCCGCGGCGGCGACGATGGTAAAGGGCGCATTCGCGTCGAAGACGATCGCCTTCTCGTGGACCGTGAGCGCGTCGCCGTGGACGTCGATGTGACTCTTCGGCTTCGCTGCGCCGTGGTCCACGGAGACGTGCACCGCGAGCGTCGCGCCTTGCTGATCGACGTGAACCTCCGCCGCGGGGTCGGTGAACAAATCGAACACGCCGGTTCCCGCGACCTTGCCCTGCAAGTCGATGTCGGCCGATATGTTGCGCAACACCTCGCGTCCCTTCGGGACGCGAACGTCGAACCGGTGCACGGTACAGGCGATGCGACCGCCGAAATCGTCGAGAAACGTCGTATCTGGTCCCGCGAGCAACCGCCCTGGATCGAGGTCGAGCGTCGCCGGACCCACCCACAGGCTGCGCGCCGGTTTCAGCCGGAACGCGCCCCGCGCGCGCGCGTGTCCCAGGTAGCGAAATTGCTGCGCCCACAGCTCCTTGATGTGCACGTCGACGTCCTCGATGTGCACCGTCCAAAGGTTGTAGTCCTCGTCCGAGAGCGGCGGCGTCGGGACGTACGCCGCGTAAAGCGGCGGATCGCCGAAGCCCGGCACCGGGGGCAGCGCCGAGACGTACGGCCGTTTCGCGTCTTCAGGCTGCACGCGGTTGCGAAAATGTAGGCTCAGCCCCGAGCCGCGGAGCTTCGTGACGTGGAAGACTCTGCCCGGGAGCTCCAACAAGCGCAGCGTGAGCGCCACGCGATCCAGCGCGACGAGGCACTGGATATTGTGATCGGCGATGACGACCTTCACGTTCTGCACATGGATCCTTCCCGGCAGCACGGACCACGCTCGCGAGAAGTCCACCTGCACGGACTCGGTCGACCCGAACAGCGCCTGGACGCCGCCGAACTCGAGCAGCAGGTTCGCGGCGACGACGTAGACGACCTCGAGTCCGATCAAGAGCCCGAAAATCCAGCGCAGGATGCGCGGAAGCGGCCGCTTGCTGCGCGCGAAGTTCCGAACGGGTCCCAAGCGGGCGCGGAGGAGCACTGCTCGCCGAAGCTGCACGGAACGTGCCCCGGCGCCCGACCAACGGGTGGACGGACCGCAGAATCGCCCCTCACCCGGGCGAGAGGCGATTTCGTGGGGCGGTTTGCCTCAAGGCCGTGAGCGCGCGCGGCGTGTCAGCCTTCGAGGTGGGCCTCGACCATCCAGAGCCACTTGTCCACGCCGCGCGAGATCTCCGTGAAGATGTCCGCGGTGTCGGCGTCGCGGAGATCCGTGGCCTTGTCGATCGATTCGCGCGCGGCTTTGCCGAAAGCAGCGAGCGCGGTGGAAAGCGCATCCACGTGCTCGCGGCCGGACGAACCCTTCGCGCCGTACTCCGAGAGCGACGAGCGCTTGGCCACGCTGCGCGCCGTCCCTTCCGCGACGCCGCCGAGTTGCACCGCGCGCTCCGCGATCAAGTCGACGTATTCTTCGACGTCCTCGTTGACCTCGTCGAACAGCTTGTGCAGCGCGATGAAGGTCGGCCCGCGCACGTTCCAATGGGCCTGTTTGCATTGGGTCTGCAGATCGATGGCGTCGGCCAGCCGAGCGTTCAGCAGGTCGACGACCTTCGAGCGGGTCCCGTCCGGGATGTCGTTCTTCGTTTGGCGCATGTTGGTTTCCTTCCTGACCGGCGCGAGGGAATCGCGCCGCTCGAGTGCTCCTGGGGCCACGCCGGGCCGCCGACAAGGTGCCGTCAGGCGGTGCTCAAGCGAGCCACTCGGTGTGGATCGCGACACCGGGCTCGTCGATGCGCTCGTAAGTGTGGGCGCCGAACGCATCGCGCTGAGCTTGCGTCAGGTTTTGCGGGAGCTTCTCCGCGCGGTAACTGTCGTAGTATGCGAGGCTCGCGCTCATCGCCGGCACGGGTACGCCATGAGCGGCGGCCAGCCCGAGCACTTTGCGCCAGTTCGCCTGCGTCTTTTCGATCTCGCCGCGTACGATCTCGTCGAGCAACAGGTTCGGGAGCTTGCCGTTCTTCTCGTAAGCCCGGAAGATCGTGTCCAGGAACCGGGCTCGGATGATACAGCCGCCCTTCCAGATGCGCGCCATTTCGCGGGTGAGAATGCCCCAGTTGTTCGCCGTCGAGCCGGCGCCGATGAGCGCCATGCCTTGCGCGTACGCGCAGATCTTCGCGGCGTAGAGCGCGTCGTGCACGCAGGCCACGAGCTCCTTCTTGTCCAGGTTGCTCGCCCCGAGCTTCGGCCCGGAGAGGACGTTCTTCGCGACCAGGCGCTCGTCGCGCATGCTGGAGATCACGCGCGCGTCGATCGCGGCTGCGATCGACGGGACGGGAACGCCCAGCTCGAGCGCGACCTGAGCCGTCCAGCGTCCGGTGCCTTTCTGCCCGGCCTTGTCCAACACTTGATCCACGAGCGCCCCCTTGCCCTTCGGATCCTTCACCGTGAAGATCTTCGCGGTGATTTCGATGAGGAACGACTCGAGGGGACCGCGGTTGTACGCGGCGAACGTCTCGGCGATCTCCTGCGGGGCCAGGCCGAGGACGTCGCGCAGCAGCTGGTACGCCTCCGCGATGCACTGCATGTCGGCGTACTCGATGCCGTTGTGCACCATCTTCACGAAGTGTCCGGCGCCGTTGGGCCCGACGTAGGCGACGCAGGGTCCGGACTCCGTCTTCGCCGCGATGGCTTCGAGCACCGTGCGGATCTGCTCGTACGCCTTGGCGTCGCCACCCGGCATCAACGAAGGCCCATGGCGCGCGCCTTCTTCGCCGCCGGAGACGCCGATGCCGAAGTAGTAGAGGCCCTTCTCACGCATGCTCGCTTCGCGGCGCTGCGTGTCCTGGTACCAGGAATTGCCGCCGTCGATGACGATGTCGCCCTGCTCGAGCAGCGGCGCGAGGTCGTGCAGCACCGCGTCCACCGGCGCGCCGGCCTTTATCATCATCCAGATGCAGCGTGGCCGCTCGAGCGCGGCGACGAGCTCCTGAAGCGTCTTCGCCGGAACGATGTCCGTGCCGCGCGTCGCGTCCTCCAGCATGTCGAGCTCGCGGTTGTACGCCGCGACCGAGTAGCCGTGATCCAGGACGTTCAGCGCCAGGTTTTTGCCCATGACGGCCATGCCGATCATCCCCAGCTGCGCTTTTTTCATACCCGTCACTTCTCCTTCGTCTCCGCTTCGAGCACGGATCGCGCCCCCGCGTCCAGGAACCAATGCAGCTCGCCGGGCCGCGGAGCCACGCGCGCCGCTGGAAGGCGCGCGGCACCGCTCGCGCGCTCCTGGAATACTTCGGCGACGCGAGCGGCCTTGCCCTCTCCGGTGACGAGGAGCACGACGTTGCGCGCGGCGTTGATGACCGGCAGCGAAAGCGTCAAGCGCTCGTGCGGCGCGACGGGAGCGTGGCTCGGAAAGACGGTTCGATCCGTGCGGAGCAGCTCTGCGCTACCTGGAAAGAGGGACGCGACATGCCCGTCGTCGCCCATGCCGAGCAGCACGATGTCGAGCGGCGCGGTGCCGAGCTCGACTGCGTAGTGCTCCGCGGCGGCGACCGGCTCGATCTCTCCTTGCATACGGTGCACGTTGGACGGCGGAATCGGAGCGCGATCCAACAACGCCTCGCGAGCCATCCGGTAATTGCTGGCCGGATCCGTCGGCGGCACCATGCGCTCGTCGCCGAAGAAGATCTCGACCTTCGCCCAGTCCGTCTGGTGCGAGAGATCCGGCTCGGCGAGGCGCTCGTAGGTGGCGCGCGGCGTGCTCCCGCCGGAAAGCGCGACGCGGCACTTGCCGGTCGTCGCGATCGCGCTCTCCACGGTGCTCGCGATGAAGCGGGCAGCAGCTTCCGCGACCGCGCGCGGGTCGCGCAACCGGTGGACGCGCGCCGCGCGGGCGATGCGGCTCACGTCGGAATCCATGGCCCCTCTCCGGAAGCGCTGAGCGCCGCCGCCTCTTTGGGACCGTAGGTGCCCGCCGGGTACGAGACGATCGCGGACGGATTCTCCAAGATGGGCGTGTAGAGCTTCCACGACTCCCGCGCCTCGTCGGCGTGCACGAACAGAGTCTGATCGCCGTGCCAGACGTCGTCGAGCAAGGTCTCGTACGCCTCGGGCATCTCGGGAAACAGCCGCTTGTACTTGAACTCGAGCGGCACACGCTGGAGCTCGAACGGCTGTCCCGGCGTCTTCACGTCGAAGTGGAGCGAGAAGCCTTCGTCGGGCTGTATCGTGATGACCAGGACGTCCGGGGTGTCGAGGTTCGTGCAGACGTTCTTGAACAGACTGACGGGCACGTCGCGAAAGTGCACCGCGATCTGCGTGTAGCGCTTCGCGAGGCGCTTTCCGGTGTGCAGATAGAACGGCACGCCCTGCCAGCGCCACGTGTCGAGGTCGAGGCGCAGCGCGACGAACGTCTCGGTCTGCGAATCCTTCGGGATATCCTTCTCCTTCAAGTACCCGGGAACGGGCTTGCCGTCGATCTGGCCGTCGCTGTATCGAGCGCGCACGACCTGCGATGGATCGATCGGTTTGATCGAACGGAGCACCTTCACCTTCTCGTAGCGGATCGCCTCCGCCTCGAACGCCGACGGCACTTCCATGCCGACCAGGGTCACGAGCTGCGTCATGTGGTTCTGGATCATGTCCCGCAGCGCGCCGGAGGTGTCGTAGTAGCCGGCGCGAGTGCCCACGCCGAGCTCCTCGGCGACGGTCAGCTCGACGGCGCGCACGCGCTCCCGATTCCAGAGCGACTCGAAGATGCTGTTCGCGAACCGGAAGACGAGGAGGTTCTGGACGGTCTCCTTCCCGAGATAATGATCGATGCGGTAGATCTGACTCTCGTCGAAGTGACGGTGCAGGACCTCGTCCAGCGCGGTGGCGCTCTCGAGATCGTGACCGAAGGGCTTCTCTACGACGAGCCGCGTGAAGCCGGTGCTCTTCGCCAGACCGGCGGACCCGAGCCCCTCGACGGTGGCGGGAACGGCCTCGGGCGGCAGCGCCAGATAGAACGCGCGGTTTTTCGGGAGGCCGTGCTCGCGCGCGATGGCGTCGAGCCTTTGGCCCAGATTCCGGAAATCCTCCGCCGTGCCGCGGCCGATCGCCTGATCGTAGAGCCGTTCGGCAAATCGGGTTGCCGCTTCCTTCGGTCGCCCCGCCTGCGTGAGCGCTTCCACGGCGGCTTGCCGGAAGCCCTCGTCGCCCATGCCTCCGCGGGAGAGCCCCAGAATGCAGCTCTTGCCGAGCTCGCCCCGCTCGACGAGCCGGCAGAGCGCCGGCAACAGCTTGCGGCGAGAGAGGTCGCCGGTACCGCCGAAGATGACGAAGATCCCGGATTCGTGTTCGGCATTTCGAGCCATTCTGGGTTCCCTAACCTCTCGATCACCGAGCAGAGCACGCTAACACAACCTGCCCGGCGTCCATCTTTCGTAAGTCGGCGCGCGGCAATCCGTCCGTGACCTCTCGTGCGCCGCCGCAGGCGCGGCGACAAGCGCTGAATAATGCTGAAGATACAAAGCGCCAGCCGCGCTCTAGACCGAGAATCCGAGGATCGGTGCTGGGGCCAAAAGCGCCGTTCGGGTAATCTGCTGGCCATGATCGCCCCGAAGCTGCTCGCCGACTGCACCCACGACTTAGAAAGCACGGCCGGCGCCGTGACACGACCGTTACGCGGCGCGACCACGATTGTGAAGGTCGCCGCGTTGCTCGCGATTTCCCTCGCCGCCTGCGGCTGCGGCCCCTCCGCGGCGGAACAGAAGGCGAAGCTCGACGACGTCCAGAAGAAAGCCGACGACCACTACGCCGCGATGGAGAAGCAATACAAAGACCAGCTCGCGGCCGCGCAAAAGAACGTGGACGATTGTCAGCAGAAGCTCAACGACGCGACGACCCAGGCCAAGGCCGAAGCACAGAAGGAGGCCGAGGAAGAAGTCAGCAAGGCGCACGCCGAAGCCGACAAGCTGGCCGCGGAAGCGGCCAAGGCGCTGGCCAAGGCGCGCGCGGCGTACACCGACTCGGAGCGGCAGAGCTTCGTCGCGCTCTCGAAGGAGTTCGAGGAGCTTCGCACCAAGGCGACCAAGGCGCCCGCGAAGACGAAGCCCCAGATCGACAAGGCGATGAAGGACGTGGTGGCCAAACGTGAAGCGGCCGCCAAGGAAATTCCGGAGATCGGCAAGGCGTCTCTGGAAACCTTGCGGGTCGCGAAGGCCAAGGTCGATCAGAAGATGGCGGTGCTGAAGCAAGCGATCCACTCGCTCCGCGCTAGACTCGCCTGACCGAACATGAAGACAGTGGACGACCGGCGTAAAGCCGTGTCCCAGGCGATCTCGCGCGCGTACGGCGTGAGCATCTGGCCCGTCGAGATCAGCACCGAGTTCGCGGACCGCGACGCGCGCGATTTCGTGAAGAAGACCGCGGGCCATCCGCACGCGGATCTGTCCGTCGCGATGGTCGCAGCGCTGACGCTCTCGCGCGCGGCGAAGATGCCCGCCGACGAAGCGTTGGCGTCCGTGCTCTCCGATCTAATCGACGGCGGCGTGAGCCTCGACCGGCAGGCGGCCGCTCCTCGCGGGCTCGGCGATCTGATGGCTTTGCATCGAAAAAAACGCGCGCGCACGAACCCGTTGCCGTCCGATCTGCGCGCCAAGGCGCGCGAAACGGCGCCGACCGTCCGCCGCCGCTCCGGGGAATCGGCGATCAAACGCGTCCCCGCGCCGGCCCCGGCCCCCGCGGCCGCTCCCGCGCGGCTCATCGCCTCGGGACATCGCGTCCGCTATCGGCTCGACGACGGCAGCGTTCACGACGTGTGGCTCGGCGCCGCGCCACCGTCCGGCGACGAGGGGCTCCACGTCGTCCCGCTCGGGAGCCCCGTCGGCCGCGCCTTGCTCGGAGCGACCAAGGGCACCGTCGTGCCGCTCACGCTGGGCGGGCGCGGCGTCGAGCTGGAGGTCCTCGACGTCACGAAGCCGAGCGCCGTCTGAGATCAGCCGTGTTGCGCGGCGACTTCGACGCCGTTCGGGGCGCGGTTCTGCGGCAGGTCGAACATCCCGACGATGCGGTGCACCGTCGCGGAATCCATCGATGCGCCGGTCGTCGCGGCGCCGGGTGGGACGGTGACGCCCGTGAGCACGCCGCAAACGCGCGCGTCGCTCCCGTCGACGAGGCTCCCGCTGCTCCGCACGGCGATGACTTCCACGAACGTGTACGCTCGCGGAGCGGCCTTCATCTTCATTCCTTCGGACTCGTCCGCCTTCGACTGCAAGGTCGCAAAGTAGACCTTGCCGCCGTCCGGCACGGAAAAGTCCATGCCTCCGAGCAGCGCGGGATCGATGGGCGAAGCAGCGCTGGCGCTCGCAGAGGCGAGCGTGTCGCCTTGCAGGTGCGACGTCCCTTGTGTCGAGTCCATCCCCTGGGTGGGCGCCTGGTCGATGAGCGGCAATGATTTGTCCTCGACGAGGCGGTTTGCCATCGTCTTCTCGGCGCGGATCTCGAGGACGGTCCCCGACATGCAGAAGCGACGTCCTCGCTCCGCGTCGGGATCCTTCTTGAACAGCGCCGGGGACGTCTCCGGTAGCGCTTCCAGCGCTTGCCACGAGAGATTTTTCGAGGCCCACATGGCGAGCATCGCGGAGCCAAGGTCGAGACGGCCCACGGTGTTGCTCATCATCGGTCGCGCCGCCTCGATGGCGTCGGCGAGCGAAGTCTTCGACAGGATGTGGGCTTGCTGAGGATCTATGCCGGCCGACCCCGCCGGGGCGTCGAGCAACGCCTCCAGCTCGGACACGCTGGAACCGGATCCCGCCGCCGAAGGATCGCCCAAAGCCCCCTGGGAGCGCAGCCGCAGAAACAGAAATCCCCCCACAGCCACGAGGCCGACGACCCCGACAATGATGAGTGTCCAGGGGGTGCCGCGGGATCTCCGAGAGGTCATGGCGGGCATAGTTTCTCCGGGGCGAGCCCCCATTCAAGCAGTTTGGCGACCTACTACGACGAATCCGGGGGCCGACCCCCTCATTCGACCCAAACTGACTTCACGTTCACGAACTCACGGATACCGAAAACACCCAACTCACGCCCGTAGCCTGAGTCTTTGATCCCGCCAAAAGGTAGGCGCTGATCCGATTTCACCTGCGCGTTCACGAAGCACGCGCCCGCGAAGAGCTCTTCCTTCGCGATCCGTTCGCCGCGGGCTCGGTCGCGCGTGAAGACCGCGGCACCGAGCCCGAACGGCGTCGTGCTCGCGAGCTCGAGGGCGCGCGCTTCGTGCTCCGCCGCGACGAGCGCGGCAACGGGCCCGAACGCCTCTTCGTCGAACACGGCCATACCGGGCTGCACGTCGACGAGAACGGTGGGGGGGTAGAAGGCGCCGCGACCCGCGGGGACCGAACCGCCGAGCACGAGCTTGGCCCCGGCCTCCACGGTATGCATGACCTGCCGGTGCAGAGCGTCGCGGAGATCTGCTCGGGCGAGGGGCCCTACCTGCGTCGAAGGATCCTTTGGGTCGCCGATCTTTGCTTTTGCCATGCCCTCGACGAAGAGCCTCTGGAATTCCGGAAGGACGCGCCGTTCGACGATGAAACGCTTGCCGGCGATGCAGCTCTGGCCGGCGTTGACGAGGCGCGCGGCGACGCACACCTTCGCCGCGTGCTCGACGTCCGCGTCCGCGAGCACGACGTACGGATCGCTCCCGCCGAGCTCGAGCACGACTTTCTTCAACGCCTGACCCGCGCGCGCGGCCACTTTGCGACCCGCCTCGGTGCTCCCGGTGAGCGTCACCGCGGCGACGCGCCGGTCGTCGATGACCTTTGCGATGGCATCCTGCCCGACCAGCAACGTCTGGAACACGCCCTCCGGAAGCCCGGCCTCGCGGAACAACCGTTCGAGCGCGAGCGCGCACCCCGGCACGTTCGCGGCGTGCTTCAGGAGCCCGACGTTGCCGGCCATCAATCCTGGCGCCGCGAAGCGCACGACCTGCCACAGCGGGAAGTTCCACGGCATGATCGCGAGCACGGCGCCGAGCGGACGAAAAGCGACGAAGCTCTTCTCGGCCTCGGTGGGTATCGCCTCGTCGCCGAGGAAGCGCGCCGCGTTCTCCGCGTAGTAGCGTAGCGCGGCCGCGCACTTGTCGACCTCGCCCAGCCCTTGGGTGACGGGCTTTCCCATCTCGTCGGCCATGAGCCGCGCCAGCGCGGCGCGCTCGTTCGAGAACAGCGACGCCGCACGTTGCACGAGCGACGCGCGCTCGTCGAACGAACGCCGGCTCCAGCCTTCGAAGGCGCTCGCGGCGCGCTCGAGGCGTCGATCGACTTCCGTCGCGGAGTGCTCTTCGTGCTCGGAAACGACCTCTCCGGTTGCCGGATTGATGGCTCTGATCATCGGGCGTCCTCCCGTGCTTCTCGAAATTGACGTCTTCGTCTAACTAGCGCAGCGGAATTCCGTTCGAAAGCGGCAGGACGCGCCGCGTGCTACGCTGCCTCCGTGTCGTCCGCCGAAAACGAGCCGCCCTTCGCCGTATCCGCCGCGGCGACGGATCGCGCGCGTCGGTTGCTCGAACGAGCGCTCGGCCCGTCCAAAGTCCTCACGGATCCGGACGCCTGCGAGCGCTACGCGAAGGACGATTCGGACGCCGAGGCGCGCGTGCCGTGCGCCGTGGCGCTCGCCGAATCGCCGGACGACATCGCCGGCGCCCTCGCCGCCGCCCGCGACGCCGGCGTGCCCATCACGCCGCGCGCCGCCGGCACCGGACGCACGGGCGGCGCGACGACCGTCGCGGGCGGCATCGTCCTTTCGGTCGTGGGAATGAACCGCGTCGTGGAAATCGACCGGCGCGAACGCGTCGCCGTCGTCGAACCGGGCGTCGTGCTCGCGGATCTGCACCGCGCCGTGGAAGCGGAAGGGCTGTTCTATCCGCCGGACCCGAACTCCCTCGCGGCGTGCATGCTGGGGGGCAACCTCGCCGAGAACGCGGGCGGCCCCAGAGCCTTCAAATACGGCGTCACCTCCGACTACGTACTCGGGCTCGAAGCGTTCCTCGTCGGGGGACAGCGCATCTTCTCCGGTCGGCGAACGATGAAGGGCGTCACCGGCTACGACGTCACGTCGTTGCTCGTGGGCAGCGAAGGCACGCTCGCGGTGTTCGGCGCCGCGACGCTGCGGCTCGTCCCATTGCCGGAAGCGGTGACCACCTTGCTCGCGCTCTTCGACGGTTCGGCGCGCGCGATGCAAGCCGTGTCCGAATTGGTCGCCGCGGGCCTCACCCCGAGGTGCGTCGAATTTCTCGACGACAGCACGCTCGACGCGTTGCGCGCCGCCGGCAACGCGATTCCTGCGCAAGCACGTGCATTGCTCATCATCGAGCTCGATGGAGACGAACGCGCGTGCGAAGCGCAAACGGAGCGCCTCGCCGGCGCGCTCGCCGACGTCGCCGCGCTGGATCTCGTCGTCGCTCGCGACGGCGCTCAGCGCGAGACGCTCTGGTCGGCGCGACGCGAGATGAGCCGCGCCGTCCGACGGCTCGCGAAGAAAAAGCTTTCGGAGGACGTCGTCGTGCCGCGGCGGCGGCTCGGCGAGCTCCTCGAGCGCACCGTTCGCCAGAGCGAGCGCTCCGGCGTCCGTTCCCTGGCTTACGGGCACGCCGGCGACGGAAACCTGCACGTCAACTTTCTGTGGAACGACGACTCGGAGCGCCCGAAGGTGGAAGAAAGCATCGAGCAATTGTTTCGGGACGTGGTGCAGCTCGGGGGCACGCTCTCCGGCGAGCACGGCATCGGGGTCACCAAGGCGCCGTATCTCGGGCTCGAGCAGTCGCAGGAACTGATGCTCCTGCAGCGTGACCTGAAGCGCACCTTCGATCCGCAGGGTCTCCTCAATCCCGGTAAGATCTTTCCGAAGGCGGGTCATCGCGCGTGCTGATGTAGGCGATCGGACGCCAACGCAGCCGGCAAGCCTACATGTCGAATACCGAAGTACGCCAAGTAACTTCCTTCACCGTCGTGTTTTCGACGATTCAATGTCGTGCGGGCGAGATCTTCTTCGTTCCTCACACTTTGATGCCTTCTTTCGTAGGCTATGAGCCACTAATCGTAAACGGAACGCGCGCCGCCATCGCCCAGGAGCATCGCGCTAGCGAATGATAGGCCGCGTCATTGGCGTCCAATTGGCGCCGGGTGCGGTCATACACGGATCCGCATTTCGTTGACCCGAATCTCACCCATCGCGATACGCACAGCGGCGTGTGCGAGAGCACTCTCGTTGCGCGCCGGCGTCACTGATAAGCTGAGGACCCCCACTTGGCGCGGCTGCTCGCCGCTCCGTCCTAACTCGTCTTTGGTGGCGCCGCATTCCTATCATCAATGGAGAAACGAATGACTAGAAGAGGTCTAACGACCATTTCCGGAGTTGCTTTGGCATTGATCGTCACGGCGTGCGGCAGCGACACGACCAGCGCCGGCGACATCCTCGGCATCAGCGGCTTCGGCGGACTCGGCGGGTTCAGCGGCACTTCTTTCGGCGGCAGCGGCGAAACCATCACCGGTAACGGCGGCACCATCAGCGGCGCTGGCGGCACGATCACCAGCACCGGCGGGTCGATCACCAGCACCGGCGGCACCATCAGCGGCGCTGGCGGATCGAGCGCCGGCGCTGGCGGCCTCGGCGCGGCCGGCGCGGCGAGCGGCGGCACTGCCGGCACTACGGGCACTGCCGGCGCGGCCGGTTCTGCGACCGGCGGCACTGCCGGCGCGGCGGGCGGGGGTGATACCGGAGCAGGCGGTACGACGAGCTCTGGCGGAAGCACGAGCTCCGGTGGCGACACCGGATCCGGTGGAACGACGACAAGCTCCGGTGGGGATACCGGGTCGGGCGGAACCACGGGCTCTGGCGGTACGACGGGCTCTGGCGGGGATACGGGGTCCGGCGGGGATACTAGCTCCGGGGGTACGACTAGCTCCGGGGGTACGACCAGCACGGGTGGCACGACCAACTCCGGCGGAACGACGGGCACCGGCGGAACGACCAGCTCCGGGGGTACGACCAGCTCCGGCGGAACGAGCAGCTCGACGGGTGGAACGACCAGCTCCGGCGGAACGACCAGCACGGGTGGCACGACGGGCACCGGCGGAACGACGAGCACGGGCATCGATCTGACGGGCACGTGGATATCGGAAGTCAAAGCGCCGGGGACGATCACGGCACCGGTGGTCAATTCGGTAAAAGCGACCATCGATCTCATCATCGACCTGCAGCTCTCGAAAGCGAACGGGAAGCTCAACGGCACGTTCTACATCTGCAAGCTGACCGCAACGACCAATCCCGCAAACCAGCTGCAAGTGACCTTCACCCCTGCCGTCATTGCGACACTCACGACGACGTTCTCGGAAAACGATTTTACTGCGACGGTCGGACAACCCGTGCCCACGCCGAATCTCGAAATCCTGAGCGGAGAAGATGCCAAAGGCAATTCGGTCGACTCCGACAAGGACAAGAACCCGGGTGTGACGCTGCCCTCCGATATCGGCGGGATCATCTCGCTCGATGCGTACGTCGGCCTAGACATCAAAACGTCGCTGCAAGCGACCCTGACGAACGCAACGACTATCTCGGGCACGACCTCGTTCACCTCGACCGGCAAGGTTTTCGGCTCGAGCAACCCGCTCGTCTTGTCGTCCGGCAACATTTCCGTTGCTCCGACGTCCTCCGCGGTCGCGTTCACCGCCACCAAGCTCGACGGCATGGTGCAGTGTCCCGCCGTCGTCTCGATGTTCTAGACGACTCGCCAACCGAGTGCCTTCGCCTCCCACGCGGTAATTCAAGGGAGGCGAAGGCCGTTTAAGGGACCCACGAAGCCGAATCGGCGGACAAAGATCTGAGAATCATGACGCGTTCTTCGCGTCGCTACGCCGTCTTGAACAACGTCTTCCGATAATGCGACAGCTCCGCAATGGAATTGCGGATGTCGACGAGCGCGTCGTGCTCGCCTTCCTCGGGCTTCTGAAACACCGCCGAGTCGCCGTACCAGTAGCGGGCGAGGAGCTTGAGGGAGCTCACGTCGAGGATGCGGTAGCTCAGGTAGCCGGCCAGGCCGGGCATGTGACGGTCCACGAAGCGCTTGTCTTGACCCACGCTGTTGCCACATAGGATGGCGGGGTACGGGCACCAGCCGGCGATGCGCTCGAGCAATCGCTTTTCGGCGGCCTGGAGCTCGAGCTTCGAGCCACGCACGCGATCGATGAGGCCGTTCTTCTCATGCATGTCCCGCACGAACGGCGTCATCTTCTCGAGCTCGTGCTCCGGCTGCCAGATGTCACAGGCGTACTCCTCCAGCGGCGTCAGATCCTTCGTCGTGAGGATGACGGCGGCTTGGAGGATGACGTCGCGCTGCGGGTCGAGCCCGGTCATCTCCAGGTCGAGCCAGACGAGGTTGCCTTCTTGCTGCGCGCGCGCGGG
This sequence comes from Polyangiaceae bacterium, assembly GCA_035547195.1. GTDB lineage: Bacteria > Myxococcota_A > Polyangia > Polyangiales > Polyangiaceae > DASZVB01. The sequence continues at coordinate 31,003 of DASZVB010000102.1, forward strand.
TCGGTCCGCCATGGACGGTGGAGCTTACACGACCTTCGACTCCACTACTCGTCGGGAGAGTCGTCCGGGGCTCCATGGCGCGACCGGGTCTCGGCGCGAGAATGCGCGCGAGCGAGTTTTTGTCGTTTTTTGGCGCGCGCGGCGGCGGTCTTCGCCTTCGCCTTGGCGCGCTGGCTCGGCGGGCGCCCCTTCGAGCCTTTCTGCCCGGACGAAGCGCCGCCCGGCGAGAGCGCGATCTTCGCTTTCTTTCTCGTGCTGCTCGCTTTGCTCGTGGCGCGCCGGCGGAAGACGACGACGATGCGCCCGATGATCTGGGCGATCTCGCTGTGCGTTCCGGCGGCGATGAGCTCGGCCGTCTCTTCACGGCTATCGGGCGAATCGGCGCTGACGCGCACCTTGATGAGCTCGTGCGCGGCGAGCGCCGCGTCGATCTGCGCGACGACGGCGAGCGAGACGCCTTCGTGTCCGACGTGCACGACGGGCTCCAGATGATGCGCGAGCGCACGCAGGTGGTGCCGCTGCTTTCCGGTCAGTGCCATTGCGGCGCCACTCTAGGCTCGACTCCAGCGGTCTTGGAAGAACAGATCGTCGCGACGGCGCGCTCTACCCGCCGGCGTCGCGCGCCGCGATGTGCGCCGCGTTGTAGCCGCACATGCCGTGTACGCCGGTGCCGGGATGCGCGTAGCTCGAGCACAGGTAAACGTTGGGGACCGGCATGCGGTAGCGGAAGTACGGAAAGAAGGGCCGGAACACGAGCTGATGGTTCCAGGCGTTGGAGCCGCCGCCCAGATCGCCGCCGACGAGGTTCGCGTTCATCGCCTGGAGATCGTCGGGCGTGACGGCTTTGCGCGCGAGGATGCGCGTGCGGAAGCCCGGCGCGAGCTCCTCGATGCGCGCCGTGATCACGTCGGCAAACGCCTCGCGGTGCGCTTCCCAGCCGCCTTCCACGCGCGAGGGCACGTGCGTGTAGCAGTAGAGCGTCCCGTGTCCGGGCGGCGCGCGCGATGGATCCATCGACGATTGCTGACCGATGACCAGGTACGGACGCGCCGGCAGCTTGCCGTCGCGCACCTCTCGCGTGAACCGCGCCAAGTCGTCGACGCTGTCACCCGCGTGCACCACGGCGCTCTCGCGCGCCGGAGCCACCGACCACGGCACTTCGGCGGTCAGCGCGTAGTCGACCTTGAAGGTCCCCCACCCCTGATCGAAATTCTTCATCTTGTTCGTCACGCGCGACGGCAAGTGCTCCGCGCCGACCAGCCCCAGCAGCAGCGCCGGGGCCCCGGTGTCCGCGAGCACGGCGCGCACCGGGATCTCGTCGCCGGCGTCGACGCGCACCGCGACCGCTCGCCCCTTCGCGACCACCACCTTGGTCGCTCGCACGCCGAGCCGGAGGCGGCCTCCGTGCGATTCGAGGATGCGCACGAGCGCGTTGGTGATCCGCTGCGCGCCGCCCACGGGCACCGGGTAGCCTCCCGTCGTCGCGCTGACGGCGAGCATGTATCCCAGGCCGGCGCCGAACCGATCGTCGGGGCCGACGTCCGCGTGCAGCGCCAGCGCGGGGATCACTCGCCGCGCCGCTTCGCTCTGGAATTTACCTTCCGCGAGCCCGCGACCGGTGCGGCCGAGCATGGCGGCGAGGCGCAACATCGCGATGGGCCCGAGCGCGAGCATGGAGCCGACCCCGGGGAGCGGACCGAGCAATACTTTGAAGAGGCGATCTTCGATGGCCCGATGGAACGCGGCGATCTTGCGCCACACGTCGCCGTCGCGCGGCGAGCCGAACATCGCGGCGTCTCTTTCGATGTCGCGGCTGATGCAGGCGAACGAGCCGTCGGGCGCCGGGTGGCAGCTTTCGTAGCGCGCGTTGACCCACTCCACCTGGCGATCGAGCTGTAGATCGCGGAACGCCGGGCTGGACTTGGCGAACGGGAAGAACGCCGCGCCGACGTCGTGCAGGAAGCCCCGCTCCGTCGTCTCTTCCGAGCCGAGCGCGCCGCCCGGACGCCGCGAGTTCGCCTCCACCACGACGACGCGAAAGCCCTTGCGAGCGAGCACGCAGGCCGCGACGAGCCCGTTCGGGCCCGATCCGATGACGACGACGTCGGGGTCCTTGCTCGACACGCCCGCAATGTATCAGGGAAACTTTCCATCGTCGGGAAAGCCTGATATCCGTGAAGCGTGATCGCCCTCGGCATGGACCCCGGCTCGCGCCATTTCGGCTGGGGCGTCATCCGGGCGGAGGGCAACCGCATCGCCCACGTCGCGCACGGCGTCATCGACGTCGACCCGTCGCTGTCGCTCGCGCGCAGGCTGGCGCAGCTCGACGCGAGGCTCGCCGAGGTCATCGAGCGCTATCGCCCGCACGTCGGGTCCGTCGAGACGCTCTTCTTTCATCGGGACGCCCAGGCCGCGGCGAAGCTCGGGCATGCCCGCGGGGTGGCGCTGCTCGGGCTGGCGCGCGCCGGCGTCGAGGTGGCCGAATACGCGCCCGCTCACGTGAAACGCGCCGTGGCCGGCAAGGGCAACGCCGACAAGCGGCAGGTCGCCCACATGGTCTCCGCGTTGCTCGCGCTGGAGAGCCCGCCCCGCGCCGACGCCGCGGACGCGCTCGCGCTCGCCATCACCCATTGCCGGCGCGGGCCCATCGACGCAGCGATGAACGCGCGGCGCTCGGAGCTGCCCGAAGGCGTCGCGGCGCTGCTCCGCCCTCGAAGGCGCCGCGGGGCGATCGCATTCGCGAGTCGCCGAGTCGGCTGAGGCGCGTGTCGCGTCAGCGCCGCCGCGCGCACGCGGACTCGACGGCTTGCAGCAGCGTCTCGACGGGCACCGGCTTTTGCATGTACGCGAGCACGTTCGCCGGCATGACGAGCCCCGGATCGCAATAACCGCTCACGAGCAGCACCGGAACGCCGGGCGCGATGCGGAGGAGTTTCTCCGCGAGCTCGATGCCGGTCAGCCTCGGCATGATTTGATCCGTGATCACCAGGTCGAACTCGTCCGGCGAACGTGTGAGCCGTTCGACCGCCTCCAGCGGGAACTGAAAGGTCACGACCTGGTGTCCGACTCGCTCGAGCACCCGCCGCGTGAGCTTGAGCACGGCGGCTTCGTCGTCGATGTAGAGGATCTTTCTCGACTTGGGACGCAAGGGACGCTTCGACGTCGCCTGGCCGCCGTCGGATGCGGGGAAGAACAGCTCGACGGTCGTGCCTTCGCCGCGGGAGGAGCGCGCGACGACGGCGCCGCCGTGCCGGGTCGCGATCGCCTGGACCATCGGTAGACCGAGCCCGGAGCAGCCGTGATCTCTCCACGTCGTGAAGAACGGCTCGAACGCGTGTGACAGCGTGTCCGGCGTCATCCCCGGTCCGGTGTCGCGCACGGCGATCTTCACGGTGTCGCCGGGCCGTAGCCCGTGCGCGCCGGCGAACGTCTCGTCGAGCACGACCCTGGATACCGAGACGGAGATCTCTCCGCCCCTCGCGCCGAGGGCACGGCGAGCGTTGTCGTAGACGTTCTCGATCGCTCGCTGGATTTCCCAGACGACCCCGGAGATGGATGGACACGCCGGGTCGATGTCGGCCGAGAGCCGCACGCCCGGGTGGCGCGCCTCGAACGCGCGCGCGACGACCTCGGCCGCGACGTCGCTCACGTCGATGAGCTCGCGAGCTTCCGGAGCCGAGCGCTCGAACGAGCCGAGGCGTCGCAAGAGCTCGTCGGCACGCGTCGCCGCGCGCGCCACGTCCGCGAGCCGCGCCCAGAGCGGCCCGGATTGCGGCGCCTCGCGCATGAGCGCGGATACGTTCGTCGTGATCGGCTCTAGCTCTGCGCGGAGGTCGCGCCCCAGGCCGCTGCCGATGACGCCGATCATTTCGAGGCGCTGCGACCTTCGGAGGCTCTGCTCCGCGCGCTTCGACGACGTCACGTCGCGAGTGAGGCTGCAGAGCGACGTCACGGTGGACCCTTCGTAGATCGGGGCGACGACGGTGTTCGTCCAGCGATCCAGCACCGAGGAATACACGTCGAACGACGTCGTGACGCCGTCGCGAAAGGCCTTCTCGAACGCCGCGGTCATCGTCGCGTGGTACTCGGGCTCCACGAAGTCGAGCGGCCTGGCCTTGCCGATCAGATCTTCCATGCGCAGCCCCGGTTCCACGTGATTCACGAATACGTAGCGGTATTCGCGATCCACGACGCACACGAAATCGAACGGATTTTCCACCACCGAGCGCCAGCGCGACTCGGAAGCGCGGAGCGCGTCCTCGGTGCGTCTCTGCTCGGTCACGTCCATGAACAGCAGCAGCGCGCACTTCCCCTGCTCCGCGCAATCGATGGAGCTTGCGCGAACGGCGGTCACGACTTCTCGACCGCTTCGATGGATCAGAACGAGATCGCGATTCGCCGGCCTTCCACGGAGCGCAAGACCGACCAGCTCTTCGCAGGCTTCGTGATGAGACGGCGCGACGTAAGGAAAAGGGGGCCCCGTGGCGACGAGCTGTGCGCGTTCCCAGCCGATCAATCTCGAGAACGAGGCGTTGACCTCCCGGTGCACGCCCCGTGGGTCCAGCACCACGAGCCCCTCCGGCAAACCGGCAAAAATGGCCTGAAACAGCCTCTCGGCCGCCGGGGCGTCGGTCGGGACGACCGGGTCATCGGAGCGCGACGGGGTGTCCGACATCAACGGATCCAGAATACGGTCGTCATTCGAGATCCTGCAATTCGCGCGAGCTCGTTCCGGTGCTACCGGATGGGTAGCTGACCGCGACACGCTGCACTAAAAGGCTCCCGGCGAATGGTGTCACGAAAGAATCTTTTCGCCGCGCCAGACGTCCAACGATAGAGATAAACCCATGCGCCTCCCGAAAGCCGCCGCGTTCGCCGTTGTCGCCGTGGCGCTGACGCCCATCCCGATCGCCGCCGCCGGTCCGGCACCCGCTGCTCCTGCGCCGGCCCCGGCCGCCCCATCCGCCGCCACCGACAAGGATCCGAGCGCGGACGCCATTGCCGATCGCGTGCAAGCCTTTTACGACCGGACGCGAACCTTCGCGGCAGATTTCACGCAGCGGTACACGATCAAGGCGTACAACCGCACCAAGGACAGCCGCGGAAAGGTCGTCTTCGAGAAGCCCGGAAAAATGAGCTGGCGCTACTCGTCGAACGGAAACCGCGTCGTCGCCGACGGAAAGATCCTCCGCGTCTACGAAGCGGAAAACCAGCAGATGTACGAGCAACCCATGGATCAGAGCCAGTATCCGGCGGCTCTGTCCTTCTTGCTCGGCGGCGGCAGCGTCAAAAAGACCTTCAGCCTTCAGAAGCTCGACGGCGCGCGCCTCGGCTTCTCCGGCGGATGGGTGCTGAAAGGGGAACCGAAGGAGCCGACGCCGGCTTATCAAACGATGCTCCTCTACGTGGACGCGAAAACCGCGCAGGTCCGGCGGGTGATGCTCATCGACGCACAGGGCAATCGGAACCGCTTCGATTTCCTGAACCCCGTGGTGAACGAAAAGACCGCGCCCGACGAGTTCAAGTTCGTGCCGCCGAAGGGGACGAAGGTCATCAAGCCGTGAGGGCGCGTTCACGAATCCCAAGACACGGTGAAGACGCAACGGTCGTGACCGCGGCAGGCGCACTTCGTCTCCGTGACCACGGCGTTCTTGCCTCCGGTGAGCTCGACCGCGCCGCCGAGCCAGCCGCGTAACCGGGCGCAGAAGCCCTCGTCCTTCACCCCGAACTCCGCGAGCTCGCCGACGAACTTGTTCGGCGCCGGCGTGGTGACCGTCCAGTGCCCGGTGTCGTGGTAGCGATCCCAGACCCGCGTCGCGCGATCGACGAGCCAGGACGGCGAGCGAAAGCGCACGAACACCTTCAGCACGGTGTTGAGCGACCAGCTCGCGCTGAAGCGTCCGGCGCGAACGCACACGGCGAGATCGCCCTTGCCGTACAGGCGATCGAGGACGCGGTGGTACCGGAGCACCGGCTCGACGGGGTACCAGCCGATGGCCTGAACGTCCTTCAAGACGGCGCGATCGCCTTCCGGCAGCTCGGCGAGCACGCGGTCGACGGCCGTGAGCCCGAATTCGCGCTCGGTGAACATGCGCGTCGATTCGAAAACGGTTCCCTTGAAGCTAGCCAACGAATTTTTGCTCCATCACCCCCGAGAACCCCGGCCGTCCGGGACGACGAGCAACACCGCGGGAACAAGGAAGAGCGCTGCGTTGTTCGTCACCAGCTCAGGAACTTAGCACGCTAGCCGTGTCTTCGTCGGCGCCCGTCGGGGCGCTCGCCGATGTGTGGCGCTGTGCTCTCAAATCCTACGTGCCCCCGGCAAGGCGTGCTATCCCGCGGTCGCTCGCAGAAGCACGAAGCAACGCCCTCGATGATCGACGTCGCGAATCTCGTGAAGGACTACGGCACCGTCGTCGCGGTCAACGACGTATCGTTCAGCGTCGGGCGGGGCGAAGTCGTCGGGTTCCTCGGGCCGAACGGCGCGGGGAAGAGCACCACCCTGCGCATCCTCTCGGGCTTCCTCGGGCCGACGTCGGGCCAGGTTCGAATCGACGGCCGTGACGTCGTCGAGGACGGAATGGCCGCGCGCCGTTCGATTGGTTACATGCCCGAGGCCGCGCCGCTCTACCCGGAAATGCGAGTGCGCGAGTATCTCCGGTTTCGCGCCGAGCTGAAGGGCGTGCCGCGCAAAAGACGCGTAACCGCGGTGGGCGAGGCCATGGAGGCCGCGCGCGTGACGGAGATGGAGGGCACGCTCATCGGCCATCTGTCGAAGGGGTACCGGCAGCGCGTCGGATTGGCGGACGCGCTCGTCGCGAATCCCCCGCTGCTCATCCTGGACGAGCCGACCGCCGGGCTCGACCCGAACCAGATCCGCGAGGTGCGCGATCTCATCCGACGGCTCGGCGAGAACCACACCATCCTGCTCTCGACGCACATCCTGCCCGAGGTCGAGACGACCTGCGGGCGCGCGATCGTCATCGATCGCGGCAAGCTCGTCGCACAGGGGACGATCGACGAGCTCCGCGAGAGCCGCCGCGGCGCGGGCGCGAAGTTGCTCGTCGCCGACGTCGATCGCGGCGTCGCCGCAGAAGCCGTGAAGCGAGTCGCCGGCGTCGATGCCGTCGACGTCGTCCCGCGCGGCGCGGGCCTCGTCGAGCTCACCGTGCATTACGGAGGCGCCGCCGCGCGCGATCCGGCGATGCTCGAACGCATCGTCGCCGCTCTCGTGAAGGGCGGCTGCGGCGTCCGCGAGGCGAGCCCCGCTCGCGCGACCCTGGAAGACGTCTTCGCCGAGCTCACGCTGGCGGAAGCGGAAGGGCACGCATGACCGGCTTCGTGGCGGTCTTTCGGCGGGAGATGTTGAGCCTCTGGGTCACGCCGCTCGCGTGGGTCCTGCTCTTCATCTTCCTTCTGCTGCAGGGCGCGAGCTTCTATCAGATCCTGCTCCACTTCGCGTCGTTCTCCAACGTGTCGATCGACTCGGGGCCCGTGCAGGCGTACTTCGGGCAGTCGCTCTTCCTGGTGCTGTCGCTCTTGCTCGTTTGCCCGGCGCTCACGATGCGGCTCTTCGCGGAAGAACGCCGGAGCGGCACCATCGAAGGGCTGCTCACCGCGCCCGTTTCGGCGGGGCAGGTGGTCGTCGGCAAATACGCGGCGACGTTGACGACGTTCGCGCTCATGTGGCTTCCGACGGTGCTCTACATCGTCATCCTGCGGACGACCGGCGACGTCGATTGGCACGTCGTCGCGTCGAGCTACGTCGGCGTCCTCGGCGTGGGAGCGGGCTACCTCGCGGTCGGCACGTTGATGAGCGCGATGACCCGGAGCCAGCTCGTCGCGATGATGCTCACCGCGCTCGTCATCTTCGGGCTCCTCATCTTCGGCATCGGCGAGCGCATCTTCGAGCCGGGACCGATCCGCGACGCTTGCGCGCACGTGTCCGTGCTGTCGCAGGTGGACGAGCTGTCGAAGGGCATCGTGGATCTGCGGCGGCTCGTCTTCGACGCGACGCTGGTGGCGCTGCCGCTCTTCGTCGCCGTGCGCGTCGTGGATTCGTGGAGGTGGGGATGAGCGGGTCGCGCCGCGCGCGCCTCTTTTCCGCCGCGGGCGTCCTCGCCGCGGGCGTCATCGCCGTGTGCGTCAACGTGCTCGTGCACCGCTTCTACAAGCGCTGGGACTGGACGAGCGCGAGCCTGTACACCCTGTCGGAGCCGACGCTCGAGACGCTTCATTCGCTGCCCGATCCGGTCGAAGCCATGGTCTTCCTCAGCGCGAGCGATCCGATGCGGCTCAGCGTCGAGCACATGATGGCCGCGTACCAAGCGGAGACGAAGCTGTTCGAGCCACGCTTCGTGGATCCGGACAGGAACCCCGCGCAGTTCCTGGCGCTGCAAAAAGAGTACGGCATCGAAGCGGGCAAGACGGAGGACGGTCGCGTCGTCACCGACGCGGCCATCGTGCTCTCGCGCGGCAGCCAGCGCTGGTTCATCACGACCGACGACATGGTCGTGTACGACGAGAAGGACAACCGCTCGCGTCCGGCGCTGGAGCAGGCGCTCACGGCCGGCGTCCGCAACGTGCTCTCGAAAGAGAAGACGCTCATCTGCTTCACGACCGGTCACCAGGAGATCAGCGCCGACGACGGCGGCCCGCACGGCCTGGCCGAGCTGAAGTACCGCATCCAGAAGGACAACTACACGACCAAGTCGGTCGACCTGGTGTCGCCCGACAAGGGCGAGACGCTCGACGGCTGCCGCGTGGTCGTCGTGCCGGGGCCCGACGTCGCGTTCACGGTGCCGGCCGCGAAGCGGCTCGAGGCGTACTTCGCCGCCGGCGGTAACCTGCTCTTGCTCGTGAACCCCATCCTCGACGACGGCAATCGCATCCGCGAAACCGGGCTCGAGCGGCTCACGGAAGCCGCGGGGATCGAGCTCGGCGACGATTTCGTCATCGAGCGCGATCCGGAGCTGCGCCTGCCTCAGGGGCTCGGCGAGACGTACTTCGTCACGCCGAAGGAGCACGACGTCACGGCGGGGCTCTATCACGACGGCGACGCGCGGCTGCGGCCCGAGGTCACCGCGGCGCAAAGCGTTCGCGCCACGAAGGACAGCACCGCGAAGGCGCTCATGGAGACCAGCAAGGACGCCTTCAGCGTCAAGGACATCCGTCCCTTCGTGGACGAGGGCCGGCCCGTGGAAAAGCACGCCGGCGACGCCGGCGGACCGCTGGCGATCGCGATGGCGTCCGAGCGCCCGCTGCCCGCCGGCTCGAAGGAAAAGCACGGGCCGCGGATGGTCGTGATCGGCACCGCGAACGTCGCCTTCTCGCAGAGCTGGCGCGACGCGACGCTGCTCGGCAACCGCGTGCTCGTGGAGAGCGCGCTCTCGTGGCTCGCGGCGAAGCCGGCGATCGTCAGCGTCCCTGAAAAGCCGTCGCACCCCGCCGGGCTGTCGCTCACCGAAGACTCGCTCGGCGACGTCCTTCGCTACGTGCTCCTCTACATGCCTGGGTCGGCGCTGCTCCTCGGCGCGCTCATCCTGGTGCGCCGCAGGCAGACCGAACGCCGCTCCCGCGCGGAGCACCGCGCGCAAAGCAACGAGGGCAAAGCGCGATGAACGCCGTGCGCCGGGCTCAAGCCGTGAACGCGGTCCTCATCGGCGTGGCGCTCGCGCTGCTCGTGCTGGTCGTGGCGACGCGCTCGCGGATGACCACGACGGAAGAGGAAGCGCGCAGCAACAACCTCCTCGAGACCTATCGCGAAGATCAGATCACGCGCATTCGCTTCGAACGCAAAGACGGCTCCTTCACCCTGACTCGCACGAAGATGGACGACGCCGGCGTCGCGACGTGGAGCGTCAGCGAGCCGGTCAAGGAAGACGCGGACATCTTCACGATGCAGAAGCTCGAGGGCACGCTCGAGTTCGCGTCCGCCCTCCGGCGCATCAAGCCGGAAGAGGTGAACCGCGCCGCGTTCGGTTTGGACGACCCGGGGCTCACCATCCACGTCGATCTCGCCGACATCAAGTACCGACTCCGACTCGGCGCCCAGGCCGCGTCGCCGGCGGGCGCTCGCTACCTGGAGATCGCGGGCGAGAACGCGCCGGGCAAGGGCGTCGTGCTGATCTCGAAGGGTCTCGCGGACGAGCTCGACCTCAAGATCGACACCTTCCGCGAGCGCTACGTCATGCCGTACCTCTCGGCGCTCGTCGACAAGCTCACGCTGGAAGGCGAAGGCGGAACCCGCACCCTGCGACACGCGACCTGGCCGGACGGCTTCCGCTTCGACGGCATGCTGGGCGATGCTCGCATCAATCGCGGCGCGCTCGACCGCATGCTCGCGCAGTTTGCGCACACGCGCGCCGATCGCTTCATCGATCCTTCGGACGCCGAGAAGGCGCTCGCCGGCGCGAAGACGGTCACCGTCACGATGGTGCCCATCGCGAAGACGAGCCCGAAGGGCGTCGTCGTGGTCGGCGGCGCGTGTCCCGGCAACGACGACGAGGTCGTCGCGCTGCGCAAGGAACCGGACCGAGTCGCCGCCTGCGTCCCGAAGAGCGTCCTCGCCGGGCTCACGATGCCCGCGGACGCGCTCGTCGATCGGTCGCTCTTCTGGATACGGCCCGACGAGGTCGAGGGATTCGAGCTCGTGCAGGGCGAGACGCGCCTGTCGCTCGACCGGAAGGAGAGCGGCTTCATCATGCACGCCCCGAAGGAGGGGGCGGTGGACGCGGAGGCGGGCAACGGCCGTCTCCAGTCGATCCTGCACGCCACCGGCGTCATCGTGACGCCGGACAAGAAGGCCGTCGGACTCGATCCGCCGGGCGGCAATGTCGTCATGCGCAGCGTCGCCGCACAGGACGCGAAAGCGACGGAAGAAGTCGTGACGCTGAGCGCGCCCGCTCCCGATGGCCACGTGTACGCGGAACGCGCGCAAGACGGCGTGATCCTGGAGCTCGATCGCGAGGCGGCGCGGGGCCTGATCGCCGACGCTTCGCTCGTGCGAAGTCGTACGCTGCTCGACTTGCCCATCGCCGACGTCGCGCGCGTCGAGATCGAAGGCACGCCGCCTCAGACGCTGGAGCGCAGCGAGAGCGGCAATCTCTCCCTGGTGGCGCCGGCCGGGTTCCAGGTCGACGGCGCGCTCGGGCTCGAGCTGTGCGACGCCGCGCGCAATCTCACGGCGGACAAGTGGGTGGCCGACAAGGACGACGGCAGCTTCGGCCTCGAGCATCCGGTGCTCCGCGCGAAGCTCTCGTTCCGCAAGGACGGAAAAATCGACGAACACGTGCTGCGCGTCGGACGGCAGACCGCTTCGGGCTACTTCGCGACGCTGGAAGGAGATCCGGGTGTGTTCGTGCTGCCCCGGCGCGTGTACGAGACGCTGACGACGCTCGTCGTCGATCGAGGACCTTTCATGATCGATCCTGCGGTGACGACGAAGATCACCCTGCGCACGCACGATCGCGGCGTCACTCTCGAGCGACGCGGTGACGAGTTCGTGCAAACGGATCCGGGCGAACCGTTGCCGCCGGATTCCATCCGCAGAATCATCGATACACTCTCTTCACTGCGCGCAGAGGCGGCGGTGGATGTGGGTCCCGCGCGCCCGGAGCAGGGCTTCGATCACCCCGCGCTCACGGTGCGCGTCGAGCGCGAGCCCGGACATCCGGAGAAGCCACAGGTGACGGCGTTCAGTGTCGGAGCCGGCGACTCGTGGCGCGGCATCAGCATTCACTACGCCCGTGTCGACGGTGGCCAGGCGACGTACGCAATCGCGCGGAGCGCCATTCGCACGCTGATCGATTCGCTTTGACGCCCTGCGCCGTCGCGCGCTCGAACGCGTGTACGCAAATCTGCGCGGACCCGCCCCGCCACGCTCCGCCGCGGTAAGCCAATGGAACCTGAACGACCGCGGCGGTAGTCTCGTGGATCTCCTCCATGAGCGGCAACAGCAAGGGCTCGGGGCTCGACATCTTCGATTCCTTGAGCAAGCGGGACTCGAGTCTTTCATCCGAATCCGGCGTCATCGCGCGAGGAGCCGGATCGAAAGCGCCCCCGCCGCCGCCCTCGGCAAACCGCGCGTCGAACGCGCCCCTGGCACCCCCGAGCCTCGCCGCTCTTGCAGCGCCGGTGCTTCAGGCGAGCCGACCGCCGCCGCCCCCTTCCGCACAAGCCGCGAGCAGCACGGCGCGCAGTCTCATCCCGCCGCCGCCTCCGACGCCACAAATCACCGGGCGCAGCGCCCCGCCGCCACCGCCGTCGCGGAGCGCGCCGCCGCCACCGACATCTCGCAGCGCAGCCCCGACGCCGACGTCTCGCAGCGCGGCCCCGACGCCGACGCCGACGTCTCGCAGCGCGGCCCCGACGCCCTCGTCGCCACGTAACGGTGCGCCTTCGAATCCGTTCAACACGCCGCCCTCTTCGAATCCGTTCAACACGCCGCCTTCTTCGGATCCGTTCAACGCGGCGCCCTCTTCGTCACCATTCAACGCGCCGCCGCCTTCGTCGCCGCGCAGCTTTCCGCCGCCTTCGTCGCCGCGCAGCGCGGCCCCGCCCCCTTCATCGCCGTACAACGCGCCGCCGCCCCCACCGCCGTCGGTGCCGACGATCGACGAGAATCCGTGGCCACCGCCGGACGCTCCCGCCGCGCCCTCGTTCGAAAGTCGCAACGCGTTCGGCGCGGGCGTCCCGTTGCCGTCGTATTCGAACGACGCGGAGGACGACATGCCGACGCGGCTGTATTCGCCCTCGGCGCCCCCGCCGGGCGCGACGACGACGCAGCCACGCAACGACAAGCCGCCGCGGTTCATCACGCGGCGCGTGCTCTTCACGGGACCGGGGCTGTCGCGGTGGTGGCCGCCTCCCAGGTTGTATCTCATCGGGGGCGCGCTCGGCGTCATCCTCGCGTCGATGTTCCTCTACTTCACCATGCGGAGCGGCACCCTCGTCGTGACGATCACGGGGCCAGCAGGTCGCGCGATCGACAGCCTCGAGGTGTACGTCGATGGGACGAAGCGATGTGACGCCTCGCCGTGCATCGTGAGCGGGCTCTCGTCCGGCGCGCACCTCGTGCGGGCGGCGGCAAAGGGTTACGAAGCGATGGCCGAGCAGGCGATCGCGGTGGAACCAGGCGAGCACGCGGTGCAGACGATCTCCCTGTCGCCCACGGGCGCCGGAACGGCGATCCGCGTATCGGCGCTCGGCTCCGGTCTGAAGCTCTACGTGGACGGCCAGGAGATCGGCGAGCTGCCGCAGACCGCAAAGGGCATCGAGCCCGGCGAGCACGCGCTTCGCGTGGCCGGCAGCGATCGGTACGAACCCTGGGAAGAAAAGGTCTCGATACAAGAAGGCGAAACGAAGAACATCGGTCCGCTTCGCTTGCGCGTGCTGAAGGGGCTCGCCACGTTCAAAGCTGGCGCGGGCGCGGACGGCGCGCGTGTCCTGCTCGACGGACGTCTCGTCCCGGAGCTGCCGGCGACCATCGAGGTTCCGGCGGGCAAACAGCTAACGTTGATGGCGACCAAGCCCGGCTACTCCGCGTACAAGCGCACCATCTCGTTCAACGACGGCGTCGCCGAGAAGACGTTCGAGATCACGATGGCCGAGAGCAGCGACGCCGAAAGCTCGGCGGAAGAGCTCGACGCTCTGAAGCCCGTGTCCGGCGGACACGCGCGTCATGTCGCGACACGCCAGCCGTCGCGGGCGGTCGCCGAGCAGCCGGTCGCGAAGGGCAAGGCGACGTTGAACTTGAACTCGATCCCGGTGACGAACGTCATCCTCAACGGCAAGCCGCTCGGCGCCACGCCGAAGATCGGCGTCCAGGTTCCGCCCGGACCGCAGACCGTCGTGTTCGTGCACCCGGATCTGGGCCGCAAGGTGATGTCCGGAACCGTGGCCGCCGGCGAAACCAAGACGTTCATGGCGCGCATGCGATAGCGACAACATCGCTGGTCGCACGCAACACGACGAGCGCGGAGGAGCGCGGCGAACGCGGGCGACCCACGAGGCAGGCTAGAGCGCTGGTCATGCGTGCGCGTGGCAGGCGGAACCTTCGCCGCTCGCCCGAACGGGGCGGAGAAGGTTCCGAAATGTCCACACAATGGACGAGCGCTCAGTTCGGCAGGCGCTTCGCGGGACGCTTCCAGATCGCGTCCCAGTTGCGGCGGTACGAGTCCGAAGCGACCTGCGCAGGGCCCGACGACGCCCGCGCTTCGTTCGACTCGCCGGCGCCTTCGCCGTTCGCCGCGCCGCCCGGCTCGGCGTGGGGCAGCTGCGTCTCCACGTCGTACAGGAGCGGCGTTTCGGGGCGCGGCGTGAGCTTGACGACCTCGCCGTGAATCGGGCGGCCCTCCGCGAGAGGACGCATCGTACCGACTTCCAGGCCCTGACGCCGGGCGCGGAGCACGTTCACGCCGGCGCCATCCGGCGTCGGGCTGTGGACGAGCACCATGTCCTTTGGCTTCTTGGCCACGGCCTTATCTAGCACATCGGCGCGGAGGGTCCGGTTCGCGAACGCGTTCGTCGCTCAAAGTCCGAGCGCGTTACGGTGAACCCAGCCCTTGTCGCCCTTCGCGTCGTACTTGACCTCGTACCATTTGCCGCGCTTGGCCGAGACCGCGACCCGGGTGCCGTAACGCAGGCGCGACACGATCTTCCCGTCCTCCGGTTGTTCGCGAACGACGGCAGAATCCCAAACTACGGTCGCGAGGCCGCTCGCGTCGGACGTCTCTTCGGCGGCCGCCGCGGGCGCCACGGCGGTGCCGGGGGGGATGAACTCCACGAAGTAGAACACCGTGTACTCGTCGTGCTCGTGACCGAGGCCGTCGAGCTTCACGGAGCCGAGCTCCTTCTTCGCACAATCGACGAGCGCGTGGGCCTTCTCGCGCGAGAACGTCGTGCTCTTGCCCGGGAAGACGTCGGTGATGGTCTCGTCGGTGAACGACAGCTCGAGACCGATGGACAGCGTTTCGGAAGCGCCCTGGGCTTCGGCGCAAGAAGTGAGCGCGGCGAGGTGCGGGCGGACGCGATCGTCGATGCCGACCTTGTCGCACTCCTTCTTCTTCCTGCCCTTTCCGTCGCGGCACCCGGTGATCTGAATCTCCGAAATCTTCGAGGTCTCGACGTCCGTCTTCTGCGAAGGCCCGACTGGAGCAACCGCCGCCGACGCCGCTTCCGGCGGCGCGCCGTTCGACGGCGCGGGCGCGGCGGCGCTGGCGACCGCTTCCGCCGCTTCTTCCGTGGGCGGGCTCGGCACGAGCCGCACGCCTGCGAGCCATGGCCACGCGATGCCGATGACGAACCCTGCGACCGCGATCACCCCGACGCGGCCGAGCTCCGGCTTGTCCTGCTCGGGCCGGGGCACCTCGATTCTCAAGGTCCTACTGCGCTGCGCCAATGACGATTGCCTTCGCTCGGTGGCTCATATCACGCGCGTCGTTCGATGGAAAACAGCGTGGCGGAAGGCGAATTCGAACACGCGGCGACACGGGGTCGCATGATTACCAACTTCGCTGCGATCGGGCCGAATTCCTGCTGGTTTCGCGCTCGAGAGACCTACCGACCGATCGCCCGAGGAGGGCGAAAAGCGATTGCGTGCTCACGGGCCTCACGCTTAGGGTCCGCGCGCGCGCCGGCTTTCGAGGTTACGGAGGACACTTCCATGAATCGCAACTTCATCGTTCTGGCTTTTCCCTTCTTCGGCGCGGTGGCTCTGTCGTTCGGCTGCGTCGCGTGCTCGAGCGACAACTCGAAGAGCGGCGGCAACGACGCCGGGCCTTCGAGCGGCGGCGCTTCGAGCAGTACCGGCGGCTCGACCAGCACGGGCGGCTCAACCAGCACGGGTGGCTCGACCAGCACGGGTGGCTCGACCAGCAGCGGCGGCTCGACCAGCGCCGGTGGGACGACCGCCAACGGGGGCTCGGCGGGCGCCGGCGGAGATCCTTATACGTGCGAGAAGCGCACCCCGGCGGATCCCGGCGGCAGCGGCAAAGAAGGCGATGCGTGCTGCCAGACCTCCGAGGGGTTCAGCGTGGGCACGTGCGTGAAGACCAGCAGCATCACCGATCCGACGCGCCAGACCGCTTACGGCCACGACACCTGCGCCGCCTCCAGCGACGCCTCGACGGATTTGAAATGCGCGCCGACCGCCGACGCGCTCACCGACTCCGGCACGCTGCACGTGTACGACGATTGCAAAGCGACCTTCGGCGGCAGCTTGTCCCTGGAAGGGCGCTGCCTACCGAAGTGCTTCGTGGCCGGCATGCCTGCTGCGGCGAACCTCGCGCAAGAAACCTGCTCGACGAAGGACTTCGTGTGCGCGCCTTGCTACAACCCGATCGACGGCAGCGACACGGGCGCGTGCAGTCAGAAGCCCGGCGACAAGCCGGTGGAAGCGAAGCCTGCGCCCTTCGCCAAGTGCGGCGCGCTCAAAGCCGGTGATCCCGATCTCGGCATCTGCGTCCCACAAGCGCTGGTGACCGATCCGACGCAGCAGATGGCGTTGAAGACGGCGTTCACCGGGGACGCGGGCGTCGTCGACGTCTGCCCCTCCGGCCAAGTCTGCGCGCCTTCCATCAAGGCAATGGACATCAACGCCTGCTTCAAGCACTGTAACTCCGCGGTGGGCGCGGGCGCGTGCGTGCCGACCTACCTCGTCCCGTCCTCCGAACGGAGCGCGCTCGCGGGCATGCCCGACGTGTGCGACGCCGCGACCGAGATCTGCGCGCCGTGCACGAACCCGCTGATGAACAACGCCGCCACCGGCGCCTGTGATTAAAGCGCTCATCCGTTAGGTGGCCTTCCGGAACCTTCGCCCGCCCGTTCGAGCGCGCGGGCGAAGGTTCCTTTGCCACGGACCGATCTGACGAGCGCTCTGGTTTTTTTCGCGTGGGGCGCGCGACTGCGTCGCGCTCCTTTCAAGCTGAAAGGCTTCAGTTTCGTCACGCCGTGGGGGTGAACGAGAGCGGATACGTCACGGTGACGATTCCCTCTTTCGGCGGCGGGAAGCTGAGCGACGAGTAGGTGTGCAGGACGCACGCGACGACCCGCGCGTCCGGCAAATCCGAGCCGCCGGACTGCACGGTGGCGACCGAGCCGTCGCGCGCGATGACGAAGCGCGCCGTGACTCGTCCCTCGAGCGTCGGGTTCGTGCGCAGGCCTTCCTCGTAGCACCCGCGGAAGCGCCCGAAGCTCTGCCTAACGATACGCTGGATGACGTCCGGCGGCAGCGAGCCGTTCAGGACCGTCGTGCCCGCCATGCGCAAGGTCGGGCCGTGCGGCGCGTGCGTTCCACCGGTTCGACCCACGCCTCTGCCCGTCCCCTCGCAGTCCGCGCCTTCACACGTGCCGATGCGACCGAGCCCGATCTGATTGCTGGGCCCTCCACCTCCGAGACCGATGCCCGTCAAGGCGAGGCCGCCGGTTCCCGACGCCTCGATGTCGTTGCCGAAGAAGCCGCCTTCACGGGCGACGGTGCCCACGCCGGCGTCGTCCCAGGCCGCGAGATTGGCGGACATCGCACCGGAGTTGAGCAAGCCCACCATGCCGAACTGAGCGGCGTTGCGGACGGCCGCCTCGCGGCTCATCGCGGGTCGTTCGACGGCGCCCTGCTCGGAGCCGCTGCCGCGCGCGGAGCGCAGAGTCGGACTCGGGTGGCCGATGCGACCCGATTCACCGCGCGCCGGCTGCGCTGGGGCGTTGACGGAGCCGCCGCTGTCGCGACCTTCTTCGTGCTCCACTTCTCGTTCTCGCTCGGCCGCTCTGTCGAGGAACACGTTCATGAGGATGAGCTGGTCGCGGTCCGGGTCTTCGTCGTCGGTGAGCCCGAGCTGCGGCGTGAAATACGCCATCAGCGCCGCGAACGTACCGACGAGAAGCGACGAGGCGGCGAAGAACGCGAGCGGACGCACCCCCTCGTCGCTGTCGAAGCTGCGCGGGCAGGGCGCCTCCCGTGTACCGAGCACGAACTCGAAGCGGAGCGCGCCGAGTCGCACCGAAGCGCGCGGCGGCGTCGGGTCGGTCCGGGGAGCGAAGGTGATCTCGGGGAGCGCCGCGGGCTCGTCGGGGAGCGACAGCTCCGCGCCGTCGGGCGCGTGCACGATGACGCGGCCGCCGTCGGTGGTGAGCAGCGCAGCGCGCGCGGACTCCATCTCCGGAACGGTGAAGTCCACGGGCTCCGCGGAGACGGCGCCGTCGCCGACGTAAAATGAGCGCGGGGGAGACAGCTCTTCGATGCGCAAGAGCGCGTCGCCCCAGAAGACGCGCACCTGGACGGCGTCAGGTTCGACCATATGACTGGACAGTTCAACGTGGCTCGTAGCGGGTTCGGACAGGATGTAGGACATGGCTCTCCTCGCGGCGCAGGGCCGTACATTCGCCGCCGCCGTCGCGCGGCGCGGACGTGATTCCTCGTCACCGCGGCGAACGCGCCGCGGCCATCACGAGCGCGCCGACACCGTCAAGCACGCTCGAAGACAATGGACAACGCGACGCCGCTGAAAGTTCCGGAGCGCCTGAGAGCTGCTACGCCATCGCGAAACTGAAAGACCTTCGCTAGTCGCGAGACGTCGCGATCATTTTTAGCGCAGAGGCCGCAAAGAGCGCAAAGGCCGCAAAGGGATTAGGGTTATCCATTTCACGTCGCTCTGCGGCGTTGTAAACGGCACCCCGAAAAAATCCTTGGCGGCCTTTGCGCTCTTTGCGGCCTTTGCGCTTAAATCCCCAAAGCAGTCCGCAGCGAATGCCCCGCCAAACGCGCCTATAGCTCGATCTGCGCGCCGATTTCGACGACTCGGCTCGGGGGGATGCCGAAGAAGGCCGTCGCGGGTTGCGCGTTGCGGGAGAGGAAGGCGAAGAGGCGCTCTCGCCAGAGGGCCATGTCGGGCTGCTTCGTCGGGAGAACCGTCTCTTTTCCGAGGAAGAACGTGACGTAGTCGAGCGAATAATCCTTCAGCTCCGGACGCTCGAGCATCGTCGGGATGTCGGGCGTTTCCATGAAGCCGTAGCGCGCGACCGCGCGGCGAAAACCGTTCGGGAGCTCCTCGACGCGGACCCGGTCGTCGGGGTGCACGCGCGCGACGCTCTCCGTGATGATGGTGAGCAGCACGACGTGCTCGTGCACCACGCGGTTGTGCAGGAAATTGTGGAGGAGCGCGGGCGGCGTGCCGTCCGAGGTGCCGGTCATGAACACGGCCGTCCCCGGCACGCGCGCCGGGATCTCGACGCGCATCAGCTCGAAGAAGTCGTCGAGCGGGACGACGCGATCACGGAACCGCTTGCTCAAGAGGTCCCTGCCCTTCCTCCACGTCGTGAATATCGTGAAGAGGAGCACGCCGACGGCGAGCGGAAACCACCCGCCGTCCGCGACCTTCGCGAGATTCGAGCTCGCGAACGTCGCTTCCGGGACCAGGAACGCGACGGACACGGCGCCGGCGGTGAGCACGCTCCAACGCCACCGGTGCCGCGCCACCACGTACGCGAGCAGCGTCGTGATCATCATGTTCAACGTCACCGCGACGCCGTACGCCGCGGCCAGCGCGCTCGAAGACTTGAACCCGAAGACCAGGGCCACCGTCGCCAGCATCAAGAGCCAGTTGATCGTCGGCACGTAGATCTGGCCAATGTGGCTGTCGGATGTGTGCTCGACCGTCACGCGCGGAAGGTACCCGAGCATGAGCGCTTGCCGCGCGAGCGAGAAAGCGCCGGAGATGAGCGCCTGCGACGCGATGATGGTCGCCACCGTGGAGAGGACGACCATCGGATAGATGCCCCACTGCGGCACCGCGCGAAAAAACGGATTTTCGACGGCCTCGGGCTCGCGCAGCAGCAACGCGCCCTGACCGAAGTAGTTGAGCAGCAGCGCCGGCAGCGCGATGCCGAACCAGCTCACGCGCATCGGACGGGCGCCGAAGTGACCCATGTCCGCGTACAGGGCCTCTCCGCCGGTCACCGCGAGGAACACGGAACCGAGCACGAGGAAGCCCTTGTGTCCGTGAGTGAGCAGGAACCCGAGACCGGGCGCCGGGCTCAGCGCCGCGAGCACCTGCGGGTGCCTCAGGATCTGGCTCGCGCCCACCGCGCCGATCGAGAAAAACCAGAGCACCATGATCGGTCCGAAGACCGCGCCCACGTCGCCGGTGCCGCGCTTCTGCACGCGAAACAGCCCGAGCAAGATGATGATGGAGAGCGGCACCACGTAGGGGCTGAACTTCGGCGTGGCGACCTCGAGCCCCTCGACGGCGCTGAGGACGGAGATGGCCGGCGTGATGACGCCGTCGCCGAACAGGAGCGCGGCGCCGAACAAGCCGAGCATGATGGCGATTCGCACCTGACGGGGCGACACCTTCGGGCTCGTCGTGACGAGCGCCATGAGCGCGAGGATGCCGCCTTCGCCCTGGTTGTCGGCGCGCAGCACGTAGCCCACGTACTTGATGGAGATGATGAGCGTGAGGGCCCAGAAGATGAGCGACAGAACACCGAGCACGCCGTCGTGCGAAACGCCGATCCCGTGCTCGCCATGCAGACACTCGCGCACGGAGTAGAGGGGGCTCGTCCCGATATCGCCGAAGACTACGCCCAGCGCGCCGAGCGACAGGAGCACGAGCTGTTTGCCCTGCGGCACCCGGTGAACGTGATGAGGAGCGTCGGCGATTCCGGGAGTGGCGTGGGCGCCAGCGGTGTTCGACATGAGGCTTATGCGGCGGTCGGCCCGTCCGATCGGGCTCGCAATGCTTCGATTACGGCCGGGACCAGGGAAATCACGATGATCGCGATGATCACGATGTGAAACCGGCTTTTGACAGCAGGTATGTTTCCGAAAAGATACCCGGCGCCGCAAAATAACGTCACCCACGCGACGCCGCCGCCGACGTTGGAAGCCAGAAAGCGCGGGTACGGCATGCGGCCGACCCCAGCCACGAACGGCGCAAAAGTACGGAGAATCGGCGCGAAGCGGGCAAAGACGACCGCGCGGCGGCCGTAGCGCTCGAAGAAATCCTTCGTCCGCAGCAGGTGCTTTTGACTGATGAACCGGTATTCGCCCGCGAAGGCGCGCACGCCGATGAGCTGACCCACCTTGTAGTTCACTGTGTCCCCGAGGACGGCGGCCACTATCAAGAGAAGCGTCGCCACCGTGACGTCGAGGCCGGACCCGGGAACCGCCGCCAGCGCGCCGATGGCGAACAGCAACGAATCGCCCGGCAAAAATGGCGTGACGACCAAGCCGGTCTCACAGAAGACCACGAGGAACAAGACGCCATACAGGCTCGGACCGAGCGAAGCCGACCAGGCGGCGAGGTGTGTGTCGAGGTGGAGTACGACGTCGAGCAAGGTATGAAGCATGCGCGTCCGGCGGGGCTAGCAGCGGGCGCAGCGGGCCACAAGGGAGGGGGGACTCCGTCCGACCAACACCGAGCGCCGCAGGCGGCGGGCCGTTCAGTGGAAACAACCGCGATATGTTGTTGTAATCTCGCACAATCGGGAGAAGCGGGGTGAAAGAATTCGTCACCGGGCAACTGGTCCCATTCGTCGGCGTGGCCTCGACTATTGCGGTCTTGACTCTGGCGTTCTTCGATGTCCCGCCCCGCGCGCCGATCCCCGTCGCCGGCCTGCGCGTGCCCGCCTCGTCCGAGCCCGTCGCCCTCGCGCCGTCCGAACGCACGCGCGTCGACGACACGCTCACGCGAGTCTTGCGTACGCTCGACGAGGGACGCCGAGCTCCGCCGACGATGACCGCGGCGGGAACCGCGACCGCGGGCAGCGCGCACGTACTCGAGCCTTCGGCCGTACAGCCAGCGATCCCCGCGACGGTGCCCGCGTCGCCGTCGCCGCCCCCGGATCCGAAATTGCTCGACGCGGTGTCCGCGCTCGAAGGCGCCGTGCGCGCGATCCACGACGCGCGGACCGAGGAAGACCTGGTCCATGCGGAGGACTTGGTTCGCAACGCGCGCGCGCAGATGGACTCGAGCTGCGCCGCTTCGGGCGGCCCGCTGTGCGCATCCGCGGATCAGATCCGACAATTGGGCTATTGAACGCTCGTCCATCGTGCGGACTCTCGGAACCTTCATCCGCCCGATTGGGCGAGCGGGCGAAGGTTCCTTTGCCGCGCACGGATCCGGCGAGCGCTCGGACATTCACGGGCGTCGCGCGGCTGCCGTCGCGCTCCAGCAAACAGTTTTTCGAGCCGATCGACGCAATTACGCGACTCCCTAGGTTAGACTCCGCGTCATGCCGGAAGCGTCGAAGGACCGCGTCGTCGAGGTGCTGACCGCGGGCGAGAGCTCGCTGCGCGACGAGCTCGCGGCGATGACGGTGGATCACGCGCTCGACCGCCCGCTCTCCGATTTCGTCGACTTCACCGCCGGCCGAGACATCGTCGTTCGAGCGCTGACGCGGGAAAATCTTTCGCGCATTTTCGAGCGCCACGTGCTCGCGGGCTTCAACCGCTACGGCGAGCGCGTCGGCGCCTCGCCTTCGACGCTCGGCGAGCTCGTACCGGAAGCGGCGCGGGCGCGCATCCTCTCGATCCTCAAGAAGGGGCCGGTCCCGCGCGCCGCCTGGGCGCGCAAAATGGTCGATCCCGCCCTGCTCGCGAAGCTCTTCGCGCCGGTGTGGGTGAATCTCTTCACCAGCTTCGCCAAGCGGATGCCGATCCCCGGGCTTTCGGCGGTGACGTCGGCGGCCGCGGGCTCCGCCGCGGTGTCCGGCATCGCCGGCCGTCTCTCGAAATCCGTGCAGGAAAGGGCCGAAAAGCTCGTCGACCGCGGACGTTCGGCGATGGGCGGCCTCGGCGCCGAATTCGAAAAGCGCGTGCAAGCGGCGGCGCGCGAGTTCAGCGACGGCGCCGCGCACATCTTCCGCGAAGCGCTGGAGGCTCGATTGAAGAGCGAAGAGGGCCGCGCGCTGGTCGCGCAGATCACCGAACAGGGGTTTTCGCATCTGATGAACACGGAGCTCGCGGCGTTGCACGAAGACGCGAAGCGCGCGAACGTCGCCGAGATCCTCACGGCGTCCGCGGAAATAGTCGGCCACTCGGTGACGACGTCCTTCATCGAGGAGACGATCGACGACGAGGTCGCGGCGTTCGTGGCGAGCCAGGGGGCGCGCCCGATGCGCGAAGTCCTGAACGAGCTCGGGGTGCTCGCCGACGTGCGCGCCGTCGCGATCGCGCAGCTGTCGAGCGTCGCCGAGACGCTGTTCGCCACGCCCGCGTTCGGGGACTGGGTCGATCGCCTTCTCCGGGCATGACCGTCGCGCCCGCCAGACCGTTCACGCGTCTCGAACCGCGACACGTCGTGCTGCTCGGGGTCCTCGCGGCGGTGCTCGCCTTTCTGCCGAGCCTCGCGGACGGCTTCGTCTTCGACGATCAGCCCCTCATCGTGCGAAACCCCTTCGCGCACGACCTCGCCCACGCCGGCCGCTGCTTCGTCACCGATCTATGGGATACGCCCGAGCGGCCCGACGCCGCTTCTTCGACGCGGTTCTATCGCCCCACGGTGTGCCTGAGCTACATCGTGAACTGGAAGCTCGGGGGCGGCGCGGCGTGGTCGTTTCACCTCGTGAACGTCGCGCTGCACGCCGCCGTTTGCGCGCTCGGCGCGAGGATCGCCTTGCGCTGGACGGGATCCATCCTCGGCGCGCTCCTCGCGACGCTCGTGCTCGCCGTCCACCCGACGCACACGGAAAACGTCATCTGGGTGTCCGGGCGCACCGACGTGCTCATGGCGCTGTTTCTCTTCGCGGCGCACGAGACCGCGGTGGCAGCCGCGCGACGGCCGCGCGGCGTCCTCGGATGGGCGCTCGCCGCGTTGCTCTTCGTCGCCGCGTTGCTGTCGAAAGAAGTCGCGATCTGCTGGCCGCTTCTCCTCGCCGTGGAAGCGTCGCTCCATCGCGACCCGCGCGACGGCGTTCGAAAGCGGCTCCTCGTCGCGGCCGCGGCGGCGCTCGTGGCGGTGGTGGTCTACGTCGCCGTCCGCGCGGAGACGTTCCCGCTGCGCCCGAAAGAGATCGCGTCGATGGCGCTCCCGCCGTTCTTGCACGCCGGATACGTCGCGTTGTCGCTCGGATACTACGTGGAGCGCGTCTTCTTTCCCTGGCCGCAGACGTTTCACTTTCACCCCGTCGCGGTCGTGAACGGCCAGCCTTCGCTGTACCTGCCCGCGGTCGTGCTCGGCGTCGCGACGGCGGCGGCCTGGATCTTCTGGGCCGTGCGCGCGGCCCGTCGCGACCGCCGACTCGCCGGGACGATCGGCGTGGCGACGCTGCTCGCGCTGCCGATCATCAACGTGTCGTACACCGGCTTTCCGGGCACGACGGCGGATCGATTCCTCTACGTGCCGCTCTTTTTCGTGGCGCTCGCCGCGGGCCGGCACCTCGGGCCCGGGCTCGACCGATGGGCGGCGAGGCCGCTCTCGCCGCTCGTCACCGCGGCGATCGGCCTGGTCGCGTGCGCGGTTTGCTGGGTGCGCACGCTGGACTACTTGTCGAACGAAACCGTGTGGCGTCACGAGCTCGAGGTGAACCCCGACAACCCACAGGCGCTGGCCGGCATGAGCGAGGTGCTCGCGTCGGAAGGCGACCTCGACGACGCCGCGACCCTCTTGCGCCGTGCGCTCACGCCGGCGGCGCTCCGCTACAAGCTGCTCGCGAACCCCGCGCGGTACTACTTCGGGCTCCTGGAGATGCAGGGCCCGCGGCTCGCCGACGGCAACGTACCGGCGCTCGAAGCGCTGCTCGGCGAAATAGCTTCGCTCCTCGGCGTCTCGCCTCCGAAGGACCGGCATCGGCCGCCCGAGCGCGCCGGCGATCTCGTGCTCGCCCCGCCGCTCTGGGACGAGCACTTCGACGTGCAGCTCGACAACGCGACGGAACACCTGGGCGCGGCGGGCGTGATCCTCGCGTCACGGCTCGGGCACGACCACGGCGGCGACGACGTCGCGCACCGATTCCTCTCGCGGCTCGGAGAGGGGCTCGGCCTGGACGCGCGCGGGCACTACAATCTCGCGCTCGCGCTCGGTCGTGGGGGCGACTACGCAGGCGCGCGCCGCGAGCTCGTCCGCGCCAGGCGGATGGACGGCTCGCCGACGATGCAGCGGGCCGCGGGCGACCTGGACGCGACCCTCGTGACGGTGCAAGAAAGCCGCTCCGCTTCCGATTCTCTGGGAGAACCCGGGGCGTCGGGGATGCGCGCGCAGGCGTACATGGAGCTCGGCGCTTATCTCCGCGCGGCGCGCCGGCTGCGAAGCGTCTACCTGGCCCGCCCGGAAGATCCGGCCATCGCGAGCGCGTACATCGAGGCGCTCGTGCACGCGCGGCTCGGAGCCGACGCCGAGGCCGTCGCCGCGAAGACGAGCGACGGCGCGGCGCGCCTGGAAGAAACGCAGCGAAGTCTGTCACCGCGCACCGCGCGGGCCATCCCACCGCCGCCAGACGTCGTGTGGTGGGAGCCGGCCGTGACGCGCTGACCGGGCCGCTTCAGACGACGCGTTCGAGGTGCGGCGAAGTGGCCGGCGCCTTGCGGCGCGAGAGGAGCACCGACGGCAGGACGAGTACTGCGGCCAGTAGAGTGGTCATTTCTCCGACCGCCGCCACCAAGCCGAAGCTTCGCACGGCCCCGTTTATCGACAGCAGCAACGCGAGGTACCCGAGCGTCGTCGTGAGCGAGCAGAGGATGACGGCGCCGCCGGTCTCGACGATCACGCGCTCGACCTTCGCGCTCGGTTCCTTCTCGCGGCGCGCCATCATGTTGAGGGCGTAGTCGGCGCCGACCCCGATGCTGATCGGCAGCGCGACGAAGTTCAGGAAATTCAGCTTCACCTGGTCGAGCTCGAGAAACGCGACCAGGTAAGCGAGGCCCAGCGTCAGCGTCCCCAGCGTGATCCACGCCGCGCGCTTGCCTCGAAATGCGAAGAGGACCACGAGCAGCGTCCCGACGAAGCTCGTGAACACGGCCTTCGGCGCCTCTTCTCCGATCGCGATGAGCATGTCGGAGAAGATGACCGGATCCCCCGTTCCGTGAATGACGTCGCCGTTCGGCAGCTTCACTTCGCGGAAGGAGTCCGCCCAGCGCATCAGGTAGTGCGCGTCGGAGACGCTCTGGTGCTCCGCCGGCACGATGTAGACGACGCGCCCGCGCGTCCCGTCGCGCTCGGAGAACGGCCGCACCAGATCTTCGGGCAGATCGGGGATCCCGATGGTCGCGAGTTTGTCCGGGAGCTCCGGCGCGACCTTCCGCCAGTCCGCGTCGCCGATGAAATGACGCTGCCGCGCGCGGAGAACGTGGCTCTTGATGTCCGAGACGAGCGCGATCTTCTCTTCCTGATCGTTCGGGACGAGGTCGTAGATGCTGACGACCTTCGAGAAGGGCTTGAGCGGCTCCGGCGCGGCGTCGCGCCGCCGCTCGAGCTCGGCGATCAGCGGTTTTACCTGATCGAGGCGCTGGACGAGGATGGCGCGGCCGTCCTGACCGAGCCGGCCGACGATCTTGTCCACGCGGAGCGACAAGAGCCGGGCCGGCGTCGGTCCGATGTCGTCGTTGCGAATGTTGTGGAGATCGTACTCCATCGGATCCATCGTGAAGTACTTCACCGCCAGCACCGCCGCGACGGCGCCGAACGCGATGGAAGAGAGCGCGATGGGGCGCGCCAGCCGACCCGCGAGCCACGCGAAGGGGCGCCCGTACAAACCGGAGAAGCGGGCGCGGAAATCGTCGCGACCGGTGAACATCGGCGCCGCCCGCTCGGTGAGCATCAGCACGGCGGGCAAGAGCAGATACGTCGCGATCCAGCAGAGGATCATGCCCGAACCGCCGATGATCCCGAAATGCTTGAAGCCGCGGAAATCCGTGATGGAAAGGGAGCCGTAGGCGACCATCGCCGCGCCCGCCGCCGAGAGCGTGGCCGACCACGTCCCGCGATGCGCGACCATGAGCGCGTCCTCGGGCGCGCGCCCTTCGTCGCGGCGCGCCTCCGTGTAGCGACCCATGTAGATGATGCCGAAGTTGATGCCGTTGCCGACGATGATGCTGACGAGGAACCCGGTGGCGGTGTTCAGGTAGCCGACCGTGACGCTGGCGACGCCGAACGCCCAGAGGCACCCCGTCGCGATCGTCGCCGTCATGGCGAGCAGCGTGCGGAGCCGCAGGAAGAACAGAAAGACGACGCCGAGGATGAACCCCACGCCCCACATCCCGACGTGCGTCAGATCCGACACGATGGCGTGCTGCTGTTCGGCGCTGGTCAGGAGGTTGCCGGTGAAGCCGAAATGCATCGTGGGATCCCACTTCGTGGGGTGAACCTCGTCGATGATCTGCTCGATGCGACGCCGTAGCTCGAAGGCGCGCGGGTCGCCGGTCTCGAACGGCGTGCGCACGAGCACGGCGATCATCTTCCCCCCTTCGCCGATGTAGTAACCGTCGACGCCGGGGCTGTTCTTCTTGGCTTCCTTGGCCTTCTTCTCGAGGCGATCGACGATGTCGTCGATCGAGATGCTCTTCGGCTCGTCCTCGTCGTCGAGGCCGAGGTCGAACCCCGCGGCGCGCGCGACCTGCGCGTCGTAGCGATCGACGACGTCGTCGCGCAGCTTCTTCAGGTCGTCGAGGTCGGCGTAGAGGTATTTGTGGTCTTCGAAGAAGGCCTGCATGCGGCGCGGCCCGTCGTCCACGCCTCCGACGAGCGAGGGCCCGAGCGCGACGATCTTCGGAACCACCGCGTCGACGAAGCGCTTCAACGCTTCGGTGTCCTTTCCTTCGGCCACCACGGTGAGCGTCGAGCTGCCCGCGAGCCGCTTGCCGTCGCGCCGCATTTCGATGACGCTCGGCTTGCTGTCGGGCAAGAGCTCCGAGAGACTCGTTCGCAGCGTCAGCCTCGACGCGCCGATGCTCGCCGGTAATAGCGTGAGCACGGTGAAGAGGACGATCGTCCAGGGGTGCTTCGTCTGGGCTCTGCCCAGGCGCTCCAAGAAAGCTTGGACCACCTGTCAGCCGCCCGCGGGCGGAACCGTCCGGCGCGCGGGTTCCATGGCGTTCAGCACCGCTACCTGGATTTCGAGGCGACGCGCGCTCGATATCGCCGATCCGTCGAACTCGACGAGCCGGAAGCGATCGAAGACGCGACCGTCGACGGTGCGCACTTCCGATTCGACGATCTGCACGCGTTGTCCGAACAGCGCGCTCGCCAGCGAGAACAAGAGACCGGACCGGTCCGTGGTCTCCACTTCCAGCGTCGCCAGGCCCCCCGCCGCGTCCGCGAGGAAGCGCACCGTGGCGTCGATCGCGGTCGTCGCGCCGGTGCTCGCGTTCTCCGCCAGCTGGCGCTCGACCGCGGCGCGCGCGTCCTTCTCGCCCTTCATGAACTCGATGAGCGTCTTCTCGAGGCGCGCCGCGTCCGCTTGAACGAGGGACGCGCCCGCGGCGTGATCGAGCTTGCGCACCCAGAACAAGTCCACGGCTTCGCGGCGGCCGTCCTTGAGCTCGCGTGTGTAGACCTCGGCGTGGTGGACGTCGAACTTGCACACGACGAGCGACGCGCTGATGAGGGCCAATAGCCCGGGGCGATCGTTGGCGACGACGCAGACGCCGTTGCCGGCGCGACCGAACAAACCGACGGCCGCGGGCGCGTCGCCGCGCTGATTCGCCACCGTCGCGTGCGCGACGACCTCCGCTTCGTGCTTCTGCGCGTACGCCTTCGGCAACGATTCGGCGAAAGCGGCCGTAAACTCGACAGATGGTCGCCGGGCCATGATTAACAAATCACCATTTCCGGAGTGAGGATACCTGCGATGGGTTTCATGGTGGTCACCGTGGCTCGACGGGAAGGCGCCGGTGCGGCTCACCGGGTTTCGGGTGCGCAGGAGCCGGCTCTGCGGTGGGCGCGGAGGTCGGCTGAGGCGAGGGAGCGCCCGGTTGAGACGGCGTGGGTTGGGTCGTCGGAGGGGGCGGCGGCGCGGGCGACTGCGGCGCCGGCTGCTGTGCCGGCGGCGGTGAGAAACCGGGGATCTGCTGGAAAATCGGCGGGAGTCCCGACGGCAGCTGGATGAGCGGTGGCAGCGAGCTCGGCAGCGAGAACGTCGGCGACGGGAGCACGGTCGGCACTCCCACGTGGGTGGACGTGGGCGCGGGATGGCTCTGCGGCGCGACGTGCGGCTCGACTTGAGCGGGCGGTCGCTCCGTGACGGCGTGCGGCCGATATTCTTCCGGCGCGATCTGCGGCGGGGAGTCGTCGAGCTGCCCCGCGACGACCGTGGCGCTCGGGGCCGCAGTCGGCGCAGGCCCGGGCAGCGGCGGCGGCGTCGAATCGTCGAAGATGGAGGGATTCATGTATGCCCACGTGCCGCCCGCGGCGAGCGCGACGCCGAGCACGGCGACGACGACGGCGCCCGTCGCTCCGCGCTTCTTCGGGGCAGCGACGAGCACCGGCGGCGACGTCGCGACGGCGGTCTTCGCCACCCCGAACGTCGGCGGGACGGGCAT
Source organism: Polyangiaceae bacterium (assembly GCA_035547195.1). Taxonomy (GTDB): domain Bacteria; phylum Myxococcota_A; class Polyangia; order Polyangiales; family Polyangiaceae; genus DASZVB01. The sequence goes on from DASZVB010000102.1 coordinate 60,470, forward strand.
CACGGCCGTCCTCGTGGCAAGGAGCTCGGTCCCGGGAGTGACGAAAGGCGGCGTGCCGCTGTCGAGCGGCGGCACCGTCGGCGGTACCGCGCTCGGGCGCTCGTTCTGCTGGGTGGGACGGACGTAGCGAGACAGCTCACCGCGAACGTACGACGCGCTCGCCGGGCGCTGGTCGGGGTTCGGCGACACCAGCCGGTCCACGAGCGCGCACAGGCCCGGCGGCAACGAGGGATTCTTGCTGGCGAGCGGGGCGATCTCGCCGCGCATCAGCTTTTCGAGCATCGTCGCGGGGTCGTCGGCGTCCACCGGACGCGCGCCGCTCAGCATTTCGTAGAGGATGACGCCGAACGAGTACAGATCCGCGCGTGCGTCCACCTGATCGGCGCTGATGGCTTGCTCGGGCGCCATGTACGCGGGGGTGCCCATCATCGAGCCGGGGCGCGTGTTCACCTCACGGAGCGCGCCGGACACCTTCAGCTTCGCGATGCCGAAATCCAGCAGCTTCACGCGCGGGCCCGCGGGCGAAGGGCTCAGCCAGACGTTGTCGGGCTTCAGATCGCGATGGACGACGCCGTGGGCGTGCGCCGCCTCGAGCGCCGACAAGATCTGCACGGCGATGGCCAGCGCGTCGGGCATCGGCATCCGCGAACCCCGCGACATCCGTTGCTCGAGCGATTCACCCTCGAGCAGCTCCATCACCAGGTACGCGGCGCCCTCCGGCGTCTGATCCACGTCCATGACCTGCGTCACGTACGGGCTCTTGATCGACGCGGAGACGCGCGCCTCTTGCAGAAACCTCCCGACGAGCCCCGGCTGTTCGGCGAGCTCCGGCAGCAGGAACTTCAACGCCACCCGTGAACCGAGGTGCTCGTGCACCGCCTCGAACACCGCTCCCATCCCGCCTTCGCCGATGAGGCGAACGACTCGGTATTTGCCTCCGATGAGGCTACCTACGGGCGGGAGCGCGGGCATCAAGCACCACCGTCGTGCACGCGCTCCGCAACCGGAACGTATCGGTCGTACTCCCGCAAGAACGTGAGCGTCTTCGGATCGGCGCGATCGACGAACAGCGTGCCGTGCAGGTGATCCGTCTCGTGCTGCACGACGGACGCGAGCGGCCCTTCGAGCAGCATCTCGACGGGAGCGCCTCTTCGATCCAGCGCGCGCACGCGGACTTTGCGCGGCCTTCGCACGCGCCCGCGGATCCCCTGCACCGACAGACATCCTTCGTACATGGTGACGGTGTCTTCCGGAGCCGGTGAGGCAGGATTGTCCACGAGCGGCTCGACGACGGGGTTCACGAGCACGGTGATCGGCAGCTCCGGAAGATCCGGATAGCGCGCGTTCTTGCCGAGCTCCATGACGCAGAGCCGGAGCGGCTCGTAGACCTGCGGCGCGGCGATGCCGACGCCGCCCGCGTCGTGCATCGTCTCGATCATGTCGTCGATGAGCCGCTGGATCTCCGGGTCTTCGAGCTCGGACGGATCGAGCTCCCGCGTGGGACCTCGCAACACCGGTTCGCCCATTTGCGCGATTTTACGGATCGCCATGTCTTACCGCCTTTCCATGGTTCCGCGCTAAGTCCGCGGCGACCAGGGTACGTCGAGAACGCCGGCGGCGTGGTTCGCCCGGCGCGCAGCCACGAACAGCAAGTCGCTCAATCGGTTCAGGTACACCAAGATTTCCCGGCGGATCGGGGTCTGCTGGGAGGCGCTGAGGACGCGCCGTTCGGCCCTTCGGCACACGGTGCGCGCCTGATGCAGGAACGCGCCCGCCGGGCAACCACCGGGAACGACGAAGGACTTCAAGGCAGGCATCTTCTCTTCCATGCGGTCGATCGCGCCCTCGAGCAAGGCGGTGCGGGCTTCGCCGAGGAGCGGCATGGGCAGCTTGTCTTCGTTGCCCGCCACGGTCGCGAGCTCGGCGCCGATGACGAACAGGTCCTCTTGCACCCCCGCGAGCACCGTTTCGACGTCGACGGGGAGCGACGCCGCGCGCGCCACACCCACGACCGAGTTCAGCTCGTCGACGGTGCCGTACGCCTCGACACGCGCTTCGTCCTTGCGGACGCGTCCGCCGCCGAAGAGTCCCGTCGTGCCCTCGTCGCCGGTCTTCGTATAAATCTTCATTTCGCCGCCTCACTGGTCATGGCTGGGTCGAGCGCGCCATCGTAGACGCCGTCGGCTTCCACGAAGATCTTCTTCATTTCGGGCATCGCGCCGCGGACGCGCTCCTCGATCGCGTTCGTGACCTGCTCGACCTCCTCGACCAACGCGCCGCGCCGGAAGCGGATCTTCAGCGCGAGCAGGATGGTGTCGGGGCCGAGGTGCAACGAAAGAAACTGCGTCACGCCTTCGACGCCGGGAGTCGCGCGGATGATCGCGAGGGCGCGATCCTTCACCTCGCGCGTGACGCCTTCGCCGATCAGCAGGCCGTGCGTCTCGAAGGCCAGCGACAACCCGATCGCGCAGAGGAGCACGCCGATGGCGAGCGATCCGATCGCGTCGGGCGCCGTGCTCCCGGTGAACCACGTGATCACGATGGATGCGAGCGCGATGCCGAGGCCGATGACGGCGCCCGTATCTTCGAGCAGCACGAGCGGAATCGTCGGATCGCGACCGTCGAACAGCGCTTCACGGACGGACCGCCCGCCGCGCCCCAGCGAAAACTCACGCGACGCGACCGTGAAGCTCGCCCCCTCCAGCGCGAGCGAAATGACGAGGACGATGGCCGACGCGAGCAGGTTCCCCGGCTTCTCGTGCGGACCGACGAGCTTGTGCACTCCCTCGTAGATCGCGAACAGCCCGCCCAGCAGAAAGAGCATCAGCGAGACGACGAACGCCCAGAAGTACCGTTCGGACGCGCGGCCGAGCGGATACCGATCCGGGTTCGTCCGCGATGAGAGCTTCATGCCGACGAGCAAGAGCGCCTGGTTCGCGGTATCGGCGAGCGAATGCGTCGCCTCGGCGAGCATGGCGGCGCTTCCGGAGAGCGCCGCCGCGACGAACTTGGACAACGCGATGAGCGCGTTGCTGCTCAGGGCGGCGACGACGACCTTGCGCGGGTCTCCGGACGAGTGGGACATCCCGCCGGGACAGTAATATGCGAAGGGGCCGTCCGCACGCCGGAGCGCCCGGGGTTACGTCGGATCTCCGGGCCGGTTTACGCGTAGTTACCGGCGCAAAAGGAAAGCCGCTGTCAGCCCTGTGGCGAAAGCGACAGCGGACCGTACCCGAGCATCTGCGCGAATGCGCCGTAGCCGTCGCGCCACGCTTGCAGATCGCGCTTCGTCGCGTCGTTGATCGCCACGCCGAAGCCGGGCGGCACGGTCGCACCCTCCGGGGACCCGAACTTGCGCCGCCACACCACGCGTCCCTCGAGACGCACGCGGCGCTCGGAACGGGGCGGGCGGAGCTCCACCCAGACGATATCGTCCTCGGGCGGCGAGAGGGTGCGGACGTACAGACCGCCGAGGCTCAGGTTGTACGAGAAGCCGCAATCGTCGGCGTCGCGACCGGCGCCCCGGAAAGCGACGGCGGTGCCGTAGAGCAAGCGCCGGCTCGCGCGTTTGTCGTTCGCGCCGCCGCGCTCGAGCTCGTTGGCGAGGAACACCACGTTCTCCGCGGGCGCGAACCCGTCGGTTACCGTGGCGTTGCCCAGCGCTTCGACGTCGTTGCGCGACGCGCCGATGTCCTTCGGGGGACACGTGACGATCCACGTCGCCGTCGCGCCCGCGCTCCTCGCCGACGAAAGCAGCGCCGCGGGCGATTGCCCCACGTCGGAGCTCGCGATCACGAGCTTCGGCGACGCTTCCTTCGCGCGGGCGACAGCGTCCTCGTCCGAAACCGCGAACTCGATCGAGTAGCCGGCGTTCCTGAGAACGCGGCCGAGAACGATGCGCTTCGCGCGATCGGGATCGACGATGAGCGCGACGCCACGGCCGTTGCCGGGCAGCCCTGGCAGCTTTTGAGGCAGGGCGCGAAGTCGAGACACGAGCGCTTGCGTGTTCTCGCGCTCGACGGCGTCGTCGCCGCCCCAGCTGAAAGCGTCCGCGAAGCTCAGGTCGTCGACGCCGCTGTTCAGCGCGAGCATCGGCACCTGGGCGTGCTTGGCCTGAGCGCGCGCTTCGAGGCAGACGTTCTTCGCGACGTCGCCGTCGTCGATGACGACGGCGTGCGGCTCGTGCGCGTCGAGCCAGCGGCTCGCGTCCCGTGCGTTGTCGATGAACTCGGCCGCGAAGGCCGCTTGCGTGGCAGCGGCGGCGAGCCGCGCACGGTCTTCGCGACCGTAGCTGCCGAGGACCAAGAGCGGCCGACCAGGGAACGGAGTCATTCCGATCCGATCAGAACGGCCTTCGCCGCGCGGGCTGAAGCCCCGGCGCCGCTCCGGCGCCTCAGGTCGACAAAATCTGCTGGATTTCGCCTTCGATGGAGTCCGGCTTGACCTTCTTCGCGAGCGCGAGCTCCTGGACGAGCAGGCTGCGAGCCTGATCGAGCAGGCGACGCTCTCCGAAGGAAAGATCTTTGTCGAACTTCAGGCGGTACATGTCGCGGAGGACCTTCGCGATCTCCGACGGCAGACCACTCTTCAGCATCTCGGTGTACGCGCGGAACCTTCGGTTCCAGGGCTGCACGTCGACGGCGACCTCGGGCGTCTTCAAAATGTCGAAGATTGCTTGCGCTTCTTTCTTCTTCATGATCGGCCTGAGGCCGACGCGCTCGGCGGCGTCGGTAGGAACCATCACCTTCAGGCCGGTGTCGACGATCTTGAGGACGTAGAACGCGCTCTTCTTGCCCCCGACATCGCGCTCTTCAATCTCGGTGATCTCGCCGACCCCGTGCTTGGGATGGACGGCCATTTCACCGACCTTGAAGCTTGGAGTCTTACCAGCAACCGCCATCGGATCTCCTGAGAGTCTGCCCTTTTGAGCGGGGGCGCTCGCCGAATCCGGCGGCCGCACGGACGTGGTCTCGTGTTTCAACGCCTAATGCTTCCTGTTGATTCCCCTCGAGGTCTCGTGCCGCACCGCAGCACGGCCTCTAATAGCATTCTCTGGGCCAAGAGGGCAATTGCTAGGACGGCGCAGCAGGCGCTGTCGGGGCGATTTTTGGAGTGTTCGGAACCTTCAGAAACTCCCAAACGTCCGCGGCGACCGCCGCCCTAAGGCCCGTGACGAGCGGGAGTCTCGCAAGGCGGACGCGAAGCGCCAGCTGGTCGTCCGAGACCGTGACCTCCGCGGGTGAGACGGGTTGATCCAGGCCGAGCAGCCGCCCCAACGAGCTCGTGGCAAGGTCGTTCCAGGCCGCCTCGAGCTGCGCGACATCTGCGCCGTTCCAACGGCCCGATAGCACCGCGACGATGCGCAACGTATCCGCCTCGGGGTACGCGGCGACGCCGAGCGCCAGCGTCACACCGAGCAGCCCTCGGGCGCCGCGGGCCCATTCGTCCGAGAATGGCCCCGGCGCGTAGAAGCGAAGCGGCGCCTCCGAGAGATCCTCGTGCAAGGTCGAAAGCGCGGACCCCTTCAGCGCAGGCGGGGAACGGCCGAGCCGTCCCTCGGCGTAGAGCGCCGCCACGCGAGCCGGAGTCGGATCGCCCACCGAGACGCCGACGAATCGTCCCTCTGCGCGGACCAGCGTCTCGGGGGTCAATCCGACCGTACCGGAGACGCGACGGACGCCGCGAGCGCTCGTCTCGGCGCGCACGGGCGCGGTGAGGCGCTCGATGAACTTTCGTTCGATGAGCGCATTTTCCCACGGGGTTTCAGCGAGAAACAAAGTGGCGAGGTCGAAGCCGGCGGCCGCCGCGACCGGAGTCGTGCGCAGGTCGAGACCCGTCGCGCTCGCGAATGCGTCGAGCCGCGCGGACGGGAACAGCAGCTCGATGGACGAGCGCATTTCGGGCATGCGCGCGAGCTCCGCCAATCGCGCGACGGCGAGCCAGCGCAAGCCCGCGGCCGGAACGTATTCCGTCAGGTTCGCTCTGGCGAGCGGCGCCGCTTCCGAACCACGGCGCTCGGGAGAACGAGCTGGCGCGCATCCGACACACGCCACGGCGACTGCGCACACCAACAGCGCGCGTGCGATTCGTATCACCGGCCTATTCGTCTTCGTCTTCGCCGTCGGTATCGTCGTCGTCGTGATCGTCGTCCGCCATCGCGATGTGACGGCTGCCGTTCACGAGCTCTTTCAGCTCTTTGCCCACCTTGAAGAACGGCAATCGCTTGGCGGGGACCGGCACTGGTTGACCCGTCCGCGGATTGCGCCCGTCGTACGGCTTGTACGGTCGTACTGTGAAGCTTCCAAACCCGCGAATCTCGATGCCCTCACCCCGCTGCAGCGCTTCCGTCATCGTGTCGAAGACACAATTGACGACCATCTCTGCACGAGCTTTCGTCAGCTCTGCGCGCGCTGCGATCGCATCGATCATCTCGCTCTTGGTCATGGAGGACCTCCGCAAGCATTAATTGTCTTTCCGTAACCTCATGATCGTCAAGGCGAATTCCTTGGTTTTCGGGTGTTTTGGGGGTGGGTGAACGGTCACTCGGGGGTTCGATGGGCGGAATCGCGGACGAGCTCGAGGTAATCGAGCTCCAGGGCCGAAGTAGCGAGAACGTCAATATAATCCGATGCTTGCTGCAGTTCTACAGCAGGTCCGTCGTGCTCGCTGCACGTCCCTTGCGGTCCTTCGAGGGCGATCGCCCAACGGAGGCCCGTAGACGTTACTAAGGTCACGCCGTCTCCGGCCCCGGACGTCACCCAGCCGGATCGTATCCGGTACTTTCCGGGCTCCGCGACCGGAAGCTCGACGCGCACGCGGAGTGTATGACGCGCCGACGGCCTCAGCGCGAGGGCACGGTGTGAGGACGCACAGGGCGGGAAGCTCGGCGCTGTGTAGCCGCCTTCGACGAGCAACGGCGGCCACTCCGCTTCGGCCTCGAATCGAGCATCTCGTCCGTCTTCGAACGTGAGTGGGACGAGCTTCGGCGGCGGCGCATGCGGCGCGAGCGACGACTCGTACTCGAACGCGCGCGGGCGACCGAGTCGCTGCCAGAGCACGACGTCGTGTGCGTCACGCCGCCGGCGCGCGACGAGCACGCCGCGTCCTCTGCCGGTGACGTCTGGATCGTACCCGAGATCGAATCCGTGATCGGTGTCGACGAACACGAGCCCGCCGTCGACGCCGGCGCCATCGAGCACACTTCGGTCGAAGAGAGGACGCCCGCCTTCGCGCTCCGAGAGGCGGACGTGATCGTACACGGTGTGGAACGCGAATCCGGCGAGCGCGACGGCGAACGCCGCCGCGACGACGCCGAGTCGCACGCAGGCGGACGCGAGGAGCACGTGCTCGAACGGCAGCACGTCCGCAAAAAACCGCGCCCCCCCGCCGGGATAGTTTCCGTCGAAGTAGAAGGGGACGTACGCGACGACGACGCCGAGCACCGCGAGGACGGGGATGCGTCTTCCGCCTCGCCACGATTGCACCGCGGCGTAGACGAGCAGCGGCGCGCCGAGCTCGATGTTCGCGGCGTCCGCGAGGTGCATCTTGAGGCGCCGCAGGGTCGTGCCGGCCGCGGCGAGCGCGCCGTACCCGTGCGACAGGTGCGCGCGCACGAAGTCGCCGTGCTCGAAGACGCACCCGATACCGGAGCCGAAGCCGTAGCGAAAGCAACCCGGCGGCCCATCGGCGAGCGCGTAGTACGCCGCTTGCGACGAGGTGAGCCACGCACCGGTCGCGGCCCGCTGCTCGACGAGGAAGAGCGCCAACGGGACGAGCGCGCCGGCGCCGAGGAGCGCGATGCTGCGCGGCGCGCGACGGACGCCGAACGCCGCGAGCGACAGCGCGACGAAGCCGGTCACCGGCCGCGTCGCGACGAGCCAGCCCGCGCAGAACCCGGCGACGAGGGCACTCGGGTTCGAAGAGCCCAGCGCGGCCCAGATCGTCAGCGCGAAGAGCAACGCCGAGAGGCCGTGCGACATCGTGTCCGCCGTGTGATATCGGAGCACGGCGCACACGCTGGAGAGCGCCGCGGCGAACAGCGCGGTGTCGCGCGAGCCGACGAGACGCAGCGCGAGCGCGTACGTGGCGACGACGAGCGCGGCGGCGAGCAGCGGGCCGACGAGCATCGGCGCGTGAAGGACGAACCCCAGGGCGAGCAGGGCCGGGTACCCCGGCGGGAAGATGCCCGCGAGCGCGTGTCCGTCGGCGCTCCCGAGGAGAAAACGGCCGCGAAACGAAGCCGTAGGGGACGGCACCGCGAACGCGACGTGGCCTTCGGACAGGGCGCGCGCCTGCAAATAGTACGTCGTCGCGTCGATGATCCGCGGTCCGCCGCGGAGGTACACGGAGACGTACGCCGCGGAGAGAAGGAACGCGAAGCTCGCGAGCGCCGCGAGCAGCGCTGGGATCGACAACGTACGTTGCCATTTCAAGAACCGCCGGCTGCGAGAAAATCCGAGCGCCACGCCGGCGAGGACCACCGCGCCCCACGCCATGGCGTCCGGCGGAGCGCCGAAGTCGCCGATGGCCGTGGCGAACGTCACTGCGCTTCGAGTCCCCAGAGGTGATAGAGGACCATCTCGTTCTCGAGAACGGTGATGGTGATCGTCATGCGTCCCTGAACGAGCCCCGGCGGGACGTCGATGTCGGCCTCGTACCAGCTGTCGCCGGATTTGAGGGGTACGTCGGGCAGCGACGTGCCCTCGACGCGGATCGCGAGCGCGCCGGACTGAGACGGCGCGGTGCGCGCGACGAGGCGGACGGAATGCTCCGGGGAGAACCCACGCAGGGTGACGGTGATCGACGCGCCCGGCGGGACGACGCGCCCGGCGTCCCAGATGGCCACGGCGCCGCTTCCGTCCTTCGCGCCGGGGACGGCGCTCCGTCGCCGGAGCGCGTCGTCGTCGGCGTCCACATCGTCGAGCTCGGCGCTCTTGCCGCCCGCGGGCGCGGAGAGCAGCTTCATGGCGACGAAGCCGGGCGCGCCGGATATGCGGTATCCGTGCGCGGCCTCGCTCAGTAAATCGCCGAGATCCGCCTCGTCCACGACGCGCTCGTGATCCGGCGACAGGGACGAAGGGACGTTCCCGGCGTCGAGCGCCTCCCAGTGCGCGCGGTAGATCATTTTCGTCAGGCCGCCGCAGATGACGTTGCCGCGCACGGACACGCCGTCGACGGGCGTCCCGAACCACGCCGGCATGTCCCCCCACCAGCTCGGGTAGATGGCCATGATGTCGGGCCGCTCGTCGTCGGGGATGTGCTGGATGAGCTCGAGCGCCGCCGCGATCCCCCAGCGACTCGCTCTCGCGAACGGCAGCTTGGGGTAACCACCGAGCCCGATGATGTCGAGCGCGGGGAGATCGCTCGCGTAGGGGATGGCGCCCGCGTCGCCCACGAGCACGCGACGCACGGGCTCCATCTCGCGACGGATCTTGCGCCCGACCTTGATGTGCTGCTCCTCTATGTTGCGCGATGCTCGTCCGAAGAACCAAATCTGGTCGCGCATCTTCGGGATCTGATGCACGCCGAGGACGGCCACGAGCGCGACGACGGCGGTCGACGCGAGCGCGCGAGCAATCCACGGACGGCGCGCGCGCTCGAAGCCGTGGGACAGGACGGCGCCGACGCCGAGCGCCGCGCAGAGCAGCATCCACGCGACCGCCGGCATCGTGTAGCGCTCGTTTTGCCAGCGCACCTGCCCGTTGAACGCGACGATCGACACCCAGAGCACCGCCTGAGCCCAGAGCAGGACCGCGCGTGACCGCGTCTTTTCGAAGAACAGCGGGAGCGCGGGGAGGATCCAGAACGGCGAGCCCCAGGCGAGACCGTCCGCCAGGTGATATCCGGTGACCCGGCCGACCTGGTAACGCACGTGGAAGAGCCACGCTTCGACGACTTCGCGGAACGAGAGGCGCGGATCGTTCATCTCCAGCTTCACGACGGCGCCCGCGGCGGACCAGTCCCCCGTCAAGAGTCGATTGGCCACGGCTTGCACGACGAGAACGGCGCACGCGAAGCTCATCGCCAGGAAGAACACGTCGCGGCCGCTCCGGAAGTCGCGCCGCCGGGCGACGGCGAGCCCCACGCTCGCGGCGAAGACGAACGCGACGACGATCGCCTCCGGACGCGTCGCGACGAGGAGCGCGTTCGCGACGCCGAGCGCGACGACCCCGCGCCGGACGGCGACGAACTCGGAAACACTCGACGAAACGAGGTCGTCCCAAAATGCAAAACAGAGAGCCCAGATGCCGAGAAAGAACGCGACCTCCATGCCGCTGAAGAGCGACCAGTCGAGCGCGCCGACACCCAGGAAGAACGGCGGGGCGATGAAAGCCGTCCAGCCGGGCAGTGACCGGAAAAGGCGCTTGGCGACGAGCAGCGTCGCGAACACGGACGTGCACGCGACGAGCGCCGCGAAATGCATGAGCCCCGGCCCGCTGAAGCCGAGCCAGAAGCCTGGTGAAAGGATCAGTGGGTAGAGGAGGCTCGTGCCGCCGCTCGAGTAGCCATTCCCCGCCGACCACTCGAAAGGGTGACCACGCGCGGCCGAACGCGCGAAATCGAAGTGAATGAAGACGTCGTCGAGCGGCGCGGACCACTCCGCGGGCAAGAGGAGCGGATCGCCGCGAACGGACGAATAGAAGAGCTGAAGTTTCAGACTGGAATAGAACAGCCTTGCCGCGAGCAACACCAAAGCGCCCGCCAAACAGGCGTACGCGGCGTTCGGCAGCCACTCGTGAAGGCTGCGTCGGCGTACACCGGGCGCTGGCGGCGAATTTTCGACCATTAGAATCGCCTACGGATCCAACAAGGGGCGTTCGGGCGCAAGCACCCACCTCTTCGGAGCGCGTCGCGCCGGAGCTTGGGAGCTGGAAAGCGAAATCGATCGTTCTTGCAGGGGCCGTTCCGAGGCGCTCTACTTAGCCCTCACATCGCGCTCCCAAAGGCTATACCCCCCTCAGGTTCATGACGACGCGCTGGTTCGTCGAGGTGTCGCGAGTCGATGCAGACACCCAAAAAGAACGATACTGCGTGGAAGCGTTGCAGTGGCAGCAAGCACTTCAGCAAGCGCGCAAGCTCCGGGGGGATCGCGGCGCGCTCTCACGCTTCGCGATCGAGTTGCTCGACTCCGGTTACCGCGCGACGGATCCCGCGGCGCGCCTGCGCTACACGATAAGTAAGGCGCCCGTCGACGCCACGTTGTCGGCCGATCCACCGACCAACGGCGCGACCAAATCGTCTACCTCTACATCGACAGCCTCCGGGTCATCACCTGGGGCCTCGGCGAAATCGCCGAGCCAGCCGCCGCGTTACGATCTGCCGAAGCCGCCCGGCTACGTCCAAAGGCCGGGCAGCTCGCCGCCGAAGGCCGCCGCCTCGACGGCCCTCAACACGTCTTCGAAGCCCGCGCCCACGTCCGGCCCTCTCTACGAAGTCCCGCGGCGCAATAGCTCGAACAGCATCCAGACGTCCCCCGCAGTGCCAAAACCGCGACGCTCTCAACGACCGCCCAAGGTTACGGTCAAGAAGTCCGACAGCGCAGCACCACCGAACAAGTCCGTGGCCCCATCGACCGCAAAAGCAGAACCTCCGGCACCGCCGGCTCCCAGCGAAACTCCCGCGCCCCCTTCCGGACAGAACGTCCCCACTCCGACGACGGAGCTCACCGAGCTCGATCCGATGACCGGCCCGGCGCCGGAGACGGCGCCGCAAGTGCCGGGACTCGAGCTGGTCGCGATGCGGAAAGAAGAGCCGACCGACGCGGTGCCGATCACGTACCGGGAGTATTCGTTCGCGCTCGCTGCCGGCGCCGAGCCGCACGATCTGGAGCGCCGTGCACGCGCAGCGTGGGAGCAGGTGCGCGACGCGATCCAGCACCGCACCTCGCAGAAGTTCGTGCAAATAGCCCTGTTCGATCACAGATTCGAAGGCCGTCCGAGCCGGCCTCCGCTCGCGGTGCTCGCGTGGAAAGATTGGCGCGGCGACCCCGTCGTGCAGATCCGCGGCGCGACCGCGCCGACGATCGCGCCGGCCTCGTCGGCCAGCATTTTGCCGCGTCCCGCGGCTCCAGAAAACGCACCTGCAGCCGCAAAGACTTCCGCGCCCGTACCGGCGGCCGCCGTCGCCGAGCTCCCGACCGCGCCGCCCGTAGCCGGCGCGCCGCCGCGAGTCTCGACCGTGCCGAGCTTCCCCGCGCCGCAGGCGATTCTCTCGTCCCCGGCGCCTGCGCGAAAGCCCGCGGTCGCGTCACAACCCGTTCCCGGGCCGCACGCAGAAGCGGCCGCGAGCCAGCAAGAAGCGGCCACTCACATTGTCGCACCGGCGCCTGCCGCGCAGTCCATGCCGGCGGCAGCGCCTGCGGTCTCCGAAGCACCGACGACGAGCTCCGTCGCGCCGGCGATCCACGGCGCAGGCGGCGAGCCTGCCGCGCCCGCGGTCGCGGCGCCTGCGAACGCGGCGGTCCCCGCGAGCTCCTTCGTCGAACCCCGGGAAGCGCCTCCGTCCGCGGAGCCGAAGCGCACGAAGACGCCGTCACGGCCGGGCGCCGGCCCGGGTCGCAGGCGGGGCTCTTCGGAAGATCTCATCGGCGAGCTGTTCGAGGAGATGCACAGCTTGCATTTCGCGCCGGACATCGTCTCCGGCGCCGACTACGTGTTGAACGTCGTCACCCGCGTACTGCCGAGCGAGGGCGTGTTGATTCACGTCTTCGACATCAACACGCGCCAGTTCGTCGTCGTGCGCGCGGCGGGTCCGAACGCGCGAAACGTGCTTTTGCACCGCACGCCGGACACGTTCAAGCTGTTCCGCACCGTGCTCCGTCGCTCGCGCTCACTCGTCGTGCCCGACGCCGCCAGCGACCAGGGCTTCCAGAGCGAGCGCTGGGAGCGCCTCGGCGTGTCCGTGCGGACGGCGCTCTGCGGCGCGGTGAAACAAGGCGGCCGCTATCTCGGCTTCATCGAGCTCGCCAATCCGGCGGGCGGCGCCGCTTTCCAGGACACCGACGTGAACGCCCTCGACTACATCTGTACTCAGTTCGCAGATTTCGTCGCGAGCCGTCCGATCGTCCTCGACGAGGACGCCGTCCTTCCCAAGACGTGATACGCCTCGAAGAGCCGCCGTCCGCCCGGCGGCAGGCTCGACATGGCGGATCGCACCCGACAAGAGCGCATCTTCACTTTCCTGCTCCTGCCGGCGATCGCCGTCGGGGTGCTGGTGCTCACCGGCGTGTCGTTCCGCACCACCTTCCAGCAGGAGCGACTGCGCCAGCAATCGGTGGTCGAGGCCACTTTATCGCTGGCCAACGAGAAAGCCGCGCGCCTCGATCAGCTCATCGTCGATCAAGACACCGTCGTCGCGTCGGAGACCGACCTCGCGAACCTGAGCAACCTGGGGCGGGCGTGGCTTCCGCTGGCGGCTCGGCAGACGCCCACCGTCCGCGCGGTGGTGGTCCTCGACCTGGCGTCGCCGTTCCACGAAGTCGCGGGCTTCGCGTCGCGCCGTCCCGGCGCCGAGGACGAATCGTTCCGCCGGCTGCTCGTGAACCGGATCTTTCGGGACCTGGAGATAGGTCGCGGCACCGACGAACAGCTCCGGCATCTGCACAAGTCCTACGACGGACAGAGCTATCTCATCAGCTACTGGCAGCGCATGCACGAAGATCGGCGATATCTCATCGTCGCGTGGCACGACGTGCCGCGCATCGTGCACGACGTGCTCCCCGCGCTCTACCAGGCGCGCGACCCGCAGAGCCGCATGAACGTCGTCGACGAGAAAGGCGGCATCATCTTCGGTCCTCCGGTGGGCGGCGGCGAGCTCACCGTCGGGCGGCCTTTCCAGACCACGCTGTACAAGTGGCGCGTCAACGTCTCGCTCTTGTCCGCGGAAGAGCTCGCCGCCAGCGCCGCGCGGCGACGCGTCCTGGAAATGGCGCTCTCGGGCCTCGCGGGGCTGGTCGTCGTGGCCGGCATGGCCGTCGTCGTCGTCGCGGCGTGGCGCGAGCGCAAGCTCTCGGCGTTGAAGAGCGACTTCGTCGCGAACGTCTCGCACGAGCTGAAGACGCCGCTCTCGCTCGTGCGCATGTTCGCCGAGCTCTTGCAGAGCGGTCGCGTCGAGAGCAACGAAAAGCGCGTCCAGTATCTTCAGATCATCCTGAGCGAGAGCGAACGCCTGAGCGCGCTCATCGAGAACGTGCTCGATTTCGCGAAGGTCGAACGCGGGCAGAGCGGTTACGACTTCTCCGACTGCGTACTCGGCGACGTCGTCGCGCGAGCCGTGGAGGCGTGCCGCATCCGCGCGGATCGCGAGCACGTCGAGCTACACCTGGAGACCGAACCCGGGCTCCCCATCGTGCGCGCCGACGAGCGCGCCATCGAGATCGCGGTGATCAACCTCGTCGACAACGCCCTGAAATACGCCAAGGACGGCGGCGGCATCGACGTCGGCGTCCGGCGAAAGGGAAAAGCGCTGGAAGTCAGCGTGAGCGACCGCGGCGCGGGCATCGCTCCCGAGGACCGCAAGCGCATCTTCGAGCGCTTCGTGCGCGGTCGCGGAACGAAGCAAGTGCGCGGCAGCGGCATCGGGCTCGCGCTGGTGAAACACATCGCGCTGGGGCACGGCGGGGATGCATGGGTGGAGTCGGTGGAGCCGCGAGGGAGCCGGTTCGTGTTCACGGTGCAGCTCGCGCGGAAGGAGAGCGGCGAGGGGGCGTTGGTGAAACAGCAGGATTCGACGATGGCGTTGAATAGGGAATAGCTCTCAGCTCTCAGCCCTCAGCTTTCAGCTCTTCTTTCTTCATCTCTCTACTTCGCCGTCGTCCGTTGAGGGCTGCGCTCGCATGAGCTCTTGATCGGACATGTAGATCGAGGGGGCGCGCGCCGCGGGAGGCGCCGCCGGAGCGGGCGCGTTCGGCGACGGCGACGGAGTGGGGCCTGGGGGCGCTGTCGCGGCCGGTGGCGCGGGCGCGGCGCTCGGCACCGTGTCGAGGCCTCCCAGATCGTCGCTGGGCGCTTCCTGCGATGCGGCGGGCTCCGGCGTTTTTTCGTCGAGCGGCGGCGGCAGCGCGATCGCGTCGAGCAACGCGTCCAGCTTGGAGCGCGCAGAAACGAACTCGAGCCGCTCGTCTACCGGCAAGACTTGTAGCGAATCGAGCTTCAGCGTGTCGGAATTGACGAACACGCCGTCCTTCTTCACCGCGAAGTGCAGGTGCGGTCCCGTGGAACGCCCCGTCGAGCCGACGTAGCCGATGATCTGCAACGGCTGGACGCGATCGCCCACCTTCAGCCCCGGCTCGAACCGCGAGAGATGCGCGTACCCCGTCTGAATGCCGCCGCCGTGATCGAGCTGCACGAAGTTGCCCTCCGCGCTGCGCGGGCCGATGAAGCTCACGGTTCCGGCTCCCGCGGCGCCGACCGGCGTCCCCATCGGCGCGCCGAAATCCGTGCCCTGGTGAGGCATGATCCGGTGCAGGATGGGGTGCATGCGCTTCGGGTTGAACGGCGAGGTCACCGGCGCGCCTTTGATCGGCTTGCGCCACCCGCCCTCGCGCACGGACCGCCCCTCGGCGTCGTAGTACCCGTGGGATTTCCCGCCGCGATAGTAGTAGACGCGCAGCGGCTTCGGGTCGCGTGAAGAGAGCACTTCGATGGCCTCGATGCCGGCGTAGCGCTCGAATTCGCCGAGCACCGTCACCTCTTGCGCGACGACGCGCACGCGGTCGCCGCGGCGAAAGTCGGCGACCGTCGAGTGCCCGGCCAGCGCCTCGTCGATGACCGAGCAGAGGCTCGGCTCGAACCCTGCCGCTTCGACCGAAGCGGAAAACGTGTCGCGATCGAAGCGGATCGCGCCTTCTACCCGCGCCCGCTCGACGTGCAGGTCGAGCTTGGACGACTTCAGCAAGCCGTCGTCGCCCTCGCGCGCCTGGTACACCTCTTCCTTGCTGGCGATGTACTCGAATGCGACCACTCTGCTGGACGCACGATCCACCAGCGCGGCGAACTGGTCGCGCGGGTTGCAGTGATCGACGTCGCGCAGCTCCTTCAAGACCTTCAGCACGCGAAAGGTCTGGGGGACCGCGATGCCGGCCTCGTCGAGCGCCTTCAAGAAGGACTCGTGACCGACGGTGCCCTCTATCTTCTTCAGTTTCGGATCGGTCGAATCGGCGATGCGCCAGGGCCCGGGCACGCGCTTGCGCTCCGGCTTCTTCATCGCCGGCGCCTCCGCCGCCGCGGAAGGCGCGGGCGCCGGCGCGACCATCGCGGACAAGGCCGGCTGGGGCACCACGAGCGGCTCTCCGTCGCGCGGATCGACGTGAATCAGCACCGCGAAGAGCGCCGCGATCACCGTGAGGCCGAGCAGCGTACCGAACAGCACGATGACGTTCGGCGGAAGCTCGCGGCGGCCGCCGAGGGCGGCCGATCGGCGCGACCCTTTGCGCGCAACACGATCGAGCTCGTCGGTGAACGAGCCGAGCAGATCCTCGGAAGGGGCGTCGGGAGGAGTGCTCGTACGCTCAGCGTCCGTCGCGGTCTTCTTCGCAGCCGCGGCGCGCGCGAGCAGGCGCTCCCGCACTGGATGGTGGGCCGGATCGGCCAGCGGTCCGACGCGGAGCGAAGGTTGCTTCGGCTCTTCAGGTTCGGCCTCCGCGGCGTCGCTGACGCGCCGCGGCACCGGAAAGCCGCCGACTTCGTCATCGCTCGCAACGGCCGGGTCGACGTCGATTTCCGGCTCGTCGACGCCGTCGTCACGGACGAGGGGGTCGACGACCCGCCCGACGTGCCGGGGGCTCCTCACGTCCCGTGAAGATGCCACGGGGCGAGCGGTAGCAGTCGAACGACCAGACGGCAAGCACTGCTCCGTCGGTGGACCGTCGGGAAATCCGGCCTCGGCTTAGGTGAGAGCCGAATTTCCCGCCGTCACAGCCACCGGTCTGACGAGCCGCTCGGGCATTTCCTGCGTCGCGCGACGTTCGTCGCGCTCCCGCTGACCCACGACGAGTCGAGGGCTGTCGAGGCGCTTGGCCAGGTAGCCTATTTCGAAGACACTGTGAGGTGATGGACGAGCATATCCGGCAGCTCCTGTTGCTCGGCCGCGAGCATTACTCGAAGGCCGAGTACGACCAGGCAGCGCATCTGCTGAAGCAAGTAGTCGAGCGTACGGATCGGTTCGCGGACGTGTTCGACATGCTCGGCGTCATCGCGCACGGCCGCGGTGAGCTCGCCCAGGCGCGCCTCTACTTCGAAAAGGCCGTCGCGCTGAACCCCAACTACACCGAAGCGCAACTAAACCTGATGGTGACGCTCAACGACCTCGGCGAGTACGACCGGGCTCGTCAGATCTATGCCGGCATCCGCCATCGTGGCAGCGGCGGTCGGGAGCTCGATCCGTTCGCGAAGGGAAAAATCGCGAACATGCACGCGGAGCTCAGCCACGCTTACCAGGACATGGGGATGATGGCCGAAGCCACCGGCGAGCTCGAAAAAGCGGTCGCGCTGTGCCCGGCTTTCGCGGACCTGCGGACGCGCCTCGGCATCCTATATCGAGACGCCGGTGACATGAAGCGCGCCAGAGAGCAGTTCGAGGCGGCCCGCACGGCCAATCCGCGCTTTCTGCAGGCGCGCATCCTGCTCGGCGTTCTGCACCTCAGCGCCGGCGACAACGAGAAGGCGATCGAGGAGCTCGATCAGGTGCTCGAGCTCGATCCGATCAACAAAGCTGCGCAAATGTACCTGCGAATCGCGAGGTCACCGAGCCGCAGCACGCACCCGCCGCCGACGACGGAGTGACCTCCGACGCTACCGGCGCGAGCCCGCCGCTCGGTGAGCGGCTCCGTCGTGCGTGGACGCGGTTGCGCGGCGGTACGCTCTCCCCCGGCCGCGCCGCCGCGTCGGTGGGCGTCGGGCTCTTCGTCGCGTGCTTGCCGCTCTACGGCGCACAGCTCCTCATCGTCCTTTTGCTGTGCCTTCCGTTGCGGCTCGACTCGGCGCTCGCCTACATCGTCACGCACGTCTCGAACCCCCTGACGTTGCCGGTCTTCCTGTGGCTCGAGCTGCAGATCGGATCGCGCGTCCTCACGGGCCACGGCGTCGCGATGCGGTTCGAGGACGTGAAGCGGCTCGGGCTCGCCACCGTGGGGACGCAGATCGCCGTGGGGGCGATGACGTCCGCCGCGGCGCTCGGCACCGCGGGGGCGCTGCTGACGTGGGTCGTCGCGCATCGCTTGCGTGACGCGCGCCACCGCGATCTCGCCGACGCGCGGCGACGGACCCTCTCGCGCTACGCCGGCGCTCCACGGCGCGCCCGCTCGTACGTCGCCATCAAGCTGCGCACCGATCCGGCGCTCGCCGCCATCGCCGCGCTCGACGGCGACTTCGGGCGCGTCGTCGACGCCGGCTGCGGCTATCTGCAAATCGGGCTCACGCTGTTCGAGCTCGGCCGCGTGACCTCGCTGCTCGGCTACGACGCCGACGCCGAGCGCACGGACGTCGCCCGCGGCGCCGCGCGGAGCGACGCGCGCGTCGAGCGAGCGGATCTTCGCGCGCTCCACTTCCCCGAAGCGGACACCATCCTGTTCGTCGATTCACTGCACTATCTCCCCCTCGAAGCTCAAGACGACGTCCTGACCCGCGCGGCGCGGGCGCTCGCGCCCGGCGGACGCATCATCGTGCGCGACGTGGACTCCGGCGCGTCGCTGCGCAGCGGCTTCACCGAGCGCCTCGAGCGCAACGCGGCGAGAAAGCGCGGCGCCGCGGACGGCCTCGCGTTCCGTTCCGCCTCCGACATCGCCACGCGGCTCGAGCGCCTCGGCCTGACGTGCACCATCGCGCAGCACGACGACCTGAGCATCGTGCACAACGCCTTGGTGGTCGGAAGGCGCCCCGCTTGAACGGACGGCGCGACACGCCCGCGCGCACGCTCGGGGCAGTCTCACCTGGAAAATACGGCCTCGGCCCGGAAGGCAAAGGGCCTCGCCAGACCCTGCTAGCCAAAGCCCTCGCCGGGGTGGACGGACGTCGTCTGGACGACGTCCGCTACGTCCGGTTGTAGCTCGTGTTCTCGAGCAAGATGATGTTCGTCTTCGAGCGCGTCTCGCCGGCGCTGGTGACGTACACGGCGGGCTTGTCGACGATGGGGCAGACCTTCTCGCAAGCGCCGCAGCCGACGCACAGGTTCGGGTCGACGTGGGGGCGCTTGAGCTTCACGGTGAGCATCTTCGGCTGCTCGCCCTTCTGCTCGTAGCGCCCTTCGCGCTTCGGCACCTCCACCTCTTCGGCCCAGATGGCCTTCGGCGACGTCGGGCAAAACTCTTCGCAGACGATGCACGGCGTCGACATCGCCCACGGCAAGCAGCGCCCCTGATCGTACATCGCCGTGCCGATCGCGATGGGCTTCTGCCCGATGCCCATCTTCTGCTTCTCGTCGATCTTCTGGATCGCGCCCGTCGGACAGACCTGACCGCACAGCACGCAGGAAAATTCGCAATACCCCACGCGCGGAATCACGATCGGCGTCCACAACCCCTCGAGCCCCGCTTCGAAGAACGCCGGGTGTAGCGCGTTGTTCGGGCACACCTTCATGCACTCGGCGCAGCGGATGCACCGCTCCAGGAACTCGCGCTCTTCGACGGCTCCCGGCGGCCGGATGACCTTCTCGCTGTAGCCGCGATCCGGCCACCCCGCGATCCGCATGCCGGGAATCGCGATCGCCCCCGCCGCGGCCGACGCGAGCACGGTGCGGCGCTCCAGATCCGGAACGGACGTCGTGCCGCTCCGGTTCGGCAAGAAGCGGAACTTGATGACGTCTTCCGGACAGGCCGACTCGCAGTTGAGGCACATGTGGCACTCGTCCTGCCGGTGCTTCACGCCGCCCTGCGGGCTGTCGGCGCCCTGACAGTGCACGAGGCACAGATTGCAATCCGTGCACTTCGCGTGATCCTTCTCCATCCCGAAGAGCGCGAAGCGGGAAATCACGCCGAGGAACGCGCCGAGCGGACACAGCGCGCGACACCAGAACCGCGGGATGAAGCGGTTCATGAAGAGGATCGCGACGAACAGGAACGCGATGAACCAAGTCTGATGAAAGTACACCTGGCTCGGCGTCCACACGGTGCGCGCGAGAAAATCCTGCGAGCCGTCGCTCACCGTCTGCAGCGCGCGCACGTTGGTGTCCGCGACGACCGCGGCGCCGCGGATGCCGAAGTACTGGAGCGCCGGCATCACCCCGAGCCCGACGGCCCGCACGGCGACGCAGATGGGGTCGAGCAAGCCGCCGATCGCGCTCCCCGCGACGGCCGCGGCGAGAAAGGCGACCATCAAATAATACTTCGCCGACTGCCAGCCGTGCGTGTGGTTCGCTTCCACGCGCTGTTTCCCGCGCACGTAGCGCGAGGGGAAAATCCACGCGAAGAAGTGGTGCAGCGTGCCGAAAGGACAGATCCACCCGCAGAACACGCGCCCGAACACCAGCGTCAGCGTCAGCACGACGAGCGACCACGCGAGCCCGCGATACACCGTGTGCGTCGAGAGCAGCGTCATCGCGCCGACGAACGGATCCGTCAGCAGAAAGCCTTCGACCGGCCACGGCAACCGCACCGGCGTCTCCGAGCTCGTCGAGAACGTGCCGCGAAAAGCGGTGTTGAACAGGAAGAACGCGAACAGCGCGAAGAACGAAGCCTGCGCGACCCGCCGCGCCCACAAGAGAACGCGGATCGATTTGCGCGCCGGGATGCCCGACCCCGGTCGTTTCTTCTTCTTCGCGGGCGGCTTTTTTGGTTTGGGGGGGTCCTTGCGCGTCGCCGTCGTCGCGGGGCCGTCGGAAGCCGGCGCGGGCGCGTTCGCGCCGATGACCGGCAATCGCCGCACCGTTTTCTGGGCGATGATCGGCAGCACCCGGCTCGGAGCGCGATCCAGCGGTTCGACGGGTCCTTGTTTTCCGAGCCACGGAATCGGCGACGGGAGCGGGACGGAGGGCGGCGGCTCCTCGCGTGCCGGCAGCGTCACGTCAAACCTCCACGTGCGGCACGGACTGCCAGCGCATGTTGCCGATGCGTCGCTCGTGGCCGAGCTGTAGATATCCGATATTTTCCGGCTTCTGCCCGATGAGCGTGCAACCGTAGGCGTCGGCGGCGACCTGGTCGGTGCTGGCGATGACCTGGTGCACGTCGGTCGCGTCGTCGATGTTGCCGCCCTGCGGGCCGTTGCGCATCAAGACGCGGGTCGCGTCGACGACCACCAGCGTGGGGCGCATGAACGTCGCGAGATCGGCGATGGAGACGTCGATGCTCTGGTGCAGCCGATTGCGGCGGCCTCCGAGGATGCCGTACCAGTTCTTCATCGCCGCGGTGTACTTGGACAGATTGTGGTGCTTGGCGACGGGGACGTTGATGATCTTGTCCGCGTTGACGAGCGGCGTGTAAATCGGCCACTGATCGAGCACGTCGCCCTTCATCCGCATCTCGCGGAAGCGGTGCGCGGCCGGCAAGATCACCGTCGCGCCCAGGTCGTGCGCCGCGCGCCAGATCCCGGAACGCTGAAAACAGCGGTTCGGCTCGTTGCAGGAAGCGTCGGTCACGACGACTCGGTGCGCGCCCGCGTCGAACGCGAGCTTCACGACCTCCGCGACGACCAGAGGATTCGTGTTCGCCGCGTGGACCGGCATGCGATCCCAGCCGATGTTCGGCTTCACGGCGACCACGTCGCCGCGCGACACGAAGCGGCTCATGCCGCCGAGCGCGTCGATGGCGCGACGCACGAGCTCCGCCGGCTCCGTCGAGCTCTTCGCGATGGCGAACACCGGACCCGCGCCCGCCGAAACGCCGAAGCGACGAACCTGCCGATCGCCCGCGGACGAAGAGAGCCCGAGGCCGCCGCGGTCGTACGCGAGGCGAGCGACGGCCGCGGAAACGCCCAGCACCGCTCCGGCCTTCGCAATTCGGCCGAGCGCCTCGCGCCTCGAGACCGGTTCGCGCATCGCTCCGAGGGTGGGATGAAAGGCCGATTCCGTCAAGGCTTGGCGCCTGAACGGGCGAGCAGCCGGATCGCTCACGCCGCGTGGCGGCGCGCAATTTCGAGGGACACCTTGTCCGAGGTCGCTCCGGGAGTTAGGTTGCGCGTCCCTCGAAGCCGGACACTCCCATGAAGGCCGATATTCATCCCAAGTACAAGGTCGTCAACGTCACCTGCGCTTGCGGCAACTCGTTCCAGACGCGGTCGACGATGGGCAACATCGCGGTCGACGTGTGCGGCGCGTGCCATCCGTTCTACACGGGCAAACATCGTATCGTGGACACGGCGGGCCGCATCGATCGGTTCCGTAAGAAGTACGCTGCTCCTGCGGCGAAGTGAACGGCGCGGTCCTCCTCTGACGAGGGGAGATTGAACAGGAAGACGGAAGGGCGGAAGGGGTTTGATTTCCTTCCGACCTGTGGCCTTTTCGATCTGGCGTCTAGAAGAGTTGGTGCACCGCCGTCGTGCTCGGCACGCCTTGTCGCATCTCGACGGCGGTGCGTGCGCGCCGCGTCACAGATGAATGGACTCGTTCGTCGATTCCCCGCCACGGACGAATGGACCCGTTCGTCGATTTCCCGTCATAGATGAATGGACCCGTTTGTCGATTCCCCGCCATAGATGAATGGACCCGTTCGTCGATTCCTCTCAACGAGCTCCTTGCGACGGTAACGATGGTTCGTATACGTACCTTCGTCTCTGCCTCGGTACCCACCCACTACTGGTTAGAGACTTTGGCAGAACAGATCACGGTCTGCGCGGATCCCCACGAGCGCACGGAATGGACCGGCGAAGTCGGAGGAGGCTGCTTTTTCCGTCTCCCTCCGCGCGATGGCGGCAGGAACGTCTCCGTGGGTTCCACCGGTGTTAAGCTGAGATGGGCATGATTCCGGTCGACAAGCTAGAGACCGTCGTTCGGCGGCGGAGCGAGATCGACGATTTGATGTGCGATCCGAAGGTCGTCACGGATTCGGCGCGCATTCAGGCGTTGAGCCGCGAACGGAGTCAGATCTTGCCGCTGGTCGAGGCGTTCGGCGACTGGCAGAGCGTCGAGAAGCGCATCGCCGACGCCCAGGAGATGCTCTCGGACGCGGAGCTCGGTGCGCTGGCGAAGGACGAGCTCGGCGCGCTCGCGAAGCAGAAGGACGATCTCGAACAGAAGATCCGCGTGCTGCTCTTGCCGCGCGATCCCAACGACGACAAGAACACGCTGCTCGAGATTCGCGGCGGCACCGGCGGTGAAGAGGCGGCGCTCTTCGCCGCGGATCTGTTCCGCATGTACACGCGCTACGCGGAATCCATCGGCTGGAAGGTCGAGGTGCTCTCGCGCAGCGACGCCGCGGCGGGCGGCATCAAGGAAATCATCGCCCTCGTCTCCGGCGATCGCGTCTATTCGCGGCTGAAGTACGAAGGCGGCGTCCATCGCGTCCAGCGCGTCCCGGCGACGGAAGCGCAAGGACGCATCCACACCTCGACGGCGACGGTTGCCGTCCTGCCCGAGGCCGACGACGTCGACGTCCAGATCGACGAGAAGGATCTCCGGTACGACATCGCCGCGTCCGGCGGGCCCGGCGGCCAGGGCGTCAACACGACGAACAGCGCCGTGCAGATCACCCACATCCCCACCGGCATGATCGTCAAGTGCCAGGACGAGCGCAGCCAGATCAAGAACCGGGCGCGCGCGCTGAAGATCCTGAAGAGCCGCCTGCTCGACATCGCGCAGCGCGAGCAAGCCGACGCGATCCGCGACGAACGCCGCGACATGGTGAAGAGCGGCGATCGCTCGGAGAAGATCCGGACGTACAACTTCCCGCAGAACCGCCTGACGGACCACCGCGTCGGATTGACCTTGTACAAGCTCGACCGCGTGATGGAAGGCGACCTGGGAGAGCTGGTGGACGCCCTGGTTGCCTGGCACGAAGCCGAGCGGCTTCGGACGCAGGAAGCGTCGTGACCGCTCCGGCGAAGGTCGATCCCGACGCTCTGCTCTGCGCGCTGATCCTCGCTCCGCGCACGTTCCCGCGAAATCGCTACTTCTCGCTGTACGAGGACGCGGTCGCTCGCCGAGTGCGGCGCCGCGCGAGCCGGGTGCGCGGCATCATCCGGCAGCTCGTCGCGAGCGGCCGCGAGCAAGCCGAAGTGACCGGGGAGCAGGTCCTCGCCGACGGACGGCTCCTGATCCGCTATCGGGTCGAGCGCCTCGCGCTGCATCGCACCATCGCGCTCAGCGGGCTCGAAGCCGCGGCGCTGCACTACGCGCTGCATCGCGCCGGAATCGGCCTGCTCTCCGCCGAAGATCGCCGCCTCGTAGAGCGAACCCTGGAGCGCCTAGGCGCCGACATCGACGCCCCCAGCGTCGCGCCGCCGAGCCGGAGACCTCGGGTTTAGCCGCGGTCCGGAAGGGACGGCGCGGGGCGTCGTGAGTTTTTCTGGTATTTTGTCGCGGGTCGACGCGGAACCCTCGCTTGCGCTGCTCGCCTCCGGCTGCGCTGCTCGCTCGCGGGTGGGTGCGTCACTGTGCGTGTGGGGGGTGCCTCTCATCCCCCACACCCCCAGAAGCGGACTCTGTGCGATTGGGTCACGCGCTCTTTGAAACAGGCTCACGTCGTCCACGTCGTTGAAGCCCTATCAATCCGTCAACACAGTGACGCCGAAATCACGTCCGTTATGCCCTTCAAGCGTTGGACGGCTGATCCGTATTGGAAGTCGTGACCACCATCATCGGGCTAGTGATCGTCTTCGGCGCGGTGCTCGGAGGCTTCGCCATGGCGGGTGGCCCGTTTCCGGTGCTCATCCAGCCGAACGAGCTCGTCGTCATCGGCGGTGCAGCCGTCGGCACGCTCGTCATCTCGGCTCCGGGTGGCGTGCGCGCGCGCATCATGACCTCGTTCAAGAAGGCGTTCTCCGGACATTCGCCCGGAAAGAACGACTACATGGAGCTCCTCAAGCTCCTGTTCCACCTCTTCCAGGTGATGCGCCGCGAAGGCGCGCTGGCGATGGAATCCCACGTCGCCGACCCGAAGCAGAGCGCGATCTTCAAGCAGTACCCCGCGGTGCTCGGCAACCACCACGCGCTCTCGTTCCTCGTCGATGGATTGAAGCAGCTCGTCGACGGCTGCAGCGTCGGCGATCTCTCGCTCCTGCTCGACACCGAGATGGACACGCTGCACGAGGAAGAGCACCAACCCATCAACCTGATCCGCACGACGGGCGACGCGCTCCCCGGTCTCGGCATCGTCGCGGCCGTCCTCGGCATCGTCATCACCATGGGTCACATCGACGGCGGCCCGGAAGAGATCGGCCACCACGTCGCGGCCGCGCTCGTCGGAACGTTCCTCGGCATTCTCCTGTGCTACGGCGTGCTCGCGCCGATCGCGATGAGCATCGAGATGCAAGGCGTCGCCGAGACGCGGTATCTCATGTGCGTCAAAGAGGGACTCCTCGCCGCCGCGCGCGGCAGCAACCCGCAGCTCTCGATCGAGTTCGCGCGGCGCGCCATCTTCTCGGATGAGCGCCCCGCGGCGAAGGAGCTCGAAGAAGCGCTCGCCAACGTGAAGACGAGGTAACCTACGTGTCCGGCGGCCCCGACGTCATCATCATCAAGAAAAAGCCGAAGGGCCACGGGGCCCACGGCGCCGCGTGGAAGGTCGCCTACGCCGACTTCGTCACCGCGATGATGGCCCTCTTCATGGTGCTCTGGCTCGTCTCGCAGACGGACCAGAAGCTCAAGAAGTCGCTCTCGGACTACTTCCGCACCGGCGTGTTCTCCGGCGCGCCCTCGCTGATGGAAGGCGGCTCCGGCGTCGGCGACCGCGGGTTCGTCGACACGTCGAACGATCCGCCGACGATCGAGCCCATCGTCCTCGAACGCGACGCGGAGATGGTCCGCGGCGCGATCAACCAGCTCGTCACCGACGAGCCCGACCTGAGGAAGCTGTCCGACCTCATCACGGTGAAGGTCACCGAGAACGGAATCCTCATCCAGATCGCCGAGGGCCGCGACGACCTGCTCTTCGATCTGTCGTCGGCGGATTTGAAGCCCGAGCTGGTGAAGCTCCTCACGGAGCTCGCGCCCACCCTTTCGCACCTCGGCTACTCCCTGGAGCTGCACGGTCACACCGACGCCAGACCGTTCCCGCCCGGCTCCGTGAAGAACAACTGGAGCCTCTCTTTTCAGCGCGCGGAGAGCGCGCGGCTGGCGCTCGAGCGCGCCGGCGTGCCCCCCGAGCTCATCGGCGGGGTGTACGCGCACGGCTCTACGCAACCCATCGCCAAGGATCCGAAGAGCCCCACGAACCGGCGGCTCGCGATCTTCGCGCGGCGCGCCGACAAGAACGCGAAGCACGGGACCGCGGAGAAACAAAAGAGTCCAGAGCCGAGCAACGACGACGGTAACTCGCCCCCCGCAGGCGATACTGATCACAAGAACACCCCACGCGACTGATTTCGCTCACCGGACGGAAAGGACGGCTTCTAAGGCTTGGGGCAAATTGACCGTTCTTCTGAGTGCGAATGCTGCTCGGAGTGACCTCGACCGCGCCGCCCACCGGCGAGCAACGACCCCGTGTCCTCGTCATCCTCGACGAGGAAGGGTGCCGGAAGGAGCTCCACGAGCTGCTCGAATCGGAGGCGTACGAGGTGATCTCGGTGGGTGACACCGACGAGGTGTTTCGACTCGCCGCGGAGTTCGAGCCGGACATCATCATCGTCGACGTCGACCTGCCGTCGCACAGCGGCTACGAGATCTGCGGCGAGCTCCGCGCGAGCGATCTGCAACATCAGACGCCGATCATCCTCGCCGGCAAGACCTTCGACGAGGACACCATCGCGCGCTCGCTGTTCGCGGGCGCGGACGACTACGTCGTCCCGAGCCGCAAGCTCGAGGTGCGGGCGCGGATCCGCGTTCAGCTCCGTAACAAGCGATACCGCGACGCGCTCGCGCGCGTGCGCAGCGAGCGCGACAGCTTGCGGCGCGACCTCAGATTGGACGCGCTCACCGGAGTCCTGAACCGGCGCTCGCTCGAGGCGGCGATCCACACGCACCTCGCCGCGCACGAACGCTTCGCCGTCCTCTTCGCCGACATCGACCATTTCAAATCGATCAACGACCGCTTCGGCCACGACGTCGGCGACACCGTGCTGAAGGCCGTCTCGGAGATGCTCAAGCAGGGCATCCGTCCGGGCGACGCCGTCGGGCGTTACGGCGGCGAGGAGTTCGTGCTGGTGATCAGCGGCGCGGGACCGGAGTCGGCGCGCCTCGTCGCCGAGCGGCACCGCAAGACCATCGAGGCCATCGACTTCAGCGGCGTCGGTCCGAAGCAGGTGACGCTCAGCATCGGCGTCGCGGTGTACGAACCGGACAACTCCGAAGAAGGCCTCGAGGACCTGCTCCGGCGCGCCGACCTCGCGCTCTATCGAGCCAAGAGCTCGGGGCGAAACCGGGTCTCGATGGCGCCGCCGGTCGCCCCGTCGAATCCCGCGCTCGACGCCGTAGGGCCGAGCCACAGACCGGGTCCGAAGACCCTAGAATCGAGACCACCGAGCGCTCCGGAAGCGCGAAGGGCTCGGAGAGTGAGGCCGTGATGGGCGCGACAGCATCGAAACCCGACACACCGGCGCCCCCGAGCGAAGGGATGCACCCGCTCGAGCAGAAGCTCACGCAGCAGCTTCGCAGCGGCCACACCGCGCTTCCGGTGCTGCCGCACGTGGCGACCCTGGCGCTTCGCCTCGCGAGCGATCCGAACGCCAGCGTGACGGAGCTCGCGCGCCTCGTGGACGGAGACCCTCCGATCGCGGCGCGCTTCCTATCCGTCGCGAACTCGGTGGCGTACTACCGCGGCTGGGCGGCTTCGAACACCCAGGCGGCCATCATGCGCCTCGGCCTCGCGTCCACGCGCGATCTCTTGTTCCAGGTCGTGTACGCCGCTTCGACGCAAGGATTGAAGCGATACCAGTCCGAGGTGCAAGCGTCGTTCGCGCGAAGCGTGATCGCCGGCATCGCTTGCCGCAACGTCTGCCGCGAGATCGCCGTGCACTACGAATACGACTACATGTGCGGCCTGCTCCACGACATCGGCGAAGCCCGCGTGTATCGCATCCTCGCCGCGCAGCCGAAGCCGAAGGAAGGCATGCCGTTCGTCGAGGAGCTCGTGCAGAAGTATCACGCCACCGCCGGCGCCGAAGTCGCGCGTGCGTGGAAGCTGCCCGGCGACATCGTCGACGTGTGCGCCGCGCACCACGACGAGCAAGCGAAGGAGAGCTTCCCGGTGCGTCTGACGATGGTCGCCGATCTATGCGTCGCGGCCATCGAGGCGCAGCGCAAGGGCGAACGCGGACCCGAGATCGCGAAATTCGAGAAGCTCGGGCTCGAGGAAATTCAGGTAACTCGAATCCTCGCGAAGCTACGCGAACCGTCCGCGCCCTCCAGCGTCTAGCTTCACTCCCGAAGTGACCGTCAGGGGACAGCGACGGCGCGGCATTCGCGCATTCTTTGCGCCTTGCGTCGCGGCGCGGCTTCTTCGCCTGCTCTCGGATTTCTTGTAGAGTGCTCGGAGCTTTGAGTAGCCCCGTTTCTCCCGAGCTCGTCTGGGGCGCGTTCACGCGGCTGGTCGGCGTCGTCTACGTCATCGCCTTCGCTTCGATGTTCGGGCAGATCGCCGCGCTCGTCGGCGAGCGCGGGGTCGTCCCCGTCGGACTGAAGCTCGCCGCGATCCGCCGAGATTTCCCCGGCGTGCGAAGGTTCCTCTATTTTCCGTCGCTGCTCTGGCTCGGCCACGGCGACGGCGCGCTCCGGTCGCTCGTCGCGCTGGGAGCCGTGTGCGGCGCGGGCATCGTCTACGGCGGGCCCGCGTCGTTCTACTGGTTCGCGCTCGCGTACGCGCTCTTCCTGTCGCTCGACGTCGCGCTGCGGCTGAGCTTTCCGTGGGAGTGCGTGCTCTTCGAGACGGGGATCCTCGCGCTGTTCTTGCCCGCGACGCTGCCGCTGCCCGAGCTCGCGGCGACGCACGCACCCGCGCCGGCCATCGCCTGGGCGTACCGCATCTTGCTGTTCCGGGTCGTGTTCGGCTTCGGAAAATTCAAATTCGTCGGCAGCACGAAGAACGATCTCACGTATCTGAAAGGCTTTCTGATCAATCAGCCGCTGCCATCGCCCATCGCCTGGTACGCGAGCCGCTTGCCGATGTGGGCGCTGCGCTTGGGCATGCTGTCGCTCTTCTTGGTCGAGATCCCCGGCGCGACGCTGACGCTGTGGCCGGGGCCGCTCGGGCTCGTCGGCGGCGCCGGCATCGTCGGGTTGATGATCGTCATCAATCTGTCCGGCAACTTCGGTTACTTCAACTGGGTCGTCGGCTTCCTGTGCGTGCCGCTCCTCGACTGGGACACGCCGCGCGCCCTCGATCTCCGGCACGCGTTCTCTCCCGGCGGCCCTTGGCTCGCGAATGCCTTCGTCGCGGCGCACACGGCGGGCGCGCTCCTCTATCTGCCCTTCAACTCGTACGTCAGCCAGTGCTGGCACCGCTGGACGTTCTGGCGCCGCGTGAGGCCCGCGTTTCTCTCGCTTCCGGTCCGCGCGCTGCGCGCGGTGCAGCCATCGAGATGGCTCCACTCCTACGGCGTGTTTCCGCCGAAGAGCATGCCCGGCATTCGCGGCGTCGCGGTCATCGAGGTGAGCTACGACGGCGAGACGTGGCACGAGCTCGAGTACACGCGTGCGATGACGCGCCCGGAGAACGCGCCGCGCTTCATCGCCCCGCACATGGCGCGGTGGGATCAGACGATCATCTACGAGTCGTACGGCACGACGGAGCACGCGCTCGCCTACTCCGTCGCGAATTCGGGGATGCCTTACGGCCACGCCACGTTTTCGGACACCGAGTGTTTCTTGCAGCGCATCCTGGAGGGGGAGCGCTACGAAGGCGTGCTCTTGCGCGAAGGCACGCTCCCGCGCCCGGAGCCCCCGAAGCTCGCGCGCATGCGAACGTATCTGCTCCGCCCGGCGACGCTCGAAGAGCACGCGAAGTCCGGCGTGTGGTGGACGCGGGAGGTCATCGGCCCGCACTATCCGGCCCGCGCGCGCAACGACCATTTCTGGCAACTCTGGTTGCCGGAACCAGAGCTCTTCGACTTCGACGACGTCGTCTGGAAGGAGCGGACGGTCCTCGGAAGCCTCATGCGCTCGAGCGACCGCGACGACGATCTCGTCGCGCTCGTCACCCGCGGCGCGCCGGATCTGTCGGCCGCCGACGTAGATCGCTTCTTCGATGAGTTCCTGCCGGCCGCGCACGCCTCCGATCCCGGCAATTGGGCGTCTGTAGGCGCGCGCGTCCAGGCGCTCTCGAGCCGCTTCTCGGCGCTCGAGCTGCGGCGGTTCGAACGCGTCGCCGGGCGCCTCTCGACGGCCCTCGATTCGCGGATCGAGCCGCTCGCGGCGGCGACGAAGGACGGTCCGTTGCCGACGCACTACGACGTCGCGTGCCTTGCTCAGCATCTGCTCCTGAAGGGACGCGCGGTCGTCGAGGACATGCTCGCTCACCCCGAGCGCGCGCAGGACCGTGCGGGTGACCTGACGCCCGAGACGAGCCTGTACTTATCGGCCATGTTCCGGCTCGACCGGCTGGTGTGGGAAGCCCACAAGATGCGCTTCCTCGACATGATCCTCGTCCGTTCGAGCGAGCGCTTCCCCGACTCCGAGCGCGCGCGCGCCGAACGCAAGCTCGAGGAGACCGCGAAGAAGATCTGGGGCGTCGCGCGCCTCAGTCCGTTCTTGCGGCGCCAATTCAAGGAACCCGAGTATTGCGACGGGACGCCGGAGCGCTACCCGGAATTCACCGAAGGCCCCGAGGGCGAAATCCTCGAGACGACCCCGCAACCCGTGTGACCCGCAATTCGAGAACCTCTACCCTCACGCGGCGACGGCGCTATCGTATGTGAAGAGCATGCACGACGTCGAAGTCGCGATCGTCGGGGGCGGCCCGGCCGGGCTATCGACGGCGTTGTTCCTCGCGAAGGCGCGTCCGGATCTGACCGAGCGCATCGTCGTCCTGGAGAAGAAGGCGTACCCGCGGGAAAAGTACTGCGCGGGCGCCGTCGCGGCGCGCGCCGACGCGCTGCTCGCATCCGCCGGCGTGCGCGTCGACGTCCCCTCGGTGGTCATCGACGGCCTCTCCGTCCGCACGCAGCAAGGTTCGGGCGTCAACCGTCATGGCCGCATCGGCCGCGTGGTGCGGCGAATCGAGTTCGACCACGAGCTCGCGAGCGGCGTTCGCGCGAAAGGGATCCGGATCGAAGAGAACGCGCGCGCGACCGCGCTCGCCGTGAACGAGGACGGCGCGATCGTCACCACGCCGAAGGGCGAGCTCCGTGCCCGCGTCGTCGTGGGCGCCGACGGCGTGGGCAGCTTCGTGCGGCGCGCCGCGGCCATCGGCGGCGACGCCGATCTTCTGGCGCAGGTCATCGAGCTCGACACCGAGCCGGTCCAGTCGGATCTTCCCCGCGACGTCCTGCACTTCGACACGCAAGATCGGACGTTCTCCGGGTACACCTGGGATTTTCCGACGGTCGTGGACGGAGAAGAAAAGGTCTGTCGCGGCATCTATCACCTGCGGCTCGATGACCGCGCGGTGGACATCCAGTCGATCCTCGCGCGGCGTCTCGCCGCCCAGGGGCTCGACATGAATCGCTACAAGCTGAAGCGCTACGCCGAGCGCGGCTTCGAACCGCGAAGGCGGCAGTCGTCGCCTCGCGTGCTCCTCGTCGGAGAAGCCGCCGGCATCGACGGTCTGAGCGGCGAAGGCATCGCACAATCCATCGAATACGCGGCGATCGCGGGGCCGTACATCGCCGAAAAGCTCGCCGAGGGAGATCTCTCGTTCCGCGATTGGTCGGCGCGCGTCGCGCGGACGAAGCTCGGGATCGATCTTCGGCTCCGCCACCGGCTGCTGTCGTACTACGGCGGCCGGTATCGGAGCTGGTTCGAGCGCCACCTGCTGCTCACGCCGGAGTTCATCGCCTGCAGCATGGAGCGATTTGCCGGGCAGCGCGTGAAGACGAGCCGCCTCGTTCCGCCGCTGCTCGGCGCGGCGTGGGCGTTCTTCGTACCGGACCGCGACGCGGACGTGGTAGCGGCGCACTAGAGCCCTCGCGCGGGCGATTCCGGCCGCGCCGCCGAGCGCGGGCGAAACCCTCCGGCGTTGCTATGCTCGACCGCGGCATGAGCGGCGTACTCCGCGAGCTTTCCGTCCTTTCGCTCGATTGCCAGGCGAGCGGCGCTTCACCGAGCTACGGCGATCTCATCGAGCTCGGATGGGCGATCTGCACGCCCGCCGGGCTCGTCGGCGGAGTCCGGAGCACCTGGATCTTGCCGCGGACGGAGCGCCGCGTGCCGCGCGCCGTTCGCGAATTGACGGGATGGAGCGAGGCGTGTAGCGAGAGCGCGATCGACGAGACGCGGGCCTGGAACATCGTCCGCGGCGCGTGCTCGGAGCTCGGCCCGCGCGATGCTCCCGCGCCGACGGTCATCCACTTCGCCCGATTCGAGCTGGCCTTCCTGCGCGATCTGCACGAACGCCTCGGCGACGCGGCGTTTCCGCTCGACGCCGTCTGCGTCCACGCCATCGCCGAAAGGCTCTTCCCGGATCTTCCGCGCCGGAGCCTCCGCGCGCTCGCCGGGTTTCTCGGGCACTCGCCGGAGCTCATCCGCCGCGCCGCCGGCCACGTCGAGGCGACGGCGTTCATCTGGCGCGCGCTGATCCCGTTGCTCGAAGGCGAAGGCGTCACCACCTGGACGGAGCTCAAGCAATGGCTCGAGCAGCCCGCGGCCCGATCACGAAGGACGCGGCGGCAGTTTCCGTTCGACGCCGAGCGCCGTCGCGCTCTTCCGGATCGGCCGGGGGTCTACCGCTTCGTCCGCAAGAGCGGCGACATCCTCTACGTGGGCAAGGCGACGAGCCTCAAGAAGCGCGTCGCCGGTCACTTCAAGAGCAAGGGGCCCGCCACCGAGCGCGGCCTCGAGCTCCTCACGCAAGTCCACGACATCGTCTACACGGAGACAGCGAGCCTCCTCGAAGCAGCGTTGCTCGAAACCGACGAGATCAAGCGCATCGATCCGCCGTACAACGTGCAGCTGCGCGCCTATGACCGGCGCGCGTGGTTCGCGTCGCGCGATCTCACGGACGTGGTCGACGCTCCGGGCGCGGCGCATCCCGTCGGGCCGCTTCCGTCGGAGCGCGCCGTCTCGCCGCTTCCGGCCCTGGCGGCGCTCTTGCGAGGTGAAGCGCCGACCGCGCGCCTCCGCGCGATGGCGCTCGCGGTTCCCTCCGCGTTCGCGCCGGACGACGCTTTGTTCCTCGACGGATGGAGCGGCTTCTGCGCGGAGGTGCTGGATAGACTGGGCGGCACCGCGTCACCGCCGCTCGTTCGCGTGGAGCGCGCCGCGCGCGGCTTGTGGCTCGAACGCGGCCGGGCCGAGTCCGACGCGGCGCCGGAAGACGCACCACCGGATTTCTGGGATCTCGCCCGCGTGCGGCGACGCCTCGAGCGGAGCTTGGTGCAGTCGGGACTCCTCTTGCGCCGCGCGCGATTCCTCTGTCTGCTGGCGGACGCGACGGTCGCTTTTCGAGAGCGCGCCATGATCGCGGCAAGAGCGCTGGTCATGTCTTCGGCGGCGCTCGTCGAGAGCGCGGACCTCGACTCCGTCCACGATTTGACGAGGCTCGCGGCCCGAAAGCCGCACGCGCTCGGCGAGCGGCGACGATCCTTCGACGCCGCGGCGTACGACCGGCTCCGCGTCATCCTCACCGAGCTCTGTCGCATCCGCGACGAAGGCGGCGAAATGGCGCTCGCCGTGGGCGGTCACGTGTTCGCGGGCGAGCGCCTGTCGCGACTGATGCTCGGGGTGTGAACCGCATCGTCCTTTTTGGCGGAGCAGCGCTCCGCATCGTCCTTCGCGTGCCTGACTCCTCTCGGCTCTCGAGCCAGGCGGGGCGGGCACGGAGAGGTACGAGCCGTGCCCGCCCGCGCCAGGCGCGAGATAAGACTCAATCGGGCGAGCGAAGGAGGCGGTTGCGGAAATCAATAGACGGCGAGGCGGTGGATGGAGGCTTGCGCCGTCGCGCCTTGTTCGAGCCAGAACAAGAATCCATCGCTTGCCGCCAGAGCGGTCGGAAGCGTGCCCACGATTTCGTCAACCCGTATCGCCGCGGAGCTCTTATCGACGGGCACACGGTACAAACCGTCACTCTCTACGAAGAACACGGTCGTGCCGACGACGGCCACTGGTCCGTACGCATCGTCGGTGGAGTCGGATTCGGCTAGATCCACGGGCGTTCCGAAGTCCGGTTTCGAGAGTCGCATGAGATGCGCGCTCGACGCGTCTCGGAACCAAGCGAAGACGTGCGACGAGTCCGCGGCAACGCTGTAGCCGGTCGGCGTCAGCTTGAGAGCTTGTAGGGACGTCAAGGAAACCGAGCCCGGCTTTCCCAAGGTGACGAGGTCGAGGCGGTTGTCGCTGCCCACGTAAAGCGTCGATCCGTCGCTCACCATCGAATGGACGAGCGACACCTTCTCGATCAGCGTGGTGACGGCCGTCCCATCGCGAGGGTAGGCCCCAACCACGGCGTTCGACGAAAGGTCGCTCCAGTACACGTTGTTCGCATCGGCCGCGATCGTCCCTGTGGACACCCCCGTCCGCACATCGTCGACGGGCGTGTTGGTCCCCGATTTGACGCGCCAAATGGAGCTGTCGAGAGTCGTCGAGCTCGTACCGGGAACGGACCAATAGATGTACGTCCCGTCGGAGGCGATAGCCGAAATATTCTGGTCGTACAGAACCCGTGTGACGTCCGTTCCGGAGGTCGTCATTCGCTCGACCTCGGATTGACCGCTGTTCATCGGGTCCGCGCCGAGCCAGTGCACGTAGTTCTTGTCCACGACGAGCTGCCGCGGTTGCGTGAGCCCGGAAATGAGGCCCAACGACGCGCATTGCCCGGTGTGACAACCCCCGCCCTGACAATCGTGCCCGCAACCGCCGCAGTCGTCGACGAGCGTTAGATCCGCTTCGCAACCGTCGTCGCTTGCCGGCACCTTTGGTGTCGTACAATCGCCCCAGTTAGGGTTGCACGAGGGTGTGCAGACGCCCGAGGAACACGCGCGGATGGCGACGTTTTTGGACGAGCAGGCGTCAGCGCAACTCCCGCAATGGTCCGCGTCGGTCGCCGTATCGATCTCGCAGCCATTGTCACCGACTCCGTCGCAGTTCCCGTGTTGGGCGTCACACGTCGGCGTGCACGCGCGATTCACGCAAGCAACGGACGACGTGCCCGCCGTCGAGCAAGCGTGACCACAGGAGCCGCAATTCGTCACACTCTGCGTCACGTCGACTTCGCAACCGTCGGCGCCGTCGCCGTTGCAATCAACGTGGGACGAGTCGCAATTGGGCTTGCAAATGCCCTGTGAGCAGGCTCGGTGCTCGGCGCCAGTCTCGCTGCACGCGGTGAAGCACGAACCACAGTGGTCCGGATCGTCCTCGACGTCGACCTCGCAGCCGTTCACTGGATCTCGATCGCAATCTGCGAAACCGCGCCGACACTGGACACCCGCGCCGCCCCCGTCCCGTTCACCCGTGTCGTCGCCAGCACCGCCATCCGTGCTCGCGTCACCGACCGCCGCGCCGCGGCCATCGTTGGCAGTCGCCGGATTGCCAGCAGCATTCATTGACGGCACACCGCCGGTGTTCATGGCGTTCGTCGTGCGTCCCGGCGCGTCTGCCCCACCCGCGCCGATGGATCCCGACGCGCCACCGGCGCCGATGAATCCCGAGTCCGCTGACGCGTCCTTATGCTCCGCCGGTTGACACGTTCGCGTGACGCACTCGCTGGAC
This sequence comes from Polyangiaceae bacterium, assembly GCA_035547195.1. Lineage (GTDB taxonomy): Bacteria > Myxococcota_A > Polyangia > Polyangiales > Polyangiaceae > DASZVB01. Next base: position 96,344 of record DASZVB010000102.1, read on the forward strand.
GTGAAGCCGGAAGAACAACTTGCGACCACAAGAACCAATCCCGCGAGAACCCAACCAATCCGTTGCTTCATTCGAAAAACGCTGCTCCCCACGTCGATCGCTCTACGCGACGTCGCACCGCTCGCCTCTAGTTGAGTAGCCAAGCGGGCGTAAGCGCGAAAGCGCGATCCTGCACGTCGACTGCTGCACCACGGCACACCGGCACGCTCATCGGACGCCCGCGCACCGAGTTGCGGACCTTCGTCACGGTGACTCGATGGCCCCGTCGAGCGAGCGACCGAATCTAATGCGCGATTAGGGCGTCGCATTCGCGCCTTGATCCACAACAAAGGATTCTCACATCGCCGAGCAACGCCATCGTGCGTACTACCGACGATTTCCGGCACCACCGTCCGTATCTCCGGAAGCTGCCCCACCTCGTATCTCCGGAAGCTGTCCCACCCCGTATCTCCGGAAGCTGCCCCACCCCGTATCTCCGGAAGCTGCCCCACCCCGCCGCCGCTACGCGGCGTCGACCCTCCCCAAATCGGCTGCGCAGCCGCAGCCTCAGGGGAGGGGACTCGCAGCGCGTCGCTCAGGAAGTCACCGCGTGGCGGTCCGCGGCATCACCGTAGGTGCCGTTGGGGCCGGGGGAGCTGCCGGCTGCAGTGCCATTGCCGCCCTTGCCACGCTGCCCGCCGCTTCCGAATTTCGGAGCCAGAGGGTGGAGCTCCGTAGGCTTGGTGCCGTGATAGACGAGCCCATAAGACGGACCGCCGGTACCGCCTGCGCCGGCACCGCCGTAGCCGCCAGCTCCGCCAACCGCGCCGACCCCGCCGGAGGCGATTCCGTTTGCGCCGCTACCGCCATTCGTACCGAAGCCGCCGTGCCCGCCGACTCCTGTGTCGCCACCGTTCCCGCCTGCCCCTCCGTCCGCAGCGGTGAGCTGAACACCGTCAAGCACGACTCCGCTGTCCCATGAAATCAGCGCTACGGATGCACCTCCGCCCTTACCGCCTTCACCGTGGCCACCGCCACAACCGCCCATCCCGCCGACGCCACCGCCAGCCCCTGTGCAGTTGTTAGCGCCAACGCTAGCTCCTCCTCCGCCGCCACCTTGACCAGCGTGACCATCGGTTCCGGAACTACCGCTCGCAGGCGAATAGCCACTCGCGTCGAATGCACCTGAAGGAGGAGCCGAGACGCCATTCGTCCCAGCGTTCCCCTGAGATCCCTGAATGCCATCGCCACCGACTATGCCCTGCCCGGCTTGCGCTGCGGCCACGCCACCGTTCTTCACGTTCGGTGGACTGACATCAATCTGAGGAGTGCCGCTGACACCTGATTCCCCTTGGCCGTTGTAGATTGGATCGCCGCCACCCCCACCCCTCGAGCCACACGAGCTCGCCATATTCCAATAGGCCCCGGTAGGCGGCACAGCAGGCGCTGCCGATGAACACACCGCAGCCCCCGCCGGCGTCAACGTCACTCCATCCGGCAACGTCTTCGTTGGATCCAGCCCCGGCGCCCCCGGGATTCCGTTCGCTCCATCCGCCCCATCCCCTCCCTTCCCCGCAGTCAACGAGACGTCAACCAGTGTCACGTCGGGCGAACCGGCAACAATCGCCCCAATACTCGACTCCCCCTGAAACACATTCGCCGCAACGAAATCGATACCGGATATGACAACTTTCGCCGCCGTCGAAGTCACCTTCAACGGCACATTGTTCGGCGGTGCGACGACCGCATGCGTCCCCGGCGTCGGCGTCCAATCCGTCCCGGCGTCGCTCTCTATCGGACACGCGAACCCACCGTAGATGCTCAGCTCACCGTTCGTCGATTGGATCTCGACGTTCTCCCAGTACACCGCGTTGCACACGATGACGCGGTTCATCCCGCGTGCCTTAGCCGCCATCATCCCGTCCGCAATCGTGCCCATCGGTCGTTCTCTCGTCCCCACACCGTGGATCGCACCCCTCGAAACGAACACCGCGTAGTCGTCGCTCAGCAAACACGGCTCGGCCGTCGGTGACTGCGTCTCGTCGCACTTCGGTGCGCCGTCGACGCCGTCGCTTGCTTCGACGCCAGCGGCGCCCCCTCCACTCCCTTCATTTGCTCCGCTGCTTCCCGCCGCGCCGGTCGAGCCGCCCATTGCTGCGCGGCTAGAGCCTTTGCCGCCCGCAGCACTACTTCCCGCAGCGAGACCCGACTGGCCACCACCAGTGCTCGTCGCACCGCCTGCTCCGCTCTGGCCCGATGCACCTCCCATCGACACATCGCCGCCGCCTCGTTCGGTGAAGGGGGTTGTCCCGCACCCGCTCGCGGCGAGGCAGACCGTTGCGCAAGCGATTGTCATGATCTTCGACATGTTCATGGCAAACCGAGTTCAGAACCACCTTGCCGGGCGAAGTTCAAAGCGTCCAGTGTGTGTTGGTCATATTGGGGACGCGCTCGGACGTGCGACCAGCTCACGACGTCACTTGGTAGCGCTCCACGGCAGCACCGTCCGTGCCACCAGGGGCAGGGGTATTCGTGGCGACTGCCGGCACCTTCACCGCGACCTAGTTTCAGCATCAGGAATTCCCCGCCAGCGGTACCGTGGCGTCGCTCAGGGCATCACGGCGTGGCGGTCCGTGGCATCGCCATCGGCGCCGTCGGGGGCCGAAGAGCTACCGGCTGCAGTGCCATTGCCGCCCTTGCCATGCTGCCCGCCGCTTCCGAATTTCGGAGCTAGAGGGTGGAGCTCGGTGGGCTTAGTGCCGTGATAGACGAGCCCATAAGACGGACCACCGGTGCCGCCCGAGCCGGCACCACCGTAGCCGCCATTTCCGCCGGGTTTGCCGTCCCCACCGCGGCCAATGCCGTTGGCACCATTGCCACCTGCCGTCCCTTTGCCGCCCCGTCCGCCTAGTCCTGTATCGCCTCCGTTTCCGCCGGCACCCGCGGTAACGGACGTGAGCTGGACCATGTCGAGGGTAAGACCACTGTCCCACGAGATGAGAGCTACCGAAGCGCCTCCACCCTTACCGGCTTCACCATGCCCGCCGCCACATCCGCCCATTCCGCCGACGCCGCCGCCTGCACCGGTACACATGGTTGTACCGAAGCTTGCGCCACCACCTCCGCCGCCTTGGCCGGTGTGACCGTCGGTTCCGGCGTGACCGTCCGCGGACGCATAGCCGTCTGCGCCGAAAGTGCCGAACGCTGGTGCAACGGGGCCATTGGTTCCAGCGTCGCCAATCGATCCTTGCATACCGTCCCCACCTGGATTGCTTGGGCCAGCTGCAATTGCCGCCGAGCCACCGTTTTTCTTGTTAGGTGGATCCACATCGGTCTGAGGAACCCCGCTCTGCCCGTCGTGCCCCTGAGCGTTGTATAGGGGACCGCCGCCCGCGCCTCCCTGCGATGCACAAGCGCTTCCCGTCCACGACGCCCCCACCGGCAACATCGCCGGTGCTGTCGCCGAACACACCGCAGCCCCCGCCGGCGTCAGCGTCAACCCATCCGGCAACTGCATTGTCGGATCTGCCCCATCGGCGCCGGCCGCCCCCGGTGCCCCCGGCAACCCATCCGCCCCCTTCCCCGCCGTCACCGTAACGTCCATCAACGTCACATCCGTCGAAGTCGCAATAATCCCCCCAATGCTCGACGGCGTCGGTTGCCCAGGCGTGGGAATCGGCGCGTCTGCGGCGATAAAGTCGATACCTCCTACGATAATTTTCGCCATCGCCCCTTTTATAGTCAGCGGCACACCGTCGGGCGGCGCCACCACCGCGTGCACTCCAGGCGTCGGCGTCCAATTCGCTCCCGCGTCGCTGCTCGCTGCCGGACACGCGAATCCTCCGTAGATGCTCAACCCTCCGTCCGTCGATTGGATCGCCACGTTCTCCGCGTACGTCGCGTTGCACACGATGATCCGCTTCAGCCCCGCCGCCTTTGCTGCCATCATCCCCGCCGAGATCGTGCTCACAGGGCTCTCTTTCGTTCCGATGCCACCGATCGCCGCGCCCTTCGACACGAATACCGCGTGCTCGTCGCTCAGCAGACACGGCTCTGCCGCCGGGGACTTTGTCTCGTCGCACTTCGCTGCGCCGTCGCCGCCGTCGCCCGCATCGACACCGCCGCCTCCGGATCCGCTGACTCCCGACGCGCCCGTCGCGCCTCCCGTCGCTGCGCCGCTTGCGCCGCTGCCAGATGCTCCGCCTGCGCTCGCTCCGCCCGCGGCGCTGCCTCCGGCGCTGGCGCCGGCGTGGCCACCATTGTTGCCACTGCCGCCGCCCGTTCCGCTTTGACCGCCGCCCCCTCCCGTCGAGGCGTCGACGGGAGGGCTGCCACCGGTGCCGCCACGTTCACTGAACGGCGGTGACCCGCACCCGCTCGCTGCGATGCAGACCGTTGTGCAAGCAAATCTCATGATCTTCGGCGCGTTCATCGCCAACCCGCTTTTCAGGATCGGAACCCTCAGCTGGCCCGCCCCGCCAACTCAGCAACATCCAAAGTGTCCAGAGCATTTGTCATATGTGCAACACGCACGGCTCCCACGCAAACCGCTCATGGCGTCACTTTATAGCGATCAGTGGCGGCGCCATCAGCACCATCGGGGGCGGGAAGGGCGTTCATGGCAACAGCTGCGCCGCCCGTGCCTTTCTTTCCGCCGTTCCCGAACTTCGGCATTGGCAGACTGATTTCCGTCGGCTTCGTGCCATGGGAGACCAGCGCGTACGATGGTCCTCCGGTGCCTCCGGAGCCAGCACCGCCGTCGCCACCGCTACCCCCCCGACCACCGCCTCCACCGGATCCGATTCCCGTGGCACCGTCCCCTCCCAACGTGCCTCCTTTGCCGATTCCCCCGGGTCCGCCATTGCCCCCCTTACCCCCAATGCCTCCGTCGCTAGCAACCAACTGGACGGCGTCCAAAACGAGACCGCTATCCCAGGAAATAAGCGCAACTGAAGCTCCTCCGCCCTTTCCCGCTCCCCCGTGCTTACCGCCACAGCCGCCCATACCGCCGACGCCGCCACTCGCACCGATGCACTTATCCGTGCTCGCGCTGGCGCCACCTCCGCCACCTCCCTGACCGGTAAAGCCATCAGTGCCATCTTGTCCATCTGCCGCCGAGTAGCCGGCGCTCGAGAACGTACCAGCCGTCGGAGCACCAGTTGCATTCTTGCCACTCTCGCCGGGCGCGCCATCTGTCCCATTTGTCGCATTGACACCAGGATCTGAAGCTCCTGCACCGCCATTCAAACGATCCTCCGCAGTCACGTTCTTTTGAGGGATCCCGTCGCCTCCACGAGAGCCAGCTGCATTGAGTTGCGCTTTCCCGCCATCGCCTCCACTCGACCCGCAAGCGCTAGCACCACCCCACGTCGCGCCGTCTTGAGTGTTCGGTACAGACGCCATGCACGACGCTGCCTTCGCCGGCGTCGCCGTCCCCGGCTCCGCCCCATCCGCCCCCGCCAACCCATCCGCCCCCGCCAACCCATCCGCCCCCTTCCCCGCCGTCACCGTAACGTCCATCAACGTCACATCCGTCGATCCCGCAATAATCCCCCCAATGCTCGATGGCGTCGGTTGCCCAGCCGTGGCCGCCGGCGCATCCGCCGCGATAAAATCAATACCAGATACGATAATTTTTGCCGTCGCCCCTTTTACGGTCAGCGGCACGCCGTCCGGCGGCGCCACCACCGCGTGCACTCCAGGCGTCGGCGTCCAATTCGCTCCCGCATCGCTGCTCGCTGCCGGACACGCGAATCCTCCGTAGATGCTCAACCCGCCGTCCGTCGATTGGATCGCCACGTTCTCCGCGTACGTCGCGTTGCACACGATGATCCGCTTCAGCCCCGCTGCCTTTGCCGCCATCATCCCCGCCGAGATCGTGCTCACAGGGCTCTCTTTCGTCCCGATGCCACCGATCGCCGCTCCCTTCGACACGAACACCGCGTGCTCGTCGCTCAGCAGACACTGCTCTACCGCCGGGGACTGTGTCTCGTCGCACTTCGTCGCGCCGTCGCCGCCGTCGCCCGCATCGACACCGCCGCCTCCGGATCCGCTGACTCCCGACGCGCCCGTCGCGCCTCCCGTCGCTGCGCCGCTTGCGCCGGCGCCAGATGCTCCGCCTGCGCTCGCTCCGCCCGCGGCGCTGCCTCCGGCATTGGCACCTGAGTGGCCACCACTGCTGCCACTGCCGCCGCCCGTTCCGCTTTGACCGCCGCCCCCTCCCGTCGATGCGTCGACGGGAGGGCTGCCACCGGTGCCGCCACGTTCACTGAACGGCGGTGACCCGCACCCGCTCGCTGCGATGCAGACCGTTGTACAAGCAAATCTCATGATCTTCGGCGCGTTCATCGCCAACCCGCTTTTCAGGATCGAACCCTCAGCTGCCCCACCCCGCCGCCGCTACGGCGGCGTCGACCCTCCCCAAATCGGCCGCGCAGCTGCGGCCTCAGGGGAGGGTACTCGCGGCGCATCGCTCAGGGAGTCACGGCGTGGCGGTCCGTGGCATCGCCGTCGGCACCGTCGGGCCCGGCGGAGCTGCCGGCTGCAGTGCCGTTACCACCTTTGCCATGCTGCCCACCGTTTCCGAATTTCGGAGCCAGAGGGTGCAGCTCGGTAGGCTTAATGCCGTGATAGACGAGCCCATAAGACGGACCACCGGTACCACCCGAGCCAGCACCACCGTAGCCGCCATTTCCGCCAGGTTTGCCGTCCCCGCCGCGGCCAATGCCGTTGGCACCAGTTGCGCCGGGCGTACCAATCGCACCAAATCCTCCCAGTCCCGTATTGCCACCCTTTCCACCGGTACCTCCGTCGCTGGAGGTGAGCTGGACACCGTCGAGTACGAGTCCGCTATCCCACGAGATGAGGGCTACTGACGCACCTCCACCCTTGCCACTATCGCCATGGCCACCACCACAGCCGCCCATGCCGCCGACACCGCCGCCTGCGCCGGTACAGTTGTTGGCACCAACGCTGGCTCCTCCTCCGCCGCCACCTTGACCAACGTGTCCATCAGTTCCGGGTTGGCCGTCCGCCGGTGAAAAGCCGCTTGCGCTGAAAGTTCCGAACACCAACGCAGCGGCTCCGTTGATCCCCGGTACGCCGGGAGACCCCTGCGCGCCGTCGCTTCCAGGCTTGTCTTGTCCGACTGCTGTTGCCGCGCCGCCGCCATTATCGACGTTCGGCGGATTCACGTCCGTTTGAGGAGTACCGGTTACCCCAGGCGCACCTTGGACGTTGTAACCGGGGTCACCGCCACGCCCTCCTCGCGATCCACTCGACCCACACGAAGTCGGCCCGCTCCACGACGCGCCAACAGGCGGCGTCGCGGGCGCTGACGCAGCACACACAGCGGCCCCCGCCGGTATCAGCGTCAACCCATCCGGCAACTGCATAGTCGGATCCGCCCCATCCACCCCCGCCAACCCATCCGCCCCCGGCAACCCATCCGCCCCCTTCCCCGCCGTCACCGTAACGTCCATCAACGTCACATCCGTCGAAGTCGCGACGATCCCCCCGATGCTCGATGGCGTCGGTTGCCCAGCCGTGGCCGCCG
>DASZVB010000103.1:0-22868 GCA_035547195.1 Polyangiaceae bacterium
GGACCGGCGTGCGCTGCCGGAACCGCCCGAGTCGGAAAACCCGCGCGTCGCGCCGCGCACGCCAGCGGAACTAACGCTGCATCAGATCTGGAGCGAGGTGCTGAAGCGCTCCGAGCTCGGAGTGACGGAAAACTTCTTCGACCTCGGAGGGGACTCGATCCTGAGCCTGCAGATCATCGCGCGGGCCCGGGAGAGCGGGCTGTTGCTGAGCGCGAAGCAGGTGTTCGAGCAGCCGACGATCGCGGCGCAAGCGCGAGTGGCGACGGCGGTGAACGCGAAGCGGGCGGAGCAGCGGCCGGTCGAGGGGGAAGTGCCGCTGACGCCGATCCAGGCGCGGTTCTTCGAGCGACACCCGGAAGGGACGTCGCACTGGAATCAGTCGGTCTTGCTGCGAGCGAAGGAGACGTTGTCGGTCGAGGCGCTGGAGCGAACGCTGGCGGAGCTGGTGCGGCGGCACGACGCGCTGCGCTTGCGCTTCGCGCGACGAGAAGGACGCTGGACGCAACAGGTCGCGGACGTGGTGAATGGCCCTCACGTCGAAGTGGTCGATCTGCGCGCTGCCGAGGACGTACCCGCGGCGCTGGCGGAGCAGGGCGAACGCGTGCAGCGAAGTCTCGACATCGTGCACGGCCCGTTGCTTCGGGCGGCGTATTCCCGATTGCCGGACGGCGAGAGTCGACTTTTGCTCGCGATCCATCACCTGGCCGTCGACGGCGTGTCGTGGCGTGTGCTCCTCGACGAGCTCGAGCAAGCCTACGCAAAGGCCGAGCGCGCGCTGCCGTTCGACTTGCCCGCCGTCACCACGCCTTTCTCTCTCTGGGCGACTCGACTCGCCGAATATGCCGAGCTCGACGACGTACGGCGGGAGTCGACGTGGTGGCAGGCTGCGCTCGCCGGAGCGGAGGGCAGTCTCCCGGGACTCCGCGACGGCGGCGACCGCCGCTACGAGAGCAGCCGCGACATCGTGATGCGGTGGGACACGTCGTGGACGCGCCGGCTCCTCGAAGCGGCGCCGCGCGCGTATCGCATGCGTGTCGACGAGGTGCTCCTGACGGCGCTTTTGCTGGCCATCGGGGAAGTCACGGAGCGGACTTCCGTGCTCGTCGACCTCGAAGGGCACGGGCGTGAAGACGTCCTCGACGACGTCGACGTCAGCCGCACCGTCGGCTGGTTCACGAGCCGTTATCCGGTGTGGCTCGAGAACGCCGCGAATCCCGCGACGGCGCTGCAACGAGTGAAGGAACGGCTCCGCACCATTCCCGGAAAGGGCCTCCGCTGGGGCCTGTTCTCGTCGGAAGTGCGCGCTGCCTTGCCCGCCTCGGAGCTCAGCTTCAACTATCTGGGACGCTTCGATCCGGTGCGGGACGGCGGTAGATTCACCTTCGCCGACGAGGCCGCGGGCGTTCCCGTCGATCCGGCGACGTCGATGAGCCACGCGCTGGACGTCAACGCGCTCGTGCGCGACGGCGCGCTCTCGGTCGACTTCCGCTACAGCCCCGACGTCATCGACGAAAGGGTCGTCGGGCGGCTCGTCGCGCGCTTCGAGACGCTGCTGCATGTCCTCGTGGAGCATTGTGAAGCAAGCGAGCCGCGATGGACGCCGTCCGATTTCCCGCTGGCGGGCCTCGAACCCGACGAGCTCACGGCGCTCGGGCTCGCGACGGCCGATACGGTCGATGTTTACCCGGCCACGCCGGTGCAGATGGGGCTCCTCTTCCACGGCGCTTCCGAAGCAGCGCGGGGACTCTACGTCTACCAGCTCCGGTTGACGTTCGACAGCAAGCTCGATCCCGGCAGGATGTACGCGGCGTGGCAGTCGGTCGTCGAGCGCCATGACGTCCTTCGCACCGGCTTCGTCTGGAATCGTTGCGGTGAACCGCTGCAGGTCGTGCGGCGCGGCGTGAAGGTGCCGTTCGGCGTCTCCGATTGGAGCTCCGACGCCGGCGCTGCCCACGAGCAGAGGCTCGCGGCGTGGCTCGCCGAGGATCGCGAGCGAGGGTTCGACGTCGCGGAGCCGTGCCTGCTCCGCATTCATCTCTTTCAGCGCGACGGCGGCAGCGAGCTCGTGTGGACGATGCACCACGCGGTGGCCGACGGCTGGAGCAGCGCGCTCGTCCTCGACGAGGTGTTCGCTCGATACGTCGCGCGCGAGGACGCGCTGCCCGCTGCCCGCGCGCGCTACCGCGACTACGTCGCGTGGCTCTCGAACCGGAAGAGCACGGAGAGCTTCTGGCGCGGTCGATCCAGCCGCGTCGATGAACCGGCCACGCTCGCGGCAGCCGTGAGAGCCCCGGCATGCCGGGGCGAAGGCTTCGGGGAGCTCTGCACGAAACGGGACCGCGCGTGGATGCAACGTCTCGCCGCCGCCGCGCGCCGCCATCGCGTCACGGTCGCGACGTTGCTTCAAGGGGCCTGGGCGCTCTTGCTGGCGCGCCACGCCGATCGGCGTCAGGCAGTGTTCGGCGTGACCGTCTCGGGGAGGCCGCCGGAGCTTCGGGGCGTCGAAGGGATCGTCGGGCCGTTCATCAACAGCCTGCCGCTCTGGGTCGATGTCCCCGACACGAGCCTCGCCGGCGAATGGCTGCGAGCGCTTCAGCGGGCGACGGTGGAGCTGCGGCAGTATGAGCACGCCGCGCTCTCCGACGTGCAGCGCTGGGCTGGACAACCCGGCGAACCGCTCTTCGACAGCTTGTTCGTCGTGGAAAACTATCCTGTCTCCCGACGGTCCCTCGAAGACCTTGGCGCCGTGCGGCTCGTGTCATCGCAAGCGACGAGCCGTACGCATTATCCGCTGTCGCTCACGATCACCACGGATGAAGCGTTGGAGATCGTCTGGGAATGGGACTCCGCGCGACTCGACGCCACGGTCGTGGCACGGCTGGGGTCTCACTACGTCGCGATTCTGGAAGCATTGGCGGCGGAGACCGAACCGGCGCTCAGAGACGTGCGCCTGGAGGGGTCTCCAGGGATCGTCGCGCGAGCCGCTCATCGCTACCGCAGCGTGCTGGCCCGGATCGTCGAGCAGGCGCAGCTCGCACCGACGGCCGAAGCGCTGCGCTGCGCGGGAGAGAGCCTCTCCTACGGCGCGCTCGACGCCTGGTCGGACGAAGTCGCGCGGCAGCTGGAGCACCGGGGCGTGCGACCCGGCGATCGCGTCGGGCTCTGCATGACGCGTTCGACGGCGCTCGTCGCCGCGCTCCTCGGGATCTGGAAGGCGGGCGCGGCGTACGTGCCGCTCGATCCGGCGTACCCCGACGCTCGGCTCCGTTCGATCGCCGGCGACACCGCGGTACGAATCATCATCGCGGATCGAACGACCGCGCCGCGGCTTTCTGGATTGCTTCCTGAGAGCGACGTCCTCATCGCACCCGGTCCGTGCGCGCCTTCGGGCGCCCGGGGAACCGTCGTGCTGCACCCGGAACGTCTCGCGTACGTCATCTCGACGTCGGGGTCGACCGGTACGCCGAAGGGCGTCGCCGTCGGTCACGGCGCGCTCGCCGCCCACGTCGACGACTACGTTTCGACCTACGCCGTGACGCCGGCCGATCGCGTGTATCAGTTCTCGACGATCAATTTCGATGCCGCCGCCGAGCAGCTCTTCCCGGCGCTCGCCGCCGGGGCCTGCGTCGTGATGCGGGGCGAGGAGCTCCCGGATGGGGACGCCTTCGACGCCGCGCTGCGGGAAGAGCGCATCACGATCGTCGATCTTCCGACGAGCTACTTCAACGAATGGCTGCGACACGGCTCGCTCGCGGCGGCGTCCCTGCGGCTCGTCACCGTCGGCGGCGAAGAGCTGCCGGCGGCGTCGGTCGCGCTCTGGAAGCGAAGCGCCCTCGCCGCGGTTCGACTCGACAACTCGTATGGTCCGACCGAGACGGCGATCGCCGCGCTGTTCCACACGACGAGCGACGCCGACGCCCGCGCGGATTCGGTTCCCATCGGCGTCCCGTATCCGGGGCGGACCGTTCGCGTCCTCGACTCTTCGGGCTTTCCAGTGGCGGCCGGTGCGGTGGGCGAGCTCTGCATCGGTGGACCGGGACTCGCGCGCGGATACGATCGCCGGCCGGCGCTGACGGCGGAGCGCTTCGTTCCCGATCCTCACGGCAGCAGTGACCGGCTCTACCGGACCGGGGACTTCGTTCGCCGGCGCGACGACGGCGCGATCGCGTTCGTCGGCCGTCGTGACGCGCAGGTCAAGCTGCGCGGTCATCGCGTCGAGCTCGGAGAGGTGGAGTCGGCGCTCCTTCGGATCCCCGGCGTCCACGCCGGGGCGGTCGTTCGTCGCGGCGCTCCGGAGAGCCCGAGGCTCGTGGCATACGTCGTCGGCCCCGCGAGCAAGGAAGAGGTGTCGGCGGCGCTGCGCAGCCTTCTTCCTTCGTTCATGGTGCCGTCGTCGATCGTCGAGGTCGCGGCCTTGCCTCGCCGCGTGAACGGCAAGGTGGATCGCGACGCGCTGCCCGACGAGGGCCCGACGGAGGAGCGCGGGCGCGTCGCGCCCCGGACGGAGCTCGAACGCCGCCTCAGCGACGTCTGGCGGAGCGTCCTCGGGCTCGACGCGATCGGCGTCACCGACGACTTCTTCGAGCTCGGAGGCGACTCCATCTCGAGCTTGCGCGTCGTTTCGCGCGCACGGGCGGCCGGGATCCGGCTCACGCCGAAGCAGCTGTTCGAGCGTCGTACCGTCGAGCAGCTCGCGCGCGCCGCGGAAGACGCCGCCGTCGAGGTCGTCGCCGAGGTGCACGAGGTGCTGCCGCTCACGCCCATCCAGGAGGCCTTCTTCGAGCAGCACCCGGAGGGCGAGGCGCACTATAACCAGTTCGTCCTTCTCCGCGTCGCTGCGGGCACGCCGGTCGCGGTGCTCGACCGAGCCGTGCGCGGCCTGATCGCGAGGCACGACGCGCTGCGGCTTCGCTTCGTGCGTCACGGAGGACACTTCCGGCAGCAGGTCGTCGACGTCGAACCCGCCGGCGGCGTCATCGAGATCGATCTCCGCGCGGAGCGCGACTTCCGCGAGCGACTCCGCGTGGAAGGCGACCGCCTTCATCGAAGTCTGAACCTCGCCGACGGACCGCTATTGCGCGCGGCGTACTTTCACCTCGCCGGCGGGGAGGGCCGGCTGCTGATCGTCGTCCATCACCTCGCCGTCGACGGCGTCTCCTTTCGGATCTTGCTCGAAGAGCTGGAGGCCTCGTGCGACCCGCTCTCGCGCGGCGAAGCGACGCCGTCATTGCCGGCCATCGGCACGCCGTGGAGTGTCTGGTCACGTAAGCTTCACGACGCCTTCACCCGGCTCGATCTCCGCGCAGAGGTGGAGCGATGGCAGCGGGTGCTTGGGCCGAGAGACGCCGGCGCCGAGCCGGACGCGGCAGCGTCGTTCGGACCGGCGAGCGAGACGGAGTTCAGGCTCGACGCCGTCGCGACACGCCGGCTCGTCGAAGGGGCGTCGCGCGCATACGGCGCGGGCGTCGATGTCGTGCTGCTCACCGCGCTCGCGCAGAGCATGGATGAAGACGAAGGATCGTTGCTCGTCGACGTCGAACGCCACGGTAGAGAAGAGCTCGGAGAAGGCTTCACGGCGGACTTGAGCCAGACGGTGGGCTGGTTCACTACCGAGTTCCCGGTGCGTCTCGACGTTTCGGGGGACGACGGCCGAGCGCTGCGCGCCACCGCGGAGCGTCTGCGCGCGGCGCCGTACGGCGGCCTGTACTTCGGCTGGCTCCGGCACGCGGAGGACGCCGGAGTACGCGCGATGGCGCGTGCGCTGCCGCGTCCGCGGGTGAGCTTCAATTACCTCGGCCGCTTCGACGGCGCGCTGAAGCGCGGCGGCGTCTTTGCGCTGGCGCACGAAGCGTGCGGTGCTCCGGTGTCGGCCGAGAGCCGCGCGGCGCACGCGCTCGAGGTCAACGCCCACGTCGAGGACGGGGTCTTGTCGGTCCGTTTGCGTGGCACCGAGCAGACCGCGCTAGGAACGCTCGCCGGCATCACCGCGCGCTACGAGGCGCGCCTGCGTGCGCTCGTCGAACATTGCGCGGACGCGCCGCCGGCTGCCGCGCCGGAGCGCCCGCTCTCCGGGTTGACCGTGCCGGAGCTCGCCGAGCTCGCGCTCGACTCGAGCGACGTCGAGGACGTGTATCCCGCGACGCCGCTGCAGCAGGGGCTCCTCTTCCACACGGCCCTCGACGGCGACGGCGCGTACGTGAATCAGCTCGTGACGACCATCCGCGGGCCGCTCGACGTCGAAGCGTTTCGCTCGGCGTGGTCGCGGGCCGTCGAACGCCATCCGATCCTGAGGACCCGGTTCGAGTGGCGGCACGGCGGCGACGCTCTGCAAGTGGTCGAGCGCCGCGCCGAGCTGCCGTTCACGGTCCTGGACTGGTCCGCGGCGCGCGACGCCTCGGAACGCTTGGCGGCGTTCCGGCGCGACGATCTCGCGCGCGGGATCGATCCCGCGAGCGCCCCGTTGATGCGAGTCGCCCTGATCCGTCGCCCCGACGGCGCGCACGACTTCGTCTGGACGAGCCATCACGCGTTGCTCGACGGCTGGAGCACGTCGCTGCTGCTCGGCGAGGTGCTCGGGACATACGACTCCGGTAGCCCGCGGTCGGACGCGCCACGACCGTATCGCGACTATGTCGTGTGGCTCGCCGCGCAGTCGAGCTCGAAGGCGTGGTGGCGTGAGCGGCTGGCTCGCTTCGACGACCCCGCCGGATGGCGCGACGCGCGCGGGGCCTCCGAGCAAGGAGAAGCCGACGTCACCCGTCACGCGCAGATCTTCGACGAGGACTTCACGCGACGACTCGTGGAGCGCGCGCGGACCTGGGGAGTGACGGTGCCGGTGTTGATCCAGGCCGCGTGGGCCATCGTGCTCTCGCGCCACGCGAATCGTTCCCACGTCGCGTTCGGGCTCACCGTTGCCGGGCGACCGCCCGAGCTCGACGGCTCGGAGCGGATGCTCGGACTCTTCATCAACAGCTTGCCGGTGTGGACGGCGGTGCCTGCGGCGTCGCCGCTTCGAGCTTGGGTCCGTGAGCTCCACCGTGAGACGGCGGAGCTCGGTGCGCACGAACACACGCCGCTCCACGAGCTAACGGCAGAGCTCGGTCGCGCCGGCGAGCCGCTGTTCGATTCGCTCCTCATTTTCGAAAACTATCCCGCCGACGAGCGGCTCGCCGCGGCCGGCGGCGAGCTTCGCTTCGAACAGACGACGCTCGAGGACCGGACGCACTATCCCCTGACGATCACCGTGACTCCCGGTCGTGCTCTCGCGCTGGCATGGACCTGGCCGCGTCGCGAGCGGCAGCTCGAGATAGTGGAACGCGTCGCGCGCCGCCTCGAGAGGGTGCTCGAGCAAATCGCGTCTGGAGGCGAACGGCGCGTGAGCGACGTCCATCTCGACGCCCCGATCCCCTCGACCGCGCCCCTGGTCGGATACTCATTTCAGCCGCTCGCGCAGCGGATCGCCGCGCAAGCGCTCCGGCGTCCAAGCGCTTGCGCGGTGAGCGCCGGCGCCGAGCGGTTGACGTATGCCGACCTCGCCGCCTGGGCGCGCGCGGTTGCGGGGCGCCTGCGGCGTGCGGGGGTCGAGCCCGAGGAACGCGTCGGCCTCTGCGTCGAGCGCTCGCTCGCGTTGCCGCCGGCGATGCTCGGCGTCCTCGACGCCGGCGCCGTCTACGTGCCGCTCGATCCGACGTATCCACCGGATCGGCTCGCGTTCATGCTGGCCGACGCGGGGGTCCGTCGCGTCGTGGCGGACGCCTCCAGCGCGGCGCGGCTCTCGGACGTCTTTCGCGGTCTGCAGGTCATCTCCGCCGCCGGCCCCGACGGCGGCGAGCCTTCGCCGGAGCCGGCGCGGCCTCATCCGCGGCAGCTCGCCTACGTGATGTACACCTCCGGATCGACGGGAACGCCCAAGGGCGTCGCCGTCCACCACGAGGCGCTGGACCGTTTTCTCGCGAGCGCGGGCGAGCACCTACGGCTGTCGACCCGTGACCTCTGGCTCGCGCTGACATCGGTGTCCTTCGACATCTCGGCGCTCGAGATCTATCTGCCGCTCCTCACCGGCGCGACGGTGGAGATCGCCCCGCAGACGGCCCTCGCCGATGGGGCGGCGCTCGCGGGTCATCTCGTTGGATGCGGCGCGACGGTGATGCAAGCAACTCCGACGACCTGGCGTGCCCTCGTCGAGGCCGGCTGGCGCAACGGCGCAGGCCTCACCGCGTTGTGCGGCGGTGAAGCGTTGCCCGCGGATCTCGCTGCCGAGCTCCTCGGTTGCGGCCTCGCGCTCTGGAACATGTACGGTCCGACCGAGACCACGGTGTGGTCGAGCGCCGCGCGCCTCCACGACGCCTCGGCGGTGCATCTCGGTCAGCCGCTCCACGACACCGTCCTGCGCTTGCTCGACGGCGACGCCGAACCGACTCCGGAGGGCGGCGAAGGCGAGCTGTGCATCGGCGGAACGAACCTCGCGCGCGGCTACCTCGGCCGACCGGCGCTCACCGCCGAGCGATTCGTGCCCGATCCCTTTGGTCCTCCCGGCGCGCGCCTCTATCGAACCGGGGATGCTTGCCGGCTCCGGTCGGGCGGGATGCTCGAGTTTGCGGGACGTCTCGATCAGCAAGTGAAGCTCCGGGGCCACCGGATCGAGCTCGGCGAGATCGAGGTCGCGCTGCGCCGTTGCGACGGCGTTCGAGATGCCGTGGCGGTCGTTCGGGGGAACGGCGCTCGGCGCCGGATCGTCGCGTACGTGACCGGGAGCGCCGACCGTGCCGCGCTCGACGCGTCTCTGGCAGCGACCCTGCCGCCCTACATGGTGCCGTCGGTCATCGTCGAGCTCGCGGAGCTGCCGCGGACGCTGAACGGCAAGGTCGCGCGCGGTGCGCTGCCGGACGCCGACGGCGCGGAGCCCTTCGAAGCGCCGCGGACTGCCGACGAGGCCGCGCTCGCGGAAGTCTGGGCCGCGGTGCTCGATCGAAGGCCGATTGGCGTCCGCGACGACTTCTTCGCGCTCGGCGGCCACTCTCTGGATGCGGTTCGCCTCGTCGCGCGCATCGCTCGGAGGCTCGGACGAGAGCTGCCGCTCGCGTCGGTCTTCGCGCATCCGGTGCTCGCGGATCAGGCGGCGGAGCTCGCGCGGCTGCCCCGCGTTCCGGCCTCGATTCCGCGGCGCCCCGATCCGCTCGCGGCTACGCCGTTGTCGCCGGAACAAGAACGGCTGTGGTTCCTCTGGAAGCTCGACCCGGCGAGCACGGCCTACGCCGTCTCGGGTGCGCTCCGCTTGCAAGGTGCGCTCGACGTGGCGGCGCTGCGCGCTTCGCTCGAAATGCTCGTTCGCCGGCACGCGACGCTGCGTACGCGCTTCGTGGAGAGCGACAGCGGTCCCCTGCAGCGTATCGACGACGCCGGCCGGTTCGGCTGGAGCGAGCGCACGCTCGAAAGCGGCGCCGGCGCCGAAGCGGCTGTCGCGCAGATGGCGGCGGAGCCGTTCGATCTCGAGCGCGGCCCCATTTTTCGTGCCGCCTTGCTGCGCTCGGGCTCCGAAGACCATGTCCTCTGGCTCTCGGTGCATCACATCGTTTCGGACGGGGCTTCGATCGACATTCTGCTGCGGGAGCTCGACGAACTGTACCGCGCCGCCGTCGACGGTCGCGTGCCGGAGCTCGAGCCGCTGCCCATTCAATACGCCGATTACGCCGCATGGCGACGGCGAGCGACGGCGAACGCCGCCGAGCTCGCGTTCTGGCGCGAGCGCCTCGGTACCGAGCAGTCCTCGCTCGAGCTCCCCGTCGATCGGGCGCGATCCGGCCGCCGCAGCGAACGAGGGGGCCGCATCCAGCGGGAAGTCGCCGCCGCGCAGGTGCGCGCCATCGAGAGCGGGCTCGGCCGGGGGGCGTCGCGCGCCGCCATTCTGCTCGCGGCGTTCGACGCTCTCCTCCATCGTTACTGCGACGCGCACGACGTCCGCGTCGGAGTTCCGGTGTCCGGCAGGAACCGTCTCGAGACGGAGGGCCTCGTCGGGCTCTTCGTCAACACCGTCGTGCACCGCGCGGAGTTGCGCGGGTCGATGTCCTTCGCCGAGCTTGCGGAGCACGCGCAGGCGCGCCTGAACGAAGCGCGAGCGCACGCGGAGCTGCCGTTCTCGCTGCTCGTCGAGGCGCTCGGGCCGGCGCGTTCTCTCGCCGAGACGCCCCTCTTTCGAGTGACTTTCAACTTCGAGGAGTCGGGCGGCGCGCCGCCGAAGCTCGGCGCTCTGCGGGTGTCGCCGGTCGTCGTGGCCGACGTCGCCGTCCCGTTCGATCTCATGCTGGATATCGCGGCGAGCGAACAGGGATACGAGACGTCGTTCGCCTTCGCGCGCGATCTCTTCGACGCCCGAACGATCGAACGGCTCGCGGACGACTTCACCCGGATCCTCGACGCGGTCGCGCGCGATCCGTCCATTCGGATCGGCGCGATCGAGCTCGCTCGACCCGCGCAAGGAGCGCTCGAGGAGCACCCGTTCCGATCCATCGTCGAGCGGTTCGCGGCGCAAGCGGCGCGGTCGCCGGGAGCGGTGGCCGTCCGCTTCGAAGGAACCTCCGTGACGTACGGCGAGCTCGAGGCCTGGTCGAACCGCGTTGCCCGCCGCCTCCGCCGGAGCGGCGTAGGCCGGGAGGAGCGCGTCGCCGTCTGCGTGAACCGCTCGCCGGACCTCGTCGCGGCGGTGCTCGGCGTGCTCAAGGCCGGCGCGGCGTACGTCCCGCTCGATCCGGCGTACCCGGTCGTCCGGCTGCGCGAGACGCTCGCAGATTCGAGGGTCGCGCGCGCCGTCGTCGATACGCGTACCGCGGGCGAGCTCGGAGAGCTGTGGGACGGACTCGACGTCGTCGTCGTGTCCGACGTGAGCTCCGAGAGCGACGTATCACTGGACGTCGCGCTGCTGGCGGATCAACTCGCTTACGTCATCTACACGTCGGGCTCGACCGGACGCCCCAAGGGGGTAGGGGTGACGCACCGGAACGTGGCGCGCCTGTTCGACGCAACGCGCGACGTCTTCTCGTTCGGGAGCGACGACGTCTGGACGTTGTTCCATTCGGCAGCCTTCGACTTCTCCGTGTGGGAGATCTTCGGTGCGTTCGTGCACGGCGGCCGTCTCGTCGTGGTGCCGCAGGCCGTCAGTCGTGATCCGGCGCGATTTCGCGCGCTCCTCGCCGAAGAACGCGTCACGGTGCTGAATCAGACCCCGTCGGCGTTCTTCTCCCTCGTCGAGAGCGCGCCGGAGAACCCGCTCGGGGACGTACGAGTCGTCGTATTCGGCGGTGAAAAGCTCGAGCCGGCGCGCCTCGCCGGATGGCTCGCCGAGCTCGGCCCCAGGGCTCCTCACCTGGTGAACATGTACGGGATCACCGAGACGACCGTCCACGTCACCCAGCGATCCGTGAGCGACGCGGACGTGACGCCGGGTGCACGGAGCCTCATCGGGCGGCCATTGAACGATCTCGCGCTGCACGTCCTCGACAAGAGCGGCAACGTGGTTCCGGTCGGTGGAGTCGGGGAGCTCTACGTCGGGGGCGCGGGGGTTGCTCGTGGATACCTTGGCCGCCCCGGCCTCACCGCCGAGCGATTCGTTCCCGACCCGTACGCGGAGGGCGGGCGTCTCTACGCGTCGGGGGACCGCGCGCGCAAGCTCCCGGACGACATCGAGTACCTCGGCCGCGCCGACCATCAGGTGAAGATCCGCGGCCACCGTGTGGAGCTCGGCGAGGTGGAGGCGGTGCTCCGTGATCATCCAGCGCTGCGCGACGTTGCGGTCGTCGCGCGCGACGGAGGCGATGGCGTGGAAATGACGGCCTACGTGGTCGCGCGCGCGGATGTGGCGATCGAGATGGACGCGCTCCGGCGTCACCTCGCTGCGCGCTTGCCGTCGCACATGGTCCCGCGTTCCTTCGTGCGCTTGGACGCGTTGCCGCTGACCGTGAACGGAAAGCTCGACCGCGCGGCGCTTCCTCGCGCGACGCCCGACGAACAGCAAGGCTACGTACCGCCGCGTAACGATACGGAGACGGTCCTTTGTCGTGTGTACGCGGAGGTCCTCGGCGTCCCCCGCGTGGGCGCGGACGGCGACTTCTTCGCGCTCGGTGGTCATTCATTGCTCGCGATCCGCGCCGCTGCACGACTCGCGGAAGAGCTCGGGCGTCCAGTGGGCGTCGCGGCGCTCTTTCTGAACCCCAGCGTCGCGGCGCTCGCCGAGCACCTCGACGCAGAAGCCCCTTCCGGCGAAGAGCTGTCGCAGATGAGCGACTGGCTCGATTCACTGACCTGAGCTCGGCGAGGAGTCATCCGTGCAAAACGCGAGTGATGAGCTGCGGAACCTCTCGATGAGGTACGCAGCGCTGACCCCGGAGAAACGAGCGTCCTTTCGCGACCGGCTGGCGGAGAACGCGATCTCCGAAGCGCGGCTGCCCATCGTGCCCATCGCCGACCGATCCGCGGCGCTTCCGCTGACGCCCGATCAAGAACGGTTGTGGTTCGCCTGGCGGTTCGAGCCGCGGAGCGCCGCGTACAACGTCTCCGGCGCGGTGAAGCTCGAGGGGCTCCTCGACGCGGCGGCGGTCCATGCCGCCCTGAGGGAGCTGGTCGCGCGCCATGAAGCGCTGCGCGCGCGATTCATCGAAGAAGACGGCGTTCCTCGGCAGCGGATCGCCCCGGAGCCGCTCTTCGCGTGGACCACCCACGACGCCTCCGGATCGGAGGACTCGGCGTCGCCGAGCGACGTCGTGCGCGCCGCCGGCGAGGAGCCGTTCGATCTGTTCGCCGGCCCGCTCTTCCGGGCAACCCTGATCCGCACCGCTGCCCGCGCGCACGTCCTGCACCTGGCTGCGCATCACATCGTCTGCGACGGCTGGTCGGTCGGTGTGCTCCTCCGCGAGTTCGTCTCTCTGTACCGGGCGTCGGTGGAGGCGCGCCCCGCGGAGCTGCCGCCACTGCCGATCGCGTACGCCGATTGCTGCGTCTGGCAACACGAGTGGACGAACCGATGGGCGAGGGCACGCGCGCCGGTTCGCGCCCGCGGACCCGAGGGAGAATATCCTCGAGCCTCCATCCCCGCCGATCATCCTCAGGGCGAGCGCGCGCCTTATGGGGGGCGCTTCTCGACCCTGGTCGGGACGCGGGACGCGCAGGCGGTGCGCGCGCTCTCGCAGAGCCGAGGCGCGACGCCGTTCATGACGCTCCTCGCGACGTGGACGGCGCTGCTGTCGCGCCTCGCTGGACGGCGCGACGTCCGCGTGGGGATCCCGGTCGCCGGCCGCGGGCGCCCGGAGACGCACGCGATCGTCGGCTTCTTCGTGAAGACTCTCCCGCTCCACGTCGAGCTCGATCCCCACGCTGCCTTCGAAGACTGGCTCGCGCTCGTCCGCGCACGGATGATCGAGGCGCAGGCCCACTCCGAAGCGCCCCGCTCACAGGGGACGGAGGAGAGCTCCGGCGAACGAAGCGGCGCACCGCTCTTCGACGTGACCTTCGATATGCAGGGGGAAGACGAACGAACGCTGGACGACCTGCCCGGACTCTCCGTGTCGCCGGTGGATCTGCCGCCGGGTCCGTCGAAGTTTTTTCTCTCCCTCCACGTCACCGAGCGCGCCGAAGACTTCCTGCTGACGTTCGAGTACGCGGCGGATCGGTTCGAGCCGTCGTCCATCGAGCTCATCGCGCGTCACTACTTGGACCTCCTTCGCTTCTGCGTGAAGCACCCGGCGTCTCCGACGATCGTTGCGCCGCTCGACTGCGCCGCGGAGTGGTGGGGGAACGGACGATCGGCGGGGAGCGACCTCCTCGAGCGGGTGAGCGCGCGGGCGCGGGAACGTGCGGACGAAGTCGCCCTGGTGCACGAGCAAAGCCGACTCTCCTGGTCGGAGCTCTGGTCCTGGTCCGGGCGGCTCGCGGCGAAGCTCGTCGAGCTCGGCGTGCGGCGGGAAGAGCGCGTCGCGCTGTGCTTGCCTCGCTCCCCGGAGCTCGTCGCGAGCGTCCTCGCCGTCCTTCGCGCCGGAGGCGCTTATACGCCGCTCGATCCCTCTCTGCCGCCCGAGCGCCTGGCGTGGCAGGTCGCCGACTGCGGCGCGCGCGTCGTGATCGCCGGCGAGCGGGCGCCGTGGACACCGGCCAGCGTCCGCGCGCTCTCGCCGCACGCCGACGGTCCGGAGCTCGAAGACTCCGTTCGACGTCCTCTGGCCGCGGAGCTCGCGTACGTCATCTACACGTCGGGCACGACCGGGAAGCCGAAGGGCGTCGCGGTGTCGCACGGCTCGCTCGCCGCTTACGCCGCATCGCTCGGAGAACGCCTTCCACCGGACATCGGCAGCGCCGCCTACGTCTCGACGCCGGCCGCCGACCTGGGGCACACCGCGCTCTTCGGCGCGCTCTTCCATGGATGGACGCTCCACGTCCTCGGCGACGAGCTCACGTCCGATCCGGATCGCTTCGCGTCGTACCTGCGCGCTCACGCCGTCGATCTGCTGAAGATCGTGCCGAGTCACCTGGACGCGTTGCTGACGGCCAAGGACGCCCGCGGCGTCGTCCCGAGGCGGTGCCTGGTGCTCGGCGGCGAGACGGTGCCGCGGGCGCTCGTCAGACGGATCGCGAAGCTTACGCCCGCTTGTCGCATCCTCAATCACTACGGTCCGACAGAGACGACGGTCGGCGTCCTCACGCACGACGTCGACGCCGTCGCGGACATGCCGGTCGTGCTCGGGCGTCCGCTCGCGCCGGCGCGCGTCTACGTGCTCGACAGCCGCGGCTACCCCTGTCCGCGCGGCGGCGCCGGCGAAATCTGCGTCGGCGGTCAGAGCGTCGCGCGCGGCTACCTCGGACAGCCGGGCCTCACCGCGGAACGCTTCGTTCCGGATCCGCACGGCGAGCCCGGAGCACGGCTTTATCGGACCGGCGACAGGGCCCGCCGCGTCGCGACCGGCGAGGTCGAGTTCCTCGGGCGCTACGACGATCAGATCAAGATACGAGGGTTTCGCGTCGAGCCCGGCGAAGTGCAGGCCGAGCTCGCGGCGCTCCCCGGCGTGCGGAGCGCTGCGGTCATCGCGCGCCCGGATTCGCACGGCCGGCTGCGCCTCCTCGCGTTCGCCGCCGGCGAAGGGCTCCTCCCGGCGGCGCTTCGCGCGGCGCTCGAAGCGCGCTTGCCGCCTCACATGGTCCCCTCGGTTCGCGTCGTGCCGGCGCTGCCGCTCACGCCGAACGGCAAGGTGGATCGCGCCGCGCTGCCGGACATCGAGGAAGACTCCGCGGAGCGCGAACAGGTCGCGCCGAGGAACGACCGCGAAACCGTGCTGCTCGAGGTGTGGAAGGGAGCGCTCGATCGCGACGACATCGGCGTCACGGACGATTTCTTCGCGCTCGGCGGCGAGTCGCTGCTCGCGCTTCGAGTCGTCGCGCGCGCGCGCCAGGCCGGCGTGGTGTTCACAGTCAAGGACCTCTTCGCGCACCCACGGATCGATCGCCTCGCGGCGCTACCGCTCCGCTCCGAGCCCGCGCGGGCGCCGCTCCCGTCACCCACCGGC
Source organism: Polyangiaceae bacterium (assembly GCA_035547195.1). Taxonomy (GTDB): domain Bacteria; phylum Myxococcota_A; class Polyangia; order Polyangiales; family Polyangiaceae; genus DASZVB01. The sequence goes on from DASZVB010000103.1 coordinate 15,543, forward strand.
GAGATCCCGCTCACGCCGATCCAGGCGCGCTTCTTCGAGCGCTACCCGTGGGGGCCCGCTCATTACAATCAGTCGCTGCTCCTCGAGGCGAAGGGGGATCTCGACGCGGGCGCGCTCGAGGCCGCGCTCTGCTGGCTCGTCGCGCGGCACGACGCGCTCCGGCTCCGATTCGACCAGGTTGATGGACGCTGGCACCAGAGCGTCGCGCCAAACGTGGCCGGCGCCGTGCTGGAGACGCTGGATCTGCGTGATGGGGGAGACTCCGCTGCTCGGCTCGAGGAGGCGTGCGAGCGGCTGCAACGAAGCCTCGACCTCGGACGAGGTCTGTTGCTCCAGGCTGGCTACTTCCGGATGCCCGGGACGAGCGCGCGGTTGCTCCTGGTCATCCATCACCTCGCGGTCGATGGCGTCTCGTGGCGGATCTTGCTCGAGGAGCTCGAAGCCGCGTACGAGCAGGCCGCCCGGGGCGAGCCCATCGACGAACGTCCCGCGCCGACGCGGTGGAGCCTCTGGGCGACGGAGCTCGATCGCTACGCTCGCAAGCCGGAGCTCGCCGGCGAGCGCGCATACTGGGAAGCCGTCGTCGGGCCGGCGACGGCCGAGTTGCCGGCGCTGGAGCGAGGAAGCGCGTCCGATGCGGGACGAGGCGAGCGCGTGCAGCGATGGGACGCCGTCGCCACGCGCGCGTTGCTCGAAGAGCCGGCGCGCACTTATCGGATGCGCGTCGACGAGCTGCTGCTCGCCGCGCTCGCGCACGTCCTCGCTGAATGGACAGGCAGAAGCTCGGTCGTGATGGAGCTCGAGGGACACGGCCGGGAAGAAGTCCTCGGGGCCGTCGATCCGAGCAGGACCGTGGGGTGGTTCACGGCGCGCTATCCCGTCCGGCTCCGCGCGGAGCCGTCGAGCGTCGAGCTGCTGGAGAACACGAAGGAGACGCTCCGCTCGGTGCCCAACAAGGGCCTCGGCTGGGGACTGCTCTTCCAGGATCGCGACGGCGGCTCGAGCGAGTGGCGGCGGCTCGCGCAGCCGGAGGTGAGCTTCAACTACCTGGGGCGGTTCGAGCGAAAGCTCCACGACCGAGGGCGATTCTCGATCTCCGACGAGCCCGGCGGCGACTCGATCGCGCCGGAGCTCGAGCCGGTGCACGCCCTCGAGCTCGTGGCGGTCGTCGTCGATGGAGCGCTGTCGGTGAGCTTTCGCCATCGCCGCTCCGTTCTTGAAGACGATGCCGTCGCCGCGCTCGCGGAGCGCTTCCGCGCGAAGGTCGGCGAGCTCGCCGCCCACTGCGCCGCGCGCGAGCCGACGCCCACGGCGTCCGACTTCCCCCTGGCGGCCCTCTCACAGCGCGATCTGAAAAAGCTCCACGTCTCGCCCGCGGATCTCGACGACGTCTATCCGGCGACGGCGCTGCAGCAAGGCCTCCTCTTCCACGGCCTGCTCGCCGCCGGGCGCGGGACGTACGTGAATCAGCGGCGCGTCACCTTCGCGGCTTCCATTCAGAGCGACGCGCTGCGCGCGGCGTTTCAGTCCGCGATCGAGCGTCACGACGTGCTGCGGACGCATTTCGAATCGACCGACGACGGAAGGATGCTCCAGGTCGTGCATCGCGCCGTCGCGCCGCCGATCATCGAGCACGATCTCCGCGGCGCAGGCGATTACGAAGCCGCGCTCGCCGCCTTTCGGAGCGAAACGTGCGCGCGCGGGTTCGATGCTCTCGCGGCGCCGCTCTTTCGCGTCGACCTGTTCGCCCGCCCCGACGGAGCGACGGACCTGGTCTGGACGTATCATCACGCGCTGCTGGACGGCTGGAGCGCGGCTCGGCTCCTCGGAGAGCTCGCGCGCGACTACGCGGCGCGCGTCGAAGGCGGCGTCGGCTCGCCGCAGGCGCCGGCGCCGTACCGCCGCTTCATCGAGTGGTATCTCGGGCGGCCGAGCAGCGAGGCTTGGTGGAAGGAGCGGCTCCTGTCGAGATCCGCGCCCGCCGGCGTGACCGAGGCGCTCGGCGGCGCGCGGCGCACCGAGCCGGGGGTCCAAGAGCTGAAATACGGCGTCGGTTCGGAGCTCGATGCCCGGCTGAGGGCCGCCGCGCGCCGGTATCGCGTGACGCTCGCGACGCTCGTGCAGGCCGCGTGGGCGGTGACGCTCGCTCGTCACTCCGGGAACGCGGAGATCGCCTTCGGCGTCACCGTGTCGGGAAGACCCGCGGAGCTCGCCGGCAGCGAGCGCATGATCGGCCCGTTCATCAACAGCTTGCCGTTCTGGACTCGCGTTTCCTCGCGCGCTCGCGCCGTCGAGTGGCTCTCGGAGCTACAGCGGCGGAGCAGCGAGCTCCGGGAGTACGAACAGACGCCTCTCTCCGACGTGCAGCGGTGGGCGGGACGCGCGAGCGAGCCGCTGTTCGACAACCTGTTCGTCTTCGAGAACTATCCGATCGACGGCGAGCTCCGCAGCGGTAAGATCGCGACGATCCACGCGGACGCCGTCGATCGGACGCACTACCCGCTCGTGCTCACGGTCGTACCGGACGAGCCCGAGCTGTTCGTCGAATGGCAATGGGACGGAGAGAAGCTCGCTCGAAGCCGCGTCGAGCGCCTCGCCCGGTACTACCGCGACGTGCTCGAGCGCCTCGCCGACGCCGACGAGCTCCTCGTCGGCGCCCTCGGGCCGGTCGCGCCGCGGGCGACGCCGGTCCAAGCGCCGCGCGCCGGCGCACAATCCACGTTTCGTTCCGCGCTCCGGCGGTTCGAGCAACGAGCGCGTGAGCAACCGGACGCCGACGCCGTCGTCTGCGACGGCGAACGGCTGAGCTACGGCGAGCTCGACGCCGCCGCGAATCGCCTCGCGCGCGCGCTCCTTTTCGCCGGCACGCGCGCCGACGAGCGGATCGGTCTCTGCGTGGCGCGCTCTCCGGCGATGATCGCCGCGTGCCTCGGCGTCTGGAAGGCGGGCGGCGCGTTCGTGCCCCTCGACCCATCGGACCCGAGGGACCGCTGCAAGACGATCGTCGCGAGCGCCGGGATACGTCGCGTCGTGGCCGACGCGGAGACAGAAGAGCTCGCGCGCGACTTCGGCGATCTCGATGTGGTCCGCGTCGATGCCGGTATCGCCGGTGGAGCGCCGCCCGCGGTTGCCGTGCACCCCGAGCAGCTCGCGTACGTCATCCATACCTCCGGGTCGACGGGGACGCCCAAGGGAGTCGCCGTCAGTCATCGCGCCCTCGGCGTGCACATCGACGACTGCATCGAAGCCTTCGCGCTCGACGCCGCCGATCGCGTGTATCAGTTCACGCCCATTCAGTTCGACGCCGCGCTCGAGCAGCTCTTTCCGGCGCTCGCGGCCGGCGGCTGCGTCGTGATGCGGGGTTGGGACGTCCCCGACGCGGGAGTCCTCGAAGACGTGCTGCGGCGCGATGCCGTGACGGTGCTCGATCTACCGACCGCGTACTTCGCGCAATGGGTCGAAGACGGCCCGCGCGATCTCCCGGCGCTGCGCTTGACGAGCGTCGGCGGTGAAGCCATCTCGCCGTCCGTCGTACAACGGTGGAGGGCCGGCGCGCTCGGGCACGTGCGCCTGCTCAACGCCTACGGCCCCACGGAGGCGACCGTCACGTGCGTCGTCCACGACACCGCCGAGGAGACGGACGCTGGCACCGTTCCGATCGGCAGGTCGCTGCCGAGCCGGCACGTCGAGCTGCTCGGTGAGGACGGCGAACCCGTTCCAGCTTGCGGCGCCGGCGAGATCTGCGTCGGCGGCGTTGCCCTCGCTCGCGGCTACCTCGGCCTCGCGAGCGCCACGGCCGAGAGCTTCGTCCCCGATCCCCACGCGTCCGGCGGGAGGCTCTATCGGACCGGCGATCGAGCGCGTCGCGACGAACGGGGCGTGCTCGAGTTCCTCGGGCGCAAGGACGATCAGATCAAGCTGCGCGGCCATCGCATCGAGCTCGGTCACGTGCAGGCGGCGCTGGAGGGTTGCCCGGGCGTCCTTCGCGCGGCCGCGGTGGTACGCGGCGCCGGAGAAGACCGCCGGCTCGTCGCCTACGTCGCGGGAGACGTGCACGAGGGGGACGTGCGACGCCACCTCGCGTCGATCCTGCCGCCGTACATGGTGCCTTCGGCGTTCGTCGTCCTCGCCTCGCTCCCGCTCACGCCGGGGGGGAAAATCGATCGAGCGGCGTTGCCTGAGCCCAGCATCGCGTCGAAGCGCGTCGCGCCGTCCACGGAGATCGAACGGACGCTGCTGGCGATCTGGGAGGCGGTGCTGGGGCGGAGCGAGCTCGGCGTCACCGACGACTTCTTCGCCGTCGGAGGCGACTCCATCCAGAGCCTCAGGATCGTCGCCCGGGCGCGCGCCGAAGGGATCTCCTTCTCGTTGAAGCAGATGTTCGAGCATTCGACCGTCGCGGCGCTCGCCGGGGTGGCGAAGAGGACCGTGTCCGGTCGGGCGCGCGAAGTCGAAGGCGAATTGCCGCTCTCACCGATGCAGAGCTGGTTCTTCGAGGAATACCCGTACGGCGAATCCCACTTCAATCAATCGGTGCTGCTCAGGACCCACGGCCCGATCGACGCGGTGGCACTAGAGCGCGCGCTGGACGCGCTCTACGAGCGTCACGACGCTCTCCGGCTCCGCTTCCGTCGCTCCGGCGATTCGTGGACGCAATCCGTAGCGAGGGCGTTTCCGTCGGCGGTACCGCTCGAGACGGTGGATCTTCGCGCGTACGGCGACTGGAAGCCGCGGCTCGAAGCCGAAGGGGATCGCCTTCAGCGGAGCTTCGATCTCGGCGAGGGGCCGCTCCTTCGCGCCGCCCTCTTTCGCATCACGGACGACGAAGGAAGGCTCCTCCTCGTCGCGCATCATCTGGCGGTCGACGCCGTCTCGTGGCGTGTCCTCCTCGAGGAGCTCGAAGAGACCTACGAGCGACTGGCGCGCGGCGAAGCCGCAGAGGCTCAGGCCATCGGTACGCCCTGGACGGCGTGGATCGCGGCCCTCTCGCGCTACGCTGCCGCGGACGCCGTTCGCGCCGAGCTCGGTTGGTGGCAAAGCGCGCTCGCTGCCGCCCCGGAGCTCCTCCCGTCCCTGGATCCGACAATGTCAGTGGCCGGATCTACCGAAGACGTCGAATGGCGCTTGGACGCGGCGAGCACGCGGCGGCTGCTGGACGCCGCGCCGCGCGCCTACCGGATGAGCGTCGAAGAGGTGCTCCTCACCGCGCTCGCCCGTGCGCTCACGGAGGGCGACACCGCCCGAGGCTTGCTCGTCGACGTGGAAGGGCACGGCCGCGACGAGCTCGGCACCGGCGCCGACGTCAGCCGCACCTGCGGGTGGTTCACGACGATCTTTCCGGTCTGGCTCGTCGCTCCCAGCAGCGACGGCGAAGCGTTGCGGGCCGTGAAAGAAAGACTGCGATCCGTCCCGCACAAGGGGATGCACTTCGGCCTGCTCCGGTACCTGCTCGACGCGCCCGCGCGCGACGAGCTCTGCGCGCTTCCCCGCGCCTCGGTGCTCTTCAACTACCTCGGGCGCTTCGACGACACTCTCGCGGCGCAGAGTCGCTTTTCTTTCGCGTACGAGCCGGCGGGCGCTCAGGCCGCCGAACGCATTCGCGCCTCGCACGCGCTCGAGGTGACGGCCCTCGTCGAACGGTCGGAGTTGTCCGTCCGCTTTCGTTACGTGGCCGGAGCCGGCCTCGAAGGGCAGATCGGCGCGTGGAGAGATCGCTTCGAGGCTGCGCTCGCGGACCTCGTGCGGCATTGTGAAGCGGCGGTGCCCGTCGCGACGGCGTCGGACTTCCCGCTCGCGAGGTTGACGCAGGCCGAGCTCGAACGGATCGAGCTCACTGGCGCGAGCGACGTGTATGCCGCGACGCCCGTGCAACAGGGGCTGCTTTTTCATGCGGTGCGAGACGGCGGACAGGGGCGCTACGTCGATCAGCTCCGCTTCACGCTGTCGGGGGACGTGGAGCCGGGCGCGCTCCGCGCGTCGTGGCAGCGCGTCGTCGCGCGCCACGACGTGCTCCGCACGCGTTTCTCGTGGCGGCACGGCGGCGCGCCCGTGCAGATCGTACAGCGCGAGGCATCGCTGCCGTTCTTCGAGGAAGACGGGTCTCTGACGACGGATTACGAGACTCGGCTGGGCGCGTTTCTCGAAGAAGATCTCTCGCGCGGCTTCGAGCTCGAACGGGCGCCCCTGATGCGCGTCCGGCTCATCCGGCGTCCGGACGGGGACTACGATCTCGTGTGGACGAGCCATCACCTGCTGCTCGACGGCTGGAGCACGTCGCGCCTGCTCGGCGAGGTGCTCGAAGCATACCGTTCGCCGGAGCGCGCACGGCCGCCCGTCGCGCCTTTCCGCGATTACGTCGCGTGGCTGCTCCACCGTCCGAGCGCCGAATCCTGGTGGCGCTCGAAGATCGCGAAGGCGACCGAGCCGGCCGGGCTGCTCGGTGCCCTGCGGCGGCCCATCGCGCCGTTCGCCGGGTCGCACAAACGCGTCCAGTCGGTGGACGGAGCAGTGGGCGCGCGGCTCGTCGAGCGTGCGCAGCGCTGGCGCGTGACCCTCAACACCCTGGCGCTGGGCGCCTGGGCCGTCGTGCTCGGGTGCTATGCCGACCGGCGGCAGGTCGTCCTTGGCGCCACCCTCTCCGGTCGCACGGCGGAGATCTCAGGCATCGAAGAGATGCTCGGCCTGTTCATTCAGAGCCTGCCGGTGTGGGTCGATCTGCCGGCCGCCGTCCCGATCGTAAAATGGCTCGAACGACTCCAATCCGAGAACGTCGATCTAGAGGAGCACGCGCACGTGCCCTTGCAAGACGTTCAGCGGTGGGCAGGCCGCTCCGGAGACGCGCTGTTCGATACGCTGTTCGTCTTCGAGAACTATCCCGAGCACGAGGCGTTGCGCGCTTCGACGAACGAGCTCGGCGTCTCCCGCGTCGAGAAGAGCGATCGGACACACTACGCGCTCACCTTGACGGTGCGACCCGAGCCGGCGCTACGCGTCGAGTGGGAGTGGGACGGCATGCGCATCGGAGACGACGTCGCGCGTTCGCTCACGCGCGACTATCACCGCGTCCTCGAACAGCTCGCGTCGGTCACCGAAGAGACGCCGCTCGGGGCGCTGTCGCTGCCACCGGCCAGCGGAGCCCGTGCGCCGCGGGAGCGCGAGTTCGTGCCGGTGCTGAGGCGGATCGGAGAGCAAGCGAGATCGAGGCAGGATTCAGTGGGGCTCCGGTGCGAGGGAGAGGACGCGACGTATGGATCTCTCTGGGCATGGTCGAATCGCGTGGGGCGTGCGCTGCAACGAGCTGGAGTGAGAGCGGAGTCGCTGGTGGGG
>DASZVB010000104.1:0-62391 GCA_035547195.1 Polyangiaceae bacterium
GCGCCGCGGGTGGAGGCGCGGGCGGCGCGGGAGGCCGCGCGACTTGCGACGCTCTCAGCGCCAGGGGCGAGGTCGTCTACGTCACCGGCTCGTCGGCGGCCAAGCCGTTCTTGCAGCAGATCGCGCAGCAGATCGCGTCGCAGAACGCCTTCGTCGTGTACACGTCGACGGGCTCCTGCGTCGGCGTCGACGCGATCGTCAACGGGACCCGCATGACGACCGGCCCGAGCCCGGCCCCGGCTCCGTCCGCGACCTACTGGGACGGGCCGACGAGCCCCGGCGTGGACTGCGATCTTCCCGCGCAAGGCGTCGTCGCGGATCTCGGCGTCTCCGACGTGTTCGCGCAATCGTGCGGCGGCTTCGAGCTGACGAGCCTCGACGCGCTGCAGATAAAGGACGCGCACGGCGCCATCCAGACGATGACGTTCGTCGTCCCGCAGAACTCACGCTTCTCCGAGATCAGCGCGCAGGCGGCCTACTTCGTGTTCGGGTTCGGCAAGGACGGCGGCGTGCTCGACGCTCCGGGCGGGGCGCCGATCTGGAACGACGAGAGCGCGCTCCACAAGCGCAGCGCGACCTCGGGAACGCAGACGATGCTCGGCGCGGCGATCGGCGTGCCGCCCGCGTCGTGGAAAGGAACGCCGCACGCGACGTCCGACGACGTGGCCGCCGCGATCACGAGCGCCGGACAGTCCAAGGACACGGCCGACAAGGCGCTCGGGATCCTCGCCGCGGACTACATCGACAGCCAGAACCTGCGCGCGCAGATCCGCGTGCTCGCGTTCCAGGACACTTCTCAGCGATGCGCCGTCTTCCCGGACTCCACGGCGACCTCGCACGACAAGCAGAACGTCCGCGACGGGCATTACCCGATCTGGTCGCCCTTGCACCTGCTGTACAAGGTGGATCAGTTCGGTAACCCATTGAACCAGGCCACGCGCCAGCTCGTGCTCGACATCATCGGGTACCTTTCGGGCACCAAGCAGCTGCCGAACGGCGTCGAGCTCATCGACGTGTACGCGCAGAGCGGGCTCATCCCGGAGTGCGCGATGCGCGTCTCGCGCACGAAGGACGGCGGAAACATCGTTCCGAGTCGCCCGGAAGCGCCGTGCTCGTGCCTGTTCGAGGCGAAAGCCACGGGGACCGCCTCTTGCAAGCCGTGCCAGGTGCAGGGCGACTGCGCCGGCGGCGAGACTTGCTCGCTGGGATACTGCGAGCGCTGAACTCCTTCGTGACGTCGGGACTCGGCGGCCGCTCCGGCCGCGGTCGGCCGTTGCGCCCCCTCGTTTCCGGACGGCGCCGACTCCACTTGTGAACGTTGCGTGACACTTCGCCGGTGCGACATACGCGCGGGCGGAAGAGCGATTAGCCTTCGCCTCGCTCCCGTAGGCTTCGGTTCCGATTCCGACAAATGATCCGTAGTCGCTCCCTCGCAACGCCCGGCGCTCAGGGCTCTTCGAATCTGCCGCTCGTCGGCGAGGGGAGCGAGTTGTTGAAGCGGTATCGGCTCGTCGTGCGCCTCGGGTACGGCCGAGCCACGGACGTGTTCCTGGCGACGCGGGAAGTGACGCCCCTCGTCACCGAGCCGGTCGTCGTCAAGCGTTTGCAGGAGCGCCATTCGGCGAGTCCGGAGCTCGTGCAGCGCTTCCTCCGCGAATCCGCGGTGCTGCGGGGCCTTCGACATCCGCGCCTCGTGCGAATCCTGGAAACCGGCGTCGTCGATGGACGGTGCTGCCTCGCCGAGGAATACGTCGAGGGGCAATCTCTCGGCCAGATGCTCCGGCGAGCCCGGGAGAGCGGCGGATTCTCCGCGCAGATCGCGGTTTTCGTCGCGATCTGCGCGCTCGAGGGCCTGCACCATGCGCACGAAGCGAGCGATCCGGATGGGCGGAGCCTCGGGATCGTCCATCGCAACGTGTCACCGCACGGCGTGTTCGTCACGAACGACGGCGGCGTGAAGCTCAGCGACTTCAACATCGCGGACTGGTTCCCCGGGGACGTGGCGCCCGCCGCGGGTGCCCGCGCCGGCGTCCCGGTGTACTCGGCTCCGGAGCAAGACGCGCGTGCCGTCGTGGACCGTCGCGCCGACGTCTGGAGCGTCGGGGTCGTGCTGTGGGAAGCACTGACGGGCAAGCGCCCGTTCGGCGCCGAAGGCGACGCGACTCGCGTCCCTCCCGAAGCGAAGCGAACGGTCGTGGCTCCGTCGAGCGTCCGGGCCGACGTCCCCGCGGCGCTCGACGGGATCGTCAAGCGCGCTCTCTCACGGTACGCGGCGGATCGCTACGGGAGCGCGCTCGAGATGCAGCGCGATCTCGAGCAATGGCTCGCTGGAGCTTCGCGCGGCGACAGTGCGCCGCTGCTCGCCGCGTCGATGCGCCGTCTCTTCGCGAACGAGGTCGTCGAGCAACGCCGGTTGGTGGCCGTGTTGCGCGGCGCCGACGATCCGGTGCCGAGCAGCCGCTCCGGAAGCCGCATCCTCGCGAGCACGCCCGCGAACGGTGCGACCGAGACGCCGGTGAACGGGCCGCCCACTTCGCGATCGCCGCGCCCGGGGAGCGTCCCGCCGCCGCCGCCCGTGCCGCCGCTCACGCCCCCGCCCATCAGTCGTCCGCCGGCGCGACCCGCGACCGGCCCCATGCCGAGCTTGCCGCCACCGCCGATGAATCCGACCGCGCCCACCGAGGCGGCTCCGGAGCGGACGCACGACCGCGTTGGCTCCGAGACGCTCCGCGCGCTGGCGATCGAAGCCGAGGAAGAGGACGCGAACGTCCCGCCGTCGGAAGAAGACGATGACGAGCCGCGGGCGCGGCCGTTCGACTACCGTTCGCTCATCGTGGTCGCCGCGCTCTGCGCCGGCTTCTCCGTTCTCGCGACGTCGGTCGTCATCTGGAGTCTGCGCGGTCGCCCCGCGCAACCGGAGGCGACGGCGATCGAAGCACGAGAGCGCTCGCCGGCGAACGCACCTCGCGAGCAGCCGGCGTCGGCGGCGGAGCGAACCGAAGCGCCGCCGTCGAATCCCGTGGAAACAGCGTCGAACGCGACCTTCGCCGCGACTCCGACGCCGCCCGCCGTATCGCCCGCCGAGACCAAGACGATGGTCGCCGCACCCGAACCGCCAGAGCCTTCGGAGCCAATCAACGACGAACGCGTCGCGGTCGCGCGCGCTCCGGCGCTTTCCGCGGCCGCCCGCGACGCGCCGCACACGACCGGCGCCGGCTCGCCGAGGCACGAGGCGCCGAGCGCGAAGGTCGAGACGCCGCCGCCGGCTCCGCCGGACGACGTGACCGCGAAACACGACGAGCCCGCGCCGCCCGCTCCGACGACGCCGGAGCCACCCGAGCCCGGTTTCCTCACGGTGGACACGACGCCGTGGTCGGTCGTGAGCGAGAACGGAAAACTGCTCGGCCAGACGCCGCTCGTGCACCTCGAGCTCGCGAGCGGCACGCACGTCCTCGTCCTGAAGAACCCCGAGCTCGGGATCCAGACCAGCTATACGGTCACCATCCAGCCCGGCAAGACCGTGGTGAAACGGATCGGAATCGAATGAGCGCAACGTGGCGCCGCCTCCCCGCGCGGCTTTCTCGAATCGTCCCGCTGCTCGGCGCGGCGCTAGTCACGCTCGCCGGGACAGCGCTCGCGGAAGACCGACCTGTGACCACCGGGCTTGCCGCTGCCGAGCAGGCGTACCAAAACGTCGATTTCGATACGATGCACGCGCAGGCGACGAGCGCCCTCGCCGCCGGCGGCGCCGCGCGAGACGAAGCGGCGCGCCTCTACGTCCTCGCCGGTATCTCCGCCGCAGCGCTGGGGCAGGACGACGAAGCGAAGCAGGCCTTCGTCGTGGCGCTCGCCGTCGATCCGACGCTGAAGCTCGATCGCAACCTGTCGCCCAAGATCCGCGGGCCGTATCTCGAAGCGGAGGGCTTCTGGGGTGCGTACACGGAGAGACTCGGCCTTCGTGCGCACGTCGCCGCCGACGGCGGCCATCTCCTGGTCGAGCTCGCCGATCCCGGTCGTCTCGCCGCGCAGGTGGCGCTTCATGTGCGGCTCGTCGGTTCGACGACGTACGAGGCGTACACCGCGGAGCCGGCGCACACCGTTCGCTTCTCGCTACCCGAGGGCGCGCGGCGTCCCGGCTACGAATATTTCGCCTCCGTGCTCGACGCGCACGAAAACGTGCTCGCCGAGCTCGGCAGCGACGCGGATCCCGAGATCGCTCGATCGGCGCCGATGGCGCCGGCTCCGCGAGGCGCGGGGACCGACGCGCCGCCTACCCAGCGCCGTTCGTATCTGCTTCCGGCCGCGCTCGGCGGGGCGGGGCTCGTCGCCGCCGCCGTCGGCGTCGTTTTCCACGTCGAGCGCGAATCGGCGGCGCACGAATGGAACGGACCGCATTGCGAGCAGCCTACGGGTCAGTCGCGCCTCCAGCAGTGCGGTGACGTCGACTCGCGACGGCGCTTCGATCAGGCGATGGCCATCGGCGCGTACAGCGCGGCCGGGCTCTTGCTGACGGCCGGCGCCGTCACGTTCTTCATGGGACGGAGCCCTTCGTCGGAACATCCGTCTCCCGCGGCGCACGCGGGCCTCGTCGGTTGCGGCGTGGCGGGGACCGCGGTCTCCTGCGCCGGACGTTTCTGAGGCGTCCGTTCGCCGCCGGGAAGAGGCACCATAGGGCGGCGATCCCCGACGTCGGGCGCGCGTTACTTCGCGGGCGGCGCGGGCACCGTCGTTCTCTTTCGAAGATCGGCCAGGTCGGAGAGGCTCGCTTTGGGTCGCGGATCCGTCGGGTCGAGATCGGCCGCTTTTTTGAAGCACTTCTCCGCTTCGTCCAGGTTCCCCTGATCGACCAACGCGGTACCCAAATTGATCCACGCGGACCCGAGCTTCGGGTCTCTCGCGATCGCTTCCTTCAGCGTCTTGATCGCTCCGGGGACGTCGCCGAGCTGGCGCTGGGCGTAGCCGAGGTTCGAGCGGAAGGTCGCGCGGTTGGGATCGAGCTCGACGGCGCGCTCCAGATAGCCCTTCGCGTCGGCGGCGCGGTTCGCCGCGAGGTACGCCGTGCCCAGATCCGAGAGCGCTCGCGGTTCGTTCGGCGTCAGATCCACGGCGCGCCGGTACGACGCGATCGCTTCCTCGACGCGGCCTTGCATCATGAGAGCGGTGCCGAGATTCGTCAGCCGTTCCGGGTCGTCGGGGTCGAGCTCGGCCGCGCGGCGCAAGCGCTCGAGCGCCGGCCCGGCCTTGCCCGTCGCGAGCAACGCCACCCCGAGCGCCGATTGCGCCTCGGGATCGTCCGCCGAGAGCGCCGCGCCGCGTTCCAGGGCCACGAGCGCGAGCGCCGCCTTGCCCTGCACGAGGAGCAGCCTCCCGCGTTCGACGTACGCCGGACCGTAGTCGGGGTTCTTCTTCACGATGGCGTCGACTTCCGCGAGCAGCGCGGCGACCTTGGGGTCCCGGGGCGCCGACGCGAAGTCCGTCGGGATTGACGCCGACGCGAACTTCACTCGAACGACGCCGATCGCCGGAGCAGGATCTTTTGCGTCGAGCTTCTTCGCCGCTTCGTAATGTTCCTTCGCGTGCGCGAAGTCGCCGGCGCGATACTCGGCGTCGCCGCGCGCGAGGAGCCGATCCTCCGGCTCTCCGGTGCCGCGCGCGAGCCCGCCGTGCACCAGGTTCGCCGCGCCGGATGCGTCGGTGTTCGGTGGCGGCGACGGCGCGGGCGGCGCGCTGTTCGCCGACGCAACCAGGGCCGATGAAGACGGCGCGGGCGCCGGCGCGCTCGGCGCACCGGTCGGCGACGCTTCGGCGGATGAAGCCGGCGCGGCGTACGGCTCGGCCGAAGGCGCGCTCGCGCCGGAAGGCAGAGCCGCAGTTTGCGACGGCGCGCTCGCCGCTCGCGGCGGCGCTCCGGCGCACCCGACGGCGAAGAGCAAGGCCGCGGCCGCGGCGCGCGCTCGCCCCTCCCCTACTCCGCGAACGCGCACCCTACGACTCCTGTTTGCTGCTGTGTTCCTTGCCGTCGAAGCGGAGCATCGCTTTCTTGCCGTCGACCATCGTCTGGACGCACACCGGGCGCTTCCAGATTCGCACGAGCGCCGAGAGCGTCTCCTTCGCGTAGTCCGGACGAAGATCCACGCCCTGGTGCTGATGGCGCAGCAGGAGCTCGCCGCGGTTCGCGTAGTTCGCGTCCTCGACGAAGATGTACGGGTTACCGCGATTCGTCAGCTGGAAGAGCATCTTGTCTTTGATCTTCCGGAACTCGCGCGACTCGATCTCGAACCGGTCCGAGCGGTTCGACCACTCGAACGTGAAGAGCTTGTGGCGGATCGCGAACTCGGGCGTGAGAAACTCGTCGATGAAGGTGACGTCGTTGTAGAGGGCGCGCACCTCGAAGAGCTTCTGCTTTCCGAGACCGAGGCGAAGATCCCAGTGCTTCTTCACCTCGAGATCGTCGCAATCTTCCCACTCCCTGCCGAATTGCCCCTTGTCCCAGCGCTCTTCGATGTCGCGGAAGAGCTCGACGCCGAGCTTGTAAGGGTTCAGGTTCCCCGGGCTCGTCGCCATGACCGCCGCGTTGTTGTCGGCGTAGTCGAGGATCTCGCTCGAGTCGCAGACCTTCTCCGTCATGAGCCGCGAGTGCCAGTAGCTCGCCCACCCTTCGTTCATGATCTTCGTCTGGATCTGCGGCAGGAAGTAGTACGCTTCCTCGCGGACCACCTCCAGGATCGATCTCTCCCAGCGTTCGAGCGGCGCGTTCTGGATCAAGAAGGAGAGGACGTCCTGCGTCGCCTCCTTCGGGAACTTGCCCTTCACCTTCTCGCGGCTCGCCTCGATCTTCTTCTTTTCGCGCTCGATGTATTCGGCCGGGTTGATGAAGTTCTCCATGTACTCCTTCGCCCGGAGCCTGGGGACCTCGACCTCGCGCGGTTCTTCGTCTTCTTCCTCGGACTTGTGGCGCACGACGAACGGCGACCAGGGATCGATGAGGTTCTCGAGCGAGAGGCAGTGATCGATGAACGACTCGATCTTCTCGATGCCGTGACGATCCACCAGGCGCCGGACGATGGCGCCGTGGTTTGCCATCTTGTCGATCCACTTGCGGTTCGGGTCGTAGGTGGTGCCCCCGCGCTTCGACAGATCCACCACTTTGCTCGCGCCGTCCAGATCGGTCGAGCGGAACATGAAGTTGTTCTTGAAGAAGTCCACGTGACCGAGCACGTGGCACATGACGAGCTTCTGGTCCGTCAGGCTGTTGCCCTCGAGCAAGTACGCGACCGACGGGTTGTTGTTGATGACGAGCTCGTAGATCTTCGAGAGGCCGTACTCCGTGCTCTTGGCGAGCCGCTCGTACTCCATGCCGAAGCGCCAGTGCGGGTAGCGGTTCGGAAAGCCGCCGTACGCCGCGATCTCGTTCATCTGGTCGTAGGTGACCATCTCGAAGATGATCGGGAAGAAGTCGAGGCCGTACCCCGCACCGATCTGCTCGATTTTCCGCTGCTCGACCCGCAGGTAACGCGGGATCCTCGGCGAAACGGAGAAGGACTGCATCGTCACGTCTATTTGCCCTTCCCCAGGAACTCTTTGATGCTCGCGACGATTCCGTCCTTGTCGCGGATCTCGCTGGTCACGACGCTCTCGTCCTTGCCGAAGTGCTCGCGCAGATCCTTGATGAACTGGCCCGAGCCGTACGGGCTCTCGACCTGGCCGTAAGCGAACATGTTCACGCGCGGCAGGATGCTCTTCTTCAGGATGTCCATGCAGGTCAGCGTGTCGTCCATGCTCCAGTTGTCGCCGTCGGAGAAGTGGAACGGATAGATGTTCCACTCTTCCGGCGAGTAGTGATCGTCCATCATCTGCGACGCGAGCTTGTAGGCGCTCGAGATCATCGTGCCTCCCGATTCTCGGGTATGGAAGAAGGTCTCGCGGTCCACCTCGCGGGCGACGGCGTCGTGGATGATGTAGTGGCTCTCCAGGCCCTGGTAGTGGCGGCGCAGCCAGGTGTCGATCCAGAAGCTCTCGATGCGCACGATCTCTTTCTGCTCGTCGCCCATCGAGCCGGAGACGTCCATCATGTAGATGATGACGGCGTTCGCGACGGGCTCGGTGTTCTCCTTCCAGGAGCGGTAACGCTTGTCGTCGTGCTGCGGCACGATGATGGGGTTCTTCGCGTCGTAGGTGCCGGCGGAGATGGCGCGCTTCAACGCTTCGCGATACGTGCGCTTGAAGTGACGGAGCGACTCGGGCCCGGCGCGCCGGATACCCGTGTAGCGGTCCTTCGCGCTCAGGATCTTGTTCCGCCCCTTGTTCTCGATCGCAGGGAGCTGGAGCTCTTCACCGAGGATGTCCGCGAGCTCGTCGAGGGTAATGTCGACCTCGAGGACGTGCTCGCCCGGATCCTCGCCGGCCTTGCCCGATCCCGACTGGCCGTCCTCCTGGTCCTTGCCGCCGACCGCATCGCCGGGGTTCCCGTCACCCTCGCCGACGCCGCCGCTCTGTCGGTTGCCGTAGACGAAGCGCGGGATGTCGATCTGCGGGACCGGGATGGACACCAGATCGCGCCCTTTGCGCCCGATCATCTCGCCTTGGGAGATGTACCGCCGCAGGTTCTGCCTGATCTTGCCGCGAACGATGTTTCGGAAGCGCGAGTGATCTTGATCGATCTTCAGCGACATCGGCTTTCTCACCATACCCCGGCTCGGAGCTCGGAACCACGAGTCTCGGCCCGAATGGTTTTTCTCGTGAGCGCCGAGCGAGACAAAGAGGCCGGGCATTTGGTAAAGGCGGTCCATGAAGGCCAAGGGCGCCCACCTTCTCGGTTTCCGCTGTACCGGGTGCGGCAATTGTTGCAAGGAGCCGCTTTTGCCGCTCACCGACGCCGATGTCCGGCGCATCTCGCGACGGACCGGCGACCGCGCGGCGGACATCGTCCGCTGGGTGGACAAGGACGGCATCGACATGGACGACGAGCCCGAGGCGTTCGCCATCCTCCGTCAAGGCAAGCGCGTCATGGTCCTCCGTCACGAGCGCGGCGGATGCCGTTATCTCGGCGACGACAACCGCTGCTCCATCTACTCGAGCCGGCCGCTGGGCTGCCGCGTGTATCCGTTCGATCCCGACTTCTCGCCCAAGGGCAAGCTCGTGCGGCTCAAGATCGTGAAAGCGACCGAGTGCCCGCACGAGCTCGACGGCGACAACGATCCCGACGAGCTGCGCGAGCTCGACGACAAGTACCAGCGCGCGCACTGGGACTACAACGACAAGGTCGCCGAGTGGAACAAGGAGCAGCAAGCGCGAAAGCGAGCCGGACACGCCGCCCAGACGGCGAGCGAGTTCCTCGCGTTTCTTGGATTGCCCTAGACGGGGACGGTGGTCGGCGAGCCGCGGCGGCGAGAGACGGCCTTGAGGCGCGCGCCGATCTCTTCGATGTCCGCGTCCTTCACCACGTAGTCGTCCACGCCGGCGTCGAAGGCGCGCAGCCGGTCCGAATGGTCCGCGCGCCCGGTGAACATGATGATGTGCACCTCGCGGTTGTGCGCGCGGATCGCCGCGCACACGTCGAGCCCCGAGCCGTCGGGCAGCTGCCAGTCGAGCAGCACCGCGTCGTACGTCCGCTCCATGAGGAGCTTCTTGGCCTCGGCCACGGTCGCCGCCTGCTCCATCACGAACGCTCGGCGAGACAGAACCCGGACCAGATTCACCCGCAGACGAACCTCGTCTTCGACGATCAGGATCCGCACGACACCTCTAGCCTCGAGTTTCGCGCTTTCGCGTGCAGAACACGCGCGCCTTTCCGCGCTCCGCGCGGATTTCGCGACTTCGGGGTCGATACGGCGCACTTCAAAGGTCGCGCGTCTCTCGCGACCAGAGCGCCAGCTGGCACCGGCCTCGCCGGTTTTTCTCGTGCCACTTGGCCTCCACGACGATCGTGATCTGTTCTTCCAAGACTGCTCAAGTCGAGTCCAGTACGGCCAGGCGCCGTCATACGTAAGAGTAGCGCGAGGCATCTTGCCACGCTACGCGCGTACGCCGCTCGGCGCGCGTCGCGATGCGTCGCACGCACGCACCTACATGTGTGCGCGAGCCGAGATCACTCGTCGACGATCTTGAGACCGCGAGCCGATAGTGGACCGAGCACGGACTTGTCCGCGATCGGCGCCCCAGAAACGTACAGGAACTTCAAGTGATCGAGGCCGCGTAGCGGCGTGAGATCCTTCACGTTCGTCCGCTGGATGCTCAGGCGCTCGAGCTTCTTGCAGTTCGCGAGCGGAGCAAGATCCGAAACCTGCGTGTCGTCGACCTGCAGATCCGTCAGCTCGGTCATGTTCGCGAGCGGAGACAGGTCCGAGATGCGCGTATGCCCCAGGTCCAGTCGATCCATCTTGGTCAAAGTCGCGAGCGGCTTCAGATCGGTAACGCGATTCAGCGACGCCCGGAGCGACTCGATGTTGTGCAGTCCCGCGATCGGCCCGAGATCGTCCAGCTTGCCCTGCCCGAGGAAGAGATCCTTCAGCCCCGTGAAGTGCGGATAGATGCAGGGGTCGAGCTGATTGATCTTCTGTTGCGACAGATTGAGCGACTTGATCTTCGCCAGATCGGAGACGGCGATGTCGCCCTTCTCCTTCTGTAGCTTGCGGCGCACCTCGTTCTCGAGCGCGGAGTCGCCGCTGAAGTCGACGACCTTCCCCGGCTTGCAGTCCTTCGCCTCCTTCTTCGGCTCCTCCGGCTCCTTCTCCACCGGCGCGACCTCCTTCTCCGGAGTTGGCGGCGGCGGCAACGCCGCTTGCGCCGAGGGCAGCGCCGAGCTCGGCACGGTGTCCTCCGTCTTCTTCTTGTCGTCGCACCCGGTCACCGCGAACGCGACCCCCGCGAGCGTAAGACAGAGCACAGCCGCGCGTCCCATGGAGCATCGTCCCGTCATGGGCGGCTAGGCTAGTACGCGGTTTCGTTGCGCGATCAACATTTCCGCGTGGGATGACGGGCGGAAAAAGCGGCGGACACGCGACAGCGCCGGGGAATATAGTCGTTTGCGCGTCGGTCGGAACGGAGTCGCGGATGGCGTGTCACTGGACGTTTTCGGCGTTGCTCGTTGCACTTTCAGCGACTGGCTGCTCGTCGAGCTACGTGCCCGCGAACAGCCCCCGCATCGCGACGGTCTGGAGCGGCGGGTATCCTTCGTATTATCGGGATGGCCGGGAATATCCCTCCGGGCATGCGCTCGACGGCGTCGAGGACGCGGTCCAGAGGAATCCGCGCGCCGAGGAAGAAGCGCGCACCGCGCACCACTCCGTGCGATGCTCGCCGCCGTGCGAGTCGAAAAGGCCGCGCTACTGGCGCTGCTCTGCCTGGTGGGTGCGATCTTCGGCGTCCTGTTCGTCCGCGCGCTTCGCACCAACGCGCGCGCCTCGGGCGTCGCGTCGGTCGCGCCACGGCCGTTGCACCTCGTCGTGGGACTGGTCACCGACTTCCTCGACACGCTGGGCATCGGTTCGTTCGCCACGACGACGACCGCCTTCCGCCTCGGACGGCTCGTCGACGACCGCGTCGTCCCCGGAACGCTGAACGTCGGGCATGCGCTGCCGACGATCGTACAAGCGCTCATCTACATCACCATCGTTCGTGTTGAAATGACCACTCTGGTGGTCATGATCGGCGCGGCCGTCGGCGGCAGCATGCTCGGGTCGAGCGTCGTATCGCTGTGGCCGCGGCGGGTTGTGCGGTTCTCTGTCGGGGGCGCCCTGGTAGTGGCGTCGGTGGTCATGCTCGAGAACGCGCGCGGCGCGCTGCCCGCCGGCGGCGATGCGCTCTCGCTCGAAGGCGAACGCCTCGCCGTCGGCGCGCTGGTCAACTTCGCCCTCGGTGCGCTGATGACCGCCGGAGTCGGGCTCTACGGGCCGTGCATGATCCTCGTGAGCTTGCTCGGGATGAGCCCGACCGCGGCGTTCCCGATCATGATGGGGTCGTGCGCGTTCCTGATGCCCGCGGCGAGCGTGCAGTTCGTCCGGCGCGGCGCCTTCGACGCCCGCGCCGCCGTCGGGCTCGCGATCGGCGGCATCCCCGGCGTGCTCGTCGCGGCGTTCATCGTCGAGTCGTTGCCGCTCGCCGCGGCGCGGTGGCTCGTGCTCGTCGCCGCGAGCTATGCGGCGATCACGTTGCTCGTCGCGGCGATCCGGAACGCGGAGTGAGCTTTTCCTCAGCTCACGGCGCGACGGTGAGATTGTCGGCGGCAATGAGACCGCGAGACTATGGAGTTGAACCCGGTCGTGACGCCGTTCTGGCCGTCAATCCGGCCGACGGCAACCCATTGTAGAACTGGAAGTTATAAGGGGAGATACGATCCAGCATCCGGCTATGTGAGCAGGCGCAGGCGATGCGGGCGGCGGCGCGCTCGTGCGCCAGCAGCGGTAGAGCTCGTATCGTAGTAGTGGGTATCGATGCGGAGGCGAAGGTACGTATACGAACTATCGTTGCGCGCTCGCGAGTAGCTCGTCATGAAAGTAATCGACCGAAGCACCCGCATTCATGCGGCCGTGATTGACGCCATTTCGACGGCGGTGCACTAGGCTCGAGTTCACGCTGTTCGCGTGCAGAAAACGCGCGCCTTTCCGCGCTTCGCGCGGATTTCTCGCCTTCGGGGTCGATGCAGCACGCTTCCAAGCCTCGCTCAAGTCGAGACTAGGCGTTCGACGTCCGCTCGTCCTCGACTCCCAGCACGGCGAGATACGCCGCGCGCACGGCTTCCGTCGTTTCGCGGTACTCCTCGAGGAGCGCCTCGGGGAGCGACTGCGCCGGTGAATCGGGGATGCCCAGGCGCCGCGCGAGCTTCGTGAGGCCCGCGGCGCTCGCGTCGAGGGTCGTCACCCCGGAGCCGTGCACGATGCGGATGCGTTGCTCGAGGCGCCGCAAGAAGACGTAGCCGTCGCGCAGCGCCTCGAACGCCGGGCGCGACAGGTGGCCCGCGTTCTCCAGCGCGTGCAGCGCGGCGACGGTGTCGGTGGTGCGCAGCGAAGGGTCGGCGCCGTGACACATCTGCAACCACTGCGCGGCGAACTCGACGTCGAGCAAGCCGCCCCGGCCCGTCTTCAGGTCGAAGCGCCCCGGCCGCTCGCGCGCGAGCTCGTGTTCCATGCGCAGGCGCAGGTGGTGCACCTCTTCCGCCTTCGCCGCGCCGACTTCGTAAGCCGCCGCGTGCGCGACGCGGAGCACGCGCGCGCCGAGCTCTTTGTCGCCGGCGCACGGCCGCGCCCGCAGGAGCGCTTGCCGCTCCCACGCCGCGCCGGAAGAGACGGCGAGACGGTCGCCCTCGACGGGCGCGCCCTCCAGGGGAACACCGTGATACTTGGCGAACGCGGGGAGCGACGTGACGAGGAGGCCCTGAGCCCCCGACGGCCTGAGACGCGTGTCGAGCTCGTAGCCCGGTCCGACCGCGTGCGGCTCGGTGATGAGACGGATGATGCGCTGGGCGAGGCGCGAATAGTAGTCGGGTGCGTGCTGCCCCTCCGGCGTGGCGGCGGGATCGTAAATGAAGAGCACGTCTAGGTCGGAGCCGTAGCCGATGTCGCCGCCGCCGAGCTTGCCCATGGCGATGACCGAGAGCCCCCGGGTGTCGCCGCCCATCTCGTAGCGCACGGCCGTCTCCAGGATCGCGTCGGCGAGCGTCGACAGCACGCGCGTCGCCTCCCGGGTGTCGAGCTCGCCCGCGAGGTCGGCGACCGCGACCGCGACGGTGACGCGGCGCTGCGCGCGGCGCTGCGCGCCGATGAAGTTCTCGCGCCGTTCGTGGACGTCGACGTCGAACGAGAGCTCGTGCTCGAAGTGATCCATCTCTTGATCGACGATGCGACGCGTCTCGGAGGCGCTGATCTTGCCCTCGGGGAAGAGCACGATGTCGGCGAGGTCGGGGCGCGACGCGATGGCCTCTCCGACGAAGGCGCTCGCGCCGAGCGCGGTCACGAGCCTGCGGACGGACCGCGGCTCCCCGGCGAGCGCCGCGATGTACGCCGCCGGGGACGAGAAGCGGGCGAAGAACGAACCGAGGAAGCGCGCGGCTTGCTCGGGATCGGACGAGCTGCGCAGGGCGTCGAGCACACGATCCGACAAGTCCGGATGTCGCTCCAGGGTGAGATCGCCGAGCAGCCCGTCGGGCCGGCGGGCGAGCCTCCGAAGGTGCGGCGTGACCTCCGGATCGCCGAACAACTCCTCGACGAGGTCGTCGAGCTCCGCGGAGGGATGCTCGAGCAACGACCGCAGCACCGCGTACCGTTGCGGCGGCCGCGGCGGCTCGCGCAAGAGAGAGAGGAAGCGATCGCTCACGGCCGCGCGAGCGCGCTCGAGCGCGAGCGTCAGGTGCTCGCCACGGCTGTAGCCGAGGATGCGGGCGAGCACGTCGAGCTCGGCCGCGTCGGCGGGCACGTCGTGCGTCTGCACGCCGGTCCGCCACTGAACGGCGTGCTCCACGCGCCGGAGGAGCAAATAGGCGTCGCGGATGTCGCGCGCCTCCAGATCCGTCACCAGCCCGCTGCTCTCGAGGCGTTCGAGCGCGGCGAGCGAGCCCTGCACGCGCAGACTCGGTTCGCGCCCGCCCCAGATGAGCTGCAGCGCCTGCACGAAGAACTCCGCTTCGCGAATGCCGCCGCGGCCGAGCTTCAGGTTGCGCTCGCGATCGGCGCGCAGCTCGGCGCGGGAACGCTCCACGAGCTCGACGAGGTGCGTCGCGATCGACGGATCGACGTTGCGCCGGTAGACGAACGGCGAGACGACTTCTCTGCCGAGGAGCGCCCCGAGCTCCGCGTCGCCGGCGATCGGCCGCGCGCGCAGCAGCGCCGCGCGCTCCCAGAGCCTTCCCCACGTCTCGTAGTAGCGCTCGGCCGCGGCGACGGAGTACACGAGCGGCCCCTGCGAGCCTTCGGGACGCAGGCGCAGATCGACGCGCCACACGAACCCGTCTTCCGTCGGCTCCTCGAGCGTCGCGACCGCGCGGCGCGCCACGTGCGTCCAGTATTCGTGCAGACTCACGTCGCCGGCCGCGCCGTCGTCGGTGTCGTAGATGCAGATGACGTCCACGTCGGAGCCCGCGTTCAGCTCGAGGCCGCCGAGCTTGCCCATCCCGAGGACGCTGAGCACGGACCGCGAGCCGTCCGCGCGGCGCGGCGGCCCGAACCGCGCCGTGGCGTAGCCCTCCGCCTCCGCGAACGCCACCGCGAACCCCGCCTCGGCGAGGTGACTGAGCTCGCGCGCGGTCACGTCGACCGCCGCGCCGCCGAGCGACCGCGGGAGCACTTCGCGCAGCGCGACGCGCGTCCGCTGCGCCCACGATTCGCGGCGCAGCCTCGACTTCACTCGGTCCAGGTCGTCGAGCGTCGGCAGCTCTTCGCGGATGCGCCCGATGAGATATTCGCGGCTCCGGCGCGAACGGAAGCCCCGCCGCGCCGTCGCCTCGAGCGCGTCGAATTGCCAGCCGTGGACGGGCATGAGGGGCGGAAACGCCGTGCCGAGGAGCACGCCGAGCGCGCGACCACCCTCGGTGCCGAAGCTCTTCGCGAGCGATTCGGCCCGCGGCAGGTCGATGGCACGCGCGACCGCGATCGGGCTCTGGGACGGCATTTCTTTCTAGTGGTAGCCCTCGCGGGCTCCCGCGGGCGGACTTTGTTCGACTGGCGCAAGCACACTAGACGCACTGCGCCGAGGCGGGTCCGGTTTGGCGGATCGCCGAACCAGTGGCATCGTGCGCGGCTCATGGCCAAACGACGCCGTCGTGCGACGCTCGGGAGCCTCGCGCTCCTCGTGACGGCCTGCGCGCCGTCGCGGCCAGCGATGACCAGCGGAGGCGGCGCGCCCGCCGCCCCCGCGGCCGAAGTGGCAAGCGCGGAGGCCGGATCGCGCGCGACGGCAGAAGGCCGCTCGCCGCGCGAAGATCACGGAGAAAACGCCGACGAGGAGTCGAACGACGAGGACGAGGACGAGGGAGCGCCCGCGGACGAGTCGTTCGACGTCGAGCCGTCGACGGGACAAGCCGCTCCCCGGCCGCACCCGCTCGACGGCGTCAGCGACGCGGAGATCGAGCGCCGTCTCGTGGCCTCACCTTCGTCGCTCGGGTCGATGTCCATCGGCAAGCCGAACGCCGGGCTCCTCTTCAACGGCGTCCCCATGCGCGACGGCGATGGGTGGAAAGTGGTGGCGCCCGGCGAGGCGTTCGGGACAGAGGAAACGATCGGCTATCTCGAGACGGCCATTCGCGCCGTCGACGCCGAGTTTCCGGGATCGCCGCCGCTATACATCGGGGACATCAGCGCGAAGAACGGCGGGTATCTGAGCCCGCACATGAGCCATCAAGCGGGTCGCGACGCCGACGTCGGCTTCTACTATCTGGACGGCTCCGGCTGGTATCGGCGAGCGACTGCGCAGAATCTGGACACCACACGAACTTGGGCGCTCGTGCGCGCGCTGATCGCCCACACGGACGTCGAGATGATCCTCATCGACCATTCCGTCCAGGCGCTCTTGCGCGCGGAGGCCGAGCGCGCCGGGGAGGATCCGGAGTGGCTCGACGGCGTCTTCCGCGGCAAAGGAGCGATGCCGCCCATCATCCGCCACGCGCCCGGACACGCCACGCACTTGCACGTCCGCTTCTACGCGCCCATCGCCCAAGAAACGGGGCGAAGAGCCTACTCGGCGTTACTGCGTCACCAGCTGATCCACGTGGGGCCGTCGTACGCCGTCCATGTGGCCAAGAAGGGCGACACCCTAGTGACGCTGGCGAAGCGGTACGGCACGACGGTCCTGGCGATCCGGCGCGCCAACGGACTCAAATCCAACGTCATCCAGGCGAAGAAGAGCTACCGGATCCCCGAGCGCGGGAAGGCGCCGCCGAGCCTCGCTCGCGGTCCCATCGCCATCCCGCCCAGACGCATTCCGCCGAAGCCCAGCTCGGCCCGTTCGGCCCTGCAGTAGGTCGACGAGCGCGCGATCCCCGGGAAAGGTCCGGAGAATGGAGCGGCCGGGAAGGCTCCGTGCTACATCGCGCCGAAGCCGATGCGGTTCCTGTGCATCTCCGACATCCACGGGCACGCGGCAGCCCTGCGCGCGGTCCTCGAAGAGGGGAAAGCGCGGGACTTCCAGCAGCTGCTCGTGTGTGGCGATCTGGTGTTCCCGGGGCCGGAACCGCTCGAAACCTGGCACCTGCTGCTCGAGCACCGAGCGGTTTGCGTCCAGGGCCTCTCCGACCGCGCCATCGCGACGGTGGACCCGAACAAGCTCGTGCCCGCGACGGCCGAACAGCGCGCGCGCCTCGAGCGGCTGGTAGGGGCAAAGCACCGGCTCGGCGAGCTCATCGTCGCCCGCCTCGGCAAGCTCCCCCCGACCATTCGCTTGCCGCTCGAGAACGCCGAAGAGCTCGTCCTGGTACACGGGTCGCCCGTGGATCCCACGGAGCCCTTCACGCCGGACATGACCGACGAAGAAATGCTCGCCCTCGTCGGGGACGACCCCGCGGACGTCATCGTGTGCGGCGGGTCCCATGTGCCCTTCCACCGCCAGCTCGACGGGGTCCACATCATCAATGTGGGGTCGGTGGGCGAAGCGCCGGGCGGCGGCGTGGCGCACGGCACCCTGATCGACGCCGGCCCCTTTGGCATGACGCTGGAACAGTTCGAAGCGACGCTGTAGCCCTCGTCCAATTCGAGGCTGGCGGGATCTCCGGCCCCCACTTCGGGTGAGGGCCGGAGATCCCGCCGCCTTTGCCACGGAGCTGACGAGGGCTACAGATGTTCCCGTGGGTCGCGCGGCTGCGCCGCGCTCCTTTCGACTGGTATCCGCTTGGCGTGGGGGCCGACATTTGGCAAGTTTCGCGGCAAATGTCGAAGTCGAAAGTCGCGATCGTCCGGACGTCTCCCGCCACCGTTCTCGAGGACTACCACCGCGTGATGAACCTCGCGGGCTATCAGGAGGTCGTCGACAAGTCCGCGGACACCGCGCTCAAGGTGAACATCTCGTGGCACTTCTTCTACCCGGCGTCGTCGACCACGCCGTGGCAGCTCGAAGGCGTGATCCGCGCGATGAAGCGCGACGGCTACGACCCGAACCTCGTGCACGCCTGTCATAACCGCACGGTCGTCATCGACGCGCACCTCGGCGAGCGCGAGAACAAGCAGATCGACGTCGTGCGCGCGCACGCCCTGCGCAACGTGCACCTGTACGAAGGCGAAGACTGGATCGACGTCCGCGACGCGGTGGGCGACCTCACCCAAAAATTCCTCTGTCTGAACGAGGTCTACCCGAAGGGCTTCAAGATCCCGAAGCGCTTCATCGGGGAAAATATCATCCATCTGCCGACCGTGAAGACGCACATCTTCACCACGACGACCGGCGCGATGAAGAACGCGTTCGGCGGACTGCTCAACGAGCACCGTCACTGGACGCACCCGGTCATCCACGAGACGCTCGTGGATCTCCTCATGATCCAGAAGAAGATCTTCCGCGGCGTGTTCGCGGTGATGGACGGAACGTTCGCGGGCGACGGACCGGGACCGCGCTGCATGGTTCCGCACGTGAAGAACGTCCTCATCGCGTCGGCCGATCAGGTGGCCATCGACGCGGTCGCCGCGAAGCTCATGGGATTCGATCCGATGCGCGACCTGAAGTACGTTCGGCTCGCGCACGAGCAGGGGCTCGGCGTCGGCGATCCGAGCCAGATCGAGATCGTGGGAGATCTCGACGCCGCGAAGGAGAACTGGAACTTCGACGGGCCCTTCAAGAAGATGACGTTCGCCTCACGCAATCAGCACAGAATTTATTGGGGGCCCCTGAAGAAGCCGCTCGAGTGGTCGCTGAAGACGTGGCTCGCACCGTGGGCGTACGTAGCGAGCGTCACCTACCACGATCTCTACTGGTATCCGGTGTTCGGTAAGCAGCACGTGGAGGATGCGCTCAGAAGCGAATGGGGACGCCTTTTTGCGAACTGGGGCGACGTGAAGCCCGATGCGGCCGGCCGCGGCTACCCCGAGGTCGGAAACGAACAGGCCGAGCTCGTTCGAACGGGAGTGAAGCATTTTCTGGAAGGTGTCCGGCTCGTAGGGATGGCCGTCGCGGAATCGCCGGAGCTTCAAGCTCGAAAACGCCGCGCGCAGTCTTTGCACCCTTGACGCGACGCTCCGTGCGGCGTCTCTCCTTCCCCGTGGGGCAAGACGCGCTACGCTGACCCCCCACTTGCGATGAAACGACCCGCTGTCCTTCGGTATTCGTGCGCTCCGGCGCTTTTCCTGTTCGGTGCGGTGACGGCGCTCGTCGCCTGTAGCGAAGATCACCTCGCTCCTCGCAAGGACGCCGGCGTCGCCGATGCGCCGAGCGCACACCCGACGAGCACGCCGACGTCCTCCGCGACGGGGATGCCGACCAGCGTCCCTGTGGACGCGCCCACCGGCACGCCGACGTCGACGGCGATGCCGACCGCCTCGACGGACGCCCCGGCGCTCCCACCGATGAAGGACTTCTGCTCGCTGCCCGGGTCCATCGTCTTCGATGCATCCGGTCGACACGTCGTCGGCGGCGACATGGGACAGCTGCCGTGGCTCACGTTGCAGAAGGGCTACTGCGCGCATCACTTCGCAAAAGTCACGTCGACGCGCGAGCTCCGCTTCGGTCCGAAGGGAGAGCTGTTCGCGGCGTCGCCCGGTCGCACCTGCGTCGGCGGCGCGACCACCGGGCTCGGCGCCATCGTGATGGTCCCCGACGACGACAACGACGGCGTGGGCGAAGCGCCGATCCCCATCGTGAGCGTGGTGACGGCGCACGGGTTCACCTTCGCACCCGGCTACATCTACTACCAGGCGAGCGTCTCGCAGATTCGCCGCGTGCCGTACGACGGCGGTCGTACCCCGATCGCGAATCCCACGACGGCTGGAGACGTCGTCATCGACGTCACGCAGTATCAATCCGGGTCGCACTGGGGCAAGACGATCGACATCGCCGACGACGGCACCGTCTACGTCACCAACGGCGGCGACCAGGGTTCGGCCTGCACGCAACCAACGCCGTTCGAGGGCGGCATCCTGAAGGCCGACGGAACGCCGAGCGGCCACATCGTCGCGCGCGGGTTCCGAAACGCGATTCGCCTGCGCTGTCAGAAGGGCCACAACCACTGCTTCGCGCTCGAGCTCGGCCGTGACAGCAGCGCGAGCTTCGGCGGGCGCGAGAAGCTCGTCCTAGTGCAGGACGGCGACGACTGGGGTCACCCCTGCTGCGCGTCGAAGAACGTGCCCTTCTCGGACATCTCTCCGGTCCCGGATTGCAGCGGCGTCGCGAGCGAGGACGACTCCTTCGTCATCGGCAGCACGCCGTTCGGCTTCGACTTCGTTCCTCAGAACTGGCCTGCGCCTTATGCGGGCGGCGTCGTGGTCGCGCTGCACGGGGTCTTCGGCACCTGGACGGGCGCTCGCGTCGTCATGATCGGCGGCGACCCGGTGACGGGCATGCCGATGAAGATGTCGACCACCGGCCCCACGCCGACCGGACCCATCAGCGATTTTGCGACGGGCTGGGACGACATGAGCAACTCGCACGGCCGCCCCACGGTGGCGGCGTTCGGCCCCGACGGTCGCCTCTACATCGGCGACGACACCGCCGGCGAGATCTTCTGGATCGCGCCGGTCGTGACCAAGTAGCCTGCCCGGAAGGTCCCAGGCGGTGAAAAAGAGAGCCCTCATCACCGGTATCACCGGGCAGGACGGGAGTTACCTCGCCGAGCTGCTCCTCGAGAAAGGGTACGAAGTGCACGGCATGGTCCGGCGCTCGTCCGAGGAGAAGTTCGAGCGCATCGGGCACATCCGCGAGAAGATCCACCTGCACCAGGGCGATCTGCTCGACCAGTACTCGATCGCTTCCCTGCTCGTCACCATCCGCCCGCAAGAGGTGTATAACCTCGCGGCGCAGTCCTTCGTTCCGACGAGCTGGAACCAGCCGGTGCTCACCGGCGAGTTCACCGCCCTCGGCGTGACGAAGATGCTCGAGGCGATAAGGCACAACTTGCCGGAGACGCGCTTTTACCAGGCGTCGTCGTCGGAGATGTTCGGCAAGGTGAATGAAGTGCCGCAGACGGAGGCGACGCCGTTTTACCCGCGCTCGCCCTACGGCGTCGCGAAGGCGTACGGCCACTTCATCACCGTGAACTACCGCGAGTCGTTCAACCTCTTCGCGGTCAGCGGCATCCTCTTCAACCACGAATCGCCGCGGCGCGGGCTCGAGTTCGTCACTCGAAAGGTGACCTACGGCGCCGCGCGCATCAAGCTCGGACTAGAGCAGAAGCTCGCGCTCGGCAACCTCGACGCCCGGCGCGACTGGGGCTTCGCCGGAGACTACGTGGAGGCGATGTGGCGCATGCTCCAGGCCGACACGCCCGAAAACTACGTCATCGCGACCAACGAGACGCACACCGTTCGCGAGCTCTGTCAGATCGCGTTCGCGCGTCTGGGCCTCGATCACGAAAAGTACGTGGTCATCGATCCGGCGCTCGTGCGTCCGGCGGAGGTCGACTTGCTCATCGGCGACCCCAAGCACGCGCGCGAGCGCCTCGGCTGGGAGCCGCGGGTCAAGTTTCGCGAGCTCATCGAGATGATGGTGGACGCCGACGTCGCGCGGCTGCGGTCGACATGAGGGTGCTCGTCACCGGCTCGGAGGGGTTCGTCGGGGGCCACCTGCGCCGGGGTTTCGCGGAGCACGGACACGCTATCATCGAAGCGCGGGGACCGACCCTCGATGACGGCATCGACATCCGCGACTCGGAGCGACTCTTCGCTCTTCTCGACGCGACGCGACCCGACGCCATCGTGCACCTCGCGGCAGTCAGCTCCGTCGGAAAGAGCCACCGGGATCCGATCGAGACGCTGGACGTCAACGTCGTCGGAACGGTGGCGTTGCTCGCGGCGGCGCGCCGGGCCGCGCCCGATGCGCGCCTGCTCATCGTGGGCTCGGGCGAGGTGTACGGCCGCGCCAGCACGGACGCGCCGACGCCCGAGACGACGCCGCTCGAGCCGCTGAGCCCGTACGCCGCGTCGAAGGCCGCCGCCGAGATGCTGGCGCTACAGTTTCACCGCAGCTACGGGACGGACGTCGTGTGCGCGCGCTCGTTCAGCCACCTGGGGCGCGGCCAGACCACGTCCTTCTCCGTTCCGTCCTTCGCCGCGCAGCTCGGCGCGATCCGCAAGGGCGAGGCTCCGCCGGTGCTGCGCACCGGCGATCTCACGCCGATCCGCGACTTCTTGCACGTCGCGGACGTCATCGACGCCTACGAGCTCCTGTTGACGAAGGGGGTCTCCGGCGGCGTGTACAACGTGGCGAGCGGTACGGGGCGCACCGTCCAGAGCCTCCTCGACGAGATGCTCGAGCTGTCCGGCATCCGCGTGAAGGTGGAGCCGGATCCCGCCCGCCTGCGCCCCGTCGAGATCCCGGCGCTCATCGGGGATCCGTCGCGCCTCACGGCGCTCGGCTTCCGCCCTGAACGGCAGGTGCGCGACGCGCTGCGCGAGGTGCTCGAAGAGTACGGGGCGCTTCGACGCGGCTGACGCCGCGAGCGTACCCGCGCTCAACGTCCGGACGGCGCGCGCGCGCCGTAGTGCGCTTCGTAGCGACGGCGTCCAGGCGCGTAACCCGGGAAGCGCCGCACGAGCTCGTCGAAGAGACGCCGCGCCTCGTCGCTCCGACCGCGCTGGTACACGACCTCGGCGAGATTTCCGAGCGACTGCGGATCATCGGGGAAACTTTGGCGCGTCGCCTCGAGGACCGCCTCGGCTTCGGAGAGCGCGCCCCGACGCGCGAGCAGGCGCGCGAGATTGTTCGCGGCGCGGGCGCGGGCGTCCTGGGTGCTGTCCGTCGCGATGGCGCGGCGGTACCAGCGCTCCGCGCTCTTGGCCTGACCCATGGATTCGAGGAGCCAGCCGATCTGGTACGCCGCGCCCGGGTGGCCCGGCTCTTTGCGGTAGGCGTCGAGATACAGGCGCATCTCGTCACCGAAGACGTCGGCGCGGACGAACGTGGAGAAGGCGAGCGCAAAGAGGGGGGCCATGACACCGAAGGCCACGGCGGCGCGCGGACGCCATCGAGCCCAGTCGGCGTAAGCCCGTACGGCGCGCGCGCTCCCGACGCAAGCGGACGAGAACAGCAAGCACGGAGCCGCGACGGACAGCAGCAGATAGCGATCGGCCATCTGATTTTGCAACGGGAAGACGAGTTGACTCACCGGCGCGAGCGGAATCACCCACAGCAGGAACGCCGCGAGCACGTGCGGGGCCCCGCGGCGCGCGGCCGCGATCCCCGCGATGCCCCACCCGAGGAGCAGCGCATAACCGAGCGCGGCCTTCACCGAGGCGTGTGACGTGACCGGGACGTCGTGGAACAGGCTGAGCGCCGGAGGCCAGACGGCCACGACGAGATAACGAAGCGACACGGTGCCCATCGTCCAGAAGGTCGCCGAGCGCGTGCCCCCGTACGGCGCGGACACCATCCCAACGGCAGCACCGACCTTCACGTCGACGAGCGCGACCAGGAGCGCGAGCAGCGTCGCGACCGCGACGACGCGCCATGCGGGCTTTCGTGAAGCCAGCAGATCCGTCACCAAGAGCAGCGCCGGCGCGACGACGGCGACGCCCTTCGACAAGCCGGCGAGCAGCAGGAGCAGCGGCACGGACCAGGCGTACAACCGCGCGCGCCGCGCGTACGTGGAGAGGCCGGCGGAGACGAACAACAGCGACAGGACGTCTTTGCTCCCCGAGAGCCACGCGACGGACTCGACGTGAACGGGGTGCAGCGCGAAGAGCCACGCGGTCACCTCCGCGACGGCGCGGCTCTTCACGCAGGCGAGCAGCGCCGAACGAAATGTCAGCACCGCGACGACGTAGAGCGAGAGCAGCTCGCAGCGCAGCGTAGCCGGGGAAGAGGACGACGCCCGCACCGCGAGCCAGCTCGCGGTGTCGCGGACCGGCAGGTACTCGGCTCCGAGGGCGAGCCGCGTGCGCGCCGAGAAATCGACCCAGATCCGCTCGAGGCCGTCGAGCCGCGGCGGGTTCAAGAACGGATTCGTACGAAAGAGCCAGTTGTCGTCGAGCCCGATGAAGCCGGCGCCGAGCGACGGGAGATACAGGATGACCAGGGTCACCGCCAGCAGCGCCGGAGACGCGAGGAGCTTCACGAGTCTCCACGAGCTCGGACGCCGCTGATTGGATTTCACTATTTCAGATCATAACTCGACCGGCGGGGCCCCGGGAATTCAGACTGCGATCGGCCGCGGCTCGAGCAGCCGGCGGTACAGGGAGGCGTGCTCGGCGGCGACCGTGGGCCAGCTCGTGCGCTGGGCGAAGCCTTCCACGGCGGAGCGAGCGGCTTCGCGAAGCGATTCGTCGGTGTACACGCGGCGCATCGCGCGGGCCCAGGCACCGGCGCTCGCCGCGGGCACGGTGAGCTCGTCCAGATCGCGGAAGAGCTGCTTCGCCTCGACGAACTTCGGCCCGCGCGCGGTGAGGACGGGACGCCGGAACCCGACGGCCTGATGGAACACGCCGCTCGCCGAGCCGTAACTTTGGCGGTGCGGCAAGAGCACGACGTCGGACGCGGCGTAGACGTCGGCGACGCGCTCGGGCGCGACGTATTCGTCGCGGATCTCGACGCGCGCGCGCTCCGCCGACAGCGCGACGCGCGCGCGGATGGCGCCCACGTACAGGTGATTGTACCAGCGATCTCCCCACGGCATGCCGACCACGAGCAGCCGCGCGCGCGGCATGTCCTCGGCCGCGCGGAGAAACCCTTCGACGGCGGTGTGGACGTTCTTCAGCCGGTGGATGAAACCGAAGAACGTGAAGAGGAACGCGTCTTCGGGGACCCCGAGCGCCGCGCGCGCGCGCGAAACCGGCGCGGTCTCGGCCACCGTCGTGCCGTGGGGGATGACGGTGATCTTCCGCGGTGAGATCCCCTGGCGCAAGAGCTCGCTTTCCATGCCGACGGAGTGATGCACCACGAGTTGACCGTGATCGGCGAGCGCCCGATGAAAGCTCCGAGTGGTCGGACGCCGCATGAACCGGCGCCAGAGGCGCGCGCCATACACGGTGTGCAGAGTCACCAGCGGCCGCACGCCCGCGCGATCCAACCGCTCGACGAGGGACGGCAAGCGCTCGTCCTCGCCGAAGAGATCCGGCGCGTACTGGAAATGGGCGACGTGGCAACCAGCGGATCTGACGGCCTCGTAGATGCGATCGCCGTAGTCTTCGTCACGGCGATAGACACGCGCGACCTCGAGCGGCCCCGGCGCGATCTCGCCCGAGCCGTCGTCTTCCGCGGCGACGAATGGACGAGCTTCCCCGCTTTCGAGGAGCGCCTCTCCGAGCTTTTGCGTGTAGATGCCGATGGCGCATCGCATCGGCGGAAACGTGCTGACGAATCCGACGCGCAAGGCATCCGCGGAAAAAGGCGACAAGGGCCGCGAAACCTAGGATTTGTCCTGCACGAGCGCAAGCGGCCAATCTCACCCTGCGTTGACGATCGCGCGCCGTTCTGCGAGAGGTGGCCGAGGAAGGGCTCTCTTCTGAAAGCGCCGCGCCGAATCGCGTTCGTCACGCCGTACCTGCCCGCGCCGGCCCACAGCGGCGGACGCATCCGCATGTACCGCTTCGCGCGCGCGCTGGCGGAGCGCTACGAGGTGCACCTTTTTTCGGCGGCCGATCCCCACGACGTCCGGGTCGATCGGCGATCGCCCGAGCTATCCATCTACGCGACGGTTCACGTCGAGCCCAGGCGGCCCGCGGTGTTCGGCTTCGGGAACGAGCCCGCCCGCGTCAGATCGGTCACGCCGAAGGCCTTGCTGCGCGCGTTCGAGGAAGCGCACGGCCGAACGCCCTTCGCCGCCGCGGTGATCGAGCACTCCTACGCCGCGCGACCCGTGCACGGCGCGCGCCGGCTGCCGTGGATACTCGACGAGCACAACGTCGAGAGCGAGTACGCCCGCGCGCGTTCCCGCGCGCGGCACATCCGCGTCCCGCTGCTCTCCGGCGCCGTCGCCGCGTGGAACGCGCGCAAGGTCGAAGCGCTCGCGCGCTGGGAGCGAGCCCAGTGGCGAGACGCGAGCCACGTGGTCTGCGTGTCGTCGAAGGACGCGGAGCAAATCCAATCCGTGCGCCAGAGCTCCGTCACCGTCATCCCCAACGGAGTCGCCACGGAAGAAGTGCCGTGGACGGCCCCGTCGGAGCGCTCCGGTCACGACATTCTCTTCATCGGCACGTTCGAACATCCGCCGAACATCGCCGCCGCCCGATGGCTGGCGCGCGAGATCTTGCCTCGAGTCCGCGAGCGCGAACCGCGGTCACGGCTCGTCTTGTGCGGCTCGCGTCCGGCCCGCGCCGTCCGTGAGCTCGCGAGCGACCGCGTGTTGGTCACCGGATCGGTTCCGAGCGTCGTGCCGTACCTCCGACGAGCCCGCGTCTACGCGAACGCGGTCCAGCACGGGGGCGGCACGTCCCTGAAGGTGCTCGAAGCTCTGGCGAGCGGAATCCCCCTCGTCTCGACGCACGTCGGGGTGAGAGGCTTCGACCTGACCGCCCCCGACGATTACCTCCGTGCGGAAGACACCGAGTCTTTCGTGACGCAGCTCGTCGCCTGTCTCGACGGTTCGGAGTCACGCGACGCGGCATCGGCGCGCGGCCGGGAGATCGCCGAGCGCTTCAGCTGGACGAAGCTCGGCGCGCGGTTCGCGGACGTGGTCGAGCAAGTCGCGGCTTTTGCCGGGGCGTGAGCCGCGTTATCCTGCACGGCACCCAATGGCCTCGCAGCCCTTCACGCGCAACTACACCGATCACTCGAACGACCAGGGGTTTCAGTTCGAGTTTTTCTGCGACAAGTGCGGCAGCGGATACCGCTCCGAGTTTCAGCGCAACTCGCTCGGCTTCGCCGCTCAAATGATCAAGGCGGCCGGGTCGCTCTTCGGCGGAGAGGTCGCGCGCGCCGGCTGGGGCGCCGATCAACTGAAGGACGCCTTCCGCGGTCCCGCCTGGGACGCGGCGTACAAGCACGCCATCGAAGAGTGCAAGCCGAAGCTCCGGCAATGCACCAAATGCGGCCAGTGGGTTTGCCCGGAGGTGTGCTGGAACCACGAGCGCGGGCTCTGCGAGAACTGCGCGCCGGATCTCGCCGAGCACGCCGCTGCGGCGCAAGCGCAGGTCGCGGTCGAGCAAGCGTGGGAACAAGCGCGCAACGCCGACCAGATGCGCGGCTTCGACGTGCAGAAGCAAAAGCTCTCCGCGCCGGCGACGTGCGGCAAGTGTCAGGCGTCGCTCGCCCCGAACGCGAAATTCTGCGCTGGGTGCGGCAACCCGGTGACGAACGCCGCGAGCGGCCCAAAGTTTTGTTCGGGCTGCGGCACACAGTTGCAAGCCGGCGCGCGCTTCTGCCAATCGTGCGGCGCCGGCGTGTAGCACTACTATTGGAACCTCGCCGATCCGTCGCGAGATGGCCGCCAGAGACGGAGATCGGCGGAGCACCGCGTCACCAAGGGGGCATCGGCGCCGAGCGCGCGCTTGTCGTTGCTCGTGCTCACGTTCTGACGGTACTGTGCGAGCCCTCGCATGCTCGCCATTTCCCGTCATAAGCTCGCAATCGGCGCTCTCGCCCTCACCGCCTGCACCCAGCCGGCGAACGCGCCGTCTTCGCCGACGCCGCGCGCGGCCGCCGTCGACGCGGCGCGCCTCGTCGCGGCGCCCAGCGACACCGCCAACTGGCTCACGCACGGACGGACCTACGACGAACAACGCCACTCGCCGCTTTCGCAGGTGACCGCCGACAACGTCAAGCAGCTCGGGCTCGCCTGGTACCTCGATCTCGACACCGATCGAGGTCAGGAAGCGACGCCGCTCGTCATCGACGGCGTGATGTACTCGACGAGCGCGTGGAGCAAGGTGCAAGCCGTCGACGCAGCCACGGGCAAGCAGCTCTGGCAGTACGATCCGCGCGTGCCGGGAGAGACGGGCGTGCGCGCCTGCTGCGACGTCGTGAACCGCGGCGTCGCGGCGTGGAACGGCCGCATCTACGTGGGCACGCTCGACGGACGGCTCGTCGCGCTCGACGCCACGACGGGCAAGGAAGTCTGGTCGGTGGTTACGGTGGACGGCTCGAAACGCTACACGATCACCGGCGCGCCGCGCATCGTGAAGGGCAAGGTGCTCATCGGCAACGGCGGCGCGGAGTTCGGCGTGCGCGGCTACATCTCCGCGTACGACGCGGACTCCGGCAAGCTCGTCTGGCGCTTCTATACCGTGCCGGGAGATCCGTCGAAGCCCTTCGAATCGCCGGTGTTGAAGCAGGCGGCGGCGACTTGGTCCGGCGAATGGTGGAAGCAAGGTGGCGGCGGTACCGTGTGGGACTCCGTCGCCTACGATCCGGAGCTCGACCTTCTTTACATCGGCACCGGCAACGGCTCACC
The DNA here is from genome assembly GCA_035547195.1 of Polyangiaceae bacterium. Taxonomy (GTDB): domain Bacteria; phylum Myxococcota_A; class Polyangia; order Polyangiales; family Polyangiaceae; genus DASZVB01. Next base: position 28,445 of record DASZVB010000104.1, read on the forward strand.
GTGGAACCAGCGCTATCGAAGCGCGAACACGGGCGATAATCTCTTCCTGTCGTCCATCGTCGCGCTCCGGCCGGACACCGGCGAGTACGTCTGGCACTACCAAGAGACGCCCGGCGAGGAGTGGGACTACACCGCGACCCAGCACATCGTCCTCGCCAACCTGACGATCGACGGACAGCCGCGCAAGGTGCTGATGCAGGCGCCGAAGAACGGCTTTTTCTACGTGCTCGATCGCACGAACGGCAAGCTCATCTCCGCGGAGCCGTACGCGACGCTCAACTGGGCGAAGGGCGTCGATGTGAACACCGGGAGGCCCAACGTCGACCCGAACGCGTATTACTCGAAGACCGGCAAGCCGTGGCTCGCCCTGCCGGGGCCGTACGGCGCGCACAACTGGCAGCCGATGTCGTTCAGCCCCGAGACGGGGCTCGTGTACATCCCTGCCATCGACACCGGCTTCGCGTACGTCGACTCGCCGAACTTCACGCCGGCCGCGCTCGGCTACAACATCGGCGTCGATCCTGCCGCGGCGAGCATGCCGCAGGATCCTGTCGTGAAAGCGCAGGTGATGAGCTCGATCAAGGGGTACCTGAAGGCGTGGGACCCGGTCGCCAAGAAAGAGGCCTGGCACGTCGAGCACGAGGGCATCTGGAACAGCGGCGTGCTCTCCACCGCGGGCGGGCTCGTGTTTCAGGGTGACGCGGCCGGAAACTTCGTCGCTTATGGCGCGCGCGACGGCAAGCCGCTCTGGTCGTTCTCCACGCAGACGGGCGTCATCGCCGCGCCCATGTCGTACTCGGTCGGCGGCACGCAATACGTCGCGATCGTCGCGGGCTGGGGCGGCGCCGTTCCGCTCACCGGCGGAGAGATCGCGAAGAAGGGCAGCCTCGGCGTCAATCGCAGCCGTATCCTCGCGTTCCGACTCGGCGGCACCGCTCAGCTACCCCTGCCGAAGCTCGAGAACGACCCACAGCCCAAGCCACCCGAGCGCTTCGGCGACGAAGCGCTGCTCGCTCAGGGCAAGGGCGTCTATTCCCGGTTCTGCGGGACGTGTCACGGTGACGCGGTCGTCGGTGGGGGCGTCGTGCCGGACCTTCGTTCGGCCCTGGCGATCCGCTCGACGGACGAGTTCGCGAAGATCGTCCTCGGCGGTACGCTGAAAGACGCAGGCATGGTGTCGTTTTCCGGCGTGCTCACACCTGCGCAGGTCGAATCGATCCGGGCGTACGTCGTCGGTCGCGCGAACGATCCGCGCTGATTTGGCCCAGCATTGGGCGCGCCGTCGTTCAGCGGCTGCGCCAAGCCGCGCTAGAGCATTGCGGCACGCGTAATGAGCGTTCGTGTATCGTCGAGAGCGCGCGAGCGGTGCTAGAAGCGCGTGTGTAGCGCCCGGATCAGGGACGAGCGGCGCTTCGCAAAGGGTGTGATCTCATGAAAAGAGCGCTTCTCTTGATTTCGACGTTCGCGATCGCGGCTTGCTCCAACGACAACGGGACCAAGTCGAGCAACGACGGCGGTGGACCCGACGGCACGACGACCAGCAGCGGCGGCAGCGGTGGTTCCGGCGGTACCGGCGGCAGCACCGCGAAGGGCGGCAGCGGCGGATCCGTGTCGACGGCGACGCCCGACGGGGGCGGGTTCCACGTGGATCGCTCCGGACTGAAGGACACGGGCACCTCCGGCACGCTCGACTACAGCAACAGGAACCTCTGGGCCTGCTTGCCGGGCAACGATCCGAACGAGTGCCTCACGAACCTCGATGCGACGGAGATCTTGAAAGACAATACGCAACAGGTCGACAAGCACCAGGTAGCGGCGGATCCGGGGTACGACTGTTTCTACGTGTACCCGACCGTCGCGCTCGGCGGAAACGGGAACATGACGGATTTTTCCGACATCAGCCTGGTGCTCGATCCGCTCGTCGCGCAGGCGGCGCGCTTCAACCAGCTCTGCCAGATCTACGCGCCGCTCTATCGGCAGGTGTCTCTCGCGATTCCCTCGGCGTCGAGCAGCGACGGCGGCGCGGCGGCTCAGGTCGACGGCGGCTCAGCGAAGGACGGCGGCGCGACGAAGGACGGCGGTGCGGCGGACAGCGGCGCAGCGACGGACGCCGGCTCGAAGGCCTCCATCGGAGTCACCGGCGACTCCGCGCTTGCTTACGGCGACGTGAAGGCGGCGTTCCAGTACTACATGGCGCATTACAACAACGGACGGAAGTTCGTGATCATGGGCCATTCTCAGGGCACCGCGATGCTCACGCAGCTCATGACCGAGCTGTTCGACAACGACGCTTCGCTTCGCAAACAGCTCATCTCGGCGCTCCTCATTGGCGGCTCGATCCAGGTGCCGGAGAACAAAGACGTCGGCGGCACGTTCCAGAACATTCCCATTTGCACCAAGCCCGCGCAGGTCGGGTGCGTCATCGCGTACAACAGCTTCGCGCAAGTCGCGCCTCCGCCTGCGAACACCCTCTTCGGTCGGGGCACCGGGCCCGGATTGATGAACGCTTGCACGAATCCCTCGGTGCTCGCCGGAAATTCGGGCAACTACAAAGGCGGCTACGTTCCGGTTCATTTCTACGATCCCATCTTCGCGCCGGACGCGCCCGCGACCCCCGCGCCGATGGTGTCGACCCCGTTCTGGATGGAGCGAGACCTGTTCAGCGGGTCGTGCAAATACGAGAACGGCCTCAGCTACCTCGAGATCAGTCCGAACCAGACGAGCGACGACAAACGCCCGGTTCCGGCGTATCGCAACACGAGCTCCGAGGGCCTCGGGTTCGGGATGCATATTTTCGATTACGCCATCGAGATGGACGATTTGATCAACGCGGTGGATCAGCAAGCGAAGGCAGCGATGTAGCGGCGAGTGGAACGGGGCGCGGGAGCGGCAAACGCCCTCCCCGCCCGCGGCTCCGGTAGCCCTCGCCCTCCCGAACGCGCTCTCCCCGGGTTCGCGAAATTTCTCCCCCGCGTCGAAGCGAGTGTCCTGTATATTGGCGTGTCAGGGCTTTCGCAGAGCGAGGACGGAGAATGCACGGTTCAACGGTAGTACTGACGGCCCTCCTGACATCGGTGCTCACGACGGTCGGGACGATGTACGTCATCGAGCGCTACGACATTCTCCACAAGGACGCTCCACCGGACACCGTAGTGCCGGATTTCCGCGGGTTGCCGGAGTCGGACGCGCGCGCGAACGCGGCGGCCTCGCACATCGCGCTATTGATGGGCGCTCACGAACAATCCAGCGACGTGAAGGCCGGCTCTGTGATCCGTCAGTCGACCCCGCCGGGCCAGCACGTGGCCCGCGACTACCCGGTCACGATCACCCTGGCCGACGAAATGACGCGTGTACCGGGCGTCGAGGGCCTCGCCACGGCGGACGCGAAGCAAAAGCTCGACGAGCGCGGCTACACCAGCGAAGTGGCGATGACGCCGAGCGACACCGTCAATCAGGGGATCGTCCTCGATCAGGTTCCGAAAGCGAACGTGGTGCTCGCGAAGGGCGGCGTGGTCCGCCTGCAGGTGTCGAGCGGTCCCGACGTCATCGAGGTGCCGAAGCTCATCGGGACAAGCATCTCCGAAGCTCAAAAAGCCCTCGACCTGCTCAAGCTGAAGGCCGTCGTCCGGTGGATTTCGGTGGGAGAAACGCCGACGTACGTCGTCTTGAATCAAAAGCCGGCCGCGGCAGAAAAAGTGAAGCCCGGCACCGAAGTACAGCTCACCGCTTGTCGTTGACGCGCGTTATTTCTGCTGACTCGAAAAGTCGGCTCGCTCTGCAATGTGCAAACTTCGAACAGTTTGAGGGTCGACAACTCGTTTTTTATGGAAGTAGGCTGAGTATCGGGCCCCGGCTGATACCCCCGTACGTTTTGCGGCGAAGCTTTCGCCATAGCGAGAATGCGGACCATCCCTCTTCGAGCCACCGAAGACCACGAGCAGGTCGAAGCGCCTGCGACGCGGCGCTTGGTGCGTCTGCCGGATTCGAACGAGGTCGTCGTTCGCGCGCTGCGAGCGCGTGAGCCTGCCGGCGCCGCGCGGCTGTTCGATCGCTATTACCCCTACGTCCGCCGCATCCTCTCGCGGCTCCTCGGTCCCGACCCGGAGATCGCGGACGTGGTGCAAGAAGTGTTTCTCGCGGCGATCAATTCGATCGATCGCCTGCGCGATCCCGAAGCCCTCAAGACTTGGATGGGACAGATCGCCGTGAACCGCGCGCGCAAGCGCCTGCGGCAGCGCACCCGGCAGCGGCTCTTCGATCTGTTCCCCGCCGACGAGCCGCCGACGCGGATGGATCCGCAAATCGCCGATCCGGAGGTCGACGAAGCCGTGCGTGCCACGTATCGCGTGCTCGACGCCATGCCGACCGAGGACCGTCTGGTGTTCGCGCTGCGCTTCATCGACGGCTGTGAAATTGCGGAGATCGCGGCTCTCTACGACTCGTCGGTGTCGACCATCAAGCGGCGCGTCTCGCGCGCGGCGTCTCGTTTTACGATGCGTGCCCGGCGCGAGCCTTCGCTCGAAGACTACCTCGTCCGGGCGCCATGGATTCGCTAGAGGGCATCGAGGCGCTCGGTCGTAGGGTCGCACTGAATCAGGGAGACGGGGGCGCGACCGAGGCCGAGCGGGCCTTTCTCCGCGATCGCTTGCTCGCCCAGCTCCGCGCCGAGCGGCGACGGCGCGCCGCCATGCGGACCATCGGCGGCCTGTTGCTGGGGGCCGCCGCCGCCGTCGCGTTCCTTCTTTATCGCCACGCAGGGACGAGCGACGTCGAGTTCTCCGTCGACGGCGCGCCCGGCAGAGTCGGCGACTTCCTGCCGACCCCGAACGATCGCAGCCTCGAGCTCAGGTTCGACGAGGGGACGGTCGCCGAGCTCGCGCCGGGCACCCGCGGTCGGGTGACGGCCGTGTCGCCGTACGGCGCCGACGTCGTCATCGAAGCAGGCAAAGCAAAGCTGTCGGTCGTCCCGCGACCGCAGAACCGGTGGCTCGTGCACGCCGGGCCGTTCGTGGTGCACGTCACCGGCACGAAGTTCGAGGTCGCCTGGGATCCGGTGAAGGATCGCTTCGTGCTCGAGCTCTACGAAGGCAAGGTGACGCTATCGGGATGCGTCTTCGGCGAGGGCAGCCCGATCGCCGCCGGAGAGCGCGTGGAAGCCGGCTGCGCGCTTTCGCAATACCGCGTCTCGGAGCTCGTCGACGCGTCGAAGACGCCGAAGGCCGTTCCCTCGGCGGATCCGGCGGCGGCCGCTCCCGCGGTGATCCCACAGGAGCCGGAGAGAGCGCACCCGGACTGGCTCGCGATGGCCCGCGGCGGCCGCTACGACGAGGCGTTTCGAGCCGCCGAGACCGACGGCATCGACGAGATCTGCGCGAAGACGTCCGCGCCGAATCTGCTGCTCCTCGGTGACGCCGCGCGGCTCTCCGGTCGCCCCGGAGCGGCGCGGGCGATCTACCTCGCGGCTCGAGACCGGTTCCCCGGCACGCGAAGCGCCGCCAGCGCCGCGTTTTACCTGGGCCGGCTGGATCTCGACGGCAAGCATACGACCAGCGCGAAGAAGTGGCTGCTCGCCTACCTGGACGAGGCGCCCGACGGCCCGCTCGCCGCCGCGGCGCTCGGCCGTCTCCTCGAGATCCAGATCGCTGCACACGACCGGAGGAGCGCCGTCGCGCTCGCGAAGCAGTACCTGGATCGCTACCCCGATGGTCCGCACAGCGCGGCGGCCGAGCACGTGTTGACGGGGGATGGCCATGAGCGACCGTGACTCGAATCGCACGGCGCCGGCGCGGGCGATGGATGCGCGGCTCCTCACCGCGGACGCCGTCGCGCGACGGTGCGTCGCAGCGTGTGCCGGCATCGCCATCGTCGCGAGCGCCGCCGTCGCGCGCGGCGAACGGCCTCGGATCGCCGTCGAGCACTCGCGCACGGACGCAGCGACGCGTCGGGTGCTCGCGGAGGTGCGCAACGCCGGGCTCGATCCGGTCGACGTCCGCGCGAGCGACCGTTCGGCGGACGTCTCGGAGCTCGCAGATCGATACAAGGCGGTCGCGGTGCTCTCCATCAAGAAGCCGAACCGAATCGAGCTCGCGGTGCTCAGCCCCGACACTCGCGAAGTGATCTACGCCTCCACCGTCACCTCGAAGGGCGGTACGCCCGCTTCGGTGCGCGCGGCGGAGGAGCTGCACGGGAGGCTCATCGATTTACCGCGTCGCGAGGCGCCCGAGACGCCGCCGGCGGACGAGGCCGCCGCGCCGGCGGAGAAAGAGCCCGCGCCGCCCCCGGAGCCGCCGCCAGCGAAGAAACCCGTTCCAAGCGAAGAACCGGCGGAAGCGGCGCCGGCCGAGGCCTTCGACGACGTAGCGAAGGACAGCCCCGAGCCGGGGGTGCATCGGCAGAAATCCAGCGCGGGGAAGGAATCGCCGGCGCTCTGGCTCGGCGCCGGCGCGGGCGCCGAGAGCGGCGCATTCGGCGTCGCGGAGGTGCCGGTCGTTCACGTGGAGGCGCGATTCGAGCCGATGCGCTACTTCTCGATATCGGCGTTCGGGGTCCTCCCGGTCGCGTCGCAGAACGTCGCCGCGCCGGAGGGCACGGCGGCCATCTCCGCGGACGTGTTCGGAGCGATGCTGCGCGCGACCGCCCTCGACGTCGCGGACGTGTTTCGCGTGACGGCGGGCGCGGGCGGCGGCGTCGCGCTCGTCTCCATGTCCGGCCAGGCGAGCTCCTCGCGATACGACGGACAGGGAGCGTCGGCGACGACCGGCGTCGGCGTCGCGACCATCGGGATGGACGCTCGCGTGTTGCCGTGGCTCGCACTCCGGGCGGACGCGCTCGCCGGGCTCGCGGCCTATCGCCCGGTGATGCTGATCGACGGTCGAGACGCGGCGAGCTGGGGGCCGACTTTCGTCGCGTTCACCGGCGGCGTCGAGATCGAGGCGTTCGACTTCGGCGGGAGCCGGAAGTGAGGCTCGCGACGTCCGCCCTGCTCGCGGCCCTGGCCGCGTTCGCGTGCGGCAATCTCGACCGCGACGTGATCGTCGCAAAGTCGAGCGCGGACAGCGACGTCGCGAACGACGCCGGCGCGGTCCCTGCGCTCGAAGAGCTGGACGCGGCGGTCATCGCGCAGCGCCACGAACCCAGTTGTCCTCGCGACGGCGGCTGCGAACCCTTCCGCTGCGCGCCGTACGAGTGTTCGCGGTACTGTCCCTTCGGCTGTCCCCCCGCCTTCCCTACGAGCTCCGCGACGGCGCCGCGCTCGCGTTCTCGCGAACCGCTTCCGTGACGGTTTCTTCCCGTGGATTGAACGGCCGAGCACGCCACCGGCGAACGAAGCGAAGAGCGATCGAGAACGCGACGAGCAGCAACGTGGACGGGACGCCGTCGCCGTTCGGCGCCGTCGCCCGGGAGACCGAACAGCCTCCCTTGTAAACGGCGAGCGGGCACTCGTTCGCGAAGCCGTTCTTCGGCGTGAAGTCGCAGGGCAAGGCTTTCCGGCCCGGCGGATAGATCGCGCAGATGCCCGCGATGTCGTCGTCGTTCGGCACGCGCAGCGACGGCGTCCCGGGATCGTACACCGGGCGCATCACCGCGTCGGGATCGCTCGAGTGGCCGAGCCCGAGAAAATGTCCGGCCTCGTGAGTCAAGACGGAGAGCAGATCGAAATCGCCGGGCGGCACGGCGTCGGTGACGGAAAGCGGTACGGTTCCGTTGAGCTCGATGTCCGCGTCGACGATCTCGCCCGTGATGCTGTCGAACGAAACCGTGGTGAGGCCCACCGCGTCCTCCGAGTCGGCGTATGGCCAAACGTCGTCGCGGAAGGCGATGACGTTCGCGTTGGCGCCGGTGTGGCTATACTCGGCGAGCGTGCACGATGTCGGACCGAAAGCTTCGGCGATGGAGATCGACGGCGGCTCGCCCGTCCCCGGGCAGCTGACGGATTGCCATGCCTCGAACGCCTTCGTCGCGACGGCCGCGGCGTCGTCTTCACTCACTTGCTGGGACGCCTGACGCGTGAGAGCAAAGCTCGTGCAAGCCCCCGGCCAGATCAGCGGCTGTCCCCCTATCGTGCAGCCGTCGAGATCCGTCGGGCAGTCGCGGCAGGTCGTCTTTCGGCAAAAGGCGCGGGCGTCCGTCGCCGCCAGCGTCGTGCCGAACACGAGCACCGCGAAGGTGAAGCGCTGCACCCCGTCAACGTATCATCCTCTACGAAGAAGCGAAGCATGGCGCGCCGCGCTCTTCGCGTTTCTCTGCCTCTCGCTCGAACGGCCGGCGACCGCCGAACCGGACGACCACCGCGCCACGAATGCGGATGCGCCGCGTGGCGCCGCGAGAAAGTCGGAGAAAGCAGGCAGGCTGGAGGGCGCCGACGAGCAGCCCGACGCTCGCCCGCCCGCGTATTTCTTCCGCGTCGGATTCGAGACCACCGCGCGCGATTTCACCGACACCGACTCGGCCCCCGGCGCCGCTCGCACGTATCACGCTTTTCCCGTCCCGGGGTTCGTGCTGTCGGCGGAAGTGTATCCGCTGCTCCACGGTTTGCTCGGGCTCGACGGTTCGTTCGCGCAATCGGTAGGCGCGACGTCGACGACCAGCGACCGCGCGAGCGTCGGCACCACGTACCTGCGCGCGGAAGGCGCGCTCAAGGCGAGGATCCCGTTCTCCTCGAAGGCGAGCGCGCCGTGGCTCGCGCTCTTCGCCGGCTACGGCTACACCGGTTACACCTTCGGCGCGGTCCCGCCGGATCGCGAAATCCCTTCCGCGCGCTACAACGCGCTGAGGCTCGGCGCCGACGCGCGCGTTCGCGTGAACCGTTTTCACTTCACCGGCGCCGCGGAGTACGACCACCTGCTCACGATCGGCGATCAGGGCACGGCGCTGCCGGCGTCGCCCGTGGTCAGTACCGTCCCGATCGCCGTGCGCGCGCAAACTCCGGGCTACGGGCTCACGGCGCGCCTCGGCGCGGGCTTCGAGCTGGTTCGGTGGCTCCTCGTCCGCGTCGACGGACGTCTCACGTGGGTGACCTACGACTACGTGAGGACCCCGAGCGCGAAGGCCACGGACCAATACGTCACGGCCTCGCTGTCGCTCGAGGCTCTGTTCTGAAAATCCTCAAGCCTCGTCCAGGCCGGCCCGGAGCTCGGCGACGAGCTTTCGCACCGCGGCGACGCGTTCCGCCGTGCTCTTGCCCGCGGCGATCGCTTTGACGATCGCGGTGCCGACGGCGACGCCGGACACGCCGTGTCGGCGCGCGGCGTGCGCCTTCTCCCTGGAGTCGATGCCGAAACCGACGACCACGGGCAGGCGCGCCCGATCGCGCAGCTCGTTGGCCCGGCGCGAAGCGTCGTCGATGGACACGCCGGCGGCGCCCGTGACGCCGGTCATCGACACGTAGTAGACGAAGCCGCTCGCGGTCGGAAACGCCGCGTCCTCGCGAGCGCGATCGCTCGTCGGCGCGAGGAGCGGGATGAACCCGATGCCGCTCTCGCGCGCGCAACGCCGGAGCTCCGCGCCTTCTTCCGGCGGCAAATCCACGACGAGGAACGCGTCCACGCCCGCCTCGCGCGCGACGGCAGGCAGCTTCGTTTCTCCGAAGGCCATCACCGGGTTGTAGTAGGTGAAGAGCACGATGGGGGCGTCGCTCCGCGCGCGGACCGCGCGCGCGACGTCGAGCGCGGCGGTGAGAGAGCCCCCGTTGTGGATCGCGCGGAACGCCGCCGCGGCGATGACCGGTCCGTCCGCGGTGGGGTCGCTGAAGGGAACGCCGATTTCCAGCATGTCCGCGCCCGCTTCGACGGCGGCGAGGGCGCACGCCTTCGAATCGTCCACGCTGGGATCTCCCACGCACAGGTACGCCACGAGCGCGGTGCGCCGCTCGGAAGCCAGTCGCGCGAACGTCTGCTCGATGCGTTCGACGGTCACGGGTGCTTGCCTTTCAGCGACTGGAGCGTCTCGAGGTCCTTGTCGCCGCGCCCGGACAAGCAGAGCGCGATCCGGACCGGACGTCCTAGCCGTCGTCGTTCGCGCGCCCCGATGTCGGCGAGCCGCGCGAACGCGTGCGCCGTTTCGAGCGCCACGATGATGCCTTCCCGGCGCGCGACGAGCTCGACCGCGCGCACCGCCTCGTCGTCCGTCGCCGTCAGGTACGTCGCGCGCGCTATTTTCTGCAGATAGGCGTGTTCCGGGCCGACGCCGGGGTAGTCGAGACCCGCGCTGATCGAGTGTGCTTCGAGGATCTGCCCGTTCGAATCGGAGAGCACCATCGTCCGGGAACCGTGGAGCACGCCGAGGTTTCCCGCGGTCAGCGTCGCCGCGTGCTTGCCGGTGTCGATCCCCTCCCCGGCCGCCTCCACGCCGTACAGCGCGACGTCGTCGGGGATGAACGCCCGGAACATCCCGATGGAGTTCGAGCCGCCGCCGACACACGCGACGACGACGTCTGCAGGGCCGCCCGACTGCCGCGCGATCTGCTCGCGGGCTTCGTCGCCGATGACCCGTTGCAGGTCGGCCACGAGCGCGGGGTACGGGTGCGGGCCCGCCGCCGAACCGACGCAGTAGTGCGTCGTGCGGACGTTCGTGACCCAATCGCGGAGCGCTTCGTTCATCGCGTCCTTCAGCGTCCTCGAGCCCGAAGTGACGGGCACGACGCGCGCGCCGAGCATCTCCATCCGGAGCACGTTCGGCGCTTGCCGCTCCACGTCGACCGCGCCCATGTACACCTCGCACGGAAGCCCCATCATCGCGCAGGCCGTCGCGGTCGCGACGCCGTGTTGCCCAGCCCCAGTTTCGGCGATGATGCGCTCCTTGCCGAGCTTCTTGGCGAGGAGCACCTGGCCGAGCGCGTTGTTGATCTTGTGCGCGCCGGTGTGACACAGATCTTCGCGCTTGAGCCAGAGCTCGGAGATCGCCTGCTCGCCGGGATCGATCGCCGCGCGCAGCCGTTCGGCGCGGTAGAGCGGCGTCGGTCGCCCCACGAAATCCGCGAGCAGTGCCCGCCACTCGCGTTGAAAGGCGATGCCGAGCACGATGTCCCGGTACGCCTGCTCGAGCTCCGTCAGTGCGGGCACCAGCGTTTCGGCGACGAAGCGACCGCCGTAGTCCCCGTAGTATCCGGGTCTTACGGCTTCTGCACGCGTGCCTTGCGGATCGCGAATGACTTGCGACATGGCGCGGGAACTATACCTACACGGGGACGCACGGTAGGCACTTTCGCTCCATGCGAGCCCCTCGGATTGTGGGGAGCGGGCTCGGAAGAGCCGCTACCATCCGTAGGATGCGGCTTCTTTGCTCGGCGCTGGGGGTGTCGTTGCTGTGGTGCGCGAGCTGTTCGGGCGGCGGGGCCGGACACGACGAGGCCGACGCGGCCCGCGGCGGCGCGACGAGTCACGCCGCGGGAGGATCGGCGAACGGCGGACACCCGACGAACGGCGGAAAGAGCAACGGCGATGGCGGCAAGAGCGGCACGAACACCGCGGCAGCCGGCGCGAACGGCGGAACGACCGAAAGCGGGGGCAGAACCGGCGGCGACGGCGGGGCGAACGGCAGCGCGGGCGCGTCGAGCGCAACCGGCGCGCCCGTTCTCTTCGGCGAGCCGTACGAAGGCGGGCAGTTCAACCTCGGCCCCGTCGACTACGACGAGACGCAGTACCCCAACGCCTGCGCGCCGAGCACGAAGTACCCGGCGTCCGTGCGCGCGGCGGAAGGAACGCTCCTCGCCGGACTGTGGAACGGCATCCCGAACGTCTCCGGCTACTGCGACGCTTGCATCTCGGTCACGACCGCGAAGGGGAAATCGGCGGTGCTGCGCGTCGTCACGTACGGCGCGACCAGCACGAACAGCATCGACGTGAGCCCCGACGCTTACGCCATCCTGAACGGCGGCGAGTATCCGCGCTCCATGACCTGGCAATTCGCGGAGTGTCCGGATACCGGCAAGACGATGTACGAGTTCCAGACCGGCTCGAACGAATGGTGGACGAGCTTCTGGCTGCGCAACGCGCGCGTCCCACTCTCGAAGGTCGAAGTGAAGAGCAAGAACCACGCGAGCTACGTGACGCTCCAGCGGGGCAGAGACGGCACGCTGACCGACGCGAGCGGCTTCGGGCAGGGGCCGTTCAGCATTCGCGCGACGAGCGTCGACGGCAAACAGATCGAGGACAGCTTCGACTGGCCCTCGTCGGGCATCGCCGGCGCGATGCTCAGCGGCAGTGGGAACTTCTAGTCTCGACTTGAGCGGTCTTGGAAGAACAGATCACGATCGTCGTGGAGGGCAAGAGCCACGAGAAACCGGCGGGGGCGAAGGCTGCGCGCGCCGAGACGTGCGAGGCTTGGCGGAACAGATCGCGATCTGCCTTGGCGCGACCGCCGCGTCATCCGGCCTTCGCGCCGTAAGGCGTCAGGAAGCACGCGCGAGCCGCTTCGACATAGCTCGCGTGAAAGCCGCTCGGGGAATCGCGCCAGGTGACGACACGATCGACGAGCACGAGTCGGCCGAAATCCGTACCGGACCGCGGCAGGCGGTACTCGCGCAGATAGGGGACGCCGCCGCTCTTCTTCACCGCGAGCTGGAACACGCGAGAATCTCCTTCGTCCCAGCCGTTGTCGACGACGATGGAGTCGTAGCCCGGTCGTCGATCGACGAGCACGAGCCTTCCGTCGGCCATTCGCACGACGGAGATGCGCGCCTCGAGCTCCGGAACGCGAGCTCCCTTTTCGTCTTCGCAGCGGCCCATGCTGAACAGAGAGAGCGTCACGCCCGCCGGCTCGCTGCCCGGCGCGACCACTGCGCCGCCCGCGATCCGCGCCGAAGAGCAGGCCGCGCACGCGAAGAGCGCCCAAACGGAGGAGATCTTCACTCGACGCTCGCGCGGCGCGCCTCGGCGACGAAGGCCCGCACGCGCGCCGGGTCCTTGATGCCCGGAGCGGATTCGACTCCGCTCGCGACATCGACGCCGAAGGGGCGCACGCTACGGACCGCGGCGCCGACGTTCTCCGGCGAAAGCCCGCCGGCGAGCAGCGCCGCACGCTCTCGCACCAAGTCTTGCACGAGACGCCAATCGAAGGCCTCGCCGGTGCCGCCGAGCTCGCCATCGACCTTCGCGTCGAGCAGGAGCCTTTCTCCGCGATAAGTTCGGGCGAGCCGTACGTCCGCGGCGCTCGCGATGCGCACGGCCTTCACGGCATGCGGCAGGACCCCGTCGAGATCCGCGGGCGACTCGTCTCCATGGAGCTGCAACCATTCGATGCCCGTGCGAGCGCGCAGTCCCCGCATTTCGTCGATCGAGAGCCCCGCGACGACCGCGACCACGCCGAGCCGCCCGCCGACGGCGGCCACGATTTCCTTCGCCGTCGTCTCCTCGATTCGACGCTTCGAAGACGGGACGAAGTTCAAGCCAATGGCGCTGGCCCCCGCTTCCAGACAAAAAAGGGCGTCGCTCACTCGCGTGACGCCGCAGATCTTCACGTATATCGGTTCTTTCTCCACGGCTCCGTTAGCGCATGCATGCCAGAAAGCATCCCACGGCGCCACGTGGGCCGCTCTCGCATCGCACAGCAGGGGCAACTCCTGATACGCTGCGCCGCCATGGCCCGGCTGAACCTCCCGGAACCGTTTGCGAAGGTCGACGACCTGGTCGAGCAGGGCGACATGACCGGAGCCCGCGCCGCGCTGACGAAGGCGACGGGCAACGCCGCGCTCACCGAGCTCCTCGAGCTGAAGATGGGCCTTTACGAGGGCACCGTACCGCCGCAGCTCGCCATGAACCGACTCCTCTCGCTGATGCGGCAGGACGCCAAGTTGCCCGGCGCGCACGCGCTCTATCAAGAAGCTTCCCAGCGGTCGTACGCCGAGCGCGAATCGTCGCTTTCGCACTCCCATCCCCCGCCGCCCAGCACGCCGAAGTCCGGATCCTCGAAGTGAAGCAAGGCCCCTTTCTGCTCGGCCTGGCGCTGGTGACGAACGCCACGCTCGCGCTCGAGGTCCTCGACACGCGCGTCCTGTCCATCGTCACCTGGTATTCGCTCGCGTTCTTCGTGCTCGCGATGGGGCTTTGCGGCCTCACCGCCGGCGCGGTGCGGGTGTACTTCTGGGGCGAAGAGCTGTCCGGAGATCGCGTCCCGCGCGAGCTGTCGCGAGCGGCGCTGTACTTCGCCCTCGCGGTGCCGGTGAGCTACATCGGGCTGCTCATCCTGCCCATCCGCTCGGAACCCATCGCGACGACCTACGCGTTGTTCCTGGTGTTCTCGGCCGCGCTCGCGCTGCCTTACTACCCCGCGGGCATCGCCATCGCGACGGCCCTCACGCGGACGCGATTTCCCATCGGGCGCGTCTACGCCGTGGACCTCGCCGGCGCCGCGCTCGGCGCGCCGCTCGTGCCGCTTCTGCTCGTGTTCCTGGACGGCGGCACGGCGATCTTCGTCATGGGCTCGGTCGCGGCCCTCGCCGCGGTGGCGTTCGCCCGCGCCGGCAACGACGGCGCTTCTGCGCGGCGCGCCACGTGGGCCTTCGCGGGGCTCGTTCTCTTGTCCATCGCGAACCGCAGCACCGACCATGGCTTCCGGCCCATCTGGGTAAAGGAGCGCCCCGAGTACTACGCGATGGTCGAAGAAGAGCTGTGGAACAGCCATTCGCGCATCGAGGTGCTCAAGGGCGCACCGGGACCGGCGATGTACTGGGGCATGGGCGCGAGGTGCGTGGCGCCCACCGTGAACCAGCGGACGCTCGTCATCGACGGGCACGCGGCGACGCCGCTCTACGACGCCGGAGGGTCGCTCGAGAACCTGCGCTTTCTCGAGTGCGACGTCACCGACATCGCGAATCTCATTCGTCCCGGCGGCCCTGCGGCGATCATCGGCGTCGGCGGATCGCGCGACATCCAGGCGGCGCTCCTCGCCGGACACTCGCCGGTGTACGGCATCGAGCTGAACGACCGCATGCTCGAGATCCTGAAGGGCAAGCTCGGGGCGCCGGCGCTCGTCGCGAGCCGCCCCGAGGTGCACCTGATTCACGACGACGCGCGGAGCTGGCTGTCGCGCACGAAGAAAACCTTCCGCGTCGTGCAGGCGTCGCTCATCGACACCTGGGCCGCGACGGGCGCGGGCGCGCACGCCCTCGGTGAGAACGGCCTGTACACGCTCGAGGCTTGGCGCACGTTCCTGGACCGCCTGGAGCCGGGCGGGGTGCTCACCGTATCGCGGTGGGCGACCATCGAGACGTCCAGAATGATGGGCCTGGCCGTGGCCGCGCTGCTCGATCGGGGCGTTGCGTCGCCGCGGCAACACATCGCGCTCGTCGGAGCCGGCGTGGTCAACACGGTCATCGTGAGTCGCGATCCCCTGTCGCCCGCGGATCTCAACGGGATCCGCTTCATCGCCGCCGTGAAGGGGTACAACGTCGTCGCCCTCCCCGACATGCACGCCGCCGATCCACAGCTCGAAGCCGTGCTCGCCGCGACCTCGCGCGCGGGGCTCCTTCGGGTGACGTCGAAGGACGTGCTGGATCTGCGCCCGTCGACCGACGACCGCCCGTTCTTCTTCAACGTGGTGCGCTTCAGCGCGCTGTGGCGGCCGATGCCGGTCGAGGCGACCGCGACCATCGAGGGCAACATGCTCGCGACGCGAACGCTGGGGATGACCGTGATCGCGTCGCTCGTGTTCGCCATCGGCACCGTGCTGTGGCCGCTCGCGCGCCGCGCGCGCCCGCAGGGCCACGTCGGGCGGAGCCTCATCGGCGGCCTGGTTTACTTCCTCTTCATCGGCGTAGGCTTCATGCTGATCGAGATCGCGATTTTGCAGCGCTTGGGCATCGTCCTCGGGCAGCCGATATACGGGCTCATCGTCGTGCTCTCGAGCTTGATCGCCGCCGCCGGCATCGGCTCGTTCCTGAGCGACGCCTTGCCGCTCTCGACCGCGCCGTATTGCTACTTGTTCCCATTGCTGATCAGCGCTCTGGTCGTTCTATTCGCGCTGGAGTGGCCGAGCGTCGCCCCGACGATCAGCGCCGCCGAGACTCCGGTTCGCATCGGGTGGGCCGTCTTCGTGACGGTGCTCATCGGCCTTCCCCTCGGCCTCGCCTTCCCCGCCGGGATGCGCATCATGCGCGAGAACCACGCCGACGAGACGCCGTGGCTGTGGGGCCTCAACGGCGTCGGCAGCGTCATGGCGAGCAGCCTGGCGATTCTCATCGCGCTCGCCGGGGGCCTGACGGTGCTGCTCCTCGTCGCCGCGTGCTGCTACGCGCTGCTCACGATCGCTATCGCGGTGATGCGCTCGGGACGGCCGTCGTAGGATCGACGGCGTCGCCGGCGCGCGCCGTCTGCGTGCTGCGCGGGAACACGAGGACGTAGCTCCTCGCGGAAGGGGATACGAGCACGGCGTTTCGTGCGTGCGCATCGCGATCGAATCCGGGCACCCAGGGAAGCGTCCGCCACGTCGCCGAGTCTTCGATCTGCTCCGGGGCGACGAGATCGAGCTCCGTGTACCGATCCGACGTCTTTGCTTTCATCGCCGGACCGAAGCTCCACGCCGCGCGCTCCGGACGCGGAACGATGTCGTTGTGCATCAAGCCGCCGTACGCGACCACCATGCGCGCGTCGCCCGCGGCGGCGTTGGCCGACAGCAGCTTCGACAGCGTCTCCGTCGCGAGCCGGGTGATCACGTCCAGGCTGACCGTGACGGCGTCGGGGCCCGCCTTCGCGATGCGCGATAGATCCTCGCAGGTCGGCTCGAGGGCGTGGGGACGGATACCGAGCGCCTTCGCCCGCGTTCCGAGCGCGACGTAGTCGTCCTGATCCGACTTCGCCTGGTGCTCGGTGACGACCTTCTGTTCCTTCTGCGCCCTCTCGGAGTCCGGAGCGCACTTCGGGTTCGGCAGCATGAGCTCGATCACGATGTCGGTCGCGCGGCCCGCGAGCATCGGCAAGAGATCGCGCGCGAACCTCCGCGTGGAAGGCTCGACGTCGCTGCCGCGCTGAGCGTGCGACTCGCCGACCGCGAGCAGCGCCGGCGCGGGGATCAGCGCCGCCGCGAACGCGGCGCGGTCGTCGGCGAACACCCGGCACGGAATCGTGCCGCACCGTGAAACGGTCCCCCCTTCCGCGGGCACGGTCGCCGGGGCTCCCGGGGACGACGCGGCCGGCGCGGCGCTGGGCAAATTTCCGCGATCCGCCGCGCCGCCCGAAACCGAGGACGCGGCCGTGCTTGCGTGGAGCTCCGGAGCTCGTTTCGTCGCCGAGCAGTCGGGCAAGACGAAGACCACGAGGCTCGCTACGTGCCCGGCGCGGCGCATCACTCGACGATCATACGCCCGGCACTAACATTCGTGTCTATAGGCTAAGAAGCCCGGACAATGCGCTCCCCCGCCCTCGTCGTCATCCGCGGCCGTCGCGAGTCGGACGGCCCGTTCATCGCCGGGCTCGGCAAAGAGGCGTTCACGGAATATTCGTCGGCCGCCTCGGGCTACACCGCGCACATGGCCGAGAACGCGCACACGCTCATCGCCGAGCGCGACGACGTCCCGGTCGGGCTCGCCATCGTCGACCTGCGCGCAGGACGGGCGCACCTCGCGGCCATCGCCGTGCGGACGGAGTGGCGCGGCACCGGCATCGGCCGCGCGCTGCTCGGCGCCGCGGAGCGGTACGCGAGCGATCGCGGCGCGGTGGAAATGGAGCTCACGACCGCGGACTCGAACCTCGCCGCGTCGGAGCTCTTCCTCCGAAACGGCTACCGCCGACGCGCCCGCCACGCGCGCTATTACGCCCGAGGCCAACACGCGATCGAAATGTTCAAACCCCTGCGCGAGTGATCCTCACCGAAAGAAAGCTCAAAAGCATCCAGTCGACACAAACAAATCCCCTTCCGACCTTCCCTCTTCCTGTTCAATCTCTCACGAAGAAAGCTCGAAGCTTTCCGGTCGGCACAAACAAAATCCCCTTCCGACCTTCCCTCCTTCCTGTTCAATCTCCCTCGCCCCGCGCCGTTTCACTTCCGCTTCTCCTCCGTTTTAGCCCAGCTATCGCGCAGCCCGATCGTTCGATTGAAGACCAGCGCGCCCGGCTTCGAGTCTCCGCTGTCGGCGACGAAATAGCCGAGGCGCTCGAACTGGTAGTTCGTGCCTGGCTCGGCCTGCGCAAGGCTCGGTTCGAGCTTCGCTCCGCGGAGGACCTCGAGTGAACCCGGGTTGAGGTGCTCGGTGAACGACGCGCCTCGCTCTTCGCCTTCCGACGGATTTTCGACCGAGAAGAGCCGATCGTACAGGCGCACCTCCGCGTCGACGGCGTGCTCGGCCGAGACCCAGTGGATCGTGCCCTTCACCTTGCGGCCGTCCTTCGGCATGCCGCCCCGTGAGTCCGGATCCCAGGTGCAGCGCAACTCGACGACCGCGCCGCTCTCGTCCTTCACGCATCTCTGACACCGCACGAGGCACGCCGAGCGCAGACGCACCTCGGCGCCCGGCGCGAGGCGGAACCACCCCTTCGGAGGCTCTTCACGGAAGTCGTCCTGCTCGACGTACAGGACGCGCGAGAACGGCACTTTGCGCGCGCCGCGCTCGGGGAACTCCGGGTGATTCGGCGCTTCGAACCACTCCACCTCGCCCTCGGGGAAATTCTCGATGACGAGCTTCAGCGGCCGCAGCACCGCCATGGTGCGCGCGGCGCGCGCGTTCAGATCCTCGCGCAGCTCGTGCTCCAGCAGCGCGACGTCGACCATGCCGTCTTTGCGCGCGACGCCGATGCGCTCGCAGAAGGCGCGGATCGCCTCCGGCGTGTAACCGCGCCGGCGGAGGCCGGCGAGCGTCGGCATGCGCGGATCGTCCCAACCGCTGACGTGTCGCTCGGCGACGAGGATCTGCAGCTTGCGCTTCGACAGCACCGTGAACCCGATGTTCAGGCGCGCGAATTCGATCTGCTGCGGCGGATCTTCGACGCCGATGGCGCCGACGAACCAGTCGTAGAGGGCGCGGTGGTTTTCGAACTCCAGCGTGCAGATGGAGTGGGTGATGCGCTCGATGGCGTCGCACTCGCCGTGCGCGTAGTCGTACATCGGATAGATGCACCAGGCGTCCCCGGTCCGATGATGCCGCGCCTTGCGGATGCGATACATCGGGGGGTCGCGGAGGTTCATGTTCGGCGACTCCATGTCGATCTTGGCGCGAAGGACATGGGCGCCGTCCGGGAACTCGCCGGCCCGCATGCGTTCGAACAGACGAAGGTTCTCTTCGACGCTGCGATCGCGGTAGGGGCTCGGCGTGCCCTTCTTGTAGTAGTTGCCGCGGCTGTCCCGGATCTCTTCGAGCGAACGGCTGTCGACGTAGGCCTTCCCTTTTTCGATGAGCTCGACGGCCCATCGATAGAGCTGCTCGAAGTAGTCCGACGCAAAGTACAGGTTCGTCCATTCGAACCCGAGCCACCGCACGTCGGCCTGAATGGACTCGACGAACTCCACCTCTTCCGTGAGCGGGTTGGTGTCGTCGAAGCGCAGGTTGCAAGTCCCTCCATACTTCCGCGCGAGCCCGAAGTTCAGACAGATGCTCTTCGCGTGGCCGATGTGGAGGTAGCCGTTCGGCTCTGGCGGGAAACGCGTGGCCACGCGTCCGTGGTGTTTTCCTCTCGCGCGATCTTCGTCGATCAAATCGTGGATGAAGTTCGGCGCATTCGTGTCGCTGGGCTTTTCAGCTCGTTCGGTCATGGACGCTCGAAACGACGATGCTCCGAGTACAGCCGTGGCGCAAGACAAACCGGCCGCTCTGCCGGTACGCGCGCTCGGCTCGGCGGGCCGAACGAATGCCTTTGCACTCGTTGCTCGACACGATTCGACACACTGAGCGCGCGAAAAATTCCGGGCGCGGCTGCATCACAGCATGCAGGAGCTAAGCATGAAGTGGATGCGACGAATCGCGTCGGGATGTGCAGCAGCGTTGGCATTTGGAGTGGCTTCTCCCGCCGCGTTCGCAGCGGAGCCGGACGATGGCGCGCCGAGCGCACAAGCGCCCGAGTCGCCGCCGTTCGGCGCGCCGCGTGCGCCCGAGAGCGATACCGCCGCTACGGAAAAGCCGCGCGAGCGAACGCGTCGCGTCGATCACGTCGCGTTCGGTGTACTCGGTAGCGTCGCCTTCCCGCGACCGATCGAGCTCGAAGGGCTGGTGAGGATCGAGCGGTTCGTCGGCGTGGGTTTCGAATACAGCATGATGCCGGGCATCACCGTCTCCGGCGTGGATGCCCACTTCTGGGCGCTCGCCGCGGACGCGCGTGTGTTCCCGTTCAAGAACGCTTTCTTCGTCGGCCTGCGGGCGGGCCGCCAGCACTTGGGCGGCGACGCGAACATCGTCATGCCCGGCGTGGGACAGGCGAACGAATCCATGTCCGTCGACACGACGTTCGTGAACCCACGCCTCGGCTTCCTGTGGACGTGGGAACCGGGGATCTCCCTGGGCATCAACATCGGCGTTCAGATCCCGGTCTCGACGTCGGAGACGAGCTCGCTGCCGCCCGGCACGCCCGTCGATCCGCGCATCACCCGCGTCGCGAACACGCTGGGGCGGTACGCGCTGCCCACCGTGGATCTGCTGCAGATCGGGGTGATGCTCTAGCCGGAGGCCGGGATGAAGGCGCGCATCGTCGTCCCGACGCCCTTCTCGCTCTCCACCTCGATGCGGCCGCCGTGCGCATCGACGATGCGTTTGGCGAGCGTGAGCCCGAGCCCCACGCCGCCCGTGCCGCGCGAACGGCTCCGCTCGCTGCGGAAGAACGGATCGAAGATGCGCGGCAGATCCTCCTCGGGGATGCCGATTCCGCGATCGCCGACCTCGAAGACGACCTCGCCGTCGCTCGAGCGGGCGCGGAGGGTGATGGGTTCCTCCGAACCCTTGGAATATTTGTGCGCGTTCTCGAGCAAGTTGTCGATGACGCGGCGGAGCAAGGTGGGATCCGCGTGGAGAGCGGGCGGGTCGCCGTCGATGCTCACGTCCAGGCGTCGCTTCGGATGCCGTGCACGGAATCGATCCGCCGCGCGTTCGCACAGCGCGCGCGGGAGCACCTCCTCGCGATGGAGCGCAAAGCCGGCCGGCGCCGCTTGCCGGGACTGCACGGCGAGACGCGTCGTCGCGAGCACGTCGTCGATGAGCGTCTCGAGCTCCGAGAGATCCACCGCGATCTCCGAGAGCGACGTCCGCGCCGCGTCGGCGTCTCCTTCGGCGGCGATCTCGAGCGCCACGCGAATGCGCGCGAGGGGCGTTCGGAGCTCGTGCGACAGGTTCGCGAGGAGCTCTTTCTCCGAGAGCAACAGATCGCTGAGCCGAGTCGCCATTTCGTCGAAGAGCCGGCCAAGCTCGCCGAGCTCGTCGGTCCTCGCCAGGTTCGTGCGCGCGGAGAGGTCTCCGCCGCCGAGCGCGCGGGCGGCTCGCGACAGCTCCCCGAGTGGACGCATGATCCATCGCGTCGTGAGGAACGCGCCCACGCCGACGACGGCGAGCCCGCTCACGAGCGTCAACAACGGCGGCAGCGGGCTCGGTCCATGGTGCACGGGCCGCGACACGAGCACGCCGCTGCCCGTCGGCAACGACAGATGCGTATACAGGTCGGGCGGCGGCCCCGGACCCCTGCCGTCGTGAAGGGGACCTCCGAAGGGCGGCGGCGGCGGGGGCCCTCTGCCGTGCGGCGGGGAATCGAAGGGCGGCGGCGGACCTGGCGGAGGACGCAAGTCGGGCGGCGGCGGCCCTTCCACGGCGTCCGGAGGCGGCGGACCTGGCGGCGGGCGCGAGACGTCGGCGGCGCGTCCCCACGACGGCGGCGGAAGCGCCGGCACGACGTTCGAGGCGATCAACCGGCGCGATTCATCGTAAGCGGACAGCAAGAGGCCTTGCCGCTCGCGGATCGCGCGGAGCTCTTGCTCGAGCTCCGCGGGGTTGCCGAGCTTCGGCTTGAGCTTCGACGCGATGGCCCGCAAATCGGTCCGCTCCGGGAGCCTCGACACGACGTAGCCGATGAGCCACGCCGCGCAGGCGACGAGGACGAGCTGCACGACGCCGACCGCGAAGAGCCGGAAGGCGAGGCTCCTCTGCGGCGCCTTCATCGATCGCCGGGCGTGAGCACGTAACCCACGCCGCGGATCGTCTTCAAGAGCCGCGGGCTCTTCGGATCGTCTTCGAGCTTGTGACGCAGCCGCGAGACGTGAACGTCGACGGAGCGATCGAAGGCGTCCTCCGCGGACCCGTGCATGAGCTCGAGGAGCTGCTCTCGCCCGAGGACGCGACCGGGACGCTCCGCGAGCGCCCTGAGCAGCGCGAACTCGTACGAGGTCAGCTCGAGTCTTCGTCCGCGGAGCGTCGCGGTGACGGTGGCCGAATCGATCACCAGATCGCCGACCTCGAGGCGCGGCGTTTCCGGACCGACCTTGCCGCGAGCCCGGCGCGCTTGCGCGCGGATCCGCGCGAGGAGCTCGCGCGACGAGAACGGCTTGCTGACGTAATCGTCCGCGCCGCCCTCGAGCCCCATGACCCGATCCGCCTCTTCCGTTCGGGCGGTCACCATGATGATCGGGACGTCGAGCCGCTGGCGAAGCTTGCGACAGACTTCGAGGCCGTCTTCCCCGGGGAGCATCAAATCGAGCAGGACGACGTCCGGACGATTACGAAGAACCTCGGCGACGGCCGCGTCACCGCGCGCGACGAGCGTGACCTCGACGCCGTGCGACGTGAGATACTGCGACGTGAGCCGCGCGAGGCGCTCGTCGTCCTCCACGTATAAGACCTTGACGGTCTCCTGGTCGCCGGAGTCGATGGACGCATTCATGGCCGAGGAGGATGACATTGACGCCGTATGCGGTCAGCTTTCGCCGCGAGAGAAGCTTGGGGATTTGCCGCGAAGGCGGCATTGCTCGAGTGTTACGATTTGTTGCGGCCCTTTCCGAGACCCGCGAACGCCCGCGTCACGGCAAGAAAATCTCGAAGGCGGCCGGTGGGTTCGCCACCGAGACGAAGCCCCGGGCAATGGCGCCGGAAGGCCCGCGTTCGACGACGCAAGCCGGCCGGCACGCGAGTCCGGGGACATAGTTGTATCGAAGCGTCACCCGCGGACCTACCGCGGCGCTGACCCGCAACGAGCCCGGCGCGGTCGAATCGACCTTCGCCGTGCCCTGAAGCACGAGAGAAGACGTTCGCAGGACGCGGCGCACGCGATATCCGCCGACGTCGGCGGCGCGTTCGAAGAGCCGCTCGTTCGCGTCGAAAGGACCGGGCCGTCCGGCGAGGACGACGAAGGCCACCCCGTAACGTTCGATGAACTCCGCGACGCCGCCCGCGCCGGGGCGCCCCTCGAGCAGCGCCGTCGGGTCCGCCGACGCCGACGGCGCGCCGCGCTCGCCGAGCGGCCCGAGCACCTCGAGCGACGTGTACAGGGACAGATAACCCGCGACGCCGGCGTCGTCGGTGAGCACGCGGCCTCCGCGCCGGTCCTCGCGCGCGAGGTAAGCGGCGAGAGACGGAAGCGCCGGCGGCGCGGGGTCGTAGCCGAGCGGATCGGGAAACGGCTCGTCGATGCCTCCGAGCGACGAGACCGCGACGTCGTCCGGACCGCGCACGTGGCGCGCGGGCAAGAGCTCCGGCGCGTACGTCAGCGCGGTACGCGCGACGCGCGGCAAGGCGATCGCCGCCGCGACGAGCAGCGCGACGCGAGCATCCACGGGTCCGCGGCGCAGGAGCGACCGCCATTGCACGGAACGGAGCAGCTCCGTCGCGGGCAAGCTCGCGGCGAACGCCGCCGGGATCGCGAAAAAGTAAGGATCCACGGGCCACGCTAGCGGCGACGTCGAGCCGAGATAAGCAACCGCGATCGCGCCGAGCGCGAGCAACCCGAGAGCGCCAAACGCCCGCCGGCTCCGGATCCAGCCGAGCGCTCCGGCGCCGATGCACAGCGCTCGGAGCAGGGTGCGCGAGCTCCCCGCCGCGCCGTAGCCCGGTCCAGGCACCTCGACGAGATCCCAGAATACGCTCGACGGACCGGTTCGAAAGACGGACACGAGCGGCTCCGACGACGCCGCCCCGCGCAGCACGGCGAAGGCGAGGACGGCCAGCGCGGGAAACGCCGACGCCGCGACCGCGCCGCGAAGCCATTTGGCGGCCGCGCGGCGGCGCAGCACTGCGACCACCACGGTGGCCGCTCCGAGCAGCGCCGGAAGCGGATGCAGCAGTACGCAAGCGACGCCGGCGACGACCGCGACGGCGGCCGAACGAAAGCGTCCTTCGGCGAGCGCACGGTCGGCGAACGCCGCCTGCGCCACGACCAGCGCGCTCGCGGCGACGAACTGGATGCGCCCCGAGAACCACGCATAGTGCGTCAAAGCGTCGCCGAACGTCAGCAGCGACCAGGTGGCGAGGACGGCAGCGGCGACCGAGCGGGTCCCGCCGAACGCCCGCGCCGCGAAATAGCCCACGACGGGGACGAGGACGTGGAGCGAAACCACGAGCGCGCCGAAGGCCCGCACGAACCCGACGTGCGCCCGTGACGCAACGAGCGCGAGAATGACCAGCGCTCGCGTCCCGAACGGCTCCCACATCCCCGCGAGCTGCCCGGCGAGGACCCGAGGATCGTAAGTGGAAAAATGTCCGGTCGCCGCGAACGCTCGGAGCGCGCGATCCGCGCGATACGCCTCCAGCGCGAACGCCGACGTGAGAAAGGGAGCCGGCATGGACAGGAACCCGCGCGGCGTGAAGTGCAGGACGAGCGCGGCGTGCGCGAAGAAGAGAAGGATCGCCGCGCCGAGCGCGGGATCGGCGCGACGGCGAGGGCTCACCGCGGCCCTCCGTCGGGCTCGTCGCGCAGCATCGTCGCCTCCATGTGGAGGCTCGAGGTTCCGACGAGCGTCGCGCTGTTCCTCTTGCCCGCGGTCTCCGCGCTGACGGTCGACCGAGCCTGCGCGACGATGTTGCCGTAAACGACGATGGCCGTCAGCCGATCCACGACGAGCTCGCCGCCGCCATCGCCCTCGTAGCTTTCCAGTACGGCGCTCGCGCCGGGCGACACCGGGCTCGAGACGGCCTGTCGCGGCGCTTCCTGCCGCAACGCGACGCTGACGACGGCTTGATTCGCGTCGACCCTTCGCAAGGTCATTTCGGCGCTCTGCGTGCCGCGCACGCCGTTCATGACGAGGTCTTCGCGGAATCGCCAGCGCGCGCCGACCCCGACCGGCGACGGCGGCAGCCGGAAAGGGACGTGACGCTGCTGCTCCAGCGCTTGGTCGACGGCCTTGGCGACGGCCTCCGGCGGCATGACGCCGCCGAGTAGCTCGCTGTTCAGTTGCGTCACTTCGGCGGACTCCGCCACGTGCTGCAGGTAGGTCGTGTTGCGGAGCGGCGCGAGCGCTCGGTTCCAGAAATCGAGCGCCGGCTGGGGTACGCCCGGCTGGCTGACGGTCAGGCCGTCGAGGCGCGCGCGCTCCTCGATGAGACGCACGACGCCGCCGTGCTGTCGCTCGACGATCGGTTCGGCGCTCCCGCGGAGCACCTCGTTCTCCACGACCATGGAGGTGGTCGGACCGACGAGGGGCGGCGCGCCCTCGACGCCGAGGGACCCCACCGCGACGAACTTGGTGCGGTAGCGCAGACCGGTCCACCGCGCGACGCGTAAGGTGACGCGCGGAGGTTCGCCGTCGCCGAGCATCTCCACGTCCGTCGCCGAACGCTCTTCGGCCGCGCGCTTGCCGAACCGGTTGCACGAGCAACCGTCGCCGCCGCGACAGGCGACGAGCAGCACGCTCGCGAGGAGCCCGGCTAAAGAGGGCCTACTCACACACCTGGCGCAGCCATTCGGCGAGCTCGCCGAGCACGAGTCGAGGCGCGCGGCGGAGATCCGCGAGGGTGCGGCTACCGGTCAAGAGCATGGCCGTCCGGAGCTCGGCCTCGACTTGATCGAAGAACGCCGCCGCGCCATCGCGTCCGCCGCGTTCGAAGGCTTGCAGGGCCGGGCGCGCCATGCCCGACGCGGACGCGCCGAGCGCGATCGCCTTCGCCGCGTCGACGCCGGTCATCATCCCGCCGGTCGCGAAGATGGTCCGGAACCCGGCGCGCGCGACCATGGCGACGCTCGCCGCGGTGGGAATGCCCCACTCGCGGTAACGATCCCCCAGTGAACGAAGCGGCCCTTTGGCGCGCTCGGCCTCGACCGCGACCCACGACGTGCCGCCCGCGCCGGAGACGTCGACGTGCCGGATCCCCGCCGCCGCGAGGCGCCGTCCGACGTTCGCCGAGAGCCCGCATCCCGTCTCCTTCGCGATGACCGGAATCTCGAGCTCCCGCGAAAGCCGCGCCATGGCGTCGAGCACCCCGCGAAAATCCCGATCGCCTTCGGGTTGAACGACCTCCATCGCGGGGTTCAAGTGCACGCAGAGCGCGTCGGCGCCGACGGAGCCGGCGAGCTCACGCACGGCTTCGGTCGACATCTGCGCCGCCTGCACGCCGCCGATGTTGCCCAGCAAGAGAACGTTCGGAGCGGCCTTGCGCACCTCGAACGTGAACTTCGTGTCGGGGCGCTTGAGCATCGCGCGCTGGCTGCCCAGCCCGAAGGCGTAGCCGCGCTCCTCCGCGAGGGCGGCGAGCTCCAGGTTGATGCGCTCCGCCCGCTCGGTGCCGCCGGTCATGGCGGCGATGAGAATGGGGGCCCGCAGGCGCTTTCCGAGCACCACGCTGGAGGCGTCGAGATCGTCGAGGGAAATTTCGGGGAGCGCGTCGTGGACGAGCTTCACGCACTCGAACAGCGTCGTCGTCGACTTGAAGCCCACGTCTCCGCTGGTGGCGAGATCCAGGTGGTCGACCTTGCGGCTCGAGATGTCGGCCATTTTCCTCGGAGCCTTGCGCCGTCAGGTGGGTTCTTGCAAGCGCGCGTTTTCGTACAGTGAGCACGCCGTTGACGCGGGCGAAGTCGGCTTCTAGGCTTCGCTCGAAAAAATGCCAGGGAAGACAAGGGCTTCCAAAGGAAGCCGCGGCCCTTCGCGAGGAAGAACGACGGAGAGCGCCAAGGCGCTCAGGCCGAACCCATTCCTCGCGCTCGTCGACACCGTACGTAAGGAAGTCGACACTCGGCTCGCCGGACTCCTCGACGCCAAGGTCGACGCCGCTGGCGAACAAGACGTCGAAGTTCTGGAAATGGTGCGCGCGTTCCGCGACCTGTGTCTGCGCGGGGGCAAACGCTTACGCGCCGCGTTGCTCGTCGCGGGCTATCGCGCAGCGAGCGCGTCGGCGGATCTCGAGCCCGCGCTCGACGCCGGCGTCGCGATCGAGCTTCTTCACGCGTACTTCCTCGTGCACGACGATTGGATGGATCGCGACGACACGCGCCGCGGCGGCCCCGCCGTGCACAAGATTCTCTCGGAGCGGTACGACTCGGCGCGGCTCGGCGAAGCCTCGGCGATCCTCGCCGGTGACCTCGGCGTCGCGCTCGCGACGGAAGCGCTGGCGCGCGTCGACGTGCCCGCGTCGCGACTGCCCCGTGTGTTCGCCGCGTTCGCACAGATGCAGGCGGACGCCGTCGCCGGTCAGCAAATAGACGTGATTGCCCGAGGCGAGGACGTCGAAAAGACGTACACTCTGAAGACGGGTAGCTACACCGTGGCAGGTCCCTTGCGCATGGGCGCGCTCCTCGCGGGCGGCTCGCCGGAGCTCATCTCGGCGCTCGAACGGTTCGCGCTTCCGGCGGGCGTCGCCTTTCAGCTCCGGGACGATCTGTTGAGCGCCTTCGGCGACCCCAGCGAGACGGGCAAACCGTTCGCCAACGACATCCGCAGCGGCAAGCGCACGGCGCTCATCCAGCGCGCGTTCGAGCTCGCGAAGGGCAAAGACAAGAAGGCGCTCGCCGGCGCGTGGGGCAACGCGCGCGCGGGCGTGAAGCTCCTGCGCGAAGCGACGGACATCCTCACGCGCTGCGGCGCGCGCGCGGCGGTCGAGGAGCGCATCTCGGAGCTGTCGGCGCGAGCGCTCGCGTCGGTCGACGTCCCCGAGCTCGCCGAAGCGCGCCGGACGCTCCTGCTCGGCGCCGTCGACGCCCTGACGGATCGGCGGAGCTAGCGTAGCGTGGGGACGTCGTCCGGCAAAGCCATCCTGCTCGGTGAACACGCGGTCGTTTATGGAGTGCCGGCCATCGCCGTCGGCCTCGGCAAAGGAGCGACCGCGACGGCGCGACCGGGCCAAGGCGTCATTCGCGTCGGCGAGCGCACCGCGAACGCGCGCGACGAATCGGAGCTCGGCCGCGGCTACGGCGCGCTCCTCGACGCGGTCGGCCTCGCCGACGCGGACGTCACCTGCTCGCTCGACATCCCCGCGGGAGTCGGCCTCGGCGCGTCGGCGGCGATCGCCGTGGCGGTCGCGCGCGCGGTGCTCGCGTTGCTCGGCGAAGAGAAGCCCGGCCTCGACCGCGTCGTGGACGTCGCGATGGCCTGGGAGCGGGTGTTCCACGGCAACCCGTCCGGCGTGGACGCGTGGGCGGCGGCTCATGGAGGGTGCGTGGTGTACACGCGCGGCTCGGGCATCAAGCCGATCCACGTCGCCCGGCGCATGCCCCTCGCGATCGGCGTGGCCGGTCCGCCCGCCAGCACGAAGGTCATGGTCGAAGGCCTTGCACGCCTGCGTGACAAAAAGCCCGAAATGGTGAACAAGTCGCTCGCCGGCATCGAAGCGCTGGTGAGAAACGCCGCTCTCTGCATCGAAGCGGGAGATCTCATCGGGCTCGGCAAGCTGCTCGATCTGAATCAAATGCTCCTTTCTGGTCTTTTCCTCTCGACCGAAGAAATCGAAAGCGCCTGCGCGTGGGCCCGGGAAGCCGGCGCGCTCGGCGCAAAGCTCACCGGCTCCGGCGGCGGCGGCTGCGTCATCGCGCTGGCAGAAGAAAACCCGGATCCCATCCTGGAAGCGTGGCAACGCCGCGGTCTCCTCTGCTTCACCACGGCGGTTGCCGCGGACGAACCGCGAGGCACGCCATGAGCCGCGCCGCCGCCCGCGCGCACGCGAACATCGCGCTCGCCAAGTACTGGGGCAAGCTCGACGAAGGGAAGAACCTTCCCGCGGTCCCGAGCCTGTCGCTCACGCTCGACGCGCTCGTCACGACCACGACGGTGGAGTTCGACGGGAGCCTCGCCGAAGACGAGCTCTCGCTCGACGGCAGAGCGGCCCGCGACAAAGAAAAGAAGCGCGTCACGGGATTGCTCGACCAGGTTCGCGCGGCGGCACGCCTCGAGGCGCGGGCTCGCGTCACGTCCACGAACAGCTTCCCGACCGCCGCGGGGCTCGCGTCGAGCGCCTCGGGGTTCGCGGCGCTCGCGCTGGCCGCGACGCGCGCGGCGGGCCTCGAGTGGCCGAGCGACGCGGTGAGCGCCCTGGCGCGCGCCGCGTCGGTGTCGGCGGCGCGGTCGCTCTACGGCGGCTTCGTCGTGCTCCCTGCGGGCGCCGAGTCCGCGGAGCCCCTCGCGCCGGGCTCGTATTTCCCGCTCGCCATGGTCGTCGCGCTGACGCGCGCCGGAGAAAAATCCGTCGGTTCGACCGAAGGCATGATCCGCACGGCGAAGACGAGCCCCTACTATGCTGGCTGGGTGCAGCACGCGCCGCGCCTGTTCGAGCGGATCAAGGCCGCGGTGCTCAGGCGCGACCTCGACGTCCTCGGACCCGCGATGGAGTCGAGCGCGCTCGCCATGCACGCCTCCATGTTCGCCGCGGATCCTCCCATCGTCTACTTTTCGCCGACCACCCTCGCCGTCATGGAGCGCGTCCGAGAGCTGCGCGCCGGCGGCGTCCCCGCCTACTTCACGATGGACGCCGGACCCCACGTCAAGGTCGTCACGCTCCCGGAGCGGGCGGAAGAAGTGGCAACTCGCCTTGCCGAAGTAGGCGGTGTGCTCCAGGTCATCCGCTGCGCCGCGGGCGGCGACGCCGCCGTCGAAGGCGCTCCGTCGAGGTCGACATGAAAGCGCGCGCACCGGGCAAGCTCGTCGTCTCCGGCGCATACGCCGTGCTGGAAGGCGCGCCGGCCGTCGTCACCGCGGTGGACCGCTACGTCGTCGCCGACACGTCGCGCCCCGCGGAGCTGCTCACGCCAGAGGTGAAGGCCGCGCTGCGAGATCGCAGAGCGCCGTGGTTCGACGCAAGCGCGCTCCGTGGGCAGAGCGGCAAGCTCGGGCTCGGCTCGAGCGCCGCCATACTCGTCGCGTCGTACGGCGCGCTCGTCGCCGAAGAACGTCCCGACATTTCCGAAGACGACCTGCGCGCCCGGGTGCTCGAACCCTGCCTCGCCGCGCATCGCACCGCGCAGGGCGGCGGCAGCGGCGTCGACGTCGCCGCCAGCGTCCTCGGGGGCACCCTGATCGCCGCGAAGAGCGGCAGCTCGCTCTCGACGCGTCCGATCGAGCTGCCCAAAGGCCTGCACTTCGAAGTGCTGTTCGCCGGCGCGCCGGCGTCCACGTCGGAGCTCGTCGGCAAGGTGCGCGCGTTCAAGGCCCGCTCGCCGCACGGCTACGCCGGTATGATGGAGAACCTGGTCCTCGCCGCCGAAGACGCCGAGCGCGCGTTCGACGAAGGCTCGGCCACGGGCGTCGTGCGAGCGCTGCGCGATCAGCTGCGCGGCCTCACCGAGCTCGGCGAGCACGCGGGCGTTCGCATCGTGACCCGCGAAGTGTCCCGCCTCGCCGACGTCGCGTCCGAGGACGACGCGTTGGTGCTTCCCGCCGGCGCGGGCGGAGGCGACGTCGCGCTGTACGTCGGCGAAGCGCCTCCTTCGGAGCGGCTCTCCGCGGCCATCGACGCGGAGCGACAACTGCGGCTCGGCCTGACGCTCGGGGCGAAGGGGCTGCACCTCGTCCGCGACGACGCGTGAGGCATCTTTCAGAAATCACAGGAAGAACGGAAGGACGGAAGACCGTGATGGTTTCGGGACGAGGTCAGCTCGCTTCGCAAGAAATAAACCCTCTTCCGCTCTTCCGCCCTTCCTGTTCATTCTGAGTCTGCGCTCGTCACCGTCATGACCAAGAGCTCTAGAATCCCAGGCTTCTACAAGCTGACGCTCCACGAGCGGCGCGCTCGTTTCGCGGAGTACGGCGGCGTCGAGCTCGAGGAGGTCGTCGCCGCGCTCGACCACGGAGGGCTCGACCCGGAGACGGCCGACAAGGTCGTCGAGAACGTGCTCGGTATCTACGCGCTGCCGTTCGGCGTCGCGCTGAACGTGCGCGTCAACGGCGTGGATCGCCTGGTGCCGATGGTCGTCGAGGAGCCCAGCGTGGTCGCCGCGGCGTCGAACGCCGCGCGCATGGTCCGCGGCAGCGGCGGCTTCGAAGCCGAGATGCTCGAGAACCTGATGACGACTCAGGTCCAGCTCTTCGACGTGCCGGATCCGGAGGGTGCGCGCGTGCGCCTGGTCGAGGCGGAGAAAGAGCTCCTCGCGCTCGGCGAGGCCTCCGTGCCGAACCTCGTCGCGCGCGGCGGCGGTCCGCGATCCGTGGAGGTGCGCGACATCGGCGAGGGGTGCGTCGTCGTCCACGTCCACGTCGATTGCCGGGACGCGATGGGCGCGAACCTCGTGAACAGCATCGCCGAAGCGATCGGCCCGCGCGCGCAGGCGATCGCCGGCGGCAAGCTCGGCCTGCGCATCCTGACGAACCTCTGCGATCGCCGCCGCGTGCGGGTGCGGTGCCGCGCGCTCGCGGCGGATCTGACGATGAGCGCGACGAGCTCACGCGCGCCGGCGCGCTCGTCGTGGGCGCCCGAACCGAACCTCGAGTCGACGCAAGTCGTGGATCGCATCGTGGAGGCGTCGCGGTTCGCGGAGCTGGATCCGTACCGCGCCGCGACCCACAACAAGGGCATCATGAACGGCGTGGATTCCGTCGTCATCGCGACGGGCAACGACTATCGCGCCGTGGAGGCGGGCGCCCACGCCTTCGCCGCGCGGAGCGGCCGCTACGCCCCGCTCGCGATCTGGCGCCGCGACGGCGACAGCCTCGTCGGAGAGCTCGAGATGCCGCTCGCGCTCGGCATCGTGGGCGGCACGCTGCGGGTCCACCCCACGGCTCGCCTCGCGCTCTCGATCCTCGGCGTCTCCACCGCGGACGAGCTCGCCCTCGTCGCGGCGTCCGTCGGGCTCGCCTCGAACCTCGCCGCGCTGAGGGCCCTGGCGACCGAGGGCATCCAGCGCGGGCACATGTCGCTGCACGCTCGCTCGGTCGCCATCGCGGCGGGCGCCGTGGGCTCCGAGGTGGAGTGGGTCGCCGCGCGCATCGCCGAGGACGGCAACGTGACGGTCGGCGCCGCCACCGCGGTGCTCAAAGAGGTGCGAACCCGCCGCTGATTCTCTATTCTGTGCGAGAGCCATGACCGCGGGGCCGCCGCTCACCGAACCAGCGCGAGCCCAGGCCGCGGCCCCGCAGAAAAAGGCGCGGTGGCGGGCGCTCCTCTGGGTTTGCTTCGGCGCGTCGCTGCTC
Organism: Polyangiaceae bacterium; assembly: GCA_035547195.1. Taxonomy (GTDB): domain Bacteria; phylum Myxococcota_A; class Polyangia; order Polyangiales; family Polyangiaceae; genus DASZVB01. Next base: position 60,881 of record DASZVB010000104.1, read on the forward strand.
ACGCTCGGGGCGGTGCTCGGCATCCTCGCGTTTCGCGCCTGGCAGCGCTTCGAGCAGCGCGGCTCCTCGATGGAAATCGAAGCTTCGCCGAGCGTCATCTCGGCCGTGCGCGATCTCGCCCGGCTGGAAGGCGCGGAGTTTCAGATCGAGCGAGTCATCTCGCTGAAAGACAAGCAGAGCCGGTTCTTCGGCCTGGTCGAGCCCGAGGACGCGATCCTGCTCGTCGCGTCGGGCACCGTCGTCGCCGGCGTGGATTTATCGACGCTTTCGGAGAGCGACGTCGTCATCGACCCCGCGCGACGCGCGGTGAACATCACGCTACCGTCGTCGACGGTCTTCGCCGCCCGGCTCGACAACCAGCGCACCTTCGTCTTCAAGCGGGACACCGACCTGCTCGCCGAACGGAGGGACTCGCTCGAGACGCGCGCCCGACAAGAGGCCGAGAAGAGCCTCGCCTCCGCCGCGGAAGAAGGCAAAATCGTGGATCGCTCGAACGCAAGCGTGCGCCGCACGGTCGAGACGCTGGTTCGGTCCCTCGGGTACCGGGTGGTGACCGTCACTTTCCGTGGCGCGCCCGGTGACGGAGAGAAGAAGTGATAAAGTCATCCGTGATGCGGGCCGCGTATTCGTTCGCCGCAGCGCTCGTCGCGGCCTGCGCGGCGTCGTGCAGCGCCCAGCCGGCGGTGGCGCGAGTCGTGGACGGGCACGACATCGACGGACACTTCATCGAACCCGACGCCTATGCCGAATTCCTGGACGGCGCGCTGCTCGAGGCGCAGGGAGATCTGAAAGGCGCGGAGGCCGCGTATCAGCGGGCGCTCGACGAGGACGGGGCCGCCGAGATCTGGGCGAGCCTCGGGCGAGTCCGTTGCCGAACGTCGCCGCGCGCCTCCGACCAGGCGTTCCAGCGCGCGAAGTGGAAGGGCAAGGACATCGGCCCGGTGTGGCTAGCCGACGCCGAATGCGCGCTCGAGCGCGGCGAAATCGTGCGCGCGCGAAGCAGCGCCGAGCGAGCGGCGGCGCTGGACCCGAAGAACGCGCAGGCGAGCCTGATCGTCGTCCGCGCCCTCGCGAAGGCGCGCGACGCGGAAGGCGCGGCCCGCTGGGCGCGCGCGGCGCGCTTGTTCTACCCCGAGGCCGCGGGGCTGGGGGTGCCGCTCATCGAGATCGGGCGCGCGAACGGCGCGCCCTCGTCGCCTGCCGCTTCGCGCCCCGTGCCCGCCGAACGGCGCTCTGCGGACGCGATCGCCGCGCTGGACAGAGCGCTAGCCGACGATGACGCCGTCCGAGCCAAGGCGGCCGCGCTCGCGGCGCGGCTCGACAACGCGGCGCTCGCGCTGCGCGCCGTCGAGCTCGGGCGACCGGCCATCGCCAGGGAGCTCGCGGAGCTCACGCTCGCCGCGGAGCCCGGCAACGTCGATGCGCGCATCGCGGCAATCGCCGCCGCGGATCTCGTTCATGACGACGCAGAGGTGCGTCGCTGGGCCGCGAAGCTCCCCGATGCTCACGAA
>DASZVB010000105.1:0-184021 GCA_035547195.1 Polyangiaceae bacterium
GCGAGCAGGAAGGCGAGCGTCGCGACGTAAATTCTGCGCGGCCCCGGCCTATTCGCATTCGGCGCGGGTCCGGTTGTGCTCGTTCCATGCGTCATCCTCGGTGTCCCCCAGTCGCATCGATCGCAACGAGTCGGGCGATCGGTATCACGGAGCAACGCGCGCGTCATTCGGTCGAAGCGGGCGCCGGTGGGATTCGGAGTGATCGATGTGCCCTTCGCCGTGGGCCGCACCGCCTCGCGCCGAAGGCGATCTAGGAGCTAGCGGGGCACGCGACGCTGGGTATGACGCTTCGGTACATGCATCTTGCTCCGAGCGCGCTTCGCGAGGCGATCGGACTGCTCGATTGTGGGCATCATTTGGGGCAACGCCCGGGACGCGATCCCCGGAACGACGTGATCTGAATCCGAAATATCAGCGCAGAGGACGGAATTCGAAGCCGCTCTTCGCTCGCAACGCGTCCCCCAAACCCGACGCCCGCTCCGCGGGTCGCGCCGTCGCTTCGCGCACCGAAGCGGCGCTCGCGTGAACCAGTACGCGCCGCCGCGCCCGCGTGACGGCGGTGTAGAACAGCTCGCGCGTCAGGAGCGGCGAGCCCGGGGCGGGCAGCATCACGACGACTTCGTCCATCTCCGAGCCCTGGCTCTTGTGGATGCTCATCGCGAACGCGGGCTCGTGCGGCGGCAGCCGCGACGGGGAAAGCCGGCGCAGGCGGTCCTCTTCGCCCGGGAACAAGGCGCGCGCGCTGCCCTCCGCTTCACGGAACAAGACGCCGACGTCGCCGTTGAACAGGCCGACGGCCGCGTCGTTGCGATTCACGATGATGGGCTGGACCAGGCCGCTCCGCGGCGTGAGCAAACCCGCCGCGGAGAGCAGCGAGAGGATCTCGCGATTCATCTCTTCGACGCCGAGCGGTCCACGGCGATGCGCCGAGAGCACCCGAAACCGCTCGAGCGCGGCGAGCGCTTCCCGCGCGGTGCGCGCTTGAGCCAGCTCGCGAAAACCTCGGACGAGGATGGTCGGGAGCGCGGGATGCGCCGCGCGGTCGCTCGGCGGCTCGAGCAGCGCGACTTCGTCGTTGGCGCGCTCGAAGATGGCCATCACGGCGTCCGCGTCGCCGCGTTGGATCGCGCGGGACAGCTCGCCGAGGGTGCTCTGCGCCGAAAAGCGATGGCTCTCGGTCAAGGTGACCACGGCGTCGTCGATGGATGACGCGCCGCCCTCGGTGTTCTCCGCGGGGAGCGGTTCGCCGAACGCAGCCGCGAGCCGCGCGGCGAGCGCCTTTCCGTAGCGTGGCGGCCCGGCATCGCCGCACACGTCCGCGAGCACCGCGCCCGCTTCCACGGAAGCCAGCTGATCGCGATCGCCGAGGAGGATGAGCCGCGCGCGATCGGGCACGGCGTCGACGAGCGCGCGCATCAATCCCACGTCGATCATCGACGCTTCGTCCACCGCGACGACGTCCGCGACGAGCGGGCGCTCGGCGGTGATGCGAAAGCGGCCTTCGTCGTCGGCTTCGAGGACGCGGTGCACCGTGGCCGCCTGGAGCGGCAAGCGCGCGCGCACGTTTTCGGGCAGCTCGAGCGCCGCGACGGCTCGCCGCGCGGACTCCGCGAGGCGCGACGCGGCTTTCCCGGTGGGCGCGACGAGCAGCGCGCGGGGATTCGGGTTGCCGCGGGCGAGCTCGTCGGCGATGGCGAGGGCGAGCACCTTCGTCACGGTCGACGTCTTGCCCGTGCCGGGGCCGCCGGAGATGACGGTGAGCGACGAGATGGCCGCGACCTGCGCGGCGATGCGCTGCCAATCCGGCGCGCCGGGCTTCGCTTCGCCGAAGAGCCGCGCGAGCAGCCGGCGCGCGCCCTCGGGATCGGCGAGCTCCACCGGGCGGGCGCTGCGTTCGAGGAGCGCGCGCGCGAGGCGCCGTTCGTGCTCCCAGTGACGGCGCAGATAGAGCCGCCCCTTCTCGTCGAGCACGAGGGGCGTCGAGCCCGCGCCCGTTCCGACCAGCTCGCTTGCCGCAACTTGCTCCCGCCACGACTCGAAGCGCGGGCAGACGAACGCGGTGCCGTCGCCGTCGACCTCGAGCGGCCTTCCGGCGAGCTTCTTCAGATCCGCGCAGGTGTGTCCTTCCTTCGTCGCGCGGCTGGCGAGCGCGACGGCGAGCAGCACGTCGCCGCGCGTTTCTCCGGCGAGCCGTCCGAGGTGACGGGCGAGGCCGGCGTCGAGCGCCGAGAACACGCGCGCGTCGCGCAGGGCGTCCAGGATGGCCGTCACGATCCGGCCTTTCTCGCGCCGTCGAGCGCGCGGGACAGCGCCTCCACGGCGCGCTCCTCCGGCAGGTCGAAGAAGACTCCGGTGGACGGTCCGCGTTCGGGCGACATGCCCCGAAGGAACAAGTAGTAAGCGCCCCCGACGTGCTTGCCGTACTCGTAACCGGAGAGCTTCGCCTTCAGATGCCGGTGCAGCGCCACCAGATACAGGTGGTACTGCAGGTAATAATGATGTTCCGCCATGGGGTGGGTGAGGGCACGGGGCGCGTAGCTCGACGGCGTTCGGCCGAGGTGGTTCGACTTGTAATCCACGATGAAGTAGCGGCCCCGGTGCTCGAACACGAGATCGACGAACCCGCGCAGGAAACCCGCGAGCGGCGCGAACCCGAGCGCCGCGACGCTCTCCGCATATCCCGCGGGGAGCGCGCCTTTTGCCCGCGACGCGAGCACCTCCGCCAGGGCTTGCGCCGTGAAGCTCCCTTTCTTGCGCGAGCCGCCCTGCGGCGCGCCGGCGGACAGCGTGAACTCCATCTCCGGCAGACACCGCGAGCGCGGTACGGCCGCGAGGCGAAGCGACGGATCTTGCGCGCTGAGCTTCGTCTCGAGCACGCCGGCGAGCGCGGCCGAGAGCGGCTCTTCCCAGCGCGCGCGGTCGAAGCCGCGTCGCGAGAGATGCTGCGAGACCAAGCGGCGCAGCTCGCCCGGATCGCGACGCTCGAAATCGGCGTCTTCCAGGATGGCGTGCAGCACGTCGCCGGCGCGAGGGCCCCGAGGAAACTCGTCGAGCGGCACGATCGGTTCCTCCGCGGCGGCGGCTTCCACGACGACGTCCGGCTCCTTGGGATCCAGATCGCGCGCGGTGTCGCCGGCTACGGGCTCGGCGCCGTGCGAGAGCGCGCTGAAGCTCGAGGTGCGCCACGCCCAGGTCACGCGACGGCGCGCGACGCGCGCGTCGAGGGTCGTCGGATTCGGCCCCGCGGGCTCGTACCGCGGCGCGGTCTGCTCCGTCGCGACGCGAACGGCGATCGCGCCCTTCGAACGAGCCGCGAGCTCGCGCAGGTCCCGCAGCATCCGCGCGTCGTCCATCGATTCGCGATCGCCGCCGAGCGCCGAGCCGTCCGGGTGGAGCAGGCGCGACAGCGCGGACTCGTACCACTTGTAGTAAGCGCCCCAGAGAACGACGCTGCGGTGTTTGGCGCGCGTCAGCGCGACGTACGCGAGCCGCAGGCCCTCGGCCATCGTCTCTTCCTCGGCGCACGCGAGCGGCTCCGGCTTCTGGGCTTCCGGCCTCAGATCGAGCAAGAGCTCGTGACCCTGCCGCGGATCATGATAGCGGAGCCGCCGTTTTTCGCCGTCGCGCAGCGTCGACGAACGGAACAGATACGGCAGAACGACGATCGGATACTCGAGCCCTTTGCTCCGGTGCATCGTGGTGAGCTGCACCGAGCGCTCGTCGCTCTCGAGCCGTATCTGCTGCGCTTCGGCGGCGAGGCTGTCGCGCGCTTCGCCGTCGTGACGGACTTCGCCGAACCAGGACGAGAGCCCGGCGATCCCCAGATGCCGATCCATCGCCTCGCGGTGGCAGATCTCCGTGAGGTGTAGGAAGTTCGTGAGCTTTCGTTCGCCGCCCACGATCCCGAGGAGCCGCGCGCTGGTCCTTCGGTCGCGCATCAGGCGCCGCATGGATTGCAAGAAACCGCGCCCCTTCCAGATCGAGTGCCAGCGGCTGAAGTCGTTCGCCCACCGCTCCCACTCGGCTTCGTCTTCGCCGAGCCGCACGAGCTCCGCGGCGTCCAGGCCGAGCAAGTTCGTGGCGAGCGCGGAGCGCACCGCGACGGCGCTCGACGGATCGGCGAGGGCCGACAGAACGAGCGACAGCTCCGCGGCTTCTTCCGTGTCGAGGACGCTCGAGTCGCCGTGCAGCACGCTCGGCACACCGAGGGCACGGAGCGCGCGTTGTACGTCCGCCGCCTCGGCGTTCGAACGCGTGAGCACCGCGAAATCCCCCGGCTCGATGGGACGATGCCCGGCCTTGTCGCGAAGCGTGACGCGCGACTCCCGCGAGAGCATCCGCGCGATCTCGCCCGCGGCGAGCCCCGGCACCGTGTCCACGGGCGGTGAGGAAGGCTTCTTGCCGTGTTCGGTTGCGACGCGCGGCGTGAAGACGAGCTCGAGCCCGCTCCACGGCTCGTCCCCGCGGCGCAGGCGGTCCTCGGCGCCGCTCGGCGTCCCGACGGGCTCGAAGCGGATCTTGTCGATGAGGAACGGCGACTCCACGTTCGACATCACCGTGTTGACGGCGCGCACGCACGACGGATCCGATCTGTGGTTCGTCCCGAGCGTGAAGCGCGCGTCGGCGTCCTCGGCCGCGCGCAGGTACGCGAAAATGTCCGCGCCGCGGAAGGCGTAGATGGCTTGCTTGGGATCGCCGATGAGAAACAGGCTCGTCGCGCGAGTGCGGTAGAGGGTGCGGAAGATCTCGTACTGGACGGGGTCGGTGTCGTGGAACTCGTCGATGAGCGCCGCGGGAAACCGGCGCCGGACGGCGGCCGCGAGCGCGCGCCCCCGCCGCCCGCGGAGGGCGTCGCGGAAGGACGTGAGCACGTCGTCGAAGGACTGCGAAGAGCGGGCGCGCGCCCGCTTCGGGAGCTCGCTACGCACGTGTTCCACGAGCCTTCGTTCCACGCCTTGCGCCCATCGCGCGAGCCCCTCGTCGACGACGGCGCGAGCTTGCACCATGCGCTCGGCGAGCGAGAAGATCATGTGCTTGGGCGTGACGCGCCCGCTGTTGACGGACTCCGCGATGCACCCTTGCGAGAGCTTGACGATGTCCTCCGTGTAGCCGAGGAGCGAATCTTCGGGCGCCGCGAGCAGGACGTCGACGAGCTCCACGAGCCGGTTGCACACGCTCTCGGAGTACCGGCCGCGGTGGAGCGACGCGGAGCCGTAGAGCAGCGATACCACGCTGCCGCGGCTCGCCGGCCACGCCGCGGCGAGGTTTCGCTTAGCCACGAAGTAGTCTTCGAGCGGGCCGTCGAGGTCGAACGGCGCGTCGTCGACGACGACCGGCGCGTCGGGCAGCCGCGCGCCGAGCAGCGCGAGCGTCGATAGATCCGCGATGCGCAGCCGCCCGCTGCGGGCGTACTCGACGGCGGCCTTCGGCGCGGTCGCGAATTCCCGCGTCACGAAGTCGTGAACGATCTCGGTGACGAGCGGCCTGATGTCGGCGATGAGCTCGAGATCCGGCCGCACGCCGCCCTCGAAGGCGTGCTCGGCGAGGACGCGCTGGCAGAAGGCGTGAATCGTGTGGACGGCGGCCTCGTCTACGCCGGCGAGCGCGGCTTCGAGCCGCTTCACGTCGGCGGCGCGGTGCGTGCTTCTCGCGACGAGCTGCCGGAGCGCGGCGTCCGGCGCGGTCCCGGTGGCGAAGGCCGCGCTCGCTTCCCGCAGCCGTTTGCGAATGCGATCGCGGAGCTCCGCCGTGGCGGCGTTCGTGAACGTCACGACGAGGATGCGATCCACGGGGAGCTGCTTTTCGACGACCAGGCGGACGAAGAGCGTCGTGATGGTGTGCGTCTTGCCGGTGCCGGCGCTCGCTTCGATGAGCTGCACGCCGGTGAGGTCGATCGCGAACGGATCCAGCGGCGTCACGACGGCACCGGCCTCGAATTTGCGAGCAGCGGCTCGAACACCGCAAGCGCCGTTTCCGCGAACGACGGAAACGCGCCGTCGCCGTCCACGTCGAACGGCGAGACGGGGCCGAACGGATCGACGCCGCCGAAAATGCGCCGCACGTACGGGTCGTCGCATTCCGCGCCGGCGTTGCGCTCATTGAACGCCTTGCGCGCCGCGCTCAGCGCCGAGCGCTCGCGGTCCGGTTTGCCGGCCGCGGCCGCCCAGCGCTCGACGAAGAGCTTCGACGCGGTGGGAAAGAGACAGAGCGGCGCGCGCTGACCGATGCGATAGAGCCTCGCCAGCTCTTCGAGGTGATCCTTGGCGACGTCCGCCGGCACCGGCTCGAAGACGCGGCCTTCGACGCGCGCGTCGTCGTATTTGTTGCGCGCGGTGCGTCCGTCGTCGGCCTTGGCACGGCCGAGCACCAGCGTCGCGAGGCCGCCGCCCGCGGCGCCCGCGGCGCACAGCGCCAGGTGTCGCGTCCACGCCGCGAGCTCGTTCTTCGGCTTGAGGCGCGCGAAGCGGACGATGGCCTGTCCCTTCGTGCGGACGTCGCGGAGGACGCCGGCGAGCCGCGCCCCCGTCAGCGAAAGGTCGAACGCGATCGGCGGCCGCGGTTCGCCGTCCAGAAAATCCGCCGCGAGGCCGAGGAGCCGTCGCGCGATACCCACGGCGCGGCGCACGTCGATGTCGCCCGGCGCCCCGGGCGGCGCGAGTCCGAGCCCGCGCGCCCAATCGCGCGCCGATGCTTCGTCCCTGCCGCGCGCGAGCTGCTCGAGCAGCCGCGCCCCGAGCTCGTAGGTCTCGAGGGGCGACAGCTCGACGGGATCGCGGTCCGACAAGAGCGACGGCTCGTCTTCGAGGATGACGCCGAGCCTTCGCTGGAAGAATGCGCGCGCCGGGTTCTCGAGGAAGCGCACCAGATCCGTGAGCTCGATGACCGAGAGCGCGGGGTCGAGGAGCGGCGTGGACGCGAAGCGCGGAGCGCGCACGTCGCGCGCGGCGAGCGCCCGCGCGCCTTCGGCCTCGGCCTCGCCGTAGCTGAAGAGCCGCGCGTCGTGGCTCGCGCCGAAGTACCGCGCGCTGAAGGCCTGCAGCGGATGTTCCACGACCGCGCGGCGTCCGAGGCCGTCGCGCGCGACGCGGTGGTCGTCGAGCGCGAGCGGCAGCTGCCCTTCGCGCTCCGACGTCGTTGAGAAAGTCCGGTCCAGCGTGTCGAGCAGCTCGGCGACGACCGCCGACGGCGCGAGCTCGGCGTTGTCGTGCGCCGCTCGCCCCACGAAGGACACGATGAAGCGCTGCCGCGCCGAGAGGAGCGCTTCCAGAAACAACAATCGATCTTCTTCGCGGCTCGAGCGATCTCCCGGCTCCGGATGCTGCGCGATCAAGTCGAACGCGGGCGCGCGATCGCGCCGGGGAAAGGCGGTGTCGGAGAGACCGAGCAGGTACACGATGCGGAACGGAATGCTGCGCATCGGGAGCAGCGCGCAGAACGTGACCCCGCCGGAAAGGAAGCTTCTGCCGGACTTCTCTTGGTCGAGCCAGCGCGCGAGCATCGAGCCGAGCGCTTCCCTGTGGACGCGCTCGGTGAACCCCGCGGCTTCGGCCGTCGCGCGGAAGCCCTCGAGGGCGTCGCGCGTCGCCTGGACCAGCGGCAGATGTTCGTCCTCCGACGACACCAGGCGCTCGAGGATCTCCGTCAGGGTGCTCGCCCACTCCGAAGGCGTTCGCGGCTCGAGCAGCGCACGGCGCGCCTCGAACAGGTTCGTCGCCGCCTCGGACAGCTTGCCGGCGAGCTCCGCGAGCTCGCCGCTGGCGATTGGAAACGGCAGCGCGTTCGCGAACGCGGCGTCGTCGTTCGAGAGCGCGCACCCGAGGAGCAGCCGATCCAAACCGAATTGCCAGGTGTTTTCGCGAGACCTCGGTTGCCCGAGCGATTCGCGGTGCTGCTCGTCGATGCCCCAGCGAACGCCGGATTCGCGAACGAGCCTCCGCAGGACGGGGAGCTCTTCGGCGTCGATGCCGAGCCGGTCGCGGACCGGTTCGAGCTGCAACAGATCCAGGACGTCGCTCGCTTTCATGCGGCTGCCCGCGAGCTCCACGACGCGGAGGAGCGCCTCCGCGGCCGGGTTCGACGCGCGCACGCGGCGATCGGCGATCTTGTACGGGATGAAGCCGGGCTCTTCGGCGTCCACTCCGAACACGGCGTCGACGAGCGGCGCGTACTGATCGATGTCCGGCGCCATAACCGCGACGTCTTCCGGCGCGAGCGTCGGATCGGCCTCGAACGCCGCGATGAGCTGATCCCGGAGTACTTCCACTTCTCGGAGCGGCCCGTGACAGGAATGGGCGACGATGGAGACGTCGCCCGGTCGCGCGACCACCCGCGTCGCGACCTGTGATCCCGGTTCGCGCACGGCGCCGGCGAGCAGATCCGCCTGCACGACCTCGAGCATCGTGCGCTTGCCCGGATCCACGAACAGGTCGACGACCTTGGCGCCGGCGTCTTCTTCCAGCAGCACTTGTTCGAACTCGCGCGAGAGGCGACCGAGCGACGCCGCGAGCGGATTCTGCTCCAGCGCGCTGGGCGACCCGCGCAGCAAGAACAGGTGCACCTCGCGCTCCTTCCCGAGGCGCGCGAGCAACCGGACGTAGAGGCGCGGCAACGAAGACGTCCCGAAGACGCACACGCGCTCCGGCGCCGCCGAAGGCAGGGCGCCGGACAAGAACGAGGCGGCGCGCGCCGCGAGGTGCTTCGAGCCGTGCCGCGCGACGAGCGCGCGGAATAGATCCGGCTGGAAGCCGCGGCCGGCGCCGCGTTCCCACGCGCGCACGAGCTCGGGGCGATAGACGACGTATTGGTCGAACGCGTTCGCGAGCTCGTCCGCGAGGTCGAAGAGCTTCTGGCCGTGCTCGTCGTTCGAGAGATACGACGCGACGGCTTCGGCGCCGGGCTCGCGCGAGACCGCCGGGAGCAAGGCCGCGATGGACCACGAGAGCGCTTCGCGCGCGAACGGATCCTTCTCGCCGACCGGCGTGAGCAGCTCGCTCATGAACGCGCGCGGAAATGGAAATCGCGCGTTCGCGAACACGCCGATGCGCGCAGCGAGCTGCTGCGAGAGCCAGCGCTCTATCCCCTGGCTCGAGACGACGATGACCTCGGGCGAGAGGGGCGACGCGAGCGGCCGGCGCACGACCTCGGCGAGCGCCCCCGCGAGCTGCTCGGTCCGGTTGCTGCGGTAGATGAACAAAGCCCTCCCGGGCTACGCCGCGCTGCCCGATCGATCAAGCGGGAACCGCTCGGGCCGGACGAACAATGTCCGCACCAGCCATTCACGACGGGCAGATCAGATTTACAGGAAGACGGAAGATCGGAAGAGGGTTTTGGTATGCACCCGACCTGAACCCAAAATCCTTCTAATCTTCCCTCTTCCTGTAAAAAATCTGGCGCCGTAACGAGGTCCGCTCAATGCGAGCGCTGTTCCGAGGCGTTGCGAATGCCGAGCACCGCGCGGGACGCGGCGTACGAGGCTTCTCCCGCGACGAGGCGGTTCGGAATCGGCACGATGAAATCTGGCACGATGAGAAGCTCGAGATCGAGCTTCGTGTTCTGATCGTCGATCTTCGAAATCTGATACTTCGCGTCGAGGCGCTTCACGTTGCCCTTCAGGAGCTTGCCCACGACGACTACGTCGTCGCCGTTGCCCGTGGGTCGGGGCGGGTCGAAGCGAACGACGGCCCACACTTTCGCGGCGCCCTTCATGATGGGCACCTGCAGATAGACGTCGGTCTTGTCGCCGTGTCTGCCGATGATCTTCGCCTTGTCGAATCGCTTGATGTAGCTGCTGTAACCGTCGAAATCCGTGACAATGTGGCGAACGACTTCTATCGGCGCGTGTACCGCGTCGCGCGAGCCGCCTGCCTTGATGTCGCTGAGGGGTGTCAGCCGTTCGTATCGCACCGGATCGGGCCGATCCGCCGCCGAAACCGGAGCTTCACCCACGAAACCAAGAGCTACGAAAACCCCCAAGAAAAACAGCCTACGATTCATGACAGTGTCCACCGCCGCCTGTTGCGGCGCCCGGGAGATTTGCAGCAAGCGTGCCGGCCTTCACCGACACGGCTTTGCCCTCGGGGCCATTTCAAAATGATCGAAGATCCCGCCCGATGCAAGGTGTGCACATCGGCCGTCGACGTATCTCGCCGGCGCTTCGGCTCGGCGTCACTGTGACGTCACTTCACGGGCCCGACAGCGGCGTCGTGCTTCCCGTCATTCTCTGCGGTGTCGACCGGCGCCATGGTGCAGCTGCCCGAGAACTGCACACCTTTGTCCATGAAGATTTCCGGAGCGTGCAGCGTTCCGGTGACGATGGCCGGGACGTAAAGCTCGATCGATTCGCGCGCCCGGACGTTCGCGCGGACGACGCCCCCCTTGATGATGACGCTCGCGACGTCAATTTCCCCCTCGACCTCCGCTCCTTCACCGATGACGAGGACGTCGGGGCTCGAGATTTCCCCCATGAAACGGCCATCGATTCGCACGCGGCCCTCGAAATGGAGCTTCCCTTCGAACCGGGTCCCCTGGCCGAGAAGCGCCGTGATTTCGGTCGCAGGTAGCGGAGCTGCCATCGTCGGGGCGATCCTATAACTCGGTTCGGCTGCCGCGGTGCGTCCGATGGGCGGAAGCGGCCCGTTCATCGACGAAACGCTGTCCAAGACCCGCCGCGCCGGTCCAGAATCCCCCGCGAATGCTCCCCCTGACCGCCCGCGTCGCTGCCGTGCCCCTGGCGGCGGCGTTGTTGGCCGGGACGTCGCCGGCTGCCGCGCAAGATGGCGCCGGCTCCGAGCCGGCAGGTTCCTCACCGGTGCCCGGCGTTACCGTAGCGCCGTCCGCCGACCGTCCCTCGCCGGCGGCGCCCGCTGCCGCTCCGGACGAGCCCGTCAAGCTGCGTTGGCGGGATACCTGGCTCATCTGGGACAATTCCGTGACGGCTCAGACGCTGGGCGTCGGCAAGAACTACTTGAGCGCCGATCCCACGTACGTGATGAGCGGTTCCATAAGGCCGCGCTACTACCTGTACGACGGCGACGTCGATGCGTTCTTTCTCGCCGGGCGCGTCGACGTGGTGCACGAGTTCACCAACAGCGACGTGACCACGGAGCGCGGCGAGACGACGCTCAGCGACGCCATCCTCCTCGGCGCGTATCGGCGCACGCTCGCCAAATCGCCGAACTACGAGACGCTCTTCACGGGGGCCCTGCCCATCCTCACGTTCCCGACGTCGAAGTTCAGCATCGACAACGGAACCTGGCTCGGGCTCGGAACCGAAGCGCGCATCACGCAGAGCATGCCGCTCGCCGGAGAGAAGTGGAGCGTCTTCAAGACGCTGACGCTCGGCGCGATCGCCGGCTATAACCACACCTTCACGCGGGCCACCAATCCGACGAACGAGGTGCTCGGCAACAGCCTCTATCGCATGAACCCCGAGGGCCGCGCGGTTCCGAGCGATCAGCTCGCCGGCGCCGCCTTCGCGGAGCACGAGCTCCACTTCAACGCGCGCATGATCGCGGACATCACGGAAAAGATGTCGCTCTTCGTCGAAGCGTCGTACCGCCCCACGTGGAAGTACGGCTACGGCAACGTCGGCGTCTGCGTGCAGACCGGTGAGTGCTCGAACGCGATGCGCATCGATGCGCCGGTGACGTACGTGCCGGTCACGTCGTTCGAGGCGGACGTCTACTACGACGTCCTCGACCAGCTCAGCGTCGCGTTCGGCTACGTGAACCTGTCGGCGCAGCCCGGCCTCGACGGCCAGCGCCGCACGATCTTCTATAGCCCGAGCGCGCAGTTCTATCTGTCGGTCATCGGGCACCTCGACGCCATCTACCTCGCCGCCGTGGGGAAGAAGCCCGAGGCGTCGGGCTCCGGGGCGCACGTGCATCCCTGATCCGAGCGTCGTGCGTGTCCATCCGCTCCGGAGACGGTTCGCCGCGCTCTCGATCTTTCTCGCGCCGGCGGCGCACGCCGAGGTTCCGGAGCGAGCCGCCGCGCCCGACGTCGATTTTCGCGCGGATCGACTGGTGCTCGATCCGTCGCTCCGGCAACTGCGGCTCGCCGGGCATGTCCGCGTCTGGGTGGATCGTCTTCGCCTCTCCAGCGAGCGCCTCGTTCTGTGGACGCGGAACGGGGCCGTGTACGCCGAAGGCCCGGCGGAGCTCGCGTTCTGCCCGTGTCCTTCGCCGCCGCTGACGCTCGGCTTTTCGTCGGCGCGGCTCGAACCGGGCGACGTGTTCGTGCGAAACCCGACGCTGCGCGCATTCGGCACGCCGGTGTTCTGGTTGCCTGCGCTCTGGCTGCGTTCGCCGGCTCGGTGGGGACTCTTGCCGCTCGAGCTCGCTTACCGAGGCGACGACGGATTCCTCGTCGGTTCCGGCGTGCACGCGCCCCTCGGCGCGGGCGGCCTCGACGTGCGCGGCGCGGGCTATCTCCGCGGCGGCGCCGACGTGAGCGCGCTGCTCACGACGCCGCGCACGTCGACCTTCGTGCGATGGGATCACCTCGGCGACTCCGCGCTGCGGCTCGACGCCCGCGGAGCGCTGTCGCTCGACGCGCACTCCGCGATGGCGTGGAGCGTCGACGCGCTCCGCGGCGCGCGGGCGCTCGGCGGTCCGTCGCTGCTCGAAGAAGTGGCCCTGCGCCAGGACCGCGCGCGCTTCGCGGCAGGGTTTTCCGACGGCGGCGTCGCGGCGGGTGTCGCCGTCGAGGCGGCTTCTCCGCGCGGCGCGGCGCTCTCCTCCGTCGTCGCGGCGGGGCCAACTCTGTTCGTCGGCTTCGGCGCGCCGCTCGGGACGAGCGCGACGGCGAGCGCCGACGCCAGCGTCTCCACGTGGTCGCGTGAAGACGCGACCGCGCTCACGTTGCTCTCGGAGCGCGCCGCGCTCGGCGGCACGGTGCACGCGGGTCCCGTCGCCGTCGACGTCGAGGGGCGTGCGCGGGGTGTGGCGACCCTCGACGAGAATCACGAGGGCTACGCCGGCGCGGCGGCGCTCGTCGCCGATATCGCCGCTCCGTTCGTGAAAGAGCTCGGCGGAGGGGCCTCGCCCCTCGAACATTGGGTCACGCCGTTCGTGAGCGGCATGGCGGGCGCGGTCGCGACGCGCTCGCCGTCGATCGTTCCCGCGCTCGCGCCCGACGGCGGTTTCTTCGTCGCCGCCGGCGGCGCGCGGACGAGCCTGGGAGAGCGCGCGGGAAATCGCGCCGCCGTGTCGGCGTCCCTGCAGGCGGGCTACGCGGGCGACGCCGCGACGGAGCGCGGGCCCATCGGCGCGTGGCGGGTGACGGGGCAGGGGGCCTCGTTCGCAATCCGCGGCGAGGGCGTCTTCACGTGGGCGATGCCGCGGAATGGAAACGTCGTCCTTGCGACCTTGCGCGCCGGGCCCGAAAGCGGACTCTTCGTCGAGGGCCGCGCGGAGGGGGCGTCCGGCGACGTGCCGTTGCTGGTGCGAGTGTTGTCGGCGGGGCTCGACGCTCCCTGGGCGGCTTGGCTGGACAGCGCGGGCTGGTCCCTCGGCGCGCGGGTCGGCGTCCCCTGGACTCGCTTTCTCTCGTCCACTGCGGCGGCTGACTACGACGCCACCGATCGCGTCCTGCTCGGCCTGCGTGGCGGGCTCACGTATCGACACCCCTGCGGGTGTCTGACGATGTCGGCCTGGGCGGGACACCGTACGGGGAGGGCCGGCGCGGACGGGTTCGTGTCCGTCGGGCTGGTGCCGTGAACGGTACCGCCGCTGACCGTTCCGTGTCGGGAAGGGTGCGGAGAGGGGAGTGTGGAGAGGAGGGGTGGAGGCGCGCGGCGCCGGCGAGAACGGCTGGAGAATGCGCCCGATGGAACGCGAGTTGAATTCGAGCGCACGCGCATCCGCGAAACCGCGGGCGCCGAGCTCTTCTATCGTTGTCGGTCTCGAATTGAACGTTGTCGGTCTCGAATTGAATCGGGTACTCTTCTCGTTTCGTGTCTACCCCTTCGTCGGAATCGGGTGAGCTCGAGGCGGCAGCTCGGGTGGGTTCCCTTGCTGGTTCGACGATCCTCGTCGCCGACGACGATCGTCTCACGCGGGAGCACACGGCCTCGTTGCTGCGAACCCACGGGTTCTCGGTCGAGGTCGTGGAGGACGGACAGCAAGCCGTGGAGCGCGTCGCGCAGGGGGGCGTGGATTTGGTGCTCCTCGACGTGATGATGCCCAAGATGGGCGGCCTCGAGACGTGCCGCGTCTTGAAGAGCATGTCGCGGGAGGCGTTCTTGCCGGTGGTGCTCGTCACCGCGAAGAGCGACTCGGCGAGCCGCGTCGAAGGCTTGAAGATCGGGGCCGACGACTACGTGTGCAAACCGTTCGACGAGGAAGAGCTGCTCGCGCGCGTCGACGCCATGCTCCGGATCAAGACGCTGCACGATCAGGTGAGCAGCGCGCGCGCCAGGCTCGAACGGGTGAGCGTGCACGACGAGCTCACCGGTCTATACAACTACCGCTACCTGCACTCGCGCTTGAACGAGGAGTTCAAGCGAGCCGAGCGATACCACGAACCCCTCGGGTGCATCGTCGTGGACATCGACGGACTGAAGGCGCACAACGACGCGGCCGGTCGCGACGCCGGGGACCAGATCGTCGTCGAGGTCGCGGACGCGATCCGCAAGACGGTGCGCGAGATCGACGTGGTGGCGCGCTTCGGCGGAGACGAATTCCTCGTCGCGCTGCCCAGCACGCATTTCGCCGGCTCCGTGGCCCTCGCGGAGCGGCTGTGGCGTGAAATCACCGAGGCTCGCTCTCCGAAGGGCGTGACGGGCGGCCGTCGCGTCTCCGTTTCGATCGGCGTCGCGCTGTATCCTTCCCGTGACGTGCGCACGAAGGATGCGTTGCTTCGCGCCGCCGACGCCGCGCTCGTCCAGGCGAAGCGCGACGGCGGAAACCGAATTTGCGTGTTCCAGCAGGAGGGCTATTTGTATACGCCGGTGTCGGACTCCGATAGCGCCGTTCCGCCGCCCATCGGTCGCTCCGCCTCGCGGGGGGCGTCATGACCGGACAGCCGCCGCCGGCGCCGCCGATCGAAGAGGCGGAGGGAGCCGTCGCGGGGCAACCGACGCGCGTTCTCGTGGTCGACGACGAGCCGATGGTACGGCGCGGTCTCGCGCGGATGCTGCTCGCCAAGGGTATGGAGGTGCTCACGGCGGACGACGGGCGCGCCGCGCTCGACGTGTTCGGCAAGGAGCGCATCCACGTCGCGCTCGTCGATCTGATGATGCCGAACATCGGCGGGCTCGAGGTCCTGCAGCACGCGAAGGCGCAGGGCCTCGAGGTCGAAATCATCATGATGACCGCGTTCGGCGACGTGGAGACGGCGGTGCAGGCGGTGCGCGCCGGCGCGTATCACTTCCTGACCAAGCCGTTCCGGTCCAACGACGAGGTCGTGCTCACGGTGCAAAAAGCCGCCGAGCGCAGGCGTCTCATCGATCGAGCGCACCTGCTCGAGCAAAAGCTCGAGCAGCAGGAGAAATTCGGGGAGCTCATCGGCAACTCCGCCAGCATGCGCGAGGTGTACCGGCTCGCCATCGGCGTCGCTCCCACGTCGTCCACCGTGCTCATCCTGGGCGAGAGCGGCACCGGCAAGGAGCTCACCGCGCGCGCCATCCACCAGCATTCGCCGCGCGCGGGGCGTCCCTTCGTCGCCGTCAACTGCTCGGCGATTCCCGTGGAGCTCGTCGAGAGCGAGCTATTCGGCCACGTCCGCGGCGCCTTCACCGGCGCGACCGCGACGCGCGAGGGCCTCTTCGAGGCGGCGAACCAGGGCACCATCTTCCTCGACGAAGTCGGCGATCTGCCGGCGCTCGCGCAGGTGAAGCTCCTCCGCGTGCTGCAAGAAGGGGAGATCAAGCGCGTCGGTTCGAACGAGACGCGGCTCGTCGACGTCCGGGTCGTCGCCGCCACCAATGTGGATCTACGAGCGCGGATCGTCGAAGGGAAATTCCGCGAAGACCTCTTTTATCGGCTGAACGTCGTCGCGATCAAGCTGCCGTCCCTCCGGCAACGCCACGACGACATCCCGCTCCTCGCGTTTCACTTCCTGCAAAAGTACGCGGCGAAGACGGGGCGCGACATCCGCAAGATCTCGCCGGAAGCGATGCGGCTGTTGCAGAACGAGCCCTGGCCCGGAAACGTCCGCGAGCTCGAGAACGCGATCGAACACGCCGTGGTGTTCTGTCGTAAAGACACCATCTTGCCGGGCGATCTGCCCTTCGGGAAGAAGACCCACGAGACGCTCTCTCCGGAGGAGGAGCAAGCGCACTCCGGGTCGAACCGGTGGGACCTGCCGGGCGGGCTCTCGGATCTTCCGTACCGGGACGCGAAGCAGCGCGCCGTCGCCGCGTTCGAGCTCGCGTATTTCGAGGCCATCCTGAAACGGACCCAGGGAAATGTCTCCGAGGCCGCGCGCCAAGCGGGCCTGGACCGGTCGAATTTCCGCCGCGCCGCGCGCCGCGCCGGCGCGAATTCGCGCGAGTGACGGCGCAAGCGCCGTCCGCTTGTACTACGCTCGCCCACCCGAATGCGAGCTGGTCCGTTCATTTTCATTGCGGCCGTCTTCGCGTTGCCCGCGGCCGTCGCTCGCGGCCAATCTGATGCTCCCCCCGCCGGCGCGTCCTCGCCGCCGCAGACATCGGCCGCGGTAACGGCTCTTCCGCCGCCCACCGCGCCCGTCCACGCCCGGCACACGTACTCGTTGAAGGAGTGCCTCGGGTTCGCCGAACGCAACTACCCGAAGGTGCACGAAGCCGCTGCTCAGCTCGCCCGCATGCGCGCGCAAGTTTGGGAGGCCAAGACCGCGCCGTACAGCCTGTTCACGGCGTCCGCCGGCGTGACGCTCGCGCCGACGCTCTCCGGTACCCCGGTGTACAGCCCGAACAGCGACGCGACCATCACGTCGAGCATGGCGCTCGCGTGGCGCGTCGGCATCGACGGCGCGGTGCCGCTCTGGACGTTCGGCAAGATCACGAGCGCCGTGGACGCCGCCGAAGCGCAGACGAAGGTCGGCGAGCAGAACGTCCGCAAGGCGAAGAACGAAGTGAAGCTCTCGGTGCGGCAGGCGTACTACGGCACGCTCTTGTCGCGCGACGCTCAAGCGCTCTTGAACGAGGCGCTGTCTCGGGTCGACCAATACCTGCCGCGCGTCGAGGAGAAGGTCGCTTCCGGCGAAGGCGACGACATCCAGCTGCTCAAGCTGAAGATCCATCACTCCGAGCTCGAAGCGCGCCGCAGCGAAGCGGAGAAACAGGAGCGCATCGCTCTGGCGAGCCTGCGTTTCTTGACCGGCATGGGCCCGGATCTCGACGTGCCCGACGAGCCTCTGCGAAAGGTGCCCCACCAGCTCGGGCCCATCACGCAGTACCTGACGGCTGCGCGCCTCTTCCGCCCGGAAATCAACATGGCCCACGCCGGGATCCTCGCGCGCCGCGCGCTCGTGGCGCTCGAGCGCGCGCGCTACTTTCCGGATCTCGCGCTCGCGCTGTCGTTCTCGCGCTCCTACGCGCCGGAAGTCGCGGACCAGCAGAACCCGTTCGCGTACGACCTCGCCAACTTCACCCGCATCGGGATCGGCCTGGTCGTGAACTGGAACCTGGATTTCCTTCCGCGCGCGGCGAAAGTGGCGCAGGCCGAAGCGCAGCTCGAAGAGATCCGAGCGACGGAGCGTTACGCGCTCGGCGGCGTCGGGGTGGAAGTGGAGACCGCTTACGCCGAAGCACAGGACGCGTACAAGCGGCTCGAGGCCTGGACGGATGCCGCCCGCTACGCCCGCCAGTGGCTCGTGAAAGTGCAGCAGGGGATCGACGTCGGCACCTTCGAGGACCAAGACATCGTCGATCCGGCGAAGGAGTACGCCCTCCGCCGCTTCGCCCAGATGAGCGCGACGCTCGACTACAACGTTGCCATGGCGAAGCTCGCGCTGGCAACCGGCTGGGACGCGGTGGCCCCGGAGTAGGCCGTCCTAAGCGACGGTCCGGTCCTACCCGAAGGCGTGGAGCTTCGAGTCGCGCTCGTCGAGCTTCTTCTCGATGCTGGAGAGCGCGTTGGTGATCGCCTCGGTGACCATCGTGACGATGATCGGGAGCTGGCCGCGGAGCGCCTCGTAGTAACGCTGGCGCTCGGTCGAGTGAATGAGGGCCGGCGGGCAATCGGCCCGCATCAAGAGCAGGTTCATGAACAGACGAGCGACCTTGCCGCTGTCGTTCGCGAACGGAAACACGCGCAGGAGATCGTAGTGCGCGCGCGCCGCGATGCGGACGGTGTTCTTGATCTTCTTCGGCTCGGGTCCGTTCAGCCAATCGAAGACCTGCCGCACCTTGTAGGCGATCTTGTCCGGCGCGGCGTACTCGTGGAAGTAGAGCCGGTGCTGCGGGATGTCCTTGCGATACTTGACCGTCTTCAGGTCTCCCTCTTCCGGGTGGAGAATGAGGTAGATGCGCTTGACGGTGTCGATCGTGATCGGGACGCGCTTCTTGTCCGCCTGATCCTTCACGAACTCGATCGCGGCCTTGTGACGGCGGATCTCGTCGCACACGGTCTGCATGCTCGAGTCGGGCACGACCGTGATGTTCGGGTTGATCGCCATCCGTAGCTCTTCGTACGTGTAGACGACGCCTTCGAGCGCGCTGTCGTGGTAGATCCACGACATCAACAGGCTCTCGTCGTACTCGTGACGGAAGGCGTCGTCCGTCTTCTGCAGGCGCTCGAGGATCCGGGCGTACCGGTCTTCGATCTGCGCCGGCGGGGGCGGCGGGGGGGGCGGGGGTAGCGTGCGAACGATGGGGCGCGCCGGCTCGCCTTCGGGGCGCGGCTGAGCCTTCGGAAGTCTCAGGTTCGCGAACGGGTTCGGCTCTTCCGTGCCGTCCGGCGCGCGACGCGTGCGCGATTGGTCTGGAATGGACGACGGCGTGTACACGCGCGTGGTCCCCACCGCGCGCCCGCTCGCCGCGGCGCGGCTCGCTCGCGTCGCGCGCACCACGCGCCCTTCGAGGGCGCGCCGCGCTGCCTCACGCTCCGCGCGAAGCCGAGCTTGCTCGGCTTCCTTCGCCTTGCGATACGCTTCGCGTTCGGCCTCGCGCTTCGCGCGCTCTTCTTCTTTGGCCCTACGGGCTTCCTCGCGCAAACGGTCGCGCTCGGCTTCGCGTTCGGCCTTCAGCCTCGCCTTTTCGGCTTCCTTCTCGGCCTTCAGCCTCGCGCGCTCTTCTTCTCGGGCTTTCTTTTCGGCTTCGCGCTGGATGGCGCGCTCTTTTTCTAGACGCGCCTTCTCCTTTTCGGCTGCTTTCTTCGCGATCTCTCGTTCGCGGGCCTTCTTCTCCGCTTCGCGCTTGCGCTCCTTTTCCTCGCGCTCGCGAGCTTTCTCTTTCTCTTTTTCGGCTTTCGCCTTTTCGCGCTCTTTTTCGGCTTTCGCCTTTTCGCGCTCTTTTTCCTTCAGCGCCTTGAGCCGTTCTTGCTCCTTGGCCTTTTGGGCCTGGGCGGCGTCGCGCTCTTTCTGCGCTTTTAGCTTTTGGCGCTCTTTCTCTTCCTTCGCCTTGGCGGCCTCACGGTCTTTCAGCGCCTTTTGGCGCTCGCGCTCTTTTTCGGCCGCGGCCTTCTCTTGCTCGCGCCGCTTTTTCTCGGCAGCGAGAGCCCGCTCCTTCTCTTGCTTCGCCTTCAGGCGCTCTTTGTCCTGCAGCGCCTTTTGCCGTTCGCGTTCCTTGGCGGCTCGCTCGCGCTCTTTCTGCGCCTCACGACGCTCCCGCTCTTTACGCGCGGCGGCATTCCCCTTGGCAGGGGGCGAGGCGGCTCGGGATGCTTTCGCGGACTTGCCCGCGGCAGCTCGCTTCGGCTTCCCGCCCTTCGTGGCTTTGCGTTTGGACGGCGGTCGCCGGGAGGCAGTGCCCTGACCCCGCCGCGGCTTACTTTTCACGTGGGTTTTCCGGGTGTTCGGTTTGCGTTGGACCGCCATTGGTCGCGTGGCCCGACCCCGTGAGATTGATGGCCGTCACCAGGCATGCGAGGATATCGACGCCTGAGCGGGCGCCTCCTGATAAGGCCTACACCCGACGGAGTCACCCGGCAAAATCGGGAGCCGCGAGGCTAGTCGTCTCCGATGCGGTCCGTCAAGCGCGCTAAGCGGTTCTCGACGCGCTTCGCTTCAAAGCGGCGATCGGTTCGATAAATGCGACAGTGCCACAAGGCCGCGGCGTCGCTCCCTGCGGAATGCCGCTGTCGCTTCCGGGGAGCGACCATTCTACTGGCCACCTCGTTCAGGAAGCCTGAGACCGGGTGCTCCAATAATCCGGGAAAATCTCACTGTTCTTGAGCACCCCAGCGCGCTGGGTGAGGATTTCGTAACCGGTTTCGGTGACGAGAAGAGTGTGCTCGAACTGGGCCGAGAGCTTGCCGTCCGCGGTAATTGCGGTCCACTCGTCTTCGAGGATTTCCACGTCGGGCACGCCGAGGTTGATCATCGGCTCGATCGTGAACGTCATGCCCGGCTTCAGGCGGATGCCACGGCCGCGCGTGCCGACGTGCAGGACCTTTGGTTCCTCGTGGAACTTGCGGCCGATGCCGTGTCCGACGAAATCCGTCACGACCGAGCATCCGAGCGGCTCGGCAAATTCCTGAATTGCAGCACCGATGTCGCCGAGACGAGCCCCGGGCTTGACCTCGGCCATGCCGAGCTCGAGGGAGCGGCGCGCGATTTCCGTCACCTTCTTCGCGTCTTCGCTGGGCGTGCCGACGTAAAACGTGGCGGACGTGTCACCGTGATAGCCCTTGTAGATGTGGGTGACGTCGACGTTGATGATGTCGCCGTCCTTCAGCCTTTGCGGGCCGGGGATGCCGTGGCAAATGACCTCGTTTATCGAGGTGCAAACGCTCTTCGGGAATCCGAGATAGTTCAGCGGAGCGGGCTTCGCGCCCAGGCGAAGCGTGTCTTCGTGGACGAAATCGTTGATTTCGTCCGTGGTGATCCCGGGGCGGATGATCTCGGCGACGCGGCTCAGGGTTTCGGCCGTGAGGCGCCCTGCTTCGCGCATGATCTCGATTTCCCGCGGCGTCTTTACTTGAACCGTCTTCGGCCGAAAGTGCATGTCAATCTCGAGTGTGCGGCTTGTGCCCGATTCCGTCGAGGGCATTTGTCCGCTCAAGGGCTTGCTGGAAGGCGGGAGTATCACCTTCGGCGTGCCAGTGCAGCTCCGGTTCGCCGTGGTGCGCGTACCTCTTTACGAATAGGACGAAGCGCCGCCCGACGAACTGTGACCCCGCGGTGAGTACCCGCGAGAGCGCGGGACTGGTCGGCCCAAGCTGGATTTCGAGGGGATTTTCTTCCACCTGGCCCTTGAGGGGCGCCGGCTCGACGGACAACGACAACGAAAAGGCCTTTTTTCCGGCGAGCTCCTCTTCCGAGACGGTTGCCACGCGCACCCGCACGATCGCGTCGGCGCCCTTCACGCGGTCGGGAAGACGGGGGTCGCTTCCAACCGGGATCTCCGTCGGCAAGCCGAACACGGCCGAGCTCATGTCATCGTCGAAGATCGTCGCTTCTTCGGCGGTGTACTCGGGCAACCCTGCCGTCGCCGACGCGGCGCGCGGCGGGCCGCCGCCGCAGCCCGCGATGCCCAGCAGCAAAGCAAAAAGGACTGTGAACCGCATTGCGCGCGCGTTCAGCGTACCTCAGTCGCGTGAGCCTCCGCAGTAACTTCGCGTGTGGCCCTTCCCTCCCGTCCAGTGTCAGAGTAATTGCCAGGTGTCGCCCGTGTCTCCGGATTTCCATCAATCGGCCCGGAGCACCGTCTAACCCGGACAGCCGCCCACCCGAGCTCCCGAGCGAGCCCGCAGCAAGCGGCGCCCTCCACACCGAAAAATCCAGGGGTTCCCATGAGACCGAAGGTCGTCGTTCTGGCAATGAGCCTCGCCACCTGTGCGCTTCCCGCCGTGCCCGCGGATGCGCATCCCATCGTCCTCGGCAAACCCGCGGCGAAGAAGGGGAAGGATGCGCCCCCACCCACCGTCGACAAGAAAGTGAAGCTCTCGCCCGACGGGCTCCAATTCGGGATGACGCTCGAAGAGATTTCGAAGCTTTACGAGAAGGTCCTCGATGCCGAGTTCGTGCCCCTGTACCAGAACACCGAGCCGGGACCGCGCATGAACGAGCTCGACACCGAGCTAGCCGACAAGAAGCAGCTCGTGATGCGGAACAAGGTCGAGTTCGGAAGCTTGCCGAGCGGCCTCGAGAACACCGCGCTCGCCGGCGAGTTCACGTACAACAACGGCGAGACGATGACGCAGTTCCCGCAGCGGTCCGGCGTCCGTCGCTATCTTTTCTTCTTCGGCAACCACCTCTGGAAGGTCTACGACGTCCACAAGCTCGGGAAGAAGAGCAAGATGGGCGCCGACTACGCCGGCGCCGTCGACACGCTGACGAAGGAGCTCGGTAAACCGCCGCGCGTTCGCAAGGCGGATCCTTCGGCGGGCAGGCCCCTCGATACCGCGGATTGGCAGGACAAGGAGACCATCGTCCGCCTCACCGATCGCGGCGACGGCTCCGCCGCGCTCTCGTACATCGACCGGAAGATCGAAGAGAACATCGACAAATTCCGGCCGAACAAGGGCCCCGCCAAAGAAGAGCTCGATCGCGACGTCTCCGACGTCACGAAGCACGACGGCGACAAGACCGACGACAAGAACGCCAACGTGACCGCCGCGTACGCGAAGAAGAAGAAAAACTAACCGCGCTCCCGCGGGGAGCGTCGCTCGCTCACGGATTGTTTTGTTCGATCAGCTCCGCGTCTTTCGGGACGAGGGCGCCGGAGCTGATCGTCACCCGCGCGCCCGGCACGACGGCGAAGATGGCCGGCTCGATGAGCCGACGCGTCGCCAAGGTGTTGCCGGGGCAACCGGCAAAGCGGCCGGCGAGGTGCAAATCCAGGGAGTCGTCTTCGGCGCGCACCACGTAAAGACGGCCCCCGTCCGCGCGGACCAGCGGGGCCACGATTTCTCGGACGACCCGCAGCATCTCGTCCCGGGGGCTTCCCATAAGGATACCGTGACGTTAGCACGGGGGCCCGGGGCACCGCGAAGGTTCCCGGCTTTCCGAGCCGGAAATCGCACGTCGCACCCACGAGAAGCGCGCTCTTCCATTGCCGGACGCCCTGCGGTGATTTAGCTTCCGCCGCCTAGCCGGCTCCGTCGTGCTTCGTGTATGACGGGCCGTGCACCGCGGTTCTGGCGCGAGCCTTGCCGAGTGCTAGCGTCGGGCGCCGCTGTCATCCCCATCTCCGTAGAGGACTCATGGCTGTTCACATTCGCATGTCTCGCCACGGTACCAAGAAGCTGCCCTTCTATCGTATCGTCGTGACCGACCACCGCAGCCGCCGCGACGGGCGGTTCATCGAAAGCATCGGTACGTTCCGTCCCGCCGGCGACGCCGCGGGGCTCGTGCTCGACAAGGAACGGCTTGCTTACTGGCAGAGCAAGGGCGCGCTCGCGTCCCACACGCTCGCCCGATTGCTGAAGAAGCAGCCCGCGCCCGCGGCGTGACGCGAGCTTCCCCAATGGCGTTGAAAGAACTGATTCGGGTCATCGCCGAAGCGCTCGTGGACGAGCCGGAGAAGGTGAGCGTCCACGAGATCGAGGGCGATCACAATTGCCTCATCGAGCTTCGTGTCGCGAAGAACGACATCGGTAAGGTCATCGGCAAGGACGGGCGCACGGCCCAGTCGATGCGTGCGGTGCTGTCCGCCGCCTCGGCGAAGGCAGGGCGTCGCGCGCACCTCGACATCGTCGATTGACTCTGGTCGAGCTCGGCCGCGTCACCCGTCCGCACGGCATCCGGGGCGAGGTGCGCGTCCAGCTGCACTGGGCGGGCAGCGACACGCTCGAGCACGTGCGCGAGGTGACGCTCCTGCGCGGGAGCGAGAACATCGGGGTGCGTCGCATCGAGGCGGCGCGACGCGTCGACAAAGCGGTGTTGCTACGGCTCTCCGGCGTTCGCGATCGCGACGCAGCCGAAGCGCTGCGCGGGCTCCTGGTGTGCGTTCCCCGCGAGCAGCTGCCCGCGCCGGAGGAGGGCGAGTATTACCTCTGCGACCTGGTGGGCGCGACGGTGCGCACTCCGTCACGCGTCGTCGGCGAGGTCACCGAGGTGCGCGTGCATCCGTCCGTCGACACGCTCGTCATCCGCGCGCCCGACGGAAAGATCCTCGAGCAGGTGATCGCCGAGCCGTGGATCGCGCACGTCGATCCCGCGGGCAAGGTCGTCGAGCTGTCGTCGGAAGACGGGCTCATCTAGCCTCGACTTGAGCGAGTCTTGGAAGAACAGATCACGATCGTCGTGGAGAGCAAGAGCCACGAGAAAAACCGGCGAGGCCGGAGCCAGCTGGGGCTCTGGTCGGCGAGAGACGCGCGACTTTTGAAGCGTGCCGCATCGACCCCGAAGTCGAGAAATCCGCGCGAAGCGCGGAAAATCGCGAGTTTTCTGCATGGGAAAATCGCGAAACTCGAGTCTAGCGCTACTGTTTAGAGACTTTGGCAGGACAGATCTCGCCACGAGCCACGGAACGAACCGGCGAAGCCGGCGGAGGCTGCTTTTTCCGTGGCTGATGACGCGCGACGTCCCGGTGTGTTCTTCCAAGACTGCTCGAGTCGAGGCTAGGGAACGAAATGCGCGTCAACGTCGTCACGTTGTTCCCGGAGCTCTTCACGACGTTCTCGGAGACGAGCTTCGTCAACAGGGCCATCGTGGGCGGAAAGCTCGTCCTGGTTCTCGAGCCGCTCCGCGAGCACGGCCTCGGCAAGCACCGGAGCGTCGACGACACGCCGTACGGCGGCGGCGCGGGCATGGTGCTCCGCGTCGACTGCGTCGCGGCCGCGATCGACGCCGTGGAGGCGGGGACGCGAACCCACCGCGTGCTCATGACGCCGCAGGGCCAGCGCTTCGTCCAGCCGATGGCGAAGGCGCTCACCGAGCGCGAAGCGGTGACGCTGATCTGCGGCCGCTACGAGGGATTCGACGAACGAGTCCGCTCCCTGGTCGACCAGGAGATCTCGCTCGGCGACTTCGTCCTCGCCGGCGGCGAGATCGCCGCGATGGCCGTCATCGAGGCGTGCATTCGCCTGCTCCCCGGCGTGCTCGGCAACGAGGAATCCGTCTCGCTCGAATCGTTCAGCGAAGAGAACGACGGGCTCCTCGAATATCCGCAGTACACGCGCCCCGCGACGTTCCGCGGTGAAGCCGTGCCCGACGTGCTGACGAGCGGCGATCACGCTCGTATCGAAGCCTTTCGCCGGCAAGCCGCGCTCGAGCGCACGCTCGCGCGAAGGCCGGAGCTCGTTCGCGACAAGGGGCGCTCGTGACGCGGAGAGTGGCGCTCGCCCTCGTGCACTACCCGGTTCGCGATCGCGCCGGCGCGATCGTCACGACCGCGGTGACGAACCTGGACGTGCACGACATCGCGCGGAGCTCGCACACCTATGGGGTCACCGATTTCTTCGTGGTGCATCCCATCGCGGCGCAGCGCGAGCTCGTGACACGGATCACGACGCACTGGATCGACGGCAGCGGCGCCCGACGCATTCCGGATCGAAAACCGGCGATGGAGGTCGTGCGCATCGTCGCGTCTCTGGACGAAGCCGTCGCGAGCCTCGGCGACGGCGTGGAAATGTGGACGACCAGCGCTTCGGGCAGCGGCACCTTGAGCTTCGAGGCGGCGCGCGAACGCTTGCGCGGCGCGGGCCCCGCGGTGCTGCTGTGCTTCGGCACGGGCTGGGGGCTCGCCGGCGAGGTGATGGAGCGCGCCGCCGCGCAGCTCGCGCCCATCTGCTCGCCGCGGCCCGACGGTTACAATCACCTGAGCGTGCGCGCCGCCGCGGCCATCATTTTAGATCGCCTGCTCGGCGTGTAGGCGCCCCGTCCACGAGCGCCTGGACTTCGGGGGAACGCACGCTTCGCGCCGTCCATTCGACGAGCGGCGGTTCCACCACGAGGCCGCCCGGCTTCGCGCGTCTCAGCTCGACGAGGGCGAGCCGCGCCGCCGAAGTAGCAAAGGCGTGCACGAAGCGCAGTCGCTTGGCGACGAGCTGCGCGGCGCGGGCCGCGTCGAGGAGCTCGGCGAGCGCCGGGGCCGGGTACGCGAAGTACGCGTACCCGCGGCGTCCGAGCGCCGTCGCGGCAGCCTCCAAGAAAGGCGCGAGGGGGCCCGTCCGGGCGCCGCGTTTGGACGCCTGCGCCGCGGTGCCGCGGGTTTCCGGGAAGAACGGCGGGTTCGAAAGCACGACGTCCGCCGCCCCGCGTAGTGCCCTCGGAAGGCCGTCGCGCGCGAGGTCCGCGACGTGCGGCGCGCCGGCGGCGCTCGCGTGCGACAGATTGCGCGCCGAGAGACGCGCCAGCTCGGGATCGCGCTCGACCAGGTCGAGGCGCGCTGCGGCGCCGAGATAGCCGTACGAAAGCGCGAGCGCTCCGACCCCCGCCCCGAGGTCCACGACGCGCCGCGCCTGCGGGCGCCCTGTCGCCGCGAAGTGCGCGAGCAGCAGCGTGTCGACGTTCACGCGATAACCGCTCCGTGGCTGAAAGAGGGTGAGTCGGCCGCCGAAGAGGGTGCCTTCGGCGGGCTCGGTGCCGCTTGCTGAATCGCGCGCTGGGGAAGGCCGTCTCATGTACAGTTGCCTCGGGTCCGAGGGCTCGTGCCGCGTCCCTCCGGCGATTTTCAGGAATTTTACGACGATGTCACGGCTCACGAGATCCTTCCCGGCGACTCTGCTCACCTCGGTCACGCTCCTCGTCGCGAACGCCGCGAGAGCCGATTCCGTCTCCGACGTGCGGGCTCGGGCAAAGGCGGCGGCCACGCCTTCCGATGCCGTGGAGGCGTCGCGCGCGCTGCGCCGCGCCGGGCTGGTGACGGAAGCGATCGCCACCGTACAGCGCGCCTTCGGCAAGGCGCGCGGCGACGAAGCGCTCGGCGAGCTGCGCCTCGAGCTCGCGCGGTCGTACATCGACATCCGCAAGCAGAAGATGGCTCTGCGCGAGTGCGACCAGCTGCACAAGCTGTCGGCGTACAAGGAGCAGCTCTGCCAGGCCGAGGCGCAGCTCTTGACCCGCCGTGGGAGCGCGGCGCTGCCGGCCGCCGAGCAGGCGCTCGCGGTGCAGCCGGGGGACTACGACGCTCTCGTCGCGAAGGGGCGCGCGCTCACGCAGCTCGGGAGGCCGCCCGACGCCGACACGGTGTTGCACGAGGCGCAGAAGCAAGCCCCGAATCGTCCGGAGGCGTATCGTTATCTGGGCGAGCTTCTGATCGCGCAAGGCAAGCCGGGCGACGCCGTCGGCGTCCTGCGCGACGCGCGCAAGGTCGCTCCCGACGATCCCGACGTGCTCGAGCTGCTCGCGAGCGTCCTGCCCGCGGACAAGGAAGCGCGCGACGCGCTCGAGCACGCGCTCACGATCCGTCCTTCGTTCCCGCCGGCGGAAGCGCGGCTCGGACAGGTGTTGCTCGCGCTCGGCGACATCGACGGCGCCGAGAAGCACCTGGAGTCCGCCTTGAAGGCCGTCCCGCGGCAAGCCGATTGGCAAGCCGCGCTCGGCGAGGTGCAGCTCGCGAAGAAGCAGCCGGACCTCGCCCTGAAGAGCGCGGAACAAGCGCTGAAGGTCGTCGGCAATCACGGGCCGGCGAAGTTCGTCGAAGCGAAGGCGCTCGCGCAGAAGGGCGACATCGACATGGCGATCGAAGCGTTCCAGGCGGCATACGGCTTCTCGCGCACGGATCCCACGGTGCTCGTCGAGGCCGCGCGCGCGTGCGTGCGCGCGAACCGACCGACGACGGCGAAGGCGTTCGCCGACCGCGCCACCGAAGATTTCCCGAAGGCCTCGGCTTCGTGGGAAACGGAAGGCGACGTCGCCGTCGCGATGAAGGACACGGCTTTCGCGAAGCAGGCGTACGGAAAAGCGCTGGCGGGCGAGGGGCCCTCCGACAAGGACGCCATCCGCCGCAAGCTCGCCGCGCTCAAGTGAACGTCCGCGGCGTCCGGCTCCGGAAGCTCGCCTACGCCGGCGCGCGCTACGGCCCTCGTCTCTGGGTGAAATACAGCCCGGCGTTCTTCGGCGTCGCGTTCGCGTGCGCGCTGCCCGGCGAACGCGCGAAGATCCGCGCGAGCCTCGCACGGCTTCGCGCCTCCCGCGGACGACTCGGCGACACGATCGACGTCGTGCGCACGTTCGTCGCGTACGCGCACTGCCTCGCCGAGTCGCTCGGCGCCGAGCGCGCGGAAGCGCTTTCGGCCGTCCCCGAGGTGCGCGGCGCCGAGCACCTACGCGCCGCCGCGCAGGAAGGCAAAGGCGTGATCGTGGTGACGGCGCACTGCGGGGCGTGGGACGCCGCCGCCCGCTTTCTGGCTCGGGACTACGACGCCGACGTGCTCGTGGTCATGGCTCCGGAAGAGGACACCCGGGCGCGCGGGCTCTCCGACGTCATCCGCGAGCGCGGCCGCGTGCGCGTCGCCCACGTCGGCGGACACCCGCTCGAGTCCCTCAAAGTGCTCCGTCACCTCCGGCGGGGCGGCTTCCTGGCCGTCCAGCTCGACCGGATCGAGGGGCTCGAGGCGACCGTCGAGGTGCGGCTCGGCAACGAGCCCTTCCGGGTGCCGGCCGGCCCTTTCCGCCTCGCGGCCCTCACCGGCGCCCCCATCGTCCCGGTGTTTACCTCCAGGCTCGGCTATTTCCGTCACCTCATAGAAGTTGCGCCGCCCATTCGCGTCCCGCGGCGAACGTCGCCGGAACAAGGGCTCGTCGCGGCGGCGGGCGGGGCGGCGGCGGCCATGGAGCGGTTTCTGTCGGAAAACCCGACCCAATGGTTTCCGTTCGCTCACTAGGTGCGGGCTCCCCCAGGTGCAAGACGCGCCGAGAACCAGTTGCCGACCGCCGGGGTGTCCTCTAAATCAGCCGGCATTCGCGTCAAGACGCCCCCTCGGAATGCGCACCGCACATCGTGAGCCGCATGGGCCGACTCGAGCGTCCGATCGACCGCCCGCTCCGGCACTCCCGGCGTGAAGGACATCAGCATGCAAGCCCCTTCTTCATTTCACGTCGGCAGACCGACCATCGAGGGCGCGATAGCGCGGTACGCGCGCTCGTTCGATCTCCTAGAAGTCGTCGGTGAGCCCGGCCGTCACCCCCGAAGGCCGGGCTTGCTCGAGTGGCGGCGCGTGGTGCCGGAGCGCTTCGTGTTCAGCGTCGTCGTGCCGGCGGCGGTCGCGGCGCTCGAGCACCGTCCCGATCGCGCGGAGTCGCTGTCGCATGCGCGCATGGTCGCCGATGCGCTCGCCGCGGGTTGGTGGCTCGTTCGCACGCCGCCGAGCGTGACCCCGAGCGCGCGCGCCGGGCGCGAGCTCGAAGCGCTGATGTCCGAGCTCGGCGACGAACGGAAGATCGCGTGGGAGCCGCGCGGCGTATGGAGCGAAGAAGAAGCGCGGCGCACCGCGGAGCAGCTGCGTGTGTACCTCGTGCGCGATCTCTCGCGTGAAGAGCGCGGAGACGATCGACCCATCGTGTACACGCGCTTGCGCGCGCTCGGCGAAGGGGCGCGCATCGGCGCTGCCGCCGCGGAGCGACTCGGAGAACGCCTCGAAGGGGCGTCCGATTCGTACGTCGTCGTCGAAGGCGCCGGCGCGGGGCGCGTCCGTCAGGTGCTTCGCGACCTCGCGGGCCTTCCCAGCGACGAGGCCGACGAGGAGCTGCGGGGCCCGGACGACGAGGCCGACGACGAAGATTTCTCGGACGAGGACGGGGACCTCGAAGAAGACGACAGCGATCTGGAGGACGAGTGACGCTGAAGAGTACGGCCGTCGCCGACGATCCGGTCGCCGCCGAGGCCGCGGAAGACGTGCTGCTGTCGGGGGGCTCGGCGCTCGGCGCGGTCGTGGCGGGGTTCCTTGCGGCAGCGGGCGCTCACTCCGGGGTGTTGCTCTCGCCGATCACGATTCTTTCCGCGGGAGCCGGGCTCGGCGCGCGGGCGTTCGACGGCCGCTGCCGCCAGCCGGGACTCGGCACGAAACGCCCGCGCGGGTTCAAGGAAGGTGAAGACATCCCCCTCGCGGCGCGTCTCGCGGTTCCGGCCGCGCTGACGGCAACCGCGGTGGCCATCGCCTATGACGAACAAGCCAAGTTGAGCCGGCTAGTGAAGGCCGGCATTCGTCGCGCGCGCGACTCGGGCGCCGACGGGCGAGCCGAGGCGCTCGAGCGAGTGCGCGCGGTCGGCGCGGGCGCGCTCACGGAGTCGATGTTCATGCGCCCGCTTCTGCACGCGGGCGGCGAAAGCAACGGCGGCGTGCTGACGTCCACGGATCTGCGCTCGATCGACGGCATCGACCACGCGGCGGAGATCCGGGAAGAAGGGGGAGCTCGCTGGGTCGTCGCGCCGTGGGCGTTCGCCGACGGGCTCGACCCGGTCTCCGAGGAGCAGGGCACGGGGCACGCGATCTGCAGCGTGGACGTGCGGGGCGCTTGCGCGGTCCTGGCTTATCGCCGGGTCATGAACGGCGTTCCCGTCGAGGAGCTCGAGATGGACGCGCCGGCGGTCGCCGTCCCCGTGTTGCGCGGCGTCACTCGCGTCGCGCCCGGTCTGTCGTTGGTTGCGCCTGCTCCGATAGCGATCCGCGTGGACGAGTCGGGCACGCCGCTCGAAGCACTGGCTGCGCCGGCCGCGCCGCGCCCCACCGCCGAAGCGCTCCGGGGCGCCAAGCTCCGCGTCCGCTGGGACGCCACCGCCCGCCGCGCCGAAGTCGTTCGCTGATCGGCGCGCCGAGGCGCGCGCCGGACGGACGCGCTAGAGGGCGACGCCGTGCCGCCGGGCGTAGGCGAGGAGGCCGAGCTTCGTGATGCTGCGCAGATCGCGCGTGGAGACCTTCAGGGTCACGAAACGGCCGAGCTCGGGAACCCAGAGCCTTCGTCGCTGAATGTTGACCTGCTGCCACCGCGTCGTCTTGATGTTCGAGTGCGACACGTTGTGGGCGTGCAGGCGGCGCTTGCCCGTGATTTCGCTTCTGGCCATGACGGAGGCGACCCTATAGCTCAGGGGTTTTCGCCGAGCAAGACGTCCGTCGAGCCCCGCCGGCGCATGAGCCGGCGCGCGTCGCGAGCGAGGTGGGCGGCGAGCATCTGATAGCCGCCCACCGAGGCGAGCGTGGCGGCGGCCGCGGCGGCCACCGCCGTGGCGGCGTGCTCGGCCCAGAGCGCGACGCTCTCCGGCGTGCCGAGCTCCCTCAAGAAAATGTCCAGCGAAAGAAAGAAGATGACGAGGGATGCCCAGACGCTGCTGCCGCCGGTCGTATCGGCGCCCATGAAACCGAACAAGCCGGCGAGGATGACGGCCAGATCGATGCCGGCTGCGACGCGATCGACCAGGCTCGCGGCCGAGTTCGCCGCGATGATGCCGCGCGTGACGGCGAAGGGCGTGGCCGCGATGAGCGCGAAACCGAGCACGACACGAGCCCTGGGGTATCCCCGATAACGGGCACGAAAGAGCAACGCGGCAGGGAGGGTCGCGAGCACGAGCAGCCGCGCCGTTTCGAGCTGCATGGTGCTGTCGAGGCGAAGTCCCGCCAGCGGGCCGACCGAATCCGCCCCTAGGATCATCAGCACCATGCCGAGCGCGCACACCGCGATCGCGCGTACACTGTACGAAAAGGGCAGACACGCGAGCGCCGCCGCCGCTCCCGAGGACGCGAAGCTGAGGCTCGCCGCGGTATCGCCCACGAGCGCGCGTTCGGCGTGCTGGCGGAGCACGACTCCGAGCAGCGCGAGCACGATCGCGACGCCACCTACCGCTTGTTGGCCTACGCGCCGGTCCGGTTCGAGCGGCGCCATGTCCTCGCGCAGGGCCTCCGACGCGAGGACGAGTCGTGGTGGCGGGCGGTCCGTCTCGGACCGCGGAGTCTCGGCGGTATTTGCCGCGATGCTGCGGTGAGCCATCGCTGGTTCGATGTCCGTTATCCTAGCGCGAGGTCTCCCAGACGCGCCACCAGGGCGTCGCAGAACGATTGTACTTTGCTGAAATCGTTCGGCTTTTTCTCTAGGGTTCGCTCGTCCATGTAGAGCCGTCGGGCCAGCTCGACCTGGACGGCGTGGACCCGCGACGCGGGCTTTCCGTAGTGAACGGTCGAGTGCCCTCCCCGATAAGGGTCGTCATGGGACACGGTCCAGCCGAATTCCCGCGCTAAAGCGTCGGGCGTATTGATGACGGCCGGCGCGGCCGTCGTGCGGCCGCGGGTCCCCGGGACCACGTCGGCTCGCTCGCGGCCAGCGTCGGTGTGCCCCAGCCGGCCGTGGCTCGGCATCGAGTGCGCGCACAGCAGGACGGCGTGCCCGAACTGCGCGCGCTTTCGTTCGAGCAGCGCGGCGAGGGTGCGGTGATAAGGGCGGTAAACGAGGTCGAGCCGTCGTTCGAGCTCGCGCTGGGTCAAAGGCGCGCTGAGCGACGGTTGGTTCTCGGTCGTCATTCGCCATACCAGGCCGTGAGGCGCCGAGCGGGTTGTGCCGCCCTGCACCGCCAGCCCGTCCAGGTCGGCCTCCGAGCGGTTCAGATCGCAAACGTAACGGCTCGCGTGCGCGACGAGCAGCGTCGCGCCGAGCTCCGGCGCCCGCGCGTACAGCTCGTCCACATAGAGATCCGCGTCGAGGCCGATGGCGCGGGCGGGCGCGACGAGCGTCGCCAGCGTCTCGGCGTCCACGAGCAAGCCGGCGTGCGGAATCTCCACGACCAGGGGGGTCTCGCGCCCCAGAGCTTCACGGACCGAAAAGAACACGTACCTTGGTTTAGATGGGAGTTCCCCGTTGTGCAATGGAGCGCTGAGCGAGGCGTGGGCAGTCGGCGGAAAGGCGCTCGCGGTCACGCACGCGGGTGCGCGCGCGCGTGAGCTCGCTTCACGTGGTCGCGCGTGACGTGGGTGTAGATCTCCGTGGTGGACACGTCGGCGTGCCCCAGCATCGTCTGGACGCTGCGGAGATCCGCGCCGTGGGCGAGCAAGTGCGTCGCGAACGAGTGGCGAAGGCGGTGCGGGTGCACCCTCTCCGCGACGCCGGCGCCGAGCGCATAGCGCCGCACGATCTTCCAGAACGCCTGACGAGTCAGCGGGCGGCCGCGGGCCGACGGAAACAGTAGACCGCTCGCCGAGCGCGCCGGTTGCTTCGCCGACGCGAGCGCGGAGCGATACCGTTCGAGATCCCGCAGCGCGACCTCTCCCAAGGGAACGAGCCTGCGCTTCTGACCTTTTCCGAACGCGGCGACGACTCCGCGCCGGAAGTCGACGTCGCCGAGCTTGAGGCTCACGAGCTCGCTGACCCGCAGACCCGCCGAATAACAGAGGCACAGCATGGCGCGATCGCGCAGGCCTCGCAGCGTCGACACGTCGGGGGCGTCGAGCAGCTCGCGCATCGTCGCCTCGGCGAGAGGGCGGGGGAGTCGGCGTCCCGTCTTCGGGCGGGCGGCGAGCGCCGTCGGGTCGCTCCGGAGCTCGCCTTCGCGGACGAGGAACTTCACGAGGCCGCGCACCGCGGATAGATGGCGCGCAGCGGAGCGTGGACCGAGCCCGCTTTCAGCTAGATCCGCCGCGTACGCGCCGACGAGCGCGGCATCGAGCTTCGCCGCGGTCGTCACCCGCCGCGCCTCGCAGAAGCGTGCGAACCGCGTCAGGTCGTGACCGTACGCCGCGAGCGTGTTGGGCGACAAACTGCGCTCCACCCGCAGGTGGGAAAGGTACGCATCGACGCACGAATCGAGCCGCACGAGCGCCAGGGTATCACCCGCCGGCGTGCCTGCCGCAGTTCTCCGCGACCGCCGGCGCGAAGCGGCTGCGCGGTCGCTTCAGGGCACGAAGGCGCCGTGCTGCCGCCGGGCGCCGGCGATCTCGCGCCACCGGTGCAAGAGCTTCGCCGCGGCCCCGGAAGCGACCACCTCCCGGGCCTTGTCCGCGGCGGTCTTCGGCGAGAGATCTTCGGCGATGACCAGCGCCGCGGCCGCGTTCAGGATGAAGCCGGACGCGGACGGATGCGCGCCGCCGCCGAGCACCGTCTCGAGGATGCGCGCGTTCTCGGCGGGCTCGCCGCCGCGCACGTCCGAGAGCGTGATGCGGGACAAGCCGAAATCCTCCGGCGCGAGCACCTGTTCGGTGACGCCGCTCGGCGTGACGATCGCGACGCGCGTCTCCGTCGTCGGGCTCATCTCGTCGAGGCCGTCGACGCCGCGCACGACCCAGGTCCGCGCCGTCCCGAGCGCCCGCGCCGTCTCGGCGAGGATCTTCCGCATGGCCTCGTCGGGGGCGCCGATGAGCTGGTGCGTGGCGCGCGCGGGGTTCGCGAGCGGGCCGAGCAAGTTGAAGATGGTTCGAATGCCGAGCTCGCGGCGCGGCTGCGAGGCGTGACGCATTGCAGGGTGATGCGTCGGAGCGAGCATGAAGACGATACCCGCGTCGCGCAGGACGCGCGCGGAGTCGGCCGCGGAGAGATCCAACGGGATGCCGAGGGCTTCGAGGACGTCGGCGCTCCCCGTACGGCTCGAAGCCGCGCGATTGCCGTGCTTTGCCACGGGCACGCCGGCAGCCGCGGCGATGATCGCGGCGCCCGTCGACAGATTGACGGTCCCGAGCCCGTCGCCGCCGGTGCCGCACGTGTCGAGGACCCGGGAAAGGTCGTGCGCGACCGGGACCATGGCCGAGCGCAGCGCTTCTGCCGCGGCGGCGACGGTCTCGGCCGTCTCGCCGCGCACCCGGAGCGCCGACACGAACGCCGCGATCTGCATCGGTGTCCACGCGCCGGCGAAGATGGCGTCGAAGACACGCCGCACCGTCGGCGCCGAGAGGGCGCCCGAGAGCAGCTCGGCGTAGACGTCGGCAAAACGCGGAGAGTCGCTCATAGCGTGTCGAGCCACGCACCGAGCACGGCCCGGCCGTGCTCGGAGAGAACGGACTCGGGATGAAACTGGAGCCCGTGAATGGGGAAATCGCGATGGCGCATCGCCATCAACTCACCATCGTTCGTCCGGGCCGTCGGCACAAGGCAATCCGGCAAGGTCGCCTCGTCGACGACCAGGGAATGATACCGTGCGCCGGCGAAGGGCGAAGGGACTCCACGAAACAGGCCGGTACCGTCGTGGACGATGGGCGTCGCGACCCCGTGCATCGGGCGCCGCCCCCGGCGAACGGCCGCGCCGTAACGCGCGCCGATCGCCTGATGGCCCAGACAAACGCCGAGCACCGGGATCTTCCCTTCCGACGCCGAGAGGACGTCCAGCGTCACGCCGGCGTTTGCCGGCGTCCCCGGACCGGGTGACAAGAGGACGCCGTCGGGCGCGCGGGCGACGACTTCTTCGGCCGTCGTCTTGTCGTTCAGGTGCACTTGGCACTCCGCGCCGAGCTCGCGCAGATACTGCACCAGGTTGTACGTGAAGGAGTCGTAGTTATCGATGACGGCGACGCGCGCCCGCATGCCCGCGCACCGTGCCACCCGGGACCGGCGGCGGTCAAACCACGCCCGGAAATTTCGGCCTTGGTTCGCCGGCCCGATACGATTTCCACATGCCCGAGCGCCGTAACACCACCCGCCGCCCCTTCGACATGTTCTTCAACAAATTCTTGGATGGACACCCTTATCTCTGCCGCGCCGTCGACATCAGCCGGCACGGCATCCTGTGCGAGGTGTTCACCGAGCCCCAGTCGGTCCAGCAATCGTTTCCGATCGAGCTCCGGCTTCCGGGCGAAGAGCGTTCCTTGTGGGTCTGGGGCCGGAAGCTCAGAACGAACGGTAAGCGCGAAGCCATTCGATTCATCGCGCTGCACGCCGAAGACCGCATCGCGCTCGACCGCTACATGTCCACGCTCGCGGCCTAGCAGTACTGTTCCGCCAAAGGCAGGCGCAGAGCGTCAAGCGTCGGCGCGTCGTGTCGCGAATTGGTCTCGAATCCCGCGCGACGACGACTTCGTTGCGTGCGGTGCAAATGAGATTGCGTCTCACGCGAACTGTTCGGTCACGCTGGAGCTTCGGCGACCGATCTTCTTGGCACGCTGCTCCGTCGACGTGCGTCACTCGAGCCAAGAGTCCATTGCGCTCGAATTCATTCTTGCCGAAGTGGGACGCTGCGGTTACCTTGGCGCCCCTCTTCCCGTGCGTTTCCCGTGAGGAATCTGCGCCGACCGCGTTGGCGAGGAGATTCGATGTCCGAGCAGAAGAAGCCAAAGATCGACCTCAAGGCCCGTCTCGGAAAGAAGACGGTGGGTGCTGCTGCCGTCCCCGGCGGTTCCGTGCCGCCGCCCGTGGGCATTCCCAAGCCGCCGGCGATGGGTGGACCGAGCCCGTCGCATCCGGCGCCGCGTCCGTCGCAGGCGCCGTATCCGTCCGGCGCTCCGTACGCCGCGGCGGCCGCGCCGTACGCGTCGAGCCCGCCGGCTTACGGCGGCGCCGCCGTCGCTGCACCCGTGCGCAGGGACCCCGGGCCCATCCGCATCGA
The DNA here is from genome assembly GCA_035547195.1 of Polyangiaceae bacterium. Classification (GTDB taxonomy): domain Bacteria; phylum Myxococcota_A; class Polyangia; order Polyangiales; family Polyangiaceae; genus DASZVB01. The sequence continues at coordinate 36,482 of DASZVB010000105.1, forward strand.
AATCGGCGAGGAAGAGGTGCGCGAAGGCCAGCGCCGCCAGCGCGGCCGTTTCATGATGCTCACGCTCATCGTGTCGGGCATCTTCGGCGCGCTCGGCTTCGCCTTCGGCGGCCGCGTGGAAGCGGGTAAGGGCGCCAACGCCGCGCTCGAAGGCGCGAAGGACCTCATCAAGGACGTCGAAGCCGCCGACAAGGTGGGCGATCAGTTGAACGAAGTGCTCGCGAAAGCGTCGCAAAAGCTCGCGAACAACGAGTATCCGACGGACGAGGTCTCGGCGCTCGGCGGCATCAACATCCCGTTCGACGGCGGGCACCTCACCGACAAGGGCATTGGTCGATTCAAGCGCGACGTGGTCACCCAGCTCATCACGTACGCGAACACCGCGCAGCGTGCGAACGATCAGAAAGAGAAGATTCAGAACCTTCTCACGGGCAGCAAGACGGCCATCACCGATCTGCTGGCCCAGAAGAACGATCCGAAGGTGCGGTGGGCCGTGTGGGTCGAGAGCGGCCCGGGTGGTCCGTGGGCGAACATGCAGATCGTTCCGACTCCCTTCGGCGTGAAGGGCGACTGGCCCGCGGATCTGAAGGTGCCCCGCGGCGAAGCAAACGCCGTCATCAAGCGCTACCAGAAGGGCGACGTCTCGAGCGGCGATCCGCAGTTCATCCCGGTGGCTCCGCAGACGGAGTCGATGGTGTGTCCGTCGACGACCATCGTGCGGCTCCGCCAGGAGCTCACCGAGATGCAAGAAGTCCTGAAGGGCGACGCCACCCCCGGAGCCGAAAAGACCGGCTTCCTGCAGATGGGCGACGACGTCGTGAAGGCCCTCAAAAAGATCACGAACCCCACGTGATACCTCGTCGCAACTTGCTAGCACCGCCGCTCGCTTGCTTCGAGCGCGGGCCCATCTAGGCGCTCTCGGTGCTCGACGTACGTTCGTACGTCTGCGCGCCTCACCCGCCTATCTGGACCTGCGGTCTTCGCAATCGAGCGACGGGGCGGGGTGAAAGTCCGCCGCGGGGTGACCTGACGGCACCGCCGCTCGCTTGCTTCGAGCGCGGGCCCATAAAACCGCTCTCGGTGCTCAGCGTGCATTCGCACGCTTCCGCTCCTCACCCGGTTTTCTGAGCACGCGGTCTTCGCAATCGAGCGACGGGGCGGGTGAAGCCAACGTCGGTTGCGCGTGTAAGCTTATGCTGCCGTACGGCGGGGGGTTTGTGGCGGGATGGACTCGGGGCCGGGGCCGGGGGTTTGCGTGCGGCGGATGATTTCGACTTTTGCGATGCGGCGTTCGTCGGCGTCGCGGACCACGAAGTCGAGGCCGTAGTCGGAGAGCGTCTCGCCGACGGGGGGCACCTGTCCGAGGCGCTCCACCATGAACCCGCCGAGCGAGTTGTACTCGCCGTCCTCGGGCAGCTCGACGCCGAGATAGCGGCTCAAATCCCCGATGGGCACGCCGGCGTCCACCATCAGCCGCCCGTTGCCGAGATCGACGATGGGCGGCTCCTCGTTGTCGTGCTCGTCCCGGATGTCGCCGACGATTTCCTCGACGATGTCCTCGAGCGTGACGATCCCGCTCATGCCGCCGAACTCGTCGATGATGATGGCGAGGTGACGGCGCCCGGAGCGCATGTCGCGGAGCAGGCTCGACGCGGATTGAGTTTCCGGTACGAACACCACCGGCGTGCGCATGACGTCGGCGATCTTCACCGTGCGCAGATCGGTCTCCGAGGCATACGCGACGAGATCCTTCACGTGGAGGATGCCGACGATGTTGTCGATGCGCTCGCGGAACACGGGGTACCGCGAGTGCGTGCGCGACTTGATGACGCGGAACAGCTCGTCCGCGGGCGTGTCCACGTCGAGGGCCGTCACCTGAGTGCGCGGCACCATGACGTCTCCGGCGCGCAGGTCGCCGAAGTCGAGCACGTTGCGGAGCATCTCCGCGCGCTCGTGACCGAGGGAGCCGTTCTGCTCGCCTTCGTTGACGAGGATCTCCACCTCCGATTCGGCGAGGTTCGGGCTCGGGGTGCTCGGACGCTTGGCGTGGGCGAAGCCCGAGACGATATGGCCGACCCAGATGAGGGGAGCCGCGAGCGGCGCGATCACGAGCTCGAACGGGCGCAAGAGCTGCAGGACGTACGGGAGGGCGAACTCCGCGACGCGGCGAGCCAGGACCATCCCCACGTACGAAGGGGTGCCGTAAGCGATGAGGCAGCCCAGCAAGGCGAGCAGGTGTCGCCCCTGGCCGATGCTCTGCGGGATGGCGCGGTCGATGAGGATGGCGCACATCGCGAGGCCGAGGACGCGGAGCACGAGCCAGCGCGACTCGACGGTGTTCGGGCTTTCCAGGTACCGGTCCAGCGCGGCCTGGCTGGAACCCCGCAGCGTATTGCGCATCGCGACTTTGCGCGCTTGAGGAACCGAATAAAGGACTGCGCTCGCGGTCGCGAACAACGCCGCGAAGAGCGCGGGCAGCGCGGCGAGAAGGAGCTGCGCGCCGATGGCTGGAGGACTACTTGGATCCACCGAGGGAAGGGCCTATCGTATGTGGCTACAGAGTAGGGTAAGGGGAGGGGCCAGGTTGTGCAACGGCTGGGCGTTCGACTATGATCTTCGGATCCTGGTCTTGTAAGTCTTTGTATTTGCAGTAATTTTTACTGCGGTAAATCGCCTCGGAAGCCCCGGACGACGCGGTAGCCGTCTCCGGCCAAGTGGCCTAGGGCGACGAGTCGGTGGCCGGTGCTCAGCCACGCGGCCAAACAGCGGGGAGGCTCGGATGAGAAGTGCTCCGCGGCGAGGGTCGAACCTCTTCGTGCGAGCGCTTCTCCGGCTGTCGTCAGATGGGCCGATGGCAATGCGGTACAAGCCGCGGCTTCGAGTGAGACGAGCTCCGGAGCGGCGTCAGGTGGCCACTTCATCGCGGTCTCCAGCCGGTACGGCCCACTCGCGGTGCGTTGCAGATACATAAGGTGCGCCGGGACCCCCAGGCTTCTTCCCAGATCGCGAGCCAGTGAGCGGACGTAGTAGCCCTTCGAGACGGCGAGGTGCAGCGAGGCGCGCGCGCGAGGACCCGCCCGGTCGCATTCGACGAGGGTGAGCGTCTTCACCCGTACCGGGCGCGGCGGGAGCACGACCGCTTCGCCGCGTCGAGCGAGTCGATGAGCGCGCTGCCCTTCCACGGAGATGGCGGAGAACGAGGGCGGAATTTGTTCGGTGCGCGTCCTCTCGGCCTCGAGCGCCGCTTCGAGCTCGCGAGGCTCGGGGAAGCCCTCCGGGAGCTCGGTCTCTTCCGTGATCGCGCCTTCGGCGTCGCACGTGTCGGTGCCCCGCCCGAATTCCACGACCGCGCGGTACTCCTTGTCGTCGAGCGAAAGGTAATTCGTGAGCTTCGTCGCTTCGCCGACGAGCAAGACGAGGACCCCCGTGGCCATGGGATCCAGCGTTCCGGCGTGCCCCACGGCGCGCGTTCCGAGAAGGCGTCGCGCTCGGGCCACGATGTCGTGGCTCGTCGGTCCGCGCGGCTTGTCGACGACGAGCAGTCCGTTCGCGGTCACCCGAGCCACACGCTCTTTCGATCCGCCAAGAGCTCGCCGAGCATGCGCTGGATGCTCGCCCGCACGCGCTCCGAGAGGCGCCCCACGAGCACCGGATCGTCGGCGGTGCCTTCCGCGTAGTCGTCGAACCGGATCGGCTCGCCGAAGCGGATCTGCCATTTCGTGGGCGCTGGAACGAGGCCGGCGGGGCCGAGGAGGGGAAAGGTGGGCGTGATCGGTAAGTACGGCAGCCCGAGGAGCTTCGCGATCGTCTCGTTCTTGTAGAGCAGCGGGTTCGCCTCTTCCGCGCCGACGATGGCGCACGGGACGAGCGGCGTACGCGTCCGCAGGCAGAGCCGGATGAACCCGCCGCGGCCGAAGCGCTGGAGCCGGTAGCGGTCGCGGTAAAGCTTCGCGATTCCCTTCACGCCTTCGGGAAAAACGGCGACGAGGTTCTCCTTCGCGAGGAGCCGCTCGGCGTTTTCCGGACACGCGCGCACTCCACCGATGCGGCTGATGAACGCGCCGACGAACGGCAGATGATAGACGTAGTCTTCGGCGAGCCATCGTAGCTCGCGCTCCGCGGGGTGCTCGAGGCGCACGCACGCGCGCAGCATGAGCCCGTCCAGGGGCAGCGCCCCGGAGTGATTCGCGACGACGAGACAGCGTCCGGAGTCGGGCACGTTGCCGACTCCGAAGGTCTTCACGCGGAAGTAGCGGCGGTACAGGAAATCCGTGAGCGGCTGCAGCCGCTTCTCGTAGACCGGATCGAGCCCGAAATCGTCGACCTCGTCCGAGCGGTTGCGCATGCCGATGCGGCCGAGCTTGCGGAGGTAGTAGTCGCTCGACAAAAGCTCGCGCACGGCGTCGGCGACGCCCGCGTCCGCCGCTTGCGACACCGGAGCCGCGATGCGATCGACGACCTCGCGCGCGGCGCCGCTCACGTGATCCCGAATCGACGGCGGAGGCGGGGGATCGAGCGACGCCTCGCTCCGGGTGACGGCCCCGAGCCGCTCCTCCAGGGTCTCGAGGCGCAAGCTCGGGCCCTTCGAATCGCCGCCGCCCGAGAGCGAGCGCTGAGTGGGCGGAGGTCGATTCGAGCTCACGACGTGGCCTCCGTGAGCAATCTCGCGTCTCGCATGTGTTGTGCTCCGGCGAAATCCAGCAGCGCTTCGCGGGTCGTGTACGCGGGCGCGAACCCCAGGTGACGGCGCGCACGCTCCCCGTCGGCGACGCACAGGTACTGCAGGTAGTCGAGTAGCGTCGGCGGAGCGTCGCCGACCTGCACGATCCAGAGCGTCGAGAGCAACGCACGCGCCGCCGCGCGGGGCATCGGCACCGCGACGCGGCCCGCGAGCTTCACGACCGTAGAGAGCGGGAGCACCCCGTCGCCGACGATGTTGAAGACGCCGGGCGCGTCGCGATCGACGGAGAGCTTCAGCGCGGCGACGGCGTCCGTCTCGTGCAGCAGCTGGATGAGCGGATCGAAGCCGAGGATCGTCGGGATCACGCGGTGGCTCAGGTAGCGCCCGACGTAGCCGCGCACCGTGGGGCCGATGAGCGGCGCCATGCGCAAAATCGTCACGATGCGGTCCTTGCCTTCGGCGCCGTACGCCTTCACGTCCGTCTCGGCGCGGATCTTGTCCGCCAGAAAGGGTTCGGCGCGCCGCGCGCGCAACGGGTGATCTTCGGTCAGGTAGTTCGGGTTGTTGGGGTAAGCGCCGTAGAGCAGCGTGTGGCTGCGCATCACGATCTTCGAGACGTCGGCGTCGCGCGCGGCGTTCAGCACGTGCATCGTTCCGACGCTCTCGAGCTCGTGTGCCCAAGCCGTCGCCGGGGTGGGGGACGAGAGGAACGCGAGGTGTACGACGGTGTCGACGTCCTCGCGCCCGAAAATCTCGCCCATGCGGACCTCCGCGAGCGAGTCCGTCAGATCGACCGCGTAGGGGCGCGTCTTCGGGCCCACGCGGGACGGCGCCTTCACGTCGAGCGCGATCACCCGCTGGACGCGTTCGTCCTCCTCCAGCAAGGCGACCAGGTTTCTACCCAGAAACGAGATCGCGCCGGTGACGGCGACGGTTCCACTCATGACACCCCGAACCTAGCCGAAATGCGACCGCGCCGCCCACCCGTCAAAACACGAGGCGCATCACGGGATAGGGCGCGAAGTCGTGCACGACTCGGAAGCCCGCGCGCGCGTAGAGCGAGAAGGGCCCGGTCCAGGCCTCCGCGTCGGAAATGTCTTCTGCGCGACGCGGGAATGCCTCGAGCGAGCGCCCGCCGCGATCGCGTACCGTCCTCACTGCACGGTCCAGCATCGACTCCGCGACCCGAGAACGCCGCCGCAGGGGATCGACCAGGATGCAACCGATGGTGAAAACACCGGCGCGGTCGCCCTCGAAGCACGGGAGACCGTGGTACAGCCGCTGAGAATACAGCTTCGGCAAAGCGCGCGCCGGCGCGACCTTCATCCAACCGATCGCGTGCTCACCCTCGAGCGCAACGACGCCGGACATCTCGTCGCTGCCCGACTCCAGCGCGTGCCGCATTTCCGCGCGGTTTTCCTCGACGTGATGAGCGCAGCGATCGAGCCAGGCGTTCGGCGTGCCCGCGAAATGAAAGTAGCGGCAGTGACAGGGCACCTCGGCGCGAACGAACAGCTCTTCCAGAGCAGGGCCGTGCTCGGGGCCGGCCCACTCGGTTCGAAACGGCGATTCGGTCACGGAGGCGGCCGGAGATCGCGCGCCGGAGAAACGCGCTCCCACGCGGCGGCGACCTGGAACATCCGCTCTTCCGCGAACGACGGCGCGATGACCTGGAGTCCGATCGGGAGCAGAGGACGCGCCGCGGTGGCCGGCGCGGGAGCGCACGGAACGGAGAGCGCGCAGACGCCGGCGAGGCTCGCCGGCAACGTGTAGACGTCCGATAGGTACATCTTCACCGGGTCCCCGACCTTTTCTCCGAGCTTGAACGCGACGGTCGGGCTGATCGGCGTCAGCAGCACGTCGACGCGCGCGAAGGCTTCGTCGAAATCGCGCTTGATGAGCGTCCGGACTTGCTGCGCCTTCTTATAGTACGCGTCGTAGTAGCCGGCGGCGAGCGCATAGGTGCCGAGCATGATGCGGCGCTTGACCTCGGGACCGAAGCCCGCGCCGCGGCTCGAGGCGTAGAGCATCGCCAAATCCGCGCCGGGCGCTTCGGTGCGGAGACCGAAGCGAACGCCGTCGAGGCGCGCCAGGTTGCTCGACGCTTCCGCCGTCGCGACGACGTAGTACGTCGCGAGGCCGTAGCGCGTGTGCGGCATGTCCACGTCGTGTACCGTGCACCCCTCGCGCTCGAGGGTCGCGATCGCCGAGCGCACGCTCTCTTCGATTTCCGGATCCAGCCCTTCGGCGAAGTATTCGCGCGGCACGCCGATGCGCAAGCCGCGCACCGGCTGATCGCAGGCCGCTTCGTAACGGCCGACGGGCAGGTTCGACGCCGTCGAATCCAGCGGATCGCGTCCGGCGATGACCTCGAGGAGGCGCGCGGCCGAGCGCACGTCGCGCGCGAACGGGCCGATCTGATCGAGACTCGACGCGAATGCGACGAGACCTTTCCGCGACACGCGGCCGTACGTCGGTTTCACGCCGACGAGCCCGGTGAGCCCGGCGGGCTGACGGATGGACCCGCCCGTGTCGCTGCCGAGCGCGCCCGGCACGAGGCCGGCGGCGACGCTCGCGGCGCTGCCGCCGCTCGAGCCGCCCGGAGTCCGCGTCGGATCCCACGGGTTTCTCACCGGACCGAACGCGCTGTTCTCGTTCGAGGAGCCCATCGCGAGCTCGTCCATGTTCGCCTTGCCGACCAGGATCGCGCCGGCGGCGCGCAGGCGCGCGACGACCGTCGCGTCGTAAGGAGGGCGCCAGCCGCCCTCCGGCGTGCTCGCCGCGGCGCCGGACTTGGCGCGGACGAGGATCTTCGACGCGGACGTCGTGGGTTGATCGGACGTGCAGAGCGCGTCTTTCAGCGCGATGGGCACGCCGGCGAGCGGTCCGAGCGCGTCGCCGCGCGCGCGCTTGCGATCCACCGCGCGCGCCGCCTCGAGCGCGGCGTCGTTCGCCACGTGCAAAAAGGCGTTCAGCTCGCGCTTCGCGCCGATCCGCGCGAGGCTCTCCGTCGTCAGGGATTCGGCGGAGACCTCGCCTCGGGCGACCCGCAGCGCGAGCTCGGCGATCGGTAGATCGAGCGGGTGGGTCATCCTTCGTCGACGAACGCTGGGACGGCGAAGCCGCCGTCTTCTTGGCGCGGCGCTTCGCGCAGAGCAAGCTCCCGATCCACACCCGGGACGACCGTATCGGGACGCAACGGAGCGGCGTCGACGGCCACGTACGCCGTCGGCTCGATGCCGGCGGTGTCGACCTTCGAAAGCTCGGCGACGTGCTCGAGGATGGTCCCGAGATCGCGCACCATGCGCTCGATTTCAGCCTCCGACAGCTCGAGCCGGGCAAGCTTCGCCACGTGGACGACGTCGTCGCGTGTGATCGCCATGGATGGTGATGGTCCGGCTCGGAAGCCTTTCGGGCGCCCGAGCGTATGTCCGTGCAGCCCGGGATAGCAAGGCCGGCAAGACCTGCACGCGCGCTTGCGGTGAGCGGCGTTCCGGACCACGATCTGCCGGCAGTTGGACTATTCGGAGCAGGAGCACCTCCCCGACGCTGCGCCGCACGAGATCGTCATCGACGACGGCCTCGAGCAGGATTCGCCGAGCAGCGCGAGCTACATCACGCCGATCGCTCTCTTTATCGGCTTGCTCCTCACGTTGATGCTGTCGCGGGCCGGCATTCGCTTTTTTTTCCTTCCCATCATCCTGCCGTTCGGCATCGGCGGCGGCCGTCTGCTGCGCCAGTTCCTACCGCCTCCGAGACGCGTGCTCCGGCTGCGAGGCGGTACGCTCTGGCTCGCTTCGGAGGGACCGTGGAAGACGACGATCGTCGACCGCCTCGACGTCGGGAGCGGCGCGTTCGTCGCGCTCGGCACGACGGGCCTATGGATCTCGGGGCTCGAGGACGCGCGCGTCCGAGTCGTTTCGTCGGACGGCGCGCTCACGATCCCGGTCCGCGGAGGCGAGCGCGCCCGCACGCTGCGCCAGGAGATCGCCGGCATGTTCGAAGCCGAGGAGCTGGTCGCCCTCGCGCACGACATGCCCCTGCAAGGCGACGTCTGGGCGGAGCCGTTCGAGGACGGCGAGCAGATCGAGTGGTCGTCCGGGGGGCCGTCGAGCGGTCTCTTCGCGAGCCGCTCCGCGACGGCGCTTCGCGTGACGCCCGAGGCGTGGGCGCTCCGCGTTCGTAGCGGCGGGCGCCCCGTGGTCTCGACGGGGGGCCCTGGGGCGCTCGAAGCTCGACTGATACAGGGCGAGCATTCGGGGCCGCTCGGAGCGAGCGTGGCTCGCGACACGTTGATGCTCGACCTCTCCGCGAACGGCGAAAGCGTGGGACAGGTCGGCAGCGATCTCTCCGAGCCCGAGCTCCGGTGGATCGCGGAACGGATCGAGCGCGCCGCGCGCCGTGCTCATTGAAGTCGTACCCGTCCCGCTGCACGCCCGAGCGGTGAGCACTGGACGTCTGCGCAATTCCCGCGACTTTTCCGGAGTCCGCCGGCGCGCCGCGGGCGTTCTGCGAGCAACTCGCGCTCGGAGCGTGCCGAGGGTTCGGGGCTTCGCGGTCTCCTTTCGCCGGAGGGTCAGCGCATGCCGTACGAGCTCGGAGCGTTCATAGATTCCACACGTACCATCACGGTGCAGTCCGCCGTACCCGGCGGCGAGCCATCGCCCGCCGCGACGCTCGCCGCGGTGGCGCTACGTCCGATCGTCGCGCGCGACGCACTCAGGTCACGCGCTTTCCGCGAAACTTCCATCGCGATGCAGCGCCTTCGTCACGCAGGCCTGCTCGAGGTGAAAGACGTCGTGGACTTGGACGGGCGTCCGGTCGCGATCGCGGAGCTTCCGATGGGCGCGCCGCTCTCCCGCGTGCTGCTCGTTCCGAAGCGGCGCGATCGAAACTTCGGGCTCGTCTCGTCGACGCGAATCGTGCTCGACGTCGCGCGTGCCGTGCAGGTCCTCCACGCCGCGCGGCCGGATCTGCGCCCCCTGGGATACCTCTCCGCCGATGCCGTCTGGGTCACGACGGAGGCGCGCGCAATTTTGCTGCCGTCGGTGCGCTGCGCGCCGGTTCGTGTCGGCGCCCACGCGCTTCCATGGTCCCGGTATCGCGCGCCGGAATACGACGGAGGCGCCGTCGCCGGCGAGAGCGCCGACGTGTACTCGCTCGCGGTGCTCCTGTGGGATCTCATCGCAGCCGGTAAGCCGACGCCGAGCGGAGGAGCGTCGCCGTCCACCCGAGAGACGCCAGCGCGGATCGACCCCGACGTGGTCCGCCTCGTCAGGCGATCGCTGTCGTCGGACGTCTCCGCGCGCCCCGCCTATCCCGGCGCGTTCGCGGCGGAGCTCGGGCGGATCGTTCAGCGCCTCGGCGTGCGCGAGCTCGACCGGGCGAAGCGCGTGACGTCGCTCGCCGTCGAAGACGCGGACAAAACCGCAGCGGGCTTCACCCTTCCGCCCGACGACGACTCCGACGACGCGCCTACCCTCGAGCTCCCGGCGCGACGGACCCACCCAGCCGCGGGCTTCGCCGTCGTGACGGCGCCGGTACGCGGCGCGACCGAGCCGGCCCTGCCCGAGCCGTTGCGGCGCCCGCGGATACCGCGCCCGGCGCCCAAGACGAGTCCGCCTTCGCCGAAGCTGAAAATCCTGGAGTCGACGGAGTGCGCGGCGAGCGGCGAGCTGCGGTTGACGAACGAGCCGCGTCGCTGGGTCGTCGGCAGGGCCGCTTCGGCGCACCTGGTGGTTGCCGATCCGGACATGTCCCGCGAGCACTTCGCGGTGATGTGGGAAGGTGAAGGTAGGTATCGCGTCCGCGACCTGGGCAGCAAGAACGGGCTCTTCGTGAACGGCAAGGCGGCCACCGACTCGCGGCTCGCGCCCGGGGACGAGGTGCGAGCAGGGGGCACACGGCTCCGGTTCGAAGCATGACGATTCCGAAGCCGGTCGTGCCGCGACCGCGTCGCGCACCCGACTCGACTCGAACGCGGCTCGTCGATATGCTCGGCGGCGCTTCGGTTCGACCGGAGCGGGGCCGGATGACCGCTCAGCGAGAATTCTCGGACGGGGAGCTTATCCCGGGGACGCGTTATCGCGTCGTCGGCCTCATTGGCTCGGGCGGCATGGGCTCCGTCTACGAGGTCGAGCACGTCGAGCTCGGTAAGCGCTTCGTGCTGAAGGCGCTGTTGCGCAGCCTGACGAACCGGGACGATCTCGTGCATCGGCTGCGCAACGAATGGCGCGCGCTCGGAAAGCTCGAGCATCGCAACATCGTCAGCGTGACGGACGCGGGCATCACCACCACGGGGTTACCCTACTTCGTCATGGAGCGATTGAAGGGGGAGACACTCGCCGCGCGCTTGCGTCGCGAGCGCCGCGTGCCGGTGCGCGACGCGATAACCATCGCCGCGGACGTCCTCGAGGGCCTCTCGGCGGCGCATCGCATCGGCATCGTGCATCGCGACGTGAAGCCGCCGAACGTGTTCCTCGTCGCCAAGCGTCCCGCGAAGCTCCTCGACTTCGGCATCGCGAAGGTGCTCGACCCGAAGGCGTCGCAGATCACCGGACGCGGCATCGCAATAGGAACGCCGCGCTACATGGCGCCGGAGCAAGCCACCGGCGAGACCGTGGACGCGCGGACGGATCTGTACGCCGTCGGCTTGATCTTGTTCGAGATGATCTCCGGCGCCGGTCCCTTCGACGGAGCGCGCGACGCGAACGAGGTGTTCCTCGCGCACATCGCGAAGACGGCGCCGGCGCTGACGAGCATCGCCCCGTTTGCGCCTTCCGCGCTGGATCCATGGGTCGCGCGTCTGCTCGCGAAGAAGCCGGAGCACCGGCCCGATGACGCCGAAGCCGTCGCGCGCGCGCTCCGGGCGCTCGTCACGGAGCTGAAGGTGACGTCGCCTCCTCCGGCGCTCAAAGACTCCGACGATCCCACGCTTTCCGGAGGACCCTTCGACACGCTCGAAGCGGCTCGGACGATCCCGAGCGACCCTCCCGCGCCCGAAGGCGGCGTCACCCGCACCGGGATCGGTCCCGTGCTCGGCGCGCCGTCGTCGCCGTGGCACCTCGAGGAGCTCCAGAACAGCAAGACGCTGCGGCTCGACGCGCTGACCGCGGAGGGAGAAGCGGCCACACGGACGTCCGCGCCCGTGGCCGCGCCGGACACCCCCATCCCCGTCACCGAGACGCCCTCGCCGGCAACGGCCGTCGAGCGGCGTTGGGCGTGGGCCAGCCTCGTAGCGGCAGCGATTGCCGCGATCGTGGCCGGCATCGCGATCTCGATGCAGCACGCGCACGCCGCGAAAGGCGCCGACGCGACCGCCGCGCGCCCGCCTACCGCCGCTGCCACGCCGCACGCCGCGAAGACGGCGAAGGCGCCCGAACCCGCGAAGGAAGCGGTCGCCCAGAGTGGCGCAGGCCCACAGGTCGAGCCGCCGGCCGCGGACACCACGGCCCAGGCGCCTCAGTCCACGCTCCTCTATAAGGAGGGCGCCAAGAAGGACGCCCCGGTGGGCCCCTTGCCTGCACGTTCGCAGGTTTCGCCGCCGAGCTCTGCCGTCCATCCACAGCGCCCCGCGACAAAATCGCACTTTTCGGAGCCCAAGGCCCCGAGCGGCCCCGAGCTTCCGGGTTCGGGCCTCTAAAAACCTCGGCTTCGGGCCTCGTCGGCCCTGGACGAAGGCCGGGTCCTGCCGTAGTTTTCGCGGCCCCAAAAACACACGTCCCGCGCGCGAACGTCCGGGTCCGGTGCTCCCTCCAATTCGTTGGAGCGGGGTTGGTCCGGCGGCGGGACGGAGGAAAAACCGAAAAAGGAGAGCGCATTTGTCCGACAATTTTTCCCCCGCAACACTCGAATCCAATCACCGCCCAGATCAGCCGCCCCCGCCCGCCGCTCCGGTGAGCAACCGGCCGCTGTGCAGCCCGGACGAGCCCCTGACCGTCCGAGATCTCTTCGACGCCGGCGTCCACTTCGGCCATCAGACGAAGCGCTGGAATCCGAAGATGCGCCCGTACATCTACGGCGCGCGGAACGGCATTCACATCATCGATCTCGATCAGAGCGCGCGGCTGCTCAAGCGCGCGTTCAGCTTCCTCGTCGACACCGTCGGCCGCGGCGGTCACGTGCTCTTCGTCGGGACGAAGCGTCAGGCGCAGGACATCGTCCGCGAAGAGGCGCAGCGCGCCAACATGTACTTCGTGATCAACCGCTGGCTCGGCGGCACCCTGACGAACTTCCGCACGATCAAGGGCGGTCTCGAGCGTTTGCGCGGCCTCGAGCGCATGCGCGACGACGGCACCTACGAGCAGCTCCCGAAGAAGGAGATCTCGCAGCTCGAGAAGGAGCGCGCGCGCCTCGAAAAGTACATCGGCGGCTTGAAGGGAATGGGCTCGCACCCCGCCGCGGTGTTCATCATCGATCCAGCGAACGAGACGATCGCCGTTTCCGAAGCACGCCGCATCGGCGTCCCCATCGTCGCGATCACCGACACGAACTGCGACCCGGACGTCATCGACTACCCGATCCCGGGCAACGACGACGCCATTCGTTCCATCCGCCTCATCACCAGCGCCATCGCGGACGCCTGCATCCACGGCACCGGCCGGCGCAAGGATCTCGGCGGCGGCCGCGATCGCGAAGGGCAGCCGCGCGTCGAGACCATGGTTTACCAGTCACGCGGACGTGGTTAGGGAGAGCGTAGATGCCTCGCATCATGAGCAAGCACGCCCCCCGATCTCGGCCATGGGCTGCGTTTGGGCTGCGCTTCCGGTGCTCGAATCCCGGTGTATGTTCCGCTCCGGTTCTCGCCCAAGCCTCGCCAGCGACCGAGCTCGACGGGCGGGCGACTGCAACAGGCTGGCGATCAAGGAGAGCGTCATGACCCAAGTGAGCATGCAGCAGGTCAAGGAGCTGCGCGACAGGACCCAGGCCGGTCTCAACGACTGCAAGAGCGCCCTGGTAGAAGCCGGCGGCGACCAAGAGAAGGCCGTCGAGATCATCCTGAAGAAAGGTCTCGCGAAGAGCGCGAAGCGCGCCGGTTCCGTGGCGACCGAAGGTGTCGTCGCGGTCCAGGTCGCGGCGGACGGCAAGACCGGCGTCATCGCCGAGGTGAACATCCAGACGGATTTCGCCGCGCGCAACGACGACTTCAAGAAATTCGTCGAGCACGTGATGACCGCGGCGACCAAGGCGAGCAACGGCGCGGACCTCGGCGCCGAGCCGTACCCCGGCGGATCGGGCACGCTCGAAGACGCGCGAAAGGCCCTCGTCGGCAAGCTCGGCGAGAACATCACCGTCCGCAGGTGGGGGCGCCTCAGCGTGGACGGTCCCGGCATGGTCTTCTCGTATGTCCACATGGGTGGACGCATCGGCGTCCTGCTCGCCGCGCGCACCAGCACCGCCGATCTGGCGAAGAAGCCCGACGTGGTGAAGTTCGTGGAGGACGCGGCGATGCAGATCGCCGCCATGTCGCCCCTGCACCTCACGGCGAGCGAAGTGCCCGAGTCCGCGAAGGCCAAGCAAGCCGAAATCTTCGAAGCCCAAATGCGCGAGATGGAGAAGGCCCCGCCCGAGAAGCAGTGGCCGAAGATCATCGAGGGCAAGGTGCAGAAGTGGGTGAAGGAGATCGCCCTCCTCGAGCAGCCGAGCGTCATCGAGGCCGACAAGACCGTGGACCAGCTCCGTCAAGCCGTCGCCAAATCCGCGGGCGGCACCGTCGATCTCGTCGGCTTCATCCGCTACGAGCGCGGCGAAGGCGTCGAAGCGCCGAAAGGTCCGGATTTCGCCGAAGAAGCGGCGAAGATGGCGGGGGGCTGACGTCGGGGCCGAAATGGGGCCGTTTGCGTAACGGAAAGCGCAACGACGGCCCTTTTTCGTCATCGCGCCCGCGTTGACGCTCGTCGCGCGCGCTGCTACTTCGGCCCAAAATGGATGGCCGTGAGCCGAGTCCCCGGGGAGACGACGCCGCCGATCTCAAGGCCCTCATTCTTGCCAACGATCCCTCGGTTTGGTCGCGGATCGGAGAACTTGTACGCACGGCGCAAGCTTTCGACGAGCTGTTCGCGCTAGCGACGTGGCGCAAGAGGGCGTTGTCCCGGTGTGTCCCCGGCGCGCGCATAGGTAAGGCCGTTCGCCTTGCCTTGATTGGGGGATGCACGATGACGCCTTTGTCGGAGCTCGTCGAGCTCTTGGCGTGGGCGTCGGGATATGATGTCTCGCTGTTCGTCGGCGATTTCGACAACTATGTCGACGAAGCGCTCGACCCGAAGAGTCGGCTCTTCGCGTTCGAGCCGGAATGCGTCGTCTTGCTTCCGTCGGAGCGGCGCTGCGTCTATCAAGGTGGTTTCGGCGATCCTGCCGATGTGCAGCGCGCGGCTGTTCGAAATGCGGCGGAGGAGCTCGTTCGGATCTGCTCGACGATTCACGAGCAGTGCGGCGCCGAGGTGATTCTCGGTAACTTCATCCCGCCCGAGACGTTCGACCCCGGTCCGCTCCGGACGCGCAGTCTTGCTTCCGACTGGAGCTTTCGCCGTGCGGTGAACCTCGAGCTTGGGTTGCTCGCTCCTTCCTTCGTGCATGTGTGCGACCTAGAGTTGCTAGCGGCCCGGCGTGGGTTAGTGGCATCACGCGACGCGCGGCGCTGGTTCGAGAGCAAGCAACCCTGCTCACCGGCGCTCCTGCCGGATGTCGCCCGAGAAATCGTCGAGTTGGTCGGCGCGATGCGGCGCGCTCCCAAAAAGGTATTGGTCCTCGATCTGGACAACACGCTGTGGGGCGGAGTCATCGGCGATGATGGGCTGAACGGAATCGAGCTCGGCGACACGTCGCCGCGCGGCGAGGCGTTCAAGGCGTTTCAGACCTACGTCGCGCGCCTCCAACGACGCGGTGTGTTGCTCGCGGTCTGCAGCAAGAACGACGAGGCGATCGCCCGCGAGCCGTTCGAGAAGCACCCCGAGATGGTCCTCCGAATGGACGACATCGTTTCCTTCAAAGCGAGCTGGGGACCGAAGTCGGATGCCATTCGAGCAATGGCCGAGGAGCTGAACCTCGGCTTGGACAGCTTCGTCTTCGTCGACGACAACCCAGCCGAGGTGGAAATCGTCCGGCAGTTCGTTCCCGAAGTCCACTGCATCGTGCTCGGGCCAGACCCATCGACGTTCGTGCAGCGCCTCGCCGATTCCAGACACTTCGACGTCACCGCGGTCACCTCGGACGACGCCGCACGAACTCGCCAGTATCGAGCGGAGGCGTCCCGCCGCGCCAGCGCGACCGAAGCGACCGATATGGACGCTTACCTCCGGTCGCTCGAGATGGAAGCGCGCATCCGCGAGTTCCGGGAGATCGACGTCCCGAGGATCGCGCAGCTCATCAACAAGAGCAACCAATTCAATCTGACGACCCGTCGCCGAACCGAAGCCGAAGTGGCGGCCCTGGTCGGCTCGTCGCGGCACCCTGCTTTCACCATTCGACTCTCGGATAAGTTCGGAGATCACGGCCTCATTGCCATCGTCATCGGTGAAATCAGAGAGACGACGCTACACGTGGATACGTGGCTCATGAGCTGCCGCGTGCTCAAGCGTCAGGTCGAAGAAGAAACCGTGAACGAGATGATGAGGCTCGCGGCGCGATTCGCGGCCGAGCGCGTCGTCGGTCGATTCATCCCCACCGCGAAGAACGCGATGGTAAAGGGGCTCTATCCGGACATGGGCTTCCGATTGACCGGAGAGCGTGACGGCGAACTGGAGTTCGAGAGCGACCCTCGCGCGTTCGTACCAAAGCCGACGCGCATTTCGGTGGTCGAGAGATCCTATGAGCAATCCTGACGTCCTACAGAGAGTGCAGAAGGTGTTCGACTCCGTCTTCTTGACTCCGGTCAAGGTGACTCGAGAGCTCACGGCAGATCAGGTGGAAGAATGGGATTCGATGCTTCAGATTTCGCTCGTCGTGGCCATCGAGAGCGAATTCAAGATCGCTTTCCGCGTCGGTGAGGTGGAGGCAACTCGGAACGTCGGCGAGTTCATGGACATCATCGAGGCGAGACTCCGAGAGTCGTCCGGTCGCTGACGGCAGACGTGAAGTGCCGATGACGCCAGCGCTTCGTAGCAGTCAAGGAGCTCTGGCTTTCGCGGCGCTCCTCGCTGGGTTACTGTTGCTCCCGATATTGCTGCGCGCTGGTGGACGTCCGACACCTCGTGACTCGTATCGAGCTATGCAGGTGAACAGCGGTCCATTCGCCTGGTTGGAAAGGGAAGCGCTCGACGAGCGCTCGACAATCGACCTGGCGTTCGTGGGGCCTTCCTTGATGTGGGCAGGCATCGACACTCCGTTGGTTCAGGATGCGCTCTCGCGTGCAGAGGGCAAACCGGCGATCGTCAGAACGCTCGCGTCCAATTGGCGTGGCGAGGATCTGACGTACACTTTCTTACGCGACCTTCTCGCCCATCGTCGGGTGAAGAACGTCGTTCTGTCACTCCCTGCGAATCCTGGGGATCGCCGCGACGAGCCACATCCGATGGCCTATCGCTTCCTCGCGCTCGGCCATGGATCCGAAGGCATGTCCGGCCTTTCATTCCAGAGCCAGGCCCAGCTCGTCGGGGACTTCGTGCTCGGAGCTCCGCGTCACTTGCTCAGTTTGATACGTGCGAATCCCCGCGAGGACCCGCGAAGCGACGTCGCGAAACTCGGGGGCTCCTTGCGCCGGGCTGGCTATAACGGTGGCGCATTCGTGCCCGACGATCGCGACGCCGAGCCGGTGTCGCCGGAAGAGCTGATCTACTCGCCGTCTCGACCGGGCTGGTTCCGCTTCACCGATGTGCCCCTGAGTGATTACGAAAGCCACTTCGTGCGGCTGCTGCTCGAGCTGTTGCAGACGAATGGCGTCAACGTCATGTTCCTGCACATACCCATGTACAGCGAACGCGCAGTGGAAAAGGTCGACGAGCTTCGGCCTTGGCCTAGCGAGCACGGCGTGGGACATCTCGTCGGCGTCGCGCCCGCGCGGCTCTTCCGCGGCCTTCCGGACGCCGATATCCAGAACTTCTACTACAACGAGCACCTCAACGCGAACGGCGCGCGTCGATTCACGCGCGCGATCTTACCCGCTCTCCTGACCCTCTATGTCGACCATACCCCCTCGTGAATCGCGCATACTGCTGGTCATCGTGTTGTTGCTGACGGTCGTCGGCGTGCTGCTGATGCTGTCGGTGCCATCGGAATCAAAAGTCGTGGACCTCGTGTACGGGCGGTTCTGATGCTTTCCGATCGCGTGCTGCTCGTCGCGCTCGCCGCGTACGTGGTGGTCGGGCACATCGCCCTCAGGGTTCCTGGCATTTGGCGGATGCGCACCTTCGCCGTCGTCAACGTGCTCTTCGTGTTCGTGATCTTCTACAGGTTCTCGACCTACGCCGCGGTTCTCGGCATCTATGCGGCCATCGTCGTTCTACAATGGCTCATTTCGTCGAGGACCGCGCGCGGCGGCACACCCTGGCTCGCGATGACCTTCCCGTTATTGGTGCTCGCGTGGATTAAGTATCTGCCTGGTGTGTGGGCTCCGGCGTGGAGCCGTCTCCCGCTGAACCTGGACCTGAAGACCGCTTCGCTGCTCTTCGTGGGGCTTTCCTACATGGCCTTCCGGCTCACGTATTTGGTGACCGAGGTGCGCAACGGTATCGTGCCGCATCCCGACCTCGGCGAGTACCTGAGCTTCGCCTTTTTCGTTCCGACCATGGCGGTCGGTCCGATAAGCCGTTACTCGACGTATGCCAAATCACTCGCGAGCGACGAGCGGCCGTCGGCGCGCCTCGCGGCGATGCGCATCGTAGTGGGGATCGCGAAGTACCTCTTCATCGCCAATTTGATGAATCAGCTCACGTATGCGGGCCTGCTCACTGACGGGCGCGTCCATCCTCACGTCGATTGGCTGGTCGCCATGGCGGCGTACTACGTCTATCTCTACTGCAACTTCTCGGGGTTCTGTGACATCGGTATCGGCATCGCTGGGCTCCTCGGAGTTCGAGTGGACGAGAACTTCGATCGCCCGTTCTTGGCGCGTAACGTGAAGGACTTCTGGAACCGGTGGCACATCACGCTCTCTATCTACATGAGAGACATGGTGTTCACCCCCCTCTCCAAGATGCTCGTCAAGAAGATGGGACCTCGAAGGAGAGACCACGCCCTGGCCATTGGGACGTTCGTGGTGTTCGTGCTAGTCGGAATTTGGCACGGCGCCGGAATCAATTTTGTTCTCTTCGGCGTTCTTCATGCAGTGGCAGTGGTAGCAAACCACTACTACGGCATCGCGCTTCGCAAACGTCTCGGCGCCGACGGCATGAAGGCATACCTGAACCATCGTGGTATTCAGGCGGCTGCGGTGGTTTGCACATTCTTGTATGTCAGCGCCTCATTGGCTGTCTTCGCCAACACGAGGGGCATCGACCGAACGTTGCAATTCTTGCGAGGCATGGGCTGATGACGGCTGAATCCAGACACGGCGTGAGTCTACGCTGGCAAGAGCTCGAGATCGGGGTTGAGCGCCAGCAGGCATACGAGATCTCGGAGTCCGTGCTTGACGCATTCATCGAGACATTCGGGGATAGGAGCGCCGTACACGTCGATGGCTCCGTCGCAAGGGCGCGCGGCTTTGCCGATCGGGTCGCTCACGGCTCCATCCTGAACGGATTCCTCTCCCATTTCGTCGGCATGGTGCTCCCGGGACACACCGCTCTGCTCTTGTCGGTGGATCTCCGATTCTCGTTGCCCTGTTATGTCGGCGACCGGTTGTTCCTCCACGGCAAGGTCGCGCAGAAGAGCGAGAGCCAGCGCGTCGTCGTGCTCTTGCTGGCATTCGTGCGTGAGCGAGACGGAGCCGAAGTGGCGTCAGGTCGTGCTCAAGTGAAAGTGGCGCTCGATGCCTAAGTCGGTCGTGATTTCGGGTGGAACGAGGGGTCTCGGTAAGGCGCTCTCACTCGAGTTCGGGCGCGCCGGCTATTCGGTGACAGCCCTGTACCGCTCGGATTCGGTCGCTGCTGCGGAGCTGACCCGGCAGTGGGAGGCACAGGGCATGAGCGGCCGATGCCTGCGCTGGGACCTCGGCGAACCTCCGCCCCGCGTCGACGTTCTCGCGGGTAGCTCAACGACGGTCGTCCTGGTCAACAACGCCTGGCCTCAGTTCGAACCGAAGCCCTCCCACCTTTGCACCTGGGAGGACTACGAGAACGGTTGCTCGTCTGGATTGAAGGGAGCAGTCGCGCTGACGCGCACACTGCTGCCGCGGATGCTCGCTGCGAAGTCGGGTACGGTGATCAACGTGCTGACGGCGGGGCTGCTCGGTCCGTCCCCGAAGGGATTCGCGCCGTATCTTTCAGCGAAGCAGGCGCTTGTCGGCTTCGGCTCCGCCGTCGCTGCTGAATATCGTGCGTTAGGCGTCCGTGTCTTCGGCGTTTGCCCGCCCTTCATGGACACTCCCCGCACTCGCGAATGGAATGGCCGCATACGGGAAGCAATAGAGACTGCGAGCGGGGGAGCAACTGAACCCGCCGTCGTCGCCGCGTCGATCGTATCGCTCGCGCAGAACGCGTCCATCGCCGGCGCCGGGGAGCTCCACGCCGTGCCGTGATTGAGGTTCGTGGCGTCGGCCAGCCGGCTACAGCATCCGCACCTTGGTCCGATCACCCGGCACGCCGCGGAGGGCGTCGCGGGTGTCGACGATGAGCTGCGCCTCGCGTAGGAGGCGCGTGCGGTCGAGCGCGCCGTGGTCGGTGACGATGACGACGAGATCGTACGGAGCGAAGCTCGACGCTGGGTCGACCCCGTCCATTTCAAGCCCGTGCTCGTCCACGGTGGGCACGTAGGGATCCATATACGAAACGCGTGCGCCGCGGTGCTGCAGGCCGAGAATGACGTCGAACGCCGGCGATTCGCGCACGTCGGTGACGTCCTTCTTGTAGGCGATGCCGTAGACGAGAAGCCGCGACCCACGAACGGCCTTGCTCACCTCGTTCAGCGTATCGGCGACGCGTTCGATGACGTAGTCGGGCATCCCGCTGTTGATCGAATCGGCTAGCTCGATGAACCGCGCCTGGTACTTCAAGCCCCGGAGCTTCCAGGAGAGGTACAGCGGGTCGATGGGGATACAATGCCCGCCGAGCCCCGGGCCGGGGTAGAAGGGCATGAATCCAAACGGCTTCGACGCGGCGGCTCGGATCACCTCGAAAGCATCGATTCCGAGCCTGCGGCTCATGATCGCTACCTCGTTCACCAGGCCGATGTTCACGGCTCGGAACGTATTTTCGAGGAGCTTCACCATTTCGGCCGTCTCGGTCGATGAGACGGGGACGACCTTTTCGATGATGTGCCCGTAAAGCGCTACGGCGTGCTCGAGGCACGCAGGCGTCGCGCCGCCGATGACCTTCGGCGTGTTACGCGTCTTGAACACCGCGTTGCCGGGGTCCACCCGCTCCGGCGAGAACGCGACGAATACGTCTCTGCCGAGCTCGAACCCGTTCTCCGTCAGTCTCGGTACCAACACTTCTGTCGTCGTGCCCGGATAGGTCGTGGACTCCAGCACGATGACCATGCCGGCGTGCTGATGGCGCGCAATTTCCTCGGTCGCGTCGACGATGAACCGCATGTCGGGGTCCTTCGTCTTGTTCAGCGGCGTCGGTACGCAGACGATGACCGCGTCGGCGTTCGCGAGTACCGAAGGGTCCGTGGTAGCGTCGAGGCGACCCTCGCGCACGTGCGGCGCGAGATCCGACGATGGTACGTCTTGGATATACGATTCGCCGGCGGAGAGCGCCGCGACCTTGCGCGCGTCCTTATCGAACCCGGTAACGCGGAAGCCCGCGCGGGACAGCTCGGCTACCAGCGGGAGTCCGACATAACCGATGCCCATCACGACGACGTGCGCGGAACGGGAGGTGAGTTTGGCCAGAAGGGAAGACATCAGCGAGCCCTTATAATTCAGTCTCGACGTCAGTTGCTCGCCGAGTACGAACTTTTCATCGCTGCTCGGATTTTCAGGCCGTTCGACCCTGACCGGCTTCGCCCATGAACACCGGCATCGTGGCCGAATCGTCGTGGTTGATTCCCTTCCGGCCTAGGACGGTCGCGAGGGTTCCAAGCAAGATTTTCAGATCGAGCTCGTTTGACCAGTTATCGACGTACCAGCAATCGAGGGCAAACTTGTCTTTCCATGAAAGCGCGTTGCGTCCGCTGATCTGTGCCCAACCCGTGATGCCTGGCTTCACGTCGTGGCGGCGCCGCTGTTCGGTACTGTACCGTTCGAGATACTCGACCAGCAGAGGGCGTGGTCCAACGAGGGTCATGTCGCCCATCAACACGTTGAAGAGCTCGGGTAGCTCGTCGAGGCTGCTCGATCGCAGGAAGCGTCCGAAGCGTGTCAGACGAACATGATCGGGCAACGGAGTGCCGTTCGCGTCGCTCGCATCCCGCATCGTTCGAAACTTCAGCATCGTGAAAGGCCTTTCATGCAGACCCGGTCGCACCTGCTTGAACAGAACGGGAGAGCCGAGTTTCAATCGCACCGCGGCGGCAATTGCGACGAGCGCGGGAAACGTGACGACGAGACCCGCGGAAGCCGCCGCGACATCGATGAATCGCTTCAGGGCATCGGAACGCAATGGTGGCCTCGGGGGGTCGTCTGAGCGGACGACGATACCATCCTGGTTCCCGCGGAGCCAGAACCTACTCGACGCGCTACTTCACGTTCGTGGACGCCACGCCTGTTTGCGATGTGCTCGTCGAGCGGTAGGCTGCGCCCGGAAATGCCGCGACTCCGCTGGCTGGGATTCGTCCTTCTCGCACTTTGTGTGACTTGCTGCATGGCGCGGAAGTCGGACGCCTCGCGCCCGGTACTGCGTCCCGCGGCGTCGGTGACGAGTTCGCGCTCGGGCGATAGGCGTTCTCCCTCGACGAGCGGCGCAGGAACCCTGCTTGCGGATCAAGGCGTTGCGGTAATGCCCGTCGTCGTTTCGACGCGGGCGTCCGCCGACACGCGGCGGCTAGCGGATGAGCTCGCCGGTTTTCTCGGCCGCGCGACGGGAGCTCATTTCGCCGTCACCACTGGCGATGGAATTCGCGGGATCGTGATCGGCAACGCCACGGAGTTCGACGCCGGCAGCGACGCGCCGTCCCTCGCGATCAGGAACAGATTCGACGGCATGGAAGCGTTCGTGGTTCGATCCGAGCCGAACCGCGTATTGGTGCTGGGAGCGACGGACCTGGGAGTGCCGCACGCGGTCTACGCGTTTCTGGACGCACTAGGCTTCCGTTGGCTCTTTCCGGCCAAGGAATGGGAAGAAGTCCCGCACACTCCCGTTTTGCGAGCCGACGTCCATATCACGAGCAGGCCCAAGCTATGGGTGCGGCAGATGAGCCCCGGGTTCGGGTTCTTCGATGCGCAGGCCAGGAATGACTGGGATGTCTGGGGCCGGCGCAACGGTCTCGGGGCATCGCTCAGCATGGTCATCGGGCATGCGTGGGACGCCATCATTCAACGCAACAAGAAGGAGTTCGACGCACATCCGGAATACTACGCGCTCTCCGGGGGCAAGAGGCTGTCATCGAAGCTCTGCGTCACGAACCCCGCGGTTCAGAAGCTCGTGATCGACTACGCGATGTCCGTCCTCGAACACAGCGGTCTCGACGTTGTATCGGTCGAACCATCGGACGGGCTCGGCCACTGCGAATGTAGCCGATGCAAAGCCATCGGTCCCCCCGGTGCCCAACCATTTTATCTGGCCAACATTGTGGCCAGAGAGGTCCGAAAGCGACATCCCGGCAAGCTCGTGGGTCTGTTGGCGTACAGCGAGCACGCCGAACCGCCGCCATTCCGTCTCGAGCCCAACATCGTCGTCGAGATCACGAACGGATACATCTACGGTAAGCATACCTTGACGCAGCTTGCGGAGCTTTGGCC
Source organism: Polyangiaceae bacterium (assembly GCA_035547195.1). Classification (GTDB taxonomy): domain Bacteria; phylum Myxococcota_A; class Polyangia; order Polyangiales; family Polyangiaceae; genus DASZVB01. Next base: position 60,097 of record DASZVB010000105.1, read on the forward strand.
GAAGGCCGTTCAGTACATGGGGTACTACGACTACTTCTCGATTTATCAAGGCGACACCGACATGCTGCCAGGCATGCACGGCGCCGACCCCGCCGATCTATCGGCGTACATGCGCTTCTATGCGGCGCACGCGGCGATAGCCGTGACTGCCGAGTGCGGGAACAACTGGGGCCCCTACGGACGCGGGTACTACGTGGCGAGCCGGTTGATGTGGAACCCAGACGCCGACGTTTCCGCAATTCTCGCGGACTTCTATTCGGCTGCCTTTCACGACGCGGCGCCTGTCATGAAGCTCTTCTACGAGCGATTCGATCCAGCGAACGAGCCGCTGATGTCGCCGTCATTGCTTCAGCAAGGCTACGAAGACGTACTTGCGGCAAGCAAGGCAGCAGAGGGCGACGATCGAGTCCAGGCGCGACTAGACCAGATCAAGGAGTACTTACACTACGTCTTTTCTCGACTCACCTTGAGCAGGACGCAATCGCTCGAAGAGCAGGGGCGCCTCGCGCTGGACATTCTTACCGAGGCTTATCGTACGCGTCGTACTTACATGAACCACTGGCGCGCGATCTGGTCGGACTACTCCCCAGCGGCTGCGAAGGCGTTGAACGAGCCGGCTTTGAGTCGTGCGACGCCAGGTCCGCACCCCTGGGAAGTGGAAGGCGCTCCATCCCACGCGGAGGTCGAAGCACGTTTCCTGAGGGAACTGGCGTCACTACCGGTGCGTCCCACCATGGCCGAGCCCGTGTTTTCGAAGCGCCTCGTGCGCGTGCGTCTAGACTCACCGGCGAGACCGACAGGCGAAAAGACCTTGTTTATGTTCGTGAACGCGGAACGGTTCGCGTTGTCGAGCGACGCCGGTGAGCCAGTTCAATTCACCGTGCAAACGGGCCTCATGCCTGCCTTCATCAACAAACCGCCGGCGCAGTTCTCGATCCGCGATTCCACGGATCACGTCATTGCCGAAGGACGGATACCGCTCGATTATCTCGAACACACCATCACGCAACCAGTCCCTGCGCCGGGTACTTACTACCTGGACTTCGACGGGTCCGGCGCCGGCTACAAGCTCCTGGTTCCGGACCGGCATGCTGCAACGTTCGTCCTTCGTAAAGCACAGGCGCAGACCATCGGCAGGCTAGATAGATTCTACTTCTACGTCCCGAAGCACACGCGTACGGTGGGCTATTTCTGGTCGGGCCTGGAGCACGTGATTCATGGACCAGACGGCACGCCTTTGCGGAAGGTCAACGTCAAAGGAGACTGGGTGAGCGTTCCGGTCCCTGCAGGGATGGACGGAAAGGTGTGGTTTCTTCAACCGATAACGATGACCGAGTTCAAGCTCCTGACCGTTCCGAACTACGTCGCGACGGCGAGCGACGCGCTGCTCGTTCCAGAGGACGTCGCGCGAGCCGATGGACTCGAAATCATCGGGAATGCGCCAGCCATGGTTCAACCGGCGGTGCCAGGCAGCAGTTCTCAGTCCGCCCGCTGATCGGCTCGGAAGGACGGCCCGTGCACCACCTGGTCATCATCGCTACCGATCCGCTCACCGCCGACCGGTTAATGGAGGGACAGCTCGGCTACCTGCGAACCCAAGGTTTCGAGGTGACCGTGATCACTGCTCCTGGGCCGATGCTCGACGGGGTCGCCGTACGTGAAGGCGTTCGAGTGCGAGGCGTATCGATGCGTCGAGAGATCGCCCCGCTCGCCGACGTGAAGTCTCTCGTGCGGCTCGTGAAGGAGCTGCGTGTGCTTCGACCAGATATCGTCAGCGCAAGCACGCCCAAAGCGGGGCTGCTGGGGACGATCGCGGCAAGACTCAGCGGCGTGCCAGTGGTCGTGTACCACCTGCGAGGATTGCGGTATGAGGCGGCAACCGGCGTCAAACGGGCGCTGCTGGTCGGCACGGAGCACATTGCTGCGCGATGTGCACATTGGATTCTCTGTAACGGAGAGAGCCTGCGCGCTCGCTTCGTCGAGCTCGGGTGTGCGCCGGTCGAGAAGACCTTCGTACCCGCTCATGGTACGTCGAATGGCGTAGACATTTCGCGTTTCGATCCCTCTGCAGAAACGGTTGAGTGGGCTCGCGCGGAACGGGCACGCCTCGGCTTTCCGCCCGATGCCGTGGTGGTCGGCTTCGTCGGCCGTTTCACGCGTGACAAGGGCATCGCCGATCTGGTGCGGGCGTTCCAGCGTGCCGTCGAGCGCCGTCCCGCGCTGCGTTTACTCCTCGTCGGAGATTTCGACGCAACGGATCCGGTCGAAACCGACATCGTCGAATGGCTGCGAGGAGACCCTCGCGTCGTTACGACCGGCTTCGTAAAGGAGCCGGCGCCCTACTACGCGATGATGGACGTGTTCGCGTTCCCTTCGTACCGCGAAGGGTTTCCGAACGCGCCGCTCGAGGCGGCGGCGGCAGGACTTCCCGTCGCGGGCTTCCGTGCGACAGGAACGGTGGACGCGGTCGTGGACGAAAACACCGGCACTCTCGTCGACATCGGGGATGCGATGGGGCTCGCATCGGTTCTGGAGCGGTATGCTACCGACCCCGAGCTCCGGAAGCGCCATGGCGATGCTGGTCGTAGGCGTGTGCGGGAGCGCTACAATCGACAGGTGGTTTGGTCGGCGCTCGCGGCCGCCTACAAAAACGTTGCGCCGAACTCAACTCCGCGGACGCGCGAGCGCACCGTTTAGAGCGCGGCCTAGCTGGTCGCGACGCTGAGCCCCGCCTCGACCGCCGGCTCGGATGCCGCCGCATCCCCGGGAATGGCCGAGGGCAGGGCCGGGGCGTTGATGCGATCCGCGGGAGCGTATTCGGCGACGACCGTCTGCAGCGACTTGCGGACGAGCGCGGGATCTTCACTATCGACGACGTCAGCCAGCGCGGATATCCGCCCTCGGATCTGATCCCAATTCCAGCTCGGGGTCCTGCCCACGTAGACCTTGGGGTGCGCAGTCTTCGCGACGTTCTCGTCACTGAGCGACAGTTCTTCGAAGAGCTTTTCGCCGGGCCGTGTTCCCGTGAACACGACATCGATCTCGTCCTCTCGAAAGCCCGAAAGCCGAATGAGATCGCGCGCGAGGTCGACGATCTTTATGGGCTCTCCCATGTCGAGGACGAATATTTCACCGCCTTTGCCCATGCTTCCGGCTTGCAACACGAGCTGGCATGCCTCGGGAATCGTCATGAAGTACCGGCGCATCTCAGGATGCGTGACGCGGACCGGCCCGCCTCGCTCGATCTGCTGTTTGAAAATGGGGATGACGCTTCCATTCGAGCCGAGGACGTTTCCGAAACGCACGGTGACGAAGCGCGTACGGCTGCGAGGCGAGAGCGCCTGTGTGTAAATCTCGGCCACTCGCTTGGTAGCACCCATCACCGAGGTCGGATTGATTGCCTTGTCCGTCGAGATCATGACGAAGGCGTTTGCGCCGAACTCGTCCGCCAGGTCGGCCACGGCCTTGGTCCCGAACACGTTGTTCTTCACGGCTTCGCCGGAATCACGTTCCATCATCGGTACGTGCTTGTGCGCGGCTGCGTGAAAGACGACGTGTGGGCGATGCCGCTCGAAGATATTGCGCATGCGCGTGTCGTCGCAAATGTCCGCGACGCAGGGCACGAGCTGGAACTGGGGTTGCGGTTCTTCGAGCTCACGATGGATTTCGAAGAGCGCGTTCTCGGCCTTCTCGATCAGCACCAGCTTCGCGGGTTTGAAACGAGCGAGCTGACGGCACAGCTCCGAGCCGATGCTTCCCCCGGCGCCCGTCACCAGGGCGACACGGTCGCGGACGAAGTCCTCGATGGCCGCCATGTCGAGCTGTACGGGATCTCGGCGCAGGAGGTCGTCGATGGCGACGTGACGGATTCGCGAGAGGTTCACCCGGCCACCGACGATTTCGTGCAGTCCGGGCACGACCTTGGTGTCGAGCCCTGCGGCGCGGCAGCGCTCGACGATGGCCCGGACGGTCGAGCCCGGAGCACTGGACATGGTGATGATTGCTTGAGCAGCGCCGTAGCGAGCGGCGACCGGTCCGAGATGTTCGGTGCGGCCGACGACGGGAATGCCGTGAATCCGTGTCCCGATTTTCAATGGATCGTCGTCGAGGAACGCAACCGGTTGAATCGCGAGGTCGCGTCGTGCGGCGAGCTCTTTCGCGACCATGACGCCACCTTGCCCCGCACCGACCAGCAACGTCGCCGCGCGGTGGCGTCGATTGGTTTGGACTGGAATGACTGCAGCCGCAGCTCGCTCGGCGGTGAGGCGCCGAACGACTCGAGCTCCGACGACGCCGAGGAACGATAGGACGAAGTCGATGGCGTTCACGCCCAGCGGCAACAAGGCGTAGTCGGCCGCGTGAACGTGGTGTCGGGTGGCTGCTGCGACGAAGCGTAGAACGAAGAAGGCGCCCGACGCCAGAGCAGTCGACGACATGATCATGAGCGCGTCGCCCAAGCTGACGTATCGCCACGCAATGCGCGGAACTCCCGCTGCCGCCAGGAATGCGTATTGAGTCGCGACGAGCATGGGCCACGCAACCAACGCTTTACGAAGCATCGGCGCCGGAATGTCCCAGTCGAAACGCAGCGCGAACGCCAGCCAAAACGCGACCGACAGCGCTGTCAGGTCGATCAGGATCTGGACCGTGCGAGCGAACGTCTTCAACATCGCTCAGGTCTTTCCCCGTCGCCTGGGCGTCGAGCGAATCGTGTCGATCACGCGTGTTTGTTCCTCGTAAGTCATGGCGGAGCCGCTAGGCAAGCAGAGCCCCCTCTCGAAGAGACCCGCTGCAACAGCGCCGCCGATGGTAGCGCAACCAGCAAAAACGGGTTGCAGATGCATCGGCTTCCAAAGGGGGCGCGCCTCGATATCGTGTGCTCTAAGGTGCGTACAGATGTCGTCCCGTGATGCCCCCAAGGCCGTCGAGTCTACGAGAGCGCACGTGAGCCACCGTGTGCTCCGGCCCCCGGGGTCTTCAGGTTGAAACGACCAGCCTGGCAAGTCGGCGAGCTCGCTTCGATACCTGTCAAATATCGCGCGTCGCTTCGCGACGCGGGTTTCGAGCGAGCGCAGCTGAGCTCGTCCAACCGCTGCCAGCAGATTGCTGAGGCGATAGTTGTACCCCACCGTCGAATGCTCGTAGTGAGGCGCCGGATCTCGCGCTTGGCTCGCGAGGTAGCGCGCTCGATCGGCTAAGCTAGCGTCTTCGGTCACCAGCATGCCCCCGCCGCTGGTGGTGATGATCTTGTTGCCGTTGAAGGAGAATGCCGAAAGTACCCCGAAGCTTCCGGCGGCTTTCCCGCCGCGTGCAGCGCCGAGCGCTTCGGCAGCGTCCTCGATGATGGGAACGCCATGCTGCTGGCAAAGGGGAACGATGCGGTCGTAGTTGGCGCATTGGCCATACAAATCGACGGCGATGACCGCCGCTGGTAGCCGCGCTTTGCTGCCGAGCGCCTCGATGAGCAGATCCGGACTGAGATTCCACGACCCCGGCTCCGAATCTATGAAAATGGGCTCGGCTCCAACGTAACGCACCACATTTGCGGTCGCCGCGAACGTGAGCGTCGGGACCACCACGCTGTCACCCTTGCCGATGCCGAGTAAGAGGAGAGCAAGATGCAGAGCAGCCGTCCCACTCGACAGCGCCGCCGCGTGCGCCGCGCCGACAGTGCGAGCGAATTCTGCCTCGAAAGCATCGACCTGCGGGCCCAACGGCGCAATCCAGTTGGAATCGAAGGCTTCCAGAAGGAGCTCGCGCTCCGTACGGCCCACGTCCGGAGGCGATAAGTAAATGGTTCCCATGATGTGACGGAGGCCCTCTTACTGGTGCGCTGGAGAGTCCCCGGATTCATCGTGCCAGGGAACTGCTCGCCCGAACAGATTAAACACGCGGCAAAGGCTTGAATTGCGCCGGCGTTTCGTGCATCTACTCCCGTCGAGCAGCTGCGCGAAGAGGCGATTCGGAACGACGTGACTCCGGAAAACCAAAACGACATTCTTGGAGCTGGAGCCGATGACGGAGTGAGCTTTTCGCGCATCGTCGCGGCGGTGCGCAAGCGGCTCCCGCTCGTGGGAACCATCTGTGCCGTCGTGACGGTGGCCACGGCGTTCTTCACGTTGGGCCAGTCGAAAATCTACCAGACCAAGTCGACCGTTCTCATCGACCCGAATCCGCCGCGCCCGCTCGGCAAGGACCTGAACGCTGCGCTGGAAGTCGGTGCGAGCGTGTACTGGACGAACCGCGAATACTACGAAACTCAGCTCCAGCTAATCACCAGCCGAAGGCTCGCGACGCTGACAGTGCGGATGCTCGGCCTGGACCGGGATCCGTCGTTCATCGCGAACACGCCTCCAGGCGGGAGTGTCAGCGGTCGCGGGGTGGACGTCGAAGCTGCTGCGACCATCCTGCAGAAGCGGCTCTCGGTAGAACCCGTCAAGAACACGAGACTCGTCGAGGTTTCGATCGAGGACGCGAACCCGGAACGGGCGCGTCGGATCCTGTCAACCCACCTGGACATGTACATCCAGAAGAACGTGGACGACGCGGTCGCCGACACCGGCAACGCGGCGGATTGGATGCGGATTCAGCTGGACAAGCTCCGCGCTGAGCTCGACCAGAACGAGCTGGCCCTCCACGACTACAAGAAGCAAAACGGTATCCTCTCGATCGATTTGGACGAGCAGGCGAACCTGCTACGTGAAGAGATCGGCCAGCTGAGCACCGCCGCGACCGAAGCCCGCGCGAACCATGAACGGATCGCCGCTCGCGTCTCGGAGTTGAAGAGGATCGACCCGAGCGACCCGGATCACCTGCCGGTCAGTGAGCTGCTCAACAACCCTCTGATTGGCAGCCTTCGCCAGCGGTACGTCGATGCGAGACAAGAGCGCGATTCGCTGCTGGCGACCGGCAAGGGGGAACGCCATCCGGACGTCGTCAAGGTCACCACGAAGATGAATGAGCTTCGTGAGGCGACGGTGGCAGAGATCGGGAACGTCCAGGAGTCGCTGCTGACGGATCTCGACGGCTCCGCCAAGCAGGCGAACGGCATCGCGACGCTCGTCGCCGACGCCAAGCAGCGCGCCCTCGACCTGAACCTGCTCGAAATCGATTACCGCAAGCTCGACCGCTCACGGAAGAACACGGAACGGCTCTTCAATCTGGTTCTCGAGCGGTCGAAGGACATCGATCTGACGAGCCAGATGCGGTTCAACAACATTCGCGTCGTCGATCCTGCGACGACGCCGAGAGCGCCGGTCCGACCGAACGTGCCAGTGAACATGGCCGGCGGGTTGCTCGCGGGTCTCGTGCTCGGAATCGCGGCGGCCATCGGCCGCGAACAGCTCGACCGTACGATCAAGAGCCCAGACGACGTTGCGCCGCTGGGATTGACCTACCTCGGCCTGTTACCGAAAATCGCTGCTGATGGACGAGACCGCGAAGAGCGCGGTTCGGGCCGGCGTGACCGGCACGTTCCAGCCGAGTCGACCATGGCAGGAGTCGCCCCCGAGCTCATCGTCCATTACTACCCGCACAGCGCCATGGCCGAGGCAGCTCGGGCGATTCGCACGAACATCCTCTTCATGTCACCGGATGTCCCCTATCGCTGCTTGCTGGTGACGAGCGCCGTTCCGTCGGAGGGCAAGACGACGGTTGCCTGCGCCGTCGCCGTTGCCATGTCTCAGGCGGGCCAGCGTGTCGCACTGGTGGATTGCGACCTCCGACGCCCGCGCTTGCACCGGATCTTCGGCGTTACGAACGAGACTGGGCTGACGACCGCGTTGCTAGATCCGGCCGCGCTGGAGGACGCGATCCGACCTTCCGACGTTCCCGGGCTGCACGTCCTCACTTCAGGCCCCATCCCTCCGAACCCTGCCGAGCTGTTGCACAGTGATGCCTTCGGTGGAGTATTGGAGGAGCTGAAGAAGCGCTTCGATCGCGTAGTGTTCGATAGTCCTCCGCTGATTCCGGTTACGGACGCCGCGGTCCTCTCGACCCGCGTCGACGCCACGGTTCTCGTCGTAAAGCCGTTCATGACGCGGAAAGAAGTCGCGCGCCACGCGACGCGGTCGTTGAGGGACGTCGGCGGCAAGATTCTGGGAACGATTCTCAACGACCTCGATCTGTCGCGACGTGATTCGAGCTATTATTATCAGTACTACTCGAAGTACTACGCCGCTTACCGGCCGGAGACTCCGACCGGGCAGAGCGACGACGTCTCGGGCGCGTAAGGCGCGGAGCGAGACGGTCCTACGAAGCATGTGCGGCATCGCCGGATTACTCGCGTCGGATCCCGCCCGTGTCGTCGAAGCTCGCGACGTCGTCCAGCGGATGACGGGGCGACTCTCGCACCGCGGTCCGGACGGACACGGCGTGTGGGTCGACGACGTCGCGGGCGTGGCTCTCGGACATCGACGGCTCGCGATCGTCGATCTATCGCCCGCGGGTGCCCAGCCGATGCAATCGGCTGATGGGCGCTGGGTGGTGACGTACAACGGCGAGATCTACAATCGGCAAGAGCTCGCGACCGAGCTCACGGACGTTCCCTTTCGCGGCCATAGCGACACGGAGGTGCTCCTCGAAGGCATCGCGCGCTGGGGCGTTGGCTCGACGGTGCGAAAGTGCATCGGTATGTTCGCCTTCGCGGCGTGGGATCGCCTCGACAGGCGGCTTTACCTGGTTCGGGACCGTCTCGGCATCAAGCCGCTCTACTGGGCGACATGTGGTGGTACGATCCTGTTCGGCTCCGAGCTCTCCGCGCTTCGCGCGCATCCTGCGTTCGACTCCGAGATCGATTTGGGGGCAGTCGCTGCGTACTTCCGCTATTGCACCGTACCGGCTCCGCTCTCTATTTACCGTAGTACTCGGAAGGTCCTCCCGGGTACGATCCTCGCGTTCGGCGCAGGGAGCGACGAGCCGGTCTCGGAAGTCTTCTGGTCGGCGATGGACGTCGCGAATGCGAGCCACGCGCGACCCTTCGACGGTACGTACGAAGAAGGACTCGACGCGCTCGAGCGGCTACTCGGCGATTCCGTTGCACGGAGAATGGTTGCAGACGTGCCGCTCGGCGCGTTCCTCTCTGGTGGCATCGACTCATCCTTGGTCGTCGCGTTGATGCAGTCGAAGTCCAGTCGACCCATCAAGACGTTCACCATTGGCTCCATCGAACCGAGCTTCGATGAGTCGGGGCCAGCGCGAGACGTGGCGAAGGCGCTCGGTACGGATCACACGGAGCTTCTCGTGACGCCACGCGAGGCGCAAGCCGTCATTCCGGAGCTGCCACAGGTGTACGACGAGCCATTCGCCGACCCGTCGATGATTCCGACGCTGCTCGTTTCTCGACTCGCCCGCGCCTCCGTGACCGTGGCGCTGTCTGGTGACGGTGGCGACGAGCTCTTCGGTGGGTACAACCGGCACCTGTGGGCGCCGCGTATCTGGCGCGCCATGCGTTATTGGCCGTTGCCGGTACGCGCGGGCTTGAGCAAGCTCATCCGTTCGGTGTCTGCGTCTACATGGGACGTCGTCGCGGCGCGCGCGAAGCCCTTGCTGCCGGCGTCGCTCGAAGTGCGGTTGCCAGGCGGCAAACTCCACAAGCTGGCCTCGATCCTTTCGGCCAAGGAGCCGCGTGAGCTCTACACGAAGTTGACGATTGCCGGCGCTGCGGACGTGGTCATCGGCGCTACCGAGAGCACGGATCCGTGGCAGGCGGCGATGCCGCCCACGCTGTTCGGTTTTAGCGAGCAAATGATGCTGCTCGATCTCACCACGTACCTGCCGGACGACATTTTGACCAAAGTCGACCGCGCCAGCATGGCCGTCGCGCTCGAGGCTCGTGTGCCCATGATCGATCATCGTGTGGTCGCGCTGGCTTGGCAATTTCCGCAAGATTTTCGCATTCGAAATGGAATCACCAAGGCCCCTCTGCGCGATCTGCTGTCGCGCTTCCTTCCACGGATCCTTTTCGAGCGGCCCAAATCCGGCTTTGGCATTCCGGTGGGCGACTGGGTGCGAGGGCCGTTGCGCGACTGGGCGGAAGATCTACTCGATGCACGGCGCATCCGCTCGCGCGGTGTTCTCGACGAACATCGGGTGGCGGCGTTGTGGCGGAACCATCTCGAAGGTCGCACGAGCGACTCCGCGGGGATCTGGTCGGTGCTCATGTTTCAGGCCTGGCTGTCGGCGCAGTCGACGCAGTCTTCCACCGTGTGCATGACCGGCGGGCGCTTCGAGAGCGCTCGGGGAGCATAACGACGTCGTGTGCGGTATTGCCGGCGCTATCTATCTATCCGGCCAGCGTCCTGACGCACGCCTGCTGGAGATGATGGCACAAGAGCTCGCTCATCGCGGCCCCGACGGGCAGGGCGTCGCCCTGTTCGCGACAGCAGGCCTTGCTCATCGACGGCTCTCGATCATCGACCTCACCGACGCCGCGGCACAGCCCCTTTTTTCTCCCGATGGCCGGGTAGCAATCGTCTTCAACGGTGAAGTCTACAATTTCCGTGAGCTTCGCGCACAGCTCGAGGCCAAAGGCGAACGTTTCCAGTCCACCGGGGATACCGAGGTCATCCTGCGCCTTTACCTCGATATCGGAACCCGAGCGATCGAGCAGCTGGACGGCATGTTCGCACTCGCCATCTGGGATGACCGACATCGGCGCCTTCTCCTCGCGTGCGATCGCACCGGAAAGAAGCCGCTCTACGTCTACGAGGACGCCGAAAAGCTCCTCTTCGGTTCCGAGATCAAGGCCATCTTGGCGCACCCGCGCGTCGATCGGACGATGTCGTCCTCCGCAGTTCCCCAGTTCTTGTCGCACGGGTATGTCCCGAATCCGCATACGTTCTACGAGCGCGTTCGCAAGCTTCCGCCAGCGTGCTTCGAGGTTTTCGACGTCGAGGGGAGTCGGAGGGGACCGCAGCAGTACTGGGACTTTCCAGTAAGCGGTCGGCGAAGGCGCCTTCGAGCCCCGAGTACCGCGGAGGCGGAGGAACTGGTGCGCGACGCGTTCACGCGCGCAGTGCAGCGCCGGCTGGTATCGGACGTCCCGCTCGGCGCGTTCTTGTCGGGCGGTGTCGATTCGACGCTCGTCGTCGGAGTCATGGCTCAGCTCACCACGACGCCGGTGAAGACTTTCAGCATCGGGTTCGAAGGCCACCCGGAGTGGGACGAGACGGCGTACGCGCGCTTGGTGGCGGAGCGCTTCAAGACGGATCACACCGAATTCAAGGTTCGACCGGAGACCTTCGAGCTCGTAGAGAAGCTCGCGTGGCATTATGACGAGCCATTCGGCGATTCGTCGGCGATCCCGACGTTCATCGTGTCGTCCCTGACACGACAGCACGTGAAGGTCGCGCTGACCGGTGACGGGGGCGACGAGATGTTCGCCGGCTATCCACGGTTTTTGCCGGGCGCGGCAGGCGAGTTGATGCCCCGCTGGACGCGCGAAAGACTCCGAGCTCTGGCGAGCATGGTCCCGCAGTCCGAGGACTTCCACGGCCGGATCGAGCGGGTGCGCCGCTTCGCCCTTCAGCTCTCGAAGGACCTTCCCGAACGCATGAGAGGCTGGCTCACGGTGTTCACGATCGACGAGCTCCGAACTCTGCTCGCGCCCGAGTTCGCGGTTCATGCGACGCCAGAGTCGATTGGCTTCGCCAACGGGTACTACGCCGAGCGGGCGGCCGACGCAGATCCGATCAATCGAGTGCTCTATCTGAACGCCCGCACGTACCTGCTGGAGGATCTGAACGTAAAGATGGATCGTGCTTCGATGGCGGCATCTCTCGAGACTCGTGCGCCGTTCTTGGATACAGCCCTGATGGAGCTCTCGTTCTCGCTGCCAGGGTACATGAAGCTTCGGGGCACCAAGACGAAGTGGATCCTCAAGCGAGCGTTCCGGCATTTGCTTCCGAAGGTCATCGTGCATCGGAAGAAGATGGGCTTCGGTGTTCCTCTGAACGCTTGGTTTCGCGGCGCTCTCCGGGGCTTTCTGGAGGAGCGACTGCTGGCGAGCGACGCGTGCCTCTATCCAATGCTCCGCCGCTCCGAAGTGCAGCGGTTATTCGATGCGCATCACGCGGGTAAGAAGGACAACGGCACGCAGTTGTGGGCGCTCTGGATGCTCGAGCTGTGGCTTCGCCGCGAACGTGCGCTCGGTGCGGCGCAGAGTTGGAGGAGCGCGTCGTGAGGAGCCTCCCGAAGAAAGCTGCGTACTTCATGAAATGGCCCCAGGGGAACGAACCCGGGCCGGGCGACGGGGTGAAGAAGAAGATCGGCGAGCAGATTCGCCACTGGCGAGATTTCGGCGTCGAGGTCCGCCTGTTCATTCTCGGGTACAAGGAGTGCCGAAGGGCCTGGGAAGAGGTGCTGAATCCTTCGGAATTCGTCGTCCACCTGAGCTCCAGGCGATGGGAACGCCTTCGAGCGCTCGAACGGATCGCCGACGACCTTCGACGTTGGGCACCCGAGTTCCTCTACATGCGTCAAGAGACCTATTACCCGGCCATCGGGCACATGATGACGTCCACGCCAACGTTCATCGAGCTGAATGGCGATGAGGTCAGCGAGACGCGTAGCGGACCACTCTACTACTGGCTATACCAAGTGGCCTCGCGGTATCTCGTGCTGCGCAATGCGCGCGGACTCGTGGCGGTCTCCGGCGAGCTCGCCGCGGCGCCGGGGTTCACTCGCTTTGGGCTTCCAACGACGGTGATCGGTAACGGCATCGCGCTTTCCGACTTTCCGGAACTTCCTGCCCCGACGAACGGTGGCCTCCGCTTCGGCTTCCTCGGCAGCCCGCTGGGCGCACGCTGGCACGGCGTGGAGAAGATCGTCCATTTGGCATGGCGTCGCCCCGACTGGCAGTTCGAGCTCATCGGCCCCGATCCGACGCAGCTGGGCAAGATTCCATCGAACGTGCGCACGTATGGAGTGCTACCGCGCGAGCGCTATCAGCCGATTCTCGCGCAATGTGACATCGGGGTCGGTGTGCTTTCGGGCTATGAAAAACAGTCGCGCGAAGCGAGCGCCTTGAAAGCTCGTGAATACCTGGCCTACGGCATACCCATCGTCAGCGCCGTGTTGGATACCGATTTCCTGGAAGGCGCTCCGTTTCTCCTCGTTCTGCCGAATACTCCTGACAACGTGTCGTCTTCCATCGACGAGATCGAGCGCTTCGCGAAGCAATGGAAGGGGAAGCGAGTCGAACGCTCGCAAGTGCGCCACCTGGATTCGTCGCTGAAGGAGCAACGCCGACTGGAATTCATTGCACGTGTGATCGCGATGTGACGCCTCCGGTCTCGACACGTTTCCGACGGTTCGGTCGCGAGGTGTTAACGAGCCGGAGAGACGTATCCATCAAGTCATGCGCGCCGATCGTTCGATGTGATCGCTTCGGCCAGCGCCGAGACGACGAAATCGAGTTCGCGCGTAGTGAGCTCGGGGAACACGGGCAGTGCGAGCGATTCGCGGGCAAGTTGCTCTGCGACGGGGAAATCGCCAAGCCGATAACCGAGGCTCCCGAAGCACTCCTGGAGATGCAAGGGTACCGGATAGTAAACCTCGGTACCGATTCCGCGCTCGGTGAGATGGCGTCTTACACGATCCCGCTCACCCTCTCCGCGAATGCGAATGACGAACTGATTCATGACGTGACGGCCTCCGCACGAACTCGGAAGCAGGATCGGCGCCGCGTCTTCGTCTGGTCGCGTTAAGCAGCGCGTGCTGCACTGGTGCTCGCCGCATTGCACTCCGATGCCCAACCGAGAAAGCTCCGAGACGTAGCGTCGAGCATTGGCCGAACGCCGCTCCGTGGCCGCATCGAGATGAGGGAGCTTCGCGCGAAGGACCGCCGCCTGGAGCGCATCGATGCGGAAATTGCCACCGACGACGGCGTGATAGTATTTGGGTTTGCCGCCGTGTGCGCGGAGGATCCGGACCTTTTCGGCGAGGGCGTCGTCATTCGTGACGACGAGGCCAGCGTCGCCTAGGGCACCGAGATTCTTCGATGGGAAGAAGGAGAAGCACCCGAGAGCGCCGAACGTGCCTGCACGGCGACCCGCATGCTCGGCGCCCAGCGCTTGGGCAGCGTCCTCCACCACGGGAACGCCGTGCCGTGCCGCAATTTCCCCAATGGCCGTCATCTCGGCGCACTGTCCGAATAGGTGAACCGGCATCACCGCCTTCGTCCTGGGCGAAAACGCGGCTTCGAGCTTCTCGGGGTCTAGATTGAAGCAGCGTGGGTGACTGTCGACGAATACGGGGCGGGCGCCGAGCCGCCAGATCGTTCCGGCCGTGGCGAAGAACGTGAAGCTTGGACAGATGACCTCGTCGTCGCGGCCGACGCCGAGAGCCATGAGAGCGATCAAGAGCGCATCCGTGCCTGAAGAAACGCCGATGGCGTGCTGCGAGTCGACGTAAGCGGCGCACTCGGTCTCGAACGCGTCCACCTCCGGTCCGAGGATGTAGTGTCCGCTCGTGAGCACACGATGGAAGGCAGCTTCGAGATCCTTTTCGAGCGCAGGCGCGATTCGGCGGAGATCGAGCAGGGGGATTCGTATGGGGCTACTCACGGCGCGTGCCCATTCTTGAAGGTGCGGTAGGACTTCTCCCCGATGGCCTTGTCGGCGGGGAGCGGCGCGTCTTCTTCGAGATCCAGACATCGCAGCACGCCACCGCGAAGCTCGTAGCGATAGCCGCTCTCCGGACAGTGCGCTGTTCGGCCTTCGTCGAGGGAAAGGCGATGCCCGTGGCGGCTCATCCAGCCCACCTTACGACCGGGGACACCAGCAATGAGCGCATAGTCCGGCACATCGTGCGTCACGACGGCTCCTGCGGCGACGAACGCGTAACGGCCTATCGTCGTGCCGCACACGATCGTGGCGTTCGCGCCGATGGTCGCGCCACGGCGGAGAAGGGTGATCTCGTAAATCTCTCGGCGATTCACTTGAGAACGCGGATTGGTCACGTTGGTGAGGACGCACGAGGGGCCGAGAAAGACGTCGTCTTCCACGATGGTGCCGCCGTAGAGCGACACGTTGTTCTGCACCTTCACGTTGTCGCCGAGGCGGACGCCCGGCGCGACGAACACGTTCTGTCCGAAGCTGCAGCGCTCGCCGATGATGCAGTTCGCAGAGACGTGGCAGAAATGCCAGATCTTCGTTCCACGACCGATTTGCACGGGCTCGTCGACGACAGCGGTTGGGTGTGCGAACCATTCGGAAGCACTGGTCATCGGGAGCTCACGTGGTCAACGCCGAAAGGAGCGGGTGGGCTTGCTCCCGCGGGATGGTCGTTTCGGCTGTTCGGATCCGATAAGCCATTTCGATCGACGGTCGCGCGTCGTCAATGCCGAATCCTCGGCCGTCGAGAATCTGTTGGTACACTTTCGTGTGTAGATCCGTGAAGGCTTCGGAAAACTCGAGCTCTTCGCCGTCGATGGTCATCGACCGAAACGCAGGGCGTCCGCGTTCGACCGCCTCCGCCGGAAGATCCTCGTTTCGGATGGAAAGGTACCAGCGCACGTCCGCCTTCTCGAGCTCGAGGTAGCCGGACCACCGGTCCTGCGAGCGAACGTGCACCTCGCACGTGCGCGTCTCGCCGAAGATCCAATGGAGCAGATCGAAGAAGTGGATGCCAATGTTCATCGGAAGGCCGCCCGATTTCTCGGGATTCCCTTTCCACGAGATGTGGTACCAGGGCCCGCGTCGCGTGACGTAGGTGAGGACGACTTGGTGACGCTCGCGACTCGCCGCCACTCTCTTCCGCAGCTCGATGAGTGGAGCAAGCACCCGGAGCTGCAGGACCGTGTAGACGCGCGCACCAGTTTCGCTCTCGAGCGTTGCGAGCTGATCTAGGTTCCACGGGTTCACGACCAAGGGTTTCTCGCAGATGGCGTTCATGCCGACGCGAAGAGCGAGCCTCACGTGCGCGTCGTGCAGGTAGTTGGGCGTGCAGACGCTCATGTAGTGCACGCGTTCGGCCTCGGATTTGCGGCGCTGCTTCTCGAGGAACCGATCGAAGCGCTCCACCTCCGTGAAGAACCGAACGTCCCGGAAGTAGCCGTCCAAAACGCCGACGGAGTCGTTCGGATCGCAGGCCGCGAGAAGACGGTTGCTGGTGTCCGCGATGGCCTTGAGGTGCCGAGGAGCAACGAAGCCACCCACGCCAATTATTGCGAAGTTCTTTGACATTCTTCGTACGAAAAGGAGCTTAGCGACGCTTGTATACCGGAACTCTCCGCCGGCTACCTCCTCCTTGTTCGAAGAAGACTCCGGCCTCGCGGCTCGGCATTAGATGTGCGGTTTTTCGGTAGCGTTCAGCGCCTGCGGGACGCTTCGCGGCAGGACGAGAGCGTGGTAGAGGACGCGAGGATCGGTAAACCTTGAATGGACGTCGCGCACTTCAGTTTCGACGGGATACTTCAGCCAATCGGGTTCTCTCAGGTTGCACGGCCGTCGATGGCGCTCGCCCGCCAGGGGTTTCGCGTGTCCATCGTGACACTCGAGATCCCGGAAGCTCTCGCCGACGTCGAAAGGGTCGCGGCGACGCAACGAACCTTGAGCGACGTCGGCGTCAGCTGGCTGCGGGCACCGTTTCTGCGCGGCGGGTCCCCCGCCGTTTATTCCAAGAACGTCCTCCAGTTGCTGCGGCTTGCGCTCACGGGAGCACGACCTGCCGTCGCATGGATCAGAGGCTTCACTGCGGGGCCAATCGCGCTTGCGTTACGTGCTCGCGGGGTCCGCTTCATTTACGACATCCGCGGATTCTGGGTCGACCAGCGTTCTCAGAGTGATGGCTGGCCGCCAATCGCCATCGCAGCTGGGCGCGCCCTGGAGTCGCTCTACTACCGGAATTGTAGCGCCGTAGTTTCGCTCACGGCGCTCGGTGCAGGCGACGTGAAGTGCGGCCGCTTCGGGCCATGGCCGAAGGACAAACCGGCCATCGTCATTCCGACGTGCGTCGACTACGACGACTTCGCGTTCGAACGTCGCCGCACGATGGCCGAGCTCGACAAGAAGCTGGTCCTCGGCTTCGTCGGCTCCGTGAATTCGGATTACCTCGTCGAAGCGTCGGTGGAGTTGTTCGCCCGAGTGTCGAGGCTGCGCGACGACGCGCGACTGCTCTGCATATCCGGTCAACACGACGTCGTACGCCGCCTCGCGCGGGCTGCCGGCGTCGCCGCTGAGAAGGTCATCGGACTATCCGCCAGCCATGATCGCATGCCGGGTCTTCTGGCCCAAATCGACTGGGGGCTCCTCTTGCTGAAGACGAGCGACGTCAAGCGCGGAAGTATGCCCACGAAGCTCGCCGAGTTCTTCGCCAGCGGCGTGCGTCCGGTGCATTTCGGGTGCAACGAGGAAGTGGGCGAGTGGGTGGCAAGAACGGAAAGCGGCTTTTCGCTCCCGTCGCTCAACTCGGACGCGCTCGACGACGCCGCACGACGGATTGCGACGTCTTCCGTCGATGAATCGAGGTTACGCAGGGCTCGGGAAATCGCCGAGCCTCACTTCAGCCTGGCTTCGGGCACGACCCGCTACGCTTCGCTCATTCGATCTCTGATGAGCTGAGTGCTCTCGGACCAGACCCGCTTCTCCCCAATCGAGTCACGGGTGCGGACGTATACGCGGCGGCCGGTCCGTGGCGCGCGCCGTCAGGGCGGACCTAAGTCGGCGTGCTCGACGGCTTCTCGACGACGTAGAGCACCGAGCGCGGATGGATACCGTGCTTCTCGAACGTGTTCTTGCCGAAGAAGTCGATACCGAGCTGCTTCACGACGAAGCCGGCATCGCGTAGGCGCGCCACGAAATCCTGTTTCGAATAAAGCCGGACGTGATCGTGCTGCCCGTAGTACTTCCAGCGGCTCGCGTCGCTGTCGATGGAGAGTCCCTCGAGCGTCGTATCGAGCGTCAGTTGGATGGGGACCATCGCAATGCCCCAGCCCCCGGGTTTCAGAATCCGGTGAAGCTCGCGCATTGCCTTGCGGTCGTCGGGAATATGCTCTAAGATGTGCGATGCGAGGAACGCGTCGATAGAGGCGTCAGGGTAGGGGATCTCGGTCAAGTCCACCCTGTCATCGGCGCGCACGTCGTAGAGATCGGCCGAGCGATGTTCGACCGTGGGGATGGCTTTTATGAAGCGGGAGAGGGCAGGCGCAGGGGCGAACTCCACGAATTTCGTCTTCGCCGTGCAGCGTCGCGCAAGGTACAGCGCGTACAGTCGATCCCGATCGGGCGCATGACAGCGAGTGCACTCGTACTGCAGGACGTTCATGGTCTCTAGCGCAAATATGGAGTGCACGTGCTGGTGCGCGTCGAGTTCGCGAATGTAGTGATCCGACAGCGGGGCGAAGCGCGACAGCTTGCAGTTGCAGACCGGACAGACGAACCGCTTGGGCAGAGGGCGAAGCTTTTGGGAGAGCAGCTTCAGGCGAAGGGGGAGGACCGCCTTCATTCGCTCAGCCAGCGTCGGGAACACGCTCAAATTTTAGCATCGCCTACTGTATGGCGACAAGGGGAAGGCGTGTTAAAACGGGCGCATGCGACCCGCGATCGGCACGGAGCACCTCGGAGCGGTTCCGGCCACAGCTCGGCAGCGGAGCTCAGCATGAAGCGCACGTGCGTCATCGGAGGCGGTGGATTCATCGGGCAGCACACGGTGCGCCGTCTACTGGCGAGCGGTCGGGACGTCATCGTCCTCGGACGTCGCGCGGTATCGCCCCTCGACCCGGGCGTCGAATACTGCTCCATCTCGCCCGGTGCTTCGAAGCAGCTACAGAGCGTGCTCGCGAGAGCCGACGAGGTCATCGACCTCGCTTACTCGACGTGGCCGCAGACGAGCTTTCAAGATCCCGTCAAGGACATTCACGACAATTTGGCGTCTTCGGTCCGCGTGTTCGAATATCTGCTTCAATCGAACGTGAATCGCGTCGTGTACGTCTCCTCGGGTGGTACTGTTTATGGTCACGCGCACCGCACGCCCATGGGCGAGGAACATGCCACGGATCCCGTCTCTCCTTACGGCATTACGAAGCTCGCGATCGAGAAATACGGGCTCATGTTTCACACGACGAAAGGGCTTCCGATCGTCATCGTGAGGCCATCGAACGCGTACGGGGAAGGGCAATCGCCGTTCCGCGGCCAGGGCTTCGTGTCGACCGCGATCGCGAGCGGTCTTCGCGGGCAGAGCGTTCAGGTGTACGGCGAAGAGGGCACGGTTCGGGATTACGTGCACGCCGAAGATGTCGCGACGGGCATCTTTGCAGCGCTCGAGCATGGCTCGATAGGAGAGGTGTACAACATCGGGACGGGGATCGGCACCACGAACCTTGGAATCGTGGAGGCGCTGCGTCCGATGTTGGTCTCAGCCGGTATTCGTCTCGATGTGATGCAGCTTCCGGCGCGCGCCTTCGACGTGAAGGTCAACGTGCTGAGTGCCGACAAGCTTCGGAGAGCAAGTGGATGGCAGCCGAGGATCGATCTCACTTCTGGTCTACGACGCACGGTCGAGTGGTTGCTGAAAGAGCGGCCCGCCGAGTAGACGAGACCCCGATGACACGGTCACGGGGAAAACAACTATATTATTTCACTACGTCGTACCCGTGGGGTATGGGGTTCACGTGGAAAGCGAACGAGCTCGTCTATCTGCGGGAGTATTTCGACTGCGTCACGGTCGTGCCTTATTGTTACGAGGACAACTTCCATTCTCCGAAGCCGCTGCCCGAGGGCGTGTCGGCCGTCGAACCACTTTTTCGCGAAGGCACACCCAAGATCGAGCTTCGCACGGCGCTCGAGATCATCGATAGGCACGCAGGCTATTACGCTACGGAGCTCGCGCGTAAGCGTCCATTTTCGAATCGTGCGCAGCTTGGTGCCTGGCTCGGCGCATCGATCCAGACGAGTCGGCTTCTGCGTCATCCCGTCATTCGGCGCATCATGAATGCCCCGGATCCAGATACATCGTTGTGCTTTTTCTGGGGGCGAGGCGCGTGCGACTTCTTGCCGTTCGTCGACAAGCGACGCTTTCGCAGCGTCATCGTCCGCTTCCATCGCTATGATTTGTTCGAGGACGAAAACAGCGGCTACATGCCGTACCGACGACAGCTGCTAGAGAGCACGACCATTGCGGCGCCCAGTTCTGAGAAAGGCGTTCGCCACCTTCGCTCGCTCTACCCGGATCTCACGAAATCGATTCGCTTGGCTCGCCTCGGCGTACCGCGATTGCCAGAGCTGGCCATGAGCTCGGACGGTGTCCTGCGCGTCCTATCGTGTTCATTCGTCACGCCGAGAAAACGGGTCGACCTCATCGCCGACGCACTCAGAGAGGTCCGGTTTCCCGTACACTGGACGCACGTTGGAGACGGCCCGGACATGAAGGCTCTGAGGGCGCAGGTTGCTCGGCTTCCATCCAACGTGGAGACGTATTTGCCGGGCAATGTCGCCGCCGACGAACTCTTCAAATTTTATCAACAGCGTCCAGTCGACGTGTTCGTGAACGTGAGCACGAGCGAGGGCATAGCGATGACGATTCTCGAGTGTCTCTCGGCCGGGGTACCCGTCTTCGCTACGGACGTCGGCGGTAGCAGCGAGGTCGTCGACCAGACCGTCGGGCTGCTTCTCCCTGCGGATGTCACCGCCCGGCAACTCGCCGCGGAGCTCGAGCGCTTTCATGCCTTGCCGACCAGCGAGAAGCGTCTGCGACGCGAGGCGGCCGTGCGCCGGCACCGCGAACGCAGCGACGTCGAGGTGCTCACGCGCGAGCTCGCCCGCCAACTCCTCGAGCCCGGCGCGTAGTCATTCCAGCGCCTCGCGTGGTTGGCCGGCTTCCACCAAACATCACTCGTGGTAGAGCGCGACCGGCCCGGTCAAGCCGCCGATGCCGAGCTCGTTCAGCTCCGTGCGTCTCGCAAGAATGGCGAGTGTGTTCTCGCCTTCTGCGAGCAGGCCCGCAACATCGAATGTGAACCAACCAGAGCCCTCGGGTCGGGCCGGGCCACCGGGTCGAACGACGTACCGAGCTTCATGCCCGTTGACGAATACGCGGAAAGCACCGTCTCCCGCTCCGAGCCACAGAAGGACGTGGTGCCCGCTCGCAGGACCAAGTGGCCCGTGCGCCACGGTAAGTTTCGCTCGGTACCAAACCGAATGAAACCAGTCGTGTAGCCCTAGCCGAGACCACGAGTCTAGCGCCACGTCCGTCGTTTTCCACGTAGAATCATCGAACGAAGTCGCAGCTCGGTGGAGATCCACCGATGGCTCTTGCGTTGCCGTCCACCGGAACGTTCGCACGATCGCATCGACGTGGGCGCTGGCCGCAATCCGTGCGGCTTCGTCATACGACGGCTCCTCGTACTGCTTGAAATAGCGTGCGTAGATCGTCTCCGGTGCATAGAACGTCTTCCCGAAGGCGGAGGCGTCCGCGTATCGCTCTCCAAGCTCGGCAGCCTTCCGCTTCCAGCGCCGAGCCTGCTCGTCGAGTCCCCTGAAGTGCCCTTCTACGAAGTCGAAACGAATCGACATTTCCGCGGTGAAGAGCGCGAGTGAGTCGTCCGCCATTCCGATGCGGCGCCGCTCGACGTCGGTTCGGGCAGCCCCTTTCGCCGCGTCGAGCAATCTGCGCATCTCAGTGAGGCGCTGGGGCGTGAACCGGCGCGCTTGTCCGAATGGTCCACCGGAGTATTCCGGACTCTCCACCCATGTCGTATCGACATAGCGCCAATAGGCGCTCATCTCCTTGGCTGCGCTCCCGTAAAGTCGAGTATCCACGTCGTCGTAGACGTCGTCAGGGCGAAGCGTGGCGTCGAAAGCGAGCCGCATGCCCAGATAGAGCGCGTGCATCGTCGATTCGAACGTCGGTAGCGTTTCGGGTTGCCAGAAGCGGACGCCGTGAGACAGTACGAACGGTACGTCGAAGCCCCATTTGGTCCGGAGCGGATTCGGCGCAACCGGCGCGGAGAGAAACCAGCCATAAAAGTACATCGACGTGGCGCGCGCCGCGGAGCCCCAGCCCTCGATGATGCGACGTAGCTCGGCGTTGCCCGGGGCGCGCTCGTCACTCATTGGATGCGTGCGGTCGTACGTAATCGGCGCAATCTGCGGCACCAGGTTCGGATGGACCTTCTCGCGTACGGGTGGACGCGTCGTTGCCGTATAAGCGAGAAAGCCGAGCAGCAGGTTCGGCTGTTGCTCGGCGACGCGTGTCGCAACCCGGTTCGCGAATACGAGGAAGCGGTCGGTCAGGGACACCTGTCCGAGCGTCGGATCGAAGTCGCCGGCGTCGAGCGCCTTGTCCTCCGGCGAATCGTCGAAGTCGATGCCGTCGGCGGGCGACAACGAGTAGCTGGGTGCTTCACGCCGAGCGTGAGTCGCGAGAATGACCTCGGCAACTCGAGCTGCAGCTTCCGGCTTGCTCCACTTGATGCGGTTTGGATGCGCCTTCCCATCGATGGTCGCGACCCAATCGGGGTGTTCCGGAAGATCTTTCTGCAGGTAAGTCTCGAGGATTTGACCGGCAGCGAGGAGCAGGCCCCCTTGCCGGTTGCGTCGCTTCCAAGCGTCATCGGCGTACCACACGCCGCGATACCAGGTGCTTGGTGCCGAGCGGATTTCGAGCCGCGGCAGCTCGAGCGGTCCGCGAGGCGGCAACACCTCTCCGAGGTCGCCGGGGAAGAACCAGCGGCAGCCCACCCGATCCAAGAGCTCGTACACGGCGTAGCTGGTGGCGAGATCACTCTGCCCGAATAGACCCGCGCGGCGCGCGCCGACCACGACGCGAAACCCTTGCTCGAAGGGCGCTGCTACGCCGACGCCGCCGAAGACCCTCTCGGCAGCGGCGCCAATCAGGAACGAATAAGTTTTCGCGGTCGGCGTGCGTGCGCTCGATACGATGCGAGGGTGAGCGCCGGTGATCGCCTCGAGCACGCGCGCGAGATCTTTTACCGACTCGCGCAGCCGACGCCGGTCCTCTTCGGTGCGATGCTCGGGATCGGGTGCCGCTGACGAAACGGGATAGTCGGTGGGATCGAGTACCGCTGCGGGAGCAACGATCTCGATGTCGGCATCTCTTTCTAGCGTCGTGCTGAGAGCAACGGAATGGGGCGGCGACACGTTGCGCGATTCCGCCGCCGGGGGTGCAGGCAGGCTGCAGCCGGGGAGAGCGAAGACCCAGAGCGACGAGACGAAAAGCGCGGCAAGCGCCCGGTCCATCAGACGTCCGTGTCGCGAGTGTGTAGGAATGGCTAGCGTCAAATGTCGAGGGCCTCCACAGCCTGGATCGAGCTTATAGTACGATGGTTGCGTTCCAGCGCGGGCGAGGTGAGGGGCCGTCCGTGCTATACGTCGCGCCAATGGCCCGATGGCCGCTTCAGAACGAGATCACCATGATTCGTCAGGCGGTTCGAATCATTCAGCCGCATGAGCGACGTCAGCTTCTGCTGCTCGTTCCTGCGGCATTGGGTGTGGCGGTTCTCGAGCTCGCAGCACTCGCATCGATATCGCCGTTCATCGCGCTCGTGGCGGACCCGCAGCGATTCAGGGGTCACCGAGCATTCCGCTGGGCGCAAGAGGCACTCGGTTTCACGTCGACCGAGAGCACGTTCCTCTTCATGGGTCTTTCGATCCTGGTGCTGCTGGTCGTCAGCAATGCCGCGGGCGCCGTGAATACCTGGGTCATGCTTCGTTTCGCGTGGATGCGCGATGCGTCCTTGTCTCTGCGCTTGCTTCGCAGTTATCTGTACCGCCCGTATCCATTTTTTTTCGAACGCAACGTCACCGATCTGTTGCGGAAGTCTCTGCTCGACGTGCACTACATCGCAGCGGACGTGATGTGGCACCTGATGTCGCTGGTGTCACGCTCGTTCGTGATCGTGCTCATCGTCGGTGCATTGTTCGTGCTCCAGCCGATGCTCGCGTGCGGTGCGGTCGCTGTCTTCGGAGGCGTGTACGGAAGCCTCTTCATGTTTTCGCGGCTCTGGTCGACTCGAAGTGGGCGCCTCCACATGATCGCCAACGCACAACGGTTCGTCATTGCGAACGACGCCCTGCAGGGAGCGAAAGAGGTGAAACTCTATCGGTTGGAAGAGCCGGTTCTGGCGCGTTTCAACCAGGCGTCGGTGCGGGCGTCCCGGGCGGCTTCCAACCAGATTCTGCTCGCGATGCTCCCCCGCTATGCACTCGAGGCAGTTGCGTTCGGGGCGATGCTCGTCATGATGCTGTACCTCCTGAAGACAAAGCACACCTTTCAAGGGGCGTTACCGCTGCTCGGCGTGTACATGTTCGCCGCGATGAGGCTCTTGCCTGCGCTGCAGGCGGTATTCGCGGCGCTCAGCACGACCCGTTACCATTCGCACGTCGTCGATCAGGTCGAAAAGGAATTCGAAGGACAAGAGCCGCAGGTGGTGAGGAACGGCCCTGCGGCAAAGATGAGCTTCGAGGACGAACTACGTCTCGAGGACATAGGCTTCTCCTACGCCGGCTCGTCACGTCCCGTGTTGTCGCACGTGTCGCTCTGCATAAAACGAGGAGAGTGGGTTTCGTTCGTCGGCCCCACCGGGTCGGGAAAGAGCACGCTGGTCGATTTGATGCTCGGGTTACTCGAGCCGACTTCGGGAACGATCTCCATCGATGGCGTTCCGCTGACGCGTGACCGGCATCGAGCGTGGCAAGCGCAGGCTGGGTACGTGCCGCAGCAGATCTTTCTGGTGGACGACACCGTCGCGGCCAATATCTGCTTCGGTATCGCGCCGGAGGCCGTCGACCGCGAACGAATGGAGAAGGCCGCGCGCATCGCCCAGGTGCACGATTTCGTCACGAACGAGCTGGAACACGGCTATGCGACCATCGTCGGAGACCGGGGCATCCGTCTGAGCGGCGGTCAGAGGCAACGCATCGGCATTGCCCGTGCTCTCTATCGCGCGCCGCAGTTCCTGGTGCTCGACGAGGCGACGAGTGCCTTGGACTCCGCGACCGAGCACGCTTTCTTCGAGGCGATGCGCGCAGAGCTCGGCGATTGCACGTTCATCTCCATCACGCATCGACTCGCCACGACGCGGAACTTCCATCGTGCCTATCGCTTGGAGGGCGGCGCAATAACGGGCGAGCTTCCAGCCGAGGTCGCCGTTGGCTGATGTTCGCTGAACTTGGGGGTAGCGAATACGGCGGCTACCGACCTTCGGGCAATGGTTCGACGCGCGGGGCGGGCTCCGGCGTTCGTTGCAGCTTTTGGGGGGCGCATTCACGACGCCAAACCAGCGGGCGTCGCCTTGACCCCTCGCAAGGAGTGCGGCAGCATCGGGCGTTGGATGCGAGCGACCCGAATCGTGCTCTCCCCGCCTGATAGACGTCGAGCGGTTGGTCGACGTTGGCCCGCCGTCGCGTCGTGCCCGACGACCACGAAGGGATAAACGAGTCATGAAGAAGGCCTCTTGGGAAGACCTTGCTATTTTCGGCGGTCCAAGTGCTTTCGACCAGGAGCTGCACGTGGGACGCCCGAATATCGGCGATCGCGCGCGGTTATTGGAACGCTTCACCGAAATGCTGGACCGTCGATGGTTGTCGAACGATGGCCCCTTCACGCGCGAGCTCGAAGCTCGGATAGCAGCTTTTGCGGGTGTAAAGCACTGCGTCGCAATGTGCAATGCCACCATTGCGCTGGAAATCGCTATCCGTGCCCTCGGATTGAGCGGAGAGGTCATCATTCCCTCGTTCACGTTCATCGCCACTGCGCATGCGCTGCAGTGGCAAGAGATCACGCCGGTGTTCTGTGACGTCGATCGCCGGACGCACAACATCAATCCGGGCATGGTGGAACGACTGATCACGCCGCGCACGACGGGCATTATCGGCGTTCACGTGTGGGGAAGGCCCTGCGACGTGGACGCGCTCGGGCACATCGCAGAGCATCGCGGACTGCGGTTGCTCTACGATGCCGCTCACGCATTCGGCTGCTCTCGGCGGGGGCGTATGGTCGGTGCCTTCGGCGATGCCGAAGTCTATAGCTTCCACGCGACGAAGTTTTTGAACACCTTCGAGGGGGGCGCCGTGGTCACGAACAACGACGAGTTGGCGTCGAAGATCCGATTCATGAAGAATTTCGGGTTCGCGGGTTACGACGACGTCCAGTATCTCGGCACCAATGGAAAGATGACGGAGGTCGCGGCGCTCATGGGCCTCACCGGTCTCGAAAGCCTCGACCGCTTCATCGCTACCAACCGGAAGAACTACGAGCAATACCAGCGCGAGCTGGCCGATCTCCCAGGGCTGCGAATGGTGCGTTACGATCCCGAGGATCGGTCGAACTATCAATATGTGGTATTCGAGGTTGATGCGGAGGTCACGCACATCAGTCGCGACGATCTCGTGCGCATTCTCTGGGGGGAACGCGTACTGGCACGTCGCTACTTCCATCCGGGTTGTCACCGCATGCAGCCGTACCGTAGCTACTTTCCGCACGCCGGGCTCTTGCTTTCCGAGACGGAATGGCTCACCGATCGCGTTCTCGTGTTGCCGACGGGCACCGGTGTGACGGAGGAAGCGATCGCGACCATCTGCGATATCGTTCGATTTGCGGCGACGAACGGCAGGGCCATCACCGAAAGGATGTCTCGCACTTGAAGGTCAGTGTTCATCTGATCACGTACAACCACGAGCATTTCATCGCTCGCGCGATTTCGAGTGCACTCGAGCAGCGAACGGATTTCGATTTCGAAATCGTGATCGGGGACGACTGTTCCACCGACGGCACCCCGGCCATCGTGGACGACTTCCGGCGACGCCATCCGGATCGCATTCGCGTCTTGCCGCGCGACGAGAACCTCGGGATGCACCGGAACCACCGGCGTACGCTCGAAGCATGTAAGGGCGAGTACGTCGCGTACCTCGAAGGTGACGACTACTGGACGTCCCCGGAGAAGCTACAGAAGCAGATAGACTTCCTTGCGGCGAACCCCCGGTGCGTCATGTGTCACCATGCAGTGACGGTCGTCACCGAGGACGGCAGCACGCCACCTTATAGGACACCTGCGAAGCCGCAAAGCGGAGTCGCCACGATCTTGGATCTCATCGACGGCATCTCCATGGCGACATGCTCGATCGTCGTGAAGAACGGCCTGTTGCCGCCCCCGCCGGACTGGTTCTACACACTGAAGATGTGCGATCTACCCCTTTCGATCATGCAGGCGGAGCACGGGGATATCGGATACATCGACGAAGTGCTCGGGGTTTACCGTGTGCACGACGGCGGCGTTTGGTCAGCGCAATCCCGCGCCAAGTCCTTGCAGGGGCGGATCCAGGCGCTCGAGCTCCTCAACGAGCATTTTGCTTACAAGTACGATGTGCAGGTCCAGTGCGCGCTTTCCAAATGCTACTTCGGCCTCGCCTGCGAGTTCGCTCGCGATGGGGATCGGCGACTGGCGAGGTCCCATCTTTCGAAATCAGTCCTCGCGCGTCCACTCGACTTGTCGATTGCCCGCGGACGGGCCGTGTTGACGGTGAAGCTCTACGCGCCATGGCTTTACCGACCCCTGGATGCGGCCGGGAAGCAACTTTTTGGACGATCCCTGAAGCTGTAGCAGGCTGGTGGTGGCGTAAGGCTGCACCAGTCAGCGCGTAGACGTCGGTCTCACCGGGCGAGCGGGCAGACCATAGGCCATCGTGCCCGCAGGAAGATCGCGCAGCACCAGCGCACCTGCGCCGACGAAGGCGCCATCGCCGACGCGCACGCGCTCGATCACAATCGCGCCAATCCCTATCCAGGCGAGCTCTCCGATCTCGACGCCACCCGCTAGGAGCGCGCCAGGTGCGATGTGCGCTCCAGCCCCGATCCGACAATGGTGGTCGACGGACGAAGACGTGTTGATCAGAGCGGCACGCCCGACTGTTGCTTCGGGGCCAACGATGGCTCCGGCGACGACGACGACGCCAGGCCCCAGGGAAGCAGAGTGCGCGACGGTTGCTGTCGGATGAATGACCGTGCCCAGCTCCATGCCTGCTGCGACGACGTCGTCGGCGATGCGCAACCGAGCCTGGTTGTTACCGACGCCGAGCAAAACGTGCGAGACACCTGCTCGTCGTGCCGCATCCAGGGCTTCCCGTCCGCCCAGAATGGGGAGCCGCGAGACCCGTTCTCCGCGCCGTTCCGGGTGGAGCTCGTCGATGAAGCCAACGACGCTGTACGCTCCGCTCGTGCGCGCGCAATCTTCGACGACGCTCGCATGGCCAGAGGCACCCCAGACGACAGCCCGCGCAGCTGGATTGCGGACGGTTGGGCTCGGATTCACAAGCGTCTCATAGCATGGCTGCAATCGTTCCGTACGCGTTCGGTGATGCTCGCTCCGATGAAGGCTCGAGCGTCGTGTTGCAGAGCCGTCCCCGGCTGCTAAGGCGCACGATCCTCTCCAACGACGTGCTATTCTATCGTGTAGGTGCCGCTATTTGATGCCGGAGGCCAGTAACCGGCCGACGTAGCCCCATGCGGTAGGGTGGTACCATTGCCGAGATTCGCCATCGGGGGCCTGGATCGTAGTCAGGTTGCCGGCGAGGGCGTCGCGAACGGCGGTCAGGAGAAGCGGGATACCCGCAGCGAGCTGAAGCAACGGGTATGTCGCGAAGTTGTCCAATGCAGATGGGTGAATGAGGGCTTGTCCCAGAATGCCGCCGGTATCCACGCCAGGGTCGACCAGATGAACGGTCACGCCACATTGCTCGGGTCGATTCTCGGCGAGCGCCCAATACCCCCCGTGCACACCGCGGTACACGGGCGTGATTCCAGCATGCATGTTGATGAAGGGGCAACCGACGGACGTGAGCAGTCGCTTGGAAAGGATCCTGGTCCCGCTCACCACGACGACAGCAGGGTTGAAACTCCGGAGCAGGGCCAACGTCTCGTCCGCGTTTGCAGAAGAGACGCGATGCACGACCTTCGGGTCGATGGGATCGGTCCGCAACGCGTTCTCTCGCTTGATCTGCGCGACCCGATCACGCGCGAGCACTCGGAGTACGGGAGCGACGGCGGCTTGGAATACGATTTGTCCAAGCACCTCGGTCGCTCCCAATCGTCGAAACCTGGACTTCAGGAATGTGCTTCTCGCTACCCGTTGTTCGACGATGACGGCGCCGACCGCAAACTCCTGCGAGAGCGCGTGGTAGACGATGTCCGTGGCCTCGCATTCGCCAGCCAGCATGACGACGCTTGCCCGAGCGCTCTCTTTGTCGTGGCCGTTCAATCCTGTCATTGCACGCAGGCTTCGGCTGGTTGCACGCCAGCATGCTCGGCCACCTCGCGCATTCCGAGGCTGCGCATGCCGTGACTATTCTCAAGCTCCTTGAAATGCACCAGCACCTTTCTCAAGAACGCGAGGTTTGCGTCGGTATCGGCGCCGAAATTGTCGGGGTGCCACCAGAGGTGATAGAGGAGGTCATTCTCGGCACAATATGTCAGATCACGCACGATACGCCGCAAGCGTAGGGGCTCGAGGACTCGCAGCTTCTTGGTGAAAGGTCGAAGAAACCGACTCGCGGGCACGTCAAGCGGCACGGAGAACTTTCCTTTGTCGATACGGTGCCCGTGATGACCGGTCAGGTTGGCATAGCTGTCCGCAAGCCGAATGACCCGGCTCAACTTGGTTTCTTCGCGACCGCTGCGGGGTTCGTATGCCCACGAAGCCGGATTCCCGCGATAGGCGACGATACCATTCTGCGCACAGAGACCGAGATACCTCGAGGTGAACTGATTGCGCGGGAAAACGAGGCTCTGTGGCTCCACCGCGAACTTCTTCCGAATGACCCTGCGCATCGCGTTCAAATCGGCCTCGAACATGTCCGCTGTCTGGCCACTTTCGAGGCAGTAGTAATGAGAAAAGGTGTGGCTGCCGATTTCCTGGTGAGGCGTTCGACGAATCAACGCGACTAGTTCGGGCGCGAAGAAGTACTTCAGGTCCCGAGCTCCGGTCCCGATCGCGGTGAGCTCCGAGAATGGTTCGAGCCGTCGATCTTCGTACCTGGGAAGCACGTCCGGCAGATTGCTCGCCAACTCCGCTGGATTGTCGAAACACAGTGAGCCGACTACCGCCCACGTCGCGTGAATACCGAATTCCGTGAAAAGGTCCAAGAGCGCGGGGATCGCTTTACGACCGCCGAGAATGTTGGCCCCATACTGGGAAAGCGTGCGCTTATCACGCGTACCCCAGTGGAGCTCGAAATCCAGCGAGATCGTGAAGATGCCACCTTCTCGACGATGTTTCCTACCTACATCGTCATCTTGTCGGCGCATCCACCACATCCGTCGTGCAGCTTGCGGCGAGCGATTGAATTCGACGGATGACGGGCTTTCCACACCACCGCGCAGACCGATCTTGCGTGCGGCGTAGCTAGCGAAGAATCGCGGATTGCCACGAAGCAACTTTGCCAGTTGCGAGCCAGTCATTCGTTCGGATGGTCCCGCACTTGGGGCGCGTGGTCAAGCACGCGAGGCCGTTGAGGCGAGGGAATGCAGGAGATATGCCGACCAGTCGCGTCGTTCAGCGCGGGACGCGCGACGTGGACGTCCGACGGTGCACAACGACGCTCACCTTGCGTCCGCGGCAGCAGACGACATGGACCACGTCGGCGATGACCGTCACAATGACTCGTGACGTCGGTTGCATGCTTCCGGCATGCGAGCTGCTTCACGATGTCGGTCAGCTTGCTCGCCGTCGAGCCATCCTCACACCGTGAGGCTTCGGTAGCGCGCAAGCAGATAGACGATCCACCCGGCCCTAACCCCGAGTAGCCTCTTCAATGCCATCAAGGGCCGCCGGGTCGAGATCTTGCTGGTCAAGAGAGCATCGTGCTTGAAGGCGAGCAGACGGTTGATTGTAAAAAACGAAATATCCTTGTTCTTTTCCTGGTCACGCGGACTGAGCTTGGACCACATACCCGTGCCCGTGATGTTGTAGACCGACATGATTCGATCGGAGTAGTGAAGTAGTCCTTTGTCGAGATAGAAATAGAATAAATAGATATCGTACACCATCAGTTTCTTGGGAAACCGTGTGAAGTCGACGACATTTCGATGGATTCTAGCAGACGTATGAAAGTATGGAGCAGAATCCAGCGTGATGGGATTCTCGGGCACGGCCTTCAGGATATCGTGAACTAGCGACTTCTTCGTCCCGGACGCAACTTCATTGAACCACGTATCGTGCGCAAACGTTGTGTAGTCCGGATGCTGCTCGAGGAAGTCTAACGCGAGCTGTATCTTGTTCTCGTCACACCAATAATCATCGCCTTCGAGCAGTGATAGATACTTCGTGTGGACGCTGCACAGTCCCTCGCGGAGGTGCTTGCCGCCGGTATTTCGGGGCTGTGCGTTCAAGCGGATCCGACCTGGATGTCGCGCGGCGTAGTCCCGACAAATCTGGGATGTGCGGTCGGTCGATCGATCCTCGCAGATCAGGATCTCGTACGGATAGCTCGTCTTCTGTTCGAGTACACTATCGAGGGTAGCTCGGATCGTAGTCTCGTGGTTGTAGGTGAGGACTATGATCGTCAGCATTCGTCCATCACTGCCGATATCGCGGAAGCTGCCATCGCCGCCCAATCGCTGCGAGAAGCGCCCGGAGCGCGAGGTGCGCAGCTCGATCGCCACCAGCCCAAAAAACGGCGTAGTCGTTTCGCGAGTCCACTCGCTCGAAGACGTGAGTCATCGCCCGCGAGAGTCGATCGTAAGCCGGTCTTACCGAATCCCAGGAAATGTCGTCGAGGATCACGAATCCACCGGGGCGAAGGCGAGGGACGTACGCGTCCAGGTCCTCCATTACTCTCGTCGTGTCGTGATTTCCGTCGACGTGAATCAAGTCGAAGAAGACGTCGCGTGCTACCAGTTCCGGAACGGCTTGCATCGACGTCTTGCGCAGGAGTATCGCGTTGTGCTCAAGCCCCAATGCCCGAATCCGCGCTTCGACCGATGCATAGAGTCCGTCGAAATCGAGTCGCGAGGCGAATTCAAGGACCTTGTCCTTGAGATCGCCGCAGTCGTTCTCGACGGCCTCGCCCATGGAGTACGGATCCACTCCATACACAAATCCACCAGTAAACATCCGGTGGGAGATGGCTTGGGGAAAGAACGACCGTCCTCTGTAGATGCCGATGTCCAGTGAGGTCGTCAGGTGAAAGCGTCGAATAAGCTCTGCCATGACGTAGCCTTTGCTCAAGCTACATCCACCGAAGAAGTCGATGGGGATTGGCTCGACTGCCCGAGCGACGTCACGGTAGAGCGTTGCCATGCTAGGGACGTCGAGATGCCGGATGAGGACTTGGGTGGATAGCATGGAGACCTTCGCGTCGAGTACTCAGTAGATCGTAGAAAGCCAGCGCGTGTGGGCGAACGACAGGTCATCCATTCGAAGCCTGCCGTTCATCGGACGAAGAGGAATGGGTGGTTTCCCAGTCGAGGCGAGGACGAATGACACCGGGCCACGCGCCGAAGTAGTCGCCGCGAGACGAAGGGTCGTCATGGAGCTCGAACGAAATGAGCTCGTCGAGCTTATACAAACCAATGGCGGAGTCCTTCACGAACAGAAGCTCCGTCCGGTAAAGACCATCGTTCAAAAGATCGCCCGGTATTTTGCAGCGGCTAGTGAAGAGCCCGACTGGGAATTGCTTTCCATGCCAATTCGGATCTTGCAAGGTCGTCGTTGCGAGGACCTGCAGCCCCTCCTGATTAAAGAGCGCGAGACTGAGATTCAGCCGGGTATTGGGAACGAGGTTCCAATATTCGATTTCGATGGTGAATCCGGTCCGAATGGTCATTGCATCGATTGCGGTGCCGTCATCCGTATAGAGCCGTACGGATGCTACGCGAATCTTGTCGTTGCCGGGTGCACTCGCTTGCTCCGACCAGCTCCGCGCGGCGGTCGAAGTAGACGCGGCACGCATGTACTCCGTGACGACCGCCGCCGTTTGTCCGTCACGGGCGACGGTGCCGCGGTCGAGCCAGATGACGCGCTTGCACAGGCTTTGAACGGCAGACATGTTGTGGCTGACGAAGAAAACGGTGCGCCCAGCTCGGCTCACGTCTCCCATCTTGCCGAGGCACTTCCGCTGAAAGCTCGCATCGCCGACGGCCAGGACTTCGTCGATGAAGAGAATCTCGGGCTGGAGATGCGCCGCTACAGCAAAGGCAAGCCGGAGATACATCCCGCTCGAGTAGTGTTTGACGGGGGTGTCGACGAAGCGCTCCACCTCGGCAAACGACACTATTTCGTCGAATCCGCGGCGAATCTCGGATGCACGCATCCCGAGGATCGCCCCGTTGAGCAAAATGTTCTCGCGACCGGTCAACTCTGGGTGAAAGCCGGTGCCGACTTCGAGCAGTGAGGCTACTCGTCCACGGAGTTCGGCGTATCCGCTCGTCGGTTCGGTAATGCGGGACAAGATCTTGAGCAGCGTGCTCTTGCCCGCGCCGTTGCGCCCGATGATGCCGACGACGTCACCCGCCGGGACATCGAAGGAGACGTCCTTCAGCGCCCAGAGCTCCCCTCGCGCGTCGAGCTCCCGTCTTCGGTTTTTGAATGCGCGCATCGGCCACGTGGCAACGCGCGCCAGGCTATCGCGAAGGGTGTAATAGGGCTCTGCGCGGATACCGAGTTGGTACCGTTTGCTGAGGCCGACGCAGCGAACCGCCCAGTTAGATGACATCGGCGAAGGTCTTTTCCAGTCGGCGGAAGAACAGGGCGCCTCCAATCAGAATGACCACCGCCGCAACCGACGAGCTGACGATGAGGGGACCGGGGGCGGTCTTGGAACCGAGCATTGCCCAACGGAAGCCCTCGATGATTCCGACCATTGGATTCAGCGCGTACAAAGTCCTCCAGTGAGCAGAGAGGAGACTGCTCGGATACACGATCGGCGTGATGAACATCCAGAGCTGTGTGGCGTAGGGCACGACGTATTTCACGTCACGGAACGCGACACTGAGCGCCGCCAGCCAAAGGCCGACACCGAGCGAGATCAGCAAAGTGAGCAACAACAGCGGCGGAACGGCGAATGCACGCAGCGTGAGCGAATACCCGAAGTACGCCATCGCCCCGATGAGAACGATGAAGGTAACTACAAAGTCCACGAGACCGCTGAGGACCGCTGCGATGGGCACTGCCAGCCGTGGGAAATAGACCTTGCGGAGCAGGTTGGCGTTGTTTACGAGGCTGCTGGAGGCCATCGTGAGGCCATTGGCGAAGAAGGTCCACAGAACGAGGGCGCTCAACGCGAATAGCGGATAAGGCAGACCATCCGTGGGCATCTTCGCCAGCTTTCCGAAGAACAGGCTGAAGACGAGCATCGTCAGGACAGGCTGAAGGATCGCCCACGCCGCGCCGAGCGCCGTTTGCTTGTAACGGAGCTTGATGTCGCGCCACATGAGAAAATACAAAAGCTCACGGTACTCCCACAGCTCGCGCCACCCGATTGTGGTCCAGCTTCGAGACGGCGTAATACGAATCACCGGCGAGGAACCCGTGCTCATCGGACTTCAATGCTCGTGAATGCCCGTGCTGCCAGAGAGGAGCTCGAATCTGACGCGTCGCTTCATGTGCCCAGCAGCGTCCAATACCGTCACGAGGGAGGACAGTCAAGGCGGGCCCGGGGAAAAGCCCAAGGATCTCAGAGTGAACGATTCCGTTGCCGTACGCGGAGCGTTTATTCACCAGTCACGACGCCCGCGAACGACGGCGCGCTATATCATCGGATCGTTGCGCGGACGGCGTCCGCAAAGACGTTCGAGACCACCTCGGCGGAGTAACGCCTCTCGATCAGAGCTCGCCCCTGTGCCCCCATGCGCCTCCGCAACTCCGGTGATTGCGCGAGTTGCTCCAAAGCTTCAACCCATTCCTTCGCGCTCGACGCCAAAAACCCGTTCTGTCCGCTCTGCACGATCTCACGGTTTACACCAACGGGCGAGATGACTACGGGGCGGCCCACGGCCATGTACTGCAACGCTTTGAGCCCGCACTTACCACGTGAAATGTCGTCGTCGGGCAGCGGCATGATGCCAACATGCGCGTGCCCGAGTGCCTCGACCTCCCCGCGCTCCGACCACGGAGTGAACCGATTTTCGGCACCGGCGATGGGGCGTGCCGGCGGCTTGTTACAGATCACATGGAAAACGAAGCGTCTCCGCTTCGCAAACGCCTCCAAAGCGTTTCGTGCGCTCTCGAGGTGAACGAGCGTGCTCAATGATCCGCTCCAAGCGACGACGAAGGGCTCGTCTGGCGGCTCGGGCTGGACCTGATAATCGTCGAGCTCGATGCTCGTAGGAACGACGAACACGCTCGAGTTGCGTTCGCGTGCATAGCTCGCCAGAAACTCGTTGCCCACGAGGACTGCGCTCGCCAAACGGCACGTCGTCGACGTCTTTCCCCAGACGTGCAGCTTGGAGAAGGCGCCGTTGACGTTCGAGATCTGATTGGGCAGCCAAATCGAATCGTCAAAGTCGAAAAAGAGCGGCACCCGCGCCCATGCAAGGAGACGCTCGTAGATTGCCGGACCGATGAGCGCCGCCTCGCGATAGACGATGACGCCGTCGTACTCGCGCGCCCTGAGCACCGCCGACGCACGTCGTGCGAAATCGAAGGCGACCCAGAACGCCTTCTCCGGCGCGTGCCCCGGTTGGTAGAGCAGCTTCGTCAAGCGCGGCGATTCGAATGGGAGAAAATCGAGCACAATGCTCCGACTCTCGGCCACGCGAGGCGCCCATTGCTCGAGGCGGAAGCGCTGCCCCGGCGAGAGTCCTCTCGGCTTCGGCGCGAATACGAGTAGTCGAAGCGGTCGATCTCCGCCACGTGCCGCAACGGTCGTAGCACTATGCCCCGACGTTCGGATGTCGATTTCTCTCCTCAGAAAAGACGCTTGGACCATGTATCTGGCGTCTTGTCGTTGATGATCTCGAGATCGAGGTGGTACTTGAATGGTCGTGGACCGCGCGTGATGATGTAGTCGATCATTTGGCGGAGACCGTCCTCCAGCTTCACCTTCGGCTTGTAGTTGAGTAGTTTGCGAGCCTTGTTCGCGGAGCAATTCGCGAGGTAAACCTCCTGCGGCCGACCGCGCGTGTACGCGATCTTGAGCGGGAACTTCAGGAGTTTCGCGATGGCCTCGGCGAGCTCGTTGATCGTGACGAATTCTTCATCGGGGCCGATGTTGATCACCTGGCTGGCACACGCCGGGTTGTAGGCCATCTCCTTCAGCGGCGCGACGTCGTCCGAAATGAACGAGAAGCATCGCTTCTGATTGCCGTCGCCGTAGATGTAAGGTTGGCGGCCCTGGAGCATCATATTGATGAAGATGCTCGCCACGTTGCGATATGGATCATCGTACTTTTGACGCGGGCCTACGATGTTGTGGGGCACGGCGATGACCCACTCCATGCCGTGGACTTCGGCGAGATTCTGCAGCATAAGATCGCTTGTGTACTTGCCGATGCCATAAGGGTCCTGTGGCCGAGGGGTCATATCCTCGGTGAACGGGACCGTGTTCGTCCCGTAACGCGCCATCGACGAGCACATTACGAATCGACGCACTTTGTTCGCAATAGCGGCGGAAATCATGCCCGTCGATGCCGTCACGATATTCTGCGTGATCATGTGCGGGCTGAAGACCGAGAGGCCCTCATAGGCCGTCGCGGCGCAGTGGTAGACGATGTCTACCTTCTGCATGTGCTCCCTTAACCGGCCAAAGTCGTTGCAATCGTATTGGTAGAACTTGACGCCGGCGGGTACGTTATCGAGGTACCCGCCGATCATGTTGTCGACGCCGATGACCTCGTGCCCGTCCGCGATGAACGCATCAGCTAGGTGGCTCCCAAGAAATCCGGCGACCCCCGAGATGAAAATTCGTTGCCTCTCCAAGACGGTTGCCTCTCTGCGCGCCATCTTTTTGCGCACGCTTGGCACCACTTCTAACCGTTGTCGCGTTCGTTTTCCAGCACCGCATAACGAAATGTCGCCGGGGAGCCGCGTGACATAGCGCCCCGCCCCTTTGTTGAGGGCGCGCGCCGCCCCCCAGGCGTATGTTAAGGAGGGTGCTCGTACGTTGTGACTTGAACGAGGCGCGAACCCCGGCCGTAAAGACGAGCCATCGGGATGGCCCGGTTCATGGCGAAACATGCATCTTGCCGGCGTTCGGCGTGCACGTTAAGAGGAAATCTTGTTGAAGCGTCTGCTTGAAGTCGAACGGGAACTGGTCGCAGTCTTCCGATCATCCGAGACCAAGCTCCGGGCGAACGAGCGCGCACGGCCGCTGCTGGAGCAGGCCTCGCGCGATCCTGCGTTCCTTTCCGAGGTCCTCGAAAAGTATCTCGCGACGGCAGGGAGCCTCGACAAGCAGAATTACCCCGTGGTCGCGATGGACATCGCGGTCAACCCGTATTTCGGTCTGGTCGTGAACTGCTGGATCCCGCTGCCGAGCAGAGAGACGCACATCTCGACCAAGGCCATCCACCATCATGGTGACATGCTGCTCTCGACAGCCACGATCTTCGGACCCGGCTACGAGCATTGGATGTTCTCGACCCCGAGCCCGCTGGACGAGGGGAAGGCAGTCTATGCGATGAAGCTGTTGGAGGCGGAGCGGCATCGGCTGCATCATGTCGCGTTCGTCGACGCCTGGATCGCGCACACGCCTCTTTATCCCGAGTCGCTCTCGATCACTCTCGCGCTCTGGAGCAGCAAGCAACCGGTGACGTGGCGCGATCGCCTGAAGCGCGTTCCGCTCTTCAAGGGCCGTGAGGAGCAACTCCGGAGCGTCGGCGTTCGGCTCGGGCTCCGCAAACAGCTCGCGCTCAAAGTGGTCGAGAACTACGACTACTATCCCACCGAGCGCGGCTTCAACGTGATGCGGGAACGCAAGGAGTTCGAGCGCGGACCGAATGAGGATCACGTTCGCAGCGTGTTCCATGTCGTGCAAGCGACCGGCAACGAGCATCTCGCCCGGGTCGTGCGCCGCGCGATCGGCGAGGGCAAAGTCACGCGTGGTCGACCGATTGCGGAGCGCTTGCTCATCGACCTCGAACGCGGTCGCGCGATCGAGGGAAAGCTCTCGGTCGGTCACTACGACGTGCCGTATGCGAACTTCACGCGCGACGACATCCGCCGCGCGCTCGCCATCACCGAACCGCGCATCGGGTGCACGGACGGAGGAATCCTTGAGCGCCAATTCGCTTCCTAGACGCGTCGTGAAGAAGCTCGTAGCTCCGCTGCTCGGCGAGCGCTCGTACAGCGTGCTGCAAGCCGTGGCGATGGGCTGGGACATCCGCCGCGGCTCCTGGTTCGAGCCGGAGCTCGAGTTGCTGCCGCTGGCGGTCCGCGAAGGTGAGACCGCGATCGACATCGGCGCAAACTTCGGCCTCTACGCGTACCACCTTTCCCGCGCCGTGGGCTCGAGCGGCCGCGTCTGGTCGTTCGAGCCGATTCCGTTCACCGCGCGCACGTTCCGGCTCGTTCAGCGCGGACTCGGATTCCGCGACAACGTCGTGCTCGTCGCGAAGGGCTGCGGAGAAAATAGCGGACGGATGACGTTCACCGTACCCGTAATGGACACCGGCGCGATCAGCGCTGGGCTCGTGCATATGGGTCGCAACGACGACCGACCGGGCAAGGAGCAGCGCGCCAACTACAAGACCCGTGAAGTCGCGTGCGATGTCGTCACGATCGACGAGTTTCTCGTCGACGCTCGCGACGTCTCGTTCATCAAATGCGACATCGAAGGGGCGGATCTGTTCGCGATGCGCGGCGCCCGAAAGACGCTCGAACGTCATCACTCGACCGTCGTGATCGAAATCACGCCTTGGTACCTCGAAGGCTTCGGGCTCTGCGTCGAGGATGTCACGAGCTTCTTCGACGGACTCGGATATCGGTGCTACCGCTTCGACAACGGCACCCCGCACGGAAAGTACATACGGCAGCTCGATCCGACCTACCCGCGTAAGCTGGTGCCGGCGCGGCCACAGGACATCGTCGAGGACAACTGGGTATTCGTCCACCCGGCGCGTCGAGAGCGATTCGCTCACTTGCTTGCGCCGCTCGACTGACACGTCCGGTCTTGTTCTCGCTCAGGGCTTGGCGGCCGTCGCCGCGCGCAGTGAGACCGGCGAGCTCGGCACGCGCGCGGCTGCTCCGATGACGGTTACCAGCACCCATAGAAAAGGCATCATCGGCATTCGGTAGCGGGAGAGCGTTCCTAGGTTCGTCGATGCGAGCCCGACGCCGATTGCCATGATCAGGGAGAACACCGAACAGAACATCAGGAGAGGCTGCTCTCGTACCATGCGATATCCGGCGCGACGGTGGCGAAACGCGCGTGTCGCGAGGAAGGCGAAGTACAGGGTTTCGAGGCCGTTCGCCGCCTGCTGCACATTTCTGGCCTCGAAGATGAATGGACGGAAAAGAGCGGTAACCAAGGCCAGCGGTGTGGCCACGATTTGACCCAGGAAGGAGCGTTCGGTGGTGAGCGAGTAGTACGACCCGGCGTAGCTCAGCTGCGCTCCCACGTCCTGTTGGTGTGCCGCTTCCGCAACGAAATTCGCAGGATCGTATTGTGAAGACACACGGCCAGCGGCCAGAACGATCCCAATGCCGAGTATGATGGCGGCAGCGCGCTCGCCGGCGCCAAGGCGCCATCGGCGCTGTCGGGCGGTCACCAAAAGCATACTTGCCGCCGCCGCCAGCCCGAGGGGAACGAAAACGTAGGCCTTCGTCGTGGCGAGTAGGGCGAGTCCTATCGCGGCCGCGACCAGGCCGTCTGTCAGAAGACGTCGTCGATAAAACCAGTGGTAGAGCTCCTTGAACACGAGCCCGAGTCCGATGGTCGCGAAGGCCTCTTTGATGAGACCGCTCGACCAAAAAATCGTCGAGGGCACGAGCATCGTGGCAGCGATGATGCGCCGATGCAGTCGCGCATCGGTTTCTGCGCGGAATACGTCGTAGATTCTAACCTTGGCGAAGAATGACGCTACGCCGATCAGGACGCAGGCCGCGGGCAACGAGCGCCACGTGAACAGCAGACTGAACGTCGTCAGAGCGATCATCGAGCCGCTACTGCCGAAGGCGAGCCCGTAATCCGGTACGGGAAGGGGATCGTTGGCGTGCAGCAGCAGTCCGCCCAGTATGCCGAGGGTGTCGCCTGGCGCACGGACTAGTCGGTCGAGGAGAGCGCGAGAGATCTCGTCGTAAACGAGCATGTCGCCGCCCTTGAGCGGTCCCTTCATAAACGGCACGAGGAGGGCTGCAGAACCGATATGGAACCAGAGGCTGAGCTGGAGCAGCGAGCGCTCGGGTGTCGTGTAGCGTTGGAGTCTGCCCCTTAACGCGACCAAGGAGGCCGTCGCGACGATCAGGGCGACGATGAAGTCTTGCATCGGACGAAGAATTGGTCGAGCACGCTACCATATCGGCCGAGCCAGGCGAGCGCGGGCTAGGCCTGCTGCGGTCCCGAGAGACTTTTCACGTCGGCTTCACGCCCAGTGACTTCGCGAGCCGCATTACCGTCTCGAGCGCCCGATAGTGCGCGTGCCGTTCAGCCGCCGTGGGAGCCCTAGCCATGCGGTGCCGCGACCAGGCAGTGAGACGCTGGCTCACGGGGTCCGGACACAGACCGTGGACGATCTGACGGAATCGATAAGCGAGCTCGAGGCGACGCGCCGCAAAGGGGTAGCTCGACCGGCAATGCGCGTATGCCATCCTAGAGCAACGATAGCTCTCCAGGGTCGACGTGCGCGTGGCCGGGGACGGATTGTAGGCGTACAGGGGCGTCGAGACGCAGACCCACGGGTTCTCCAGAGCTCGAGCCAGGAACAAGACGTCCTCCGAGCGGGTCAAACGCGAGTCGAAGCCGATTTTCCGGGCGAGGGTCATCTCGGCGAGCATCGGCGCGAACGAGAAGGGAACGGTGCCGAGCTTCCAGTGATCGGCTTTCGCCGTCTCCTGGACGCCGAAGATACGATGGCCGAGGTCCTCGACGACCATGCTGCATCCGACGAGCTTCGCCCGCGGCTCGCTCCGGAGGCAAGCCACCTCGGCCTCCAGGCGCTCGGGGTACATCCAATCATCGGCGTCGAGGATCGCCAGCAGCCGGCCGCGCGCGGCCTCGAGTCCCCTCTGTCGTGCATGCCCCCGCCCTCGATTCTCGTCGAGCCGCACGAACTCGAAGCGAGCGTCTCCCATCGCCTCCACCAACGCCGAGACCGGCGTGGAAGAGCCATCGTCGACGACGAGGCACTGCCAATCTTCCATGGTTTGCGCGAGCACGGAAGAAAGGGCGAGACCGAGCGTCCTTTCGGCGTCGTGTGCCACGACCATCACGGACACGAGCGGGTTTCCCATCCGCAACGAACCGACCATAGGCGATTGCGCCGCGGCTGGGGGAGCAATGTGCGTCATCGCGATATCGCTGCTAGCGTGAGGCCGATGTCTTCGTTGCGAGTTCTCGTGCTCGCCTCTTACCCTGAACGCGCAGCGTGCACGCGCTTTCGCGTGAGCGCCTACGCGCCCGTGCTGGCACATCACGGCATTTCCCTGCAGCTGCAGAGTGCGCTGGACGACGACGCGTTCGCACGATTTTACGCTGCAGAAATGCCCCATGTCGAGAAGGCGAACAGCATCTTG
Organism: Polyangiaceae bacterium; assembly: GCA_035547195.1. Lineage (GTDB taxonomy): Bacteria > Myxococcota_A > Polyangia > Polyangiales > Polyangiaceae > DASZVB01. The sequence continues at coordinate 101,714 of DASZVB010000105.1, forward strand.
CGTGGCGCCGTCCGACAGATGCGAGCCCTCTCGTCGCGCGACGTCGACGTCGTCTTCGTACAACGCGAAGCGACACTCGTCGGATCGGTCTTCATGGAATGGATCGCTGCGCGCTTTCGGGGCTTGCCACTCGTTTACGACCTCGATGACGCGGTCTGGCAGATGGACACGACGTTCTCGCAACATCCGGTCGCCGCGCGCCTGCTCAGGGCTCCCGGAAAGACATGGAGCATCCTCAGGATGGCGCGACACGTGCTCGCCGGCTCCGAGTTTCTCGCAAGCGTGGTGTCCGCGCACAACCCGAACGTCGCGGTGCTGCCGACCGTCGTCTCTGCGAGCAAGTGGCAGCCGCTGCCGGGGCGATTGGAGGGCGCGTTCGTCAGCGACTCTCGGCCGCCCGTCATAGGTTGGATCGGCACCCACTCCACCGCGCATGCGTTGCATCTTGTAGCGCCCGCTCTTCGGCGCTTGAGACAGGCCGGGCGCAAGTTCGTGCTCCGGGTCGTCGGTGCCGGGAGAGGCTTCCGTGTACCGGGCTTCGAGCATGAGAGCAAGTCGTGGCGGTTGGACCGGGAGATCCAAGATTTTCAGGACATCGACATTGGCATTGCACCGCTCTTGCCCATCGAATACTCGAAAGGAAAATGCGGATTCAAGGTGTTGCAATACATGGCCGTCGGGGTGCCGTGCGTCGCTTCTCCCGACGGTGGCGCCCTCGACTTCGTCCGGCACGGAGAAAATGGCCTGTTTGCGCGCACGGAGGACGAATGGGCTGCAGCACTCGACTCGCTCTTGGAGGATCGAATGCTCCGCAGGCATATTGCGCGTTGCGGGCGCGCTCTGGTGAAGCGCTCGCATTCGATTGAGGCCCAGACTCCCCGACTGGCAGATATTCTGCGCGACGCGGCCGAGTCGCGACGGACCGTCGCTCAATAGATTGGATAGGGCAGCGCTCCATCGCGCGTCAGCTCGCTAAGGCGAACCGTTGGTCGTGGAACGGTCCTGTGCTAGCGAGTCCAGCATCGCTCGGTCCGCCGCGTGTTGCACGCGTGGATCGTCCGTGGTGCCCTGCGCTCGTCGGAGCGCATCCGCCGCTCGCCGGAGCTGGCCGGCGGAACGAGCGGCGCGTGCGATCGCAAGCCAGGTTCGAGCGTCGTCACCTCCTGCTCGGAGCGCGCGATTGTAGTACTCGAGCGCTCCCATGAAATCGCCGCGCGTCTCGAGCGCTCCGCCGAGCCAGAACGAAGCACGAATGCACTCCTCGTCGGTCGTGCAAGCGGTGGCGTAGTAGGCGCGGATGGCGTCTTGTAGAGCTAAATCGGCCATCTGATCTTGCGCCAGCGTTATCCGCGTCTGCCAACAATGCGCCGGTGCAAGGAACGTGCTGCAGTTCGATGAAAGGAGCGCTCGTCCTTCCGTAGCGCGTCCGGTTGCGGCGAGCATTCGCGCGGTCATCTCGGTTGCCATAGCGTCGCGTGGCGCAAGGTGCGCGATCGCAAGAATGTGACGGTTGAGTCGCTCGACGCACGAGGCCTGCTGAGCGAAGTGACACACCGTGGTGTTCTGGTTTTCGAGGGCCTCGAGAAACGCGTGCGCCGCGAGCGTTTGGGCCGTCATGGAAGACGGATCGCGCTCAGTCGCCATTTCCAGAAGGTCGAACCGCTGCGCTGCGAGCCGCGGGCTCGCCGAGAGCGCGATGAGCATCGGAATCCCGTCCTGTCCGTCAGGGACTACACGCATCACGTCGGCCGCTTCCCGCGCGTACCGGACTGCCCAGTCGGCGGCGCGGCTCTGTAACGAAGGATCGAGCTTTGCGGCAGTCCGTAGCTCGACGAAGGCTTGGTCGATCGCCCCCACCTTCAGTAGGAAGTACGCGGCCGCCATGTGCCCATGGCCGGACATCATGTCCCGCTCGAGTGCCCAGCCGAGCCAGCGGACGGGGCGCGTGCCGGGTACGTGTCGCGCCGTAATCGCTCCAAGCAACGGCAGGAAAGCGTCCGCCGGATGGCGCATCACCGAGTCCGAGATCTTCCCGAGGAGTAGCCGAGCATCTTCCTCGTCCTCTGGAGACAGCTGACGGAACGCGGAGCTCAGCAACCGCCGGTCGTCGTAAGCAGAATGTCGTCCCCACTGGATTGCGCCGAGGATCAGTGCGGACATCGCCAAAGCCAAGCCGGCTCGTCGCGGCGCGAATGTGCCGACCTCGACGCCTGGAATCTCTTCGTCCGGCTCGGCCGCGAGCGTCGAGTCGCGTGATTCCGCGGAGAGCGCCGCCAAAATCGCGGCGGCGAGCATCATGATCGCCGGTGTCTCGAGCGCGTGATCGACCAAATTCTGCAGCAACAAAACGCCGAGGGCGAGCCGCAGGACGGTTCTGGAGGGTTGCTCGTGGCGGTGGCGACGGAGCATCGATCCGAACGCGAGCAGCGCAGGCACCGCGGCGAGCAAGCCCCAGTCGCAGATCCAGTCCATCACGAAGTTCTCGGCGTGATGGTGAATCACATTCGCGCCGACCCGTTGATATGCGGGAAACACCGTCTCGAAAGCACCGCGTCCGACGCCGAAGAACGGAAAGTCGGCCAGCATCGGACGGGTCCACCAGAAGACGTGAAGCTTCGAGAGCCCCTCGTGGCGCAGTGTGTCCCACGTCTTTTCCGGGCTGCCGAGCCCGGCGAGCGCCACGCCGCCCATGAGCGCGAGCAGAGGCGGTACGGCGACGCGCAGATACAAATGACGCCGACGGGCGTCGCGCGCATGCTTCGCCCGACGCAACAAAGAAACGACCAAAAAGAGCGAACCTACCGCGAGGGCTCCGAGACCGCCTCTCGATTTCGCGAGCACCGAAATCGCAACGAGGCATCCGACGCCGATGGTAATCGGCCAACGCCACCAGCGTTCATCGCGCGAGGCGAGCAGCGACAACCCTGCGAAGGCACCGAGATTCAAGTAACCGGCGCGGTTGTTGGGATTGAAGATGGGGCCGAACCCCCACGGGCCCGGATCGAACGTCGGCACGTAGAACCCGTAGAGCGCGTGGGCATGCGTCAACCCGTGCAGCGCCGTGGTCAGGGCGACGAGAACCGCCAGAAGAAACGTGAGGCCGGCGATGAAGCGCAGTCCGAGGTGTTTCACGACGTAGCCGCTGGCGACCGCCGCGGCTGCATACGACGACCACTTCAAAGCTTCGACGACGGAAGCGCCGGGGTCGAGCGAGATGGATGCCCACCTATTGGCGGTGCCGGCGACTTCGAACGCGCGCGACCAGATCTGCGCATTCTTCGGCGCGAGGACCCGAAGCAGCGGCAATGGCAGCGGGCATGCTTGAACCAAGCTCCAAACTCCGAGCGCGAGCAACAGCGTCGGTGCGCGATCGATCTTGCGCATTCCACCGCCAAGCGCGATGAGCGCGGAGAGCGTTGCCCCGGCCGCCGTGACTACCAGTACGGGTAGATGCAGAGCACCCAAGGCCATGATGGCGAAGGCGAGTGTCAGCGCCAGCGCGAGGAGCGTCCACCACGCCGCCGGATCGGCGTGCGGCATGTCGCTGGGGAGCCATGCTTCCCAGAACTGCTCATGTCGACGCGACGCCTTCATGCGCATACGACTTCCGGGGGGCTCGCGGGACGGCAACCTCCGAGGACGGGAGACGACGAGATCGAGGACATGTGCGGAACCGATACGGAGGCGCAAGTGGAGGTGAGGAGACGTCGATGCGGTAGCATGCTATGTGGACACCGTGCACCGAGTATTGCCACGGCCGAAGCGGAGTCGCGACCAAGCGTTCGCTCGGACGTGACGAGCATGGTCCCGTCCGATAGCGAAATCATCGCGTACAACCTCGGTATTGCTGCGGAGCTGCGACGTATCGTGAAGGCTCTGGGTGCCGCGGGGATCCCATGCATCGTTCTCAAAGGGGTTCCCCTGGTTCAGCGGATTGCTGCCGGCTTGGCACGACACGCGATTGTGGACAACGACATTCTCGTTCGGCGCGCCCACGTCCGCCGCGCGAAGGTCGTGCTCGAGGGACTCGGATACGCTTCACTCTCCTGGCGGAGTCTCGAGCACGATCTGGAGCACGGATTTGAACATCCGCTGAGCCGTGGCGACGTCGACGGTCGACCGCTTTTTTGCGAGCTTCACTGGAACGCATTTCCGCCACCGCTCTTTCACGTCGGGGAGGAAACGCTCTGGAAGCACGCTGTCGACGTCGAAGTTTTCGACGTGCGGATGCGTGTGTTCGAGCCGACCCTGCAGCTCTTGCATCTAGCTTCGCACGTCGTCCAGCACGAGCTCTGCGACCCGCGAACCGTCGAAGTATTCGGTCGCGCGTGGTCGCGCTGGAGCGACGAGATTGACCCGACGGATCTGAAGCAGCTCGCGAAGGACATCGGTATTGCATACGTGCTCGAATATCTCATCGACGCGACCCGGACGCTCGGTGTCACGTGCGGTCCACGGCTCGTTGCTGCGACCTCGACACGCGTGGCGACGGCCACACGGTTGCTCCCGCCCACTCGCCTTCGAGAGGCGGCCGAAGACAAATATCCGGAGAGATACTTCCGTGCGCTGGTCGTGCTCATGCTCGTCTCCCCGCCACGAGCCGTCGCGCAGCTCCTGACGCGGGCGATTCCCCCGCCCGAGCATTTGGTGCGAAAGCGCGGCTGGCGAGCGGTGGCGCTCCACTATGCCGTGCGGCCGTGGCGCCCCATTGCGCGCAGCGCCCGCATTACGCCGCGTGTGCGCGCACTGCTCGCCGCCACCACGTATGTGCGGGTTTTTCGATCGCTGGCCACGCGATACGAGCGCTTGCCGCTGGACCGACTTCTTCACCATCTGGAGACGATGCCACGGCCGCCGCAGCCTTTGACGCTGGCGGAATTGGCGCGCGCCGTTCGGCTCGCGGAACGGGTGGCCCCACGACTGAGCTCGACCCCGAATACCTGCCTTTTTCGAGCGCTCGCGAGATACGCGCTTCTTAGTTCCCACGCTCATCGTGCCACGTTCGTTCTTGGCGTCGCTGCTCGACCCGAGGAGCCTGGGCATGCTTGGGTGGAGGTTTCCGGCGAGCCCTTTCTCGAGCCTGGAGACCCCGCCGGATTCAGCCGGATCCTGACTAGAGAGCAGCTTCGGGACAAGGTGTAAGCGCTGGGGCTCCGCCACCCCATGGCCATGGGACTCGAAAATCCTTGCGTTGCTTGCCGAAGCCGCAAAATTCATCTGTTTTTCACACGAACGCAGTGCGTAACGAGTCCTTGACAGAGAACGACCGTTGTCGAAGACTACGTCCGCATGTCAGCTTCTGATGGGACGGAGGTGAGCTACTTGCGCAGTGCTCGCTTTCTCATTGAAGGGGAGCCCGAGCGTAAGCAGCGCAAGCCGTACGAGCCGCCCAAGCTTGAGCCTCGGGGTAGGGTCGAGCGCACGACGCTCATATCGGGCAATGGTTGCGTACTCAATCCAGGTCCCGGCTGTTAAGTCACGCTCCGCGCCTGTGCCCCCGGCGTGTGGGCTGGCTCGTCCGTGAACGAAACTCGACTGCAGACCGGTGCGTTCGAGTTCTCTGTCGGGTGTAGCCGGATTCTGTGTGACATCGAGCCGGAGCTCCACGAACTCGTTCCGTCCTTCGTGAATCCTCGACTCGCCGATGGACGAGCAGATGGGCCCAGGCTTACAGTGATCGCGCGACGCCAGCACGGCACGTCACCAGCGGAGCGAGGGCTCCCGCTCACTTGCACCTTCGGCCCGGCCAATGGGTTCACTGCACCGGGCCGCATCGAGCTCTGGGACGGAAGCTCGCTCGTCGTCGCGGAGCTCGACGGCAGCTCCGTGAGCGCGCAGGTCGGCGCCGAGAGCGACCCACATTTCGTTGGAGCGGTGATGCTCTTCACCGCCACGGCTTTGGCGCTTCGGGCGCACGGACTCTTCCATTTGCATGCTGCGTGCGTCGACGTGCCGGAGCTCGGGACCGTGCTCATCGTGGGAGAATCGGGCTCGGGCAAGACGACGCTCGCCCTTGGGCTCGCCGCTCTCGGCGGGTCCTTGGTGACGGACGATGCGGTGTTCTTGAGCGATGCGGGGCAGGATAACGCGGAGGTTTGGGGATGGCCGGCGGATATGCACCTTGGTCCCCCCACGTTGGGTGCTTTCCCGCAGCTTGCCCGACAAGCCTATAGAGCGGTTACAGGTAGCCGGGACAAGCTTGCCGTCCCACTCAGCGCGCTGCGGCCCGCGTGGCTGCCCAGCGCGCTGCGTCCGACGCTCGTCTTGTTTCCTAGCATTCGGCCCGTAACCGTTTCCCAGGTCACGGCGCTCGAGCCCGCAGAGACCGTTGTTCGACTCATCCAGCAGAGCGGGCTGCTCGTCGTTTCCGGCGCCGTCAAGGCGCAAGAGCACTTGGAGCTCATTACTGAAATCGCGAGCGCGGGTGTCGGATTGGAGCTTACGCTCGGAACCGATGCGCTTCCCGCCGGTCCAGCGCTGATAGAGCTGTTGCGCGGTTTCGTGCGACACTGCGCGATGTAGTCGCACTAGCCGCGGGCTCATGAACGAACGATGTCGCGCGCGCACCAAAAATACGCGCGCTGCGGCTCGGGACAAAGCCCACGGCTGCGTCTCTGCCTAGCGACCAAGGTACTTGCCGTGATACGCTTTGCTCGTACCTCTAAACGCTTGAGACGAATGGGAGGAAGGCCGATGCTCGCTGGTCGAAATGGGCTTGTACGGAAGAACGTTCTGCTGTTTGCCGCGGGTTTCGGTGTCCCTGCGCTACTGGCGGCCTGCGGAGATGCTGGATCGGAGTCGTCCGGGGCGACCACCGAGTCCGCGCCGAATGCGCCGCCCACGGTGTTGGCGCAGTACGAAGGCGGATTCGACGGCACGAATTTCTGGCTTCGTCCGATGGCGATCGCCGACCAGGGCACCGGCGGAAGTTCCGGCGATGACATTGGCCAAGTCAGCCAAGCCGTTGAGTCCGATCTACCGAATGCGCGCTACTCGACTGGCGGCGCAGCGGGTGCGGCAGGCACCGCAGGTGCCGGTGGCGCGGGCCAATCGAACGAAGTACTCCTCGAGCAGCTGGAGCTTCGGACCGAAGCCAACTGGAACACCGCGGCTTGCGGTCCTACGCCCGTGCACGGAGCCTGCGCACGCATACGCCTGATCAACTCGTACGCCAATCAGGACGTATTCCGCAGCTACTTCTATCTCACCAGCCTGACGCCGCCGACTTCCTGCACGACGGGATGCAGCATTCACGTGTGGATTCCGTCGCCCGGTTCCAACATCCAGACAGCGACACCGGACACCGGCCTGCTCGGCGTGACTGCCGCGTCGGGTAACGGTGGCGCACCGGGCTTGTGGCGCTACGGCCTCCTCGAGCACTCGGCTGTGGAAGCACGTAGTCCGGAGCGTTGGGTGGCGTTCGTTGGGACTGGGACGGACACCACGGGGAAGTGGAATTTTCACTTCGTCGCGCAGGTCCGCGGCATGCTCGTGACACCTACGCGACGCGGCAGCCTCTTGAACGGTACGATAGACAAAGCACCCTTCTACACATCGCTCGGCACCGGAGCCGGGCTCATAGCCGCGGGCTCCAATATGCAGTCGACGCCGGACGGGCGTTATGTGGTGTTTTCCTCGGGCGCGACCCTCGCTTCAACGGGGAGCGCGACCGGCACGAAGGTGTACCGCTACGACACCACGACCGGCACGACCGTCACCATCAGTGTCCCTACGAGCTCGCCGAACGCTCCTAGCGGTTGCACCTCCATGAGTCCGTCCGTTTCCAGCGATGGAAACCTAGTCGTGTACCAGAGCAGCGGATGCGATTTGGGCTTTGGCACGACCAGTCGAGAAATTTATATGAGGAACGTCAACACCAATACGACGTTCATGATCACGCACGCTTTCGGATCGACGACGACGCCTGCGGACGGCGATTCCCAATGGGCGCGCATCTCAGCGAACGGCAACTACGTCACGTTGGTGTCGAGCTCGCAAAACATGCCTCCCCCGGCGTTGAACCGCACTGCCGGGCGAACGGTGTACGACGTGTATCGCTACAACATCGGGACGGACACTTTCCAACGTGCCAACATAGGCGCCTATCTAGCTCCTACGACCTGGCCGAACTATTCGCAGTATCATCCCGACATTTCGGGGGATGGATCGCGCGTCGTGTTCGACACGAACTCGCAGAACCTCGTCAGGGGCGATACAGCGGTGAATTCAGACGTGTTTCTCTACGACTTCGGCGGTGCTGGTCTCAGCATGCTGAGCGTGAGTCAAACCGGCGCGCTGCTGCAGAATAGTATCTGCTCTTTGCCGACCATCTCCTCCGACAGTAGCACGGTTGCTTTCGTTTGCACGACCGCTACCCCTGCCGCTTATGTCTCCTCGCCGACGTCGACGGGCGGCAGGCAACACGTGTATTGGCGGAGCGCAACGTCGGCCGCCACGCTGAAGATGGTGGATACCGATCCGACCGGAGCCGAAGGGGGCGCTTCCGTTGCGGCGATCCCGCCGGCGCTCAACAGCAATGGACAGCTGGTCGGCTACGGAGGCATCGCAGCAAACTTGTTGCGAACATCAGCGTGCGATACGCCGTCGGGAACGTGCATGGCCGTGCCGACGGTGGGTTTTTCGCCGTTCGTGCGGGACATGGCGTCGCCGGATCCCGAAGTTCAGCGCAGCTTCCTCGTCTCGCAGATCCGGTCGAAGGCAAACACGGCGGCACTTCCGTTCGCTCCCGCGCCGAACGGGATACCGGTGTCGTACAATGCGCGCGTCCTGGACGTCATCGGTCTTCGGGACGGCGCGACCGCGGTGTACATGGTGGGCGGCGGCAACAGCACCGACTGGGCTCAATGTCCGAGCTCGGGCGGGTATCAGGTGTATCTCTCGCCCTTCAGCGACGCGCTCTACCAATAATCGGACGGAACCTATTCGCCGGCGGGTTCGACGAGCGATTCGTCACCCAGCCGGCGGAGTAGGGCCTCGATGTCGCCGACGGCATGGTGCGGCTCGACGGCGAATTCGCCCGCCAACTTCTCCGCCAGTTCGCGAGCGTCCGCCGGACTCGCAGCGATGGTCTTCCAGACGAAGACCCCCGTGCAGTTCAAGGTAAAGTACGCCTTCGTTTGGAGATCGAGAATGACGCCCGTCCCGTCGCCCAGCTCGGCGAAGATAGCGCTGGCGCATGGACGATAACGTGGAACTTCCATCATTGGTGCACCAGCCTGAGCCGGCGTAGCTTCGCCGAAGGCACGTCGGGTGAGCCGATGACATGGCGGTGCTCGCCCGGGGCCCAAACGCCGCGCCAGCGCTCGCGATTAGCGGCAGGACCGGCGGCTCCAGCGTCTGTCCAGTGCGGCTTGCCGAATGACGCTAGGCATTGGTTGCAGTGGAAATGCTCCCACGGCGAGCCGGTTGATTCGCCGAGGCGCGTGAGCGCATCGTCCGTTGTCCGTCGAATCAGTTCGAGCAAACGCCGGTGCGCTTCGACGAGGGTCAGCTTATGCAGATCGCCGGCAATATCGCGACCGGGTTGTGCGCTGGGCACCTGCGAGTGCAAGCAACAAAGCGTTAGATTGCCTTCGACATCGACGTGGAGCGTCTCGCCGCGAAGAGCGTCGCACGAGGCATAGCGGCTCTCGACGTAGTGTCCTTCCGTGAGCTCGACTTCGAGCGCAAGTGCTTTCGCCAGCTGCTCGATGCGGGTGCGGATGCGGCGCCACGTCGAGGCAGGCAGGAAGAGCGCTGCGTCGTGCTTCGTCCCGGTCGGTTGCGTCATGGCGTACGAAACGCGACGCGCGCCCAGCTGTGCCGCGAGAAGTCCGAGCGCTTCCAACTCATGCTCATTGCGCGCATTGACCGCCATTTGAAACGCAAACGCGATCCCACGCGCACCGCAGATCGCGGCGGCGGCCAGCACCTCGCGGTAGCTACCGTGCTCGCGAATGGCATCATGCGTCGCTTCGACTGCTCCGTCGACACTCAGGACGATGCTCGAAAGGCCGAGTAGGCGCTCTGCACGTGCTTCGAGCCGCGCCAACACTCTCGCGAAAGCACGGCCGTTGGTGACGATGTTCCAACGCATCGAATTGTCGATCACCGCGTCGACGATCGATTCGAATCGCGGATGTAACGTCGGCTCGCCGCCGGTAAACGTGACGTGCTCGATGCCGTACATCGCACGAGCTTCGGCGATGACGCGGCGGACCAGGTCCTCCTCTAGATCGCGCGCCTTCCGTCCCGGATCGCGCAGACAATGCTGGCAGTCGAGCTGACAGCGATCCGTCAAATGGAAGCCTAAGCGAGGAACTCTCATGAGAAACGGACCAGTGCTCGGGGACGCGGTCACCCCCTTCGATGCGGGGCGAGCCCCGCATTTTCAAGCCTTTCCGGCTTTCGCGCCGGAGTCAAGGACTCGACCGCGCCGCCCGCTCCAACCCGGCAATTAGAAGTCGACAGTGGGTTTGGTCCTCGAGACCCTGGTTGACACCGCTCTTTCCAGCGGAGATGGTCCGAGGCAGGCGTGCGTCTGCTACCACTCTGGGCCCGGGTCCTTCTCACCGTGGATGGGTACGCTCGCCGCGGCTTTCGGGCCTACGAAGTGATCCGCGACGAGCTCCTTCTGGGGCGTCTGGACCCCCGCCTCCACGGCGTATTGACCGAACGGGCCTACGCAAACGACCGAACCGCGTATTTACCGGGTGGGGCTCGTTTCCAGGCGGGACTCTTCGATTGGGAGACGACAGTTCTCGAGCGGATGCATCTTCCGCCCGGCGCGGCCATCCTCCTTGCTGCTGCGGGCGGCGGCCGCGAGCTCGCGACGTTGCTTGAGCGGGGATACGAAGTCGTAGCGTTCGAGCCGAACGAGGCATTGCTCGAGGGCGCTCGGGCCGTTTCTGCGGAAGCTGGGGGCAAGCAGGTCGTTCGCGCTTCGCTCGAGGACCTCGTGGAATCCGCGATGCTCGGAACGGGACCGTTGGTCGGGGTCCAAGGGCCCTTCGAGATGGTGCTCCTCGGATGGGCGAGCTTTTCTCATTTGACCGATGTGGCGACGCAGGTCGGTGTCTTGCAAGCAATCCGAAAGCTATTTCCAGAGGCCGTCGTCGTCGCGAGCTTTCTCGTTCGCGGCGATGTCGCGACGGATCAACCGCGACGCTCGGTACGCGCTGTTCGAAGAGTTCTGCGCGCCCTTGGGGGAGGAAGGGTGAACCCGGCGCTCGCGTATCTGCCGCGTGCCGGCGTCGTTTATCGTTTCTCGCCTAATGAGATCGGCCAGATTGCGCGGGAGTCGGGCTTTGCCGTTCGGCTTCTCGACACGACTCGCGACGGTTACGCAATTCTGGAGCCATTGCCGGTAGAAGTCGGTTCGACGTGAACCGGGGTGCGCGGGAGTGCCAATACGCGTCTCAGCGAAATGGGGCGCCCGCCGGCAGAGAGGGACGCTTCTCCTGCCTCGAGGATGGCGACGACGCGCGCGCCCTCGGCGATGTCCGTTTGGAACGGCGTGCCGTTCGAGACAGCATGGACGAAATGAGCGGCTTCGACCCGTAGGGGTTCGACCAGAGGCAGCTCCGGAGCGAGCCTCGGGGAGCAGTGGCGGTGCGGAAGCTCGCCTTTGTCCAGCTCGTCGAGCGACACTAGTCTCGAATCGAGAAGCGTAAGTTTGCGGTCCGGCTTTTGGTCGTCGAATACGGCGACGCCACGCGTGCCGGCGACAACGAGCCGGCGCACCTTCTTGCTCGCAGCTGACGCGACGGAGATTTCCGCTACGCAGCCGCTAGAGAAGTGCAGTCGACCCCGGAGCGTCGCGACGTCATCGTCGATGCACGTTACGAGCGCGATGGACTCTGGTTCTGCTCCCAACAGAAAGCGAGCGACGTTGATATCGTGTGGCCCGAGCGACCACCAGGGGCTGCCCTCGTCGGAATCGCGCGGGGTGTTGTGCCGCATGCACAGGACCTGGCTGACGCTACCGAGCGTGCCGCGGACGATCCAACGACGGAGCTCCTCGATCGCGGGGTGGTAATGGAGGACGAAGCCGACCATGCCCCTTCTTCCGTGGAGGTTTGCGGCGCGGATGATTCGTGTCGCGTGCTCGGTCGAGAGCGCCATGGGCTTCTCGATGAACACGTGCTTGCCCGCCTCGATGGCGGCCACGGCGAGGTCACTGTGCGTAGTCGGCGGTGTCGCGATCACGACCGCGTGCACGCGCGGGTCGGTGAGAACGGAAGAGTGGTCGAGTACGCGGTCTGTATTCGTGCGCAAGTCTGCAAGCCGCGCGACGTCACGGTCGCACACGCTCACCAGCCGCGCGGTATCGAGCGACCCGAAGACACGCACGAGATTTTTGCCCCATCGACCCGCCCCGACCACGGCGATGCCGAGAAGGCGCGCGTTCGAGGCGGCTGGCGCGCTCTTGATCACGTAGAGGCTTTCGCCCCCCGAACCGCCTTGCCGTACCAAGCCCAGAACCGTTCGACGCCGTCGCGTACGGAGACCTTCGGATCGTAGCCCAGCAGCCGCTGGGCCTTCGCGATGTCCGCGTACGTATATGCCACGTCCGCGGCCATCATCGGCTCGTCGACGAGGTTCGCCTTTTTGCCGGCGAGCTTCTCGATGTAATCGACGAAATCCTTGAGCAACACGGGCTCGCCTCGGCCCAAATTGATGATCTCGTAGCCGAGCCGTCGATCGGCGGCGCCGATCACACCGGCGACGATGTCGCTCACGAAGGTCCAATCGCGATGCATGTTGCCGCCGTTGTAGAGCGGTACCTGCTTTCCGAGAAAGATGCTGTCGAGTACCTTGTACGCCATCATATCCGGGCGTCCGCGCGGGCCGTAGACGGTGAAGAACCGCAGCGCCGTGAAGTCCACGCCGTGGAGGTGATGGTACGAGTGTCCGAGGAGCTCGGCGGACCGCTTGCTTGCGGGGTAGGGAGCCAGCGGGCGGTCGGCGGAGTCCGTTTCAACGAAGGGCACGGCGTCGGTCGCGCCGTACGCCGACGAAGTCGACGCGAGGACGAACGTCGGCTTGCCGTGGTGTACCGTGGCGTCCAAGAGGTTCAGGGTGCCGGTCAAGTTGACGTCGTAATAGAGCCAGGGATCTTCGACGGAGGCGCGGACTCCGGCCATGGCTGCGAGGTGAATGACCGCGTCGAAGCGGTGCGATGCAAAGAGCTGCGAGACGCGCGCACGATCCCGGATGTCGCCTTCCACGAACTCGTAGGCCGAGGGATCCGGAGCGGAGGATTGCACTTCCTTCACGTTCGCGCGTTTCCTGGCCGGGTCGTAGTAGTCGTTCAAATTGTCGAGCCCGACCACGTGATCTCCACGCGCAAGCAGCGTCTCCGCGGTGTGGCTGCCGATGAAGCCGGCGGCGCCGGTGACCAAGATTTTTCGTGCTGGCATCTAGCGGTTCTTCCTAGTTCGCCCGAGCGGCGAACGGACGCACACCGAGCTTGCCAGAATGGTACACGGCGCCTGCCTCCCGTGCTCGTCCAAAGCGTGTGACGGGGCGCCACAATTTACGCGCCGAAGACCAGCGGTTCGACCGTGAAAAAATCTTTGCTCGTGCCGGGCGTAAGCACGGAAGTCGCGCGGGCCGCGAGACGAGCAGTGTCTCGATGTTGCTGCCTCGCTCCGACTGAACTACGGCCCGTCCGTCATGCTCGAGCCATCGGCTCCCTCGCCGCGTTCGCGATCGCCACGCATGCTCTCTCGCGCGGGATCACTGGCGATCGCCGTTGCCCTTTGCTTGTCGCTGGTAACCGCGTCCGTGGCTTCGCGCGCCGAAGAGCGTGGAAGCGTGGAGCTCGAACCGGTGATCGAGTACTGGGTGCTTCAGCACAACAGCCGCACGGAGATCTTCACGGTCGGCGGGACGTGGGGTTATCGTTTTGGAGCATTCATGCCGTACGCTGGCGGTTCCGTCGGATTCTTCGGCCTCCACGCCCGCGGTGGCGTCGCCTTCATTCCCGGCGACCTGGAGGAGCCGACGTTCCTAATCCGGTTGGAGGCGCGGCCGCAGATCTTCTTCAACCCGTGCATCGAGCCGGCGATGCTCGGCGCGGTGGGCCCCGGCTGGCGCTGGCCGATGGAGTCGGGGGATCCCGGCAACCCGGGCACGGCCTTTTTCCTGCTCGGTAATTTCGTCGGCGGAGCCGGGTGGGTCCACGACAACTGCGGTAAATCCACGGAAAAGAAACTTGTGTCCGCCGGCATCGTGGGTGCGTCCATCACGGCGGGGTTCGATTGGTGAGACGCCATGGTCATGGCTCGACTCTGCGCAGTTTCCGTCGATCTCGACGAGACACCGAATTATTTCGCAATACATGGGCTCGCCGAGCCGACCGGATCGAGCGCGCACGCCGTGTACGACCTCGCGCTCGATCGCCTCGAAACCTTGAGCCGCGGGACGCGCGCGCCGCTGACGCTATTTGCCATCGGGGCAGATTTACGAAGAGCCGAGTCCGCCACGCGGCTTCGCGCCCTCGCGGATGCGGGCCACGAAGTCGCCAATCACACGCTGGATCACCGTTACGACCTGACGCGCCTTCCGCGCGACGAGATGAAACGCCAGGTCGAAGCTGGCGCGGCGCTCATCGAGGCCGCGACCGGGCGCAAACCGGTCGGCTTTCGGGCGCCCGGTTACACGGTCAGCGACACTTTGTTCGAGGTGCTCGAGGAAGCCGGCGTCGCGTATGCGTCGTCGGTGTTTCCTTGCCCGCCGTATTACTTCGCGAAGGCGGTGCGCCTGGCGCAGATGCGGCTTTTCGGACGGACGTCCCGGTCCATCCTCGACGTGCCCTCGGTGCTTCGCGCGCCGACGAGGCCGTACCGCGTCGGGCGCCCCTACTGGAAGAGGGGACGGGGAATCTGGGAATTGCCGATCCAGGTGACCCGAGGGCTGCGGCTTCCGTTCATCGGCACGACGCTGACGCTCGCCGGCCGTGAAAAAGCGCGCTGGCTGACTCGCCTCGTAGTTGGCGAACCGCTCGTGAACCTCGAGCTCCACGGAATCGACGTGCTCGACGCGGATGACGGGCTCGCGGCGCTTCGAGGTCATCAACCCGACGTCGGCGTGCCCCACGGTGAGAAGCTCGAGACGCTCGCGACCGTGGTCGACGTGCTGCGCGACGCCGGGTACGAGTTCGTGCTGCTGAGGGACGCGGCGCGAGCGTTCGCAGCCGAAACCGCTTGAACGAGGCGCAGCGCGCGCCACTCGTCGCGGTGCGGTAGCTGTGATAGCGTCGCGAGATTCGCGTGCGCGGCTGCGCCGGTAAGGGCGCCCTCGGCATCGAAGAGAGACGTTCATGAGAAGAAAACGCATTCTGGTCACCGGCGGTGCCGGGTTCCTCGGTTCGCATCTCTGCGAAAAGCTCGTGGACGCGGGCAACGAGGTCGTCTGTCTGGACAACTTGTTCACCGGTTCGCGCGAGAACATCGACCATCTGCTCGACAAGCACGCCTTCGAGTTCGTGCGTCACGACGTGTGCGACCGCACGACCTTGGAGGTCGACGAGATTTACCACCTCGCCTGTCCGGCCTCGCCGATCCACTACCAGAGAAACCCCGTTCGAACGATTCGAACCACCGTCGAGGGCACGCTCAACGTCCTGGATCTCGCGCGGGAGGTGAAGGCGCGCGTGCTCATCGCGTCGACGAGCGAGGTCTACGGGGATCCGCAGGTGCATCCGCAGGTGGAGACGTACTGGGGCAACGTGAACCCGATCGGCCCGCGCGCGTGCTACGACGAGGGCAAACGCTGCGCCGAGGCGCTCGCCGTCGCCTACGCCACCCAGTACGCGACGGACGTCCGCATCGTCCGCATCTTCAACACGTACGGCCCGCGCATGCACGAGAACGACGGTCGCGTCGTGTCGAACTTCATCGTTCAAGCGCTGCAGAATCGCCCGATCACCGTCTACGGCAAGGGCGAGCAGACGCGTTCTTTCTGCTACGTGGACGATCTCGTTCGCGGTTTCGTCGCGCTCATGGCTTCCGACGTGACCGTTCCGGTCAACATCGGCAACCCCGGTGAGTTCACCGTGAAGGAGCTCGCCGAGAAGGTCATCGCCAAGACGGGTTCGAAGAGCCAGATCGTGTACGAACCGCTCCCCACCGACGACCCCGGGCGCCGGCGTCCGGACATCACGCGGGCGAAGCAGCTGCTCGGCTGGGAACCGACCATCCCGCTCGACAAAGGCCTCGACAGCACAATCGATTATTTCCGCAAACGGGTCGCGATCTAAGCGTCGCTCCCGCCCGTTCCATTTCGATTCGCGCCCCGGCCGGCTTTCTCGCTGTCGTGGCGCTCCGCGAGAAGCCGCTCGGCGGCGATGCCGCTCGCGTCGAGGAATTCGTGCGCTAGACGGATATTGCCCTCGACGAGCTTCCGCGGCGGGCCTTCGCCGACGAGCTTGCCCTTGGCGATGAGAAACACGTAGTCGGCGATCTTGAGCGCGCTGGTCATGTCGTGGGAGATGACCACGCTGGTCACGCCGAAACGTTCCCGCGTCTCCTCGATCAGGTCGTCGACGAGGCGACTCGAGAGCGGATCGAGTCCGCTGGTCGGTTCGTCGTACACGATGATCTGCGGTTCGAGCATGAGGGCGCGCGCGAGCGCCACGCGCTTGCGCATGCCGCCGGAGAGCTGGCTCGGAAATTTCTTCTCGGTGTTCTCGAGCTTCAAGATGCCGAGCTTCTCGGAGACCTTCTCGCGGATCTCTTTTTCCTTCAGCTTCGTGTGCTCGCGCAGGGGGAACGCGACGTTGTCGAGCACCGTGAGCGAATCGAGCAGCGCGGCGTACTGGAACACCATGCCGAACTTGCGGCGCACCTCGTTCATCGCGCGCTCGCCGAGCGGCGCGATGTCGACTCCGTCGATGTAGATGGACCCGCTCGTCGGTTTCTCCAGGCCGATGAGCAGCCGGAGGAGCGTCGTCTTGCCCGCGCCGGAGCCGCCGATGACGACGGCGATCTGCCCGCGCCTGACCGTCATGCACAGATCGTCGAGCGCGACGAAGTCGCCGAAGCGTTTCGTCATGTGCTCGACGACGATGTGGTCGTCCTCGGAGCCTCGCTTTTCGCCGCCTTTTTCCGTCGAGCTCAACGAAAGGAGCCTACACCGGCCTTGACCCGAACGCCCCGGCGAGGGAAACCCTTGTGTCATGACCCTTGACCATCTGACCGCCATCATCAAGGCCGCGGAGGCCCGTAAAGACGACAAGGGCTGGTGGGCGACCCAGGAAGGTCGGCACGTCACTCTGTACGCCTCTTCCGGGGGCTCGAGCCTGACCGTGAGCCGCATCGAGGCGTTGCGCGTCGACGGCGCGCTCGTCTCCGCCCGCACCGTTCGCGGCGAAGAGTACTTGCTCGCCCTGGAAGACGTCTTCGCGGGCGCGGTCGAACCGCAGGCGCAAGGCGCCCGTCGCGCCGGCTTCGGCTGACGGCGTTCGGAGCGGATCATCGTAGCGTTGCGCGCAGCGGCTGCGGTGACGCTCGTCTTCGCCGCGTTCGCGCTGTTGAAGAGCGGCGTCGCGGCGCGAATCGCCGCGTGGACGCTGGCCGCGTGCGTCGGGGACGTCCTCAGGATCCGGCGCGCTCACGTCGAAGCGGCCATGACGCGAGCCGGCGTGCGCGATCCGTCGCGCACCGCGCGCGCGATGTACGGATCGCTGTCACGCGGACTCCTGGAGCTCCTCGCCATGGCGTTCGCGCGGCCTGCCGAGCGGCTTTCGAACGAGTTCCCATGGCCGGCGATCGACGCGATCGTCGGCGAGGGACGCGGCGCGGTGATCGCGACGGCGCACACCGGAAGCTGGGATCTCGTCGCGTGCGCGGTCGCATCGCGGGTTCCGCTGACCGTCGTGACCAAGCGACTCAGCATGCGGTGGTTGGATCGCGTCTGGCAGCGCCTGCGAGCGTCGCGGGGACTGAAGCTCGCGCAGGTCGGCTCCGCCGCCGCGGCCGCGGGGCGCGCGCTACGCCGCGGCGAGCTCGTCGCGATGCTCGTCGATCAGGCGCCCGAGCGCGCTCGCGGCGCGACGGCGGTGTCGTTCCTCGGCGCGACGGCGTGGGTCGACCTTTCGCCGGCGCTGTGCGCTGCGCGGGCGCGCGCGCCGCTCGTCGTGGCGTTTCCGCGACGGCTCGACGACGGAACGCACACGGTGGACATCGCCGCGGTGCTCCGGCCACCGCGGACGCCGGCGCGCGGGTGGGCCGTGGAGGCGATGACCGAGACGACGCGGCTGCTCGAGGCGTTCGTCGCCGCCCACCCGGACCAGTGGCTCTGGATGCATCGAAGGTGGAAGCCCGCGCCCGTCGAAAACGCCGGCCGGGCCCGCGCGCTTGCCGGCGTATCCTCGTAGGGGTATCCCGCCGTACATGACGGACGACGCGCTTCGAATTGGCTCGTTCACCTTTCGGTCGCGCCTCTTCGTGGGCACGGGGAAGTACAAGGACGTCGCCGAGACGCGCGCCGCTCTCGAAGCCTCCGGGGCCGAAGTCGTGACCGTCGCCCTCCGGCGCGTCGATCTCAAAGACCGTGGCAAGGGTTCGATGATGGCGCTCTTGAAAGAAGGCCGCTTCACCATCCTGCCGAACACCGCGGGCTGCTACACGGCGGAAGAGGCCGTGCGAACGCTGCGGCTCGCGCGCGAGCTCGGCATCGCGGATCTCGTCAAGCTCGAGGTCATCGGGGACGAGCGCACCCTCTACCCCGACAACGAGCAGACGCTCGAAGCGGCGAAGATCCTGGTCAGAGAGGGCTTCACCGTGCTGCCCTATTGCATGGACGATCCCATCGTCTGCAGGAAGCTCGAAGAGATCGGCTGCGCCGCGGTGATGCCGCTCGCGGCGCCCATCGGGTCCGGCCTGGGCATCAAGAACCCCTACAACCTCCGAATCATCCTGGAGCAATCGAAGGTGCCGGTCATCGTCGACGCGGGCGTGGGGACGGCGAGCGACGCGGCCGTCGCGATGGAGCTCGGCTGTCACGGCGTACTCATGAACACGGCCATCGCCCACGCCAAGAATCCTCTGCTGATGGCCGAGGCGATGAAAGAGGCCGTCAGCGCCGGGCGCAAGGCATTCCTCGCCGGGCGAATGCCGCGGCGCCTGCACGCGAACGCGTCGAGCCCCGAATCGGGCATCATCTAGCGTCGCTTCAGGCCCTCGTACTTCGACGATGCCCACGCGCGCACCGCTCTCGGCGTACCAGCGTCGTTTGCTCGTGCTGCTCAGCGTGGCCGCCTTCTTCGAGGGCTACGATTTCATCGCCCTCACGCAGATCTTGCCGAACCTGCGCGCCTCCATGGGGATCGACCGGCAGACCGCCGGGCAGATAGTCGCGCTCATCAACGTCGGCGCGGCGATCGCGTACTTCTTGGCGCGGAGCGCGGACCGCTGGGGGCGCAAACGCGTTCTGACCATCACCATTGCCGGATATACCACGATGACGGCGCTCACCGGCCTCGCCGTCGGGCCGTGGAGCTTCGCGATCTGTCAGATGATCGGACGCATCTTCCTCATCGCGGAGTACGTGACCAGCATGGTGATCGCGGCCGAGGAGTTCCCCGAGGATCGACGGGGTCTGTCCGTCGGAGTCATCGCGTCGTGCTCGAGCCTCGGCTCCATCGTGTGCGCGGGCGTCGCGCCGGTGCTCTTGTCGCTCCCGCCGGGCTGGCGCTCCGTGTATTTCGTCGGGGTGATCCCGCTCGTGCTCGTGGCGTTCGCGCGGCGAGGTCTCTCGGAGACGCAGCGCTTCTTGCAAGTCGAGAAGCAAGAGACGCGGCGGTCGTTGTTCCACGTTTTTCGCACGCCGTATCGGCGGCGCGTCTACCAGCTCGGCGCCATCTGGTTCGCCGCCGCCTGCGGCTCGCAGAGCACGGTGACCTTCTGGAAGGACTTCGCCGTCAACGAACGCGGCTTCACCGACGGTCAGGTCGGCGCGGCGATCACGATGGCCGCGCTCGTCGCCGTGCCCCTGGTGTTCACGGTCCCGAAGCTCTTGGACGCCATCGGTCGCAAGCCGACGGCGGTGATCGTGTTCACGGTGGGGGCCGCCGGAACCGTCGGTTGCTACTCGCTGTACGGTCGCGCGCCGCTCACGGTCGCGCTGGTCCTCGGCGTGTTCTCGTCCAGCGCGTTCTTGCCGGTGCTCGATGCCTTCACCACCGAGCTGTTCCCGACGGCGATGCGGGCCGAGGGGTTCGCCTGGGCAAACAACCTGATCGGCCGCGTCGGGAACGTCCTCTCGCCGCTCGTGGTCGGCTGGGTCGCGGAGCGACTCGGCTGGGGCCCGGTGATACGGGTCACCGCGGTGTTCACGGTGGCGGCGCTCGCGTTGATCCTCGTTCTCCTTCCCGAGACGAAGGGACGCAGCCTGGAAGAGACGGCGCAGCTTTGACGTTGAGGCGACCGCGGGCACGCAATCGAACCTTGCCTCCGTCGACATGAAAGCCGTCAAACACGTCGGTCCCCTCGTCGCGTACGCGCTCTACATCTTCGTCGCCGGCTCGGTGAAGGGCGGGGCGCCGCCCGGGGACGTATCCGACAAGACCGCGCATTTCATCGCTTTCGGATTGATGGTGCTCCCGTCGCTGCTCGCGCTGCGCCACCTCGCGCCGCGCCTCCACTTCACGTCGAGGTTGGCCCTCGCCGTCGTCGTCGCTTCCGGGCTCGGTGCGTTGCTGGAAGTCTGGCAGCTTCTCTTCCCCTGGCGCAGCTCGGAGTTCCTCGATTGGGTGGCGGATACCACGGGCGCCGTCGCTGTCGGGCTCGCGGTGGCAATCGTGCACGCGGCAATCGTGCACGCGGCGAGGCCTCTGGCGCGACGCCGTTAGGGCTCACATTCGCAGCACGGAATCGTGCGTGGCCGGGGGGCGATGGTCGTCCGGTTTCGCTTTGCGGAAGAAATGAGTTGCGACGAGTCTCGCGCTCACGGTCGTCCAACGACGTTCGCGCGAGGTAGTTCGCGAACTAACCTTGATGATCCAAGGTCAGAAAAAAGCCTGCAGGATTTCGCCTGCTTGCGACAGTACCTTGAGACGTCAAGGTTCACCCACGCACACGAGGGGTACGAGATCGAGCTCTCGCGCGATTCGCGAAGAGATGATGTAGGACGGCTTATCGCCGGCACGACACTCAGATTGTGTCGAGATCGACCGGCGACGCTTCAAAGCTATTCTTCGATGCCCTGTGCGCAGAGAAGATGATGGTAGGACGGCCTAACGCCGGCGCGACACTCAGATTGTGTCGAGATCGACCGGCGGCGTTTTCGAAGCTATTTTTCGATGCCGAGCGCGCAGAGCAGCGGCACCGGGTCGCGCCCGTCGAGCGCCGCGCCGATGACGGCGACGCCGGTCGCGCCGGCTTCGATGCACGGAGCGGCGGAAGACGCGTCGACGCCGCCGAGCGCGTAGAGCAGCGTCGTGGAACGCCGCGCTTCGAGCAGGGCGCGCGCGCGGCGCACTCCTCCGACGCCCAGCGGCGCGCGTCCTTTTCTGGGCGCCAGGATCGGCGAGAGCACGGCGGCGTGGGAACCTTCGGCGTCGAGCGCGTCGAGGTCGTGGCAGGCGTGAGACACGAACGCGCGCGGCAACAGTCTGCGCGCGTCGGCGGGCGTCACGGATCGCTCTCCCAGGTGGACGCCGTCGGCACGCACCGCGAACGCCAGATCGGCTCGGTCGTTCACGGAGAGCCATTGCTCGTGGCGCGTGCAGAGCGCGCGCAGGCGCGCGCCGATCGCAAGCCGCACCCGGACGGGAAGCGACAGATGACGCAGTTGCACGAGCACGGTGCGCGGCCGCGCGGCGGCGAGCACACGCTCGAGGCGCGCGTCGAGCGCCGCACCCGGAGCGACGTTCTCGTCGGTGATCACGATGAGGACGGGTCGAAACGGCGGGGCCGCGCCGCCCTCGACGACGTCCGCGGCCGGGACCGCGATCTCGTTCACCGCGCCGCCGCCCCGCCGTCATGGCGCGCGGCGAGCTCGTCCTTGGCCATCACCGCGAAGCGGCTGCTCGGATACCGCTCGACGAGGTACGACAGCGTATCGCGGTAGGCGGGGACGTCTCCCTTCGCTTTGAATCGCGTCGCGAGGCCGTACAGCGCTTCGGGCGGCGTCTCTTCGCGCCCGAGCTCGGGCCCCGGGTCGCGCGAACACTGGAGCGGCGCCTGCGCGAAGAGGGCGGCGCCGAGAGCGAGGGCGAAGGGTCGCACGGTAACCTCATCCGTGCTTCGTCAGGGTGTATTTCACGGGCACCTTGTTGATCTCCACCGACTCGGTCGCGGGGCCCTCCCGGAAATCGACGGCGAGGACTTCCTTGGAGATCGCGTCGCGGTGTTCCTCGAGCGCGGCGCGGACGGTGTCGTCGTTGCACGCCCACGCGACCGCGATGCGGTCGCTCACCTCGAGCCCCGCGTCCTTGCGCGCGTTCTGGAGCAAGCTGACGAGCTCTCGCGCGATGCCCTCGCGTTCGAGCGCCGCGTCGATGTGGGTGTCGAGCGCGACGGTGATGCGTCCGTCGGTCGCGACCGCGGATTCGCCCTTCGACCCTCGCTGCAGGATGACGTCGTCGAGCGTGAGCGCTTCGCCCGCGACGGTCACGGAGCCGCCCTTCTCCAGCTCCGCCACTTGTCCGAACGTCCACGTCTTCAGGGCTTCTCCCACTTCTTTCAGCTTGGGGCCGAGCCGCTTTCCCAGCGTCTTGAAGTTCGGCTTCACGGTGACGGTCGCGAAGGAGCTCTCGTCGGCGTTCACCTCCACGCTCTTCACGTTGATCTCGTCCTCGACGAGCAGGGCCGACGCCAGCACGGCGTCGCGCACGGCCGCATCCCGATGCACGACGGTGAGCTTGCGCAGGGGCTGCCGCACCTTGATCTTGTGCTCTTCGCGCACCTTGCGCGCGAGCGCCACGACGTCGCGGGCGATGGCCATCCGCGCCTCGAGCGCGCCGTCGATGAGGCCTTCGTCGGCTTGCGGGTAGTCGGTGAAGTGCACGCTCTCGGGCGCCCCCGGGTCGACGGGACGGACGAGCTTCTGGTAGACGGTCTCGGTCAGGAACGGCATGAACGGGGCCAGCACCTTCGCGAACGTCACGAGCGCGGTGTAGAGCGTCGCGTAGGCGTTCGCCTTGTCGCGATCGTCCTCTCCCTTCCAGAAGCGCGGGCGCGAGCGGCGCACGAACCAGTTCGTCAGATCGTCGATGAACGTCACGAGACGCGGCACCACGTTGTAGAGGCGATAGCCCTCCATCTCGCGGTTCACGTCGGCGATGAGGCTCTGCAGGACGCTCAAGATCCAGCGGTCGATGTCGGGCCGCTCGGCGACCGGCGACGCTTGCGACGCGCGCGGATCGTAGCCGTCGACGGCGGCGTACGTCGAAAAGAAGCTGAGCGCGTTCCAGTACGGAAGCACGACGGTGCGGACGATCTCGCGGAGGCCTCGTTCGGAGAAGCGCAGCGGCTCGCCGCGGACGACCGGAGAGTCGATCATGTAAGCGCGCAGCGCGTCGGCGCCGTACGTCGTGATCACGATGTTCGGATCCGGGTAGTTCTTCTTGCTCTTCGACATCTTCTGGCCGTCTTCGGCCAGGATGAGCCCGTTCACGACGACATTCTTGTACGGCGAGCGCTCGAAGAGGGAAACGCCGAGGACCAAGAGCGTGTAGAACCAGCCGCGCGTCTGATCGAGCCCCTCGGCGATGAAGTGCGCGGGAAAGAACGCGTCGAGCTCGCTCTCACGCTCGAACGGATAGTGCTGCTGGGCATAGGGCATGGCCCCCGATTCGAACCAGCAATCGAGGACCTCCGGAGTGCGGCGGTACGTCTTTCCGTCCTTCTTGATCAGCACTTCGTCGACGACGTGCTTGTGCAGGTCGGTGACGCGCGCTCCGCTCAGGGCCTCGAGCTCGGCGA
Organism: Polyangiaceae bacterium; assembly: GCA_035547195.1. Lineage (GTDB taxonomy): Bacteria > Myxococcota_A > Polyangia > Polyangiales > Polyangiaceae > DASZVB01. The sequence goes on from DASZVB010000105.1 coordinate 125,647, forward strand.
TGGAGCCCACGCACAGGCGGTCCGAAGGGTCGGATTCGTTGACCCAGATCGGCAAGCACGAGCCCCAGAAGCGATTGCGGCTGATGTTCCAGTCGTTCGCGTCGCGGAGCCAGTTGCCGAAGCGGTTCTCGCCGACGGCCTTCGGGACCCAGTTGATGGTCCCGTTGGCGGTGACGAGCTCGTCACGCCGGTCCGAGACCTTGACGTACCAGGCGTCGATGGCGCGATAGATGAGCGGCGTCTCGGTGCGCGGACAGAACGGATAGCTATGCACGAGCGTGCCCTGGTGCACGAGCTTTCCTTCCGTCTTGAGCTTCTTGATGATGCCGCGATCGGCGTCCTTGCACTGCTCGCCCGCGAAATCCGGCACCTTGTCGGTGAAGCGCGCCTCGGTGTCCAGCGGATCGACCAGCTCGATCCCCGCTGCGCGGCAGATGCGAAAGTCGTCTTCGCCGTAGGCCGGCGCCATGTGAACGATGCCGGTGCCGTCCTCGGTGGTGACGAACGAATCGGAGAGCACGACGAAGCTCTTCGGGTGATCCTCGAAATAGGGAAACAGAGGCTCGTACGAGAGCCCGGCGAGCGCGGTGCCCGGCACGCGCTTCAGCACGTCGTACTCCGATTCCTTCGGGTAGTACGCGGCGAGCCGCGCGGCGGCGAGCCCGTAGACGACGTTGGCCGCCTTGTCGCGCACGAGCACGTATTCGATGCTCGGACCCACCGCGAGCGCGAGGTTCGACGGCAGCGTCCAGGGAGTCGTCGTCCAGGCGACGAGGTAGAACGGGTCGCCGCCGAGCCCGAGCGACTCGTGCCCGCGGGTCACCCGAAAGCGCACCGTGATCGCCGGATCTTGGACGTCCTTGTAGTTGCTGTTCGCCTCGAAGTTCGAGAGCGGCGTCCCGAGCTTCCAGCTGTAAGGCATGATGCGGTAAGATTTGTAGACGCGTCCGACATCCCACAGACGCTTGAACGCCCACCAGACGGACTCCATGAACGGCAGGTCCATCGTCTTGTAGTCGTTGTCGAAGTCGACCCAGCGCCCCATGCGCGTGACGGTCTTGCGCCACTCGGCGACGTACGCTTGCACCATCGAGCGACACTTCTCGTTGAACGCGCCGACGCCGTGCTCGAGGATCTGCGTGCGCCCGGCGAGGCCGAGCGCTTCTTGCGCGAGCGCCTCGATGGGGAGACCGTGGCAGTCCCATCCGAAGCGCCGTTCGACGTAGCGGCCGCGCATGTTCCAATAGCGGGGCACGATGTCTTTGATCGTCCCGGCCAGCAGATGGCCGTAGTGAGGCGCGCCCGTCGCGAACGGCGGACCGTCGTAGAAGACGAAAGCCTCGCCGCCCCGGCGCCGCCGATTCGATTCCTGGAATGCGTCCAGGCGTTCCCACAGGCGAATGACTTCTTGCTCCAGGGCAGGGAAGTCGGCCTGAGCGGAAACCTTTTCGAACGGGGACGTGACGGCCATGGGAGAGGTGGCTAATACCTCACCCCGGCCGTTTCCGCGAATGCGAGGACTCGCTCGGGCGAGGCCGAGCCCGACGAGACGAGCTCATCCACCACTGTTAGAGACTTTGGCAGAACAGATCACGATCCGAGCGGATGGCCACGAGCCACGGGACGAACCGGCGAAGCCGGGGGAGGCTGTTTCTTCCGTGGCGAATGACGCGCGACGTACCGGTCGACTCGGCCTCTGGCGGCCATCTCGCGAAGAAGCGAAAATTCTCGCCAAATCGGCGAGTTTCTAACAGTAGTGCTATTGCGCCGGCGTCGCGCCGCCCGTTGCGGGCACGCACGCGGGTGCCACGCACTGAAAGCCGGGGTTGCAGTCGTTATTGCTCTGACAGGGCCACGCGCAACGTCCGACCTGAGTGTTGCAGCGGTGCGAGAGACACGTCGCGTCCGTCTGGCACGGGAACGCCATCGTGGAAGGCGTGGACATGCCGCCGCTACCGCTCGGCGCGGGCGACGGTTGCTGGCCATACCCGGGCTGCGGAGCATATCCAGGTTGTTGTCCGTAGCCCGGCGGCGGCTGCTGTCCGTAGCCGGGTTGTTGACCATAAGGCGGCTGCTGCCCGTAGCCGGGCTGACCGTAAGGCGGCTGCTGCTGACCGTAGGGTGCTTGCTGCCCGTAGCCAGGTTGTCCGTATGCAGGCTGCCCGTAGCCAGGTTGGCCGTAGGGGGGTTGCTGCTGGTATCCACCTTGCGCCGGCGGCGGCGTGTTCCCGCTGTTGTTGCAAGCGGCTACGCCGAGCGCAGCGGCGACGACGGAGATCACGGCCTGCGCGACGACCGAATGAGCCTTCTGCATGAAAATCCTCGCTTCGCGAGGCTAGCACCGGCGAGATTGGCAATACATCGGTAAGTCGCCGCGCCATGGTATTGTCGCGCGACGTGGCTTCATGACGAGGAACGCAGAGCCGGGGGAGCTGCTCGGAGACGAGCTCGTCGAGCGGCTCGAATCGGTGATCTTGGCGGCGCTTCGTCGCAAGCCGTCGCAAGAAGCCATGCTCGCCGGCGCGTTTCGTGCGCTCGCGCCGCACTCCGCGCGGCTCGTCAAGTTGCTCGGGCACACGGTGGAAACTCTGGTGAAGCGTGCGTCGTTCGATCGCCCGCTCTACACCGCGATGGTGCGCGCGCTCGCGGACGTCGATCCCGACGCGGCGGAGCGCGAGCTCGAGCGCGCTCTCACGGGTGACGAAGCGGGCGGCCTCTCGACGCTGTCGGCTGCGTGCTCGGTCGCGGGCGACAGGCTTTCGGAGCCGCTCGCCAAGGTCGCGAGCTGCCGGCACCCGCACCTCGCGTTCGCCGCCGAGGTCGCCCGCCTGGCGCGCGCCGAGTGCAGCGGCGAGCACATCGCGTCGCTCGCGCCGAAGATCAAGGAGAGCCATCGTATCGCGCTCTGCGCCGACGTGTTCGTGCCGCTCCTGCGGTGCGCGCCGTTGCCGAAGGCGATCGCGCCCGCTCTGCGGGTGCTCCGAGACGCCGAGAGGCACCTCGGACGCTGGCTCGTGTTCGGCGAAATCGCCGCGCGCGCCGGCGACGCCCGGCCGCTCGAAGAAGCGCGCGACCGCGCGAGCTCGGGGCCGCCCGCCGCGCGGGCGGCGTGGGCGCTCGTCGCCTGGGCGCTCGAAGAAAACGCCGGGCACCCGACGGTACGCCCGACCGTGGAGATCGTGTCCCGCCTCTCGGACCGACCGAGCGCCGATCGCGATCCGTCATTTTTGTATCGGCTGGCCGAGGCTCGCGTACCCACCGCGCGGCCCATGCTCGAGAGCCTCGCACGGGGGCCGCTGCGCACCGACGTCGCCCTACGTTCCGCGATGTACCTCGCGCGCGATCACCGCCGCGACGATCTCCGAACGGCCCTCGGTGCGATAGCCGACAACCCACGCCACGACGGCTTGCGCGGTTTCGCTGCGGCTGCACTGTACGACCTCGGTGAACGCGACCGGCCGCTCTCGCTGACCATGGCGCTGGTCCAGAGTCGAAAGCTCACCACCGCGACGTGGGGGGCGTTGCTGCGCGCTGCCGGAGCCGGTGCTATCCAAAGAGTGGTGTCGGAGAGTACGTATCGGCGCGTGCAACTGGGGTGGCTCGAATGAAGCGCGCCGTTGCCGCGAGGGGCGTCCTTTCGGCAGCGGTTCTCCTCGCGACGACCGCGCGCGCCGCGCCCGACGAGCCGGCGGACGGCGCGCGTCCGTCGGCCATCCGCCTCTACGCCGACAGCGACGACGATGACGACGACGGCATCGAAGATCGAAACAGTCCGACGCCGTGGACCGCTCACGACGTGTACTGGGTCGACTCGGGGAAATCCGCGCGTCTCGAGTCCCTCTCCGGAAGCGCGGTGCGCGTCTTCTCGGACAGGGGTCTGCTTTCGGCGCCGTCGCCCGCGCTGCCCCACATAGGCTTGGAGGGGATCGCCGCGGGAACGGCGAGCATCACCTTCGACACCGCGCGCTACGACGTCGTGGTGTGCGAGCTCGTCGCGCGCGAGTCGAGCGGAGGCCAAGTGAATCTCGCGACGTCGCACGCCTCCCTCTCTCGTACGCTGCCCCCGGATCTGGCGACCGACGCGGACGGAAAGACGGATCTCGACGCGATCACCTGGCAAGCCCGCTGCCCGCGCGGCTTTCTGCCCGCGACCCTGTCGATCACCTCCTTCGACGCGAAAGGCGTCGGGATCGATCGTCTTGCGGACGTCCGGATGTCCGCCGCGCCATGCGCCGCCGGAACGCCGGCGGATCTGGAGTGCGCGGAGACCATTCCCATCCGCGCCGTTTCGGACAGCGTCGATCGCACGCACCCCGCGGCGATCGGCAGGTCCGTGCTGGCGACGGTGGGCGGTCGTCTCGTCGTCTCCGCCGACGGGCACAAGGCCGCGAGCATCCGCGTCGGGGGACCGCGCAACACCGCGCTCGGCGCGTTCGACCGATTCAGCGCGCAGCTTCGCGTGCACGTGCTGCGCGCTTCTCCCGCCGGCCAGAGCGCCGTCGGCGGCGACGAGCGCGGCGCGGCGGCGGTCGCGCGCCACGAAGCGCGCACCGCGAGCCAGCTCTGGGGTCAATGCGGCATCCACTTCGGCAGGGAAGATCAACTCCACGTCGACATCGTGGATCCGCCCGGGCCGTACCTGCTCGCCGTCGGCTGTGAAGTCGGGCTGCCCGCGAGCGGCGGCGCGATCGCGTTCAGCGCTGACGGGAAGCCGGTCCATGTCCAGACACGCGCGGGCGACGCTCCGGTCTCCGTGGCGCACGCGGTCGCTCGCGCCGTGGAGGCCGCGGGGCTGCGCGCGGTCGTCAGCCCGAACACGCGCATCTCTTTCGGCGCCGGCCGAACTGCGGACGTCCTCGTGCGGCGCGCGGACGGCACGCGCGGGACGCTCGCGCCGCTCGGCAAGGAGCCGCTCTCGACGGACCGCACGCTCGGCGTCTGCATCGGCGAGGCGGAGCTCGACGACGGGTTGAATCACTTCGACGACCTCGACGCCGTCGCCGGCACGCTCGAGGAACGCGCGCTGGTCAAAGCCTATCAGGACGAAGACCCGGCGACGGTCGACGTCTTCATCGTACCGAGCTTCTCGAAGACCGGCCGCATCGGGGAGTCGTTCATCGACACCGACGGGTCAGGAATCCAGAACGTGGTGATCATCGATCGCGCGGGCATTCGAGCCGGCGCGCGCTCGTACGCGCTGGCGCACGAGCTCGGCCACATCCTCCTGGACATGCCGGGACATCCCGACGATTTCGGCGTGGACCAGCCCTGGATGCTGATGGACGCCGACGCCACCGACGGCACGATCTTCGGTCCCCGTAGACTCTCCGTCGACGACTGCGAACGGGCCCTCCGCGAAAGCGGGCCCCGCGCATTGATCCCGCTGCTCTTGCCCTGGCCACTCTACGACGTGCGAGTGCGAGCCAAGTCCCAATAGCGACGTGCGAGGTCGCCACGAGACTGCAGCGCCGTCGTGACTCGCGGCGTTGGATTTTGAACCGCAGACCGCAGAGGACGCAGAGATTTTTGGGTTGGACCGCTACACGCCGCGACCGTCGTTTCGACGGCGGGAAGCGACGCACCACCCAAAAATCCTCAGGCCGCTGCGTCCTCAGCGGCTCTGCGGTCAAACAAAACAGTCCACTCCGACGCAGCAGCCCTTTGGCGTCTCGGCTCTCTAGCGGGTGACGATCTCCGTCAGCTGGGTGCCCGCGGCGTAGCCGTAGCCGACGTTGGTGTCGAAGCCGTTGACGATGACGCCGACCGGAGCCGACGCGACGATCTGGTGGACGCCGTCGTTTTGCATGCCCGGGGAGACGAGCTGGGAGGCGCCGATGGACGTGTCGATGACCGGGAAGCTCAGCTGGCACTTGTAGACCTTGAAGGCCGCGTCCTCGTCGTCGACGGTGGGGATGTCGCTCGCCTTGCAGGTCTGTAGCTTGTCGACTCGCGCGCCGTCCAAGAGCACCTGGGTCTTCGCGGGCGCGACGATGCGCACGAAGTCGAAGTTGTATTCGCTCGGCGTGAGGAACACGTACGTGTCGCGGAATTGCTCGATGGGCGGCACGATGATGAAACTCGGATCGCCGCCCGGCAGGCCGAAGGGAACTCCCCCGGCGCCCTGGCTCGGCAATACGTCGCTCACCGAGATGGGCTGGTCGCTCTTGATCGCGAAATCCTTCTTCGTGGTGATCGTCGCGAAATCGCCCAGTCCGGAGAGCGTGATGACGTCGTTCGGCGCGTCGAGCGTCGTGCGCACGGTCGCTCCGGCGTCGGTCGCGGCGACGACGCGGAAGAACTCCGGAGCGTCGAAGTGACCGAGGGTCGTCGCGCCGGCCGCGATGACCGCGTCGGTGCGGTTCGGCGAAATGGTCGCCGCGAACTGCTTGCCCGCGGTGCGAATCGGGTCGAGCTGCTCCTCGAGGTGATCGGCGCAGCACTGTCTCTGGCTCAGTCTGTTCCAGACGGGCGCGTCGCTCGCTTCGCTGCCGCTGAAGACGACGACGGGTTGATCCGCTTCGATGATGGACCCGGTGAAGTCGGCCTGGAAGGAGCCCGTCTCGAGGTTCGCGACGTCGAAGGGCTCGAGCGACAAGTCGACCGTGTCGCCCGCGTCCGCGGCGGCGATGGGCCCGCCGGGGACGATCGCGGCGCGCGTGTGGACGCGCACGTGGGTGTTCGACCGCGTCCCGACGATCGTCAAGAACGCTCGCAGATCGAGCGGACTGGTCGGGTCGAAGTTGGTGTTCGGATCGTCGGTGACGGCGATCGTCTCCGGCCATCCGGCGACGACGTACGAGGTGGTCAGCGCTCCGCCGCCCCCGCCGAGCGCCTCCACGGGCTTCAGGAGCGAGGCGTCGTTCGAGAACACGTTCACGTTGTCGAGCGGGTTGAATTGCACGAGGATGATGGGGACGGAGCTCGTGACGCGAAACGCCGAACGCGTCAGCGCCGTGTTCGTCCCGTCGTTGAACGTCCCCCGCGGCGAGCCGTCGACCTCGCGCGGCCCCAGGCGGATCACGCGCAGGCTCATCGGGGGCACCGTCACCTGCGCCACCGAATACGGCGCGTTCGGATCGCCCGGCGAAGAGTCGTCCTGCTCGACCGTGACGTTCGCGGCGATGTCGGGCTCCGGATTGCTGACGACGATGGCGTATTGCTGGGCAGCGGCGTTCTCCGTCGCGGAAATGTCGGCGTTGTCGAGATCCGCCGCCCAGTACTCGCAGCCCACGTTGCTCTTCTCCTCGGCCGCCTTCACGCACAGATTCACGCACCCGCCTCCGCGACAGGCCGCACCCATCGTCGCGTCGCACGTCGCCTGCGGGATGAAGGCGCTGCCGTCGTCGGCGCAGCGCTCCGGCGTGGCGCCGTTGCAGCGCGTCTGGTTGGCGATGCACGTCACGCAGGTGAAGGTCTGCGGCGCGCAGACGAGCCCGCGCGCGGCGCAGTCGTCGACCGTCACGAAGGCGGGACCGCCGGGGCCGTCTTTGCAGCGCTCGACACCGGTTCCGCAGCGCTGGTCGCCGACGTGGCAAGGCGCGGCCGCGTCCACGTCTTCAGTGGAGCGGCTGACCCAGCGGTCGCCGCGCGTGTACGAACACGACATCGCGTGGAGCGCGGCGACGACCATCGTCGCGCCGAGGGCGCGCGACAGGGCGCGGCGAAGCTCAGCGGTGCGCCTGGAAGACATCCGTCGCGTAAGCGTCCCAGCCGCGGTTCGTCAGCTGCCTGTACCGGAGCGAGCCGTAGTCGAAGCCGTCGATCTGCGCCCGCGAAACGGTGATCGTGACCGGACCTTCCGGCGCGCCGACGTCGCCGAGCGCGGTCAGATCCGGCAAGGTGCCCGACGAAACGCCGCGCGGCATGACCACCGTCCACGTGGAGAGCCCGCCGCCGCTCTCGATCTCGAACACGGTCAGGTCGGGGTCCGGGCCGCCCTTCGCGGCGCTCGTGGCGAGCGTTTGACCGTCCCACGCGGAGTTGTCGCTCGGCGTATCGAGCAACGGCACCTCCAGGAATCCGTCGAGCGAGACGGTCGTGTCCACCGCGGTGGTTCCGGTGAGCCCGACGACGGAGAGCGGCGTCCCGCCGTTGTCGCCGGTGGAGGCGCTGGCCGTGACGACGTACTCGGCGCCCAGGAGCCCGTTCGCCAGCGCCGGCAGTCCGACGAAGCGCAACGGCGCGGTCACCGGAAGCAGCGCCGACTGTGAACCGACGGGCAGCGTGACGTACCCCAGGTCTCCGTAGCGGACCGAGACCCTGCCGTCGAGCTCGGTCGGGCCGCGCGGGGTCGTCGCGGGGCCGCGCGCGTCGAGAGACAACGTGTGATCGAGCGGGATGTTCATGGGGACGTACACGTCCTTCACGGTCGCGCCCGCTTGCGTCGCGACGCCGCCGACGATGCCCATCGTGTACGCGGTGAAGAGCGGCGGCGAGAGCTTGCGATTCTCGATGCCCGCGAGGGCGTAGAGCGTCACGTTTCCGACCGCCGCGCTGGTCGAAAACGTATACCCGACACGCCCATAGTCGGACGGTGTCACGCCGTTCTTCGCGGCCGGCAAGCGGAACGGCGTCGACACCGTCGACGACAGCGGGAACACGTAAGCGACGCGACGGATGTCCGGATCGGCGTCGGTGAAGAGCGAAGGCGGCGCCGGCACGTCCCAGACCGCGATCTTGAGCTCGATGGGGTTCGGCCACACGAGCTCGCCTTGGATCGTCGCGCCGGCCGCGGGCGAGCCTCCGCCGGAGCCGACGATCGTGGGGTGCCCGTTCGAGAGGCAATCCGGCGAAAGCACGGGGTCGAGATACGCCGTGACCGTGTCCACCGCGACGTCGAAGAACGTCGTCGGCATCATGCAGTGCGCCGCTATCGTGACGGTCACCGCCTTGCCGAGGTCCGCGTCGATTTCCACGACGCCGTTCGCGTCCGCGGTGCGCGCCGACTTCGTGTCCGTGCCGAGCACGACGCTCGCGTTCGCGATGGCTTGCCCGGTGTACGAGTTGACGGCGATGACGCGGAGCTTCCCCGCGAGCGGTGAGCCGTCGAGGCCGCCCCGGAACCCGTTGTCGCTGTCGCCGTAGGTGAAAGCGTCGAGGAGCTCCGTCGTGCCGGCGTCGGTCACGACGTCGACGCGCTTCGAGCCCGGTGTGCCCGGCGGCGTCTCGCAGTCGAGCTCCTCCGGCGCGCCGGCGGGCGTGCGCACCGCGGTCACGTTGCACGGCGCGCCGTCGATGAGCACGCGCGTCGACAGGGACCAATCCGCGCCGTCCCCGTACAGCGTGACGATGGTGCCGCCGGAGACGGGCCCCGACGACGGATCGAGATAGAACGAGTCGTAGACGTAGCCCTGAGGGAGCGTGGCTCGAGTCGACGCGTCGTCCCCGTTCTGCGCCGAGACGTCCACGGTGCCGGCGGACCCCGCCGGGACCGAGACCTGGACGTGTCCAGGGTCGATGGGCACGACGCTCGAAGCGGAGACCTCGTTCGCGCCGAACCAGACGCGTACCTGACTCGTGAACCCGGTGCCGAGGACGATGGCGTGCTGTCCACCGTTGAAGGGGCCGTGGGCAGGATCGACGCTCGTGACCGAGTGGGGAAGGGGCTCGGGCAAGCTCGCGTCGAGATCCGTTCCGCTCGACGGGTTGTCTGTATGCAAGATGGGCGGAGGTCCCGCGTCGGTGTCGCGCTTCACAGGGGGTAGCACGCCCTCGCCGATCGCAAAGCAGGCGGCCGGCAGCGTCCACGGCAACGTCGCGACGACGACCAGCGCGCCTGTGCGCGTGCGCGCACCGGTCAGCTTGCGCCCGAACCCGTCAGCGAACGCGAGGAGCGGACGGAGAGGGCGCACGCGGCGGATTATAGATCGCCGGCGCCGCCGTCGAGGACGCGCAATCGTGGAGCGGAGCGCTCTTGCGGCTCGCGCTCGACCCTTTTCGGCTTGCGTGGAGAGCCGGTGAGCGCAGAGAGGACGGCGAGCGAAAGCTCTTTGCGGCCGCGTGCTTCGCTTGGACCGATGCAAGCCGGACAGCCCCTGTCACACGGGCAGCCGGCGATGAGCTCGCGCGCCGAATCGACCAGCGCCGCGGCGCGCTCGAAGATCCTTTGAGCGAGGCCGACGCCGCCCGGGATCGCGTCGAACAGAAAGAGCGTCGGATCCAGCCCGCCCGTGCGTCCGGCGTGCGGGTCGCGGCCCGGCAAAAATTCCGACGGCTCCGAATTTCCGCTGCCGTCGCCGAGGGTGCGGCCGATGTCGGAAGGCTCGCACATGAGCGCCAGCGTCGCCACGGCTTCCAGCGCCACGCCGGCGCCGCGGAGGGCTTCGATGATCCCCGCTCGCGGCGCGCCGAGCTCGGTGATGCGCGCTTCGCAGAGCGTGAGCCAGAAGCTCGTGGTGTGCATCTGGATCTCCGGCAAGTTCACGTCTCCGTAACCGGCGTTCTCGTGTGTAAAAAACTTCACCTTCTTGTAGCCGGTAACTTTTTCGACGACCTTCACCTCGCCCCAGCCGATGGGCGTCGCCGCGACGGCGCCGGTCGCGCTCACGTCGAGGACTTGCACGGTGCGGTAAGTGAGCGCGGTCGTGAAGTAGTCGGGCTCGACTTTGCGGACGAACGCTTTGTGATCGTCGTAGTCGAGTTTTTCGACTTGGTACTGCTCGGCGTCGTGCTGATAGATGGCTTGCTCGTGCAGCATGGTGTGGGCCGAGCGGAAATCCAGCTCCGCGAGCGACTTGTTCGTGTCGAGATCGACGATGACGAAGTTGTCCCAGCCGATGCTGCGCAGCGAGACGTTCGACGCGGGATACGGATCGCCAACGTAGTGATAGCGGCCGCCGGACGCGTGGAGGATGCCGTGCGCGGCGAGGTACTCGAGCGCGTCGCGCGTCGCCTCGACGCCGAGCGTGGAGTAGCGCTCGCCCTGGGCGCGCTCGCGCTGAGCGGCCGGTCCCGGCTCGCGGATCTCGAACGGCGCCTCGAACGCCGCGCACTTCAGGTGCTGCACGAGGATTTCCACGTTGCCGGGATCGATGCGCGCTTCTTCGGCGCCGGCGGCCAGCAGGTACTCCGGTTCCCGAGCGAGGAACTGATCCAGCGCGGCGCTCGAGCACACCATCAGCGCGATGCTGCGGCTACCGCGGCGCCCGGCGCGCCCGAAGCGCTGCCAAGTCCCCGCGATCGAGCCCGGGTAGCCGACGCAAACGACCGCGTCGAGGTCGCCGATGTCGATGCCGAGCTCGAGCGCGTTCGTCGCGACGACGCAGGCGATTTCTCCCTCTCGCAGCCCCGCCTCGATGTTGCGGCGCGTGCCGGGGAGATAACCGCCGCGATACGCCATGATCGCGTCGTCGGGAACCGCGCCGCGGCATTCTGCCCGCAGGTACTTGAGCATCGTCTCGACGCCGTTGCGCGACTGCCCGAAGACGATGGTGGGGACGCGGGCGCGAACGAGATCCGCCGTGAGGCGGACGGCGTGTTTCAACGCGCTGCCCCGCACGCCGAGCTCGGCGTTGACGATGGGCGGATTGTACAGCAAGACCTGCCGGCTCGAGCTGGGCGCGCCCGAACGATCGACCAGGGTGATGGACGCTTCTTCCACGCCGAAGAGACGCGCGGCGTGCTCCCGCGGATTGCCGATGGTCGCCGTCGCGCCGATGAACGTGGGCCGCGCGCCGTGAAAAGCCGCGACGCGACGGAGGCGCTCTACCACGTGCGCCATGTGCGAGCCGAACACGCCGCGATACGTGTGCATTTCGTCCAGCACGACGTAGCGCAGGCCCGCGAGGAGCGACGCCCAGCGCGTGTGGTTCGGCAAGATGCCGGCGTGGAGCATGTCCGGATTCGTGAGCACGATCCGGCAGCGCTCGCGCGCCGCGCGCCGCGCGTCCCCCGGTGTGTCGCCGTCGTACACCGTCGCCGGGACGGAGAGCCCGGCGTCCCGCACGAGCGCGTGGATCCCGTGTTCTTGGTCGCGGCTCAGCGCCTTCGTCGGAAAGACGTAGAGGGCGGTCGCGCCCGGATCCGCGTTCAGCGCTTCGAGCACCGGGACGTGGAAGCAAAGGCTTTTGCCGCTGGCCGTCGGGGTGGATACGACGACGTGCCGGCCAGCCATTGCGGCCGTGATGGCCTGCACCTGATGAGTGAAGAGCTGGGGAATGCCGCGGCCCGCGAGGGCGTTGCGAACGGGCGTGGAGAGGCCGGCGGGCAAAGGGGCGAGCGAAGCGTCGCGAGCTGGAATGAGCCGCTCGGCCGCGAGGCAGGGGCGGACGACGCCCGACTTCAGCCACGCCGAAACGACGGCATCGACGCCGGTCGGCTTGATCCAGGGAGCTTCCGGCACGGGATAGGGGATACTAAACAAATGTTCGGATGTTGTAAACCTCGACCGAGCTACCGATCGCGGGTATCAAACCGCGTTACGCATGGATCAACAGCCTGAGTCCGGCGCGGTTCTTCCGTCGCCGTCTTCACCCGCCGATGCAGGGGCACCCCTGTCGCGGTCTTCGCCTCCGGCAAACGGGCGACCCTCCTACGTCTTTTTCGGAGTCGTCGCGGCGGTCGCGCTCATGGCCGACGTCGCCAGCAAGGCCTGGGCGGAGATCACCCTCACGGCGCGCCCGCGGGATCCGGCCATCAAACTGGTCGAAAATCATCTGAGCCTGAACCTCGCGTACAACCGGGGCGGCGCGTGGGGGCTATTGCAGAACGCCAGCGAGCTCGTCCGGCGCCCCTTCTTCCTGTGCGTCAGCGTCGCGGCGGTGATCTTCATCGTCTCGCTCTACAGCCGGCTCTTGCCGGGTCAGCGGGCGCTGAAATGGGGGTTGCCGCTCGTCCTCGGCGGCGCGCTCGGCAATTTGACGGATCGCGTGGTGCGCACCAGCGTCGTCGATTTCATCGACTACCGCGCGGAGTGGATCACCAAGATGAACGAGGGGATCGCCGCGGTGGTCCCGACGTGGAACGTCACCGACCACTGGCCGACGTTCAACGTCGCCGACATGTGCATCTGCGCCGGCGTCGCGCTCATGGCCATCGACATGATCGCGTCGCGGCACCCGCCGAAGACGCGCTCGTCCGAGCCCTCCGCGGCGACCGCGAGCTAGGCTCGACGCGAGCGGGAGGCTGAGGGACACCAGATGCAGGGGCGACTCTTCACGCTCCTCGACCAGAGTTTTCCGAGCTACTTCGTACTGCTCTTGGTCGGCTTCGTCTTCGCCACCGTCTCCGGCGCGGTGACGTCCAAGCGCATCGGGCAAGATCCGGACGTCTTCGTCGACCTCGGCCTCGCGATGCTCATCGCCGGCGTCGCCGGGGCACGCATCCTCCACGTCTTCGCCGACGGCTATTTCATGGATTACGTGCATCTCTGCACGGATCCGTCGAGGGTGAACCTCCAGCTCACGAAGCTCGAGTGCGCCGATCCCGATTACAACGGCGTCTGGGACGCGGCGCGGGCCATCTGCGTCGCGCGAGATCGCGATTGCTTCGCCTGGGCGAAGTTCTGGAACGGCGGTCTCACGTATTACGGCGGCTTCATCGGAGCGAGCCTCGCCGCGTGGTATCTGCTGCGACGCGACCGCTTTCCGTTCTGGAAGGGCGCGGATCTCGCCGGATTGACCATTCCCATCGGGCTCGGCTTCGGGCGCATGGGCTGTCTGCTCGCCGGGTGCTGCTTCGGCAAAGAGACCCAGACGAAGCTCGGGCTCGTCTTCCCTTCGGACAGCCCTGCGAGCGAGTGGCAGAGCAAACACGGCCTCCTCGCGTCCAAGTTCTTGCGCTCGCTCCCGGTGCACCCGACGCAGATCTACGAGTCGGCCGCGGCGCTCGCCATCGCGGCGTTCTGTTTGTTCTACGTGCAGAGCAGAAAGCGTTACGATGGGCAGGTGTTCTTCGCGTTCATCGCGCTCTACGCCGTCATGCGCTTCATCATCGAGATCTTCCGGAGCGACGATCGGGGCGGGTTTTGGGGGTTGAGCACTTCGCAGCTCATCGGCGTCGGCTTGCTCGGCGCGGTCCTCGTGGCGCACCGGCGCTTTTCGGCGCGGGCGGCGCTCGCGTGACCCTGCGCGCCCGGGCCCTCGCGGTCGTCGTCGCGAACGCCAGCGTCGTGGCGAGCGGCTGCGCCAGGGACGACACGCGTCCGCCGTTCGCGAACGGCGACTGCGTCGACCCCCCGTGTTCCACGCCCACCGTCCGGGGCTCCTCGGGCGCCGACGCCGGCCGCGGCGCCGACGCCGGCCCCGACGCCGCCGACGCCCGGGACTAAAAAATTATTTCTACGGCGTGCGCCGTCTGGTACCCGAGACGAGTGACGGCCACGGTTCTGAACGGGAAGCTCATCGCCGAACACGTCCGAGCCGAGGCCGCCGCCGGGGCGGCGCGCTTCCGTGAGCGTCACGGACGGAAGCCGGGGCTGCACGTGGTGCTCGCCGGCGACGATCCCGCGTCGGCGGTCTACGTGCGCAACAAGGAGAAGGCCGCCGACGAGGCGGGCTTCGCGGGCGACGTTCACCGGCTCCCCGCGTCGGTCGGCGAACGCGAGCTGCTCGAGCTCGTGAACGACCTGAATCGTCGGGACGACGTCGACGGCATCCTCGTCCAGCTCCCGCTTCCCGGCGGCGTCGCGTCCGGCAAGGTGCTCGCGGCGATCGATCCGGCAAAGGACGTGGACGGATTTCACGCCGCCAACGTGGGCGCGCTCTGGTCGGGGCAGCCGGGGCTCGTGCCGTGCACGCCGCGGGGCTGCATCCGCCTGTTGCACGAGGGCAACGTGAAGATCGACGGCGCGCGCGCGGTGGTCGTCGGAAGGAGCAACATCGTCGGAAAGCCGACCGCGGCGCTGCTGCTCGCCGAGAACGCGACGGTGACGCTCGCGCATTCTCGCACGAAGGACCTTCCGGCCGTGTGCCGGGAAGCGGATATCCTCATCGCCGCCGTCGGGCGCGCGCGCATGGTCCGGGGCGACTGGGTGAAGCCGGGCGCCGCCGTCATCGACGTCGGGATGAACCGCGACGAAGAGGGCAAGCTGTGCGGCGACGTGGACTTCGCCTCGGCGTCCGAGGTCGCCGGCGTCATCACCAAGGTCCCCGGCGGCGTGGGGCTCATGACCGTGGCGATGCTGCTCGACAACACGCTCGTCGCCGCGCGAAAGCGCCTGGGCGATACGGGCTAGACCGGGCTAAGCGAGCCGTCGCGCCACGCGGCGATACACGAACAGCAGCAACAGCCCGAGCGGCGCGTGCACCAGGGCGAGGTGCAACAGCCGCGTCTCCGGGCAATAGAGCGCGACCCCGAGGTTCGCGACCAGGCCCCCGGCCGCCGCCCCCATCGCGACGCTGCGCGGGTCTCCGTCCGCCGCGCGATCCAGCGCGCGGAGCAGACCGATGAACAAGCCTCCGAGCGTGAGGCCGAGAAAAACGCATCCGTGCCGCGTGGTGCCGCTCCCGGTGTGCCCGAAAGCGAGCGGCGGAAGAACGGCCCAAACGAACGGCAGCGCGAACGACCCTAAGATGAGCCGGCGCGCGCGCTCTGGACGCACTTCCACTCGGTACAGCGGAGACAGGAGGCACCAGACGAGGCCGGCGAGCGGAGCGGCGTAGGACGCCGTCACCAGCGCGAGCTGCCACGCCGGGATCTCCGAGAAATCACTGCGGCGGGCGAACGCGTAGACGCAAATTACGGCGAGCACCGCGCCGGCAGCGGCGACGATGCTGCGGGACCCGGAAGGCAAGGAGCGCAGCTTGCTCCGCGGTCCCTGTTCGCGGTCGAGGAGCGCTTCGGTCTCGCCGAGCAAGCGCTCGACCTCCGTTTCGAGCTCCGGCGTTGCGGTAGGAAGATTTGCCAACGGTGGAGCTTCGGGGTCACTGCCGTTCTGGCGTTCCAACCCTCGCTCCTTTGGTCGGGATCTTCGGGCCGACCGTGTCCGTTTCCTGCGCGAAAATCTTCCGGATGGCGACGTAGCCGCGGTGGGCGCGCACCTTCACGGCCGAGAGGCTCACGCCCATGACGAGCGAGACCTCGTTGAACGACAGCCCTTCCAGCCAGTGGAGCACGATGACGTCCCGTTGCTCCGCCGGCAGCTCCGCGAGTAGGGCATGCACGTCACAGCTTGCGTCCGCTGCATCCCGCACCGCAAGGCCCGTGTTGAACTGCTCGAGCATGTTCACGTCGAGCGACGTTTCGGGATGCCGCCCGAGCTTCCGAAAGTGTCGGTGCCGGAGGTTCATGGCGATGGTGAGCAACCACGGCCGGAGGAGCGCGCCGCGGCGGAAATCGTGCTTCGAGCGATGCAGCTGAAGAAACGTTTGCTGGACGAGGTCCGAGGCGTCTTCATTCCTGCCGAGCTGCTGCTTCATCACCCGCAGGAGCAGCGGAGCATAGCGACGGAAGATTTCGCCGAATGCGGCGCGGTCACCGGCTTGGTACCGCTCCATCAGCTCCTCGTCGGTCACCATGTCGGGCCCGGCGACGAGCTTAGCGCTCTTCGTGTCGCGAAGGGCCGACACATCGCCGTTCACCGGCGGCCTTCGCCGGGGAGGGTGGCGCGGTCCATAGCCAAAGCGTGAGCTGTCCGGCGACGCGGTCGTAGGCGACGAATCTTCCATCGAAACTCGGGCGATGCTCCTCTCCGTTGGTTGCCTTCCGGCCTCGAAGGCAAACTCCCGCGCTCGCGGCGATCGACGCCGCAAACGGCGCGAAGAGAAGCGAATCGCCGCGCTGCCGGCCGCTCGGAGAAGGCTACTTTGGTCTGTGCTTTCGTCGATCGGGTAGCCCGGCCGCGCTGGAACGGTTACCCCCGTCGACCGCGGTTCCTTCGGGCGCGATTCACTCGACGGAGGCGCGCGCGCTTACATTTCACGGCGTTGGATACCGCGCCGGCTTCAATCCGAACCGAGCGCAGATGTCGTTCAGCACTTCGTCGGCGCGCGCCACCAGCGCGTCCGGGCTGTCCGAGTTGTCGATGACGTAGTCCGCGCGCCGCACCTTCTCTTCGAGCGGCATCTGCGCGCGGACCCTCACGAGCACGTCTTCTTCGGAGCCTCCATCGCGCGTGATGGTCCGTCCAACGCGGGCGTCGATGGGGGCGTCCACGACGACGATGGGACGCAATACGCTCTGCAAGCCCGCTTCGAAGAGGAGCGGGACCTCGTAGCAAGCGAGCGGTTCCCCGCGTCGGGCGAACTCCTCCGCGCGTTCGCTGAGGAGCGAGCCGACCCGTGGGTGGGTGATGCGGTTCAGCGCGCGGCGCTCGTCTTCGTTCTGGAACACGCGGGCGGCCAGCTTTTTGCGGTCCAGGTTTCCGAACTCGTCGAGCATTTCGCTGCCGAAGCGGTCGACGATCTCGGCTAGCCCGGGGGTGCCTTTCGCTACCACCTCACGAGCCAGCTCGTCGGCGTCCAGGACCGGCAATCCCCTGGCGCGGAAGCGCCGCGCGACGGTGCTCTTACCCGAACCGATCCCCCCGGTGAGGCCGAACAGCTGAAGTGCCACGGATCCATCCTGTCTCAAACGCGTTTGCCAAGTAGGGCAAACGACACCCTTTGGGCTTCACGGTCTATCCCCTGGCGTCCTCGGATAGAGATGGCGGCCGCCGCACTTTCGCGGCTTGCACGGCGTTGGCATTCGGGGTTATGCCGGGGAGGCTGAACCGATGTTCTCTGATCGCCCGTACCGAGCCGCCGTCCTCGCCGTGGGGGCCCAGGTGGTCGTCGCGTGCGCCGCTCCGGCGGTCGCGACGCGCCGCAGACCGGCGACCTCGCGCGCGGGCTCCGGCGACGTGCTCGGCGGCGCGGCACGCCGTCCGACCACCCCGCTGGTCACCGACGCGGATCGCGCCATGGGTATAGAGTGGCGTTTGGACGTCGGGGGGACGATTCACGCCGCGCCGGCCTTCGGCGACGACGGCGCCGTCTACGTGGGAACGGCCGCGGGCTACCTCGTCGCGCTCGGGGCGGCGGGCGTCGTGCGCTTCAGCTACACCTTGGAAGGCGCCATCGTCTGGTCGCCCGCGGTGGACGCCGCCGGGCGCATCTACGTCGCGACGACGGCGCAGCGTTTGTGTTCGTTCCAGCCGAACGGAGCGCTCGGGTGGCAGGTACGCACGCCCGTGCACGTCGCGGGCGATCTCGTGCTCGCGGCGCCCTCGGGCGTGCTCTTCGGTGGGACGGACGGCAATGTCTGGGCCTATACGCCGCACGGGGCTGCGATCTGGCACGCCGGCGCGGGCCAACCGATCCTCGCGGGTCCGAAGGCGTTCGGCAGTCGCGCATGGGTGGCGTCGGCGGATGGGACGCTCCTCGAGCTCGATGGCGCGGTCCGGAAAAGAGCGCTTCACGTGGACGGCATCTGCGAGAGCATCGTCTCGTCGGGCGCCGACGGCTCGGTCGCCGTCGTGGCGAGCGAAGCGCTGATCGGATTCGGCGCGCAGGGCGAGGTGCGATTCCGGCGCGACGGCGTCCTTTCGGCGAACGCCGCGGGAACGGGCTTCGTCGCCGCGGAACGCGGTCGCGTGACCCGCCTGGACGCCGCCGGCGCGGTGCTCGCGAGCACGCCGTTCGAAGGCGTGGCTTCGGCGGCCCCGGTGCTCGCGCCGTCGGGCGCCATCTACGTGCCCGACGCCGCGGGGGTGCTCTGGATCGTCCCGAAGGTCGGCGTCGTTCGCCGGGTGCCCATCGCGTCCGCGGCCCTCCATCGTCCGGTTCTGGACGTCGCCCGACATCGGGTCCTCGTCACGGCCGGCGACGGGATCGTCGCTTCCTTGCGTCTCGACGAGTGACCATGGACTTCAAGCGCAAGCTCGGTTGGTTGAAGCCGCCGCCCGCGGGGGATGCTCTCCTCGTTCACGACGTCGCGGAGAATGCGCCGCCCTCGCGGAGCGACGCGCTCGACGCGCTGCGTGCGCGCATGCAAAGCATCCTGGCTCGGGAACCGACGCCGCGAACGCGCCCGGTCGCTGCGGAGCGCGAGGTCGTCGAGCTGCCGTTCGCGTGCGTCGAAACGCCGCTGGGTCCGCTGCATCGCCGCAAGGAATACCTGCGGAGCTCGCATCATGTGGGGCGCATGCCCGTGGACGCGGCGCTCGCCGCGCGGGCGGAGGCGCTCGCGCTGCTCGCGTTGGATCCGGCGCTCGCCGCGTCCGCGCCCGCCCAAGCGCTGTATCTGGACACGGAGACCACCGGCCTCGGCGGCTCGGGAACCCTCGCGTTTCTCGTCGGGCTCGCCTATTTCGACGGGTCGCAGCTGGTCGTGGAGCAACTGCTCCTGCGAACGCCGTCGGACGAGCCGGCGCTCCTCGCGTGCCTCGCGGAGCGGATTCACGCCGCCTCCGCGTTGGTCACGTTCAACGGCAAGGCGTTCGATCTTCCGACGCTGGCCGCGCGCTACGTCATGAACCGATTGCCGGAATTGCCGCCGCGCCCGCACCTGGATCTGCTGCACGTCGCGCGGCGCCTGCATCGTTCCCGCGTCGGTTCTTGCACGTTGCGCGCGGTCGAGTCGGACGTGCTCGGCTTCGTCCGCGATGCCGACATCGACGGCGGCGACGTCGCGCCGCGATACGGTCACTACCTGCGCACGGGCGACGAGAGCGTCCTCGTGGCGGTCGTCGAGCACAACTTCTGGGACGTCGTCTCCATGGCCGCGCTCGTCGGCCTCTACGGCGAGCCCCTGGGCGCTTTGCATCAGGAAGATCTGGTGGGGCTCGCGCGCACGTATCGCCGGGCGCGCGCGCTGGAGCACGCCGACGCCGCGGCGGATCTCGCCGTCCGTCGTGGCGCGGGGCCAGAGGGCCTGCGCGTCCGCGGCGAGATCGCGAAAGCCAGGGGCGATCGGCGGCGCGCGCTCGAGGACTTCGAGGCGCTCGCCCGGTGCGTCGACGACGCGGCGGCGCGCCTTCAGCTCGTGAAGCTTTACGAGCACTTCGTAAAGGAGCCGCGGCGCGCTCTCGAGCTGCTCGCCCAGGGCACGGGCGAAGGCCCCGAAGCGGCAGAACGCCGCCGAGCCCGCCTCGAGAGGAAGGCCGAACGCCGGGTAGAAACGCGGCGCCGCTGACGTAGGAGGCGAAGGTCCCGACGGTCCACCCGCTGGACGAGCGCTTCTTATTGCGGGTCGGGGCGCGGGCCTCTAAAGAACGCCTCCCATGCCCTACGACCATCGGGCCATCGAACGGACCTGGCAAGAGTACTGGGAGGCGCACCGGACGTTCCGCACCGAGCGCCGCCCCGGGCACCCGAAGGCGTACGTGCTCGACATGTTTCCGTACCCTTCGGGCGCGGGGCTGCACGTCGGTCACCCCGTGGGCTACATCGCGACCGACATCTTCGCGCGCTACAAGCGCATGCGCGGCTTCGACGTGCTGCATCCCATGGGTTGGGACGCCTTCGGGCTCCCCGCGGAGCAACACGCCATCAACACGGGCACCCATCCAGCCATCACCACGGCGAAGAACATCGACACCTTCCGGAGGCAGCTGAAACAGCTCGGCTTCTCCTTCGACTGGTCGCGCGAGGTGAACACGACCGACCCGCGCTACGTGCGCTGGACACAGTGGATCTTCCTTTCGCTCTTCGAACGCGGGCTCGCGTTTCAGGGGGAAATCCCGGTGAATTGGTGCCCCGCGCTCGGAACGGTGCTGGCCAACGAAGAGGTGATCGACGGCCGGAGCGAGCGCGGCGATCATCCCGTCATCCGGCAACCGCTGCGGCAATGGCAGCTGCGCATCACCGCGTATGCCGATCGGCTCGCCGCGGATCTCGAAGGCCTGGATTGGCCGGAGACGAAGCAGAAGCAACTCGACTGGATCGGGCGCAGCGACGGCGCGGAAGTGGAGTTCCCGCTCGTCGGGCGCTCGGATTCGCTCACCGTCTACACCACGCGGCCGGACACGCTGTTCGGCGCGACGTACATGGTCATCGCGCCGGATCATCGGCTCACGCGCGAGATCGCGTCGGAGGCACATCGCGCCGAGGTCGGCGCGTACGCCGACGCGGCCGCGCGCAAGAGCGACCTCGAGCGCACCGCGCTCGGGAAGCAGAAGACAGGCGTCTTCACCGGCGCCTTCGCGACGAATCCGCTCACCGGAAAGCAGATCCCCATCTACACGGCGGACTACGTGCTCGGTGCGTACGGAACGGGAGCCATCATGGCGGTCCCCGGTCACGACGAGCGCGACTACGAATTCGCGAAGGCGTTCGGGCTCCCCATCGTCGAGGTCGTGAGCCCCGACGGCAAGGAGCACGACGCGCTCGCCGCTCCGTTCATCGACGACGGCGTCGCCGTGCGCTCGGGGCAGTTCAACGGGTTGCCGACGCCGGAGGCGAAGCGGCGCATCACCGACCATCTCGTCAGTTCGGGCATCGGTCGCGCCAAGGTCAATTACAAGCTGCGCGATTGGCTCTTCAGCCGTCAGCGCTACTGGGGTGAGCCTATCCCCATCTATTTCCCCGTGGAAACGAAGGGCGATCCGCGCAAGGGCGATCCTTACACCATCGACTATTCGAAGCCGATCGCCTGCTCGAAGAGCGAGCTGCCGGTGCTCCTTCCGGAGCTCGAAGACTATCACCCGGGCGATCCGCAGGGCCCGCTGGTGCGCGCGCCCGAGTGGCGCTTCTTCGAGCGCGAAGGCAAGTGGTACGCGCGCGAAACGAACACCATGCCCCAATGGGCTGGCTCGTGCTGGTACTACCTGCGCTACCTGGATCCCGAGAACGACGAACGCATCTTCTCCGAGAAAGCGTACGACGACTGGATGCCGGTGGACTTGTACGTCGGCGGCGCCGAACACGCCGTTTTGCACCTTCTGTACGCGCGCTTCTGGCACAAGGTGCTCTACGACGTCGGGATCGTGAAGCACCCGGAGCCGTTCCAGAAGCTCGTGCACCAAGGGATGATGCTCGGGCAGGCGTTCCGGTACTACGCGGTCGTCGGCGACGACGACTCCGTGAAGCGAGCGCTCGACGGCGACGACCCCGGGGTCCAGAGCGAGGGAGAAACGGGGAAACACGTGCTCTCCGGCACCGGCGAGCCCGTCGAGGTCCGGTGGCTCGGGCCGCACGAGGTGCGCTGGGAAGGCGCGGTCGCGCGCCACCCCGAGTACGGCGTGAAGCTCATCGCCGTCTCCGAGAAGATGAGCAAATCGCGCGGCAACGTCGTCAATCCGGATCAGGTCGTCGAGGAGTTCGGCGCCGACAGCTTGCGCGTGTACGAGATGTTCATGGGGCCGCTCGAGACGGTGAAGCCGTGGCAGACGAGCGGCATCCAGGGCGTCCGGCGTTTCCTCGAGCGCGTGCAAACGGTGCTCGGTCGCCCGCTCACCGACGAGATGGACGCGGAGACGACGAAGCTCGTTCACCGCACCGTGAAGAAGGTGGCGCAGGACATCGAAGCGCTCCGCTACAACACCGCGATCAGCGCGATGATGATCTTCACGAATCACCTGCACGGTCTGCCCGCGGTGCCGCGCGAAGCGGCGGAGAAGCTCGTGCTGTGCTTGGGCCCCTTCGCGCCGCACCTCGCGGAAGACCTCTGGTCGGGCCCGCTCGGACGGCCGCCGAGCCTCGCGACGCACCCGTTCCCTTCGTACGACGAGGCGTTTTGCGTCGACGACGTCGTCGAGATCGCCGTGCAGGTGAACGGCAAGGTCCGCGGCAAGGTCGCGCTGAGCCCGACCGCGACCGAGGACGTCGCCCGCACCGCGGCGCTCGCCGACGAGAACGTGCAAAAGCACATTTCCGGCAAGACGGTGCGCAAGGTGGTCTATGTACCGGGACGGATCGTGAACATCATCGTCGGCTGATTCCCGCGGCGTACTGAACGTCGCTACCGAGTGAACGATTCGGCAGCGGACATCCGTTCCGATGTGGAAATCCTGTTGTTTCCCGTGAAACTTGGCCCACTGCTGCGCGTCGTGATCGCGGCGTTCGTCGCGGCGTGGGTGAGCGGATGCGGCTATCGTTCTGCGAACACGCCGAGCGTCGAAGGCCGTTTATCGGTCGTTCAGGCGCCGTTCGCCACGCCGCATCCCGAGGCCGGCGCGGAAGCCGTATTCGGCGCGCGCGAAGCGTTGTCGAGCGCGGGCGTGCTCGGCGGCGGGGGCTATCCGCGCCTGGTCGTCGAAGTCGTCCGCGTCGACGAATTGCCCGCGGGGATCGTCGCGCCCGCGTCGGGGAGTCCCATCGGGCGCGGCGCGGACGTCGGCGTGACCGCGCGCGGCTGGGTCGAGGCGCACGAAGGCGACGCCCCGTCGCACGACACCGGCGACGTGCGGCGGGTCGAGACGGTCGCCCAGGGAAGCGACCCGGTCGCGGGGAGCGCCTTCGTCGGCGATGCCGTCCGCGCCGCCGCCAGGGAGGCGGGGCGGGCGGTTGCCCGCCGGGCAATCGGTCTCGCCGAGCCCGCGATCGAGCCGATGTGAACGCGGCGCCGGCCTGTGTTACGGTTCGCCGGCAATGATCACGGTTGGGTGTGCCGGCTTCGCCGTGCCCGCCACGCGATATTTCAAGGAATACGGGTTCGTTGAAATCCAAGAGACGCACCGCGCTGTGCCAGGGCCCGGGACTATCCGGCGCTGGCGGCGCGAGGCGCCTTCGGATTTTCAATTTGCCGTTCTCGGTCCGCGGGAAGTCGCGCAAGAGGGTTTCCGGTCGGGCAAGGTGATCGAGACCGCTCTCGCCGGGCTGCTCGAGGTCGCGGGTGAGCTCGAAGCTCGAACAGCCGTGTTCGTCGCTCCGCCGGATTTCGCCGAGACGCGTCCGAACAAGGCGGCGCTCCGCGATTTCTTGATGCTGGCGAAGAGCAAATTCGACGTCGTGGTGTTCGAGCCGGGGCTCGATTGGGACGCCGATCGCGCCGACGCGCTCGCGACGGAGACGGGTACGCTCGCGGCGCGCGATCCGCTACGCCACGGCTGGTCGAAGCGCTCCGTTGCGTATTATCGACTGCCGGGTCCGGCGGGGCACAAGTCGCGTTACGAAGATCCGGCGATCGAGCGCCTAGCCGAGATCGCGCACGAGGCGAAGAACGAGGCCGCCCACTACGTCTTCACCAACGTCGACATGTTCGCCGACGCCAAGCGCTTCAAAAAAGCCTTCGGCATGTAGCCCGATGCGCTCCCCGCGCGCTCCCGTCCACGTTGAGCTCAGCCCATGCGGCAGTTCCGCATCGAGCGCGCCCCCGGACGAGCGCAGCCGTCCACGCCGCGGCATAGCCCTCAAGCTCAGGCGGCAGTTCTCGCCTACGCCGCTGCAGGTCACGAGGAGCGCGACGAAGTCGCGCGACCCACAGAAACAAGTCCAGGGACGCTCGTCAGAGGTTCCTGTAGCCCGCCGCGCTCCCCGCGCGCTCCCGTGCACGTTGAGCTTGGCCCAGGCGGCAGTCTCGCGCACGATGCCGCAGGTCACGAGGAGCGCGACGAAGTCGCGCGACCCACAGAAACAAGTCCAGGGACGCTCGTCAGACGGGTGCGTGGCAAAGGAACCTTCGCCCGCTCGCCCAACCGGGCGGGCGAAGGTTCCGATCAGTCCACCCTATGGACGAGCGCTTACGGCAGATCGCGCTGGAAGCACTCGTTGGTGCACTTCTGCGCGGTGCCGGAGTCGCCCATGTCGCGTGTGCAAGCGATGAGGTTACTCGTGGCCGACGACACCGCGACGCTGTCGTGGGCGCAGCTGCCGGCGCATTCGTCCACTGTCATCACCCCGGCGTCCACGCTGCTGAGGCAATTCTGGATGCACGTGAACTCGGCCGTTTTGCCGTCGACCGTCTGATAGCAGTCGGAGTCGTTCACGCAATCGAGCCACTCCGAACAGCACTTCGTCTCGATGCAGAGCGCGCAAGGCATGCCTTGATCTTCTTCCGGATGGCACGTGGTCGCCTGCGCGCCGCCGGCGCCCGAGTCCACGCTGCCGCCGGTGCCGCCCGAGCTCGTGGTCCCGCCGCTTCCGCTGCTGCCCCCGCTTCCGCCGGTCGACGTCGATCCACCCGAGCCGCTGGAGCCGCCGGAGCCCCCGGTGTCGCTCGTCGTGCCGCCCGTGGATGTCGTGCCGCCCGTGCCCGAGTCGGCGCCGCCCGACGAGCCTGCGTCGAACGCCGGGCAATCTGGCCCGCTACACACCGTCACCTTGCATCCCACCGTTGCCGCGGACGCCGCGGACACAACTACGCCGCAAATAAGAACCTTAGTCCAAGACATTGATATTCCTTCCGTTTGGTGTCGTCGGTCGGTCCCGCCGATTCGCCATGCTCCGCGGAATCAAACGGCACTTTTGCCATAGGGTGCTGAGAGGGTCAACTTGGCCCTCCGGCGCGGACGAGGGGAAATAGGGGAAAGCGCGGACTCGATATCGACGTTCAGACGTTCCTGTTCCCTACGGCATTCACGGCGCGCTCGAGCCCGCCACGCGCGCTCGCAGATCGACGCCGCTTGTACGTTCGTGTCACACCCTACGCGGTCTTCGCGCTGCGCCGCGATCTCGGCGTCACGAAACCCATGGCGACGATCGCCGCCGTCGCCAGCCACCACGGCGCGTCGCCCCACAGGTTGTACGGCGTGCGGCCCGTCAACCACGCAATCGGCGCGTGTACGGCTTGCTCTTTGAACGTCTCGGTGTGTGCGGTGACGCGCCCGACGGGATCGATGATCGCGCTCACGCCGCTGTTCGTGGATCTCGCGAGGAAGCGGCGCTGTTCGATGGCGCGGAACTTCGAGAGCGCGAGGTGAATCCACGGCTCCGTCGAGTCGCCGAACCAGGCGTCGTTGGTGATGTTCACGAGCAGGTTGCCGGAATCGGCTCGCATCATGCTGTTCACGAAGCTCGGGATCACGTCCTCGTAGCAGATGTGCACGGTGAGCTTGTGATCGCCGAGCGGCAACGACTGTAGCGACGTACCGCGCGAGAATTTGCCCGAGTTCGGCGACCACTCGTAGAGGACCGGGAACTCTTCTCCGAACGGGAGAAACTCGCCGAAGGCGAGCAGGTACGTCTTGTCGAAGCGCCCCTGGATCGCGCCCGTCGCGTCGGACAAGAGCGCCGAGTTGTAGAGGACGAACCTCCGCGCGTCGGGGACTTCTTTGTAGAGCACGGCGCCGAACACCGCCGGAACGCCGAGCGCACGGGTGAACCGCCGCGGGTATTCTTCGTCGACCTCGTCCACGGGAACCGCGGAGGTGACCGACGTCTCGCTCCACACCACCAGATCGAGCTTCGTCTCGGACTGCAGTTGCCGCGTGAGCAAGAGGTGGCGGCGGAGTCCTTCGCCGGCCTCGTGGCGCTTGGCCATGAGGCTCATGTTCGCCTGGACCACGCCGACCTCGGCTTTCGGCGCGCTCGCGACGTCCTTGTCGACCTGCGAAATGCGGATGGCTCCGTACCCCGCGGAAACGAGCGGGACGGCCGCGAGCGCCGCGACCACCCGGAGCCGAGGCGCTCGCTCGACGAGCCGCGCCCACACGAGCTCGGTCACCGCGAGGTTCACGGCGACCAGCGTGAGCCCCACCAAGATGGGGTTGCCGAGCTCGGCGATCTGAGTCAGCGCGGGCACCTGGTGCACCGTCGCGCCGAAATACCAAGGGAAGAGCAGCGGGTACACGAGCTCGCTGGCGATGAACGCGAGCGCGAACACCGGGCCCGCCGGCCATCCGCGCGCTTCGGCGCGCCCGTACAGATATCCCATCAGCGCGATGCGACCACCTTGGTAGCCGCACAAGATCGCCATGAAGAGCAGGCAGACCGGCGTCGGGAACCCGCTGAACGTCTTCAGCATGTCCAAGAGCCAGTAGAAGCCGACCATCGTCATGGTGAAGCCCGCCGCCCACCCGAGGCCCGCGGCGCGCCGCACGGGCTGGTTCTTCAGGGCGATCATCAACGGGGCGAGCGCGACGAACGAGAGCGGCCAGACGTCGATGCCCGGAAACGCGACGAAATAGAGCAGCCCCGTCGCTACGGCGAGACCGTAGGCAACGCGCGGAGCGACGCGATAGGTCGTCTCACTCGGTGCGCTTGATGATGTGGAATCCAAAGGGCGTTTCGACCAGCTGGCTGACCTCGCCGGGCTTCAAGGCAAACGCGGCGTCCGAGAACGGCTTAACCATCTGCGCGCGCGTGAACTTCCCCAGGGAACCGTGGTTCATCTTCGCGCTGGGATCGTCGGAGTCCGCGTCGGCGAGCTTCGCGAAGTCGTCGCCCTTGCGGGCACGTCGGAGGATGCCTTCGGCGCGCTTCTTCGCCTCGTCCTTCGTTCGCTTCAAGGCGGGGTTCGCGCGCATCGCGCCGGCGTAGGCGACGAGGATGTGCGACGCGGTGACGGTCTCCTCGGGTGGCGGCGTGGGGGCGGCGCTCGGCGTCGGTGCCGGCGCGGCCTCCGCTGTTGCGGCAGGAGCCGAAGGCTGCGGTGGAGCTGTGACGACCGTGGTCGCAGCCGGCTCCGTGAGGTCCGCACAAGAGCTCGCGCCCGCGAGCAAGATTAGCCAAGATAGCCGCCGTCCCATCGTCATCGGCGCCTACACGTACGGCGCCCGCCCGCGACCTTGCAAGGTATTTCGAGCGACCGAGTTACGCGGCTAGAATAGAGGGAGCTTCACAAAGCCGATGCCCACGATCCTGCACATCGAGGACGACCCCGCGAATCGGCTGCTCGTCAGGAAACTCCTGTCGGTGGCCGGGATCGACGTCGTCGACGCCCAAGACGGGCTGGAAGGGATTCGTCGCGCCTGCGAGCTGCGCCCGAGCCTCGTGCTCGTCGACATCGCGATTCCGGGCCTCGACGGGTACGAAGTGACGCTGCGCCTGCGCGCCGAGCCCGCGCTGCAAAACGTTCCCATCGTCGCGATCACCGCCGAAGGCAGCCGCGACACGAGCCTCGCCGTGGGCTGCGACGGCTTCTTGCAGAAGCCGATCGACGCGCGGACGTTCGCCGCGACGATTCAGAGCTATTTGGGCGGACACCGGGAGCGTCCGGCCACGCTCGCCGGCGACGAGCACCTCCGCGCGCAGAGCCAGCGCATCGTCGCGCATCTGGAAGAGAAGATCGCGGAGCTCAGCGACGCGAACGCGCGCTTGCGCGAGCTCGACCAGGCGCGCCGTGAATTCTACCGCAACATCTCCCACGAGCTCGCCACGCCGATGACGCCGATCGTCGGGTACGTCCGCATGCTCTCCGACGGCGAGCTCGGCCAGCTCCCACCTGCGCAGCTGAAGGCGGTGCGCGCCGTCGACGATTGTGCCCAGCGCCTGCGGGCGCTCATCGACAACCTCCTCGACGTCACGGCGCTCGAGACCGGCAAGATGCGTTTCATGCTCCGCGACTACGATTTCGCGGACGCCGTCCGGAAAGAGCTGCAGCGGGCGCAGGCGGGCTTCATCGATCGCAAGCTCCAGGTCGCCCTCGAGATCCCCGAGTCGTTGAGCGGGCGGGGTGACGCGGCCCGGCTCGGTCGCGCCGTCACGGAGATGATCGCGAACGCGGGCAAGTTCACGCCGGAGGGCGGCGCCGTGGGGGTCCGTCTGCGCCGCCTGCCGACACGGCAGTTCGAGCTCTGCGTCGCCGACACCGGGCCCGGCGTGCCGCGAGAAGCGAGGGCGCGCGTCTTCGAGCCTTTTTACCAAGCCGACGGCTCGGTGACGCGCCTTCACGGCGGCGCGGGGGTCGGCCTCGCCATCGTGCGCGGCGTGGCGAAGGGGCACGGCGGCGACGTGCGCGTCGTGTCGCCCGCCGACGAGCACATCGGGGGCCTGCGGTTCACGGGAGCCGCCTTCTATCTGACGATCGCCGAGCAGGCGCCGAGCGTCGTCGGCGCGACGGCGTCGTGACCGGCCCGGCCGGCGTCCGCAACGTCTACCTCGACTGGAACGCCACGACGCCGCCGTTGCCGGCTGTGCTCGACGCGATGCGCGCCGCGGCCGAGACCGCGTGGGCGAACCCGTCCAGCGTCCATCGGGCTGGTCGGACGGCGCGCGCCGTGGTGGAGCGGGCGCGCGAAGCGGTGGCCGAGCTCGGTGGCGTCGAGCCTCGCGACGTCGTGTTCACCTCCGGCGCCACCGAGGCGAACAACCTCGCGCTCCGGCACGCGCCGGCGATCGTCACGAGCCGGCTCGAGCATCCTTCGGTGGTACGGGTCGCCGAGGCGCTCGAGGCCGCGGGCGGCGTCGTCCGCTGGGTCCACGTCCCGGAGAGCGGCGCGCTCGACCCCGACGCCGTCATCGCCGCCACGGAGGGGCTTCCGGCGGGCTTCGTCGTCGCGTGGATGGCCGCGAACCACGAGACCGGCGTCCTGCAGGCGGTGCGCGCCGTACAAGACGCCGTCCGGGCGCGCGGCGGGCGGCTCCACGTCGACGCGGTGCAAGCCGTCGGAAAGGTGGACGCTCGCGATTGGCGCGCCGGGGACACGACCTCCATCGCCGCGCACAAGATCCGCGGGCCCAAGGGCATCGGCGCGCTGCTCCTCCGGAGCCCGGGCATCCCGCGTCCGGTCCTGCTCGGCGGGGCGCAAGAGCGCGGAATCCGACCGGGGACGATCGACGCCATCGCCGCGGCTGGGTTCGGGGTCGCGGCGGCTCACGCTCGCGACGGCGGCCCGGAGCGCTACGCCGCGCTCGCGCCGCTCCGCGACCGGCTCGAGCGCGCGGCCCTGCGCGGCGCGAGCATCAACGGCTCGGCGCCTCGCTTGCCGCACGTCGCGAACCTGTCGTTCCACGCCTTTCGGGGCGACGAGCTCGTCGCCGCGCTCGATCTCGACGGCGTTCGAGCGTCGAGTGGCTCCGCCTGCAGCGCGGGCACGACGGAGCGATCTCCGGTGATCGAAGCGATGGTCGGAAGAGCACGCGCGGAGAGCGCCGTTCGCTTCAGTCTGGGCGAGTCGACGACCCGCGAGGACGTCGATGCGGCGATTTCCGTTTTGGATCGCGCGATTTCGCGCCGAAGTTCGAGCCCTTGAGATCGCGCATTAGGGTTTACGCGCGTGTTCCATGATCGCCTGCAGCGTGGCGTCGAACACACGGATATAACGCGTGAATTCACTCCGGTGCTCGTCGCGGGCGCTGCTTCCATTCAATGGAAACGACGCGATGGTTTACTTTGCAGGCGTTCAGTGATTTTGGTGCCCGTGACTTCACCTTAAAGGTGTCTGCTAAGTCGCTGATCGAGCTCGGTAAATTACGGCAATCGACAACGCCACGGCAGCGGCCGCGGAGGCGTTCAGCGATTCGACGGGACCGCGCAGCGTCAGGCGCGCGAGCATCGTGCAATGGCGGCGTACGGCGCGGCCGATGCCCTCGTGCTCGCTGCCGATCACCAGCACGAGTCGTCCGGTGAGGTCGACGTCTTCGAGCTTTTGCTCGGCGTCCGTCGTGAGGCCCACCACGGCGGCGCCGCTCGCCACCGCGTCGTCGATGAAGCGAACGAGCGACGGGACTCGACCGAGGCGCGCGTGCTCGACGGCGCCCGCCGATGCCCGGAACGT
Organism: Polyangiaceae bacterium; assembly: GCA_035547195.1. Taxonomy (GTDB): domain Bacteria; phylum Myxococcota_A; class Polyangia; order Polyangiales; family Polyangiaceae; genus DASZVB01. The sequence continues at coordinate 156,098 of DASZVB010000105.1, forward strand.
CGCGGGCGTCAGCGGCGCGGTCGCGTGCTCCGCCCAGACGATCGACGTCGCGCCCAGCGCCACCGCGCTCCGGATCGCGGCGCCGAAGTTCTGCGGATCTTGAACGCCGTCGAGCGCCAGCACGAGCAAGTCGGGCGCCGCGAGCACTTCTTCCGCCGAGAGGAGCGCGAGGGCGGGCGCCCACGCGGCGGCGCCCTGGTGCATGCCGCCGAGCGCGGTGGCGTCCAGCTCACGCCGATCGACGCGTCGCACGTCGGAGACGCCTTGGTCCGTGGCAAAACGGGCGAGCGCATCCCAGCGCGCGGCCGGATCCCCGCTGCCGCGCTCGACCAGAACGGAGCCGAGTCGTTTGCCATGCACGCGGATGGCTTCGCGGACCGGCTGCATTCCGATGACGAGGCGTGGCGCGTGCTGGTGCGGGGAGGGAACCTCCCGCTTCGTCTTCATCCCGCCGCGTGTCTGCGGTCGGCGAGGCGCGGTCATCGCTGCGCTGTGCCCAGGGCTTCGGCGATCTCCGCGACGATCGCGCGCGCGGCGGCGGCGGGATCGCTGGCGTCCCGGATGGGCCGCCCCACGACGAGCAGGTCGGCGCCGTCGAGGATGGCTTCACGCGGCGTCCCGGTTCGCTTCTGATCGCCCGAGGCGGCGCCCGCCGGACGGATCCCCGGCGTGACCAGGACGACGTCGGCTCCCAGGGATTGCCGCATGCGGCGTACCTCCGACGGAGAGCAGACGAAGCCGCGTGCGCCGGCGCCGTACGCCGCGCGCGCCAACCCGAGTGCGTGGTCGCTCACGCTTCCGGCGATGCCCAGGCTCCGGAGGTCCGAGTCATCCATCGATGTGAGCACCGTCACGGCCAGGATCACGAGATCAGGGGCCTCGGCCGCGGCGCGGCGGCACGCGGCTTCCACCATGCGCGGCCCCCCGGAAGCGTGGATGGTCAGATAGCGTGCGCCGAGCGACGCGGCCGACGCCACCGCGCCGTCGACGGTTGCTGGAATGTCGTGGAGCTTCAAATCGAGGAAGACGCTACAGCCCAGCTCGGTACCGAGCGCCACCGCTGCGGGCCCGCTGCGGACGAACAGCTCGAGACCGACCTTGAGCACCCCGACGGCGCCAGCGACCCTTTCGGCGCCGCGGCGCGCGGCGGCCAGATCAGGAAAATCGAGCGGAAAAGCGAGACGTTCTCGCGGATCGCCGGCTAGAGACACGAGCACAAGGGGTCGCCCGGAGTGCAGTTGCACGCCGGCTTCGACGCGGGTTTCGAGGCACCGCTGCTGCCGCTCCCGCTGCCGGAACCGGCCGCGCGGACGGCTTTCCGTGCGGCGGCGGTCTGCTCTTGGACTTTCGCGAGCTCACCCTGGATGCGAGCGCGATCTGCCTCGTCTTTCGCGTTGTTCAAGGCGGATTTCAGCTCGGATTCCTTCGCTTGCGAGTCTTTGACCTGTTGCTCCGCGGCGGCGACGCGCGCCTCCAGCTCGGCCTTGGCTTGCTCCATCTCTTGGCGCTCGCGATTCACCTGGTCGTTGTGCTTCTTGACCGCGATGCCGCCGCCGACGACGGCCGCCACGAACAGGAACGCCACCACGCCGATGGTGATCTGCAGGCGCTTCTTGTGCTGGTCCTGCGAGATGGACGCGAGCTGCGCTTCGTGGGCGCGTTGAGCGGCCATCGCCTCCATGCGGGCCTTGTGCTCGGCTTCGGCGCGGGCCTTCTCGACTTCGCCCTGGCGAATCGCCTCGAGGCGCGTTTGCTCTTCGCGCTTGCGGAGCTCTTCGGCGCGGCGCCGCTCTTCTTCTTCACGCAGCCGCCGCTCTTCCGCCTCGCGTGCCGCGCGCTCCTTGGCCTCTCGGGCCTCGAGCTCCGCCCGGGCGCGGGTGGCCTTTTGGGCCTCTTCCTCGCGAATCCGGTCTTCCTCGAGGTTCATCAACTCCTTGAGGGAGAAGAGAACCGAGCTTTCCTTCTGGTCGGCCATGCGTCAGCTTCACTCCTGGCGGGGCGGAGCCCCGGATCATTGCTCTAGCAACGTTAGGCGGACAATCCCGTTCGGGGCAATGGCGGCCCCACCCGAGTCCCTAGCACAGACTCGGCGCGTCTCGCGCCGTCTTGAGCCGGATCTTACAAGAAGTTCTTGCGCGAGCCCAGCGGGATGCGCTGGTACGAGAGCATGCGCGGCCCGACGACCGGGCTGGTCGACGAGGCGGCACGCGTTGTAATGTGCCGCGCAATGCCCGTCGACGTCGCCGCCCACATCACCGGCACGGTCTGGAAGATTCAAGTCAAGGTAGGGGATCACGTCGAAGAGGAGCAGCCCGTCGTCATCCTCGAGTCGATGAAGATGGAGATGCCCGTCGAGTCGCCTGCGGCTGGTCGCGTCACCATCATCGCGGTGAGCGAGGGGCAGGCGGTCGAAGAGGGCGAGGTTCTGTTGACCATCGAGTGATCCGACGACCGTGAGCGTCCGTCGAATCGTTGGACGCCGGACCGGCGCGGATCTTGGACGCTCCTCCGGCGGCGCTCGTTATTATCATAAAAGATAATTCTAAACGATGTGTGCGGTGGTGCGCGCGCCGGCGAGGGGGGCGGTGCAGGTGCGTTCCTTTCGTTCGCGCTCCGGGAAATCGGCTGGAAAGGAGCGGCGCTCGGGTTGTAGGGTAAACGGGTGCGTCTCGTGTCGGTGGTAAGGGCGACCCTGGTGCTCGGGGGCGCCATGCTCGCAGGAGCTTGCAGCTCGCGCGCGTCGCCGGCGGGCTTGGGCGGGCAGTGCTACCGCATCGAGGATTGCCAAGAGGGGCTCTTCTGCAACAAGAACGCTTGCACGAACAACCTGAGCGGCGTCGCCGGCATGCCGCCTCCGAACGGCGCCGGCGGCAAGAAGGCCGCTGACGCAGGAGAAGACGCCGCGACAGGCGGCCGCCGCGCCGCGGCAGGTGCGAGCGGTAAGGGGGGCAGCGCCGGCACAGAAGCCGGCGGCGCCGAGAACGGCGGCGCGGCGGGCGGTGGCGCGGCGAGCGGCAAGGGGGGAACCCAGGCCGGCTCCGGCGGCATGTCGAGCAGCGGCGGCAAGCCGGGTGCGGGCGGCACCCAGTCGGGCAGCGGTGGAACCCAGCCGGGCAGCGGTGGCACCGCGACCGGGACCGGCGGGACGCAGAGCGGCAGCGGCGGCACGACGGAGATCGGCGGAACACAGAGCGGCAACGGCGGCACGACGGAGACCGGCGGAACACAGAGCAGCAGCGGCGGCACGACCGAGACGGGGGGAACAGCGAGCGGCACGGGCGGCGATGCCAGCGGCGGCGCGGGCGGCGCCTGACGTCACTCCCGCCAGAAGAACTTCCAGGGATTGTGCTTCAGGTCGCGCAATAGCTCCTGGATGTCGTCGTAGAGCGCCTCGTCCATGACGAGCGCGCCCACCGTGCCCTTGCCTTGCTTGACGTGCGACACGAGATCGCTCGCGTCCTTGACGGCGACCTTGGCGTGGCCGGCCGCGTCGCGCGCGTCCCGCGTGATCGCGCGATACTGCTCGAGCTGTTCCGGCGACGCCAGCGCGGCCGTGAGCTTCGCGGTGTCGTTCGCGGCCTTTCTGCCGTCCGCGAGCAGCGGCGGTAGCTCGGTGGAGAGCGCGCGCGAGACGCTCTCGGCGTCGTTCAGGATGCGTGCGATCTGCGGGCTGTCGACGTATTTTTGTCGGGCGGCTTGCAGCGTATCGCGGGTCTCGGCGGTCATCGCTTGCAGATCGTCGACGGCGCGGTCGAGCTTGCCGGAGTTGTGCTCGAAGAAATCCCCGGTGCCCTTCAAGGTGCGGTGCAGGTCGTCGAAGGTCTCGCCGATCTTCTTTTCGTTGTCGCTGATGCCGACGTACGCGCGGTGGAGCAGCTCGTACGTTTCGCTCAGCAGAAGGTCGAGACGGGGAGGGCTGACGCCGTTCACCGTGGAGCCGTCCCGGAGGATCGGATGATCGGGCGAGCCGGGATCGACCGCGAGGTACACCTCGCCGAGCACGCCCTGCGTGGTCACGAACCACTTGGAGTTCTGGTAGATGGAGCTCTTGTACTGGCTCTCCAGCGACGCGACGACGCGGATCAGCGGCAAGCGCTCGCCGGTCTTCACGTCCAGCTTTCCGCCGCGGAAGCTGACGGCCGCGACGCGCCCGATGCGCACGCCGGCGATCTGCACCGGCGCGCCCGGTTTGAGACCACCCGGGTTGTCGAAGTCCACGTTCACCGTGTACGTCGGCTGAAAGCTGAGGCCGCCCATCACGATGACGAACCCGGCGAGCAGCCCGAGGGCGACCACGATGAGCACGCCCACTTTGACTTCCATGCTCCGCTGACTCATCGGGGGTCTTGCATGTTATCGCGGGCTCTCTGAACGAGGAAGAGCGCGGACGGCGTGGGGTTTTGTCGTTTTCGCCGCGGCTCGGAGCGGAACCCTCGCTTGCGCTCCCATCCCCCACGCCCCCAGAAGCGGACACAGCGCGGCTTAGCGACGAAGCTATTCCATCGGTCCGGAGGCGCGGCCGTTGATGAACTGGGCGACGACGGCGTCGCTCGAGCGGCGGAGGTCGTCGGGGGTTCCGAGGATGCGCACCTCGCCGCGGTAGAGCATCGCGACGCGGTCGGCGATGCCGAAGATGCTCCGAAGGTCGTGCGAAACGACGACGCTGGTCACCGAGGTGGCGTCGGCGAGCTCGCGGATCAATCGATCGATCCGGCGCGCGCTCACCGGATCGAGGCTCGTCGTCGGTTCGTCGAAGAGCACACAGCGAGGCTCGAGCGTCAACGCGCGGGCGATGGCGACCCGCTTGCGCATGCCGTCGCCGAGCTCCGCGGGGTAGCTCCCCGCATATCGAGCCATGTTCACGCGCTCGAGGAGCTTCGTCGCCTCGCCGAGCGCATCCCGCGGTGACAACCGCCGGTGCTTGCGCAGCGGGAGCGCGACGTTCTCGGCGCAGGTCATGGAATCGAACAGCGTCGAGTGCTGGAAGACCATCGCGCACTTCTTGCGGACGGCGTACATCCTTCGTTCGTCGAGACGCGTGACGTCCTCGCCGTCGACGAGGATCTGGCCGTCGTCCGGCCGGAGCAGGCCGACGAGCTGCTTGATGAGGACGCTCTTGCCGACGCCGGACGACCCGATGATGAAGAAAACTTCTCCCTCTCGCACGTCGAACGAGACTCCCCTGAGGATCGCCTTGTCTCCGAAGGACTTCTTGACGTTGACGAAGGAAATCACGAGACTTTCTCGGCCGCTGCGGGGTGGGCGACGGCATTCGCCATCTTAGCGCATGAAGCAAACAGCCCGCTCCCGGGTTCCGGCAGAACGACGATCGACCCGCGCCACGCGCGCCGGGGTGCTCGTCGTCGCGATGCCGATCGCCCTCGGGTTCTCGGGCTGCGGCGGAGCGACGCCCAAGAAACCCGCACAGACGGGCCACGCCGAGACCTGCGGGATCGATCAGACGCGCGAATACTACTGTGAAGATCTGCTTCCGCTCGCGACGAGCCTGCCGGCGCCTTCGCCCTTCGAGGCGTGCCCGGCGAGCATCGACGAGCCGACGAGCGAATACGATCCCGCGCCGGCGTACGGCCTCTTCGATACGAGCTACACCGTGTATACCCGCAAGAGAGCGCCGCCCGGGCATTCTTGCTGCTACAGCTGGTGCAACAAGGTGAAGCTCGCCGACCCGTCGGCGCCGTCGATCCGGAGCGCCTGCCGCACCGCGACGGCGTTCCGCGAAGAGTACTGCATGGCGGAGCCGGAGGGCGGTTCGTCCGATCCCGCCGGCGCGCCGTACGACCGCTGTCCGTCCGCGATCGTCCCGCCGGCGAAGTCCGTGTTCTCGGCGCCGGATTCGGCGGCGTTCGACGTCCGGGCGACGGCGACGCACCGCGTGCGCGGTCAGAGGGATTGTTGCTACGCCTGGTGCTCCCAGGCGCCGCCGGGCAGCGACATCCTGCAACGGCGCGCGAGAAAGTAGTCACCCGAGCAGCACGTACCCCGCCGTGCTGATCACGAAATTCAGCACGATGACGGCGAGGGACGACCTGACGACCGCGCGGGTCGTGGAAAGGCCCACGCCTTCCGAGCCGCCGCGGGTGGCGAGCCCCGCGTGCGCGCTGATGATCGGAATCGCGGCGCCGTAGGCGATGCACTTCGTGACGCCCACGGCGACGTCCCCGAAATCGACGAGGCTCGCGTCGGCGAACGTACGCGGGTTCGTGGAGAAGAAGACCTGCGCCGTCACCATGCCGGAAAGGAACGCCGCGCAGCCCGCGATCACCGTCAGCACGAAGGTCATGGAGAGGCTCGCGAGGAAACGCGGTCGCACGAGGTAGTCGATGGGATCGGCGGCGCACATGCGGAGCGCGTCGATCTGCTCCGTGACCACCATCGAGCCAATCTCCGCGGCGATGCCCGCGCCGACCCGGGTCGAAAGGAGCAGCGCGCAGATCGACGCGGCGAGATCGCGCACCAAGAGCTCCAGATACGTCGCGCCGAGCTGAGACGTGTCCGGGATCAGCCGCCGGATCTGCAGCCCCGCCTGGTAGACGAAGATCATGCCGATGAAGGCCATCGAGACGCAGAGAAACGCCGCGGAGCGGTAGCCGATCTCGTACATCTGAGTCGCCACGGCGCCCTCGCGACGCTCGCCGCGGAGGACGAAGTGCGCCGTGCGCCGCGCGACCTTCGCGAGATCGCGCGCCGCGGCGAAGAACTCGCGCGGCGCCTTCAGCGCGTCGTACGACGAGCCCGAATCGAAGCCGAGCATTTCGTCGAGCGATGGGGGAGGCGGCGCGTCGCTCATCGAACCGCGAACGATATCAGATAGTCGACGATGAAGATGCCTGCGGCCGTGACCACGACCGTCGCGTTCACGGAGCGGCCGACCCCCGGCGCGCCGCCCTCGGTCGTCATGCCGAACTCGCAGCTCGCGAGCGCCATGACCACGCCGAAGACGACGGATTTGACGAGGCCGTGGAGCACGTCGCCGATGCCGAGGAGGCCGCCGGTGAGCCCGTCGTAGAACAGCGAAGGCTCGACGCCGAGGAGCGGCAGGCCGGCGTACGCCGCGCCGAGCAACGCGAGCACGTCGGCGAAGATCGTCGAAAGAAAGAGGGTCGTGACGATGCCGATGAAGCGCGGCGCGATGAGGAAGCTTATCGGATCTATCGAGAGAGCGCGGAGCGCGTCGAACTGCTCGGTCACGACCATGGTGCCGAGCTCCGCGGTGTTGTTGGCTCCGACGCGACCGGAGATCATCAGCGCGGTGAGCAGCGGTCCGACCTCGCGCAGCGTTCCGAACCCTGCGCCCCACCCGAGGAGCCCGTGCGCGCCGAACCGCTCGATCGTCGGCGCCGCCTGCACGACCATGATGCCGCCGGTGAACAGCGCGGTCACGAACACGATGGGCAGCGAGCGCACACCCATCTTGTAGAGGTTCGACAGGGTCTCGCTCGCGTCGACGTCGAGGCGAACGAGCCGCAGCAAGATCTGTCCGAGCAGCACGCCCATGCGCCCTACCGCCCCCGCGGCTTCGAGGAAGAAGCGTCCTAGCGCGACGAGGAGGGCGTTCATTGGCGGCGAGCGACCCGAGCGGCGATCAGATCGGCCCGTCATTGTCGCCGCGGAGCAGCTGGCGCACCAGAGGGACGTCGCTCGCTCGCGTTTCGTCGGTCGTTCCCTCGAAGACGATCTCGCCTTCGTGCAGGACGCCGATGCGATCGGTCACCGTGAGCAGGCGATCGACGTCGCTCGACACGACGAAAACCGTGCTCCTCGCGCGCTGCTGTTCCTCGCGCAGCAGATCGAAGATGCGCTGGCTCGTCACCGGATCGAGGCCCGCCGCCGGCTCGTCGCAGAGCACGATGGGCGCGCGCGTGATCGTCGCGCGCGCGAGGCCGACGCGCTTCTTCTGCCCGCCGGAAAGGCTCGAGGGCATCCGCGCCTCGAAGCCCGGAAGACCGACGCGCGCGAGCCGCTCGGCGACCCGTTCCGCGACTTCGCTCTCGGGGGCACGCTTCAGGCGCCGCAGCGGGAACGCGACGTTGTCGCCGATGGACATGAAGTCGAAGAGCGCGTTGTTCTGGAAGAGCATGCCGATGTTCTTCCGGTGCTCGGCGAGCTCGGCTTCGGTCATCGACAAGACCTCTTTGCCGCCCACGACGATCTCGCCGCCGTCGGGGACGACGAGCCCGGCGATCGCTTTCACCACGACGCTCTTGCCGGCGCCGCCGGCGCCGATGAGCCCGTAGACGCACCCTTCCGGCACGTGCAGCGTCACCCCCCGGAGCACCGAGCGCTCGAAGGTCTTCGTGACGGCGTCGAGGTGAATCAACGGACTGCTTTGGGCTTCGCGGTGCTCGCGCCGCGGAATCGCCGGAGGCGCGACCACAACGCGACGAGGGCCGCGGCGAGGGCGATGTTGAGCACCACGACGGCGAGCAGCGCGCCCCGCACCTTGCGAGCCGTCGCGCGCGTGGCGGAGACGGGGCCGATGCGCACGAGGTCCGCGCCGGCCCGAGGCGGCGACGCGGCGGCGAACACCACCGCGACGCGCTCTTTCGCGAGCCCGGGTACGGAGAACGCGACGAGCTTCTTGACGTCTTCTTCGCCGATGGGCGCGGTCGCGCCGCGGTAACGGATGAGCACGGCCGCGGTGGGCGGCGCGACGTCCCCGTCCACGGCGAGCGGATCGGGGCGCGCCGCGGCGAGATGCACCCGCGCCGACAGCACGCCGTCCACGCCTTCGAGCGATTTCGTCAGCTCGCCGGCGATCCCCGCGAGCACGCGCTCGTGCTCCGCTTCGGGGCTTGGAACGAGGCTCGACGTGCCGAGGGCTTCGAGCACGCCGGGCGCGTCCCGCGACGCGGGCGCTTGATCGACGAGGACGTCGACGGCGCGCGACGCTTCGTCGCTCGCGACGTCGACGTGGAAGCGCCCGGGCTCCGCCGGATCGGCGGCTTTCTCGGCGGCGATTCCGTTGGCGGAGAGCAGCGCGATGGTGCGGTTGGCACGCGGTTCGTCGAGGTTCCCCGCGACGGACACCGCGCAGCCGGTGACGGCGAGTCCCCCGACGGCAGCGAGACGGAGAGGCCAGGCCGGCGGTCTCGCCATCACTGGGCCGCGAAGGTCGTCCGGGTCACGTCGAGCTTCGGGTGTACGGGGAAGGACATGCCGCGGACGTGGGACGCGATGCACGCCGCAGCGCTCCCGTTGTGAGGCCGCGTGCGCACGGTGACGCCCACGGCGCGCCCGTTCTGGACCGCGACGCAGACGTCGACCGCGGTGCTCGAAGGAAGCCCGCACCCGTTCAAGTATCCCCCGCCGTTCATGATGGATCCGTATTGCGACGCCGTGATGTCGGCGGGACCCCGGGGCCCGCCGACGTTCATCTCTTCGACGTAGGCGGCCTGGGCGGCTTCGCAGCTCATGCCGCCCCCGAGAATCGGAATGCCGCCCTGCGATCCGACGACGCGCCCGCCTTTGCCCCTGCCGCCCTTCGGGACGTTGAGGTTGCCCTCGGCTTCGACGTTGGTGACGGTGTCCGACTGCACGGCGACGGTGTCTTTTCGCGTGCCGGCCTTCACCAGAAGCCACGCCGCGGCGCCCACGAGCAAGAGCCCGATGGTGATGAGCCCGAGCAAGGCCTTGCCGACGGTGCTCTTCTTTTCGCTCTCCGCCGTCTTTTCGATCGCGACCTTCTCGGCGGCGATGTCGCGGTGGCGGCGCGCGTGCTCGGCGAACGGCGCGAACTCCGGCCACTCGCCGAGCGGGCGCTCGTCCTGCGAGAACGTGTCGCGCAAGAGGTCCGCCTCGGTGAACGTGTTGCTCGCGATTTGCTGTAACAGCTCGACCGCGTTGAACGGACCGTGGTCCATCCCATCGCGCACGACCACGTAGCGCGGTCGCGGATCGCTCTCGAGCCGCTGCTTGAGCTCGGTGAGCTCTCCGGTGGCGTTGTCGACGGTCGGGGGGCGCTGCGGCGCGCTGCGCACGTCCATCGAATACGGATCCTGCGGTTGTGCCTGGGGCTGAGCTCGCGGCACCGGCGGCACCAAGGACAGCGAGAGATCCACGTCGAAGTTCTCGTCGTGATCGAGGTGCGATTCGTCCGCGGACGGCGGCGCGATGCTGCCCTCCGGGGCCATGTGGTAGATGGCCGCCGCGAGCGCCTTCAAGTCGTCGGGCCGGTGAGCGGGATCGCCCACGAGCGCCTTCGAGAGCACCATGTCGAGAGCCGGCGGCAGCTGGGGGTTCACTTCCGTCGGGCGCCGCATCCCGGGGCCGATGGAGTGGCCGGTGCAGAGCTCGTAAAGAATGGCGCCGATGCCGAACACGCTCGAGCGCGCATTGCCCGAGTGCCCGTCGCGCTCCTCGGGCGCCATGCACGCGCGGTCACGCGGATCTGCCGGAGGCCTTTCGGCGTGCGGCGCGGACAGATGAAAATTGCCGGTGGGATCCTGAACGATGCTGGATGGGTGAACGAAGAACCTGTGGCCCGCGGCGTGATACTCCGCGAGCTCGACGCAGAGCGGAACGACCACCCCGACGGCTTCCCTCAAACTGAACAGCGCTCCTTGCGAACGACGCGCCTCGATGTGCGAGCGAAGCGAGGGAGCGGCTGCGGCGACTCTGGCGACTCGGTTCATGGACGAGAGGCCGAATGTTAGTTCGCCGGACGCCCTCGTGTCTCCCTGTCAGATCGGCGTCTCGTCTTCGTGTAGGCCCCCGTGCCACGGACTGCGACGCCGCGTGTATGTGCCTTCCACGAAACTTTTCAGCACCGGTGCGATATTTTCGGGGATGTCGTCGTCCCACTCACCGTCGTGCAGGTAGTCCGCGGCGTGGCCGTCGCGCCCGAGGAGCACGAACGCGGGGAACGCATCCATGGGGACGCCGATGCGGGACAGCTCGGCCAGGAATTCCACGGCGTCGAGCCGCACGAGCCGCGCCTTGCCCAGCGCGTGCTGCACCTCGGGGCTCGACAGCGCGGCCTCCACGGCGTTGCACGACTTACAGTCCGGTACGACGAGCCACACCAGGAGCCGCTCGTGCGCTCGCATGGAAAGCCCGCGCTGGCGATCCAGCTCTTCGTCGAGGGAAGGGATCTCTGCTCCCACATCGACGAGCGTGATGTCTCCGATGCGGTGCTCCCGTACGGGGCGCGCCGAGTGATCCGTGAGCCCGTCCAGGCGACGGGCGCCTTCGTACGCCGCGCGGGGCGATTCGCTGTGACTCGCGAGCTGCGCGCGTTGCTCCGCGTGCGCGCTCGAAGCGCCGACGGCCGCGAGGTACGCGACGGCGAGCAGCGAGCCGACGGTGGCTACCGCTCCTGCAGCGACCGAGATGGCGGCGAGCCGTGCTCCGGCGACCGTTCGGCGTGTGACGCTGATGTCGGGACGGTATTCTCGGCGCACTCCAAAAGTATACTGTGGCGAGTCGCGGAGCGCTCGTCGGAAAGTCGATTTTCGAGATGCGGGCGAGCGGAGGGACGGGAAACAAACCCGCCGTCACGCTAGCGACTTTTCGATGCACCGTGATAGCGTAGGTTCCCGGGATGGATCCGCGTGAAATGGACGCGTTAGTACAAAGACTGGTCCAAAATCCCCACGATCAGGAAGCTATCTTGCATGCCCACAGCGCGGGCCAGCAGGACCCGCGTTCGTACGCGATGCTCCTCGAGAAAGTGGGGACCGCGACGGCCGATCCGGCGCTCGCGAGCCACTGGTTGACCGAAGCCGCCAACGTCTGGGTCCTCTCCCTAAATGACGCGCATCGCGCCGCTCGGGCGCTGATGATCGCCATAGACCGCGACCCCACACAGGCCACTCCGGCCGAGCGTCTCGCGGAGCTGTACAGGGAGAAGGGGGACGCGAAAGCGCTGGCTGCGTTGCTCGAACGACGCGCCAAAGCCTTGGCGCCCCTGGCGCAACGTGACCCGACGATGCGTCCGGCCGTCGCCGGCATCCACGAAGAGCTCGGGCGGCTGTTCGCCGAGCCGCCTCTGTCGAACCCCGCGCGCGCCATCGAGGCGTATCGCCGCGCGCTGGATTACGATCCGTCGAGCCAGTACGCGATCTACGCGATTCGCGAGGCGTACAAGGCGGCGGGGCAAGTCTCCGAAGCCATCCCGTACTACGCGATGGAGCAGACGCTGGTCACCGATCCGGAGCGCCGCGTGTCGCTGTACGCGGACGAAGCCGACGCGCGCCGTTCCATCGGCGACTCCGTCGGCGCCCTCCGCGCGCTCGACAAGGCCCGCCAAGTCGATCCGGGCGACCCGGGGCTGAAGCAGCAGCTCGCGACGCTCGTGCTCGATTCCGTGCGCGAGGGCAAGCCGCTCGATGAAGTGTGGAAGAGCACCGGCGCACAGCTCTTCGTGGAGCTCGCCGAGGAGTACGCCGGAGAGCACGGCTTCGCCTATTCCACGTGCGCGCTCGAGATCGAGCCCGGCAACGACCGCGCGATGCAGCTCGCCATTTACTACGGAGAGCAGCTCGGACGCCTGGAAGAGGTCGCGCCGTATGCGTCGAGCTACACCCAGGTGAATCCCGCGGGAGCGCTGGCGCGTGAAGCGGCGCGAGTCGCGGGCGACAGTCCTCCGCGTTCCGCGGCCGCACCCGCGCGCGCCGCCGCTGCGGCGAGACCAGCGGCGAACCGCGCGGGGCCGCGCGTGGCCCCCGCGGCGGATCGCACCCTCGACGATCTCGACGGCGTCGAAGAAGAGGAAGCCGAGCCCGCCCCCGATTCGGACGCGACGGACGCGCTGCTCGCGAAGGCCGCGCAGCTCGCCGCGAAGAACCGCCGGAACGAAGCCGCGGGCGTCTATCGCGACGTGCTGAAGGGCGATCCGACGAACCGCGACGCGCTCTCGTTTCTGCAGACGCACTATCGCCAAGCGCGAAAATACGGGGAGCTCAGGGACATCCTGCTCCGCGCGTCGCGCTCCTCGGACGCGGACATGGAATCGCGCGTCACCTGGCTCCGCGAGGTGGCGGGTCTTTGCGAATCGCAGATCCGCGATTTCGATACGGCGATCCAGGCCTGGCAAACGCTGTTGACGCTCGACCCCGACGAGGCCGACGCCAAAGAGCAGCTGCGCCGCTTGCTCGAGCGCGCGAACCGCTGGGACGACCTCGCGGCGATGCTCGAGCGCGAAGCGGAGCAGGAGTCCGACGTCGAGGTGCGCATCTCGCTGGAGAAGCACCTCGCCAAGCTACACGAGACGAAGCGCAAAGATCCGACGTCCGCCGGTCAAGCGTGGGCGCGCATCGCGGCCCTCACGCCGGAGGACGACGTCGCCGTCGCGACGGCGGTGAAGTTTCTCGAGAAGGCCGACCGCCTCGATCTCGCGGCGCAGGTCATCGCGGATTGCGTCGGCAGCATCACGGACGACGCCTCGCGCGGCGCGCTGTACAAGCGCCTGGGCGAGCTCCGCCGCGGCGGGGGAGATCTCGTCGGGGCCGGGGACGCGTTCTCGGAGGCCGCGCGCATCTCGTCCGACGTCGCCGGATGGGAAGCCGCGGAGCAAGCCTACGCGAGCGCCGAGGCCTGGGCCCAAGCCGCGGTCACGGCGAACGAGCGCGCCCAGCTCGCGCGAACCCCGCGGCAGCAGGCCGCCCTCTACGCCGTCGAAGCGGACTATCTATTGCGCGCCGGCGACACCGAAGCGGCGATCAACCGGCTCGATCAGGCGCTCGAGGCGGATCCGACCAACGACGACACCGCCGCGACCCTGGAGCAGCACCTCACATCCGAAAATCGGCTGCCGGACGTCGCGCAAATGCTCCTGCGGCGCGCCGAGAAGCATCCGGACAAGACGGCGCGCGTCTCGCTCCGCAAGCGCGCGGCGACGCTTCAACGGGAATCCCTCGGCGACCCGGCCGCCGCGCGGGAGAGCCTCTCGCTGTTGCTGGAAGACGGGGACGATCCGGAAGCGCTCTCGCTCTTGTCGAGCGACGCGGAAGATCGCGGAGAGTTCTCGGAGGCCGTCGACTATCTCTCGCGCCTCGGGCGCGCGACGGCGAGCCGCGCGGAGCAGGCCTCCGTCGGATTGCGCCAGGCGCGTCTGCTCGCCGAAGGGGTGAAGGACATCGACGCGGCCGTCGACCAATACCGCCGCGTGCTCGACGAGCTCGATCCGGCGAGCATCGAGGCGCTCGCGGCGATCGCCACGCTCGAAGAACAGCGCGGTCGCTACACGGAGGCCGCCGAAGCGCTGGAGAAGCAACTCGAGCGCACCGAGGTGCCCGAGCAACGCGTCGAGCTCGCCGGGCGTCTCGCGGATCTCTACGAGAACAAGCTCGAAGAGCCGCGCGCCGCGCTGCGGTCGCTCAACGTCATCATCGCCGCCGATCCGGACGATTTCCAGGCCGTGCAGCGCATCATCGAGCTCGCCGAACGCCTCGAGGAGTGGGCGGTCGTCGCCGAGCACACGGCGCGCCTGGTCGAGGTGGAAGGCGACGAGCAAGAGGTCAGCCGCATGACGCGGCACCTCGCGGAGGTGCTGAGCGAGCGGCTGAACCGGGGCGACGACGCGCTCGCCGCGCTCGCGGGCGTCGGGGACCAGGGCGACGTGGAGTGCCGCGAAGCCTTCATCGAGCTCGGGGATCGTCTCGGCAAGAAGAAGGCCGTCGCGGGCAAGCTCGTGGAGTGGTTCGGTCACGCGTCGCCCTCGACGGCGCGCGACGGGCAGCTTCACGGCGCGTTCGATCGCTTCGTGGAGGTCGGAGCCGACGCGGAGGCCGCCTCCGTGGCGAAGGAGCTCGCGCGCATGCGCGTCGCGAAGCCCGAGATCGCCGAGCGGCTCGAGGCGGTGGCGGTCCGTCTGCGCGACCTCGACGCGCTCTCCATCGCGCAAGATCTGGTCGTCAAAGGCCTGAGCGGGCCGGCGCGCGCCGAAGAGATGGTGCGGCAGGCGGAGGTGCTGGTCACCGCGGGCGTGGACCCGCCGGAGGCCGTGCTGCACGGCGAGCAAGCGCTGACGAGCGTCGCGCCGAGCAGCGCCGAACCGCTGCTCCAGCGGCTCGCGAACCTGCTCGGGGATCCGGCGCAGGTCATCGACCTGTACGAACGTCAGATCGGCCGCTGCAAGGCGCCGCCGGATCGACTCGGGGCGCTGGCGCGCGCGGCGCAGGTCGCGGCGGAACGCGACGCCTTCGAGCGCGCGCGCGGCTTCTTCGACACGGCGCTCGCCGCCGGCGCGCAAGAAGACGCGCTCGAGTCGCTGGAGCAAATGGCGCGCCGCACCGACGAGGCGAGGGGCGCGGTGGCCTTGCGCACGACGCTCGCCGAAGCGTTCGCCGCGGGAGGCCAGGGCTCGCGCGACGGCGGCCGTACGCGCGCCGCGCTCTTGCGGCGCGCCGCGCTGATGGCCTTCCACGAGCTCGCCGATCGCGAGCGGGCGTTCGGCTGGCTCGGCGACGCCATCGTCACCCACGTCGACGACGCGGGGCTCGACACGCTGGAAGAGCTCGCCACGGACATCGGTCAGCCCGAGCGCTGCGAAACTCTGCTGACGCGCGCTCTCGGCGAGGTGTTCGACGGTCCCCTGGTTCGAAAGCTCCTCGGTCGCCGCGCGAGCGTGCGCGCGGAGCTGCTCGACAACAAGCCGGGCGCTGCCGAAGACCTGAAGCGTCTCCACGAGCTCGCGCCGTCCGACGCGGACGTCATGGAGAAGCTCTCCGCGCTGTACACGGAGCTCGCCGACTATCGCGGCATGGTCCAGCTCTACGAAGATCAGATCCTGCGCGGACGCGACCAGACGCAGCGCGCGGAGCTCGCGCGGAAGGTGGCGCGCCTCTGGGAAGAGACGCTCGACGACGCGCGCGAAGCGGCCGACGCGTGGCGCCGCGTGCTTCGCATGAAGGCGGGCGACGCGGAGGCGACCGCGGGCCTCGAGCGCGCCAAGGGCAACATGCTCAAGCGCGCTTCCGAGGACGGCGAGGGCGCCATCCTGCGTTCGGACGCGCCGCCGCCGGAGCGGAAATCGGGGCCGCCCGCCGACCACACGTCGATACCCACGCCGGTAGCGCCTCCGCCCGGGCTCGACGCCGAGCGCGAAGAAGCGCGGGCGCCGAAGACCGAGGTCGACGAGCTCGCGGCGCCCGCGCCGGAGCGTTCCGCAGCCGTGGCGCCGCCGCCGGCCGACGAAGAGAAGCCGGCGAGGGGCAAGCGCAAGAAGAGCCGCAAGTCGCAAGCCAGCGAGACCAATGAAGAGACGGAGGCGCGCGCCGAGGCGGAAGCCGCCGCGCGCCGCGCTCGCGACGAAGAGCCGGCGATGGACGCTCCGAGTGACGCGCTGAACGCCGCTGCTCCGGAGTCGCCCGCCGACGCGCCGCCCGAGCCGGCGATGCGCTCGTCGACTCCGCCGCCCCTGCCGGTGATGCCCCTGCCCACGCCGCCCGAGGCAACGGCGGCGCCGGCTGCGAAGAGTCCGGCGAACGGCGCGGGCGGCACCAACGGCGTCGAGCCGGAGGGCGACATCGAAGTGGACATGTCGGCGCTGGAAGCGCCGGCTCCGGTGCGACCGACTCCGCCGCCGCTGCCTCCCGGCGCGCGCGGCACGCGGACGCCCCCCCCGCCGCCGCGCTCCGCCGCGGCGCCGCCCCCGCCGCCGTCCATGCGCAACTCGAGGCCGCCTCCGCCGCCTTCGATGCGGCCGTCCAAGTCGCCGCCGCCGCCGCCGCGCGGCGCACCTTCGCCGATGAAATTCACGGACTTCGACGCGCGCCCGAGCGACTCCACGGAGATACGGCAACCGCATTTGTCGGATCCGCCGCCGTCGCCCCCCGCCGAGGAAGACGGCGAAGAGATCGCCGACGACGAGCTCTTCGAATAGGCCGCGTCACTCGTCGCCGAGCTCGACGACTCCGGCGGTGCCGTCGAGCTCCGCCATCGTTCCGAGGTGCAGCGGCGTGTTGCGAACGCCGTGGCCAGCGGGAAATCCCGCGAGCACCGGCACCCGGAGCAGCGCGAGGCGCTCGCGGAGCACCGCGTCCATCGGCACTCCATGGCGGCCCGGCGGCGCGTCGGTGAAGTCACCGACGAGCACTCCCGCGACCCGATCCAGCGCACCCGAAGCGATCAGCGCCGATAGCATTCTGTCGACGCGGTAAGGCGCCTCCGCCACGTCTTCCACGAAGAGGACGGCGCCGTCCGGAATGACGAGGCGTCCCGCCGCGGCGCAGGTGAACAGCACCGTGAGGTTGCCTCCGACGAGCGGCCCGTGCGCGCGACCTGGTTGCCAAGGGACGAGCGCGTCGAAGCGCCGCGGTGCGCGGGGATCTTCGAGCGCGCGAATCCATTCGGCGCGACCCAAATCGTCTCCTCGGCCGAGCCCGGCGACGTTGTGCGCGTGGAGCGAAGCGACGCCGGCGCGCTGCGCTTCCACGTGCAGCGCGGTGATGTCGGAGAAGCCCACGAGCCATTTGGGCTCGTCGCGGAGGCACGCCGTCCCTATGCGATGGGCGATCCGGTTGAGACCGTAGCCGCCGCGCGTGGCCACGACGGCGCGCGCTTCGCGATCGGCAAGTGCTTCTGTCAGTTCTTCGAGGCGGCGCGCGTCGGGCCCAGCTAGGAAACCGTCTCGCTGGAACAACCCGGGCCTGAACACGACTTCATACCGATGACGGAGCCACCCGAGCCCCCGCAACACGAGCGTACGGTCGAACGGCCCCGACGGGGCTATCACCCGCACTCGGTCGCCGGGATGGAGCGCCCGCGGAATGATCAAGCGCGTCCCGCTCGGCCAGAATCGGCCGTCCTGGTCGTCCGTCGGAAGCTCCGTGAACGTCGCTCTGTATTCACTGCAATTCTCGCCTGACAGCCGTATTCTCTGCCATCCGGATTCAGATGAACAGACAGAGCGCACTCGTCCGACTCTCCGACGTCGCCGCTCGCGACGTCTTCCCCTTCGCGCGGAAGCTCGTGAAGCAGACGCGTCGCGTAGTCGACGAGCTCGCGCTGCGCACCCTCGGCCCGGATTTCGAAGAACGCGTCGAGCGCGTGCGCGCCCGCTACGACCAGATGGGCGGCGATCCCTTCGGGCTCGATCCGGATTTCACCAAATACGTCTCCATCGGCGCGGCGGCGCTGCACCGGCTGTACTTCCGCACCATCGTCAAAGGTTCGGAGAACGTGCCCACGGGCCGCGCGCTGCTCATCTCGAATCACTCGGGGCAGATCCCGATCGACGGCGTGATCATCGCCATGAGCATGTTCATGGACGCGGAGCCGCCGCGCATCATTCGCGCCATGGTGGAGAAGTGGGCGCAGACGTTGCCGTTCGTCTCCATGATGTTCAATCGCACCGGGCAGGTCGTCGGCGTGCCGGAGAATTGCGAACGGCTCCTGCAGCAAGAAGAGCTCATCCTCGCCTTTCCCGAGGGCACGCGCGGCATCTCGAAGCCGTTCACCCGGCGCTATCAGCTCGAGGAGTTCGGGCTCGGGTTCATGCGCCTGGCGATTCAGACGCGGTCGCCCATCGTTCCGGTCGCCGTCATCGGAGCGGAAGAACAGTTCATCAACGTGGGCAACCTGGATTGGCTCGCGAAAGCAATCGGCGTGCCCGTGCTGCCGGTCGTCCCGCAGCTCTTCATTCCGGGCGGACAGCTGCCGCTGCCGACCCGGTATCACGTCTATTTCGGCGAGCCGATGCAGTTCGACGGCGACCCGGACGACGACGACACCATCATCGAAGAGAAAGTTTGGGTCGTCCGCCAGACGATTCAGAGCATGATCAACCGCGGCCTCAAGGAACGAAAGAGTCTCTTCTTCTGATGTCCGGCGCAGAAGACTTCGACAGCATCGACCCGGCCTCGAACAGCAACGGCAGCGGCGACGGCGCGGCGCTCGAGCGGCGCCGTCGCTCACGCCGCGGTTCGGATTTGATGCCGCGCGATCTGCACGAGCGCATGACCTCCGGCGTGGTCGTCGTGACCGGCATCTGCGGGCGCCTCGGTCGCCGCGTGGCGCGCTTCCTTCATCGCGAACGCACCGTGGTCGGGCTGGATCGTCGGCCGTTCGGCGATCGCCCGAAAGACATCGAGCATTATCAGATCGATCTGCGGCGCAAGAAGGTGAAGGACGTCTTCCGCAACCGGCAAGTGTCGGCGCTCGTTCATCTCGGCGTGATGCACGATCCGCGCGGCAGCGGCGAAGATCACCACACCTGGAACCTGCTCGGGTTTCAGAAGCTGCTCGAGGCGGCGCGGCAATACGACGTTCCGAAGGTGGTGCTCCTGTCGAGCGCCAACGTGTACGGGCCGCGGCCCGACAACCCGCAGTTTCTCACCGAGGACGCGCCGCTCCTCGCGGCCAGCGCCTTCAGCGAAATGCGCGATCTCGTCGAGCTCGACATGCTCGCGCAATCGTTCTTCTGGAAGCATCCGAACACCGAAACCGTCATCCTGCGGCCGGCGCACATTCTGGGAACGGTGCGCAACGCGCCGAGCAACTACCTGAGGCTGCCCGTGGTGCCGACGCTCATGGGTTTCGACCCCATGATGCAGGCCGTCCACCAGGACGACGTGGTCTCCGCGATCCGCCTCTCGCTTCGCCCCGGAGTGCGGGGCATCTTCAACATCGCCGGGCCGTCGGCTCTGCCGCTGTCGCACGCGATCACCCTGCTCGGTCGCGGGCAGCTCCCGGTGCCGCACATGGTCGCGCGGCGAATGGTCGACCGCCTCTGGCGCATGCGGCTCACGTCGTTTCCGGCGCCGGAGCTCGACTTCATCCGCTACGTCTGCATGGTCGACGACTCCCGCGCGCGCGCCGTGCTCGGGTACTCGCATCGCTACGACATCGAGCAGACGCTGGGCGCCGTGGACCAGGAGCGGTGGCTTTGACGCGGACCGCCTGGGCGTTTTTCGCGGCCGTTGTGTCGGTTCAGGGATGCGGTCCCCACGCGACGGGGATCCCGAAGGGCCCGCCTCCGGAGTACGAAAGGCCGCCGCTGCCGCCGTGGAACGGAGACGGAGGAGCCGAGAGCCCGAAAAAACCACTGCCAATCGCGGACGCCGGCGCTATGCCGCACTGAAGAAACGTGGAATTCACAGGGTCGCCGTTTGTCATGAGTGAACATTGGGCTAGGCTTTCCATCAGGTCCTCCTGGTGACAGACGTCAAAGAGCTCGCAGCGCGAGCGAAAGCCGCCTCCCGGAAGCTCGGGCGCCTCGATCGCGCCGCCAAGGACCGCGCGTTGCTCGCCACGGCTCGCATCCTACGGGACGAGTCGGCCCGTATCGCCGAGGCCAACGCCGTGGATCTGCAGCGGGCTCGCGACGCCGGGGGCACCGGCGCTTTCGTCGACCGGCTCGAGATGAACAAGAAGGGGATCACGTCGACCGCGGCGGGCGTCGAGTACGTCGCCTCGCTCGCGGATCCGGTCGGGAGCCGCAGCGGGATGCAGCGGCTCGCGAACGGTCTGCTCATCGGCCGGCAGCGTCTGCCCCTCGGCGTCATCGGAATGATCTACGAGTCGCGTCCGAACGTCACCATCGACGCCGCGGCGCTGTGCTTGAAGGCGGGCAACGCGGTGCTGTTGCGCGGCGGGAAGGAAGCCGCCGAGACGAACCGCGTGCTCGGCGATCTGCTGCGCCAAGCGCTCGTCGAGACCGGTCTGCCGGAGGACGCCGTCGCCATCGTGCCGCCGACGGATCGCGAGGGCATCCGGGAGATGATCGGCCTCTCGGGCCTCATCGATCTCGTGATTCCGCGCGGCGGCGAAGGGCTCATCCGGTTCGTCGCGGAGAACGCGCGCGTTCCGGTGTTGAACCACTACAAAGGCGTCTGCCATCTCTTCCTCGACGAGGGGTGCGACCCGAAGATGGCTCTGGACCTGACGCTGAACGGGAAGGTGTCTCGGCCCGGCGTTTGCAACGCGCTCGAGTGCTTGCTCGTGCACCAGAACGCCGCCGCCGCGCTGCTACCGGACATCGGGGCGGCGCTGGTTCGGCACGGCGTGCAGATCCGCGGCGACGCGCGCACCTGCGAGCTCGTGAAAGAAGCGGTCCCGGCGACGGATCGAGACTGGGGAAACGAGTTTCTCGATCTGGTGCTCGCCGTGCGCGTCGTGCGCGACATGGACGCGGCGATGGATCACATCGAGCGGTACGGCTCGAACCACACCGAGGCCATCTGTACGGAGAGCCACACCCGCGCGCAGCGCTGGCTGCGCGAAGTGGACGCGAGCTGCGTGCTGGTGAACGCCTCGACGCGCTTCAACGACGGAGGGCAGCTCGGCCTCGGCGCCGAGATCGGCATTTCCACGTCGAAGCTACATTCCTACGGCCCCATGGGGCTCGAAGGGTTGACCGCGGAGAAATGGGTCGTGCTCGGAGACGGCCAGACGAGGAACTGAACCATCAGTGACGATTAGAAGAACGGGCAAAAAGGGGACGAATACAATCCGGCCGAGGGCGCTGCCGCGGCCGCCGAGAAAAGCGCGTGCGGACGGTCCTCGGCCGTCGACCACGCGCGACGCGAGCGCAAGGGTGGCGCTGCTCGCGGCGGAAGCCGGTCTCGACAAGAAGGCGTCGGCCATCGAGATCATCGACGTGTCCGGGAAGGTGGACTACGCGGACTTCCTCGTGCTCATGACCGGCTCGAGCGATCGCCACGTCGCCGCCATCGCCGATTCGGTCGAGGAGCTTCTCGGGAGAAACGGCATCCATTCCATTTCGATGGAGGGACGGACGATAGCGAGCTGGGTGCTCATCGACTTCGTCGACATCGTCGTGCACGTGTTCCAGAAGGAAGCGCGCGCCGTTTACGATCTCGACGGGCTCTGGATGGACGCCAGCCGCCTGCCGCTGCCGAGCTCGCCCGGAGTGGAATCGTGAGCCGTCGAAGCGCGCGGCTCCGTTGAAGTTCGTCGTCGTCGCGGTGGGGAAGATCCGCGACGCGCCGCTGCGCGCGGCGGCGGACGATTACTTCGCGCGCGTCCGCCGCTACGTGTCTTGCGACGAACGCGAGGCGAAGAACGGCGAGCAGCTCGAGCGGCTCGCGCCGGAGGGCGCGCTCCGCGTCGCGCTCGAGGTCGACGGCGAGCAGCTCTCGAGCCAGGTGCTCGCCGAGCGCGTCGAGCGTTGGGCGGCGAGGGGCAAGGGAGAGATCGCGTTCTTCATCGGCGGCGCCGAGGGCATTCCCAAGGACGTCTCGGCGCGGGCCGACGTGCGGCTCTCGCTGTCGAAGTTGACGCTGCCGCATCGGTTGGCGCGCGTGATCCTCGCCGAGCAGCTCTACCGAACAATGACGATCATCCGCGGCGAACCGTATGCGCGTGAGGGGTAGCTTTCAGCTTTCAGCTGTCAGCCATCAGCTTTCAGCTTCAGACGTCATCAGTGAGCTCAGCGACGTGATGGCCGACAGCTGATGGCTGACAGCTGAAAGCTGATGCTCGCATCAGGAGGACTTGGTGATCCCCGTCGACTTCGGTTCTTTGCGGCCGAAGACGTAGGCGACTCCGATGGAGAGGCCGTAGAGGCCGCAGATGGGGATCGCGAGCAAGAGCTGGCTGATGGGATCCGGTGGAGTGATGACGGCGGCGATGATGAACGCGATGACGACGAAGACGCGGAAGAAACGGATGAGGTGCGTGTGATTGACGATCCCGGCGATCGCCAGAAAAAAAACGAGCACCGGCAGCTCGAACACGGCGCCGAAGGCGAGCAGTAGCTGCGAGACCACCTCGATGTACTCGTTCACCATCACCGTCGGCTCGACGACGATGTTCGGTCCGAGCTTGCCGCTGAAGCTCAGGAAGTATCGGAACGCGGCGGGGAACGCGAAACGCCATCCGAACCACGCGCCGAGCGCGAAGAGCCCGCACGAGCTCAGCACGAACGGAATCGCATAGCGCTTCTCGCGGCTGTAAAGCCCGGGCGATACGAAGGCCCACAGCTGGTACAGCAAGATGGGAAGCGAGAAGACGAAGCCGCCGATGAGCGACAGCTTCATGTAAGAAACGAACAGCGCCTGCGGGGCAGGGAAGTGCAGGGACGCGGTGCCGCCGAGCTCGGCCTGGCTCCACGCCTCGGCGAACGGCGCGGTCAGCGTGTAGAGGAGCCGCTCGCGCACCGTCCACGCCAGACCAGCGCCCGCGACGAAGGCGACGAGCATGTAGATGAGGCGTCGGCGGAGCTCCTCCAGGTGCTCCCAGAACGACATGGCCTCGTCGCCGTCGGGCTCGTCGCGCAGCTCTGCCGTCACGCGGAACCCTTGGCCGCGGGTGCGGCGGCGTTCGCGTCCGCTGCGCGTTCCAGGGCGGGCGGCGGTTCGCCGCGCGGCGACACGAGCGACGTCGACGGCGCCGTCGCAGTCGGCGGAACCGGCGCCGTCGCAGTCGGCGGAACCGGCGCCGCGGCGGCGAGCAGATCTTCGGGGATCGCGCCGTAAGCATCCACGCCTTCGATCGGCTGCTCGCGGAGCTTGTCGTAGGCGATCGACTCGCCGTAGGCGTCGACGACCGCGTCGTTCCGAGGCGGCTCTTGCACGAGCGTCGAAGTGCCCGAGGCGTACCGCTGCAGGTTGCTGAGCTCACCGCGCATCATCGACCGAAGCTCGTTGATGCCGCCCGAGATGCCTTCCTCGCGCAGGATCTCGTCGATGCCGGTTTGCCTGCGGACCTCCGTCGTCATGCGGCGGATCTTCCCGACCCAACGCCCCAGCTGGCCCAGGATCTCCGGCAGTCGCCGGGGCCCGACCACGATGAGCGCCACGATGGCGATCATCACGATTTCGCTGAAAGAGACGCCGAGCACGCGCGGCGAACGCTACCCCGCAGGGCTCATCAGGGCAATCGGTCGGATTCAGCCAGGCAAGCGGCGAGGAGCGCGACCCCGGTCGCGCGACCCACGCAACAGCCGAGGCGCTAGTCGGAGCCGACGGTCCAGCGATGGACTAGCGTCGAGCGCGCTTTTTCAACCGGTCCATCTCGGCGCGGACCGCGCGCGCGCCCATCGTGTAGCCGATGACCACGCCGACCAGCAGGACGCCCGGAATGTAGATGATGTGCTCTATCGTCGGCACGCGGTCAGGTCTTCCCGATACTCTTCTTGAGCGTATCGTCTAGTCGCTCGATGCGCTTTTCCAGGGCGCCCTGTTTGCGCCAGGTCAGAAAGACGAAGACGATCAGCGCCGCCCACATGACGATGTAGGCCGTGACGAGCAGCGCCTCGGCGCTGGTCGATTCGTTCCCGCCCTGGACGGGGACGAACTGGGTCGAGCGGTCTTCGGGCGTCTTCTGCCCGGGCGCGGTGTCTTGCGCTGCCCAGCTCACGCGACGTCCTCGTCCGGCTCGAGGGCAAGCGCCTCTTCCTCGGCGCGCGTGAGCCGGGAGGCGAGGATCGCGACGCGGGCGCGCGACCACAAGAGGACGATCGCGAGGAGGGTCATCGCCGCGAACCCGAGCGTCAGGGTCGTGTACATGACGGGGGAGCCCAGGCCGCCCCCTCCGCGGTTGATGACGATGGGGTGGTTCCCGCCCCACTTCTGCACCGAGTAATGAATGATGGGGAGATTCACGGTGCCGAGGACGCCGAGGGCCGCGGCGAACTTGCGCTCTGCGTCGCCGTCGCCGGTGAAGGCGCGCAGGACGACGACGGCGACGTACACCATCACGCTGAGGAGCGTCGTGGTCAGGCGTGGATCCCAAGTCCAGTACACCCCCCACGCCTTCTTCGCCCAGAGGGGGCCGCTCGTCAGCATCATGATGCCGAAGACGACCGCGCACTCGGCGCCCGCCTTCGCGATGGCGTTGCGCGTATCCGTCGCTCCGGCGAGATACGCGGCGCTCGCCAGGAAACACACGACGCCGCAGAGGTACATCGCGTACGCGGACGGCACGTGGAAATAGAAGATCTTCTGCGCGACGCCGCCCGCCGTCGCCTGGGCTTGCGGCGCGACCAGGAAGATCATGTAGATGAGCACGACGAACACCGCGAACGTGACGCCGAGCAGCACCGGAAAAAACCGTGAGGAGCGCGACACGGCCCGCAACCTAGCATAGCTTCGTCCACGCGCAGCGGCTCGCGCGCGGCCGTGAAACGACTCGAGGAAGCGCGTCAGATACGGCAGTTGGAGCGCGAGAGGAAGGCCACCAGCCGCGCCTGGAAGACCTGAAATTGCTTGATGAGCAGGTCGATCTCGGCTTCGCGAAGCGCCCGGGCGCTATCGACCAGGTCGAAGCTCGTGCCGCTACCATTGATGAAGGCGAGGCGCGCGAGGCGCGCTTGCTCCTTGGCGATGTCGCGCGCGGAAGTCGACACTTGAAGGCTCGCTTGCGCGACCAGGATGGCGCGGTCGGCTTGCGTCAGCTGCAGGGTGGCGTCGCGCTTCTTCTGGGTGAGCTGTTCGCGCGCGATGGTCTCCGCGTCCTCGGTGAAGCGGGCCTGACCCGCGCGATCGCCGCCGTCGAAGAGGAGCCACTTGAGCTGCGCGCCGATCGTCCATTGCGTCAAGCTGCCGTTCGACGCCGACTGCGTGTACAGATAATCGGTGTAGCCGAAGGCCGAGACCAGATCGAGCGACGGGGCGTACAGGTAGTCGATCGCTTGCCGATCGCGCTTCGCGGCGACAACGTTGTGCTCCGCCGAGAGCAGGTCCGCGCGCGCGGAGAGGTCGCCGATGGACCTGCAGGCTCTGCCCGCGGTGCGCTCCAGATCCTCGACGCGAAGGTTCGGCGAGACGCCCCAGCCGCTGGTGAAGCCGAGCGCCGCGCCCAGGGCTTCACGCGCCTGGCGCAGCGATTCGTCGCCGGTCACGAGCTGCGCGCGGGCCGTCGCGACCTCCTGCGCCGCGCGCAGCACGTCGACCGCCGTCGCGGCGCCGAGGGCCGCGCGCCGCTTCGTGAGGTCGAGCGTCGAAAGATCCGAGGCGAGCGAGACGCGGTTCGACTCCGCGACGCGCGACGCGGTGATCACGCCGACTGCCGCTTGCGCCGCCGTGGACAGGAGCGTCCGCTCGGTGTCCTTCTCGCTGAGGTCGGCGACTTTCGTGCGCTCCTTCGCCGTTCCGACGCCGTACCAGGCGTTCACGTTCACGAGCGGCTGATCGAGGTTCACCCCGGCCTGGAGGGTGGTGGGCGGATGAGGAATGGTATAGGCGCCGCTCGTGGCGCTGACGAGCGCGCGGCTCACGGATCCCCCAGCGCTGAGCTGTGTCAGCACGCCCGCCCACGCGCGAGTCTCGAGCGCGCGCGCCTGATCGACGTCGGCGGCGGCGATGTGCAGCGCCGTCGACCGCTGGCGAACGAGCCGCAGCACGTCGTTCCAGGATCCGACGACGTTCGCGGGAGGGGCTACGGGCACGAGCATCGGATCCTTCGCGACGGGCAGGGCGTCGGGGTCCAGCGTCGGCGGCTGGGCGGTGTCCATCGGCTCGCTGCTCGCGGGTGTCGTCTCCTCCGGTGTCGCGGGCGGCGTCTGAGCGGGCGCGGCTTGCGCCGCTCCTTGCGCGAACGAGACATCCGAGAAGAGCGCCGTGGCGATGAACGCCGTGACGAGGGATTTCGCCGTCTGACCCATGGTGCGGCATCAGATAGCGACAACGCCGTTGACCGCAAACTCAATTTCAGCCGGCGGGTGCCCCCGGCGGCTCCATCGAGCCTGCGCTACTCGTCTTCGTCGCGGTCTTCAGTGGCCCAGCGCCGGATGATCGCGTCGGCGGCGTGTTTGTACGTGCCGAGCGCCGCTTCGAGGACGCGTCGTGCGTCGTCCGTCCTGCCGACGCCCACCAGGGCATGGGCGTACGAGGCGGCTATCTCTTCGTCGCCGGGGCGGGCCGCGTGCGCCTTCGAGAGCCAGGGCAGCGCGTCCTGCGGGCACCCTAGCGCCGCGTCGAGCAGATGCCCGAGGTTGTGGGCGTACGACGAGCACTGCGGCGAGTGCGCCAGGGCCTTCGAAAAAGCGCGCTTTGCGCTCCGGTAATGCCCGAGGACCGTCAGGGCAAGCCCGAGCACCGCCCAGGCGCGATCCGTATCTTCGTGGCGCAGCACTTCTCGCGCCAGCACCGCGGAGCGCCATGGGGACGTTCGCAGGAGAACGCCCGCGAGCTCGGTGGCGGCGAAGCAGGCCGCGGCC
Organism: Polyangiaceae bacterium; assembly: GCA_035547195.1. Lineage (GTDB taxonomy): Bacteria > Myxococcota_A > Polyangia > Polyangiales > Polyangiaceae > DASZVB01. The sequence goes on from DASZVB010000105.1 coordinate 183,180, forward strand.
GAGCCGCGCGGTGCGTGCTGGCGCAGGCGCTCGAGCATGGGCACGAGGTCCCTTGGCCCCAGGCCGCGCGCCAGCGCCCACTCGACGTCGCTCTGAAGCCGCTCGAGATCGATCGCACCGCTCTTCTTCGTCAAGCGCGTTCGGATCCTTTCGAGCTGGCGAGGGGGCACTTCATGAGCTCTGCTCCAGGAACGTTAGCATCACCGAAAGCCGTTCGAGTCGGTTCAATTGCCGGTAATTTCCACGCAAAAAGCGCGCCGCGACGTCGTGAATCGGCCGCGCTGTGGGCACGCTTTTTGAGGGCGGTCGCCGGCACGACGACGTGAGAAAGTCAATGATTCGATCGCGAAGGCTCGGCGGTTGCTTCGCGCCCGGCGATGGTCGCGCCGTTCAACGCTTCGAGCGCCTTCGCGAGCAGGTCCTTCGGCAGGCCGATGAACGTGTGCCGCTGTCGGACATTGACGTAGTCGGTATCGTCGATGGTAATTCCCGCGCGTTGCTCGAGCACCGCATAAAAATCGCTGGCTCGTGCTCCATCCTTCCGCCCGATGCTGACGAACAGCTCCGCGGCTTGGGGGTTTCGCGCGGGACGGCCGTTGACTTCCTCGTTCTCGCCAGAGCGCGCCTCGGATCTGTCCCGCGCCGGCGCGCCGTCGTCGCGCGCTTCGTCGCGGCGCTCCGTCGCGGCGTCGCGATCGGCGACGCGTGCACGCTCCGCCGCGCCCGGTTCCGCGCGCGCGGCGCGGCGCGCGCTTTCGCCACGGCGTGGCACCGGCGGGACGGTGGGCCCCTCCACGTCGGCGCGCTGCCGGGGTTCTCGGCGGGGTTTCGGCTGTGTCGGG
>DASZVB010000106.1:0-56834 GCA_035547195.1 Polyangiaceae bacterium
GGCGATCCGCGCCGGCGCGGATCGTCTGGTCGTCGTGTCCTTGCTCGCCGATCAGCCGCAACCCGAGATCACCGACATCCCGGTCGAGGTGCGCGAGGCGTCGTACAAGAACCCGGTGTTCTTGCTCGGCAAGGTCCTGAACGCGCTGCTGCTCGACCCCGTGCACTACGACCTGCAAGTGCTCGATCGCTTCAACAAGTTGATCGACACTATGGAACGCGTCCTAGATCCCGCCCAGCTCGCCGAGTTTCACCGCGTCGTGCGGGAAGAGCGCAACATGGAGTATCGCAAGCTGAGCACGCTCATTTTCCGCCCGTCGCGCGACGTCGGCGAGGTCGCGCTCGAGTTCGCGCGTCACATCGTCCCGAGCGGCCTCGGCCCGAACCTGCTCCACCGCCTGGCGAACCAGAAATCCGTCTGGCAATCGGACCTCGTCTCCTTCTTGAGCTTCGACGGGAGATTCGCCGATCGCCTCATCACCATGGGACGCAACGACGCCCTCATGCGGCGCGACGAGATAGAGAGCTTCTTCCTGGATTGAGGGCGCGCGGCGCCGCCGGGCCGCTCGATGCTCATCCGCTCTGCGAATACGCCGCGCCGTTCGTCGGCGCGGGAGCGAGCTCGTTCGTTTCGCTTTGTCGGGGAGGCGTGCGCTCTTCTAACTCGGTCGAAGTCGCAGGCAACCACGCATCGATGGCGCGCCGGAGCTCGGCGTTGCACTCCGCGGGGACGGTCTCTCCGCGCCACCAAGCGCCGAGGACCTTGAAGAAGTCGTCGTCCCATCCTTCGGCGTCGTCACTGTCGCCGTCAGGAGCGTCTTCTGTCTTCATCTTGCCCCTGGCAAGGACGCTGTACAGAAACCGCGACAGGTTCGTGAAACGGACGACGCTCCTCGGATTCGCCGGCAGCTTTTTTCGCTGGTTCTTCCTCGCTTTGCCAGTCGATCTTGACGTCGCCCGGCGGAATCGGAGGGACGTGCACCGCCAGCGTGAACATCTTCTCGATGAAGCGACGACCGAACGTGCGCGCCTCGTTTTCGTCTTCTCCAGTGACTCATTCCGAGATCTCGCGCAATCTGAGAGATGCTTTTCTCCCCCTTTCAACCAGCTTCAGTGCGTCGGCTTGAAATTCCTTCGTATACGTATCGTAGACAGGCATCGGTTCCTCCGGATGCGTGTCAACGGATCGGGAGGAGGCTCACTGGCAGTAGAGATTGCGGGCGTGGACGATGACGAACCCGCGATGCGCGAGAAGGCCCACTGGTACTTGAGCCACGCGGTGGACGTTGTCTGGATCGTCGTTCCCAATACCCGTGAGATCATCGTGCTCGGGGCGAACTTCGAGTCGCGCCTGCGCAGTGGACAGCGCATGCCTTCCAACGAGAAGCTCCCCGAGTTGTCGCCCGAGGTAACGAGCTTCTTTGCACAGCTCGATCGAGCCGCGCCTTAGTCACTGCAGCTGACTACGCCTTTCGGCCGCTGCGGAAGTGAGCGAGGTGATGCCGCCCGACGACGTTGCGTAACTGCTGCACGACGGCATCCGGGAGATCCGCCGGCGCGACCAATCGCGGCGTACCGCCTTCCGTGATCACGCGGACCACCGTGGTCGGCACCGCGGCGCGCCTGGCGATCTCGGCGACGTCGGAGAGCAGCTCCGGCGGCGTCCTACCGCGGATGAGTCGCGCGCCCTCGCGCGACAGTTCGAAGACGGAGAGCTCGTCTGCGCGACGTAGGCCGAACCAGAGGAGGAGAGCGACGGCGACGAGGGCGACGAGCCACATGAGCAGTGGGACATCTACTCCGACATGGGCCCGTCGCGAACCGTCACGTTTCGTTAGCAACTCGTCGCGGTCGCTGCCGTGGGTAGCAGCGCGAACTCCGTGGTTGGGCGGTCACCGATTTCTGGTCTGCTCCGCCAGCTTCTTGCTCAAAAACAACGACTGGTCGAAATCGACGTCGGAGCGTCTGCTTGCGCGGTCGTACCATCTCCGGCGGGACCGGCTCCCCAGCATCTGATGATGCCGTTCTGGAGTTGGGCACAGGCGCGGTTGAAGCCCGAGGCGATGGCCGCCGCTGGGGCAAGGTCAATCGCAATGGGCGTCACTTGCGGCTGATCATCCGTCGTATCGATCCCATCACCGAGCCGACCGCCGGCTTCGTCCCCGAAGCATTGAACAGCTCCGCCGCCAGGCCACATGACACAGGTGAAATAGCCGCCGCACGCGACCGCAGTCACGCTCGTGGTCACCGCGCTCGCCGGTGTTGCCACCAACGCAGGCATGTTCGACGTTGTCCCTTGTCCCAACTGTCCGAGCGCGTTCTCGCCCCAGCACCATAAACCATCGCCGGGGCTGTCGTTCGATTGGGCGACGATCGCGCAAGCATGAGTGTATCCAGCCGAGATAAAGACCACGTGAGAGAGATTGCCCAGATCGAATGCCGTCTGAACTGCGACAGGAGTCAAGCTGCTCGAGAACACGCCGTTTCCCAGATAGCCGGCCCCCCAACAGTCGACCCCGCCCGAGGCCAGCAGCGCGCAGACGTAGCTGCCCTTGAATGGCGATACGGTTACCTGAAGCGCAGGACCCATTGGCACTTGCCATGGTTGGGGATTGGGTATGGTGTTCGTCCGGTTGTTGCCGAGCTGTCCTTCTGCGTTGTTTCCCCAGCACCAAACGTTGCCGGCGCGCGTAAGCGCACATACGGTGGCTCCGCCTGCCGCAAGCTGGATGGGTGGATCGTCGGTCGCCAGGCCTGTGTTTTGGACAGGCACACTCGGTGAGTTGATAGCTGCCGGCCCAAGTTGCCCAAAACTGTTGTCACCCCAGCACCAGACGCTGCCATCTGCTTTGAGGGCGCACGTGAATCTTTCACCGGACGCCGTGCTCGTCACTCCGATTCCATCTTGATAGACCGCCGGACACACCGGCGTCAGGTGTTCGTCCGTGTCGACGACATTGGCGTCGGTACCGTTCTGTCCGTCGTCGTTTTCTCCCCAGCATTGTAGAGTGCCAGTGGCTGTATGGATCGCGCAGGAATCAACCAAATCGAAACTAGCAAAAGAAGGCAACGCAGAGCCGGGATCAGGCGGCGGTGCGACCGGGACTGTCGGCGTCTGCGACGCTAGTTGATTCACCAAGGTGCACGTTGGCGAACCCCATCCTGTCGCCATGTCGTACCCTGGAATCGCCGCAAAACCGCCGGCAGGCAGAGGATCGCCGTTATTGGCATAGCCACTGTTGGGTTGAATGTAGTGTGGCGTGGTGCCCATCTGCACGTCGTTGAAGCTGGCCGCTGCCAGATTGCGTGTCTTCCCGATGGCGTAGAGAGAGGGGTTGATGAAGCCGACCGGGGGCAGGTGGTAGTCCCGCTGTCCGCGCTGATTGACGAGCGCCAGGAACCCAGCAAAGAGCGGCGCGGACGCGCTCGTCCCTGCCCCCGGGGTTGTCGCTCCGATTCCCGCGTTGGTGGTTATGAACTCATCGATGTTCGTCGCGACCATGGAAATGTCGGGATAGCTACGCCATTGAACCGAAGCCGCTCCAAACAGCCAGAGGTCCTTCTGATAGTCGGGCACGGCAACGCCAGGGTAGTTCGGGCAACCGACACATTTCGTATAGGATCCCATGTAGCCACTACCACCGGAGAAAGAATTCTTAGTGTCATTATAAGTGGCTTCGCTTGGAAGCATGCCGGGGGTAAAGGAGAGGGTAGTGCCTCCTACAAGAGTCACGTTGTCATCGGCTCTTATGTCGTCGGGGATCCCAGTAGCCGACCCGGAGTCACCGGAAGCCATAACGAAGGATTGCCCGAATGCCGCCATCTCGTTGACGGCCTGCTGGATGTCGTCATCTCGATCCGTCATCCATGACGTGCTGACCTGGTTGCTTCGCGGAAGTGAATTGGGCGGATGCGCTGCGCCGTGAAACGCGTCAACGAAGAAGTTGTGAAAGATGCCCCCTCCGGTTTGATTGGGTGCTAGATATGTGATGATGTTGGCTTCAGGGGCTAGTGAATGTGCCATCTCGATATCGAGGGGCGCCTCCACAGCATTGATTGCAGGGGTGATATGAGTGAAATTCGTTAGCAAGCCTGTCGGTATCCAAGTCACTCCGTCGAGGAGGGTCAGATCCGGTGGATCCGGGATCCCGGATGTCTGGTCATATTCAAAGAGGTCGCCCTGATCGAAGTCCTCGAAGATCAAGACGGCGATTGACTGTCCCGATCCATCCAAAGCAGTCGGCCCACTCGTACAGACCGGGACGTAAGCATTCCTGAAATCATTGGCCAACCAATTCTGCCCAGGGATTCCGGTTGCGGCATGCGTCGGCAGCCGGAAATTGTTCGTTCCAGAGATATGCAAGACCGGTGTAATGGGATCGAGATCGATCGACGGATCCCTGTCGAGCCCATAAAAGGTCGTACCATCCGGACGCTGGTACAGATTCATCTGCGCGTGCAGCATCGGCTCGATTTGGGTTACGGGCGCGCTGAGGTCGAGCAACTCCTGGTCGTCATAGGTATTCAGTAACGACAGCCCTGCTGCTTGCGCAAATGACTTCAATCTATTGTAGTCGTCGTTGGTAGGTCGGTAATACGTGGTGTATTGTTGATCGGTCAGGAATTGACGGAACCGCGCGTTGGTCGGGTTCGAGACCTGCGTCACGAAATCGGTAAGCGTCGGGAAATCCGAGGGCGCAGGCGTTCGTACCGGCAACGACACAGAGAGATATACGACCGTCGATCGCGGCACTGGTCCTACCAGAGGCGCCGCAGCCATATCCGGCGTAACGTACCCGCTCAGCTTCTGCTGCCCCGCCGGCTGTTGACTCGCCTTCGGAAGCCCCGAGTCATACGTGAGCGTGACGTTGTCCCCGGCGACGATCGCGAACGCACTGTACGCACCCGTCGCGTTCACGCCGGTCGTTAACGACAGCGTCCCGCGCGGTGCGTTCAAGACGGCAGTAATGTTCGTGTTCGCGCCGAGAGACACCGTAGGAGATCCGTTCGAGCCGTCGCCGCCGGACACGGAGATGCTCAGCGTATTCGCGTGCTGACCCGCTGCCGGCGACACCTGGGCGCCGTTGCCCGTTGTGAAGGTGCCCGCGACGCGAACGTCCGTCTTCTCACCAGGCTGAGCCAGGAGCTGTGCGCCGTCGGCCAAGGCGACGCTCGCGAACGAGTAGACGCCGGGGTTCAGTTGTACCGTTCCGTTGACGGTCAGAACGCCGAAGTTCCCCGCGCTCAACGTCTGAGTTTGACCCTGCGGCACGGTGATGTTCGCCGTGCCCGGTGTGCTGGGCAAAGCCAGTGGCAACGGCGGAAGGCCGCTTGGATACGTTCCAGTCGACGTCGAGCCGCCATTGCTCACCTCATTGGATTCGATGTTACCCACGACGCATTGCGCACCGAGGGAGACCGATGGCGCGATGAGCGTTGCCGTCGTGTCGAGGTGGTCCTGCGCACCGACCGTGAGCTGGACCGCCGAGCCCGCGGCAACTGAAGCCACGCCGATGTCGCCGCCGACGGATCGATCACCAATCCCCAGCGTGATGCTCTGCTGCGCATAGGCGACAAAGGTATTGATCGCGGGTCCGGGACACAGCCCGCAAGGAGAGAATACCGTGCCGCAACCCGTTTGACGCGGCTGCGAGTTGCACGCCGCGGGCCAGCAGACGTTTTTTGCGGAGCTGGAGAATGACGCGCCGTTTTGCTGTCCGCAGACTTCGCCGGTGCCGCAGTCGACGTCGTTGCCACAGGGTTTGGCGGCAACGCAGCGCGTGCCGCATGACGACGTTGGTGTTCCGCAGGACTCCAAGGCGTTCTGGGAGCACGTGCTTCCCCAGCAGAGACGGTCCGACCGTTGATGGCCGAAGAACGTCCCGTTGTTGACGCCGCAGACGTCTCCCGAGGCACAATCCGAGTCGCTCGTGCAGATCCCGTCTGCGCCCGAACACGGACACTGCGCGTTGCACATTCTGGTGTGCGTCACGCCGGTCGCCGGGTCGCAGACGTCCGTTGTGCACGAGTCGCCGTCGTTGACGTTCGCGCACTGTCCGGTCGTGCTCGGAGCGGCACCGTTCCAGATATCGGTGTCGCCGAAGTTGACGGGCTGCAGCACGTCGTTCGGCGATGCGCCGAGGGGCGAGGTCGCGCCGATGCCGAGCTCGCCGTCGGCGTTGTAGCCCCAGCACTTGACGGTGCCGTCGTCGAGGACTGCGCAGCTGTGAGAGACGCCGACCGCCGCTCTTCGGGCGGTGCGGCCTGCGCCGAGCGGCACGGTGGTCGCGGGTGGCGAGCTGCGATTCGGGTCGGGCGCGTCGAGACCGAGCTGGCCGCTCGCGTTGTTGCCCCAGCACTTGACGGTGCCGTCGTCGAGCACGACGCACTTGTGGTCGTCGCGAGCTGCGAGGCCGAGCACGTGAGCACCACCGAAGGTGATGGGCAGCAAGCCGTCTCCCATGTCGCCGGGCGTTACGCCGTGCTGATCGGTGGTGCCGAGACCGAGCTGGCCACTGCTGTTGTCGCCCCAGCACTTCAAGCTTCCGTCCTGGAGCACGGCGCAGCTCGGGGCGACGAGGATGGCGACGTTGGGGGGGCCTGGAGGGGTCGAGCCGGGCGTAATGGTTCCGAGGTCGACGAAGGGCAGCCCGTCGCTCAGCTCGTTGGGTTGATCGCCCCAATTGCCGGGCTGGTCGATGCCGAGGTCGCCGTTGGTGTTCTCGCCCCAGCACTTCACGCTGCCGGTGTTGAGAAGCACGCAGGTATGGTTCCGTTCCGCTGCGATCGCCAGCGGCTTCAAACCTTTTCCGAATCGGACGTCCACGAGCGCATCGCCCATCTGATTCGCCGTGGCACCTATCGGAGTTGAATTGCCGACGCCGAGCTGGCCCTGCGCGTTCGCGCCCCAGCACATGACGTCGCCCTCTTCGAACAGAGCGCACGTATGGGCGGTGCCCGCGGTTACCGCGATGGCCGTTCGGCCTGTGCCGAGCTTTACGGCGGAAAGGTTGTCCCCCATTTGATTCGCGGCGGAGCCGCGGTTTGCAGTGTCACCGAGGCCCAATTGCCCGCTGTCGTTCGCGCCCCAGCATTTGATGGCGCCGTTGTCGAGCAGCGCGCAGGCGTGCCTCGCGCCAGCGGCCAGCATCCGCGCCGAGCGACCCGAGCCAAGCAATACGGCGGGAAGTGAGGCACCCGTCTGCGCCGTCGTGGTGCCGCGCGGGTTCGTGTCGCCGACGCCGAGCTGGCCCGCGTCGTTCTTGCCCCAGCACTTCACCGGGCCGTTTTCGAGGATCGCGCAGTTGAAGTTGTCGCCGCTTGCGACGGCTAGAGCGGAGCGGTTGCCGCCCAGCTTCGTAGTGGCGAGGTTGTTGCCCATGTCGGCGGTGTTGTAGCCGAGATAATTATTGTACGTGCCGGTACCGAGACCGAGCTGACCGTAAATGTTGTATCCCCAGCATTTGATTCGACCGTCGGCCAGTAGTGCGCAGCTCTTGTATGTGGAGGCGTCGACGCCTACGGGCGAAGCGCCTGTTCCCAGGGAAAAGTCGCCTTCTGTCGCCATGGCCTCCATTTCTCCGGACGAATCACCGATATTTCCGTTCTGGTCTCCGACGTTGACGGGGCCCGCCTGTCCGTAACCGTTGTATCCCCAGCAACGCACGGCGCCGGTGGCGAGCAGGGCGCACATGTGATTATAACCGACGCCGATCGAAAGCGCAGCCGGCAGATTTACTACCGCCGTGGCTTTGGTCGAGTCGAACCCGACATACGCCTTGTTGTCGATCCCGAGCTCCCCTACCCTGTTGTCGCCCCAACATTTCACCGCGCCGCTAGCGAGAATTGCGCACGTGTTGTTCCACCCAGCAAAGATGGACTTTACGACATCTGCTACGGGATCCAGCGTGACCACGTAGCCGCTCGGGACAGTTTTTTGATACGTTGCGACTGAACCAATACCGAGTTGTGCAAACTGGTTTTGACCCCAGCATTTCACATCGTTGTTACTAAAAAGAACACACACGTGCATCGTGCCGATTGTCACTGCCCTTGGCGTCAGCCCAGAAAGAGGTATCGCCGGAATGTTGTTGATGTCACTCTGAGCCGTCCCGATATTTCTCGTGCCACCGTTGGCGAGCTCATAGTGCGCGTTGTTTCCCCAACATCTAAGCGTGTTGTCGTCCAAGATGGCGCAGTTCGTGTCACCTCCGACGGCAAGGCTAACTACCTTGGCGGTCCCAAAAGTAATCGGTGGTAGCGCTGCCCAACAATCGCGACCGGCACTGGGCGTCGAGGCACTAGCACAACCTGTCGGCGCGGCGTTGCCTACCACGAGCTGGCCGAAGCTGTTGTTGCCCCAGCATTGAACCGTGCGATCGTCGAGAAGTGCACAACTATGGGCTCGACCCGTGCCGACCATTAGTGCGGTCCGTCCAGGACGCAGTTCCACGGCGGGCAGCGCCGCACCCATCGTGCCCGCTGGGCCGCCGTAGAGTTGCGTATCACCGGTGCCGAGCTGGCCGTCGGTATTGTATCCCCAGCATTTGACGGAGCCATCGTCCAGGACGGCGCAGCTGTGGTAGTTACCGGTGTTCGAGATCCATCGACTTAGGGGCACAGCCGGCAGATTGTCCCCCATGGTTCCGGTCACATTTCCGTGTGCGACGGCTGGTGGATACCCCAGCCCCGATTCGCCGCTCGCGTTCGATCCCCAGCACTTGACCGATCCATCGTCGAGCCATGCGCAAGTATGGTCTCCGCCCGCAACAACGGCGCGAGGGGTACGCAACGTACCGAGGGAGATAGACTGCATTCCGTGAACACCAGCTGTCGCGTTCGGATCTCCGACGGTGTTCGGTGTGTCACCTTGGTTCGTCGTGCTCTCGATGCCGAGCTGGCCCACGCTGTTCTTGCCCCAGCATTTCAGCTCGCCGGTGTCGAGAATCGCGCAGGTGTGATCTGCGCCGGCGACGATACTTCGCGCCGTTCGCTTCGTTCCGAAGTCCACGGCGGGGAGCCCGTCCCCGAGCGCGGACGTCCCGTTCACGCCGTGAACCGTCGTGTCGCCGATGCCCAGCTGACCGAAGCTGTTGTCGCCCCAGCACTTCACCGAACCGTCGTCGAGCCGGACACAGGTGTGCGCGCGCCCAGCAACGATCGCGACCGCCGATCTGCCCGTGCCGAGCGGAACGTCCGAGATGACGTCTTGGGCGTTATCCCCTCGGGGTGTTGCATCGCCAGTGCCGAGCTGGCCGCTATCGTTCGCACCCCAGCATCTGACTCCTCCGGTTTCCAGGATCGCGCAGGCGTGATCGCCTCCCGCCGCGATCGCCGTTGCGATGTGTCCGCCGAGGGCAACCTTCGGCGTATTCTCGACGGAGTTGGTGGAATCCGTACCGCGATCCGTCACGTCACCGACGCCGAGCTGGCCGGCCTGGTTGCGGCCCCAGCATCTGACGTCCCCGTTAGCGACGATGGCACAGAAGAACGAATCCGCGCCGGCGACCAACGAGCGCACCTTCTGACCGAGGTTGACGCGAAGGGCCTGGTTCCCCGGCTCCCCCCAGTTATCGCCGATGGTGATGGATCCCTGATCGATGCCGAGCGCGCCGTTTTCGTTGGTGCCCCAGCACTCGATGGTGCTGTCGCTGAGGAGAGCGCAGGTCTGGTAGTTGGAGACGGCGACCGAGCGCGCGCTGAGACCGGCACCCAAAGGAACAGCGGGCAGCATGCTCCCCATCATCGCGGCATCGTGACCGCGGTCGCCGCCCGGTCCAACCGCGAGCTGGTAGTGAGCGTTGCTTCCCCAGCACTTCAGCGCGCCGTTACCCAGGATCATGCAGGTGGCGTTTGCGCCTGCCGCGAGCCTGCTCTCGCTCGCGGGAATCACGCTCTGATCGGGCTGAGCGCCGGTGAGTGCGGACTTTTGCTGACGGAAGCCGTCGCCCACGTCCTTCGCCTGGTGAGATGAGCTGCAGGCGACGCAGAACAGCGTCAGGACCGTCGCGATGGTTCCCTTGATCATCAGACTAACTCCGTTCCGCGTCGCCGTCTCGGCGCGCGTTCCTTCGAAAACTGGACGCACTTGGCCGCCCGCCACCCGAAGTGAGGACACCTTACGCGGCTCTCTCCATCTCCGTCAAGTGACGTTGTCGTTGTGATCACGATCGTTGCGACGGTGCCACTTCTGGCACTCGTCCGGATCTGACCACTCGAAGTGCCACATCTGGCACGCTGTCGGTCACGGCATGGTCACTGCCATTCGCTGGCGCCGTCGAGCCGCGCCGCGAAATGGCCTCGCCGCAACGGAAATGTTCACTCGAGATACCGAGCTCTCGAGCAGTGCCAAAAGTGGCACTCGCCGTGACTCGTCCGGCAATGCGCGGCAAAACGGCCCCAGAGCCCCGAATCGGTGCTATGCGTTGCGGCGACGCAATGGTGAATCGAGCGACGTGTCTTCGCCGCGCGGGAGTGCCGCTCCTCCTGCTGACGCCTCTTCTGTCGGCGTGCACTTCGCTGCTGAAGGCCGACGACAGCACGTTTGCGCGACCGGAGAGCGAGCTGGACGGCGCTACGAAGATTCCATCGATTCCCCTCGCCGCGCCGCTGGCGTTCGAACCACCGGTGAGCCGAGCCGGAACTGGGTTCGGCATTCCCATCGTACTGAGCGGAAACCTGGCGGCGGCTGGAGCGACCTTCGACGACGCCGAGACGAAATCCGGGATCGTGCATCAAGCCGGTGCGACGTACCTGCTCGACTGGACCAATCGGACGCTGAGCCCCCGAAAGGTCGTCGTGCCGGATCCCAGGGAGAACGAAGGACTCTTACCGCCCACTATCGTTCCGGACGGGGTGATCGCCCCGCCGATCCCGGGGTTCAACACGCTACGATTGGCGCTCAATGACCCGGTGCTGGTCATCGGCGTGCCTTCCAAAGAAGGCGGCCAAGGAGGAGCCGACGGCGGCGCTTCGGACAGCGGAGCGGTCTATATTTACGACGTCGATGCGCTCGACGCGCCCCCGCAGGAAATCGTCGCGCCCGTACCGACTGCGGAGGCTTTGTTCGGCGAGAGTCTCTCGCTATCGGGACCCTGGCTCGCGATCGGCGCACCGGGTGACGCAAACGGGACGGCCACACCAAGCACCGACGAAAGCGCTCCAAAGAGCGGCGCCGTGTATCTGTACCGCCGCAACTCTTCCAGCGGCACGTTCGAGAACACGCAATACATCAAAGCACCTGTGATTGGCGCGCAAGACTGGTTCGGCCATGCCGTCGCCATCGATGACGATTTGATGGCGATTGGCGCGACGGCGGAAGACGGGAGTGGCCATGGGGCTACGGGCGATCCTCACTTCCGTTCGTCGACCAACAGCGGCGCGGTTTACGTCTATCGACTCGTGGACGACGTCTGGACGTTCGAGAAATACCTGAAGCCCAAAACGAATGTCCCACTGATGGGTCCCCTCGGCGGCTTCGGATGGTCTGTGGCCGTATCCGGGACTCGCATTGCGGTCGGTGCGGCTTACGCAGCCGCGTGCACGGAGAGCGGATCGCGCATACCGGGCCGCGGTGTCGTGCACGTCATCGATACCACCACATGGGAAGAAGACTGCATGGAGCCCGCGAGTGGCGTGGCCCCCGTGTGGTTCGGGTGGAGCGTCGCCATTTCCGGAGATCGGATGCTCGCCGGCGCCTTGTTCGACACGAGCGGTGACCCGAATGATCCGCTGAACTCGAAACAGCCCGCGTCGGGTGCCGCGTACCTCTTCGAACACGGTTCCGGCGGATGGGCGCAAGCGAAGTACATCAAATCTCCGGCGCCGCGCGGCGGATTCTTCGGCTTTTCTACATGGCTTGGCCCCGATCACTTCGCCATCGGCTCGGACGATCCGATACCGAAGAATGCCAGCGACCCGCCTGACAGCGACCTGGTGCCCTCTGGAGCTTTCTATGTATACTCGCTCGAACAGTGACGTCCCTCGCGACGCGGCCGGCGTTGACCACGGGCCGTCGCCGAGCGGATCACTGACACCCGGTCGGAGAATAACTCTCACGGAGACGTGCGACTTCGTGCCGCTCGAGGTGAGCGGAGATACCGTGGCACAACGCCGCTTCGGTCTTCTGGTGTTCTGTGACGGCGAAGCGCAGATCCGCTTGTTCGAAGAGGGGGCGACGGCGGTCGTCGGACGCGAGCCGCCGTGTGAAATCGTCGTGCGCGATCCTTCGATCTCGCGTCAGCACGCGCGCTTCTCGATGAAAGACGGGGAGGTTTGGGTCGAAGATCTGGATTCTCGGAACGGGACGTTGCTCGCGGGGCGACGCGTTCAACGAGCGCGGCTACAGCCATCCGACGAGGTTCACGTCGGTCGCGCGCGGCTGGTCGTCGTGGCGACGCGCACCGCGGAGCGGGCTCGAGCGGATGCGCCCGAACCCATGCTCGACCAGCACGTCGTTCAGAGCCCCGCGATGAGCAAACTTTACGAGACCGTCGCCCGGGTGTCGCGCAGCAATCTGCCGGTTCTCATTCTCGGGGAAACGGGCGTCGGCAAGGAGCACGTCGCAACGACGCTTCACCGACAGGGGGATCGACGCGACGGTCCGTTCGTCGCGATCAATTGCGGCTCGATCCCTTCCTCACTGCTGGAAGCAACGTTCTTCGGCCAGGACCGCGCGCTCGCCGGTGCAGGCAGCAATCATGCGGGCGCGTTCGAAAGAGCCGCGGGAGGAGTCCTTTTCCTCGACGAGATCGGCGAGCTTGCCTCGGCGGCGCAAGCCGCGTTGCTCCGGGCCATCGAGACGGGCCGGATCGCGAGGCTCGGTTCGGCGGAGGAGATCGCCGTCGACGTCCGCATCGTCGCGGCCACCCACTGCGATCTCGAGGCGATGGTCGAAGACGGGACGTTCCGGCAAGATCTCTACTTCCGGCTGAACGGGCTGAAGCTCGAGGTGCCGCCGCTTCGAGAACGAGTCGACGAGATTGACCCGCTCGTCGACTCGTTCATCGAGCAGACACGTACGGAATGGGGTACGGGCGCTCGCAGCGTCGACGTGAACGCGAAGGCTGCGCTGCGGCAATTTCCATGGCCTGGAAATGTTCGCCAGCTCCGTCACGCCGTCGAACGAGCGGCCTTGCTGTGCAAAGGGGAGCTCATAAGCGTTTCGGATCTTCCCGAATACGTCATTTCGGATGCGCCGAGAGAACAGGCGCCGCCTTCGCTCGCCGGGCTCACCGACCTCGCCCTCCGGGAACAGGTATCCAGGTTCGAGCGCGCGCTCATGGATGAGGCATTGCGCCGCGCCGCCGGTAATCGGCGCGCTGCGGCGAAGCTACTTCGCATTCCGGTGAGGACTTTTTTCCGGAAGATGCGTATGTCAGGAGGGTCCGAAGCCGCCGACACCTGACCTGGGGTAGAGAGGAAGGGGACGCATGCCGATCTTGACCGCCGAGGAGCGAATTGGAAGCAGCCTCGCGCAGCGCTACCGGCTCGATGCGGTCCTGGGCACCGGCGGCATGGGCGTCCTCTTTCGTGGCGTCGACGCGGAAGGGGGCGGCCCCGTTGCCGTCAAGATGCTGAAGCCGGATCACTCGCTCGACCCGGCTCGCGTCGGACGGTTCTTCAGAGAGACGCGTCTTGCCGCGGCGCTCCGCCACCCGAACATCGCCGCGGTGCTCGACTCCGGGACGGACGAGACGGGAACGCCGTTCATCGTCATGGAGCTGCTCGAAGGAAAATCCCTGGAGCAGGAGCTCGTCGAACGCGACGTGTTGTCGTTCGCCGAAGCCGTTCGGATCGCGATTCCGATTGCGACCGCGCTCTCCGCCGCTCACGCGCGCGGCATCGTTCACCGCGACGTCAAGCCGAGCAACATCTTCTTGTGCCGCACGACAGACGGAACCGTCGTGCCGAAGCTCTTCGATTTCGGGATCGCGAAGAGCCGGAAGGACGATTTCGAAACGCACACGGGGGTGTTCGTCGGCACGCCGGGCTACGTCGCGCCCGAGCAAGCGAGGGACGGCGAGTGCGACGCATCGACGGACGTATGGGGCGTCGGCGCGGTGATCTACCGCGCCGTCACCGGCAGTCCGCCGCACATGGCCGACTCCATTCCAGAGATGCTGGCGAATCTGGTCCGGGAGCCCGTACCGCCGCTCGTCCTCGCCGGCGTGCGCAAGTCGGCCTGCGCGGTGATCGATCGCGCGCTGGATCGCGAGCCCCAGCGGCGATACCGGACCATGGCGGCGTTCGTGCACGCGCTCGAAGCCACGTCGGTCGCGGAGGAACGGACGGACGCGACGCAGGAATTTTCGACCGGCACGTTCGAGCTCTCGCGAGTCGTCGTCGAGGCGGATTCGCGAACTGCCGTGCGACCGAGCATTTCACGTTCGTGGAAGCTCGTCCGACGCTTCCAGGGATTTGCGACGCTCGCAGCGGTCGTGCTCGTCGTGGCATTCCTGCCGCGCCGGCACCGCGCCGACTCGGAAGCACAGATGTCCAAGCAACCGCCACCGCGTGCGGTCGAACACGCTTCCAAGTCCCAGGAGCCACGCGCGGCCGCCGCGGAAGAGACTCGAGTGCTCCCCGTTGCCGGTGGTGACAGCACTCCGTCACCAGCTTCCCATGCTTCGCGCACCACGCCGAAGGCGACGCAACGTCACGCGCGCGGTCAGCCGACGCCCAAAGCCCAGCTCGAGCAGCCCCAAGGCGTACCTGCCTCCGCCGTGCTCGAACAAGAGCCGAACACGGGCTTGCCTGTGGCGAATGAATGGTAAGGAACCTTTCCTTCAGCTTCGTCACGTGTCTGCTGCTTCTCTCCACGCGAGCAGCGCGGGCACAAGAGTCACATGCGAGCGCAGCAGCAAATGAACTACCCGACGACGCGCATCCAGACGTCCAGCGTGACGACGGCGCCGAGGCGAAGCAGAGTGCAGCAAAGGACGCATTCGGCGAGGGCCTTCGATTGCTGCGCAACGGCGAGTGGCACGATGCAGAGCTAAAATTCCGTGATTCGCTGATGCTCGTTCGCCACCAGAGCACGGAATACGACCTCGCCTTCGTGCTCTACATGCAACGACGCCGTCGCGAAGCGCTCGCGATTCTGGAGCAGCTCCTACACCCAGAGGACGAGGCCCCCGATTTGCGTTATCAGCAGTACGGCACGCTCTTGAAGTCCAGAATCCAGGCGGAGCTATCGACGCTCCGGGTGCTCGTGACGCCATCTACGGCGCAAGTGCGCATCGACGGTGAAGCGCCGATAGAGCGCGGCCCCGAACGATGGCTCGTCGTGGATCCCGGTGACCATCACGTGGAGATCTCCGCGCCGGGTTACGTGACGAAGCAGGTGGTATTCGCTACCGGAGCCGGAACCGACGTCGAGAGAGAAGTCGTCCTCGATCGAGCATCATCCCCCGCTCCACCGGCCCCCACTACGGCTGCGCACGCCGCCGGATCGGATTCGGCAACGGGGCATACGGCAGTGCTCGCCCCGTGGATCGTGATGGGTACGGGAGGCGCGCTGCTCGTGACGGCTGTGGTCACCGGCCTCCTCGCGAAGGACGCGGACGACGATTTCCAGAAAGGGTGCCCGACCAACAAGGATTGCTCCCCGTCACTCGTCGGTCTTCGCGACCGCGTGGTCACGCTCGGTCGCACGACGGACATCCTCCTCGTCTCCGGCGGTGTGCTCGCAGCCGGTGGATTGACGTGGCGCCTGCTCTTACCCAGTCCCAAAGCAACGGCAGATCACGCGGCGTTCGTGACGGTGAATGGTCGCTTCTGACCGTAACTGGCGAAGAACGGAGGCAGAGGAGGGGCTCGACGTGCTCCGCCGAAACGAATCGCTTTCCGTACCCGTTGATGGGATCCGGGCTCGCGCCTCCGTCGAAGCGGCCGCCTTTCCACGTGCCGAGCATGAAGTCGGCGCTGACCGGGTCGAGCTCGTCGAACAGCTCTAGGTGTTCGTCTCATGGTGGAGGTTCGCGCGGAACACGCCTGGCGCGCAGCCCGTCCAGCGCTTGAACGCGCGATAGAAAGACTCCACGTGGGAGAAGCCGCTGCGAAAGGCGACTTCGGTCAGCGTCGTGCGCGGATCGCGGATGTAGGTCAGGGCGCGCTCGCGGCGGACCGCGTCGAGCTCCGCCGCGAACTCCGTTCCCTCGAAGGCGAGCCGGCGCGCGAGCGTGCTGCGGCTCATGTGAAGCGCGCGTGCGACGCCGTTGGCCGTCACGATCCCGCGTTCGAGCTCCTTCTCCAGGATGCGCCGCACGAGCGCCGCGGTGATGCGGTCCGGCGACAGACCCGAGAGCAGCGACTCCACGCGCGCACGATGCATCGAATGCAGAACCGGGTCCGCTCCCGGCAACGGCGCCGCCGCCCAATCACGCCGTACGGCGAATCCGAGCAGCGGCATTTCGAATTTGATGGGCGTTCCCTCGAACATCCTTTCGTGCGTGCTCCGGTCTTTCGGTTCGCGATAGGGGAACCAGCACTCGAGCCGAGCGTCGTCGGGGAGCTGACCCGAAAGGTGGATCTTGAACCAGGCGCTCGCGGCGAAGTCGATGACGACCTGCGGCCAGACGGGATCGACGTCGAGCCGAATGATGGCGTGGTTTCGGAACGTCTCGAAGGTGATGCGCGTCGAGTCCGCCACGAGCCGCGCGAAGCGTCCCGCCACTTCCACCGAGTCGCGCAAGGTCGCCGCCGAACGAACGGCGTAGTCGAATGCGCCGCCGGCGCCGAATCGCAGCGCGCCTCCGACCTTCAGCCCGAGGTGCTCGTCCGAGAGTCGCTCGGCGGCGGCGATGAGGGGCGCATGCGCGTTCTCGAGCGACACCCGCGAATCCGGATGCACGCGCCAGAACTCGGAAGGGATCAGCTCTCGGTCGCACCGCGGGATGGGCACCGACATGAGCGAATGCCGCACCAGTCGGGCGGACAAGGAGGCCTGCATCGCGTCACCTCGATTCCCTATTGCCTCGGAGATCGTGCCCGGGCAAGCGGGGCGCCCGCCGTTCACCTTTGGAGCTCACGTTCGAGCCACTCGCGGACATTGGTGGCGGTGAAGGTCGCCGGCAACCAGGCAAGCACGAAGGAATTGCTCGCGGTTCTCCGGGTGCGCTCTACGCGCGAAGGTCGCCAGAGAACATCGTCCGTTCGCGCGCGTGACCTTGAGCCGCCAAGGTGAAAAAAATAGTCCAGCGATCTCCGGAAGCTGCATGCCGACCTTGAGGCGTCAAGGTCCGAGGCCGCGAACACACCCACACGCAATGTCCGCGTCCGAGGACGTTTCCGGGCCGGGCAGGCGCGGCTGCACCGTCGGGAGCGATCGAGAAGCAGCACCTGGAGACGGCGGCGTGTTTCGGCCGCGCCCGTTTCCGCGGGGCCTCCTCATTCGATCGTCAGGGCCATCCCCTCGAGCAGCGCTCGGTGGCGCGGAGAATCGGGGACGTCGAGCTCGACTCCGTTGCGCGCCAGATCCAGAGGCAGCCGCGCGCCGGCGGACTCCTCGAGATAGTCGCGGATCGAACGGCGCGTGTCGGGCAGCTGGTGCGGCGACGCCGGCGGTCCGTGCTTCAGGTTGAACAGATCGAACACGCTCTTGGCGCAATCGGCGCTCGCGAGTCGATAGAGCATGAACGGCATTTCCCCCTGGAAGTCTCGAAACCGCTGCTTGTTGAAGACGATCGCGTTGTAGCGGGAGTCGAGCTCCTTGCACGGACCGCGCGGACCGCGCGCGAGGCTCGGGACGACGGGCACCGCGTCGAGAAAGAGAGCCGTCGCATCCGCGACGCCGGCGCGGATCGCGCGAGCGTGGAAGGCCGAGGGATCCCGCGTCATGGATTGCTCGAGCAGCGCACGGAGCGCGTTGACGGTGGTGAGCGCGACGACGTCGGGATCGCGCTCGAACGCCATGAACTCCATGCGGCCGATCAGCTCGAGAGGGCCGCCCGTCCAGGGTTCCTTCGGAAGCCGCCAGAGCTCGGCGCCGGTGGCGACGCCGGTGATTTGATCCGCCGGAGCTTCGACGAGCGCCGCGAAGAGCGCGTGCGCGAGCGGGTGCAATACGGGCTCGGCGAGCACACAGTGACCCGCTGGACCCCAGGGACGATCCGCGGGGAGATAGGGGCCGAAGATCGCTTCGGCGAAGAGCCCGCCGGGAACCGGGGCGTCGCCGTCGAAGCTCTCTCGGTTCAGGAGCTCGCCGGCGCTGCGGGCGATGACTTCTTTGGTCGTAGCAAAGCGAACGTGCATGGCGGCGGCGCCACCATAGCCCGGGGGAGACCTATCCGCTCTTCGCCGTCATCAGCGAGACGTATTGCCGTATTTCCGCGCGCGTCTGGTCGGAGAGGTTCTGGAATTCGAAGCCCGTCGCGCGGGTGCCGCGCGACGAGCGCGACCAGCGCGCGACGGCGGAGATTTCGATCATGCGGCCGGTCATGGGCGTCGCGAAGCGCAGGCGCACGATGTCGCCCTGGGCACACGCTTCGTTCGCGACGACGAGGACGCCGCCTTCGGAGATGTCCTCGATGCGGCCGTCGACGGGCGCCGAGTTCGGGTCGCGCAGCAACGTGGCCAGGGTCACGTACGGCGCGCGCGCGACTTGGCGGCGCGCCTCTGGTTTGGGTTGTGCCGCGGCGGCGGGGGCCGGCTGCGCGACGGGCGCGGGCGGCTGCGGCACCTGCAGATTCGGGATCTGGGGCAGGGCGGTCGCGCTGCTCGGCGGCGCCGCCGCGGGCGTGCTCACCGCGGGCGCCGCGACGGCCGACGTCACCGCGGGCATCGCGGTGCTGGACCCCGGCGTGCCCGGCTGTGCCTTCGCGCGGCTCGGCGGCAAGGGCGGCGCGACGCGGCCGCGCGCGTCGCCGAGAACGTCGATCGTGTCGAGCTTTCGATTCGCGCACGCCGCGAGCGCGACGGAGAGCTCCGCCATGCTCGAGTAGCGCTTGTCCGGATCGCGCGCGAGGCAACGGTGGATGACTTCCGAGAGCACCTTCGGAATGTCGAAGCGCACGCTGGTGAGCGGCGTCGGCTCGGACGTCGCGACGCGCAGGAGCACCTGGCCGAGGCCCCCGTCGAACGGGACGGCGCCGGTCGCGCATTCGTAGAGCGTGACGCCGAGCGAGTACTGGTCCGCGCGGAAATCGACGTTGGGCTGCCCGAGCAGCGCCTCCGGCGCCATGTACTCCACGGTGCCGAGGATGGCGCCGGACTGGGTGAGGTTGTGGTCGACGACGTCGACGGCACCGGGAAGCTTCGCGACGCCGAAGTCGACGAGCCGCACCTGGTTCGACGGCTCGCGGGTGATGATGACGTTCGCCGGCTTGACGTCGCGGTGGATGATGCCCGCGGCGTGAACGGCGGCGAGGCCGGACGCGAGCTGCACGCCGATCTTGACGACGGAGTCGGGGTCGAGGGAGCCGCGGGCGGCGAGCAGGCCCGTGAGCGTTCGCCCTTCGAGCAGCTGCATCGCGAGGAAGGGGACGCCCTTGGTGTCGCCGCCGTCGATGACGTCGACGATGACGGGATGCCGGACGGCGGCGAGGGCCTTCGTTTCGCGGCGGAGTCGCGCGAAGAGCATCTCGCGCATGTCGACGTCGACGTGGGGCAGCTTCAACGCGACGGCGCGCTTGACGACCACGTGCTCGGCGGCATAGACGCTCGCCGCTCCGCCGTGACCGAGCATCCGGCGAATGACGTACCTGCCGGCGACGATGGTGCCGGGTGAAAGCTGGCTGGCACCGGACGGCGTTATTGAGGTCTCGGCGGTCGCCGTGCCCGGCGACCGGCCAAATTGCCCGGGTGAAGCCACCACAAGGTGCATGAACGGCTCATTGCCTGCCGCACTTTAGCGACCTACCGGGCACACCTTCGCCTACACTCCCGATGCGCGACCGCGCCTCCCTTTGCGACCTCGGATTGACTCGGGGTCGAGCCGGCGGTACCCGCCCTCCCGCTCCCGTGGCACTCATCGTTCAGAAATATGGTGGAACCTCCGTCGGTTCCCTGGAAAGAATGCGTAACGTGGCCGAGCGCGCGCTCGCCACGCAGCGCGCCGGCAACGACGTCGTCCTCATCGTCAGCGCGATGTCCGGCGAGACGAATCGCCTCCTCGCGCTCGCCCACCAGATCTCGGACGTGCCGGATCGGCGCGAGCTCGACGCGCTCGCCGCCACCGGGGAACAGGTGAGCGCGGCCCTGGTCGCCATGACCGTCCACCAGCTCGGCGGCAAGGCGCAGAGCCTACTCGGGCACCAGGTGCGCATTCACACCGACGACGCCTTCACCAAGGCGCGCATCCACGCCATCGAAGGCTCGAGGCTCCTCGAGACCGTGAGAGCCGGCAAGGTCGCCGTGGTCGCCGGCTTTCAGGGCATCGACGCGGAGGGCAACATCACGACGCTCGGGCGCGGCGGCTCGGACACCACCGCCGTCGCGGTGGCCGCCGCCATCTCGGCCGACGTCTGCGAGATCTACACGGACGTCGACGGGGTCTACACCACGGACCCGAACATCTGCGCCTCGGCGCGAAAGATAGACAGAATCAGCTTCGAAGAAATGCTGGAGCTTGCCTCGCTCGGGGCGAAGGTCCTGCAGATTCGTTCGGTGGAGGTTGGGATGAAATACAGTGTTCCGATCCACGTGCGCTCGTCGTTCAACGACAAGCCGGGCACCCTCGTCACGGGCGAAGAAGGTCTCGAGGCGATCACCGTCGCGGGCGTGGCCTACGACAAGAACGAGGCGAAGGTACAGCTCATCTCCGTGCCGGACCGGCCGGGCACGGTCGCGAACCTCTTCACGGCGCTCGCGAAAGAGAACGTCAGCGTCGACATGATCATCCAGAGCCCGTCGAGCCAGCAGAAAGACTCGACCGACGTCACCTTCACCGTGCCGAAGTCGGATCTGCCGCGCGTCAAGACGCTGATCGAAGGCAAATCGAAGGAAATCGGCGCGGCGCGCGTGGAGTTCGATTCCGAAGTGGTGAAGGTCTCCATCGTCGGTCTGGGGATGCGTTCGCACGCCGGCGTCGCGGCGCAGATGTTCTCGCTGCTCGCCGGCGAGGGCATCAACATCCAGGCCATCAGCACCTCCGAGATCCGCATCAGCTGCCTGGTGCACGCGAAGTACACCGAGCTCGCCGTTCGCGCGTTGCACGACGGCTTCGGTCTCGGCAAGGCGCCCGCGGGCCCCCATAATCCGGGATCGCCGAGCATTCCGCCGCCCATCGGCTAGGCGCTCGAGGGACATGGGCTTGGCGGCGGTCGCGACGGGAGAAGGAGACGCGCTTCCGCGTCGGTTCGGCCCGTACGTCCTCTTCGACAAAGTCGGAGAGGGCGGCATGGCCCGCATCTTCCTGGCGCGCGGAAAGACCGAGCTCGGCGGCAACCGCCTTCTCGTCGTCAAGGAAATCCTCCCGCTGCTCGCCGCGAGCTCCGAGATGAGCCGGCTGCTCATCGACGAGGCGAAGCTCTGCGCCGGGCTGTCGCACAGGAACATCGTGCAGGTCATCGACCTGGGTCGCGAAGAGGGCAGCCTGTACATCGCGATGGAATACGTGGAGGGGCTCGATCTCCGCGAGCTGCTCCGCGGCTGCTCGAAGAAGCAGATCCCGCTGCCCATCGAGTTTTCGCTCTTCGTCGTGGGCGAGACGCTGCGCGCCCTCGACTACGCGCACCGAAAGCGCGGCGGAGACGGCGCTGCGCTCGGCATCGTGCACCGGGACGTGTCGCCGTCGAACATCCTCTTGTCCGTCGAAGGCGAAGTGAAGCTCTGCGACTTCGGGATCGCGCGCGTGCTCTTGACCGGCGACGCGCTGCCGGAAGAGGCGATTCAGGGCAAGGCGGGCTACATGAGCCCCGAGGCGGCGCGCGGCGATCCCGTCGACGCGCGCTCCGACGTGTTCGCCGTCGGCATCGTGCTCTGGGAGCTGCTCGCGGGGCAGCGGCTGTACCGCTCCGGCGCGGGGCGCCCGTCGCCGCTCGAGCAGGCGCGCCAAGCGGAGATCCCTCCGCTGCCGGAGAAGCCCTTCCCCGAGTTTCCGCGGCTCTCGGCCATCGTGCAGCGCGCGCTCTCGCCGGATCCGGCGAATCGCTATCCGACGGCGCTCGCGATGCTGGACGACCTCGACAGCTACATCGTCGAAAACCGCCTCGGCGCGAGCGCGCTGCGCTTCGGCGATTGGCTCGTGGAGCACTTCGGCTCGGAGATCATCGAGATGCGGCGCGAACGCGAGTCCCACGCCCGCGATCTCGACGAAGAGGGATCCGGCAAGCGGGAGGCGCCCGCGGGCACGCGCGCCGAACAGCCGACGCTGCCGGATCCGCTCGCCGGCAGCGCGCTGCCGCCGGAAGCCTTTCGCGACGAAGGCGGCGTGAAGACGGTGCGACGGCGTCCGAGCACGGTCGTCATCGTGCTGCTGGTGCTGCTTTGCCTCCTTGCGGGCGCGCTCGCGGCGCTCTTCGTCGGGCGACGGTGACACTGCACGCCGAGGTGGCCGTCCCGGTGCCGCTCGGGAGGGCCTTCTCGTACAAGGTGCCCGAAGGGCTCGCCGGGCGCGTGAAGCCCGGCGCGCGGGTGCTCTGTCAATTCGGCGCGCGGCGCGTCCTCGGGATCGTCCTCACCGTCGGCGACGGCCCGCTCGATTTCCCCGAGAGCAAGCTGCGCCCGCTCGGCGCGGTCGTCGATCCGGAGCCGGTGCTGCCGGAAGAGCTGCTTCAATTTCTCGTCGAGCTGTCGAGCTACTACATGTCGCCCATCGGCGAGGTCATGCGCCTGGCGGTGCCCGCCGTCGAGCGCACCCAGGTCGAAGACAGGGCGACCCTCGCGCTGGTCGAAGAAGCGGGCGCGACCGCCGTCGGACGTCTGGTGCAAGTGGCCGAGCTCGTCGAGGGCGCCCAGCGCCCGGCGAAGCTTCGCGGCAACGCCGCGCTCGTGCTCGACGCGCTCGCCGAGGACGGTCCGACGAAGGTCGCCGAGCTCGCCGAGCGCGTCGGCAACGCGCGCGGGGTACTGAAACGACTCTCCGAGGCCGGCGTCGTGCGCGTCGTCCAGCGGCCCGCGGAGGTCGACCCATTTTTCGCCGCGCCGGCGGAGCCCGACGTCCCGCCGCCGCTCACCGACGCGCAGGCGCGGGCCGTGGAGCGAATCACGGAGCGACTCGACGCCCGAGGCGGCGGAGGTTTCTTGCTCGAAGGAGTGACGGCCTCCGGAAAGACGGAAGTGTACCTGCGCGCCGTGGCTCGCGTGCTCGAGCGCGGCGGCGGCGCCATCGTGCTCGTGCCGGAGATCGCGCTCACGCCGCAGCTCGTGAATCGCTTCCGCGCGCGCCTCGGGGACACCATCGCGGTGCTGCACAGCGGGCTCACGGATCGCGAGCGACACGCGATGTGGACGAAGCTCCGGAGCGGCGCGCTCAGGGTCGCGGTCGGCGCGCGCTCCGCGCTCTTCGCGCCGGTGCGCGATCTGTCGCTCATCTGCGTGGACGAGGAGCACGACGCGTCGTTCAAGCAAGAAGAAGGAGTGCGCTATCAAGCGCGGGACATGGCGCTGCTCCGCGCGCACCGCGCGTCGGCCGTCGCCGTGCTCGGGTCGGCGACCCCGTCGCTCCAGAGCCATTCGCTGGTGCGCGCGGGGCGGCTCGAGCGGCTTCATTTGCCGGAGCGCGCGCGCCGGGCCGCGGCGCTGCCGAAGGTGGAAATAATCGATCTGCGGCGCGTCGGCGCGGGCCCGGCCGGCGACAAGCTGCTCAGCTTGCCGTTGCACCGCGCGCTCGAGCGCACCCTCGCGGCGAAGGAGCAAGCCATCCTGTTCTTGAACCGCCGCGGCTTCTCCCCGAGCATCGTCTGCGAAGAGTGCGGCCACGTGCTCGAGTGCCCGAGCTGCGCCGTCGCGCTCACGCTGCACCGCGCGCGCGGCGAGCGCGTCGTGTGCCACTACTGCGACTATCACGCGCGTGTTCCGACGGCGTGCCCCGATTGTCACGTCGATCACCTGGCGCACGAAGGCGCCGGCACCGAGCGCATCGAGTCGCTCCTCAGAACCACGTTTCCGGAAGCGCGCATCGCGCGGCTGGATCGCGACGTCGCCGCCGGGCTGAAGAGCGAGGCCGTGCTCACGCGCATGCGCAACCGCGAGATCGACGTCCTCGTCGGTACGCAAATGGTGACGAAGGGTCACGATTTACCCGCGGTGACGCTGGTGGGCGTGCTCAACGCCGACGCGGGGCTCAGCATGCCGGATTTCCAGGCCGCCGAGCGCACCTTCCAGCTCTTGGTCCAGGTCGCGGGCCGCGCGGGACGCGGGGACGCACCGGGCACGGTGATGATCCAGACGCGCAACCCGTCGCATCCAGCGATCGCCCGAGCCGTGACGCACGACGTGAAGGGCTTCGTCGACGAGGAGCTCGAGGATCGAAAAGAGCTCGGCTATCCGCCGTTCGCGCGCATCGCGCTGGTGCGCGTCGACGCCGTCGAGGACGGCGTCGCGCGATCCGAAGCGTCCCGGCTCGCGGAGATCGCGCGGCGCGCCGCGCCACGTGGAACGGACATCGTCGGCCCCGCGCCCGCGCCCATCGAGCGGCTGCGAAACCGATATCGTTATCGCTTCATGGTGCGGTCCGCTGACCGGCCCGCGCTACGCCGCGCGCTCGCCGCGGTCGCGCGCGCCACGCCGGACCGACGCGCACGCGTCGTGATCGACGTCGACCCCGCGAGCATGCTGTAGCCTCTCACATCGTGCCGGCGTCCGCGCTCGGCGTCGCGGTAGCTTTGCTGGGGATCCCGGTGATGAGCGTGTAGGTGCCTTGCTTCTTCGGATAGTAATAGGTCCAGAAAAAGCACATCTCTTGGAGCGCGGATTCGCCGTACGTCACCGGCATGTCCGACGTGTTGTTCCACGCGCACTGGAACGTAAAGCCGCCGCCAGGCGGCACGTGTACCGGCTGATCGAAGAACTTCAGCTCTGCTTCGCTCCAGACATAGTTCGGCGGATCGTAGATGACTTGCGGGTCGGCGCCGTTCGGTCCGGAGATCGCCAATTTCGTCTCCGTGCCGAAGCGATGGGTGTGTCCCGTCGCGCCGTAGAGGTTCACGCCCGCGAACGTGTCCGGCATCGCGACGTAAGACGTCGGAATTTCGTACTGGCTATTGGCCGGGATCTGAATGTCGAGCGTGCCGATGATGAGGAAGCTCGCCTCTTGTAGGTCGGGCCCGGGAGACTTCAGCGGATAAAGATCCGACGTCGCGGTCACGTCCTTCGGCTCCGTGCCGGTGTTGATGTAGTGCATCTCGAGGTGCATCAGCTGCGAAGCCTCGAGCGGGAAGGCGACTCCATCGGGCAGCAGAATGGTGTCGTCTTTTTTCTGGCTCACCGTGAGCGGTGCGCCGATGAGCACTGCTCGGAATGGAGGACAATCGAACAGGTCGCGTTCGGTCTCGCTGGGATCCGTTACGGCCGAAACGACGAGGTGATGTGAGATCTCCGAGAGGGTATTGTGCACCCGGCCGATCTCGACCGGACCGGAGTTGCCGAGGCGCACCTGCAGGCATTTCGTGTTCTCTTCCCCTGGAGCAACCTGCGGCACCGTGATGGTGACGCTGAGCGGACTGCTCAGGTTGGCTGTAGCGTCCTCGTCGGGTTCGTCGCTCGGCGTCGCGCTGGACGATTTCGATGGGGATCCCTTGGATTCCGAACTCGAGCAGCCGAAAGCCGTGAGCGCGAGCATCATCAAAGGAGCGTATCGATACGTCATGCGTGTCCTTTCTTGCGGAATAGAGCTTCGAACGCCGCACTCGGTGAGTCGGGTACTTCGACAACGGCAGCTCACTTATTTCACTTAAGGACACGATGTGCCGACGTGTGCGCACGAAGAGAATGGATGACGTGTCGACCGCGCGGTCGAATTTCGGTGCCGTGTCGACGAGAGAAAAAATCACGCGGCGTCGCTTTTCGAGCCCCGTTGACTTCGCATTGCGAATCTCTCACCGTAATTAGTTAGAGTGAACTCGTATATCGTTCGATCGCTGTCGAGGTGGACGATCGGCGCGGTCTTCTGCACCGGGTGCAGCTTGACCGTCAACGCCGATCGAGTGCAGTGCTCCACGACCGAGGACTGCACGAATCGAGGTCCTGCATTCGCGCACAGCACGTGCGTCGAGTCGTTGTGTCAGGCGCAAGAGCAAGCGCTCCGCACTTCAGAGAAGGATTCGGGCGCCGCCGAAGGCGGACCGGACGAGTCCATCTGGAGTTGTCAAAATGTGACTCGGCCGGTGTCCAGCGCGCCGGGCCCGTTCCACTTCACCTTCCACCTCGCGGGCATCCTGGATCCGACGCCCATCGCCGGCGCGACGGCGCAGGTCTGCAAGAAGATCGACGTGGATTGCACGATGCCCGCGGCGACGTCGACGACCGACACGAACGGCAACGTCACCTTCGACATCGACAAGAGCTTCAGCGGCTACGTCCAGTTCCAGAAAGGCACGGACATCGTGCCGGGGCTCTACTTCTTCAACCCGCCGCCCGATCAGGACATGGACATGGTCTCGGTGCAGATCGTCACGCCGAGCATCGTGGCGGCGCTGACGAAGACGCTGATGTCGCCGCAGCAGATGCAGAACGGCCTCACGCTCATCAACACGCTCGACTGCAACGGCAAGGGAGCCGCGGGCATCTCCATCACCGCCGAGGGGCTCGACAAGCTCGCCCTGGACGGCGGTCCGCCGCCCACCACGTTCTACTCCGTCGGGGGCTTGCCGAACGCCGGCGCGACGGAGACCGACAGCAGCGGCTTCGGCGGCTTCGTCAACCTTCCACCCGGGACGCTCGCCGTCAAAGGGACCGTGAACGGCACGAGGTACGACCTTCAGGAGATCAGCATCCTGATCCGCGCCAACGCCATCACCTACGCGAGGCTGGTGCCCCTTGGCCGCTGAACCTCGACGCAACCATTCGGATCACGAGCTGCCGCGCAAGGTCGGCGGATACGACGCCTTCCTGCAGATCGGCGCGGGCGGCATGGCGCGCGTCTACCTCGCGGCGCAGCGGACGCCCGCGGGGCAGCACCAAGTCGTCGTCGTGAAGGTGCTGCGGCGAGAAGCCATCGAGGACGAGCACGTCCTCGCGCTGTTCATGGATGAAGCGCGTATCGCGATGCGCTTGTCGCACCCGAACGTCATCCGCACGCGCGACGTCGTCGCGGACCCGCCGGACTACCTCCTGGCGATGGAATTCCAGAACGGCCAATCGCTGCTGCACGTGCTGCGGCGGCTCGGACGGCAGGCGGTGCCGCTCGACGAGCACGTCTACGTGCTCGGCAAGGTGCTCGCGGGGCTCGGCTACGCGCACGAGCTCAAGGACGACGCCGGACGTCCCTTCGGGATCGTGCACCGCGACGTGAGTCCGTCGAACGTGCTCGTTTGCTACACCGGCGAGGTCAAGCTCCTCGACTTCGGGATCGCGAAGGCGACCGGCGCGCTCGCGGCGACACAGGACGGCGTCGTCAAGGGCAAGCTCGGCTACGCCGCGCCCGAGCAGTGCCTCGGCAAGCCCGCGGATCCGCGTTCGGACATCTACGCGGTGGGCGTGATGCTCTGGGAGGCGATCGCCGGTCGCCGCCGCGCCTCCGGCGAGACGTGGCACTCGGTGCTGCAAGCGCGCCTCGACGATTCGGAGCCCGAGCTGGAGACGGTGCGACCCGACGCGCCGCCCGCGTTGCTGCGCGCCGCTCGTCGGGCGCTCGCGCACGATCCCGAGCAGCGCTACCAGACGGCGAAGGAGTTCCAGAGAGATCTGGAAGAGTATCTCGCTTCGCAGAAGGCGCGCGTCGGGCCAGCCCGAATCGCGGCCATGCTGAAGCCGCACTTCGATCAGGAACGCGCCGAACAGCACCGCGCCATCGAGGCGTATCTCACCTCGCTGCGCAGCAACGCGAGCGGGCAGCGGCGCCGCGTGCCGCTGCCCGCGTCGCTCGCGCCCGCGCAGAGCGCCCCCGTGGAAGAAGAAGACACGTCGAAGATCCCGGTCGACGACGCGCTCCTCATGAAGTCGCGCCGCGGCAGCATGATGCCGCCCGCGGACAGCGCGCCGTCGAATCCGTCCGTGGCGCCCGCGCCGTCGAATCCGACTCCGCCGTCGCAGACGTCGCACGCGCCCCCGTCGTCGCCGAGCGCAACGGAAGCGGCGGGGCCGCCGACGTCGCGAAGCGTGGCGCCGTCGTTGCCGTACGTCCCTCCGCCGCCCGGCGCGATGCGGCGCAGCCTCTCGCCGCCGCCGTCGAGCGTGGGACCGCCGTCGAGCGGTCGCGCGACGGGTTCCGGCGTGCAGTACGTCGAAGCCGCGGCGGAGGCGCCGCGCCCGTCGGTCAGCGGAACGTACCCGCTCGTCGGCGAGCCCATCGTCGTGGCGCGCCAGTCGTTCGCGCCGCTGGAACCGAAGAAGAGCGGCGGTCGGTCGGTGATCTTCGCGGCCGTCGGGCTCGTTGCGTTGGCCGCCGCGGGCGCGCTGGTGCTCCGCAGGGAACCCGCAGAAAGCAAAGCATCGACGTCCGTCGCCGGCACGGCGGTCGCGCCGCAAGCGACCCTCACCGGCGGCGCGCCCGCGCCGGCGGCGGACGCGAACGAGGTGAAGGTTCGCATCGCGGTGGACCCGTCGAATGCCGAGCTGCGGCTCGACGGGCGGCTCTTGAACGGCAACCCCTTCGTCTCCGTGGTCCCGCGAGAAGCGACCCTCCACGAGCTCGCCGCGAGCGCGGACGGATACCGCGAAGAGAAACAGGTCGTCCAGTTCATGCGCGACGTCGATCTGAGCATCGCCTTGCATCGCGCCAAACCGGGGATGCACGTGGCTCCGGCGCGTGCGCCCATCCCTCCCGCGGCCGCGGCGGCCGCGATGAAGCCTCAGGTCGAGGCGCGGCCCTCCGTCGTCGAACCCGGCATGGACCTGCAAACGCGCCCGGACAACCGAGGCAAGCACAACATCGACGAGAAGGACCCGTACAGCCAATGAAGTTTTTCCCAGGGCGGCACGCCATCGCACGTAATTGCTTGCTCCTCGCCGTGGTGCTCGGGGCGGCGCCGGCGATCGCGCAGACGAAGCCTTCGCCTTCGGCCGGGGATCTCGACGAGGCGCGGCAGCGTTTCCAGCGCGGCGTGGAGCTGTACAAGGAGGGCAGCTTCGACGCGGCGCTCGCGGAGTTCAACAAGGCGTACGAGCTCGCGCCGAACTACCGCGTCCTCTTCAACCTGGCGCAGGTGCAGAACGAGCGGCACGACTACGTCTCCGCCCTCCAGGATTTCCAGAAATACCTGGATCAAGGCGGCGCGGAGATTTCGGCGGATCGCCGCGATCAGGTGAACAAGGAAATCACGGCGCTCCGGGGACGCGTCGCCGATCTGACCATCACCGCGGACGTGGACGGCGCCGAGGTGCTCGTCGACGGCGTGTCGGCCGGCACACTGCCGCTGTCGCAGCCGGTGCTGGTCAGCGCGGGCGTTCGTCAGCTTCAGGTGAAGAAGGTCGGCTACGAGACGAGCACGCGCACCGAGACGATCGCCGGCGGCGACGACTTGCACTTCGACTTCAAGCTGCAAGCCATCCCGTCGGCGACGCCGACGGTCGCGACCACGCCGCCGGTCTTCTCGCAGACGGAGAACAGCCCTCCGAGCGAAACCGCCGACCGCTCGAGCAACGTGCCGTTCTGGGTCACGCTGGCGTCGACGACGCTGCTCGCGGGCGGCGCGGTAACCTTCGGCGTCTTGACGAACAGCGCGAACTCGCGGCTCGACCACGAGCTCGGCTCGTTTCCAGGGAACCCCGGCGGCATCGACGACGCCCGCTCCACGTTGAAGCGCGACGCCTTGATCACCGACATTCTCACGGGCACGGCGGTGGTGTCCGGCGGCTTGTGCGTCTTCTTCGCGCTCCACGGATCGCACGGCAAATCGACCCAAGCCGCGCAGACGACCTTGCGAGTCGGGCCCGCCGGCCCCGGTGTTCGCATGCTCGGCACGTTCTAGCGTTCGTCCATCGAGTGGACTGTCGGAACCTTCGCCCGCCCGATTGGGCGAGCGGGCGAAGGTTCCTTTGCCACTGCACCAATCTGACGAACGCTCTGGTTTTTCTCGTGGGTCGCGCGACTTCGTCACGCTCCCGGCGACCTGCTTGCGTCTGCCGAGACGATCGATGCAATTGCAGAGCGCCATAGCCTTCGTCTATTCGCCGATTTCGGAGTGCCCGGCCGCGCTCGCGTGAGGGCCGGAGATTCCCGAGAGGTCCGGCGCCTCCGACCAGACAAAGTGGACGGGTGGGACGAAAGCGGGTACGCGGGGCATTGTCGTCCGGGACACTGCCTTGTCTTTTCGCCGCTCAGTAGCTTCAGTCGCGGCCTTCGCCGTCTTCGCCGTCGCGGTCTCGAGCGCGCGGGTCGCCCGGGCGACGGAGCAGGAATGGCACGCCGGCGGCCGCGCGGGGATCGCCGTGCTCTCGAAGACCGGCGTCGAGCCGGCCCTCGACCTTCACGGTGGGTACGGCATCAACGACGTCTTCGACGCGACCGTGGAGCTGCTCGGTTCGCACCACGTGAGCGGCTCCGGCACCGACGTCCTCTCCGCCAGCGCCGGTGTCACCTACAAGATCGACGTGTTCCAGTGGATCCCGTACGCCGGGCTCCTCGCCGGGTGGTACGGCTACGGCGGCGCCCCGGGCCCGCACGGCGAGCACGGGAGCGAGTTCGGCGCATCGGTTCAGCTGGGCGTCGACTACCTGGTCCTGCGCGAGCTCGCGATCGGCGCGGACGTGCGCTGGCACGCCTCGTTTCGCGACGGCTTTTCCTTCCCGCTCTTCACCGCCACGTTGGGCGCGGAATATCGGTGGGGCTGGTGAGCGAGCTCTTGCCCGAAGAAGGCGAGCCGCTTCCGCGGGGGCGCGAACGGCGCGCGCTCGAGTGGTTCGCGGTCGCCGCGGCCGCGGCCATCGCGTGGCTCACGTTGCCGGTCGCCTCGGGCATCCTGCTCGGCGCGTTGATGGGATTCACGCTGCAGCCGTTCTACGAGGCGCTGGCGGCGCGCACGGGGCGTCCGGCGCTGGCGTCGCTGGCGACGGTGATCGGTTCGGCGCTGGCCATCATCGGGACGGTGATCGGGTTCGGCACGCTGTTCGTCGCGCGCGGGGTCGCGCTGACGCGCCAGCTGCTCGAAGCGCTGGGTCCTCACGGCGCGTTGAGCGACCGCTTCCATTCGTTGCAGAACTTGCTGCCCCGGTTCGGCATCACCGTCGATTACCTCACCCACAAGCTGCGCGACGCCGTCGCGGAGATTGCCTCGGTGTCCGCCGTGGTGGCGGAGGCGACGGCCGCGGCGACAGCGAGCGGCGCGCTCGGGCTCTTCTTCGCGCTGCTCACGATGCACCTCATCTTGCGGAACTGGTCGCGCATGGCGAGCGAGCTAGAGGTCGTATCGCCGCTGCGCCCGCAATACACGCGCGCGTTGCTCGCGGAGTTTCAGCGCGTCGGGCGGGCGACGCTCCTCGGCACCGTCGTCACGGGCATCGCGCAGGGCGTCTTCGCGACGATCGGCTTCTGGATGTGCGGCGCGCCCGAGCCCGTCTTCTTCGGAATCGCGACGGCCATCGCGTCGCTCATCCCAGGTGTCGGCACCATGCTGGTGTGGGTGCCGGTGGGCATCTTCATGGCCCTCACCGGCCACGTCGCGGGGGGCATCACCGAAATCGTCTGGAGCATCGCCACCATCGTCGGCATTTCCGATTACGTGATCCGTCCGCGGCTCGTGGGGGACGAAGGGATCCCGACGCTCATCACGTTCATCGCTTTGTTCGGGGGCGTCGAGGTGCTCGGACTGAAGGGCCTGGTCACCGGGCCTGTGGTGATGTCCTTGGCGATCGCCGTGTTGCGTATCTACGTGCGCGAGGCGCGCGCGGCCCGGGAGGGCGGACCGCCTCCGAGCCTTCCGGGGTACTTCAAGCGCTGAGCGTCGCACTGCGTCGCGCCGTCTTCGTGGTACGTATCATGCGGATGCGGCGGTACGCGTGCTTGGCTTTGACTCTGGTCGCTTGCGCGGAGCCTGCTGCGCGCCGCGCCGCCCCTCCACCGCCCTCGGCCGCGCAGGCCGCTCCCGCGCCGGCGCTCTTGGCGAGGACCGACCCGCTCCCCGCGCCGGTGGACGAACGCTGGGCGGAGGCCGTGCGCGCGGGCGATTATCGTGAAGCGAGCCGGAGGCTCGCGGCGCTCCCCGCGGCGCGGGCCGCGAGCCCGGAGGTGCGCTTCGTGCGCGCTCGGGTCGCGATCGAGCTAGAGGATTACGAGGGCGCTCGGACGCTGCTCGAAAGGCTCGACCAGGAGCTGCCGCTCCTCGCGAAGGAAATAGCGCGAGCGCGGGCGGAGGTCGCCCTCGCGCGCGGGCCGTTCGAGGACGCCGCTCGCTATTACACGCTGCGCGGAGATCCGGCGTCGCTCGTGAAGGCGTCGCTCGCGCTCGAACGCGCCGGCAAGCTCGGCGAGGCGAAGACGGCGCTCGATCACGCCGTGCGCCTGCTCGGCGCCGACGACGACGCGTCGTCTGTCGCCCTGCGCGTTCGGGCGCGCGCGGCCCGCGCTCGTATCGCCGGCCTCTTGCACGACACGGCGACGGAGCAGACGGAGCTCCGGTGGCTCGCCGTGGAGGCCCCAGAGACCGAAGCGGGAGCGCCGGCGGTGATGGCCCTCGCGGCGCTGGTGCCGCCGTCGCATCTCACCGCGACGCAGCAGCTGCTCCGCGCCAAGCGCCTCGCCGAAGCGTCCCGCGTCGCGGACGCGCTCTCGGCGATCGACGCGGCCGCCGCCGCCAGCGACCGGCCGACGGCGGCGGCGCTGACGCGAGCGCGCGCCTCGGCGTATTACGTCTCGCGCTCCGACTACGGAAGAGCATCGGAGCTGTTCGCCCAAGCGGCGCGGCTCGATCCGAAGGAAGCGCCGCGCGATTCGTTCCTCTCCGCGCGCGCGCTCGCTCGAGGGGGCGACGACGCCCGCGCCATCGAGCGCTACGAGGCGCTGGCCCGCCGATATCCGGCAACTCCGTTTGCCGAAGAGGCGTCGTATCAGGCGGCGCGCCTCCAGTTCTTGCTCGGTCAATGGGACGCTTCGGTGCACGCCTACCGCGCTTATCTGGACGCGCACCCGAAGCGACGGCCGGGTCGCTTCGTCGCGTCGTCGCGCTACGAGCTCTCGCTGGCGCTCCTCGCCGGCGGTCACGGGCGCGAAGCCGCGGCGACGCTCGAGACGTTGCTCGCGGCCGAGGACGATGCGCTGGGCCGCGCAGAGCTCCGCGAGCTCCTCGGGGCGGCGCTCGCCGACGCCGGGGACCGCGAGCGCGCCGCGACGGAGCTTCGCGCCGTGATACGCGAACGCCCGCTGTCGTTCCCCGCGCTGGTCGGCGCCGCGCGACTCGTGCAGCTCGGAGAAGCGCCGCCGCCGCTGTTCGAGCCCGACGTACAGGCGCGCGCCTCGGCTCCGCTCGACGTCGCGCTCCCCGAGCGCGCCGCGTTGCTGGCGCGGCTCGGCTACACGGCGGAGGCCGCTCAAGAGCTCGCGGGACGCGAACAGGAGCTCGTCGCACGCTACGCGCCGCGCGGTTACGAGGCCCTGTGCGAGGCATACGGCGAGGTCGGCGCCGCGGCAGAGCGGTACCGCGTCGGACGGAGCGCAGTCAGAGGCGACGCGCTCGACCGCGCGCCGACGGACGCGACACGCTGGGCGTGGGACTGCGTGTACCCGACGCCGTTCTCGGAGCTCGTACGCGCGGCGGAGTCGGAGCGCGCGCTGCCGTACGGCTTGCTCCACGCCATCATGCGTCAAGAGAGCGCGTTCAGACCGGATGCCGTGTCGTCGGCGCGCGCGGTGGGTCTGCTCCAGCTCGTCCCCTGGACGGCGGAGAAAGTCGCCGTCGAGCTCGGACAACCCATACAGCCTTCGTTGCTGTCGACGCCGTCGTACAACGTGGAGCTCGGCGCGTACTACGTGCACAAGGTCCTCACCACCTTCGGCGGGCACGTCGCTCTCGCTGCGGCCGCATACAACGCGGGACCGCGCGCCGTCAGCCGCTGGCTCGAAGCGGCGGAGAACCTGCCGCTGGACGTTTGGGTAGCTCGCATTCCGTTCGCCGAGACGCGCGGCTACGTGACTCGGGTCGTCGGGAATCTCGCGCGCTACGCGTATCTTCACGGCGGCGAGGACGCGGTTCCGCGCCTGTCGTTGACGCTCCCGAAGGGCATGCGCGCAGGTCCGGAAGACTACTAGCGGGCGGACCTCGACGTGTGCCAGCTGGCACAGCGATCTCACACGCGATGTCGTGCGCCGTGCCAGCGCAGCGAGGAAGATCGCGGTTTTTCGCGGTGCCACGCGGTGGGCATGAAAGCTGCTCTCCTGTTAAGCAGGCACGCCGTGAGGTCTCGTGCTGTTTTCACTCCTGGGTTGATAGCGTTCGGCGGGGCGTCGTGCGGGTGAGCGACGCCCCGCCGAAAAATTCCAACTCGGTGAAACGAGTGGTGCACGCGGCGGCCGCGGCCGAGTCGTTGCTGCGGTGCGGCCACGACGACCCTGCGCTCATCCTTTACGAACAGCTCGCGCGGACGTGCGCGGGCGTATCCGATGACGCTCCGCCGTCATTCGACGCGAGAGAGCGCCTGGCGCTCGCGCGTCGAGCCGTATCGCGCTGGCTACGCGCCGAGCTCGGCGTCGAGCTCGCCTCGGCGCGCTCTCTGATCGGGTGGTCCAAGCGGTTCGTGGCAGCGCTCGCGGCCGTCGCTGCGCTCGCCTTCGCGATCGAGTTCGTACGCTCGCCGGTAGAGGTGAGCAAGGGCGCGCGCTGGGCCGCAAGCAGCGCCATCCACGGAGCGCAGGTGTCCGGTGAGCTCCCGCGGGATCGATTCTTCTACGTCGAGCCGAACTACCTGTTCCACACCGACCGCGAGAAAGAGCCGTGGGTGTTGATCGATCTCGGTCGCGAGCGAACGGTCTCGTCCGTGGAGCTCCGAAACCGTCTCGATTGTTGTCGCGAGCGCGCTCGCGGCGTCGTGATCGATCTCGGTGAGAGTGGCGCGATCGTCACCGTGGCGCGGCACTTCGAGAAGGACACGGATTTTCGCGCCTAGGTGCATTTCCCGCCGGCGAGGGCGCGCTTCGTGCGCATTCGCGGTACGCGCGACGAGTTCTTCCACCTCGCGGACGTACGCATCTTCGGATCATGAACGGCTCGGTCGTCGAAGATTCGCCGCCGGCTTCGGGCCGCGCTGTCGCGTTCCTGCGCAATCTCCCGAAGCACGCGGCAAGGTTGGTGTTGGTACCCCGTGCCGCGCGCCTCATTTCGGCGCTGGAGCGCCCCGTCGTCCCGTCCGATCGCACCGCGCGAAGGCTCGCGCTCGCGGCGTTCGTCGTCTACTTCTTCGTGGGCTGGAAGATCGAAGCGACGGGCACCTTCAAGGCCAACGACGTCTTCTTCAACGCCGATTGCGATCGCGTCTTCGCCGCCGTCTTCCATCCGGATCAGAAATCGCCGTCGTATGCCGTCGGATCGGGGCATCCCCTCGTCGGCCTCATCTTCGGCCCGGTCGTGGCGCTCTCGGATTTCGTGTTTCGCGGCGCGGAAGATCTTCCGGTGCGCTTGCTCTGCCACGCGGCCGCGGCCTGCGCCGTCGCGCTCGGCTACGGCGTGCTGCGGGTCTTCGGGGCGCCGCGGTGGCTCGCCACGTGGGGCGCCGCGGTCTACGCGATTTCGTGTTCCCAGCTCGTGCTGGGGAGCATCATCGAGATCTACGCCTTCGTGGCGCTCGCCGTCGCGGCAAGCTTGCTGGTCGCAGCACGGTCGGACGGCTTGCTCCGAAACGCGCTGCTCGGGAACGCGACGTTCGGCCTGAACGTCGCGCTCGCGCCGCATGCCCTGCTCATGCCGCCGGTGCTCTGGCTCGGCCGCATGCCGCTCCGGCGCTGGCTCGGTCGTACGTTGCTCTTCGTCGTTGGTACGGCGTGCTTGGCCGTGGTGTTCGCGAAGCTCCAGGAGCTCGTTTATCCAGGGACCGGGTTCTTCTTCAAGAAAGACGCGCTCGCGGACTATGGCCCGTGGTGGTCGGTCCCGAACACGCGCGCGGCCGCGCTGCACCGCGCTGCGCGCGTCGTCCCCCATTTCTTCGCGTTCGACGTCGTCGCTCCGGTTCCACTCTATTCGGAGGACTCGAAGAGGATGACGTCCTTCATGTTGGAGGCGAAGGATCTCGTCGCGCGCTACGACGGCTTCGGCGGCGTGGTCGCCGGCGTCTGGATCGCGTCTCTCCTCGTGGCCACGTTCTACAACGTCCGCGGGCTCTTCCGTGGCGATCGCGCCGTGCGTGCTCGCGTCGTCTTGCTCGGCGGGTGGCTCTTGGGGACCTTCGGGCTGTTCATGGTGTTCGGGGACGACGTGCTGCTATATAGCCCGATGTGGACGCTCCACTTCATCGTGTGGATCGTCCTCGGCCTCTCGACGTTCGCCAGTGCCAACGCGGATCGGGAGCGGTGGGCTCGTTTCGCCGCGTTCGCGTTCGTCTTGGCGCTGGCGGCCAACAACGCCGTGTTCGTCTCGCGAATGCTCGCTAAATACTAGGCTCGACCCGAGCAGTCTTGGAAGAACAGATCACGGTCGTCGAGGAGGGCAAGAGCGACGAGAAAAACCGGCGAGGCCGGAGCCCGCTGGGGCTCTGGTCGCGAGAGACGCGCGACTTTTGGAAGCGTGCCGCATCGACCCCGAAGTTGAGAAATCCGCGCGAAGCGCGGAAATGGCGATAGTTTCTGCGCTCGAAAAAACGCGAAGCTCGATACCAGGCGCGCGGTGCTATTCATGGACACCCGATGCTGAGAATTCACCACGCCCGCCGCGCTCGATCCGTCCGCGTCGTCTGGACGCTCGACGAGCTCGGCGTCCCGTACGAGCTCGTGCCGCTGGAGTTCACTCCGGAAGCATTGAACAGCCCGGCGTACCGCAAGTTGCACCCGCTCGGACTCGTTCCGGTCGTCGAGGATCGCGGTCGGGTCATGTTCGAGTCGGGCGCGATCGTGCAGTACATCCTGGAGGAGCACGATCAGGACGGACGTCTCGCGCCGCCCCCGCGTACGGCGCTGCGGCCCCGGTACCTGCAATGGTTTCACTACGGCGAGACGGAGCTCGCGCGTCACGTCAGCGAGATCGTGCGCAACCGCTTCGGCAAAACACCCGAACGGCGAATCGAGGCCATCGTCGTGGAATCGCGCCAGCGCCTGCGCGCGTCGCTCGAAGTCGTCGACTCCGAGCTCGCCGGAAATCCGTACATCCTCGGTGAAGACTTCACGGCCGCGGACATCATGGTCTCCTACGGCATCACGATGGCACGCATCATCGGCGAGCTCCCGAAGGACCTATCCAACGTCGGCGCATACCTGGAGCGATTGAAAGGTCGTCCCGCGTACGCGCGGGCCTGGGCCTGAAGGGCGAGGAGGATCCGGAATGAAATATCGACGCCTCGGAAAGACGGGACTGACGGTCTCGGAGATCTGCCTCGGGACGATGACCTTCGGCTCGATGGCGGACGAAGCGACGAGCCAGGTCATGATGGAGAAGGCCTTCGACGCCGGCGTGGATTTCTTCGACGTCGCGGAGATCTACCCCGTGCCGCCCATGCCCGAATACGCGGGCCGCTCGGAGGAGATCGTCGGGCGGTTCCTGAAAGGGAAGCCGCGCGACGCCGTCCTCATCGCCACCAAGGTCGCCGGCCCGAGCGGTGGATGGTTCAAGGCCCCGGTGCGTTCGGGGAAGGGGACGCTCGACGCCTTCAACATCGAGCGCGCGGTGGAGAGCAGCTTGAAGCGACTCGGGACGGATTACATCGATCTCTATCAGACCCACTGGCCAGATCCCGAGCTTCCCATAGAAGAGACGCTGCGCGGCCTCGAACGGGTGATCGCTTCCGGCAAGGTGCGGTACGCCGGGTGCTCCAACGAGACGGCCTACGGCTTCACGCGCGCGCTGACGCTCGCCGAGTACGCGGGGCTGCCTCGTTACGCGACCATCCAGAACAACTTCAGCGTCGTGAACCGCAGATTCGAAGACGAGCTGAAGACGGTCTGCCGCAGAGAGAACGTGAGCCTCTTGCCGTACAGCCCGCTCGCGGGCGGCGTGCTCAGCGGCAAATATCAGGGCGGCAAATGGCCGGATGGGGCGCGCTTCTCGATGTACCGTCACGGGGGGAAGCGCGGCGAGACCATGACCGCGCGCTTCGTGAACGAAAAGACGCTGGCCACCGTGGAGCGCATCGGCAAGCTCGCCGCGGAGTGCGAGATGGCGCTGCCGACCTTCGCCATCGCCTGGACGCTCACCCGCGATTTCGTCGGTTCGACGATCGTCGGCGTGACGAAACCGGAGCAGCTCGACGCATTGCTCCGCGCGTCCGAAGTGAAAATCCCCGAAAGCGTCCTCGGCGCGATCGACGAGATCACACGGGAAATCGCGTACCCGATGGGCTGACGCCGGCCCGCGTCGCGGGCAGCTTCAGAAGAGCCCGATTTTCGTCGCCTTCCGCGTGACGAACCCGCCGCGACTCGCCCAGATGCCGTCCGACGCCCAGCGCGCCCGGAACGCGTCGCGCACGACGAGCTCGGCTTCCTTGCCGCGCGGAGAGAATCCCCACTCCGCTTCTTGCGACATGTCCGCGGGATCGGCGTAGAGCCGCCACACGAAGAACCCCGCGAACCACGGCGCGTCGACGAGCGGCTCGAGCAGCGCGGTGTACGCCTCGGCTTGCGCGTGCTGGTCGATGACGACGTCCTTCATGCCGTCGGGCCAGATCCACGGCTTTATCGCGGTGTCCTTGCGCGTCGTGTACCCCATCTCCGTGAAGAGCACCGGCTTTTGCCACGTCTCGGCGAGCGAGCGCATCCGTTCGGCGATGCGCAGGCCGCCTCGGCGGAGCGCCGCGAGATCCGCGCCTTCGTGCTCGTCGAGGGGAAAGAAAGCGTTGAGCCCGATGACGTCGAGCTCGCCGAGCACCACGGTGTCGACGACGTCGTCCCAGTTCGCCGCGTAGGTGAGCAGCCCGTGGTACGTCCTTCGAACGTCGGCGATGATGCCCTCGAGGAGCGGGCCGCGTATCGTCGTCGCGAAGCTCCGCAGCTCGACGCCGATGGCGAACATGTCCGCGTCTTCGGCCTCGGCGATGCGCGCCCACTCGAGCACGAAGCGCCGGTAGCTCGCCGCCCACTGCTTCCAGCCTTCGTCGCTGCCGGGATCGACGTTGCCGCGCCAGTCCTCGCCGCCTGCCTCGACCCACAGATGCGGTACGACGAGGACGCGGAGGCCCTTGCGGTGCGCTTGGACGATCGCGCGCGCGACGGCACGGCGGTTCTCGGCGAAAGGCGCCTCGAAGGTGGGATCGATGCCCGCAGGCGCGAGGTCGGCGATGCGTCCGAACGGCGTGAGGCTGATCCAGTTGGCGCCGAGCCGTCGCGCCTCGTCCGTGGTTCGCTCGAAAGCGCGCGAACCGTATCCACGGCCTGGGTGCAACGAGCTCTCGATCGGACCGATGGTGAGGCCGCGGATCGCGCCGAGCCCGCTCGCTTGCCAGGCCGTCGCGCCCGCGGCGAGCCGCGGCACGTCGGGACGAGCCGCCGCCCGTTCGCTGCTGACTGCGAGAGCGCCGAGCAACGAAAGCGCGCCGAGAATGCGGTGCGCTCGGCGCGGAGTGCTCACGCGCCGCGGCTCCGTTCGGCGAGAGTCGAAAGCGCGGCGTCGGTGATGTCGTCGAGCCGGTCGACGACGAGATCGGCGCCGGCGCGCGAGAGCTCTTGCCCCGCGTAGCTGTGCGTCACGGCCACGCACACGAGCTTCGCGGCTTTCGCCGCCTCCACTCCGGCGATGGAGTCCTCGATGACGACGGCGTGCGCCGCGTGATCTCCGAGGGCGGGCCGGAGCGCCTCGATGCCGCGCAGGTATCCTTCGGGGTGCGGCTTCGAATGCTCGGTGTCCTCCGCCGAGACGATGACGTCGACCGTAGCTTCGGCGCCCAGCACGGAGAGGCCGAGCGAGATCTCGTCCCGGAGCGCGCCCGAGACGATCGCCACTGGACCCGCGGCGGCGCGACGCCGCAAGAGCTCCGCCGCCCCCGCGAAACCGCGCAGCGCGCCCTTCGCGCGGACGAGATACCGCGGCCGTTTCGCTTCGATGAGCTGCCGGATCTGTTCGTCCGTGGCGTGGCGGGCGTGGTCCGACAAAATGGCGCGGAAGGCGCCGGCGTCGTCGAACCCCAGGTAGCGTCTCCAGTAATCCTCTTCCGACAGCGCGATGCCGAGGGGGGCGAGGACATCGCGGAACGCCTCGAGGTGAACCACCTCGTCGTCGACGAGGACGCCGTTGTAGTCGAATATCGTCGCAGGAAACACGTCGGCCGGGCGAACCTAGCCGAACCGACCACCCCGAGCGACTCTTTCCGGCGCGAAATCGTGCCCGTCTGGTGGCCGGAGAGCCCGAATCGGCCGGCGACGTTGGACGGAAGGAAGGTCGTGTGTCATCTTGCGCTCGCGTTCGGGTCGTGCGAGCGTGCGCGCCGCGTTTCCCCAGCTTTTTTCCGGATTTCGAATACATGAGTAAGGGCGATCTTCTCGAGATGGAGGGCGTGATTCAGGACGCTCTCGGCGGCGGCCAGTACACCATCAAAGTCGACCAAGGCGGCGCCATGGTGCGCGCCCAGCTTTCTGGTCGCATGCGCCGCCATCACATCCGAGTGCTTCCTGGGGATCGAGTGCGCGTCGCGGTGTCGCCCTACGACCTCTCTCACGGGCTCATCGTATACCGCGGCAAATAAGGCGTAGGACGGCTCACAAATCCCCGCAGATCGGGGCCAAATTCGGCTGGATGCGAGCGAGCGGGGTTGGGGCCCCGCTCGCTGCCACGCCGCCGACGATCCTTGGAAGAAGCGATCACGATCCGCCACGGTGAGGTGAATGGGAACACCGGCGGGGCCGGCGCCGGCCGTCTTCAACCGCGCCCGACGCGCCAAGGCGTTCAGGATGGAGCGGTGGCGAACGAAAACCCGCGAGAGGACCGCCGGACGAGAGACGCGGCCGGGCCGATTTCAGCCCTCGATATGATGAGGGGATTTCTCAGGTAAAACGGGGAAGGTGCGGCCTCCCGCTGAGCGACCCCGAATCGTTGCCCTCCTGGCGCTGGCCGTCCTTGCGCTGCTCGGCTGCGCGCGCCGCGAGGAGCGCGCGCCGCATCGGCAGAGACCGTCGATGGCTGCGCCGCCGAGCGCGACCGTCGCCGCCGCGGAAGCGCCGCCGCGGGTTCTCTTCTTGCCGGACGCGTCGCCCGCCGTCGTGCCGGCCGTGGTCATGACGCCGCCTTCCGGCTCGCGACGGTGTCCCGCGGACATGGTCGACGTGCTCGGTCGCTTCTGCGTCGACCGATACGAGGCGACGTTGACGGACTTCGGCACCGGTCGAGCCCTGTCGCAATTCTATTTTCCGTCGCCGGAGATCACGCGCCGTGAGTACGAGCGCTGGCAGCGCCGCAAGCGGGACACGGACACCGCGCTCGGCGCGCTGCTCGCCGTCCCGGCGCCCGAGGAATGGGAGCTCACGGCGAGGCGTTTCGAGCCGGTCGCGTCGTCGGTGCCCGGCGTCCTGCCGCATGGCTATCTGAGTGGTCGGACAGCGGAGCGCGCGTGCACCAACGCCGGCAAGCGGTTGTGTCGCATCGAGGAGTGGGTCACCGCGTGTCGCGGGCAGCAGAACCGGAAGTTTCCCTACGGCGACCAGTACGTCGAGGGGGCGTGCAACGTCTGTCGCGCGATTCACCCGGCCGCCGCGCTCCACGGCAACGCATCCACCGGTCATCTCGACCCGCGGCTGAACCTGGTGACGGAGAACGGCGATCCCCTCCTGCGCAAGACGGGCGCGACCCCTCGGTGCAAGAGCGACTGGGGCGACGACGCCGTCTACGACATGGTCGGCAACCTCGACGAATGGATCGACGACCCGGACGGCACCTTCGTCGGCGGCTTCTACTCCCGCGCCACGCGCGAAGGGTGCGACTCGATCATCGAGGTGCACGACTACACGTACTACGACTATTCGCTCGGCGTCCGCTGCTGCAAGTGACGACCGGCGGCTCGCTCCGGAATTCGTCGGGCCGATTCGCGAGAGAGCACGCTAGCGGCCACCTGGTCGTGCACAAGGCTCTCGGGGCGAAGCCGCGGAGGAGGTCATCATGCGCCGTTCGCTCTCCGTATCGATCTTGTGTGCATCTCTCGCAACGCTCCATTGCTCGCGTCAGCGCGCCGCCGACGGTGACGAATCTTCGACACGACACCCGCTCGTCGCCACCGCGGCGGCCGCGGAACAGCCGTCGCTCGCGCCGAAGGACGCCACGGACGCGACGATGAAGGCGAACGCGGCGTACCTTTCGATGCTTCCGTTCTCGGATCGACAAGACTTCGACGACGCGCAGCGGGGATTCGTCGCGAAGCCGACGAGCAGCGTCGTCAAGGACAAGAGCGGCAGAGTGGTGTGGTCGCTCGAAGATTACGCTTTCGAACAGGCCGCCGAGGCGCCTCCCACGGTGAAACCGAGCCTCTGGCGTCAAGCGCAGCTGAACCGCATCAGCGGTCTCTTCAAGGTCGCGGATCGCGTCTACCAGGTCCGCGGGTTCGACATCTCGAACACGGATGTCATCGAGGGCAACACCGGCATCATCATCGTCGATCCGCTCATCAGCACCGAAACGGCGAAGGCCGCCCTGGATCTGTACTACGCGAACCGCCCGAAAAAGCCCGTGGTCGCGGTCATCTACACGCACAGCCACGGCGACCACTACGGAGGCGCGCTCGGCGTCGTGTCACGCGTCGACGTGGCCGCCAAGAAGACGCAGATCCTCGCGCCGGAAGGCTTCCTCGAGCACGCCGTCAGCGAGAACGTCTACGCCGGAAACGCGATGAATCGCCGCGGGGAGTACCAATACGGCGTGACGCTTCCGAGGGGACCGAAGGGCGCCGTCGACA
The DNA here is from genome assembly GCA_035547195.1 of Polyangiaceae bacterium. Classification (GTDB taxonomy): domain Bacteria; phylum Myxococcota_A; class Polyangia; order Polyangiales; family Polyangiaceae; genus DASZVB01. The sequence continues at coordinate 43,038 of DASZVB010000106.1, forward strand.
TCGGGCTCGGCAAGGCCACCTCGACGGGCACGATCTCGTTGATCCCGCCGACCGACGTCATCGTGAAGGCCCACGACAAGCGCACCATCGACGGCGTGGAGCTGGAGTTCCAGCTGACGCCGGGCACCGAGGCGCCGGCCGAGATGAACATCTACTTTCCGCAGTTCCGAGTGCTGTGCGTCGCAGAGAACGCCACGCACACGCTGCACAACCTCCTCACGCTGCGCGGGGCTCTGGTGCGCGACGCCAAGGTGTGGTCGTCGTATTTGGACGAAGCCCTCGTGCGCTACGGAGGCCGCTCCGACGTCGTCATGGCGCAGCACCATTGGCCGACGTTCGGGCAGCCGCGCGTTTCGCGCTTCCTCGCCGACCAGCGCGATCTGTACCGTTACATCCACGATCAGTCGCTTCGTCTCCTGAACCAGGGCTACACGCCGATGGAGATCGCCGAGAAGATTCAGTTGCCGAAGAGCCTCGCCACCCGCTGGTACAATCGCGACTACTACGGCTCGATGAGTCACGACTCGCGCGCGGTCTATCAGCGCTACCTCGGCTTCTACGACGGCAATCCGTCGGATCTGAATCCGCTTCCGCCGGAGGAGGGAGCGCGCAAGTACGTCGAGTACATGGGCGGTGAGAAGGCCGTGCTCGACCGAGCGCAGAAGGACTTCGCGGCGGGCAACTACCGCTGGGTGGCCGAGGTGCTGAAGCACGCCGTCTTCGCCGATCCTGCGAACACCGCGGCGAAGGCGCTCCTGGCCGACGCGCTCGAGCAGCTCGGATATCAGGCCGAGAACGGAACCTGGCGCAGCGTGTATCTCAAAGGCGCCCTGGAGCTCCGTCAGGGCGTGCCGAAGCAGGGCGGCATCTCGACGTCCGGCGTGGAGACGCTCTCGGCGCTGACCATGCCCATGAACTTCGACTACATGGCGCTCCGGCTCGATCCGCAGAAAGTGGAGGGCAAGCGCCTCTCGCTCAATTGGGTCTTTCCGGATTTGAAGAAGAAGTACGGACTTTACCTTTCCAACTCGACGCTCAACTATCGTGAGGGCGCCGAGCTTCCGAACCCCGACGCCACGATCACGTTGTCGAAGTCGACGTGGGACGCGATCGCCGAAAAGAAGACGACTCTTCCTGGAGAGATCGACGCAGGGCGCGTCCAGATCGCAGGCAATCGGACGAAGGTGACGGATCTCTTCGCCATGCTCGACGACTTCGATCCCAGGTTCGACATCGTCACGCCCTGAAGCGGGGCGGCGATGCACCCGAAAGCGGTCTGTCAGGCGCGGCGCGCCGCCTCGCTGGTGCTCGTGTTCGCCGCCGCCGGCGGTGCCGCGCCGAACGAAGGAGCGGTCGCCGGCTATTCGCCGGAAGATCACTTCTTCCTTCGTTCGCTGGACGGAAACTACCGGCTCTCCCTCGATCTGCAGGCAGGCTTCAAGTTCGAGCCCGTGCTCCTCGACGGCAAGATGCAGAACCGGACCGAGTTCTCGGTTCTACGACCCGGTCTCGGCGGCCACGTGTATCGCCCGTGGCTCCGATACCGGCTCGCGCTCGAGCTCGCGCACGATCCCATCTACCTGCTCGATGCGTGGTTCGAGCTCGCGCCCTGGGACGCGCTCCGGGTGCGCCTCGGGCAGCAGAAGACGCCCATTTCGCGTCACGAGTCGTACGACACCACGGAGATCCTGTTTCCGGACTTCTCCGTCGTCGCGGGTTATTTCAGCACCGGGCGCGATAAAGGCATCACCGTTTACGGAGCGCCGTACGCGAGCCGGCTCGAGTATTACGCGGGCGTCTACGCCGGCTCTCCGCTGCGTCAGGTTACGGTCATCGACGGCAATTACGTCGTGCTCGCGCGGATCACCGTGAGCCCGCTCGGCTCCGCGGCGAGCACCGAGTACCCGTACGCGGTCGAAGAAGAGACTCCCTTCCGCCCTTCATTTTCGCTCCAGGGTTACGTGAGCAAGGTCGCTCTCGCACCGGAGAACTTCGATCCTTCGACGTTCAGCTTCACGGTCGGAGCTCCTTCCGCGACGCCCACGAAAGAAGCCGCGGGCGCGGCGGACATCCTGCTCGAGGGCGGGCGCGTCGTCTTCTTCGGAGAAGGCTATTTGCGCCGCTTCAATCCCGGCGCCGGCTCCAGCGGCGCCGAAGTGCCGGCCTACACGTCATGGGGCGTATGGGCGCAGCTCGGCGTCCTCGTCTACGAAAGACTCATCGACGGCGCGCTCCGCTTCAACTACCTAGATCCGAGCACGACGCTCGCTCGCGACCGCTTCATCTCCGGCGAGGGCGAGGTGAGCTACTACATCGACGCGCCGCGCCTCGCGCTGCGCGCCCGCTACGCCCACGCGAACCAAGCGTCGCCGTCCGACGCGGGCGGCGTCGTGCTCCCGGTGTCGAAACCGGGCACGTACGACGTCTTCACGCTGCAGCTGAACCTGTCGCTGTGAAGCCGGGAGCGTCACGCCGTCGCGGCCCGCGCCCTCCCACTGCCAGGAACTCGCCGCTTTGCCGGAGATTATGCTCCATCCGCGACGTGGCTGCGGAGAGACAGAGCCGGCCTCGCCGGTTAGTTCCGTGGTTCGTGGTGATCCGCGCGGAGCGTGATCGGGGGCCGCGTGCTGGTCGCCGCGAGCGCGCCGGGGCGGCCTCCGCCCGATCATACCGTACTCGAGTTTCGCGGTGAAACATGAGAGCCTCGCCCGCGTGTCGCGTCCCTACGCCGTCCAACGAGGATCTCGAGCGTGGTCGCTCGCGACGGCGGATCTCGAGGGCGCGCCGCTCGACGCCGTCGACGGCGACGTGATCGCGCGGTCGCTCGAGCGCACGCTGACCGCGTGCATCGGGCCGATCGCCTGGGGGGTACATCGGTTCGAGCCCCGCGGAGCGAGCCTGGTCGGCGTCGCGCCGCGCGGTCGCGTGATCGTGCACACCTGGCCCGAACACGCGGCGCTCACGGTCGACTTGTACGCGGAGCACGCGCGAGCCGAAGCGGCGCTCGCCGCGAGCGCCGACGCATTGATGGCGGAGCTTACACGGGTTCAGTCTCGCTGCGGCCGCGCGGGGTGAGCGCGAGCGCGCGGCTACCGCGCCCTGCGCACCAACGACAGCGGTGTTCGGTGCTGGCTCGCGTCTCCGCCGCGCTTGAGCACGCTGTCGCGCAGCTCGGCCGCGCCGAAGTGACGGAGCACGTAGCGGCGCGCCGACTCCACGTCGAACGGCTTGCACGAGAAGACGTCGAGGTGCACGACGCCGTCGTCCGGAAATGAGTGACAGCTCGCGTGGCTCTCGGTGAGCAGGACCACGCCCGCTACCGTCAGCGCTCCCTCGAGCCGATGTTCGGACAAGCTGGGCGCGCCCACCGGCGTGAGGCACAGCTTGAGCGGCAGCTCGATAAGCGCTTCTCGAACACCTTCTTTCGAGAGCTTCGTGGGATCGCAACCGACCGCGTCCGCAACCCAATGAAGACCGAGCACGGGATCACCTTGTATCAAGCAGCAGGACTCTGGCGAACTTCCGGCGTGAGTCGCTGCGAAATGTAGCGCGGTTGTGGGGCCATCTCCTACCATTGTCGAAACCATCATGGCTTTGCGAAAGCTGGCTGTCCGGACGTCTCGAATCGCGTTTTCTTTAGGTATGTTCGCCCTGATCACGGGGTGCGGGCACCCGGTCCGCCGGGCGCTCGCCGGACGTTGGTTCGGCGAGAGCGTCGAGAACTTCGACGCGCCAGATGTCGTCGCGGCCACCGGGTGGGCCCGTGGCGCGAGCATGGAGTTCTCCGACGACATCATCACCGTGGCCATCCCCGCCGAAGATCCGCGCAAGGGAAGGTTCGACGTCGCCTCCGCGCACGACAGCGAGATCGAGCTCGCCATCCGTGACGACAAGGGGCGCTCGGAGAAGACGCATTTCACGCTCGACGGGGACCACTACATGAAGTGGCACCTCGACGATCGGCGCAGCGTGATCCTTCGCCGCGAGCAGTAGGAAGGTTCGGTCAGCGCTCCAGATCCAGCACCTTGTCGATCGCGAAACCGCCAGGCGACGCCGGGAAGCGCATCGCGCCTACGGAGTCGTCGACGCAACGTCGGACGTTGGGCGCGAGCGGCGGAGTGAAGACCGCTTCTCCGACGCGGCCGCTGGCCTGGATCCGCAGCGCCATCTGCGTGTTCACCGTGACGTGGAGATCGCCGTTCGTGACGGTGCCGTCGCGGAAGCAGCGGCGCACCGCGTCGACGACGCCGTCGACGCTCGGCGCGGGACCCGACTCGAGCGCCGCGAGCGATACCACCGTCGGCGCGGGCACAGCGCTCGTGGTCGGCGCGGCCTCGGCCGGAGGCGGCGCCTGTTCCGCGGGGCGTGGCTCGGTCGTCGGTTGATCTTCGGTGGAAGGCTGTTCGGCCGTGAGCGCAGGCGAGTTGTCGGTGCGAGGACGCTCGCTCGGCTTCGCGACGGCGCGGGCGGCGTGGCGCAGATCCGTACGCACGCCGTCGAACGTCGTGGTGGTGCTCCCGGGCGCGGCGACGTCGAACGACGGTCCTTGCAGCGGCCCTACCCCGACGACGCCCTCGGTGACGTCCACCCGGACGGCGTGATCCAGCCGCGTCACGCGGAAGGCCGTCCCGTGCACCGCGACGCGCGTTCCTTCGACGCGCACGACGAACGACTCGGGCGCCGTGCTCTTGACCACCTTGGCGGACAGAACGCCGCGATCCAGCGCGACGCGGATCACGCCGCCCAGCTCTTCGACGTGGGCGGCGCTCTCGGGCTCGAGCGTCCACGTCGCTTGACCCTCGTGATCGACGATTACCGGGTCCGCCGTCGATTCGACGACGTCTCCTATCGCCAGCAGGTTACCGTTCTTCGGTCCGACTTTGCGCGTCGCCGTCTCTTTCGGCGTCGGCGCCTCGGCGACGACCGGCGTGAGGGCCGGCCCTTCGCGCCGGACGATGCCGGCGGCCGCGGCCGCCGCTCCGGCGACCGCCGCGAGCGCGAACACGAGCACGAACGGACGGCGAGACGGCATTCGGCGCGCGCGCACGAGGCGGGGCTCCGCCTTCACGCGCGCCATCAACGACGTTTCGATCGCGTCCCAATCCATGTCGGGCACGGCTTCTCGTCGCGCCTCGGCGACGAGCCGCTCGAGCACCGGCTCTGCGCGATCTCCCTTCACGTGGACTCCTCTCGCACCTTCTGCGCGACGACGTCCAGGCCCGCGCTTTCGGCGGTGACCAGGCTCCTGAGATCCGGCTCTTCGCGGATCATCGTCGCGAGCTCGCGCCGCGCGTAGAAGAGACGCGTCCGCACCGTGAGCACCGGGGCGTCGACGATCTTCGCGATTTCGATCGGCGAGAGGCCGTCGATCTCGTGCAGTACGAACACGGTGCGCTTCTTCTCGCTCAGTTTGTCGATTATCCGGTAGAAGGCGACCATCCGCCGGCGCCGCGCGACCTGTTCGTCCGGGAGCAAGCGGGTGTCCTTGGGAGGCGCCGCCGCGTCTTCACCGACCAGGTATGGCCGGCTCTTCGCGGCGCGCCGGTGCATCAGCACGACGTTGACCGTCAATCGATAGAGCCAGGTCGAAAGGCGCGCGTCTCCGCGGAAGTCGGCAATGCTGCGGTGCACCTGCAGGAAAACTTCCTGCACTAAATCCTCGACGTCCGCCGAGGAGCCCATCATGCGGAAGACGATGCGCGCGACGTCGTTCTTGTGCGTGTGGAAGAGCTCTCGAAACGCCGCCGGATCTCCCTCGCGGCAGCGGCTGACGAGAGTGGCGGCGTCGCTCACGCCGCTGATCTTAGCCTTCGGCTGGTCGGTAGGCGCCCCTGATTCGATGTAGGCGTTTTGCCCGAGCGCCGCGCGCGCACCATCGAAGGGCCAAGAGGCCACGTAAGTAACCGCACCCGACATCTTCCAGGCTTGGATGCGGCTCGAGCGCGCGGTTTTCAAATGAAGTGTGGCCGAAGCGCCGACGCCGTGCGCAACGGTCGATGCCGCGCTCTAGACTCGACTCGAGCGAGGGTTGGAAGAACAGATCGCGATCGTCGTGGAGGCCAAGAGCCACGAGAAAAACCGGCGAGGCCGGAGCCGGCTAGAATAACGCGCGGATATCGACCGGATCTTGCTTCTTCTGTTCGAGCACGCGGTTCACGGCGCGAAGCAAGCGCGTCTTCCCTGGACCGGTCAGCGGCTTTCCGTCGATCGCCTTCTTGAGGAGCTGCGACGTCACGGGCCGGCCCGAGCGCGGTTTCGGCCCTGCTTCGGCTTTTTCACCGCCGCCCTCTGCAGGTTTGCTGTTGCGCTTCTTGAGCTTCAGAGCCCGGTCCTCCGGGCGAAGCTTCTCGACGGCGCGGGACGCCGAAGCGACGCGACGGGGATCGATCTTTTTGCCTTCGAGGAACTCTGAGAACTTGGATGCCATGGGCCTTCTGAACAAATGCTCGGTGCCCGGGGCCCCGAGGCCACGAGCCAGGTGAAGCAGCGACGTATAGCATGGCCCCATCGCCCGCAAGCTTCGAGTGAGCGGAAGGCGAAGTGATACGGTACGAAGCTCGATGCTCGACCGGAGAATAGAGGAGGCTGCGGCCGCGGTTCGCGGCCGGGCCACCTCCCGTGCCGAGGTCGGCGTGGTGCTCGGGTCGGGCCTCGGTCGCTTCGCCGACACGCTCGGAGACGTCGTGAAGTTCCCGTTCGCCGAGATTCCGCACCTCCGCGCCCCCTCGGTGGCGGGACACTCCGGGAGCCTTTGCTTCGGGACCGTGGGCGACACCTCCGTTTCGTGCCTGCAGGGGCGCGTGCACCTCTACGAGGGCCATCCGGTGGAAGACGTCGTCTTCGGCTGCCGGCTGCTCGCGGCGCTCGGTTGTCGCGTCGTCTTGCTGACGAACGCGGCGGGCGGCATCGGCGAAGGGCTTCGCCCGGGCGCGCTGATGCTCGTCCTCGACCACCTGAACCTGACCGGCGAAAACCCCCTCGTCGGCGGTCCGAACTTCGTCGATCTGACGCGCGCCTACGATCCCGAAATCGCCGACGCCGCCCGCGCCGCCGCTCGCGAATCCGGCGTGTCGCTCGCGGAGGGCGTGTACGCGGGGCTCCTCGGTCCGAGCTACGAGACTCCGGCGGAGATCCGGGTGCTCCGCGCGCTCGGGGCGCACGCCGTCGGTATGAGCACCGTGGTGGAGACCATCGCGCTGCGCGCGCTCGGCGTGCGCGTGGGGGCCATGAGCTGCATCACGAATTTCGCCGCCGGGCTCTCCGACGTCGTGCTCGACCACCGGGACGTCCAGGCCACGGCGCGCGCGGCCGAGGCGGCGTTTCTCGCGGTGCTCACCCGATGGGTCGAGCGATGCGGCGCCATCGCGAGGGCGCCGGTGCCGCGATGAAGCCCGACGACGAACACGCGCGCGCGCTCATCGAAGCGGCGCGCCAGGTCCGTGACCACGCCTACGCGCCGTACTCGGGGTTCCGCGTCGGTGCGGCGGTGCTCACCGAAGCCGGCAACGTGCACGCCGGTTGCAACGTCGAGAACGCGAGCTACGGCGCGACGATCTGCGCGGAGCGCGCTGCGCTGTTCCGCATGGTCGCGAGCGGCGACGCTCGGCCCGTCGCGATCGCCGTCTTCGTCGACGCCGCGGAGCCGGCGATGCCGTGCGGGATGTGCCGGCAGGTCATCTCCGAATTCGGTCGCGACGTCCTCGTCGTCACCGCGACGCCGGATCGCGTGAAGCACTCGACGATCGCCGAGCTCTTGCCCGACGCGTTCGTGCTTCCGCGGTGAGGACGCCGCCCCGGCGGAAGCGCCCGACGGCCGAGTCGGGCTGGCCTCGGCTCGTGATTGCGTCGCCGCCACGGATCTCCAAGGCTCGGCGCAACCGAGTCGCGCGTCAGCTCGGTGTCGCGCGACGGCGCCGAGATCGCTTCGGAGTACTACCGACGCGTCGGCGGGGGCGTGATGTAGGTGCGCTACTCATCGCCCGATCGTGCGACCCCTGGAGCTCTTACGATGGAAGCGCTCGTCGAAGCACGATGGCATAGTGAGTAGGTCGCGCCCTCGACTCGATGATCCGTTCGAACGTCACGTCGTCCGCAGACGGCGCACCGTCCAGTGCGCCGCGCTCGCTGCCGCCCGAGCGGTACGAGGTGCTGGGGCTCATCGCGCTCGGCGGTGTCGGCGCCGTGTATCGCGTGAAGGATCTCGCGACCGGCGCGACGCTCGCGCTCAAGCGGTTGAACCGCGAAGCGCTGGAGGATCAGCGCGTCGTCGAGTCGTTCGAGCGCGAGTATCAGGTGCTCGCGGGCCTCTCGCACCCGCGGATCATCCGCGTCTTCGACTACGGCCGCGACCGAGCGGGCCCTTACTACACCATGGAGCTCGTCGACGGGATGGACCTGGCGGAAGCCGCGCCGCTCCCGTACGCGCGCTGCTGTCATTTCCTGCGAGACGTGGCGGCCTCGCTCGCGCTGCTGCACGCCAGGCGCCTCGTGCACCGCGACGTCAGCGCCTCGAACGTGCGCGGGACGGCCTCCGGGCGCTGTAAGCTGCTCGACTTCGGCACGCTCGCGCCGTTCGGCTACAGCGGGGCCGTCGCCGGGACGCCGCCGTTCATCGCGCCGGAAGCCCTGCGCGGCGGGCCGATCGATCACCGCGCGGACCTGTTCGCGCTCGGCGCGCTGGCGTTCTTCCTGCTCACTGGACAGCACGCATTTCCGGCGAAGCGGCTCGAAGATCTGAACCCGCTCTGGCGCATCCCTCCGGCGCCGCCATCCACGCTGACGGCGAAGGTCCCGAAAGAGCTCGACGCGCTGGTGCTGTCTCTCTTGAGCCTGGATCCGCTCGCCCGCCCGACGAGCGCCGCCGAGGTCATCGCGATGCTCGAGGTGATAGGCGGGCTGCCGCCGGAAGACGCGGCGGAGGCCGAGCGCCTCGCGCAGAGCTTTCTCGCCATTCCGCGGTTCGTAGGACGAAAAAACGAGATGGCGGAGCTCGTGGCGCGCCTGGACCGCACCTGCGACGGCGAGGGGGCGGCCGTGCGAGTCGAGGCGATCGCCGGGATGGGCCGTACGCGGCTGGTCGAGGAGCTCTTGCTCCGCGCGCAGATCAAGGGCGCCGTCGTGCTCCGCATCGACGGCGCGGCTCATCGTCAGCCGTTCGGCGTCGCTCGAGCGATGGCGCTGCGCTTGTTCGATTCGCATCCCGAGCTGTCGCGCGAGATCGCCGAGGAACACCGCGGCGCGCTCGTGGCGCTCGGTCGCGACGTGCAGCAGCGGTTCGGCCTCGAGCCCGCGGATCGGCCCAGCCTGTCGCGCAGCCCGGGCCGTCCCACGCCCGACGCGCTGCCCGCGTGGTTCGAGGCGATGAGCCGCGAGCGGCCGCTGGTCGTCGCCGTCGACGACGTCGAGTTCGCCGACGAGACGAGCTTCGGCCTCCTCACCGGGCTCGCGCGCGCCGCCGGGCGCTCGCGCATCCTGCTCGTGGTCACCGAGCGGACGCGCACCGACGAAAAGCCGACCGTCGGGTTGCGGGCCCTCCGCGCTCAGTGCGCGTCGATGACGCTGCCCGCGCTCAGCGCCGGCGAGACGCTGGAGTTGACGCGGTCCGTCTTCGGCGACGCGCCGAACGCGCCGCGCTTCGCGGAGTGGATGCACGAGCGCACCGCGGGCAGCGTGCTGCATTTCATCGAGATATCGCGGCAGCTCGCGGCCAAGGGCGTCGCCTCCTACGTGGGCGGCGCGTGGGTCCTCCCGGCCGAGCGCCCCGATTCCGACCCTCCGGCGGCGCTTGAAGACGCGCTCGCCGTGCGCCTCGGCGGCGTCTCCGAGGCGGCTCGTGCGCTCGCGGAGTGCCTCGCGCTGCAGCGCGCGCGAAGGCCGACCCTCGAGCTCTGTCGCCTCCTGCTCGACGAATCCCGTCGACCCGCGGTGCTGTCGCTGCTCGACGAGCTCGCGCGGCACGACGTGCTCCACGCCGACGCCGACGCGTATCGCTTCAGCAGCGTCGCGCTTTCGGATGCGCTGCTCCGTGGGATGAGCAGAGAGCGCCGCGCCGCGAACCACCGCAGGCTCGGCGCGGCGCTGCTCGCGCTGTCCCACACCGACGCCGCCACGACGGTCGAAGCGGGCTTTCACCTCATCCAGGGCGGCGAGGAGCTCGCCGGCGCGGATCGCATCGCCGAGGTGACCGCGGACCACGCCGAAACCCTGCACCTGCTCGCCCAGCTGCAACACTTCGGCAAGCTGCTCGAAGCGGCCCTTCACGTCTACGAGCGATACTCCATCCCGGAGCACCGTCGTTTGCCGCTCCTCACCGGCCTCGCCTTCGCGGCGTACTACGAAGATCGACGATGGGGCGACCTGTACGGCGACAAGGCGCTCGCCGCCTTGGAACGTGCCTGCGGGCTTCGCCTCGCGCGCTCCATCGGAAGGTTCGTGGGTCCGGCGCTCGGCCTCGCGATCGGCGTGTTCGTCGCGTTCCTTCGGTTTCACCTCGCGAGGGGCCGTCACCCGAGCGCGACGTTTTCGGGTGGCTTGACCGCGCTGCTCAGCACGGTCACGACGCTCTCCGGGGCCGCGGCCCTGGCGCTCGACTTCGATCGTGTGCACGCCGTGGCCGACGTCCTCTCGCCCTTGTCGTTTCTTTCGGAGAAGGCGCCACCGGTCGGCGTCTATCGCTTCTGCCTCGCTCTCGCCGAGCTCGGCCGCGAAGAACCGGCGCGCGCCACCCGAACGCTCCGCGACTTGGTGGAGCGCTTCGAACGCCCCGACTATTACGCGGCGCTGCCGGCGGAGGCGCGCAGGCTCTTCATCGCGGGGCTCTACTTCGCCATGGGAGTGTTCGCCACGTTCTCCGACGACGCCGAGGCGTTCGCGCGGTCGGCCGACGCTCTCGACGAAAGCGGTCTCGAGCTCTACGCGATGATCGCGAGCCAGCTCCGGGCGTTCCACCACGTCAACCGCGGAGAATTCGCCGCCGCCGCGAAGCACCGCGCGCTCGTCGAGCTGTACGCCGCGCACGTGGGCTCGGCGTGGCAAGCCGAGCTCTGGGAGGGCGGCGCGCTCTTCGCCGCGTACGCGAACGTCTGCGACGTAGCCGGCATGATGCGAATAGCCGATCAACTTCCGAACCTGTCGGCGACCGCGCCGGGCGCCGCGCTCTACCCGCGGCTCGCGCGGCTCGCGCTCCGCGTGCTCCGCGGGGATCGCTCGGCGGCCGACGCCATGGCGACCGATCCGGACGTGATGCGCGCGCCGCGATCGTTCGTCGGCTGGTCGTCTTGTCGGGGGCTCTTGGCGCGGGCGTACAATCAAGCAGGCGACCCTGCGAAGGCGAAGGCGGTGTGCGAGCAAGCGCTCGCCTTCGTCACGCCCGAGGACTGCGAGTACCCGACGCTGTTCGTCGCGCTCCACATCGAGCGGAGCCACGCCGAAGCAGCCCTCGGCGACGTCGACGCCGCGCTCCGCCGCATCGACGAGCTCGTCGCTTTCTACGCCTGCAGCGACAACCCCTTGTTGCACGGGCTGCTGCACGAAGCGCGCGCGCTGATCTGCTGGTCCGCTGGGCGCACGGACGACTACGCGGAGGGCGTCGCGCGCGTCGAGCGATCGCTGCGGCCGACGGGTACGCCGGCGCTCATCGCGAAGAGCGAACGCCTCGCGGCCATCGGCGCCGAACCGACGCGCACGCGCCTTCGCCACGGCGAAATCGCGAACGCAGCGGATCAAGTCGTGACCGTCGCCGAGACGTCGCTTCCCGAAACCGCGTGAACAGGACGAAGCGAAGGCTCGGGCGCCTGTTATGAGAAACGTCTCTCCATCGAGCTCAATCCGCATGAGCGGTTGGTCGGACGATGTGGGAGTGCTCGGCACGCATGAAGACGTGTAGTCGTTTCTGCGCGGCACAAAAAGATGGAGCGGAACGGCAAGCTCGCGGCTTTGCTTAAGGAGTGGGGCGAAATGCCGTAACCTTTCTTCATGGCTCAGGGAAACAACCGGAAGCAGAAGCTCGAGGACGTTCCCCAGTTCTTTCGTCCGGCGCGCACCGTCTCCGGGACGCGACGCCGCGTCACGACGGACGAGCTCGAGCAGTTCCGGAAAGAGCACAAGCCGTCCTGGCCTGCCGCGCCGCAGGTCTGGGCGCCGCCGGCGAGCGAGCCGCCTCGCGTGGACGCGCCGCCGCCAGCGCCGGTGCCCGCGTCGTCGCGCGCGCCGATGCCGTCGATGCCGTCGCCGCCTTCGCCGTGGGTGAGCGAGCAGCCCTCCGCGCCGCCGCCGCCTTCGCCTTGGGTTCCCGCCCTCGAGTCGATTCCGCCGGCGCCGCTCGCGCCGAAGCGGGTGACTCCGCCGTCGAGAGCGCCGCAGGTACTCTCCGCCAACGACGCCATTCGCGTCGCGACTTTGAGCAGCGTCGCCGGTTACGTCGACGCGGCGGGGTTCCTTTCGCTCTTCGGTCTGCTCCCCGCGCACATGACCGGGGACCTCGTCTGGGCCGGCGCGGCCGTCGCGGATCGCGCGGACGTCGGCTGGCTGGTGCGCATGGCGATGGTGATGCTGTTCGTCGGCTCGGTCGCCGTCGCGGCCGTCGCCGCTCGCATCGTGCGGCGTCGCGGGGTGTCGCCGCTCCCGTCCCTGTTGTCGCTCATGACCATCGCGCTCGGCGTCTTCTGCGCCGCGGGTATCGCGCTCGGACCGCTGATGACGGGTCCCGAAGCAATGGCCACGCTGTTCATCAGCGGCGCCGGCGTCGCGGCGATGGGCATCCAGAACGCGCTGATGCGCGAAGCGCTCGGCGCGTTGAGTCCGACGACCGTCATGACCGGCAACCTCACGCAGGTGATCATGGACGCCGTCGAGCTCGTGTTCGCGTCCTTCGACGCTCCGGCGCGCAGACCCGAGCGACGTCGCGCGGAAGCGCTCGCCCGCATCGCGCGGTTCGGTCTGCCCGTCGCGTCGTTCACGTGCGGCGCGGTCGCCGGCGCTTGTGCGACGAACGCGTTCGGCTTCAAGAGCCTAGCGGTGCCGACGCTCCTGTCGTTGCTTCTGACGGCGCACTCCTTCCACGTGTCGCGGAAGTAGCCCTCTCCGCGCGCAGGCGCCGGAATGGGACGAGGTGGCCGAACAACGCGGCTCATACGAGCACCGTGAGGAGCCTCACGTGGGGGAAATAGAACACCCACCGGTCACGTGAACCGCCTCGGAAGGTGGACGCTGCGACGCAAGTGAGCTAGGCGGCCGGGGCGATCCCGCGCGATCCGAGCATCGCCGCGAGCGCCCCCTCCGTCATGATCCCCCGTTACACCCCGGAAGATTTTCAGGCCCTGTGGTCCGACGCGACCCGTTTCGACACCTGGCTCGAGGTCGAGCTCGCCGCCTGCGAGGCCATGGAAGAGGCGAGCCTCGTCCCCCGCGGTACGGCCGCGGCGATCCGCGCGAAGAAGCTCGCGCTCGACGCCGCGGAGATCCTCGACATCGAAAAGACGACGCGCCACGACGTCATCGCCTTCCTCACGCACGTCGAGCGGCTCGCCGGGGAGCCGGCGCGCTGGCTCCATCGGGGCATGACGTCGAGCGACGTCCTCGACACGAGCTTCGCGATGCTGCTCGTCCGGGCCGCGGACAAGCTGCTCTCGCGCACCGACCGGCTCGCGGCGGCGCTCGCGTCGCGGGCGAAGGAGCACGCGCACACGCCGATGATCGGGCGCTCGCACGGCATCCACGCGGAGCCGGTCACGTTCGGCGTCGTCCTCGCCGGGCACCTCGCCGAGATCAAGCGCGGGCGCGCGCGTCTCGAGACGGCTC
>DASZVB010000107.1:0-29958 GCA_035547195.1 Polyangiaceae bacterium
GGCCCAACCACCGACGAGCTCCGCGCCGTCGCCGAGCGTGGTTCCCGTGACGTTCGTCTGTACGGTGCCCACCGGCTGAGTGCCCGCCGAGATCCCGAACCCGAGCCAGTGGTGCAGGATGGAGACGTTGTCGAACTTCGCGCCGAAGCGCGTCGCGAGCGTGCCCGCCGGCCACGGGATGGCGTAGTAGAATTGGTTATAGCTCTGCCCGGGCTGCACGGTGAACTTCGTCTTGTCGGTGGGCGACGAGACGCCGTGGACGGGGAACTCGTAACAAGTCTCACCGGGCTCCGCGACGAGCGGCTGGAACTGAGTCGGATCGTTCGCGCACTGGTCCGTCGTGGTCGGCGTGATGATATCGCCGGTCGTGGTGACGGTGCCGCCCGTCGTGCCGCCGGCGCCCGTCGTCGCGCCTTCGCTGATCACGCTCCCGCCGCCCGCGCCGACAGTGCCGCCGCCGCCAGTCGGTGAAGCACCGCCCGCGCCGGACGTCGCCGGGCCGCAGGCCATTCCTGGCGGCGCTCCCGCGCCGAGCCACGAATCGAGCGTCGTGAAGTCCGCGGGCGCGAGCGGGTTGCCCTCCGGCATCTTCGGCAGGTTGTTCGTGCCGTTGATGCGCATCTTCGCGAGCTGATAGAGCGGCATCATCTGCCCGACGAGACCCGGTGACGTGCGGACGGTGTAGTTCTGCGTGAAATCCTGCTCCGTCACGAGGGACATCGGAGCGCCGCCGATCGGCTTTGCTCCGTGGCACGTCTGGCAGTGCGCCTTCACGAGCGTGTCGATGTCGCACGGGAGCGAGCCGCCCGCGACGGTCGTTGCGCTGCCTCCTGAGGAGCTGACCGCACCGCCACCGGCGTTCCCGACGCTGCCGCCGTTCGCCACGCTGGCGCCACTTCCGCTCGGAACGTTCACCGCGCCGGGGCTACCAACGCTTGCGCCCCCGGAACCAACGGCGACGCCTGCGGCGCCCGGAGTCAACGGACTCTGCTCCGGAGCGTTGCTGCTTCCACCCCCGCTGCACGCGGGAACAGCCAACACGAGCGAACCGAGGACGACTCGCGCCATGAAGTTTGCCATGACCTCGTTCCTTTGAAGGCGATCGAGCGCAATCGTCGCGCGTCTCGATCAGTTGCTCTCTTGCATACCAGATAGCGCAACTCCTCATAACTCTGATTTCGTACAGAAGACCAAAATGTGCGATCGCGTCGCTTCGCTGTCGTCGAAGGCGTCAGTTGATACAAATCGCTCCGTGAGATTTATCCATCCGCGAGCTTTGCATTCACGCGCGATCGACTCGGTACGAGCGCTGCTCTCTTCGCGACAACACCGATGAGCACGATGCACCGACGGACGTTTTGCTCAGACTGACACTCTTGATGGTCGCTATAAGCGGATTGCCTGCAGCGACACGGACGTCAGCAAACCGTCTCCAGGGGCCAAAAAGCTACGGATCCGCGTCCAGCCGGTGCTCAGACGCGAAAACGCTCTCGGTCGGACCCTGGGGTTCCATCTGGCATCGAGCCCGACGGCGCTTCGATCCACGGGTTCGACGGCCCTGACGGGTTCGCCGAGGCGACGAGCTTTCTCGCGAAGGACGGCGCCATGACGAGCGCCCGTGAAATGCGCGGTGCGCGAGCTGCCCCGATACCGGTCGCCGCGGTGCGCGTCGAAGCCGTTCACGATGCGCGCGCGGGCGCGCGCATCCGCTTGCATCGACGCGGTGAGCGGCCGCGTCGGAATAGCTGCGATCGGTCACGTCGTCGATGCGAGAGCGTGCCTCGTGCGCCTGCAAATCCCTGAAGAATTTCTGCCGAAGAACATGAGAACGATAAACGTGGATGGCCACGCTAGCTCCGCTTCAGGAACGGCGGTGGGTTTCCGTGAGAAGAGCGCCGTCGAGACGCCTCAGCACCCGTCGACGCCGCAGGCAGCGCCCTCGGCGAGATCTGCTGCGCCGGCGTCGCGCTCGCTCCAGGCGTGATTGAGCGCGCTCAGCAGCACCGCCGTCGACTGTGCTCCGGTGACGGCGAACCGGCCGTCGAGAACGAAGCACGGGACACCGTCGATACCGAGCTCTCGCGCCTGGGATTCGTCCGCGCGCACGGCGTCGGCGAACGAGCTCGCGGAGAGGACGTCGGCCGCTTCTCTCTCGTCGAGGCCTGCTTCGACGGCGAGCCGCAGTAGTGTGCCGTGGTCGCTGAGCAGCATCCCTTCTTCGAAGTAAGCCTTCAGAAATCGTTCTTTCACGGCGCCCTGCACGCCGCGCTCGAGCCCGAGGTGAACGAGCCGGTGTGCGTCGAACGTGTTGCCGGAACGGATATGCGTGAAGTCGAACGCCAGCCCTTCGCCGCGCCCGACGTCCACGAGGCGTTCGGTCGACTGGCGCGCTTGCTCCACCGTGAGGCCGTACTTTCGCGCGATGCGCTCGGCGTGCGAAATCGAAGGATCGCGCTCCTTGGGGGCGCTCGGGTCGAGCTCGAACGCGCGCCAGACGACGCGAACGTCCGACGCGTGTGGGAACTCTGCCAGCGCACGTTCGAGGCGTCGCTTTCCGACGTAACACCAAGGGCAGGCGATGTCCGACCACACGTCGATGCGGAGCTCGGTCATGAGTCCCGGCAACGTAGTCACGAACGCGGGAAGGGCAAGAGCCCGAGCGCCTCACGCATGGATCGCGGGCGCCCCGGTTCCTCGGGCTTCCCCCTGGCTCACGAGCCCGCTCGCGCGATTCCGTTGTAAAAACGGACATGCCTCCCCGACCGAGCGCCGCACCGACGAGCGACCTCGGCGCGGCGCGCGCACGGTTCGCGGAGTCGACGCGCGACCTGTCGGACGCGAGCTGGAAGCTCGTCGCGGCGATCGCGCTCGAGCAGACGCTCGGCAAGAGCGTGCTAGCGCGGCTGTTCGGCGGCGCGCCGTCCGCGCTCGACGATTTCCTTGCGAGCGCCGTCGCGAGCGGTCTGTTCGTGCCGGACCGCGCGGCGCCGGCGATCCTCTTCGCGGCCGCGCTCGCGGACGAGCCGTGGTTTGCGCTGCACCCGGACTACGAGCAGCTCGCGCTGCGTGAGCTCGCGGCGCGCCGGCGGCTCCGCGAGGTCGCGCTCGAGCTTCGGGACCTCATGGGCGCGCGCTCCGTCGCGGACATCCCGCTCGCGATCCAGGACGGCGATCTGGATCGTTTCGCGCGGGCCATGGCCGTCCGGCGTCTGCCTCGGAAATCGCCGCCGCGCACGGCCGCGACGTGGCTACGCGTGGCGGTGTGCGAGCCGTTCGACGCCGAGTGGCTCGCGCGCGTCTTCGGCGCGGACGCGACGCGGGTCGCTGCGCGGGTGCTCGCGGAGAGCTTGGACGTCGCGGCGCCTTGCGACGCGCTCCTTGCCTGGGCGCGCGGTCGGCTCGAAGCCGCGCGCGGGCGCGGAGCGGACGACGGCGAGGCCCGGCTCGCGCTCGTCGTCTCGACGCACGCCATCCTCCGTGGCGAAGCGCTCGCGCCGTCGCTCTTCACGTCGGAGTTGCCTGCCGAGACGGCGCGCGGGCTCGAAGCCGCGGCGTGGTTCGTGAACGGCGATGCGGCGCGCGCGCAGACGCTGCTCGACACCGCGCGCGCCGCTCACGGCGGACGGCGGGCGCGCCGCGAAGCTCTGGGGTTCGGCGCCGTCACACCGCTCCTCGCGCTCTTGCTCGCCGCGCGGGACGACGCCGCGGCGCGCGCCGACGCGAAGCGCTGGCTCGCCGAGGGCGCGACGGACGCCGAGCGCGCCGCGGCGCGCGCTTTTCGCCGCTTGCTCGACTATCTCGCGCAACCCGCGGGAACGGAGCGGCGCCTCGACGCTTACGCCCTCGGCCCCGACGCCGGGACTTGGGAGACATTGCTCTCCGCGTACACGGTGCACCTTCACTTCGACGCGCCACCGCTCCGCGCGTCGTGGGCGGCCGTCGTCGCCGACCGCGCCCTCGCGTGGCACGCCATCGGCTACGCCTGGCTCGCGCGACAAGCCCTGACGCTCGCCCGCGAGCTCGACCGTGAGCACGCGGCGCGCGTCCTCGCCGAGCGCGGCGCCGACGTCTCGGGGTGGTCGCGCGGCGGCGAGGCGTCGCTCTGGGCGCTGCTCTCGCCGAAGCCCGAGTGGCAAAAGGCGCTCGAGGCGCTCGCGACGATCGGTGACGCGAGCGGCGAGCGCGCCGAGGTCGCGCTCCGCGTCGCGTGGTACGTCGACGTCGTTCACGGGACGCTGTCGCGCCCCGCGCTCCAGGAATACCGCGCAAACGCGGGCGGCTGGTCCTCGGGGCGCCGGGTGAACCTCGCCGAGCTGCACGAAAAGCGTCAGGCCTTGCCGCCCGAAGACGTGCGCGTGCTCGCGTGCACGCGCGAGACGCTCGACGGCAAGCGGGAGTTCTCGCCCGAGGCGTACGAAGCGCTCGTCGATCATCCGCGGGTGCTCGACGGCGCGCGCGGCGGCGCGATGGTGCAGGTCGTGCGCGGCCAGTGCCGAATCGAGACCGAAGACGACGGCGGCTACATCCGCGTGCTCGTCGAGCCGGCTGGCGCGGTGCTCGGTGTGAACGTCGTGCCGAGCGGCGAGGAGCGGCTCGTCGTCTACCGCGTGACGCCCGCCATGCAGCGGGTCATGGAGGTGCTCCCGAACGGCGTGCGCGTGCCGAAGTCCGAGGAAGCGACGCTCGTTCGCGTTCTCGGCAAGCTCGCCGAGAGCGTGACGGTCGTGAGCCCGACGCTCGGCGCGGAGCGCACCGTCGCCGCCGACGCCACGCCGTGCGTCCGCGTCGCGCCCCACGCGGGCGCGTGGCTCGTCGAGCTCGGAGTGCGGCCGTTTGGAGCGTCGGGGCGCTTCTTCGTCGCGGGCGCCGGCCGCGTCGGCGTCATGCACGCCGAGGGCAGCGCGCGCCTCCGCGCCGAGCGCGATTTCGACGCGGAGCGGGCGGGCCTTGCGGCGCTGCTCGCCGAGTGCCCGACGCTGTCGCGCGACGCGGAGGAGCAAGAAGAAGCCGTGGCCGCGGGCGAAGCGCACCGCTTCACGCTCGGCGAAGAATCGGTGCTCGCGCTTCTCGCCGAGCTCCGCGACGCGGCGGCGCCGCATGCGCTCGAGTGGCCGGAGTCGCCGCCGATGAGGCTCGGCGGCAAAGTGACGTCGGGGAACCTCGGAGTCCGACTCCGGGCGACGAAGGGGTGGTACCTGGTGACGGGCGGTGTGCGCCTGAACCAGGTGACGGAGATCGCGCTGCGCGAGCTCGTTCGCGCGCCGGTGCTCGCGGGCGGCCGTTTCGTACGGCTCCCGGGCGGCGACTACGTGGAGATCGAGGAGCGGATCCGCCGCGTGATGGCGGCGCTCCGCGCGGCGCACGCCGAGAAGCGCGCGGGCGGCGCGCTCCGCGTGCACCCGGGCGCGGTCTCGGTGCTGTCGGAGCTCGCGAAGCCGGAGAGCGACGTCGACGTGGACGCCGCCGCGAAAGAATGGCTCGCGCGCGTCGATGCGCTGCGGACGAAGTCGTTCGCGGTGCCGGACGGGCTCCGCGCCGAGCTCCGGCCATACCAGCTCGACGGCTTCGTATGGCTCTCGCGCCTCGCCGAGCTCGGCCTCGGCGCGTGCCTCGCCGACGACATGGGGCTCGGCAAGACGGTGCAGATCATCGCGCTCCTCGTCGCGCGCGCGGCGAGCGGCCCCGCGCTGGTCGTCGCGCCGACATCCGTGTGCACGAACTGGGTGCGCGAGCTCGCGCGGTTCGCGCCCGGGCTCGTCCCGGTCGAGTACGCCGGCAAGAACCGCCTGGGCGCGCTGACGGCGCTCCCGCCGGGCGCCGTCGTCGTCACGAGCTACGCCTTGCTCCAGCAGGACGAAGCGGCGCTCGCGAGCATCGAGTGGGGGACGGCCGTGCTCGACGAGGCGCAGTTCATCAAGAACCCGAAATCGCGGCGCGCCGAAGCCGCGTTCCGCCTGAACGCCGCTCAGCGCATCGCCGCGACGGGCACGCCGGTGGAGAACCACTTCGGCGATCTGTTCAGCATCTTCCGCTTCCTGAGCCCGGGACTGCTCGGCGACTGGCCCGAGTTCAACCGCACGTACATCGAACCCGTCGAACGGGGCGGCCTCGCCGAGCCCGGCGCGGCGCTCCGCGCGCTCGTGCGGCCGTACGTGCTCCGGAGAAAAAAGAGCGAAGTGCTCGCGGAGCTCCCGCCGCTCACGGAGGTCCAGCACGACGTGCGTCTCTCGAAGGACGAAGCGACGCGCTACGCGCTGCTTCGCCGGCAGATCCACGAAAAGCTCTTCACGGCGCATGGCAAGCAGCAGAACAAGATCCAGGCCCTCGCCGAGATCACGCGGCTCCGTCGCTTCTGCTGCCATCCGCGGCTGGTCTTCCCCGACGCCGACCCCGACGGCTCGAAGGTGCGCGTCTTCTTGGAGCTCGCGAGCGAGCTCCGCGACAACGACCGCCGCGCGCTCGTGTTCAGTCAATACGTCGACTTTCTCTCCATCGTGCGCGAGTCGCTCGACGAGCTCGGCATCTCCTACGAGTACCTCGACGGTTCGACGCCGCCGGCGGCGCGCCAGGCGCGCGTCGATCAATTCCAGCGCGGCGGCGCGACGCTGTTTCTCATCAGCCTGAAGGCGGGCGGCTTCGGCCTGAACCTCACCGGCGCCGACACCGTGGTGCACCTGGATCCCTGGTGGAACCCCGCCGTCGAAGCGCAAGCCACGGACAGGTCGCACCGCATCGGCCAGGAGCGCCCGGTGACCGTGTACCGGCTCGTCACGCGCGACACCATCGAGGAGAAAATCGTCGAGCTCCACGGAAAGAAGCAGCGCCTAGCGCGCGAGCTCCTCGATGGCACCGACGAGCCGTCGCTCCTCGACGCCGACACGCTCCTCGAGCTCATCGCGGGCGACGGCGGGTTCGCCGCTCCGGCTTGATTCCTGGACGCCGCGCGCCCACGCCAATGTCCACTAAAATAGACCAATGTCTATTATTCCGTTGACGGCGCGCAGGCGCGCTCGCTAGGCTGCGTCACGGATCGAGGAACGAGCCTTTGTTGGCGTCTCTGTTGGAGGTCGCGCCCATGACGAAGAAGTCCATTCTCGCTACCTTGGGAATCGTCGCTGCCGGTGTTCTGGTCGGTGCGCCGGCGGCTCACGCCGACCGCGATGGAAAGAGCGACGCGCCGAGCGCGCGACACGACACGGATCCATTCTCCGGCGACAAGCTGTATCGAGACGTCGTCTTCTACTCGTCTCTCGGTGAACATCGGACGGCAACGGCCACGGACTACGCGACTGAGTCGTGGCTGGCTCTTCGACTGAAAGCGTTGGGGTTCTCCGTCGAGCTGTTGCCGTTTTCTACGAATCAGTTCTATCCGACGGAGACCAGCGTCACGATCGGCGGAAAAGCGAGGATTCAGGCCTTTCCGGTCTGGTGGCCCACGCCCACGCGGGGAGCGGGACAAACCGGGAAGCTCACCACGGATCTCACCAACGTGTCCGGCAAGATCTACCTGTTCGACAACGCGTCGGGCACGGTCAACCAGGGCGTCCAGAACACAATCAAGACGGCCGCCGCCAATGGCGCCACTGGAGTGATCGTGGTTCTGACTCAAGCGGCCACGCCTTCCCAGGAGATATACGGCCAGAACGCGCAGCAACTCGTCAGCTACGATCCGTCGGCGGACCCCGGAGCGGGAGACCAGACCCCGTGGACCATCCCGGTGGTGACCGTCGGCCGCGGTGACAGACCGGCGCTCCAGAATGCCATCGACGACTCGCTCGATGTCAAACTCAGATCGGAGGGGTTCTTCAAGACGGGTGCAGCTAGCAACGTGGTGATAGGGACGCTCAATCGCGGACCGGCGAACAAGACTCTGCTGGTCAGCACGCCGTCCAGTGGATGGTTCGAAGATGCCGGCGAACGCGGCACCGGCGTCGCCGTGTGGCTTGCGCTCGCGGAGTGGGCGGCAAAAGAAACCTCGGGCGTCAAATGGGTCTTCATGTCGTCCTCGGGTCATGAGCTGAACTTCCGCGGGACGAATGCGTATTTGAAGAGCCCGCTCATCCCTCCCCCCTCGGACGTGTACCTGTGGACCCATCTCGGGGCCGACGTCATCACGTACGACTATTCTTCGAATTCCGACGGGACTCTCACACGGACGAATCAGCCGGTGAAGCAGTACGTCAAGTACAACACCGCGAACGCCTCGATCCTCGCCGCGCTCGACGACTCGTTCCTGCCGGCGAACCCGCAGGCACAAGCACTCAACATATTGGGTCTACAGAACGCGATCGGCGGCGATCTGACGTACGCGAAATTCCACGGGTATTCGAACCTGCTCTATTTCGCCGGCGGGAACCCGACCTTCCACACGCATCAGGATACGCCGGAGACTTCGGGGCCCCAGATCCTCGAGCCCATGGCGAGGCTAATCAAATCCGCCTTGCAAGAAGTCGTCAGCGGACTGTGATCGCGAAGCGCGTCTGACGAATCCGCGACGCTATCGGACCACCTGACAGGTCACGACTTTCAGGATGTGCTGCAGCGCGGTGGTCAGCGTCGCTTGGAAGTCGCCGGTGGTCATGTCGTAGTGGCAATCACCCACCGTCGGATCCGTCGCGCTGCCCGGCACGCAGTCGTCCGAACGACGGGTACCGCCGGCGATGGCCAGATTGGAGAGCGTGGAACGGGCGATCTCGCTCCCCGGAGCGCCGATGACCCACGTCTTGATGCCCACGTCGAGGGCGGCGGGGGCTTCGCCGGTGATGAGACGCGCGACTTGATCGCCCGGGCCGATCGAAGGTTGCGCGGCGTAGTAGTCGGCGCAGCTGTCCTTGCCGTCGGTGATGAGGATGACGTGCGCGTTTCCGCTGACCGCGAGCGTCTGATAGAGCTCTTTGTAAGCGAGCACCGTGGCGCCGACGATGGGGGTGCCGCCGTTCGGCTTCTGTTTGGCGAGCGACTGACTCATCAGATCGAGCTGCGCTCGCGTGGCGACGTCCACGGGGACGGCGGGCGTCGAGCTCGCGCCGCACACCCCGTCGACGCTGAAATAAGCGAGTCCGACGCGCACGTGCGCCGCGCCGTCTTGCATGGCCAGCTCGCCGAGCGATTGCGAGAGCGTCTGGGTGATGACTTCCCACTTACTCGGCTGAGTGACGTCGACCTTCGCGGGCGGCGACAGGGCTTCGCAATCCGCCGAGGCCGTGATCGGAGGCAAATTGCAGTTCATGCTCCCGCTGCGGTCGATGACGAACAGAACGCTGATGTCCGCGTTCGAGCATGGGCTCGATTGGACGGGCGCGACGGTGAAGAGGCCGGTAGAAGCGCTCGGCGGCGAAGTTTCGCCGGCCGCGGCGCCGCCGCTCGACGGAGCGCCGCTGCCGGCGTTTTGACCTCCGACGACGATTCCCGCGCCGGTAACGCCACCGCTGCCGTTCGAACCGAATGCGGCTCCGTCGTGGGAGCTACAAGCCATGCCGGCGATGAACGCCGTGATCGCGGCGAAGCGAATCCCGAGTTGCGTGTCGTTCTTCACGTCACGGCCCCTGGTAGGTCGCGTTCCATGGTCCGGAGCACGACGTGCCTTGGAATGTGTCGCCGCCGACGAGATGCCACGTCCCCGCGAGCTCGGAGGCGCCGGCGCCGAAATTCCCATCCATCGTTCCAGTGAAAGTTCCACCGGGCGGGAACGGCGGGATCGACACCTCGCCGTTCACGAGCTGGCCGGAGAACACACCGGTCTGGCAATCGAGCTGGCCCAGGACATCCGCCGTGAGCGCGAAGATGGCGCTCGCGGTGCTCTTGAGCGTGCCGCCGCTGACGCTCAGAAACTCTCCGCTTTGCCCTTGATTCAAGACGAGGTCGACGGAGCCGGTGACGGTGTAACCAATGCCCGCGTCGCCGAAGAAAGGTTTGTACGCGGGAGGCGGCTGAACGGCGCACATATAGGTGCCAACGTAGTGGCCGGGCTTGCAGAGCTGCTGCGTGCCACCGTCAGGGTTCCCCTCCGGCCATACGAACAACGTCGGATCGCGCATGCTGGGATCCGTCGGCGTCGTCGCGGACGGTGGCGACGAGCCCGCCGTTCCCGAGCCGCCCGAAGCCGCGATCGGCGCGCCGCCGGAGCCAACCGTGGCCGCCGGAGCTCCACCGGTCGCCGGCAAGGTGTTGTCCGGTGCCGTCGTCGCCATCGGCGCCGGCGCCGATGCCGCGTCGCCGCCGGAACAACCGACGGCGGCTGACGTCGAAGCGCCTAGCGAACCGAGAAAAATACCAATTGATATGCCAGCATGCCGTCGATCTCGCACCTGCCCGCCAAGTCTCCAACCAGCCGCGCAACTCAATCCATCGAACGGTATAGCGATTCTGGCCGCCGAAAGCGGCCAGTGATTGTCCGTCGCGGCCAACGCCCCGCCGGAGTTTGGATCGTTGGCGGATGATTGGCGCGGGGCGGCGCCCATTATTACGAAATCGCCCGACGCCGTCGGGGACCTCGCGAACGATCCGAGTCTCGGTGATGAGCGAGCTCGCGCAACGACTGGCTCGGCGCGAGTCGCACTGCTCAGTACGGGGCCAGCATCCGCACGACGAAGACGGCGTTGTTGGCGGCGAGCGCCGCAGCGAACGCGAAGCCGACCGAAATGGCCCAGCGCTTCTGCGCGCCGCCGGAACCGACGAACCGGCGCATTCCGAGGACCACCCAGGTGACGAGGTGGAACGTCCACAGCGAACTGTAGAGCAACAAGTCGTCTCCGAAGACCATGAAGAGAACGAACGCGCCGAGCAGCCACCCGACCAACAGTACGACGCGGGAACGCTCGACGCCGTCGCCGAGGAAGAGCGAGCGGACGTTGTTCACCGCCGCGATGAGCGCGAGTACGATCCACTGCGTTACGACCGCCTTGCCGAAGACGTCGTACGACGCGAGACGATCGGCCTGCATGAACGTCGTCATCTTCGCGGAGTCACTCGAATAGAGCGGTGACGGCGCCACGATGGAGTACGCGAAGAAGTGAGGGACGAGGCGCGACGCGCGGAACGAGACGGCGCTTCGCGTGTCGGGGATCGCCCACCAAGGGTGGTACTCGGTGACCGCGTCCTTCTGGAAAAAGAAGCCGACGCCCGGGTACACGAGCTCCTGGATTTTGGCGACCGCGAGGGCCAGGGCCACCGCGAGCACGACGAAGAGAAGCACGCGCGGAGCCCAGCGGGCGAAGCGCATCCGACCGAGCCAGAGCAACGGCGGCGCGAAGAGCGCGTGGGCGACGAGCGCGGCGTTCACGCCGAAGGTCGCGACGGAAGCGAGCGCATTCCCGAGCACCCGGTCCGTGCGTTCCGCGACCAGCACGCTCGCCGTCAGCGTCAACGACACGAACGCAAATGTCTCGATGATGCTCCCGAGCACGAGCTCGGAGCACGAAGCCCCGTAGACGAGGGCGCCCCACGTCGAAAGCGCGCGCGACGCCCCGAACGCCCGGTATACGCGGTACGCCAACGCGACGGCGCCCGCCGCTGCGGCGTGACACAGCAGCCGCTCGGGGAGGTTGCCCGTCCCGGTGAGCACGAGCCGGAGCACGGCGACGAGGGGACTCACCAGAATGGCGATGAGCGGATGACCCGCGACGGCGGAGAGAAAAACCTGGTCCGCGCGGAAGACGTTGGCGACGACCCGAACGCAGTCGGCGTTGAAGAAGTAGTTGTCGCCGTTGAAGGCACCGGCTCGCTCGATCTTCGAGCCGATCGCGAAGTAGACGAGAAAGGCGAGCCAGCCGAGCAGCCGCGGCGCGCGATCGCGCGGCTCGACCGGGCGCTGCAGGGCCGTGATGGTTCGTTGCGCTCGCCGCAGCAGAACGAACCGCGTCGCTCCCCGAAAGAAGCCGCGCAGGGAAGCCACGGCGCCGCTCGACGCCGCCGACGAGGACCCCGAAACCACGTCGTTCATGACCCGAAGACGCGCACGTCCGCGAGGTGCAGGCATTCGCCGGGCGTACCGACGACGCGGACGAAGCGAGCGGCGACGCCGGGCAGGCGCACTTCCCAATCGCGGAACGTCGTGTCGCCCTTGGCGTGCTGGGCAACGCGCCGATAGGCAGTTCCGCCCTGGCCGAGCTCGACGGCTATCTCGCGAGCACGCTCTCTACAGCAGTCGAGCCGATTGCGGATCTCCACGGACGACACGACGCGCGCGCGGCCGAGGTCGATGACGATCCACGGCTCGCGATCGGCGTTGGTGTGAAAGAAGTAGTTCGGCGTCGCGTAGAATAGGCGGCGTCGCGGCAGCTCTCCCGAGCTCGGGTTGCCGCTGAAAGCGCTGCTCGCGGTCCAGTGAGCGCCCTTGCTGATTTCCGATGGGGCGCGTGCCAGCGCTGCCGCGACGGCGACGGCGACGCAGGCGGCCGCCAGCGACGCGAGACGGCGCAGCCTGGCAAGCACGCACCGGGCCCACTCGAGCTCGGACGCGAGCTCGTGACGCAGCCACCACGAAATGGTTTCTCGCGCGCACTCGAGACGCTCCTTCGACCCCCGAGGTACCGCGACACCGTCCCGGCACGGACCGGCGCAAGCGCGCGCGAGCTCCTCGTACAACAGGAGAGCCGGTTCGCGCGCCCCGTGGCGCACCAAAGACTCCGCCGCCGCCGCGGTGCTCAAGACCCGTTCTAACGGCTTCGAATTTTTCGGCGGCGCGGCGCTCACCCGCGCGGTGCACCGCCGAATGCGTGCAACCCGGATAGGAAACGGCAACGAGAACCTCAGTGCGTGCAGCTGCGGCTCCAGCAGGTTCCGTGCCGATCCCACGGTGCGCGAAAAGCGCGGGCGAGTAACGAGGCACGCGGCACATCACGGCGCCAGGGAAGGCGCACACGTTGTGCCGCGTGACACAAAAGGCCCTGATCGGGGCTTCGTAAGACCACGCACGGTCTATGTCCGCTCGCGGGCGTGACGATCGGACGCGCCCGCGGCCGATCGTCGAGCGGACGCTGTCTATCCTAGGCTACCTGAGGACCCCACCACCGCACTGGCCCGGCTTGCCGCCGCCACCGCAGGTTTGCGGAGGCGTGCAGGTGCCGCAGCTCGGGATGAGATTGCCGCAACCGTCGCCCGCGGGACCGCAGTCGATGTTCAGGTCCTGACAAGTCTTGGGGACGCAATTCGACATGTTGCCGCATTGACCGGGTGTGCCTCCACCGCCGCAGGTGTCCGGGGGAGTGCAGGTGCCGCAGCTTTGGATGAGATTGCCGCAACCGTCACCCGCAGGGCCGCAGGCGATGCCTTGGTCCTTGCAAGTGAGCGGCGTGCAACCCGAAGAACCGCCGCACTTGCCGGCGACGCCTCCGCCGCCGCACGTCTCCGGCGCCTTGCAGGTGCCGCAGCTCGCGATGATGCCGCCACAACCGTCGCTCGAGGGGCCGCACTCGAGGCCGGCCGGGCACGGCTGCGGAGTGCACGACGTCGTCGGCGGCGTGCAGCACTGGCCGGGGACGCCGCAGCCGCCGCAGGTTTGCCCGCTCGGGCATGGATTGCAGTCCGGCGTGAGCCCGCCGCAACCGTCGCTCTGCTGGCCGCAGGTGCCCGCCGGGTAGTCCTTGCACGTGCGCGGCGTGCAGCCTCCTATCGTGGCGCACGTTCCGGACACGCACGTCTGACCTTGCGGGCAGGCGCAATTCGCGGTGACGCCGCCGCAGCCGTCGCTCTGCTGACCACAGCTACCGGCGAACGCCGCGCACGTCTTCGGCGTACACGAACCGCCGCCGCCGTTGCCGCACTTGTTCGCGACGCCGCCGCCACCGCAGACCTGTCCCGTCGGACACGAGCCGCAGTTCGCGGTGAGCCCGCCGCAGCCGTCCCCTTGCTGGCCGCACGTGCCTGCCGGGAAATCCGCGCACGTCTTCGCCGTGCACGTCGTCGTGGGCGGCGGAGGCACGCACGACGCCAGGTCGAAGATCATGTATTCGAGGATCTTCTGCTGGGAATCCATCGCCGAGTGATCGCTGCACTCGTTCGGGAACGTCGTGTTGTTCGACTGCGTCGCGCTGTTGACGTGGAAGTCGCTGAAGATGCCGTGCCCGCACTGCAGCGGCTTCGTCGTGCCCGTCTGGATGGGCATGTCGAACGTGAAATGGAGGAGCATCTCGCTCGACGAGCCCTGCTTCGGATTCGGATCGGTGCCGTCGATCCAATCGACGGAGGGCGCGCGGGTGCTGTCGACGTCATGGCGTCCCGCGGTGATCGTGACCGTCGGTTTCGCCGGGGGCGCGCCCGCCGGGTTCGCGTTCGACAACGCGTTGACGTAGTTGAGCCACTTCACGAACATCCCGGGATTGCTCGCCGGAACCGTGATCGGAACCGACGTGCTGACGTTCCCGGTGAACTGGACGCCGTTCGGGAAAGGGTTGACGTTCTGGTTGGCCTTCGGATCCCAGTTGGCGATGGAGGAGAGGGAGCTGTTCGTGTTCTGGTTGAGCCACGAATAGCTGTAGTGCGTCGCGAAGAAGTGCCCGCCGTGATCGCCGTAGTAGCCGAGGTTCGCGAGCTCGCCGGCGCCCTTCTGCACCGCGTCGCCCCAGCACGGTAGAAGGATCTGATCGTACATCATGTACGTGCCGTTCGTCGGCCCGCCGGTGTTGCCCGTCCCCATGAGCACGGTTTCGTCCTGCTGCGGCGCGAGCACCGATCCTGGGTTCGCGTTGCCGCTGCCCTGAGTCGCCGTGTAGATGTGGATGCGGCCGGGTTTCGGCGTGGTGCCGGTCGCCGTCTCCGCTTTCCACGTCGAAAGGCTCGTGAACTCCTGCTCCGCGACGCCCATCTTCAGGAGCACGCACTCGATCGGGTCGTACGAACCCGTCGAGATCGCCGTGAGCGGGATGTCGCCCTCCGCCGACGTCGACGGCAGGTTCAGATCCTGAGGCAGCGCATTCGCGGCGCACGACTTCGTGATCGCGAAGTGATAGAGCCGGCGCCAGCGTCCGAGCTGGATGACCACCGGAATCGTGTCCGATGCGTTCTTGCTGACGGGAACGTTGTTGAGCGTGAACTTGCCGTTGAAGTCGGTGGTCGTCGTGGCGAGCGGGTCGCCCGAAACGTCCGCGCCGCACTGGCTGCACTCGACCTGGGGCTTCGTCGGATCGCTCGCGAACGGCTCGAGCGCCGCGTTCGGCACGTAAACGAGGACGCCGGGCACGGGATCCGGCGTGGTCCCTTGCGGCACGTAGAACACGTTCTTGCCGTTCACGACGCTCTCTTGAAGGCCGGCGCGCACCGTGCCGGTGAGCGACGTCGTTCCGCCGTTCGGGCAGCTCGGTTGCTGAAGGCAGAGCCCGGTACACGGAACGCTCGAGCCGCACACGTTCGGCTTGCCGCCGCCGCCGCACTTCTGCGGCAGGGTGCAGTCTGGGCCGCAAGGACCGATGATGCCGCCACAGCCGTCGCCGGCTTGGCCGCAGTTGTATCCGAGGCTCGCACACGTCGCTGGAACGCACTTCGTGCTGACCGCGCCGTCCGCTTCCTTGCCGTTGTTGCCGCCGCAGACGCCGGGCGTGCCACCGCCGCCGCAGAACGCGGGAGCGGTGCAGCTTCCGCAGTTCGCGGTGAGGCCGCCGCACCCGTCACTCTGCTGGCCGCACGTCCCCTTGGGATAGGCGGCGCACGTCTTCGGCGTGCAGGTGCCGCTGCCGGGACCGGTCGAGCCAGAGCCGATTCCGCAGAGGTTCGCGCCACCGCCGCCGCAGAACGCGGGGCTCTTGCAGGTGCTGCAATTCGCCGTCGTGCCGCCGCAGCCGTCGCCTTGGACGCCGCACGTCCCAGCCGGAAAATCCGCGCACGTCTTCGGCTTGCACGGCTGCTGCGTCGGGCCACCGTCGATGCCGAGCCCGTTGTTGCCACCGCAGGTATTCGGGTGACTCGGATCGCCGCCGCAGTACTCGGGGTTCTGGCACGTCGCGCAGTTCGCCGTCAGCGCGCCGCAGCCATCGCTCTGCTGGCCGCATGTCCCCGCCGGGTAGTCCGCGCACGTCTTCGGCGTGCATGCCATCGCGTCCGCGCCGTTGGTCGCGCCGGTGCCGCAGAGGCTCGGACCGCCGCCGCCGCAAAACGCCGAGGCTTTACAGGCGTTGCAGTCGTCCGTGAGCCCGCCGCAGCCGTCGCTCTGCTGCCCGCAGGTATTCGCCGGGTAATCGGCGCACGTCTTCGGAACGCAGGTCGACTTCACGGCTCCGTCGGGGAGCGCGTGCGGGTTCCCGCAGAGGCTGTAGCCGCCGCCACCGCAGTAATCGGTGCCGGAGCACGAGCCACATTGAATGACGTTCCCGCAGCCGTCCGAGTTCGGACCGCACGTGAAGCCGAGGTCGCTACAGGACTTCGGCGTGCACTGCGTGGAGGTGCCGGCTTCGAAGTGCAGGACCGGGCCCGGCGCGCCATCGAACGACGCATCCGCCGAGCCGATGGGCTTGCCCTTGCTTCCCCTGACGACTTCGCCGCTTCCACAGGAGGTGACGGCTATCGACGTCCCTCCGACGATGAACAGCGCGCAGGCAATGCGAAAGAGATGATCGCGGAGCATTTTGATTAAGCTCTCTCCCGATGAGTGTCCCCGGATGAGTCAAACGGCTCTCTGGAGGGTTTCACTCTCTTGCTCCTTTTGCAGGCCGGTCGCAACGTCTGAGCGCTATGGAGCGTTTTCGACGCGGTGTTCCATGACGGATTCAGGTCCCGAGCGACGGCGTCGGCGGCGTCCGCGCGTGCCCATGGTGCGGCGCGAACTGCGCGCCCTCGCTTCACTTTAGGGGCTCGCCGTCCCGCCGCCGCCGGCGACCATCCGGATCCCGTTCGCCGCGGAGCCCGCGCAATCGCCGACGCGCGCGCTCCCACCTTTCGGCTGTGCGGCGACCGCCGATTATGAACGATTCGTGAACAAGTCCCGCGCACGAGCCCGATGCGCTGGAGGACCGCAGCGCGGGGTATTATTATCGTTTGTGATTATAGAATTCCCCCGCGCGCCTTCACGATCGACGACGAATGTGCGCGAGCGCGCTCTGCGCGGCGAAGTAGCCGCACATGCCGTGCACGCCGCCTCCGGGCGGCGTCGATGACGAGCAGAGGTACAACCCAGGCACCGGCGTGGCGTACGGGTCCAGCCGGGCCACGGGACGAAAGAAGAGCTGGCCCAGGTCGGAAACCCCCGCGTTGATGTCTCCGCCGACGTAGTTCGGATCGTACGCTTCTAGAGCTTGCGGGTCGCGCGTCGCACGCGCGAGCACGGTCTCGCGGAACCCCGGCGCGAACTCCTCGATGTGTGCCTCGATCAGCGCCGAAGCGTCGATGGCCGAGCCGGCGGGGACGTGACAGTACGCCCACGCAACGTGACGGCCCGGCGGCGCGCGCGTGGGATCGAACAGAGTCGGCTGCACGACGAGCACGAACGGCCGGCGAGCGAGCTCTCCGGCGTACACCCTCCGTTCGCCTTCCGCGATGGCGTCGAGGGTCCCGGAGAGATGTACCGTCGCGGCGCGACGACACGCGGGATCCCTCCAAGGAATCGGATCGCCGAGAGCCCAGTCCATCTTGAACACACCGGGTCCGTAGCGGTATCGCTCGAGTCGGCGCCGATAGCCCGCCGGCAAGCGATCCCCCGCGAGCGCGAGCAGCGCTTTCGGCGCGACGTCGAACAGGTACGCGCGCGCGCGCGGCAGCTGGTCGAGGCGCTCGACCCGCGTATTCGTCACGATTTCGCCCCCGTGCTCCGAGTGACACGCAACGAGGGCGTCGGCGATGGACTGCGACCCGCCGCGTGCGAGCGGCCAGCCAACGGCGTGACCGGCCGCGCCGAGGACGAGCGCGAAGGACGCCGTCGCCGCTCGGTCCAGCGGGACCATCGAGTGCGCGGCGATGCCGCCGAGCAGGGCTTTCGCGCGGACGCCGCGAAACCGTGAACGCGCGAAGCCGCGCATGGAGCGGAGCGCAACGAGACCGAACCTGGCGAGCGACATCGGAGAGGACGGGATCCGTAGCGGACCTAGGACCATCCCGAGTAGCTCGCCGAGCTCGTTCGTCAGCCGCCCGAACACCGCACGGTAGGCGCTCGCGTCAGGGCCCATTTGTTCGGCGGTCGCATCGACGGAGCGCTCCAGCGTGACGACGTCACCTCGCTCCAGCACGTGCGCCACGCAGGCGTCGGGTTGCACCCACGATACTCCGTGCCGCTCCAGCGCGATCGAGGCGAAAAAAGGCGACGCGGCGCCCAGCGGATGAACCGCGGAGCATACGTCGTGCACGAACCCGGGCAGCGTGAGCGCCGACGAACGGGTGCCGCCACCCGGCGTCCCGTGCATCTCGACGACCAACGTGCTCATCCCCTCGCGCGCCAGCGTCACGGCGGCCGCGAGACCGTTCGGGCCGGCGCCGACGATGACCGCGTCGTACTCGTCGCGTGTACCGACGCGCTCCTTGGACGGTGCTGTCTCTCTCACCTACTCCGCTCGGCGCCGACCGGCGCTTTCGTCGTTGGAACGTGACGGCGCAGCGCGCGACGGAGCGACTGAACCTCGATATCGGCGAGCTGACCCAAGGCCCACGCCGCGAAAGCGGGTGTCGTGACGAGCGGCTTTCGGTCGCCGCGCACCCGGGCGGGACCGCCCGACGGCGCGAAGAGATTTCCGCTCGAGCCTGCTTCCTTCGTGTCGCCGAAATGAAAGCGCTCCAGCGATCGCTGAATCAGCTGCTCCACGACTTCCGGAAAGAGCGCGTGCAGGGCCAGCCCCCCGGCGACGTACCGAGGGACGTGCCGCTCGCGCCGCGGCCGGCGAGCGAGGTCCACGAGGGCGCGCGCGACGCGTTCCGGAGGTTGCGCCGGCGGCATCGCGTGCGCAGCGCGCCCGACGCGGTTGGCTCCGCTCTCGAAGTGCTGCGTCACGAAGGTGTACGGGTACAGCGTGCAAACGTGGATATCGCGCTCGCTCGCGAGCTCCGTGCGCAGCGCCTCCGAGAGACCGCGCAGCGCGAACTTGCTGATCACGTAGGAGGGCACGAACGGTTGTCCGACCTTGCCCAGTACCGACGACACGTTGATCAGCACGCCGCGGCGCTGGCGACGGAACACCGGGACGACACAACGCGCGCCGAGCATCGCTCCGAAGAGGTTCGTCTCGATGACGCGACGGTGCTCCTCGAACGACGACTCCTCGAGCGGCGCGAAGAGCGTCACGCCCGCGTTGTTCACCCAGACGTCGATGCGTCCCTCGCGCAACAGCGCGAACTCCGTCAGCCGCCGCACGTCCGGTTCGCGCGTGACGTCGGTGACGATGAAGCGCGCCCTGCCCCCGGCTTCGATGCATCGCCGCGCTGTCTCTTCGAGGGCGTCGCCACGCCGCGCGGCCAGGATGACCGAGCACCCTTCTCGCGCGAATCTCACCGCGGCCTCGCGGCCGAGTCCGCTGGAAGCGCCGGTAACGACGACGGTGCGTCCGCCGAGGGAGTCTCTAGGCTTCACCTGAACGTCCTGGCGTCGGGCGCCGCGTGTCGCCAGTGCCGAGCCGCCCTGTTCTTGTCCATCCATGCTCGATGGGCGCGTTAGGCCGGACGTGCAGTGAGGCTCCGGAGCCATTCAGGGCGCCGGCTTCTGCACGAGCAGCCGCTGCCAGCGTGTGAACCATCGCTCCCGCATGGGTAGCGTCTCTCGTACCCACCCTTCCGCCCACGCGGCGAGCTCTCCCGACGGGCTCGCCCAGGGTTGCCCCGGGGCGCGTCTCAGATCGCCCAAGAAGCGGCCGCTGTGCAGCTCCCGCAACCCGGGTCGCGGCGTCGCGATGAACAAGTGCCCGCCCGGACGGACCGCGTCGCGCAGCATCCTCACGGTGTCGCGCCGTTGCCGCGCGTCGGTGATGAACTCGACGACGGACACGGCGATGACGAGATCGAACGATCCGTGCCGGAACGACAGCGGCTCGCCGGCGGCGACGTGGACGAATTGGACGCGCGGCGGTGAAAGCCCGTAGCCCGCGGCGCGCACCGCCGCGGCCTCCAACGCCGGCGCAGCGGCGTCGACGCCGACGACTCGCTCCGGCCCGAGCCGCGACAGCGCGAGCGCCACCGAGGTGCCGCCGGTGCCGCAGCCGAAGTCGAGGATACGGGGAGCCTGCCCCACGCGGTGCTCGAGCAGCGGCACCAGCCGCCGCAAGTGGCCCTCGACACGGCCGAGCTCCCGGGCGACGAACGCATTGGACGCGTGCCCGCGCGAGTTCGCGAACCCGTCCTCCGTAGTCACGTCGTGAACGTCCCGACTGGCCGCCCCCGCGCGAACGAGCCGCTCGAGGCGCGACCGGTGAGGCTCGCGAAGTGTCGGGATGCTCCGCAACGGCTCAAATCTTCGACGCCGCATCTTCCGTCATCGATCGCCCGTCGACCGGGCGCCCGCGGACGGCGTGCGATCATCGTGCCGGGTTACACGGCCGACTTCACGTGAGCTGGAAACCGCCGTTCCTTGCGCCAGCGCGGTGTGCCTCACTCTTCACCGCGTGCTCCATCGCCTCGCGCGGCTTGCAGGACGAGACGTTCGCGACCTAACCCCGTGGTCGACCAAGCCTTCGGCCCCCGGGCGTGCGCCTTCGAAGCGGCATCACCGGTTCCGTCCATCGGCTTTGCCGGTGGTCTACGGCGCGTTCTCGGGAGCGTCGAGCGTGCCGACCTCGTGAGCGAGGTGATCCCTGCGGGCGCGCGGGCGACCGCCGCTCAGAGGCCTTTTTCGCCGAAGTCGTAGTCGGAGCTGTGACCGCAGAGGCCACAGTTGCTGCCGACGAACATGTTCTTCGCGGTCATATCGTTCTGGAAGAGCAGCTGCCACCACGCGGTGAACGCTGGGGCGACACGCTCCGGACTGAGCATGAGGACGAGGTGCCCTTTGAATCCGTCGCCCGCGGCGCCGGCAGGGTTGTGGTAGTAGAGGTACGCCGCTTTGTTCGCGGCCTGGACTTGCGCGTTGAGAGACGCGGCCGACCAGGAGTTCACATCCTGATCTGCGGCCTGAACCAGGAACGGCTTCGTCGTGCTGCCGCTCGGATACGGGCTCACGAGGATCGCGTATTGGATGCGGCTGTCGGCGTTCGCCGCGTTCGCGGCGCCCATGCCGCCCTGCGAGTGACCCGCAACGCCGACCTTCGTCATATCGAGATGGCCGAAGTACGGGCTCGACATGTCCTTGTTGGCGGCGGTCACGAAATCGAGCGCCTTCTGGATCGGCGCGCCGCTGCCCGTTTCGCGCGAGTTGGCGGCGACCACGAAGAACCCGTACGACGCAAAATAACGAAGCAGCGCTCCGTAACCCTCCGGCTGCGCGCAAGTGCCGTTGCCCCAAGTGATGACCGGGATGGGCCCCGAAGGCCAGTTCGCCGGACGATAAACGGTGAAGAGCTGATAGTTCAGGCAATTGCCGCTGTTCGGCGTCGACTCGGTGCACGGTTGGGGTCCGGTGTCGAGCAGCTGGTTCGACAGCGTCTCGCCGGCGAAGATGCCCACGAACGCCGGACACGTCGCGTCGTCGTTCGGATTCGGATTTTCGAATCCCTTACCGACGTTGACGTCCATCGAGGCGCCGTAAGGTCCAAGCTTGAGCGTGCCGCCCGCCGCATCCGTGATGTCCATGCACGGATCGGTGACGGGGTGCGCACTCGTCTCACCGACCTGCGTGCAGTGCACCAGCGTGACCGTCCCCGCAGAGCCACTGCCGCCGGCCGTGCCGCCGGCGCCGCCCATCGGGCTCGTGCCGCCGGCTCCGGGATCGGTGGTCGTACCGCCGCCGCCGGGATTCGTGGTCGAGCCGCCGCTAGCCGGGTTGGTGATCGAACCGCCGGATCCGGGATTAGTGATCGAGCCGCCGGCGCCCGGGTTGGTGATCGAACCGCCGGATCCGGGATTGGTGATCGAGCCGCCGGCGCTCGGGGTGTCGCCTGTGCCTTGCGGCGCGGTGCCACCCGCACCCGTCGGGGTCCCGCCGGCGCCATTATTCGCGACGCCTCCCCCAGGCTGCGACGTGAAGCCAGCCCCCGCTGCGCCGACGACCCCATTGGTGGATCCGCCACCGTTGCTCGAACAACCCGACAGGGCAACGACCAGAGTCGCCCCCGCACAAAACACTTTCATCGAGATTTCTCTCCGCCCGAACAGCTCTTGACGATGCGCCACCGGCGCATACATACCCA
Source organism: Polyangiaceae bacterium (assembly GCA_035547195.1). Taxonomy (GTDB): domain Bacteria; phylum Myxococcota_A; class Polyangia; order Polyangiales; family Polyangiaceae; genus DASZVB01. The sequence continues at coordinate 22,185 of DASZVB010000107.1, forward strand.
TGCGCGCAGCACCGGGGTTTTCTGCGCCTGCCATAAAGCAGTCCGCCGGACCCAGCGGCCGCTGAAAGCCAGCTCGCAGAGTTTATTGCGGAGCGAAGGCTTCGTTGTCTCTGAAACTTTTACCGCACGTTCGCTCGCGGATTCGCTATTTCGTCGTCAGCTTCTTCGGACCGTCGCTGCCCCAGAAATAGACGCCGGTCGAATCGACGCGAGCACAGCGGGGACGACGTCGTCCGCTAGAGTCGTCACGATCCCGCCGGTCACGGTATTTTGCGCAGCGACATAGACGTCGTGAAGGAGGTTGCCGCGGCACCGTCCGTGCCGCCGTCGAATGGATGCGCGTTCACGCAAACGTGCGACAGGCACGAAAGCTCGGCGTTGCACGTGTCGTTGGAGTAGCACGCGCCACGCTCGTACCGACCGCCGGCGCGTCACTGCTGCACGAGAAGTCGCCGCGATCAGGACGAAACGCGCGGCGGAGCTCCAAGATAGCGCGGCGTCGATTCATCGTGCCATCCTTTGATGGTACGCCCATGAACGAGCGCCGGGAAGCGCCGCGGATCATCGCCGTCGACCTCGACGACACCCTGAACGATTTCACGGAGACCCTGCGAGCCATCCACGTCCCGCACGACCCGTCCTACGGCATCCCCGAAGCGAAGTTCGAGGAGTACCTGTCGAAGATTCGGGCGAACGTGCCGGAGGCGAGCGGGCTTCTCAGCACCGAGTATTCGTACTTCAGATATCGAGTCCACTCGCTCTGCTATGGAGCGGCCACCGCCAAGCCCGAGGGCCTCGAGTTCATGCGCTGGTTGCGCGAACGGCGGTGGACCATCGTGATTTGCACGGGGCGGGATCTCCGCCGCGCCAACGACGCGACGCGCGCGTGGCTGAAACAGCACGACGTCCCCTTCGACCACCTCTTCATGGCCTCGAACAAGATCGTCTTCTGCAAGGCGTGGGGCATCGAGCACCTCGTCGATGACGACCCCTTCAACATCGTGCACGGCGCCCGCTACGGCATCAACGTCTGGTACCCGCTGATGCCGAAACACCAAGCGTTGCCCGAACACGGCGCGAGAGGCTTCAGGAGCTTCGAGGAGGTCAAGGCGTGGATCGAAGGGTAGCCTTGCTCAAAGAGTTCTCCCGTGGGTTCGTGAACGGCACGGTGAAGATCGAGACGGAACAGTATGGCTTTGCGTTCCTCGAGCACCTCCTTTCCGGCGGCGGGCGGCTCGAATACGGGGAGCTCAGCCCGACGCGCCTGCTCCACAAGTACAAGCTGGTCGACGTTCCCGAGCTTCGCATGGACGCGTTCCTGCGCGCGCACGTCGAGAAGAGCTTGAACGTGTGCCGCTACTTTCACGCAGCCGCGAACGACACGTTCTGTTTCAATCTCGACAACAATCACACCAGCAACAACACCGTCGTTCTGCCGGAGATGACGCTCGCGGTGCGCACGCTCCGCGACTGCCTCACCGGCGTCGGGTGCGAGCCGCTCGTCGTCGCCAGCGGCCGCGGGTATCACGTCTGGTGCCGCCTCGAAGATCCGGTCGAGAACGGCGCCCTCTACGCCTTCATGCTGCACGCCGCGGTACGTTCCGTGAAAGCGCTCCACGAGCACGGCTTCGACCCGAACACCGTCAAATTCAATTTCTACCCCGACGTGAGGACGAACGACGTCGTTTCGCTCCGCTTGTTCGGCTCCGAGCACGCCAAGACGAAGGCGTTCAGTCACGTCTGGGCGGACGGGGAGCTCCTCGACGAAACCCGCTCGTGGGATCGATTCGAGGACTTTCTTCGGAACCAGAGCATCGCCGCGAGCGCGTTCGAACGAGCGGAGGACGCGCTCCGCATTCCGTCAACCCCGCTTTCCGAAATGCTTGGCGTGGAAATACCGGAACTGGTGGTACGACAAGCCAAGTAGCCGGGCTGCTCGTGCTTGATTTCCGGAGGCGCGCCCGAGCGCGTCTTCGACGAGCTCGCGCTCGAGAGACTCGACACGCGTCTTGAAAGAGCTCGCCGGGTCCGCGTGCGAGACGTGTGGCAAGTCCAGGTCGGCCGCGCTGAGCTCGCCGTCGGTCTCGCGATACATCGCCCGCTCGATGATGTTCTTCAGCTCGCGCACGTTGCCCGGGAACGCGTAGTGCTTGAGCGAAGCAACGGCGTCCGCCGAGAGGCGCTTGCCGGCGAGCTCCGGCATCTCCTTGGCGAAGAGTTGCATGAAGTGTAGAGCGAGCGGCTCGATGTCTTCGACGCGTTCACGCAGGGGCGGGATGCGCAACACCTCGAACGCCAGACGATCGTACAGATCCGGAAGGAAGGTGCCCGCGGCTATCTTTTGACGGAGGTCGGCGTTCGTCGCCGCGACGATGCGGGTATCGACGCGAATCTCTTCCGCGCTTCCGACTCGTACCACCGAGCCGTATTCGACGGCGCGGAGGATCTTTTGCTGGAACCCCACGGGCATGTGGCCGATCTCGTCGAGGAACAAGGTGCCGCGCTGCGCGCTCTCGAACTTGCCCTTCGTGCGTCGATCGGCCCCGGTGAAGGCGCCGCGTTCGTAGCCGAACAGCTCGGCTTCGAGGAGCGGCTCGGCGACCGCCGCGCAGTTGACGGCGATGAACAAGCCCGGGCGGCGCGAGGCGGTGTGCAGCGCGCGCGCGACGAGCTCCTTGCCCGTCCCGCGCTCGCCCTGGATGAGCACCGGCCGCGGCACGCGCCCGACCCGCTCGACGAGCTCGAGCAGCGCCTTCGTCGCTTCGGAGCGGCCCACGAGATCGAATGGGAGCTCGACCGAACGACGCAGCTCGCGATTCTCTTCGAGCAGCGCGAGCACGCCTTGCAGCTTGATGACCAGCGTCGCGACGCGTTCGACGAGCGATGCGCCGCGCACCAGGAAATCCGTCGCGCCGGCAGCGACGGCCTGGCGCGCGCTCTCGACGTCGCCGCTCTTTGCCGTGAGCACCACGGGCACCTGCGGGTGGCGCTCGCGGAACTTCTGCACGAGGTCGTCACCCGTCTTCTGTCCGTCACCGGTCTCGCGATCGATCACGACGACCGTCCCTTCGGGTCGCAGAGCCACGTCGTCGACGAGCGCCGCGAAGCTTCGAACGCCGGTGACGTCGGCGTCCGGACACGTCGCACGGAACGCCGCTGCCAGGTCTTCGAGGGACCTTGGAATCGACTCCAGGAGAAGCAGGTGGGAGAGCACGACGTTCGGAGGCCTCGTGATATTTCCTTGATCTGACAGTTTTCGCTAGGTCACGCGCGCGTCGAGCTCAATGGTTTCGACGGGTTGGCGCGGAAGACCGCTCGCCTTCACCTGGGTACGGTTCTTCCTACAGAACCCGAACATGGACTTTGGAGCGACGTTGATTGGCGCCGCCGCGACCGCGGGACTGATCGGCGCGGGGGCCTTCGCCCACGCGACGTGGTCTCGCGCGAACCGGACGACGCTCATCGTCGGGAGCATCGCGCACGTCGCCGTGACGATCCCCGAGAACGGCGTTGGGCTCATTGCGCTCGTCGTGGGGAGCCGGCGCACGACGCTGCCGGCGCGCCACCACGACGGGCACGCGGTGCCCCGCGGCACCGAGGTCGCCATCGTCGAGATGAGCGGCCGCGTCGCGGTCGTGGCCCCCATCTACTGAGCACGAAGCGGCGCAATGCGCGGCGCCTTCGGATGCTGCGCGAAAGAACTCTGCTCCGAAGCGCGGCTTCGCGAGCGAGCACGGAGGTAATCGAATCATGTTCACGGGAATGGAAATGGGCGCTCTGCTTTCGTCGATTGCTGGAGGAGCGGCGTCATTGACGTACTTGGCGCGCTGCTATCGCAAGGTAGGACCGAACCGAGTGCTGATCGTATCCGGTCGCAAGGACACGTACGTCAACCCGTACAGCGGTGAGCGTGTGCAGAAGTCGTTCAAAATCTACCACGGCGGCGGCACGTTCGTCATTCCGCTCCGCGAGCGCGTGGACGTCCTGTCCGTCGAGCTGATGACGCTGGAGATCCGGACGCCGGAGTTCTTCACGAAGTTCGGCGTCCCCATCGTGGTGGACGGCATCGCGCAGATCAAGGTGCGCAGCGAGGATCCGGTCGCGGTGGCCACGGCCGCCGAGATGTTCCTCAGCAAGAGCGCGCGCGAGATGAACGAGATCGCGCATCAAATGATGCAAGGTCATCTGCGCGCGGTGATCAGCACGATGCCCTTCGAGGAGATCCACGCCAATCCCGAGGCGTTCGCGCAGACGGTGCAAAAGCTCACCGCCGAGGACCTCGCGAACATGGGTATCCAGGTCGTGAGCTTCACGATCCGCGAGATCCAGGATCCGTCGGGGTATCTGCAGGCGCTCGGTCGGCCCAAGCTCGCCGAGGTGCAAAAGGACGCCGCGGTGGGCGAAGCCAACGCCCAGCGCGACGCGTCCATCGGCCGCGCGTGCGCGGAGCGCGAATCGGCGGTGACGCGTTCGCAGGCGCTGCGAGAGTCGGAGCTCGCGCAGCTGGCGGCGGAAGTCGCGGTGATGGACGCGAAGGCGGAGCGCGACAAGCGCCTCGCCGAAGTGTCGAGCGACGTGTCCGAGAAAAAGGCCGAGAGCGACCTCTCGTACGAGCTCTCCAAGACGAAGACGCGTCAAGTCGTCTTGCGGGAGCAGCTGCTCGTGCGAGACTTGGAGATCGCGGCGCGCGAACGGGAGCTCGTGGAGACGGTGCAGAAGCCCGCGGAAGCGGAGCGGCAGCGCATCGAGACGCTGGCGCAAGCAGAACGCGCTCGGCTGCGCATGATGGCCGAGGCGGAAGCGGACGCCAAACGCCTCCTCGGTCAGGCCGAAGCCGACGTGAAGCTCGCCAATGCCCGCGCCGAGGCGGAGCTCGTGCGCCAGAGGGCCATCGCCGAAGCCGAGGGCCTGCGCCAGAGGTTGGAGGCGGAGGCCGAAGGCATGCGCAAGAAGGCGGAAGCCTGGCAGAACTACAACTCCGCCGCCTTGGCCGATCTGGTGGTCGGCAAGCTTCCGGAGATTGCCGCGGCGGTCGCCGCGCCGCTCGCCAATGTCGACAAGATCGTGTTGATCGGCGACGGCGGCCGCACGACCGGCGTGGAGCGCGTCACGCGGAGCGTCGGCGAAGTGCTGACGCAAGTCCCCGCCGTCGTCGAAGCGCTGAGCGGGGTCAATCTCCACGACCTGCTCGGCCGTCTTCGAGACGCGCCGGAGGCTCGTCGCGCCGCGGCGCCGGAGGAAGAACGAGAAGCGTCGGCGAACGAACTGATCCCCGCGGATGCGACTCCGATGCCTTCGCGTGAAGCGGCCAAGAACGACACAGTTGCGTAAACGAAGAGCACGGCGGTCGCCGCGCAAACCTAGAGCGCGGCGACCGTTTCGGCGGAAGCTCGGCCGGCGTCCAGACTCTGCGACGCGCAAGCACGGACGCCGGCGAGCTCGGCGGCGCAGACGATAGAAGCCGTAAACGAAGATCTCCGTCGAGACGAGCTCCGAATCGAACAGGTCGACGGTCATGACGCCGTCCTCAGCATTTTTGCATTTCATTGTTGAAATTGATTTTCATTTTCAATAAAGGGATCGGAGACGCCCTTGGAACACGACGTCCAATCCGAAAAGGTCGAGCCGACCTCCAACGACGAGCACTGCGTGTGCGGCGCGTTGCTCGCGCGCTGGGTGAGTACGGGGCTCGAGCTCAAGTGCCGCCGCTGCAAGCGAATCGTCACCATCGCGTTCCCCGAGTCGGCAACCGCCGGCAAGCTCGCCCCTTAACGCTTACTCGAAACATCAGCTGGACAGGCCAGCGGCCATCGCGCCCAGAGCCCGACGATCTCTCCGCCGCCGCGGAGACCACGGACTCTGGAGAGACATGGCCCAATCACGCGCCCACGTAGTTCACGAGCGTGCCGTCCGACTCGCGCAGAACGAGTCCACCGCGGTCGATCTCTGTTCCTGCGGGATGCTGCAGCTGCACCTCGGCGCGCTGACCCTGCGCTTCGACGCGCCGGGCTTCACGCAATTCGTGCGGACGCTCGGCGTCGCGCTGGTCCGCGCGCGCGAAGCCGGATTGGACGATCGCGAAGACCCGATCGACGAGACACCGTGGCGACGAGCGCACGGTGACGCCTGATCATTTTCAAACACCGAAAGACAACACGATGCGCCCCTCGACGACCAAAACGACAACCCTGCTTTCCACGCTCCTAGTGCCCTACGCGCTTCTCGCCGCTTGCTCCAACGACAGCACGACGAACCCCGGCAAACCGGACGGCGGCGACACCTCTCCGTCGACCGGCGGCGCGACGGCGACGACCGGCGGCAGCGGCGGCGCGAGCGGCAAGCCTGGAAGCGGAGGGAGCAATACCAGCGGCGACGGGGGAGCAACCGGGGGCACCACCGGCAGCGACCACCCGGACGCGAGCGGCACGGGCGGAGCGCCGGCCAGCGGCAGCGGCGGGCAAACGTCGGACATCGACGGGGGTGCAGAGGACGGCGGACACGTCGCGTTCCCTACGACACCGATCGTGACCGCCGTCTCGAAGACGGGCCCCGACCGCTTCTACGGCGTGACGACCGACGCCGATGGCAACGTGTTCGCGGTCGGCCAGATCGCTGACTCGAACGATACGACGGCGGACTTTTCGATGCTGCTCGCGAAGTTCACGAAGGAGGGCGCGCTCGATGAAAGCTTCGGCGATCGGGGCATCGTCATCCGAAACGTCATCGCCGGCGGCACCAACGGCGAGCTCTATCGCGGCGTGGCCGTGCAGAGCACCGGCAAGATCATCGTGTCCGGTCAGGCTGAGCACGCGGGCGCCGCCGACGCGCGCGATCGCGATCTGGTCGTGCTGCGCTTCAATGCGGACGGTACGAAGGACACCGATTTCGGCACCGACGGCATCGTGACGCTCGATCTGAGCACCGGAGTCGTCTCAGGCTCGGCTTTCGCGGCGGACAGCGCGTGGGGACTCGCGCTCTACGACGACGATCGCATCGTGGTGAGCGGCGGCGAGGTGCGCAACGGCGCGACGGATACCGATTTCGTCCTGGTCCGCCTGAAGGCCGACGGGACCCGGGACGATTCGTTCGCCGACAACGGCGTGTTCGCGCTCGACACGCAGATCGGCGGTATGAGCAACAACGCGAGCCCGCGCAACGTCACCATTCTGCCCGGCAAACAGGGCGTGATCGGCGCCGGCTACCAGCCGATCCCGGGCGCGGACACCGGTCCCGTCGTGTACAAGGTGGACGACACCGGTAAGCTCGACACGACCTTCGGCACCGACGGCGTGTTCAGCGATCGTCCGCTCACCGAGCAGACGGAGACGTACATGGCCGCGATTCAGCCCGACGCCACCGGCACGGGGTACTCGCTCGTCACCACCGGCTACGGCCGTGAGCTCGACACCGAGACGACGGACATCGTCTCGCTGCGGCTCACCTCCGACGGCAAACTGGACACGACGTACGGCACGAACGGCGTGGCGCGCGTCGACATCGGGGGATTCGGCGACAATTCGCGACGCCTCGTGGTGCTGCCGGATCGGCGCGTCCTCTTGGTCGGCGGTGGTCGTTCCACGTCTGCCGACGTCGACGGGACCTTCGTCCTTTTGACCGCCGACGGTAAGCCGGACACGACGTTCGCTCCGAAGGGCTTCAAGACGGTGGACCTGGGCGGACCCGCCGACTTCCTGTGGTCGGTGGCGCTCATGCCGGATAAGACCACCGCGGTTGCCGCAGGCATCATGGGCGTGGGGACGAGCCCGACGCCGCC
>DASZVB010000108.1:0-62472 GCA_035547195.1 Polyangiaceae bacterium
GGCCCAACCACCGACGAGCTCCGCGCCGTCGCCGAGCGTGGTTCCCGTGACGTTCGTCTGTACGGTGCCCACCGGCTGAGTGCCCGCCGAGATCCCGAACCCGAGCCAGTGGTGCAGGATGGAGACGTTGTCGAACTTCGCACCGAAGCGCGTCGCGAGCGTGCCCGCCGGCCACGGGATGGCGTAGTAGAACTGATTATAGCTCTGCCCGGGCTGCACGGTGAACTTCGTCTTGTCGGTGGGCGACGAGACGCCGTGGACGGGGAACTCGTAACAAGTCTCACCGGGCTCCGCGACGAGCGGCTGGAACTGAGTGGGGTCGTTCGCGCACTGGTCCGTCGTGGTCGGCGTGATGATATTGCCGGTCGTGGTGACGGTGCCGCCCGTCGTGCCGCCGGCGCCCGTCGTCGCGCCTTCGCTGATCACGCTGCCGCCGCCCGCGCCGACAGTGCCGCCGCCGCCCACGGTTGAAGCGCCGCCCGCGCCGGACGTCGCTGGGCCGCAGGCCATTCCTGGCGGCGCTCCCGCTCCGAGCCATGTGTCGAGCGTCGTGAAATCTGCCGGGGCGAGCGGGTTGCCCTCCGGCATCTTCGGCAGGTTGTTCGTGCCGTTGATGCGCATCTTCGCGAGCTGATAGAGGGGCATCATCTGACCAACGAGGCCAGGCGAAGTATGGACGGTGTAGTTCTGCGTGAAGTCCTGCTCCGTCACGAGGGACATCGGAGCGCCGCCGATCGGCTTTGCTCCGTGGCACGTCTGGCAATGCGCCTTCACGAGCGTGTCGATGTCGCAGGGGAGCGAGCCGCCCGCGACGGTCGTTGCGCTGCCTCCCGCGGACGAGCTGACGGTGCCTCCATTGCCGACGACCGTGGCGCCACCTGCGCCGACCTGCACCACGCCGGTGGTACCCGCCGCGCCGCCCGGAGAGAGGGGGCTCGTGTCCGGACCGTTGTTACCTCCGCTTGCGCTACACGCGGAGATACCCAGGAGCAGCGATGCAATCGAAACCCCCGTCAGCACATTTGCCATGACGTCGTTCCTTTTCAGAAGGTCGAGCAGGAGTCCTCGATCAGCTCGATCCTTCCCGTTATTTATAGCAGACAATAGACTCTCTATACCGACCATTTCGTACAGGAGACCAAGATTCGCGATGACATCGTACTGGCCAATTGCGGGGACATTGCTGGCCACTTCACCAGCGCTTTACGTTTGCATTCACGCGAGATCGGCTTCGAAGACGACGCTATCGCTTCCGCCATCGCGAGGGCGCACGTGACCGCTACGGCCAAAGCATGTGTCACTCGAGCTGGCCACGTTGATGATTCGCGGAGGCGGTTTGCGCCGTGCGACACGGGCGGCTGAATCTCGTCGCCAACGGTCAGAATCCCCCGAAAACAGAAGGCGGCGAAACGACGAAAATGGCCTGGAAAACCCTCGGAACTACATTGGCGCTGACTGGAACCTTGGTGTTCGCTTCCAGCGCATTCGCGAATGGGCGATTTCCACGCGCGCAGCGTTTCATCGAATCGCCGACGAATACGAGCCTCGTCGCGCTCTACGGCACGTACGGGCTCCTCGTCTCGAGCGACGCGGGCCGGTCGTGGAGCAACATTTGTGAAGCGGCGACCGGAACTTATACGGGAGAAGATCCGCTGCTCGAGATCCTCCCCGACGGCAAGATCGTCGCGAGCGCTCAGACGGCGCTCGTGAAGAGCGGCGGCTCCTGGTGCGACTGGACGACGATCCTCGACGGATCCGTCGACTCCGTGCAGGACATCACGCGGAGCCAGGCGAACCCGCTCACCATCCTCGCGCTGCTCGGGTCGTACGCTCAAGGGCGCGGCTTCGCATCGCAGTTCGTTCAGTCGACGGATGGCGGAAGCACGTGGTCGATGCCGGCGAGCTTGCCGGTCATCGCGCGCGCGTTGAGCATCGACGTCGCGCCGTCGTCGCAGAAGCGAGTCGTGGTCACGGGACTCGACGCGAGCGGCGCCGGCAATCTCCTGGTCTCCGACGACGGGGCCGCCACCTGGCAGGGCAAACCCTTGTCGATGACGAACTCGAGCGCCGCACCGTACCTGGCCGTGATCTCCAAGAACGACCCGAACCGCTTCTTCGTGCGCACGGACGCGTATCAGTCGATCAACGGGACGGATACGGCGAACGACGCGCTCATGCTCACGCTGGACGGCGGCTCGACGTGGACGACGCTCATCCAGAAGAACGCGAAGCTCTACGGGTTCGCGCTGTCACCGGACGAATCGACGGTGCTCGCGGGTTACGGCGACCCAGTCGCGAGCGAGACCTACGTCGCGCCCGGCGACCTCGGTATTTATCGCGCCGACGTCGCGACGATCACGTCGGACCTCGCGCACGCATCGACGCACTTCGAGAAGATCTACGAAGCGTCGGTGACGTGTCTTCGCTGGACCGCCACGGGACTCTTCGCGTGCACATCGCAAACGGCGGTGGGCTTCGAAGTGGGCAAAGCCGCCGACGCCTCCTTCACGCTGTCCAACACGAATCCGTTCACGCCGCTGCTGAAGCTGCCCGAGGTCCGGCCGCTGCCCTGCGCGCAAGGCACCCGCGGTTACACCTGCTACAGCGATCCGACCAACGGATTTGCCTCCGTCTGCGCCCTCTTTCAATCGTCGTGCGACGCCTCCCCACCGCCGCCGATGCCGCATCAGCGTGACGCCGGCCTCGACGCCTCCGTCATCCCGAAGACGAGCAGCTCGGACGCCGCCGCGGGGGGAGCCGGTGGCGCGCCCGCGACACCGAGTAAGAGCGGGGCTTCGTGCGCTTGCCGCAGCGCGGGGTCACGGAACGCAGATGCGACGGCACCTCTGCTGGCCTTCGCGCTCGGCGTCGTGCTCGTTCGACGACGGAGTAAGAGCGCTCACTAGCGAGGGCGGGGGCGGCGCGCGCTCGCGCGCCAGCGGCGGTAGCTCGTTGGGTGGGTATCGATGCTACGCATACGATCGACGAGCGCGAGGGACGCTGGCAGCTGCACGAGCTGGTGGGTATCGATGCGGGAGCCGAAGGTAGGCATACGATCGACGAGCGCGAGGACGCTGACAGCTGCACGAGCTGGTGGGTATCGATGCGGGAGCCGAAGGTACGTATACGAACCATCGCTGCGCAGTCGCGAGTAGCTCGTCGTGAAGGTAATCGCCACGAAGCACCCCATTCGTGCGGCCGCGGTTGCCGTCATCTCGACGGCGGTGCAGCCTGTTGATTGCGGCAAATGAGCACGCGCGGGTCGCCGGCCGGTCGTCCGTGCCGGTATGAGTGGGCACGCGATTTGCTCCGGTCGCAGCAAGGGAGATTGCCATGCTCGATCTGTTGCTTGCCGCGACACTGGTTCTTCTCGTTGTCGGTGCTCGTGTTTTTTATGCGCTCCGCGTCGCGCGCACCGCCGATGCCATTTCTCGCGCGACGGAAGGGCAGAAAACCTCGTTGTTCGGTCGAGGTTTCGTCGACGCCATGGCCTGGGCGGCCACGCCCATCGCGCGACAGCTCGTGGCGGATGGAGTGTCGGCGAACGCCGTGACGGGCGCGGCGCTGGTGTTCGGGGCCGCGGGAGGCATGGCCTTCGCTGCGGGGCATTTTGGCATCGGGGCGTGGTTCGCTGCGTCGTCGGCGCTCTGCGACGCACTCGACGGCGTCGTCGCCCGGTTGTCGGGCACCGCTTCGACGGCTGGTGAAACGCTGGATACGTCCGTCGATCGTTATACGGAGTTTTTTCTGCTCGCCGGGCTCGGCCTGTATTTCCGCACGAACGCCTGGATGCTCGCCGTCGTGCTGCTCGCGCTGCAAGGGTCGTTCATGGTGAGCTACGTGGAGACGCGAGCGGCGAGCGCGTCGATCGCCGTCGCGCGCCGCTGGATGGCGCAGCCGGATCGCGCCACGCTGCTCATCATCGGCGCCGTTCTTTCCGCGGTCGTGGCAGGGGTGGGTGCGGCGCGGTGGGTCGTCCTCGTGCCCATCCTCGCCGCGCTCTTCATCGACAGCGTCGGCGCGAATGCTTCGGCGGCATACCGGCTCATCCGTCTCGTCGTTCAACTCGGGAAGCCGGCGGGCGTTCCCGCCTCGATGCAGGCCCCAATGGAGAGTCGAACCACGAGCATCCCGCCCATCGGCGTTCATCGCGTTCACACGATCGGCTGAGGTCGCGGAGTCACCGGCGTCGATCTCTGCCGATGATCGACGCGAACGCCGTGGCCGCCGGCGTCTCGACGCGAGTCAACGAGCCGTCGGCTTCGAGCTTCAAGTCGTAGAGTGCGTTGTTCCAGCCGCCGGGGCGCAGGAACTCCGACGCCGAACGGCTGGGCTCGTTGCGGTAGTTCCAATCGAACGATTCGAGCAGCGGCCACCAGTTGAGCCCGACGATGGGAAACTCGTCACGCCGCAAGCGATGCACCATGTCGAGCAACGCCGTCGCGTACGCCGCTCGGGCTTCCGCGGTACGTCCAGCGCTGGTCTCCATGAGGTAGATGGGAAGGCCGAAATAAGCCTGTGTGCGCCGCAGCGCGGCTTCGACCTTCTCCGTCGCCTCGCGGGCGGCTTGCGCGAGTGGAACCGAGCCGCCGCGCGAATAGTCCGCGTCGTGGGGGTAGTCGAAGAGGTCGGGGTAGTAGTCGTAGCCGACGACGTCGGGAGGCGCGGCGTTCGACGAGAACCACTCGATGTCCTTGCGCGCGATGCCATTTTTGACCAGATACGTGGCCAGAGCGTCTTCCGGCGCGACCTTGCCGTACGCGAGCGACGAGGGAAAGCTGCCCGTCGACGCGCGGAGCTCCTCGCGCGCGGCCGTCTTCCGTCCGGCGGTGTCGAACAGCATGTCGGCGGTGAGCCATCCGACGGCGTCCGCCGAGATGATCACGGCCTTTCGCGCGGTCGATCGCAGCGCTCGCGTGGCGAGCACCATGGCTCGGGCGATTCGAACGCCGAGCGCCGCCCAATCGCGGGCGGACCTTTTGTAAGGTGGCCACGTGCCTTGCGCGCCGGAGAAGGTCGCCGACACCGCGGGTTCGTTGCACGGAGTGTAGTGGGTGACCCGGCCCTCGAAGTGCGCGGCGATGCGCTGCGCGTAGAGCGCGAGCGCCGCCGGGAAGCGTTCGTCGCCGATCCCGTCGGCCATCCACGCGGAAGTCCCGTAATGGACGAGATCCAGGATGGGGACGATACCGAGCTCGTTCACCATGAGGTCGACGGGGCCGTCGAGCCAGGAGAAGTCGTAGCTGCCGGGCGATGGCTCGGCGCGATACCAGGGGATCGAGTACCGAATCGCGTTCACGCCGAGCTTCGCGGCGAGCTTCAGATCCTCCTTCCAGCGAGCGTCGTGCTGGGTGAGGGCGTATTCGTCGAGGACGCGGCGCGCGCCGTCCTTCGAAGGATCGGCCTGCGCCATCCAGGTGTTTTCGATGCCGACGCCCCACAGGAACGTTCCGGCCCGCGAAAGCGGTCGGCTGCGTCGCGAGGGTGACAGCGCGGCGGAGCCAGGCAGGAGCCACGCCGTTCCGAGAGCAGCCAGGCTGCCCAGAAACCTGCGCCGCTGCCGCACGGACATCAACGTATCACGGTCCGTGAACAGGGAGCGCGACGGCGAGGCCGTTCCTGCGCCACGTGCTACGCTGCCGCACGTGAGGACTTCGACGCTAGCTTGGGCTCTGTGAAGCATCTTCAGTGTGCGTCAACGCAACCGCCGACGCGGGCGTTGCTCTGGGCACCTGCAATCCGCTCTCTTCGGTGGAGTGTCGATGACACGAGCTTTTCGTGAAACCTTTTCTCCGGAAGCGCGCGCTCGCAAGGGAAAGAGACACTCGTCCGCGAGTCTACGGGGTGGACTCGCCGTGTTCGACCTCGACCCGGGCCTCCCCGGCGGCACGCGGCGGGCGCCGGGCGACGACTGCAACAATGACTAGACTCGACTCGAGCGAGGCTTGGAAGAACAGATCACGATCTGCGCGGATCGCCCCGAGCCGCGGAACGAATCGGCGAAGCCGGAGGAGCCTTCCCGGAGCCGGCGTCCGGCATCGCGAGCGCCCGAACTTGACGACCAGCCACCTGATCCAACAACGCCGTGCGAATTCCTGCACAGGAGGCCGGGGCAGCCGTATCTCTCGCTGCACAACGCCCCCATGTCGCGACGATGAAGGGCATTCATCGAGGCGCGCCTCGCATGCAGGGCGGTCTGTCGTCTCGATATGATTGCCGTTCGACGTCAGCATGCCTGCGCGCGCACGACATGAGCGCCCGAGCCGGCTCGGTATTCGTTCGCGCTAGGCGCCGCGCGGTATAAACGGGCCGAGGGCCGCTTTCTTCGGCGCGGTTCGGCGGCGCGGCTTGGCTGTACGTCCGGAGTCCTCGCTGTTATAGGGCGAACAGTTGGCGGCAAGCGAGGAGCTCGGGATTGCGGCTTGGGCGATTGTGGCGTGAATCGACACGTTTCATCGCGACCGCTGGCGTCGCCCTGATGGGCTGCGCATCCGTGTTGGGAATCGACGAGGGCAAGCCGCTGCCGCAGGCGGACATCACGGCGAGCGGGGGAGGAGCGCTGGCGTCCGGCGGCGCTGCCGGCGTCGTCGGAGTTGGTGGTGTCGTCGGAATTGCAGGGAACGGTGGCGCTCCCCTGTCGTCGTCCACCACTCCGCTGGGCGTCTCGGGATCGACGCCGGCGAACGTCGCGGGCGCAGGGGGTATCTCGTCGCCGCCGCCCGGCATGCCCGCGGGAACGCCGGCGGCGAGCGCCGGCGGCGTCGGTACCGGGGGCGAGAGCACCGACGCGGGATGCACGTCCGATCCCGCGTGGTGCAACACGCATTGCGGGTCCGGTCCGGACAACTGCGCGCGCCCGCGCGAATGCCCGAGCGACTGCGCGGCGGGCACGGTGTGCAACGCGAAGAACGTGTGCGAATGCTCGCCGCAGCAAGATTGGTGCAAGGGACGTTGCGGCAAGACGTCGGACAACTGCGGGACGGCCGTCAACTGCGGCGGATGCGACGGCGATCTCACCTGCAACAGCAACGTCTGCGGCTGCGTGCCGCAGTCGGACGCCGACGCGTGCGGCGCGAAGCAATGCGGTCAGGCGACGAACAACTGCGGCCTCACCGTGAACTGCGGCGCGGACGGGACGAGCGCGTGTCCGGGCGGGCAGGTTTGCCAGACCGACGGCACGTGCTGCGCGCCGGACAACGCCGCCGCCTGCGGCACGAAGTGCGGCGTCGTGGTGAAGAACAACTGCGGGGAAACCATCAACTGCGCGCCGACCTGCGGAGGCAATGCGCTCTGCTATCAGAACCGATGCTGCATCCCGATCGACCCGTGCATCGGAGCGTGCGGCGGCGTCACCATGACCGGCAACTGCGGCCAGGTCGTCCAGTGCAACGGGCTCTGCCTGTTCGGCAGCACCTGTTATCAGAACCGATGCTGCACGCCGATCAACGGGTGCCTCAATCAGTGCGACGTCACCTTGTCCGACACCTGCGGCGGGTCCGTCACTTGCGCTTGCACGGCCGGGAACGTCTGCCAATCGGGCGAGTGTTGCACGCCGACGGGTGGCGCCTGCTTGCTCGGGCTCTCGTGCTGCTCGGGGACGTGTAACAGCGACGGGACGTGCGCATGACCGGTCACGCCAAGGCCGGTCCGCCCATCGCACCCGGCGTGGTCCTGGCCGGGAAGTATCGCGTGGAGCAGGTCCTCGGCTCCGGCGCGATGGGCACGGTCGTCGCGGCGACGCACGTACACCTCGGGCAGAAGTTCGCGCTGAAGTTCATGCATCGTTCGCTGTCGGCGGATCGCGAGGCCGTCGCGCGCTTTCTCCAGGAAGCCCGCGCCGCCGCGCGGATCCGCAGCGACCACGTCGCGCGCGTCTCGGACATCGGAACGCTCGACGACGGCAGTCCGTACCTGGTGATGGAGTACCTGGAAGGGCAAGACCTCTCTGTCGTGCTGCAATCGGCGTCGGCGCTCTCCGTCGGCGATGCGGTGAGCTACGCGCTCGAGGCGTGCGAAGGGCTCGCGGATGCGCACGCGGTCGGCATCGTCCATCGCGACTTGAAACCGGCGAACCTGTTTCTCACGCGCCGCAAGGACGGGACGCCCCACGTGATGCTCCTCGACTTCGGCATCTCCAAGCTGCTCGCGCCGGGAGAGCTGCCGGACGGCCGCATCACCGGCACGCAGACCATCGTGGGATCGCCCGTGTACATGGCGCCGGAGCAGGTGCGCTCCTCGCGCAACGTCGACTTCCGCGCGGACATCTGGTCGCTCGGCGTCATCTTGTACGAGATGCTCGTCGGACGCGTTCCGTTCGATGCCGAAGCCCTCGCCGACATCTGCGTGAGCATCCTGCGCGACGCGCCGACTCCGGTGCGCGATTTGCGCGCCGACGTCCCCGAGGAGCTCGCCGCGATCATCCTTCGGTGTCTCGAAAAGAACCCGGCGCGTCGCTATCGCGACGTCGCGGAGCTCGCGCGCGCGCTCGCGCCGTTCGCGAACGCCGACGCGAAGGCGGCCGCCGTGCGCATCGCACGGATGGCCGCTCCACCCGGGCCGAACCTCGCCGCCGCGGCGACGTTGCCGCGCGGGGAGTCCGTACGGCCCCTGACCATCGGCGCGAGCACTCAGACGAGCGCGACCTCGGAGACGCTGTCGCACGGCTGGCCCCCGCGGCGTCCGGTGCTCCCTTTCGTGCTCGCGACCGCGGCGCTCCTCGTGGGCGCGATCGTCGCCATGACGCGACTCGGCGCTTCGCCCGCGAGCGGGGGCTCGAGCGCGACCGCCGTTCGTCCTCCCGCGAGCGCCGCGGTGCCGAACACGGTGCGCGCGCCGGAACCCGAGCCGCGCGTGACCCCGGCGCCGACGTCCGCGCCCGTTCCGAGCGCGACGGCGGTCGCGCCGGAGCCGTCCGCGGCGCACCGGAGCGCGCCGCCGGCGACGCCGAGCGCGCGGGTGCGCCATGTGCCGAAGCCGCGGCCCGCGACCAGCAGCGCTGCGAAGACGTCGGCCACGAGCGCGTTCGGGGGCCGCGATTGAAGAACCGTCGGACGGCGCTCGTGTATCGTGCCGCGCT
Source organism: Polyangiaceae bacterium (assembly GCA_035547195.1). GTDB lineage: Bacteria > Myxococcota_A > Polyangia > Polyangiales > Polyangiaceae > DASZVB01. The sequence goes on from DASZVB010000108.1 coordinate 9,077, forward strand.
GTGCGGCGCGCTCGCCGCGTTCCCCGCGTTCGCGGAATCGAAGGAAGACGTGGCGCGCGCGAACGCGCTCTTCACCGCCGGCAAAGCGCTGCTCGAAGCCGGCCGATACGAAGATGCGTGCACGAAATTCGCGCAGAGCAAGGAAGCGGCCGCGGGCATCGGCGTCACGTTGTATCTAGCCGACTGCCTGGAGCGCGTCGGCCGCACGGCGAGCGCGTGGTCCGAGTTCCGGAGCGCCGAAGGCCTGGCGCGCGAGCGTGGAGATCGTCGCGCCGACGTGGCGCGCGAACGCGCCGAGAAACTCGAACCGAACCTCTGCCGGCTGACGATCGACATTTCCAACGCCATCCCGCGGGAAGGGCTGCACGTTCAGCGCGACGGAGTCGCCGTCAGCGCCGACGAGTGGGGCGTCGCGACGCCCGTCGATCCCGGCGATCACGTCGTCATCGTCTCGCTGCCGAACCGTCCCTCCCGCAGCTTCGAAGTGAAGGTCGGAGCGGACGACGCCGCGGCGACGGTCCGCGTCGAGCCCGAGGCGGAAGCGACCGCAGCCGCGTCCCATCGCGACGCCGACACCGAAGACGAGCCGCCCGCGACCCGGACCGGCGAGGCCGAGCGCGCGTCCGTTTCCGGCAGCCCCGCTGCCGAAGCTGCTCAAGAACCTTCTCCCACCATGAAGTACGTCGCGATCGGCGTCGGCGTGGCCGGCGTCGTGGGGCTCGGCGTCGGCACCGCGTTCGGCATCGTCGCCAAATCGAAATTCGACGATTCCAACGACGGCCATTGCGACGTGCAGGACCGTTGTGACGCGCAAGGGCTCTCACTCCGGCACGATGCCCTCGCCGCAGCCGACATCGCGACCGTGGGGCTCATCGCCGGCGGCGTCGCGCTCGCCGGCGGCATCGTGCTCTACATCGTCGCGCCCAAGAGCTCCGCGACGCGGACGGGCGTCACCATGACGCCGGTGGCGAGCGCGCACGCCGCGGGCCTGTTCATGAACGGACGCTTCTAGCGGCTAGTGCACCGCCGTCGAGATACGATCGAGCATCCCGTGATGTGAACGGACGACGGCGGCGGCCGGCACTGCGCGATCGAGCGCCAGCGATGGGCGAGCTTATTGGCCTGGGTACCGATGCAGCGACGATGGTACGTATACGAACCATTGTTGCTAGATCGCGAATGGCTCGTTGCGGAGGAATGGTACGTATACGAACCATCGTTGCTAGATCACGAATGGCTCGTCGCGGAGAATGGTACGTATACGAACCATCGTCGCGAGCTCGCGAATGGCTTGTCGCGGAGGAAGTTGAACCGCCCATTCGTCCTGCCGAAACTGACGCGATCTCGACGGCGGTGCATGAGCGGCGCGAGATGCCGCGTCAATCTCGGAATTGATCCCCGCTCGGGTCGTCGAGCGACTCTGGGACGGGAGCCGGATGGCAAGGTGGTGCCCGGGACGTCCAGTCAGAGCGGCGAAACGTCGCGCAGTTGGCGGCACCGGTAAATGACGCGCCGTGAGAACGGCGCGGGCGATCGAGACGGGAAGATCTGCCCGGCGCGCATCGTATCGTACGAGCGCCGCTCTCGAGCTTGAGCTGCCTTGGGCAAATCGCGTAGCGTATATGCGGCTTGTCCCGTCCGGAGCCACGAACGAACTCCGTCGCAAATCCTCTGTCACGCGGACGAAGGCGCCGCGTGGTCTGAGAAAGGAACATCACAGCAAATGAGCCAGAACAACAAGCGTACTCAATTCGGCGCTCTGAGCCTCAATCTCGACACCATGCGTCGGCTGGACGTGGCGTTCGCCGAGGGAAAGCAACCCGGGGCGAAGCCACAGCCGAAGGACACGGACAAGGCGTGTCCGGTCTCGACGAAGACCCGAGTGACGGCGCACTGCTGCTGATGTGAGTCGGGGCCGCGCCGCCGAGGGAGCGCGCGTGGCCCCTTTTCTTCGCTCGATCCACCGTGCTGGAACCCATCGCGACGCGCGACGCCTGGGCGGTCATGAGCGCGATCGCCCGTGATCTTTCGACCGCTTTCGAGGCACGGCCGCGGAAGCCGGGAGACGCGCGACAGTTCTCGCTCGCCGGGGGCGACGCGGGCATCGCTACGTTCTTCCACGGGCTCGCTACGCGCCCGGAGTTCCCCGAAGCTGCGTCGATGCGCGACGCGTATCTTGGCCGTGCCGTCGCTGCGCTCTCCGACGTGCCCATGGACTCCTCGCTCTACGGCGGGTTCTGCGGCGTCGCCTGGGCGATCGATCGAATCTCGAGGGCGTCGACGGGCGAGACGCTGGTCGAGCCGGGCGCGCTCGACTCCATCGATCGCGTCCTCGCCGACTACGTCGAGCGACGACCCGACTGCGATCTCGACATCGTGTCCGGCGCGATCGGCATCGGCGTGTATCTCCTGAACCGTCTCCCTCGTGACGAGGCGCGTCGAGGCTTGACGGCCATCGTCGAGAGTATTTCGGAACGCGCGGAGCGCAGCGGTGCGTACGTGACGTGGCACACGCCTTCTTCTCGGCTTCACGGCGACGACTGCGCGACGTACCCCGAGGGCCGTTACGATCTCGGCGTGGCGCACGGCGTGCCCGGCGTCATCGCGTTTCTTTCGCAGTGTGCGCGTGCCTCGATCGCGACGGATACGGCGCGCGAGCTTCTCGCCGGCGCGGTGCCTTGGCTCCTCGACGCCGCGGCGCCGCGATCCGCTGGATTTCGGTTCCCGTGCTGGATCGCGCCGGTGGGTCCCGCGCAGCCGACGCGCCTCGCCTGGTGCTACGGCGATCTCGGCGTATCCCTCGCGCTCCTGCAAGCCGCGGACGCGTCGTCGCGCGCCGATTGGCGCGCCATCGCGCACGAGCTGGCTTCCGAGGCCGCGCGGCGGACCTCGGAGAATGCGGGCATCATCGACGCTGGCCTCTGTCACGGCACGGCGTGCGCCGCGCACCTGTTTCGGCATTGGTTTCGCGCCACCTCCGACGCGCGCTTCCTCGACGCGAGCCGGTACTGGTATCGGCAGACGCTCTCGATGCGTCGGGAAGGACTGGGTATCGGCGGGTATCGCTCCGTCATCCGTGACGTCGATTTGAACGACGTCTGGATCGACGATCCCGAGCTGCTCAACGGCGCCGCCGGCATCGGCCTCTCGCTGCTCGGCGCGGCGACCGACGGCGACACGGATTGGGATCGCTTCCTGCTCCTGCCACCGCCCGGGGATCGACTCGCCGGAGAGCGCGCGTGAAGGGCCGTGCTCGTAGCTTCACCGAAGAGGCGCCGTACGACGCGTCGGGCTTCTTCGCGTTGCGGACGCCGATCCTGCCGATCGAGGAGTGGCTCGCGCTGTCGATCGGTCTTCAGGCGCCGTCCGTTGCGAACGATGAAGGTCCGGCGCTGGCGAGCGCCCTCGAGTCGGATCGCGGCGTCATCCGCGACCGGCTGCGCCGGCTCTTTCGCCGTCCCGAGGTTCGCGAAGCCATTTTTCTCGCGTCGCCGAGCTTGGTCGACGCGCTCGAGCGCTGGCAACGGGCTCCGGAGCACGAAGTCGCCGCTGAGCGCTCGCTGCTTCGCTACGTCACGCGCATGGCGACCCGCCCGACGCCGTTCGGCCTCTTCGCGGGTTACTCGACCGGATCCATCGGCGAGCGGACGCAGATCGAGCTCGCGGCGAACGGCGACAACCGGAGGCGCTGCCGTCTCGACATGGAGTACATCGCCGGCGTCTCCTCGCACCTCGAACAACTGGAGAACGTGCGCGAGACGCTCCTGTATCGGCCGAACAGCAGCCTGTACGAGGCCGGGGGGCGCCTGCGATACGCGGCGGATCGGCGGGAAGGACGCGCTCGGACGTACCACCTCGTCGCGGTCGACCCGAGCGAGGCGTTGCTTTCGACGCTCGAGCGGGCAGAGACCGGTGCGCCGCTTTCGACGCTGTCGGCCGCGCTGGTCGGCCCCGGGGTGACCCGAGCCGACGCGGACGCATTCGTGGGCGCGCTCGTCGAGCATCGGATCCTCGTGTCGAACCTCGAGCCGGTCCTCACCGGAAAGAACGCGCTCGAGGCCCTCGTCGACGAGCTCGAGGGACGGGCCGCGACCGAAAGACAGGTCGCCGTCCTTTCCGACGTCAGAGAGCGTCTCGCCGCGATCGACGCCGCGCCGCCTTCCGGCGATCTCGACGAGTACCGAGATGTGGCTACACAGCTTGCCGTATTCCCCGTCGACGCGAGCCTGCGCTCTCTCTTTCAGGTCGACGTCGAAAAGCGGCTCCGTCACGGCACGTTGGGCCAGGCGGTGCTGCGCGAGCTCCGGCGCGCCATCACGTTGCTGCACGCGCTCACGCCGCCGAGGCCCGACCCGCTCGCCGCGTTCCGTACGGCGTTCATCGATCGCTACGACGCGGAAGAGGTGCCTCTCGTGGAAGCGCTCGACGACGACGTCGGGATCGGATTCGGTCGCGATGCGTCGGAAGCCGCCGACGAGAGCCCGCTCATCGCCGGCCTCGGGTTTCCGTCGCGCGGCGGGAGCGTTCCCGAGTCGCTTTCGCCGCGAGACGCGCGGCTCTCGGAAATGCTCGAGCGCTGCTGGCGCGAGCGCCTAGACGTGCTCGAGCTATCGGCGGACGACGTCTCGGCGCTCTCCGTGGAGGATCCGCCGCCGTTGCCGGACGCGCTGGCCGTCATGGCCGCCGTCGTCGCAGAGCCGGGCGCGGAACGACCTTCGTTGCTGCTGCACAGCGTGACGGGGCCGTCCGGAGCCCGGATGCTCGGTCGCTTCACGTCGGCGGATCCGGAGCTCGAGGCGCGCGTTCGCGAACACCTGGCCGCCGAGGAGGCCGCGCGCCCCGACGCGGTCTTCGCGGAGATCGTCTGCCAACCTCAAGACCGCGTGGGCAACGTCCTCGCGCGCGCGGTGCTGCGAGGCCACGAGATCCCGTTCCTCGGTCGCTCCGGCGCCACACCGGATCGGCAAATCCCGGTGACGGATCTTCGGCTGCGCCTGGAGCGCGGTCGCATCGTCTTGCGATCGGCGCGGCTCGGGCGCGAGGTCGTCCCTCGTCTTTCGACGGCGCACTACCATCAGCACGGCAAGAACCCGAGCGTCTACCGGTTTCTCGCGGCGCTCCAGGGGCAGGGGGTTTCGACGGCGCTCGCCTTCAGCTGGGGCGCGCACGAAAACGCCGTCTGCTTGCCGCGCGTCGTCCACGAGAATTTCATCCTCGCGCGAGCGCGCTGGGTCCTCTCGGAGCGAGAATGCAGCGCGCTCTCGAAGGCGACCGGCGTCGAACGCCACCGCGCGCTGCGCGCCCTCCGGGAGAATCGACGATTACCGCGTCACGTCGTGCTCGTCGACGACGACAACGAGCTGGTGCTCGATCTCGAGAACGTGGCGTGCGTGGACGTGCTCTTCGAGCGCGCGAGGCAGGGTGCCACCCTCGCCGAATGGATCCCGGGAGCCGAGGAGGCGTTCGCGCGGGGTCCGGAGGGTCGTTTCGCGCACGAGATCGTCGTCCCGTTCGTGCGCCGCGCAAAAGTTGTTAGCGGCGACGAGACGTCGAGCAAAGACGGCGGCTCGACGCGAACCTCCGCCGTCTCGCGCGCGTCGCGCACGTTCGCGCCGGGATCCGAGTGGCTCTACGTGAAGCTCTACGGCGGTGAGTCGTCGGCGGATCGCGTGCTCGGCGAGCTCGTCGCGCCGCTGAAAGAACAGGCTCTGTCGCGCGGCGTCGCCGACAGCTGGTTCTTCCTTCGATACGCCGACCCCGAGCCGCACCTTCGCCTCCGGTTTCACGGTGACGCCGGGCGGCTCGCCGGCGAGCTCCTGCCCCTGCTCCACGAGCGCACGGCGCCGCTGCTCGCCTCCCGAAATCTGTATCGCGTCGACATCGGGACCTACGAGCGTGAAATCGAGCGTTACGGCGGGCTCGAAGGCGTCGCCGTCGCCGAGCGAGTGTTTCGTGCCGACAGCGAGGTCGCGCTCGCGATCGCGACGGCGAACGCCGGCGACGAGGGCAGCGACCTCAAGTGGCGCCTCGTCCTCGCCGGGATGCACGCCTACTTCGACGACTTCGGGGTCGACGTGGAATCGCGCCTTCCGGTGATCGAGCGCCTGCGCGGAGGCTTCGTGGAGGAATTTGCCGCCGGGGGAGCTCTGATGGAAGACATCCGCGATCGCTTCCGGAAGGAACGCGCCCGCGTCGCGGAAGCGATCGAATCCCTCGGCGCGACGGGCGCGCGGTCGCCGGAGGTCGACGCCATCGCGCGGCGCTCGGCCGAGCTCGCTCCGCTCGTGCGCGAGCTCGAAGCGCTCCGTCGCCGGGGCCGGCTGACGTGCTCCATCGACGACCACCTCGTGAGCTACGTGCACCTCTTCGTGAATCGCGCGCTGCGTTCGTCGCCGCGCGCGCACGAGTTCGTGCTCTACGAGTTTCTCTTCGCCCACTATCGAAGCGTGCTCGGGAAGCGGCGCGCCGAGCGGCGAAGCGGCGGGCGATGAATGGCGACGCCCGAGAAGCGCTCCGCCGTCCTCGGCCTTCTCCCGTTTTTTCGGCCCTTTCGGCTCGAGTTCGTGGAGATCGCTCTCTGCCTCGCATTGAAGCTCGCCTCCGATCTGGTCGTTCCATTCGGGACCAAGTTCCTCATCGACGACGTCATTCCCGCGGGAGGCGGCGCGCGGCTCGCGACGTGGTGCGTGGTCGTGTTCGGCGCATTCGCCGTCGGATCGGTCGCCTCTTACCGCTGGAACGTCGTGAGCGGCGCGGTGGCCACCCGCGTCGTGGGCGCCGTTCGGGTTCGATGCGTCGAGCAGTTTCTCGCGCTCTCCGTCCGGTTTCATTCGAAGGCGCCGAGCGGGGAGCTCCTCGCCCTGTTCACGAACGACGTCGAGCGGCTCGGAGCGGTCGTCGAGTACGTGCTCCCGGCGCTGGTCTTCGAAGGAGCGAGCCTCGTCGTGATCGCGGCGGTCGCTGTTCGCCTCAACGGATGGCTCGCGTTCCTCGTGCTGTCGGTGGGCGCGCCGCTCTTCGCGTTCATGTACTTCGCGACCAACCGGCGGCTCGGCGAGGCGAGCCGCGTCCTCGCCGACGAGGAAGCCACGCTCACCGGCGTCGCGGCGGAGCAGATCCGAAACCAGCTCTCCATCAAGGCGCTCACGCTGGAGGCCTGGGCGACGAACGGCCTTTCGACGAACCAGGAGCGCGTGTTCGCGCAGCGCGACCGCGTCGTTCGTCTCGGCGCCTTCTTGAGCGGAGGCACCGGTTTCGTGTTCAACGGCATGCGCTTCTTGGTCCTGGCCGTCGGATCGTTCCTCGTCGTGCACGGCCGGCTCTCGACGGGAGCGCTCGTCGCTTTCTTCACGCTGGTAGGCGGCCTCATCGCGCCGTTCGTGACCATCGCCGAGCAGTTCGGCCAGCTCAAGCTGGCCCAGGGCGCGTTCGAGCGTCTGAACGTCGTGTTGCGGGAAGAGCCGGATCCGGCGCCGGGGACCGCGCCGCTCGCACCGCTCGCGCGAGCCATCCACATCGATCACGTGACGGTGCGCCATTCCGAGGAACGCGACGCGCTCTCCGACGTCTCTTTGACGATTGAAAAAGGCACGTTCGTGGCCCTGACCGGACCCTCCGGCTCGGGCAAGAGCACGCTGCTCGGTCTTCTCCTGCGTCTCTACGATCCGGACCGGGGTACGGTTCTCTTCGACGACGCCGACGCGCGCACCGTGACGCTCCACTCGCTCAGATCCCAGCTCGCGTTCGTGCCGCAGTCACCGCTCTTGTTCGACATGACGGTGGAAGACAACGTGCGCCTCGGGCGACTGTCGGCGACCGCCGCAGACGTCTCGGGCGCGCTTCGCGACGCCGGCTTCGACGTCGTCCGCGAGCTCGGGGGGCTCGGCGTGCGCACGGTCGTGGGCGAGCAAGGGGCGCGGCTCTCGGGCGGTCAGGCGCAGCGCGTGGCGGTAGCGCGAGCGTTCGTCCGCGGCGCCTCGGTCGTGCTGGTGGACGAGGCGACGGCCTCGCTCGACGCCGCTGCCGAACGCGCCGTGCTCGACGCGCTCGACGCGCTCCGCTCGCGCGGCGCGACCATCGTCTTTTCGACGCACCGCCCGGCGGTCGCGGAACGAGCGGACGTCGTCGTCGTCCTCGACGGCGGCAAGGTCGTCGACGTCCGCGGCGGGCGTCGCAGTGACGCTCGCGACGCCGCCGGCGAGTGAGAGCGCTGGTTCGCGCGCGCTCGAGCTTACGGAGCGCCGCGGGCGACAAGCCGCATGGCGCCGTGTCGGAAATCCGCCGCGAGTCGAACCTTCGCCTCGAAGGCGATGCGAGCCAGGCCGAGGCCCGCGGACTCGCGCTCCTCGCCGCCGGAACATCTGCGAATGGCGGAGGCGTACGCCTCGGCGGGTCCCGAGCGCTCGAGCTCGGCGAGGACGTCCAAGAGATTGCCGACGTGCTCGCGCGAGCTCCGATTCCAGACCGCGACCTCGAACTCGTGCGCGCTCCCCTGCAGATCGACGTCCACTCGATCTTCGTCCGGCGTCGCGTACTTGATCGCGTTCTCGACGAGCTCGTGCACGACGAGCTCGACGCGCTGGCCCACCACCACGTCTCGAAAGGCCGCGCGCGCGAAGAACCCGCAGGATTCGCGGACGACCTCGAGCTGGTCCCACTCCTTCGGGATGCGCAGGTGAAGCTCCGTCGACTTTTCGCCGTGGCCGGCCCCGGTCGTGGGCGGCAGCGACGCGGGCTCCTCGGGAAGAGAGTCGAGCACTTGCTCGATGGCCTCGGTCAGCGTCTTGCGGTCGAAGGGCTTTCCGAGATGGGGACGGTCATGCGAATCGAGGAAGGCCGTGGCCTCCGGCGTGAAGGCCCCGCCGGTCGTGAACAGCATCCGCGCCGCCAGCGCCGCCGAACGCTTCGCGATCTCCGCGTACAGCTCCATCCCGTTCATGTCGGGCATCATGAGATCGCAGAGGATCACGTCGACGCGCGGGCCCTGCGCGAGCAAGGTGAGGGCGCTGCGCGCGTCGCCGACGGGTTCGACTTCGTAGTCCTTCTCGAGGAGCCGCTTCGCGACGTTGAGCACGCCCGGATCGTCGTCGACGAGCAGGATGCGCGCGCGGCGCTTCCGACGACGCTTTTCCGTCGGTAAGGCCGCTGGAACATCCGCCGCTTCTTCGTCCGTGGCCTGGCTCTTCGGAAGCCGAACCTGCACCGTGGTCCCGACGCCTTCGTTGCTCGAGATGTCGATGCGCCCCGCGAGCGACTCGATGATGCTGCGACTGATCGCGAGGCCGAGACCCGTGCCTTCGCCCACCGGCTTGGTGGTGAAGAACGGCTCGAATACGCGTGCGAGCGTGTGCTCCGGGATACCGCGACCCGTGTCGCTGATCTCGACGATGGCGTCGCTCTCTTCTTCGCGGAGGACCAGCGAGATCTCGTGGCGGCGGGCGTCTCCTTCCGGGATCGCCTGCGCGGCGTTCAAGAGGAGGTTCACGAACACTTGGCAGATCCTGGGGACGTCGGCCTCGACGAGCGGCGCCGCCGAGAAGTGACGCGTGAGGCGGGCACGGTGTCGAACGTGCGTCGACGTCTGGCGGACCGCGAGCTCGAGCGCCGTTTCGAGATCCACCGTCTCGAGCTTCACGGCTCCCTGGCCCCCGAGACTCCGCATGTCGCGCACGATGCGGGCGATGCGCTCGGCCCCGTCGAGGGCTTCGCGGATCGAGTCCTGCAAGTCGGGATCGGCGAACGAGTGGATTTCTTGCTCCAGCTTTTGAAGCACGTGACTGAGATTGCCGATGACGTACGTCAGCGGGTTGTTCAGTTCGTGCCCGATCGCCGCGGACAGCGTTCCGAGGGTCGTCAGACGATCCGCGAGCTCGAGCCGTGCTTTTCTCTCGTCGGTCTCGTGCCCTGCAGCGACGGTCGGGAACAAGCCCGATCCCTTCCCGCCCGGATGACTGTCGGACTGCCCCATGATCTCCGCGATTATGCGGTAGTTTTCGGATCGTAGCAATCCACCGGGCTGACCCGTCTTCGATTCACGCCGGCTGACGTGAACCGCCCCATCGCGCCCGAACCGCTCGGCGTCAAAGTTCCGACGTATAGCGCGCGACCAGAAGCGTGACGTCGTCTTCCTGCGCGATCATCCAGTCGTGCACCTGTCGGACGATGTGGTCACGTATCGTGGACGGAGACTCGGCGTGCACTTCTTCGAGCGCGCCGCAGAGCCGGCGTAGGCCGAGCTGTTCGCCGTGCCGGTCCATGGCCTCCACGATTCCGTCCGTGAACAGGACCATGACGTCCCGGTCATTGAGCCGGAACATGGAGTCCACGGTGATCGCGCGGACGTCCTGCCGGATCCCGAGCCACGGCCCGAGCGTCTTGATGCGCTCGACGCGCCCGCTGGCGGCTCGGTGTACGAGGATGTCTTGGTGAGCCCCCGCGAACGTTACCATTCCGTTTCTGGCGTAACGCAGGGCGCACAGCGTGACGTAGTCCTTCCGAGAAAGACGGCGAGCGATGTTGTCGAACAGCACCTGGTTGAGCAGCGAAAGGAGCTCGCGCGGCGAGGTATTGGGCCGAGAAGCCACGATGGCGGCGAGCGCGCTCTGGACCATGAGCATCACGAGACCCGCGTCGAGCCCATGCCCCGAGACGTCCCCGATGGTGATGAAGCCGCCGTCCAGGGTGGGAATGATGTCGAAATAATCGCCTCCGACGTCGGTGGCGGGCACCATCGCCGTGGCGATGTCGAGCCCCCGCAGGAGCGGATCGACCGGCAGCAGGGAGGTCTGGACACGGCGCGCGATCGCCAGCTCTTCCTCCATGCGTGCCGTTTTGACCGCGCTGCTCAGCACGATTTGCTGGGCGCGCTTGCTCTCGGTGATGTCGAACGCCACACCCTGCAAGAACTGCGGGCGTCCGAGCTTGTCCTTAACGAGCCGCGCCTCGCCGTGCACCCACACCACGTCGCCGTTGCGCGCCAAGAAACGACACTCGGCGCGGAAGGGGCCGCCGGTCTGCACGCCTCGGGTAAACTCCGCGTTCCACAACGCGCGATCGTCCGGGTGCAGGCGCGTGTACCAAAGGAACGGATCCGAGAGCCATTCTTCCTGCGAGTAACCCAGCATTTGTTCGATGTGGGAGCTCACGTACATCTCGTTTTCACCTTCTCCGAGCACGGCCATGAAGGTGACAGCGGGGATCTGTTCCATCAGCGTGACGAAGCGCGCCTCGGCGGCCTTCAGTCGCTCCTCCATGCTGCGCGGATCGGTGCTCATGGCGCCGACGGTCTCTTCCGCCCAGGTCAGCAGCTCCGGAGAGGTACCCTGCGGAAAAAGCCCGCGCGACATCTCTTCGAGCAGCGTCGCCGCTTTGTGGAGCTCCGCCTCGGAAGACGGCGCCGGCTCTTCTCCGGCGCCGGAGTCGTCGTTGGGAACCGGCACCGAAAGGGATTGGGTCACGAGCGGGCCTCCGTCAAAAAGTCATAGAAGGGATCGAGCCCCTCGCCGGTCTTCGCCGAGACGGTATGGATGACCGCGTCGGGGTTGACCCGTCGCACGTTGCGCTTACAAGCGTCGATGTCGAAATCCACGTAAGGCGCTAAGTCCACCTTGTTGATCAGGACGACGTGACTGCCGCGGAATAGGTACGGGTATTTCAGCGGCTTGTCCGTCCCCTCGGTGACCGAGAGGACCGCCACGCGGACGTGCTCTCCGAGCTCGAAGAGCGCCGGGCACACGAGGTTCCCGACGTTTTCGATGACCAGGATCGAACGCGGTGGAGGATCGAGCTCGGGGAGGGACCTCGCGATCATGGATGCGTCGAGGTGGCAGCCCTTGCCGGTGTTGATCTGTATGGATTTGGCGCCGGCGCGGCGAATGCGGATCGCGTCGTTGTCCGTTTCTTGGTCGCCTTGCAAGACGCCGATCGTGGCGCGCCCCGCGGTGTCCGCGATGGTGCGTTCGAGCAGAGTCGTTTTGCCGGAGCCGGGAGAGCTGACCAGGTTCAAGGCGAAGATGCGGCGCTCGTCGAGCCACTCGCGGTTGTGGGCGGCGAGGTGGGCGTTGCGGGAGAGGACCGCGTGTTCGAGGTGGAGCAGGCGGAGATCGGGTTCGTGCTGGGGGTGGGAGTCGTGCTGGAGGTAGGGGGCGTGTGAATGCTCGGGGTCGTGACCGTGGTCGTGGGAGTGGGGATGTTCGTGTTTGTGGGTTGGGAGGGTGTGGTCGGAGCAGCCGCAGGTGACGCACATTTAGGCGATCTCCACTTGCAGGATGGTTAGCTGATCTCCAGTGAGCCAATCGAGGTCGGTCCCGCCGCAGCTGCAGCGACCGAAAGGGCGCAGGAGCTCGAGCTCCGAGCCGCAGGCGCGGCAGCGAGCTCGGCCGGGGCGCTCGATGATGTCGAGGGACGCGCCCTTCAGCGGCGTGCCCTCGGTGGAAAGATCGAAGCAAAACCGGAGCGCGTCCGGTAGCACCGCCGTCAGCGCGCCGACCTCGAGCACCACGCGTTTCACGCGCGCGCCGGGTGCCCGTGCCTGCACGCAATCGACCACCTCGAGCGCGAGTCCTAGTTCGTGCACGGCGCGACCTCCGCGTCTCCCGCGATCCGTGCCGCGAAGAGCTCTTCGACCAGGCGCTCCACGAGGTCGACCGCGATGGGCACGGCGCGTTCCACCGCCGGCGTGAGCTCGAACACCGGATCTTCGGGCGTTCCCGTCGCGGAAGGCTCGCACCCGACGATGCGGACGTGCCGGAGCTCGCCGCCGAGGCGCTTCACGAGCGAAAGAACCCGTACGGGATCCATCGTGTGGGCGTCGATGAGAGACTCTTCTTCCGTTGCCGCGTCCGTGTCCGGAGCAAGGACGTACAGCGTCCCCGGGGCGCGTCCTCGCGGCGTCGCGTCCACCAGGATCGCCGCGTCGTAGTGATCCGTCAGCGCGTAAGTCAGATCGATGCCACGGATGCCGGCGTCCATCAAGGTGACGCCGGCGGGGCGCGGTCGCTCGGCGAGCGCGCGGACCACCGCGACGCCGAAGCCGTCGTCGCCCATGAAGACGTTCCCGATGCCGGCGATCAAGACGCGCGGGGTGCTCATGGCCGCTCCAGCTCGTCCGCGCCGAAGAAGAACCGATGCCCCGGCTGCCCGAGGGCGCCGAGATCGCGCCCCGGATCCGCGTCGACGGTGACGGTGTAGTACACGCGGCCGTCGAGGTCTTCTTCTCTGGCAAGCACCGTTGCCGTTTCTCCGGAGAGCGCCAAGTCGAGCACGTCCCCCCCTGCGCGAGGACGAAGGACGACGGCGTCCCCCGGCTCGAAGATCGCCTGTTCGACGGCGGCGCCGCGCGGAAGCGCGCAGATCCCGTGCAACGCCAGGAGCTCCTCTTCGCCGAGCGCCTCGCTGCGCTGAATGATCTCTCGCGCGCGCGGATCGGTGGCAATGGCTTCGCGCCGTTCGCTCTCCGACAGCGTGCGAATCCTGAGGCTCAGGATCTCGTCGATCTCCGTCGCGTCGAATAGATCTCCGGGGCTCGCCTCCGCGATCTCGGGGTAGTCGGAGAGGATGATCGGAGACGCCAGCACCGTGTCGCGCTTCCGTTCGTCCCCCACGAGCACCGGCCAAACACCCTCGCTACGGCACCGTGCCGCGTGCGCGGCGAGCTCCGGCGGCGGATCGATGGAAGAGACGAACCGGCCCTCGCGGCACGACAGCAGCGCGTGCGCGGAGCCGAGCGCAGAGAGCTCGGCGCGCTCTCGATCCGTGGCGTTCGTGCCCACGTCGGTGGTGTTCTCCACGCGCACCGTGAGCTTCCACAGGGACACCTCGAGGCGCGCCGCCGAGACGCACACGACGGCCGAGAGCGCTTCTCCGCGCCGCGTGACGTCTTCTTCCGTCGAGGAGGAGGCGTCGATCCCGAGCTCGACTTGCCGGCTCGTGTCGGAGAGCGCCGGGAGCGAGAGCTCGCCGGTTTCGATGCGTCGCTCCACCGCTTCGTTCCAGGGCTCGCGTTCGGGCTCGGTCGCCCCGGATCGTGCGAGCATTCTCAGGAATCGCACTGAGACCTGAACGGCGGGCGCGCTCCCCACGACCAGGCATTCGGTGCGCATCGAACAAGCGTCGGAGGCTTTCGTGAGCTCGCAGAACCTTCTTGGATACAGGGTGCCGAAGGCCCAGCGCCGGCGGTTCTTCAGGCTAGATGCGCGGTACGGATAGAGGACATGGCCCTCGAAGAGCAGAGCCCGCACGAGCCGCTCCGCAACCTGCAGGCTCACGGGCCGCCCTCACGCGCCGCGTGGAGCAAGCGATCGATGGCTTCGCCGAAGGTTCGAAGGCCGCGGTCGCGGCGATAGTCGTCGAGACGGTAGAAAATGTCGCGCTCGACGCCGACGACGGCGGCGCCCGGAAAATGATCGTCGACGATCTGCCGGAGGAGCGCCACGGGGACGCGAAATGGCGCCTCTCGATCCCAAGGGATCGGCGCGGCCCGAAGACCGCTTTCCGTCCGGTGGAACACCGTTCCGCTGAACTGGACGGTGACCGGTACGTCCCCCTCCGCGAGCGCATGCAGATAGCGCGTCGCCTGTGCGGCGAAGTCGAAGCCGCAGGGCACGATCACGTCGACCGCCGTCTCGCCTTCGAAGCCGGGGACGACGGACGTCGCCTGCGCCCAGAGTAGGCTCTTCGGCGAGCGCGCCCAAGCGCCGTCGCTGCCGAACACTTCGCGAAGCCGTTCGCGCTCGCCCGGATCGTAAGGCCTTCGCGCGACTTCGATGCGCACGGCGGAGCGGAGCAAAACGGCGTCCACGAGGACGCCCGCCCCGGCGGAGACCCCGACGCCGAGCGCGAGGCTCGGCGTCGCCGCGTGCTCCACGGCGCGCGCGCCGGTCAGGCGAAAAGCGAGCTCCGTCAAACGACGCTTCCTTCGATGGCGTCCAGGAAGCGGAGCGCGTCCGAGGGTGTTCGGCGGCCGCCGAGCAGCCCGACGAAATGACGGCACACGTCGACGGACGCGAGGAAGCACCGCGAACGACCACTCAGCTGGTCGCAGAGCAGCCCCTCCACCTCGGGCTGTATCTCGGAGAGCGCCGGCCGGTCTCGGAGCAGCGCCTCCCAGGCCGGCAGCGCGACCTTCGCCTCCGTGGCGCCGGCGGCGTTCGGATACACCGCGAACACGGTGTCGTGGATCCGGCTCGGGCACAGATAGAAGAGGCGAACCGGGACTCCGAGCGCCGCGAGATGGTCGTCGGTGAGCGCCTCGCCGCGGAGCAGCTGCGCCCGCGAGCGGATCCTTCGAAAGCGAGCGCCGCCGCCCTCCGGGAAGAGCAGCGAGCAGGCGCGGCAGGCGCACGCGATCCGGCGCGCAGCGGGGTCGAGGAGGTGATCGTGCCGGCCTTCGAGCGCGAGACCGCAGAGATCGCAAGGGTCGGGCGTTTCTTCGCGGCGCGCGAAGCGACGGAGCGCGGACAGCGCCCGCGGGACGCCGGCGATCGTCACGCGGCGCCTCCGGGCCGGCGCAACCGGGTGATCGGGACGACGTTCTCCGGAAGGCCGTCGTCGAGCGTCACGACGTCGAGGTGCAGGGTTCCGTCGGGGGCGCGATCGCTCAGCGTCCGCTCGACGATCTTGGCGAGCACTCGTACGGCGGCGCGCTTGCCGGAGATGCGCACCCGGACGTCGGCGCCGTCGAGGCGTACGAGCTCCGCGGCCGCGCTGCCGGCGCCGGCGGCGTTGGCTTCGCGGAGCGCCGCTTCCACGCGCAGCGCGAGCGCGTCGGGGTGAAGATCGTGCATCAAGAGGAGTCCCGCGACGGCGGGGCGCGACGCGGCCGCGCGCACCAGATCGACGTTCGACGGGTTCGCGTCGTCGAGCGCGCCGAGCAGCTCGGCGAGCCCCAGCCGATGCACGTCGAGCAAAGAACGCACCAGCTCGCGGATGACCGGCAGGGCCTCCGGCGCGCAAGACTCTTCGGTCCGAGTGAGGAGCTCTTCGAGACGGCCCATGCCCGCGGCAAAATCGGTATCGTTCATTTGACGGACACCCCGAAGGTCGGCGAGTGGCGTACGAGGAGCTCCTTGCCGTCCCCCATGTACATGTGCACGCCGCACGGGAGACAGGGGTCGAAGCTGCGCACCGTGCGCATGATGTCGATGCCCTTGAAGTCGCTCCGGCTGCTCTCCTCGAACAGCGGGCAACCGGCGACCGCGTCCTCGTACGGTCCGGGCGTTCCGAAGGAGTCCCGCGGGCTCGCGTTCCAGGGCGTCGGCGGGTACGGGTGATAGTTGGCGATCTTCTTGCCTTTGATCACCAAGTGATGGGACAGCACGCCGCGCACGGCTTCGTGGAAGCCGCAGCCGATGGCCTCTTCCGGCACCTCGAACGGGGTCGACGTCTGCGTGCGGCCGGCGTGCACTTCGGCGAACGCCTGCTCCAGGAAATAGAACGCCGCCGCCGCGGCGTACGCCTGGAAATAGGTGCGGGCTCGGTCGCGCTCTATCGTGTTGCTCCACTTCGGGATGCGCCACTCGAGCTCCACGTCCGGGCGGAGCGCCGTCTTCGGCAGGTGGATCTTCACGCTGTGACCAGTCGATTTGACGTATCCGATGTCGACGCGGTTCGCCAGCGCGGTCACCCACAGGCGGGCGAGCGGCCCGCCGCCGGTGTCCAGCGCGAGGTGATTTCCCTTGTGAAGGTACCGCGGGGACATCACCCACGTGTATTTGCCCGATAGATCCCGCTTCTGCGGGCGCGGCACGGTGGTCTGGTTCCAGGGATGGCGCGCGTCGATCGCGTTGCCCAGCGGGTCCTCCTTCACGAAGACCTCGCCGCTTCCTTCCCAGTCGTCGTAGAAGGAGCTGCCGAGCAAGATGCGAATGGATAGGTTGATGTCGACGAGATCGGTCGTGACGAGCTCGCCGTCGACCACGACGCCGGGCGTGACGAACATGTCGCGGCCCCAGCTCGACATCGTCTGATAGCGGAAATCGCAGGTCTCGGGGTTCTGGAACGAGCCCCAGCAGCCGAGCAAGATGCGGCGGTTGCCGACCTCCTCGTAGCCGGGCAACGCCTCGTAGAAAAAGTCGAAGAGATCGTCGTGCAGCGGCACGACGCGTTTCATGAACTCGACGTACTTCACGAGGCGAGTCAGGTAGTCGGTCAAGAGCTGGACGGTCGGCACGGTGCCCACGCCGCCGGGGTACAGCGTGGAAGGGTGCACGTGGCGGCCCTCCATCAAGCAGAACATCTCTCGCGTCAGGCGGCTCATCGAGAGCGCCTCGCGGTACATCTCGCCGGTGAACGGGTTCAGCGCCCGCATGATGTCGGCGATGGTGGCGTACCCGTGCTCACCCGCGTGCGGCGCCGGCGCCTTCTCCGCGCGGGCGAACACCGAAGGGTTCGTGGCGCGCACCATCTTCTCGCAGAAATCGACGCCGACCAGGTTGTCCTGGAAAAGGTTGTGATCGAACATGTACTCGGCGGCTTCGCCGAGGTTCACGAGCCACTCGGCGATGTGCGGCGGCTTGATGCCGTAGGCCATGTTCTGCGCGTAAACCGAGCACGTCGCGTGGTTGTCGCCGCAGATCCCGCAGATGCGGCTGGTGATGAAGTGCGCGTCGCGGGGATCCTTCCCCTTCATGAAGACGCTGTACCCCCGGAAGATCGACGAGGTGCTCCAGCAGTCTTTCACCTCGCGCTTTCCGAAATCTATCTTGGTGTGGATCCCGAGGCTCCCGACGATGCGCGTAATGGGATCCCAAGAGACGTCGACGAGATCTTCGGAGTCGGTCATTTCGTGTGTTCACCTTCTCGGGAGCTGCCGTTCGCGCCGCTACGTTCCGACGCGGCCGGCTTGGCCTCCGGCGTGGAGGGTCCGCGCCACGGGGGCTCCTTGTCGAGCGACGACTTGGTGAAATTCCGGAGCGCGCGCACCGTGCGCCCGTACATGAGGACCGCCGCGCTCGACATCTTCGCCCCGGGCGGCTCCTCCATGAAGGGCATGAACTTGTCGGGGAAGCCCGGCATCGTGCAGCCGATGCAGATGCCGCCGACGTTCGGACAACCGCCGATGCCGTCCATCCATCCGCGGCGGCCGACGTTACAAAGGACCACCGGCCCCCAGCATCCGAGCTTCACGATGCATTTTCGCGAACCGTATTCAGCGGCGAAATCGCCCTGTTCGTAGTAGCCCCCGCGATCGCAGCCCTCGTGCACCGTCTGAGTGAAGAGCCAGCGCGGCCGGTGCGCCTGATCGAGCGGGATCATCGGCGAGAGGCCGGCGGCTTGGTAGAGCAAGTAGAGCAGCGTCTCCATGAAGTTGTCGGGTTGCACGGGGCACCCCGGCACGCACACGACGGGAATGCCGGCGCGCGTCTTGAAGCTCCACCCGAGATAGTCCACGAGGCCCATGGCACCCGTGGGGTTGCCGCTCATCGCGTGGATCCCGCCGTACGTCGCGCACGTGCCGATGGCGACCACGGCCCAGGCGTGCGGCGTAAGCTCGTCGATCCACGAGCACGTGGTGATCGGTTGTCCGTCGCGGCCCGTTCCGAGGGCTGCCCAGTATCCTTCGGCGTTGAGCTTTTCGTTCGGTATCGAACCTTCGACGACGAGCACGAAGGGACGCGGGTGCCGGCCTTCGGCCGCTGCACGAAACGGCGCGAGGAACTCCTCGCCGTTCTCGGCCGCTAGCACCGGATGATAGAGGCGCACCTTCGGGAGGCCGGGCAGCGCGCCGAGGAGAATGTCTTCGATGCTGGGCTGCGTGGCGGCGGTGATGGAGATCGAATCGCCGTCGCAGCTCAGGCCCGCGGTGATCCACAGCACGTCGACTTCGGGCACCTTGGGCGCGCCGATCAGAGAGGGGGTTTTGTTGGACATGGGCTCCTCGGCTCAGCAGATCCGTGGAAGCTGCTCGCCGGACAGGAGCGCAACGATGCGCTCGCCGCCGACCAAGGTTCGAAGCGACACGACGCCGGGATGATCGGCGACGATCGTTCCGACGATCGCGGCGTCCTTGCCCAGCGGATACCGGCGCATCGCCGCGAGCACGGTCTCCGCGGCGGCGGCGTCGACGACGGCGACGAGCCGGCCCTCGCACGCGACGTACAGCGGATCCAGGCCGAGGAGCTCGCAGGCGCCGCGCACCTCCGGACGGAGCGGGACGGTCTTCTCCACGAGCTTCACGCCGACCCGCGAGGCGGCCGCGATTTCGTTCAAGGCGCTCGACAGACCGCCGCGCGTGAGATCGCGCATGCAGCGGATGTGTGGAGACGCCGCGAGCATCGCGCTGGTCAAGCCATGGAGCGGCGCGCTGTCGCTCTCGAGGGCCGTCGTGAGGTCGATGCCCTGGCGTGCCGCGAGGATCGTGATGCCGTGATCGCCGAGCGTGCCCGAGACGAGGACGCGGTCGCCGGGGCGCGCCTTCGTCGCCGACAGGCTGATCGCGTCCGGAACGACGCCCACGCCGGTGGTGGTGATGAAGATGCCGTCGGCCTTGCCGCGATCGACGACCTTCGTGTCGCCGGCGACGAGGCGCACCGGCACGGCGTCGCACGCCAGGTGCATCGATTGCACGACTCGTTCGAGCAGCGGCATCGGCAAGCCCTCTTCCAGAACGAAGGACGCGGTGATGCACAGCGGGCGCGCACCGCCGACGGCGAGGTCGTTCACCGTCCCGTGAACGGCGAGGCTTCCGATGTCGCCGCCCGGGAACACCAGCGGATTCACGACGAACGCGTCGGTCGTGACGGCGAGCCGTCCTTCGCGCGGCATCGGGAGCACGGCTTGATCCTCCAGAGCAAAAGCCTTGTCCTTTCCAAGGAGCGGCGCGAAAACGCGCGCGAACAGCTCGTGGCTCAAGCGCCCGCCGCTGCCGTGACCGAGCACCACGCGGTCGTAGCTTCCGACGGGCACCGGGCACGACGCGCTCGTCATGGAGTGGCTCCGTTCTCGACGACGGGCAGCCGCGTGCGCCCGCGGGTCCTGCCGTAGGCGTGATAGGCCGCGCACGCGCCCTCGGAAGAGACCATCGTGGCGCCGAGCGGCCTTTCCGGCGTGCAGCGGGTGCCGAACGCCGGGCAGTCGGGCGGCTTGCGCAAGCCGCGCAAGATGAGCCCGCTGATGCATTCCGAGGGCTCGTTCGGCGCGATACCGTGGACGTCGAAGCGCGCTTCGGCGTCCTGCTCGCGGTACTCGTCGCGCAATCGATAGCCGCTCGCGGGGATCGTCCCGATGCCGCGCCAGGTTCGATCGCACACTTCGAAGACGTCGCCGACGAGCCGCTGCGCGGCGACGTTCCCTTCGGCGCGCACCGAGCGCGCGTACTGATTGTCGACGACCGGCGTCCGTTCGTTCGAGGCGCGAACGACGCGAAGCACGCCCTCTAGCATGTCGACCGGCTCGAAACCGGTGACGACGATCGGCACGCCGTATCGTTCGGCGATAGGGTGGTACTCGGTCATGCCCATGACCGAACACACGTGCCCCGGACCGAGGAACCCGCGCACTCGGTTGTCCGGATCGTCCAGGATCGCCGTCATGGCCGGCGGCACCAGCACCTGCGACACCAGCATGCTGAAGTTTTCGATCTTCTTGCGGCGCGCGAGCAGCGCGGCCATCGCGTTCGCCGGCGCGGTCGTCTCGAAGCCGATGGCGAAGAACACGACTTCGCGTCCCGGGTTCTGCTCGGCGACGGCGAGCGCATCGAGCGGTGAATAGACGATCCGCACGTCGCTCCCCGCCGCCTTGCGCTGGAACAGATCGCCGTCCGAGCCGGGGACGCGGAGCATGTCGCCGAACGAACAGAACACGACGTCGGTGCGCGCGGCGATCGCGTGCGCACGGTCGATCATCTCGAGCGGCGTGACGCAGACCGGGCAGCCCGGCCCGTGCACGAGCTCGACGTCCGACGGCAAGAGCTCGTCGAGGCCGTAGCGAACGATGCTGTGCGTCTGGCCGCCGCAGACCTCCATGATCACCAGCGGCCCCGACACTTCGCGCGCGATGGCGCGGCAGAGCGCTTCGGCGGCGTCCGCGTCGCGATACTCGTCGACGTATTTCATCGCGAAAGCTCCTCTTTTAGGGCGTCTTCATGGGCGCGGAGCAGCTCGAAGACGCGCGCCGCCTCCGCCTCGTCGATCCGCGAGAGCGCGAATCCCACGTGAACCAGGACGTAGTCCCCCGGCGTGGCCTCGCTCAGGCATTCCAGGCACACGTTTCGAAGGACGCCGTCGAACTCGACCTTGCCCATGCGCACGCCGTCTTCGAAAAACAGCTCTTTCAAACGGCCGGGGACCGCGAGACACATCAGGACGCCTCCCTGGCGCGCTCGCTCGGGACGCCGCCGCCGTGGGCCGCCACCGCGAGCTGTCCGAGGCACAAGCCGCCGTCGTTCGGCGGAACGACGCGGTGGGTGAACACATGAAAGCCCGCTTCCGCGAGCCGCGCCGGGAGCTCGGCCGCGAGAATCGTGTTGGCGAACACGCCGCCGCTCAAGGCGACTCGGTCGACTCCGGTGCGATCGCGGATGCGTGAGCAGGCGTCCACGGAGGCGTCGACGAGCGCGGCGTGAAATCGCCTCGCGATCGTCGATGCGTCCACTCCGGCGGACACGTCGGCGGCGACGGCTTCGACGAGCGGCGCGGTGTCCACGACGAACGGCGCGCCGTCCCGCAGCGCGACGGGATAGCTCCCCGCATGGCTCATGCCGGCCGCGAGGGTTTGAAGCAAGAGCGCCGCTTGCCCTTCGTACGACGCGACGTCGAGCACGCCGGCGAGCGACGCCACGGCGTCGAACAAGCGACCGACGCTGCTCGTCCTGGGGCAGCTGCCGGAGTCGACGACGCGAGCCAGCGCGTGCAAGGTAGGACCCGCGACGCGGCGCTCCAGGGGCGCAAGCGACAACCCGAGTTGCCACAAGCAAGCCGCCGCCGTCCGGAACGGCTCGCGCGCGGCGCGGTCGCCCCCCGGCAGCGGCACGGGAGAGAAATGAGCCGCGCGGGCGGCGCCCGCGTACCCGCCCACCAGGAACTCGCCGCCCCACAGCGTCCCGTCGAGGCCGAGCCCGGCGCCGTCGAAGCAGACCCCGATGACCGTCCCCTCGAGTCTATTTTCGGCCATGCAGCTCGCCAGATGAGCGTGGTGGTGCTGCACCGCGACGAGTTCGCCGCACTCGCCCCTTTCGAACCTTTCGCGCGCGTAGCGGGTCGACGCGTAGTCGGGGTGCAGATCGTGCACCAGCCGGACCGCGCGCACGGCGTGGACGCGCTCGAGGTACTCGACGCCGTCGGTGTAGGCGCGATAAGCGGCCAGGCCGTCGAGGTCGCCGAAGTGTGCGCCGAGCACCGCGCGCCGGCCCAGGCCGAGCGCGAACACCGCTTTGGAGTGGCCGCCGAGCGCGAGCGTCGAACCCACGTCGAACGCGAGCGGTACCGGCTGCGGCGCGTAACCCCGCGCCCGGCGCAGGACCGCGACGCCGCCCGGCGTCGATTGCACCACGGAGTCGTCTGCTCGGACGTGAATCGGACGATCGTGCGTCAAGAACGAATCGGCGACGTCGCCGAGCCGTTCGTACGCCTCCGCGTCCGTGTGCGCGATGGGCTCGTCGGAAAGGTTGCCGCTGGTGAAGACCAGCGCGCGCCGGCCGATCCGGGCGAACAGCAAGTGGTGAACGGGCGCGTACGGCAACATCACACCGACGCTGCCGACCCCCGGCGCGACGGCGTCCGCGATGAGCGCGCCGAGCCGTCGCGGCGCGAGGACGATGGGTCGAGCCGGTGAAACGAGCGCGCGCTCGGCGTCGTCGTCGAGAATCGCGAACGTCGACGCCGCTTCGAGATCCGGCGCCATGAGGGCGAACGGTTTTTCCCCGCGCCGCTTCCGGCGGCGCAGCTCGGTGACGGCGTCCTGGTTTTCGGCGTCGCAGACCAGATGAAATCCGCCGATGCCCTTGAGCGCGCCGATCCGGCCCGCGGTGATCGCGTCGGCGAAGGCGGCGAGCGGATCGCCGGGCAGCGGTCGGCCCTGTGAATTCGTCAGGCGAAGCTTCGGACCGCACTCGGGGCAGGCGATGGGCTGAGCGTGGAAGCGACGATCCTCGGGCGCCTCGTATTCCGCCCTGCAGGACGGGCACATCGCGAACGCGCTCATCGTCGTTCGTGCGCGATCGTAGGGCATTCCGACGACGATCGTGGCGCGCGGACCGCAGTGCGTGCAGCTGATGAACGGGTGGCCGGAGCGTCGATCGCCGGGGTCGAAGAGCTCGCGCAGGCAGTCGTCGCAGGTCGCCAGATCGGTGGGGATCGCTGCGTCTGCTTCGCCCTGCTCGGTGCTCTCGCCGATACGAAACCCGCTCGCGCCGCGCGGGACGATGGAACGACACGAGACTTCTTCGACCGCCGCGGGGAAAGGAGCGCGCCAGAGCTCCTGCACGAACCCTTCGATCGCGTTCTGTCTCCCTTCGACTTCGATGTGTACGCCGGCAGGTCCGTTGTAGACGATCCCGGCGAGCGCGTGTCGATGCGCGAGACCATGGACGAACGGCCTGAACCCGACACCTTGGACGAGCCCACGAACGTCGATGGAGCAGCGAGCGGTAGTCATCCCCCGAACTCGATGGACGTGCCGAGGCTAAACCTTTCTTTGCGTCGAGGGCGACAATTGTTCGTGACCCGAGGGGCCGGCGCTCGCTCGCTCCGCGCCCACCCGTTCGTACATGAACGGACGAGTGGGCCGACGGGGCAGATCTCCACGTTTCACAGCCGACCTTAATTCGCGCGCATTTGTACTGACTCGTCGAAATTTGAACGTTCCGCGAGGGAAAGCCTTCAGTAGCCTGCTGGTGGACCGTTTGTCGTCATACGAAGAGAGAGAGCTCTGCCCGCTCGCCTCGGGCCTTCGCAAATCGGGAGGGACAGCATGCACGAGACGAATGAGCCTCGAAGCGATCGCCTAGTGCAGCTCCGATTCAAGCCGCTGTGGCTCTACGTGGACGCCGTCCGAGAGTTCTGCGGTTTTTTTGCGAGGACGACCTTCGAGGACGAAGGTCTCGGCCAGAGAGTCGGCCTGATCGTGCACGAGCTCATCGAGAACGCCGTCCGATACGGAGACGAAAACGAGCTCGAGCTCCGGCTCGAACGCTCGAAGGGCCAAGTCGTCGTCTGCGTCGTCAACACGACGACACAAGAGCGCGCCGATAAGCTGCGCAAAATCTTCGACAATCTCGCGACGCTGTCGCCGGCTACCGCATATGCTCGCGCGCTGCAGCACGCATCCTCGTTGCCCAAGACGGAGAGCGGCCTCGGTTTGCCGCGCGTTCGATACGAGGGAAACGTCGAGCTCGAGCTCGAGACCTCGCCCGGGAAGGTCTGCATCACCGCGAGAGGGGCCGCATGACTCAGAAGCTTCGCGCGATCGATCCGCTGCTCCTCGAAGGAGTCGAGATTTCGGTGGAGGATCACGCCGTTCATTTCCGTGGCGTCATCTCTCTGCGAAGCCCGGGCGAGACGGTGACGCCGTTTCTCCGGCGGGTGCACGACGCGGTCGTCGAGGCGGGGGTGAAGTCGCTCACGGTGGACATCACGAAGCTCCGGTTCATGAACTCGTCGTCGATCCGGTCGCTCGTCGACTGGGTCGAGTGGATTCGCGCGGAGCCCGAGCTGAAGCAGTACGTTCTCCACTTCGTGACGAAGCCGGACGTGCTCTGGCATACGACGACGCTGAGCGCGATCCAGAGCTTCGGAGGCAAACACGTGGTGGTTCACCCGTGGGCGTGATGAAGTCGTCGGACCTGACGGCCTCGGCGGCGACGCTCGCGGTTCGGTTCCCACCGATATGGACCCACATTCAGCCGCTCGCCGTTTACGTGGGCGCGGTGCTCGAAATGAAAGGGCGAAGCGACTCGGCCGACCGAGTGGCGATCGTCGCCAACGAGCTGATCGAGAACGCCGTCAAATACGGCGATCCCGCATCGGAAGTGACGTTCGAGCTGTTCGTCGACGCGGGTCTTGGGATCGTCGTCCGGGTCACCAACAAGGCGCATCCGTCGCGTGTCGCCATCTTGGAACGGGAGCTGAAACGCAACACGACCACGAACCCGCGAGAAGCCTTCGCGCGCGCGCTCGAGCGGCTGCAGCACCTGCCGGAGGGGAGCACGATGCTCGGTCTCGCGCGCGTGACCCTCGAGGCGGAGCTCTCCGTCGAAACAGCGGCGAACGTCGTGATAGCCACCGCGAGGATGGACACCGGCGGCGGACGCGCGAGCGTGCCGTTCGCCAAGAACGCCCCGCGTGAAGCGGCGCGCACCGACATGGAAGCCGAGTCGCAGCGCCAGCAGCGCGAGCCCGTCGCCAGCGTCAGTCAGACCCGCCGCGCCGTCGGTCCGCTGGGACGAACCGGCATTTCGAGCTCGTCGGTGAGAGCCGTGGGCGACGCCGACGGCGGCCCGAAGCGCCGCTAGCGTTCGATTCGCCAGGAGAACGACGCTACACGTGTGAGATGCCGTCTCCGAACGACACGGCCCCACCGTGAGCGCAGGTATCACTCGTCCCAACCGTGGACGCCGGTCCCCGTCGGTTCGTCGCTCGCCTGGCCGAAGTAGTACGCGGCGATGCAGGCCGCGCTGAACGTGATGAACGTGACCGCCGCGACGAGGAGCGGCGAAACGTGGCTTCGCCTTCGACGTCTGCGACGGCGTCGGCGATGACTCGAAACGGGCGTGGACCCTTCAGGATCGCCGAGAGCCGCGCCATTGCTTCGGCCGTCATCCGTCCCGTCGGTCATGTCCAATCCGCCTCTAGGAAGCCGACGAGTATCGCGAAATCGGCCGGTGTGCAAGGCGAGGCACACCGGTCCCCAAGGTGTTTAGCCGGTGTGGAGGAACACTCGCCTCATGCGACGAACCACTGCTTGCGTACTTCAGCGGGCAACCGTCGGGGGTCGGCGAGCAACTCCAGATCTTGCAAGACGTTCGACGGGTATGCACCGATGGTCACCATTTCCGAAAACACGGTGGACATGATGCGAGCCGTCGTCGGCAGGATCAGGCGGGTCTGCGCGAGCTCCGCCGTGCTCATGTGCAAGCGGTTGTAGCTGATATGACCGCGCTCATCGACGCAGATTTCCATCACGCGCTCGAGGATCGCGTCGCGCGTTTCCGGATCGTTCTTGAGCACGCGCTCCACCGCGTCGAACAGCTTGATGAACATGAGGGTCGCGATGAACTCGCCGGCGAGCGTCAGCGGGCGGGCGATGGCCATGGGCGCCGTCGCGATGCCGCCGATCATGATCCGTAGCGCCGAAGGCGGCCGGTAGGGCTCGTGCAGCTCGATCCCGTAGCGGTTCGCGGAGCTCAGGAGAATACGCGTATGATACCCTTCTTCGCACAGAATACGGAGCTCACTATCGTCTTCGTTCTTCAGGGCGCGGTTCATCGTCCGCTGAAAGTTGCGGCTCACGCCGTACGCTTCGGCTGAGTTTATCTTCACCAGGGCCAGTAGCAGCATCATCTCCGGAGCGGGCGGTTTGCGCTTGTCGAATGACGCGTATTGCTTCCTGAACTCCGCTTCATCCATGTCGCGGATCGCGCCGGGCGGCGTCTCGTATCGCTTCATCGAGGCTTCTCGCCGCGCGAGCGTTCGCTCCTCGAGGTTCAGCTCGCCGTCCCGCTCGATCAAGTAGTCCCGATACTCGCGGAGGCGCCCCTGCCGTGCGTCCTTCGGCACGGGCTCGAACAGATCGATCATCGATTACTCCCTTCGACCGCGGATCATGTTAGCGGCGCCGTCGAAGGTGGAGCGGTCATGTGATTGCCTTTTGGGTCAGGTTTGGCCCCCCAAAGATCGCCGGCGTCTACATATCGACGGAGACATAGACGCCGCCGCCGAAGACCCAGCCGCTGCTGCCGAAACCGGGGAAGCCCGGGTTGTTCGTTTGCAAGCCGGAACGACCCGCGAGCGGTGTGTCGATGACGACCGCGTCGTCCGGAACTTCGTCCCGCACGAGCTGCGGCGTGTGCACGCGGCCGTCGGGCGCGTCCGGTGGAACGAGCTTCCACTGGTGACGCGGAATCAGGTAGTACGTTTGCAATTGCGCGCCGACGTGCATGCCGGTGTTCAAGGCGCGAAACGAGAAATCTCCGCCCACGTTCGCGCCCAGACGATCGTTGTCGACGTAGTTCGTGCGTCCGGTCTGGAGCGGGACCGGTGTGGGCTTGTATTGTAGATCCACGAACGATCCGACGGGGCCGTGTGCATAGCGAATTCCTGCGGCGCCGGTGAGTGTGTCTGCCCATGGATAGGCGGACAGCGGCCTTTCGCCGTGCCGGTCGACGTAGTCCGACCACATCCCGTAGAGACCGCTGCCGACGAGGGTCAGCGTGTCCTTTCCCGCTTTGACGAGGTCGTACGCCGCGCCGGCGCCGAATTGCCACGGCTCGTAGTCCAGGAGGAACGAGATGCCCGACGATTGCGAAACACCGGTGGCCAGGAGAAACGTGAAGCTCGCGTCGAGCTGGACCTTCTGCGGGGTGTGCACCGTCGCGGTCAGTCGCAGTCGATCCGTTGGTCGGTACGAGAAACCGAAGTGGGGCGAGACGGAGACGTTCACCTTCGAGTCGAGCGTGAGCAGGAGGTTCTGAAGCTGTCCGGCGTCGGTGACGTAAACGGGGGCGCCGACTCCGGCGCGCAGCCCGATCGTCGCGGAGGCGCCCAGCGACAACTTGTCGCTAACCGCGAAGCCGGCGCCGGCGGCGAGCGAGAGCGCGGTCATCCGGTCGGCGTAGAGCTCGGGGTGCAAGCTGTTCGAGAAAAACTGTTCGCGTTCGTCGACGTACGGTGCTTGCAGCGTCGTGAAGTTGCCGTTCGGCACGAGCGCGTAGAAGCCGAAGGAGACGCGTTGCTCGAAGAGCTTCGCGATCAAGCCGACCATTTCGTAGGTGAACGTTTCATGACCCGTGCCGGCGCTCTGCCGCGGTCGCGCCGGTAGCGCCGGCACCAGGGCGGTCGCGGGCCGCCCCTTCTGCAGGACCGCGGTGGGCAACGGATAGCTGCTCCAGGACGAGCCGTCGGCGTGGCTCGCGTGTTGGACTTCCGGCACGTCGAAGGAGGGGCCCGGCCGCCGATCCAAGGTGACGCCGATCTGTTCGCTCAAGACGAGGAACCCGACGGTGAAGCCCGCGGGAGAATCCGTCAGCAGCGCCGGGTTGAAGTACGCAGACGAGCTTCCACCGGGGAACGCGCGTCCTTGTAGACCTCCTTCGCCGCCGAAGCCGCCCGCGAGCTCGAGCAACGGCGACGCGCCGGCGGCGTGCGATAGAAGCGACAGAACGACCGCGCAGCGTAACCCGCGCACGCGCAGCGCGCTCACTGAACCGGCTTCTCGTCTGCTTTGGGGGTGAGCGTCGTCGCGAGCGTGCGCGCCGCATTGCACGTCGCGGTGTCGTCACCCGTCGCCTCGGTCGAGTCGAGCCGAGCGAACTGGACGAAATGAAGCGACGCATCCGCCGAGAGCTGGCTCTGCGTCGTCAACAGCGGTGATCCGTTGTAGCCGAGCTCGTCATTTTCGTGCTTCGGCGCGTCGGCGATGGTGAATGAACTACGTGTGCCGTCGATGGTTCCGGACCACGTATTCGTCATGCGCGTGCTGTAGAAGACCTGTCCGGATGCAATCCCAGAGAGGTTATATGTAATCCCTGGATTCCCATCGTCGTCCCAATCCTCCCAACCCGGCGTAGCACCCGAAGCCTCGGTGTTTGGATCCGGCAACGCGTGGGAGGTGTCCTTGTAATACGAGACCGTCGCGCCGTAGACGGAGACGTACGGGGCGAAGGAGACGGAGCATCCCCCGGAGCTCGTCTTGATCGTCCCTTTGCGGCCAGCCATGGGATTGTTGGCTGTGATTTTCGGCCAGGCCTTGTGTAAATCGGCCGATCCCGCAATCGCGCTGAGCGGAACGACGTCCCATCCACAATCGAGTCCGCGCGTGACCGTTGCCTGGGTGCCGTTTTGTGTGAATTCGAAATACATCCACTGGCGGAGCGCCTGTTGCACGCCGAGCCCTTCTTCTACCGTGCGCTGCGTCACGAGCCATCGGCCGCTGAGATCACAATTCGGGTCGCTGGCGCCGCTCGAGGTCGTCGCGCCGCTCATTGGCGCCGGCGCGGAGCTCGCCGGCGCTGCCGGAGCCGCGCCGGCGACGGTCATCGTCGTGGCCGGCGTCGGCGCTGGCGCCGCCGGCGCGCTGGCAAGAGCGGCGCCGCCCGCATCCGCCGACATGGACGGCGAAACGGCGCTGCCCGTCGCACCGGCGACGTTGGTCAGAAAGGGATCGTCGTAGCCCGGAGCCGCGACGTCCGGCGCGCACGCGGTCACCGCGAGCGCGCACGGAACGAGCCAAAACGAGATTCGAAGTGACATGCCCGTTCAGGACAGTCGTCTCGAAAGACCTTGGCGCTTTCTCATTTCTCGATCTCGAAAAGCGTCGGCCGATCACGGCGCCGGAGACCGGCGTTGAAACTCCGTCGGAGTGACGCCGGTCCATTGCTTGAACGCCCGATGGAACGCCGCGGAGTCGGAAAAACCCGTGACGTGCGCCGCTTCTTGCACCGAACGGCCCGGGGTCCTGAGCACGCTGGCCGCGGCTTCTTCCAACGTCGCCTGAACGAGCGCGCGATACGACACGCCTTCTTCGGCGAGGCGACGGCGGAGCGATCGCACGCTCATGCCGAGCTCGCGCGCGGCGACCTCCATGTTCGGGATGCGACACGGCGGTCGCGCCGTCAGATATCGTTTGAGTCGCGCTGCGTGGCTCGCTCCTTGGGCGAGCGCGTCGAGCGTCCGATGCGCTTCGGCTTGGAGCAGCGCGTAGAGGCGCGGGTGCGGGTGCAGCTGGCGAGCGTCGAGTAGCTCTCGCGAAAACTCGATCCCCGTGAGCTTCTGGTTGAATCGTTCGGCGCCGTCGAACACGCGACGATATTCGGGATGGTACGCGGGAGCGGCGTGTTCGAAGTAAGCCCCGTGGATGCGAGCGTGGGGGCCGGTGAAGATGCGGATCAGCCTGGAGAACCCGGCGATCGTAAACTCGGCGTGCATCCGGTCCGAGCGCGCCGAGACGCGACGAAAATCATGGCGGATCCGGGCGACGTCGATGTGCTCCTCGAGCGTCAGGTGCGTGTCTTCGTAGAGGAGCGCGCCGAACTGCGAGCCGACGGCGATTGCTTCCCGCAGCGTCGGCGCGCGGGAAACGAGATCGCCGAGCAGGTCGAACGCCGCCTCGCTGGCGCGCTCCGCGAGATGGAGCCCGAGCGCCTGGTCACCCGTCAGATCGAGGGCGAGGCGCTGGAGGGCGTCGAACTCCTCCGGCGCGAAGCGTTCGTCGCCGTCGGCGAAACGTTGTTCGGAGATGCCGGCTCTGGAGAGGAATTCGTGCCTCGTCACGCCGGAGCGTTCGACGACCTCGACCAAAGCGCGGACGATGGGGGCAGCTATCGACATGCGTCTCCTCCGGGTTTTCGTCGCCGCGGCTCGACGGACGCGCGGCGCTCGCGATTCAGCACGGCTTGCACAGCTTGAAGACTCCCGCGGAACCCGGGGCGGGCTCCGCACAGCATTGCCCTGCGGCGCAGTCGGCGTCGCAGTAACAGACCTTGCGACAAGTCTTGTTGACGCAGGTCGACGTCGGCAGGCAGGTCTCCGTCGTGGCGTCCGAGACACAGCTGGTGCCGCCATCGGCGCCCGGCGCGGCGCTGGCGAACGGAAAGACGCACCGTCCAGCGGCAACGGCCTGGGTGGGATCGATGTCGCAAAAAGAGAAGGGAACGAGGCACCCGATGTTGTGCACCGGGTCGCAAATCACCGGCGACGGCGAAGGCTGACACGCACCACCCGGACTTCCCGTTCCGAGCGATCCGCCGTCGAACGACGGCTCGCCGGTGAGCGCGCCCGCGGAGCCGCTGCTCGCGCCGCCGTCGGCGATGGCGCCGGAATCGCGTGCCGTTCCCGCGACCGTCGAGCCCGCGCCGCTCGCGTCGGCGGCTCCGCCCGTATTCGTCGCGCCGCCGGCGCCGGTCGTCGAGCCCGTGTCGTTCGCGCCGCTGGCTCCGCCCCCGGAAGGCGCCGCGTCGGGGAGCGCCACTTCCGCGAAGGGGCTCGTGCCGGAGCCGCCGAAGCGGCAACCCGCGACGGCGAGCGCCACCCCGATTGCGCAGTGGGCAGGGATGCGACGCCGCCTCCCGCGTCTCGAAGGTCCGAGCATGCCCATTCAGGCCAGGCTCTCTCGAATCCTTTGTGATTTCTCGACGGCCTCACGGCTCGAGCACGGCGAGGGCACGGAAGTTCGGCGTGTTCGGGTCCTGTCCCGGCAAATAGAAGGCGGGGTGACTTGGATCGGAGCCGTAGGTTCCGTCGGCCGAGATCGATACGGCGGTCCCCCAAATGGCGCGGTGCGTCCCCTGATTGCCGTAGCTTCTGACCGAGTCGAAGAAGATCCACGCGTACCCCCCCGCCGCGACGGGCGACACGGTCGGGTAGTAGTTTTGGTGGAGATCCGCCGCGCCGCCCGGCAGATACGTCTGACCGGACTCCACGTCGCTCGCCGAATGAAAGCCCGCGGCCTGTGCGAGGAGCAGCGGCATACGGGTCGTCGTGTCCACGATGAACGGATCCGTCTGGGGGCCGACGATGACGGGGATGAGCCCCGCTCCGAGACCGGAGAAATCCGGCGCGTCGCCCTGCGCGAAGACGACCGCGCTCGCGTCGGGCAAGAACGCGGGCCAACCGACGTACTTGCTGGTCGCCGCGTAGAGCGCCTGATAGCTCGAGGCCGTGCGCGTCTCGATCGAAAAGCGCATCGTCGCCAGCGTATGACCGGCGCTCGCGCCGAAGTCGGTGAACACGAGCTGCTGCCCGTCCGGCGAAAACATCGGCATGCACGCGCCGGTCGGAACACCGCTGTCGCCGACGAGGCTTCCGGTCGCCGTATCGTAGAGCGCCGCGTTGGTGACGCCGCCGCCGTAAGACCGCGGGCCGCCGCCGCCCGTCGGGTGCGCGGAAGCGACGTACACGGATCCGTCGGGGTAGACGCCGGCGAATTCCGCCCCCGGCGTCGGTGACACGAGGGGCGTCAGCGGCGACGCACCCGACACGCTGAACGAGCTGCCGCCGCCGCTCGAGAAGGCCAATAGCCGTGTACCGTTCGCCGACACCCCGTGACAACCGGCGCAGCTCGGCGGCGTGAGGACCGCTTCGGCGGAGCGCCCGCCGCGGACCCGGAGCACGCCGCCGACGGCGGCCGGCGACTGGGTCGTCATGTAATACACGGAGCCCGTGAGCGCTCCGTTGGCGATGACGAGCTGCTCGGAGATCGGGCCGTAAATGCCTTCGCCGGACGCGACTTTCAGGTCGAGAGTGAAGGGATCCGTCGCGCCCCGCGCCGACGCGAAGGCGAGATCCCAGATACCGGTCGGGAGCTCGAGGCGATTCAGCGCGGACGGTTTCAGACAACCCCGGTAGTCGAAACGGCGCGAGTGGATCCGGACGTAGACGACGTCGGGCGCCGGGCCGTCCCACATCAAAACGGGCCCCGGGATCCCCTGGGGATACACCGTGCCGTCGTACGGGTACAGAAAGCGCATCGACGTGGAGTCCCCGGTTCCGTCGATGAGGTGCTGCGTCGCGGTGGGGTCCAGGTTCGCGGCGTTCACGGGGAGGCAGTCGTCGACGGAGACGAAGCCGCTCGCGTCGGCGGCGTCGGAACGGATTGTCGCGTCGATGCTCCCTTCGGCGTCGGGGGAGGGCGTCGTCGCGTCTCGCTCGACGATGTTCTTCGAAACCGTGACACCGACGACTCCGTGATCGTGACACGCGCCGGCGCCGAGCAGCGCCGTGAGCAAGGCGAATGGCGGACGACGGCCGCGTCGCGCTCCGTTCTGCGCGGCGCGGACGGTCACTCCGCCATCACCTTTCGGACGCGATTGGCGAAGGCGCCGCCGGGATACGTCTTCAAAAAACGTGACGCGGCGGTCTCGGCCTCTCCGGAGCGACCGAGGGCATGCAGCGCCATCACCTCGACGTAATCGCGTTCTTCGGGAAGGAAGCTCGGCGTGAAGCGCGAGCGCGCGTCTCGGACCGCCGACAGCGCGCCCGCCGGGTTCGAAGAGAGCAGGCGCTCCGCGCGCGCGATCTCCAGAGCTTCGAGCTGCGCGCTGCTCGAAGCGACGGGCGCGGCTTGGGAAGAAGACGCTGGAGAGGGCGGCTGGCTCGATTCGCGCGACGCCGCGGGCGTGCTGCTCGAGGCTGCCTTTGGCGCGAAGCGTCTCCCCGTTTCGCTCGACGCGGGAGACGGCGTGCTCGGGAGCGCTTTCTCCGGCGGCGCGTCGGCCGGTGCGGGCGCGGCTTCCGGCGTCGTGACGCTCGCTACGAGCGGAACCCCGGCGCGCGTGGAAGTCCCGGGGGTAGGTGACGGCTCGACGTGCGCAGGGATCGCGGTGGCCTCCGGCGTCGCGTTCGTCGTGGAAGTGGCACTCTCGCTTGCCGGAAGCTCGACTCGCCGGGAAGCGACGTCGTCCTGTCGCGATGGCGGCGTCGAGTGCAAGAAAAAGCCGGCGGCGACGGCGGCGACGGCCGCGATGCCCGCGCTCCCTGCGCCGACGAACCCGATCCCCGTGGAAGTGTGCGCGAGCGCGCCGGTCGGCGCGATCCCCGGAGGATAGGACGGCACCGTCGTGCTGCCTGCGAGCCGTCGGTGCTTCTCGAGCCCGACGCGGACATCGTAGTCTACGGGGGCGTGCTTCGAACCGGCGCGAAGGAGCCGCCGCGCATCCGAGAAGAACCACAGCGGATTCAGCGCGAGCGCGAGCACCGAACCGCGCTCGCGCCGCTCCGCGCCCGGCGCGTCTTCGCCGGCGACGCGGACGGACTTCGCCGGAACGCCGGCCATCTCTGCGCGGAGGGCTCGCTGAAATCGTTTTCGCGCTTCGTGCAGACGCCAGTACACCGTGCCGGTGGGAACCCCCGACGAAGCGGCGATGGAGGCGCAGGACTCGCCCTCGATGTCCGCCAGGACGAGCGTGCTGCGGAAGTCCGGCTCGAGCCGATCGAGAGCGGCTTGCAGCAGTCGCAAGCGCTCGCTCACTTCCAGAACCTGAACGGGACCTTTGTTCGTCGACACGAGCCCCTCGACCTCCACGTCCGACGACCGAGCCTGTTCCGTGCGGCGCCTTCTTCGATACGCAGACGCGGCATTGGCGGCGATCGTCGCGAGATAGCTGGTCGGCTTCGCGGGGCCGGCCTTGTAGCCGCCGCGGCGATGTACGACCAGGAAGACCTCCTGAACCAGATCATCCAGCCCGTC
Source organism: Polyangiaceae bacterium (assembly GCA_035547195.1). GTDB lineage: Bacteria > Myxococcota_A > Polyangia > Polyangiales > Polyangiaceae > DASZVB01. Next base: position 43,409 of record DASZVB010000108.1, read on the forward strand.
CGAGCCGACTCCCAGCCGGTAGAGGAACCGGGCGACGAATGGCGCAAAGCGGCGAAAGAGCTCTTCAGTGCTCAGATCTTCGCTGGGAGAGGACGTACCCATCGGGGCAGCTCGTTAATGATGACGGGACCGTCGACCCTTGGCGAAAACGGCGAACCGCTTTCAGAATTCGTACGCCCCTCCCAAAGAAAGGACGCCGCCCGCGGGCGCGAGATCGCGGGTTTCGACCACGCGCCCGCTCGTGTCCACCACGGCAATCTGAACCCTTTGGAGCGGGACGACCAGGCCGACCACGCCCACGAGCGACCACTTTTGCGCGATCGCCACCGAGACGCCCAGGGAATTCGAGATCGAAAACCAGTCGAGGACGGCGTCCTTGGAAACGGAGAAGCCGTTCCCGCTCGCGAAGAGCGCCCTGGCTTCGAGCCCGCTGCAGAGCCGGCCACGCACCGCGGTCCCGAAAGAGGGCACCGCGCAAGCGGCCGCCTCCAGAGCGACCGAGGCGGTCGTGAAATCTCCGGAAACGTGCTCGAACTTGGCGCCTCCGCCGGCCACCGCCGATAGCCCGACGTGAAGGGCGAAGGGCTCCGGCAGCGTTCTCTCGAGCCACACGACGGCTCCCCCCGCGACACCGGGAACCACGTTCCACTCCGTGCTCGCCGCAGCGCCGAGGGACCACGCGCCCGATGACCGCGGCGAAGGTCCGCCGAAGAGCTCGTCTCGCAGAGACACCTTCAGGGCCAGAGCGATCGCGAGCCCGAGCACCGCGTGGAGCTGTGCGCAGTCGGCTGGGCCGGGAGCGAATCTCCGCTCGGCGAGCAACGCAGCGCCGCGCCACATGCGGAAGGAGACGAACCGCTCGTCGCGCGAGCTCCCTTCGACTTCGACGCGAAGATCCCCTTCCACCGCATCGGCGTCCAGCCACGAGCGGACCTGTTCGCGCAGCGCTTCGTCGTCGATGCACGTCGCGCCGGGCGTCACGTGGATCGTGTCGTGCAGCGAACGCAGGGCGGGCGCAGCCGCGGCCGCTTCGGCGCGAAAGACGAGGAGCAGCGTTGCCCCGAGCGAAGCCCATCGTCTCATCGTTGCGCGCGCCACCGGGTGTGGTGTGAGTGCTCGATGGCGTAAATCGTACGACGAAAGCGCGCCTACGGACAGAGGAACGAGAGCCCACGCGTCTTGCGCGCGACGTCCGACTTTGGCCGAAGCGGCAATAGAATGGCCGTTGTCGCGCTGCGGGCGGGTTCTATTCTACGGGCCGAGACGAGCATGCAGGCCCCCGGTCCTTCGGCGTTGCGGTTCATCGACGGCGTGCGCCGGCGTGGCTTCCTCGACTACGCGGGCGAGCTGTGGCGGACGCACGGCGACGTGTTCCAGGTGCGCGTCGGGTCGCGCCGGTTGCTGTTCGCGATCCATCCCGACGCCGTCGAGCACGTCGCGGTGACTCAGCGGAAGAAGTACGACAAGGTGGCGAGCTACGATCCGGTCAGGAAATACCTGACCGGGGAGGGGCTCGTGGCGAGCACCGGAGACTTGTGGCGGCGGCAGCGAAAGTTGATGGCGCCGTTCTTCACGCCGAAGGGCATTCGGGCCTACGCGGAGCTGATGATTCGAGACGGTGTGCGCCTTCAAGAGCGCTGGCAGACCCTGGCGCGCGGTGGCGGCGAAGTGGAGATCGCGGAAGAAATGACGTCCGTCACGGCGTCGATCATCTTGCGTGCGATGTTCAGCTCCGAGTCGACGGAGTCGATCCGGCAGATACGAAGCGCGGTCGAGACGATGATCTCGTTCGTCAACGTGCGCACGGCCGGTGTTTGGGTGCCCCTGTGGGTCCCCACCGCGAAAAATCGCAAATACCTCGCCGCGCGGAAGCTCGTGCATCGGTCGGTCATCGAGCTCATCGCGAAGCGGCGCGCTACCCACGTCGACGAGTGGCCCGACGATCTCTTGTCGCGCTTGATGAACGCTCGCGACGAAGAGACGGGCGAGGCCATGTCCGAGACGCTGCTGCGAGACGAAGCGATCACGACGTTCTTCGCCGGGCACGAAACCACCGCTCGGACGATGACGTTCACTTGGTATGCGCTCGCGTCGAGCCCGCATGTGACGGCGCGGCTGCACGAAGAGCTCGACCGCGTGCTCGGCGGTCGTGTCCCGACGGTCGACGATCTCCGGCGGCTCCCGTTTACGCTGAACGTGGTCACGGAGGTCCTGCGCCTCTACCCGGCGGCGCCGTTTTACGTGCGCGACGCGATCGAGCCCGACCAGATCGGCGGCTTCGACGTGCCCGCCGGGACGGGCGTCATGCTCTCACCTTACTATTCGCACCGGCACCCTCAATTTTGGGAAAACCCCGAAGCCTTCGACCCCGATCGATGGACCCGGGAGCGAGAGGCGCAGAACCGCGCATTCCATCCCTTCGGCGCGGGCCCCCGGGTGTGCATCGGCAACAACTTCTCGCTGCTCGAAAGCCACTTGCTCCTCGCGATCCTCGCGCAACGTTTCACGCCCAGGTTGCGAAGGGGCTACGAGGCGCGCTGGGAGATGCAGGGCGTCCTCGGGCTCGCCGATGGGCTCCCCATGGAGATCGTCGCTCGATGAGCGCGTAGAGAGGATGACCTTTCTCGCTGGAGGCTTGCGTATGAGAAATTCCGTAATCCTTGCCGCAGCCGCTCTGCTCGCGTTCCAGCCGTCCGCGAGGGCTCGCGCCGCCGAGCCGTCCGCCGCCGCCGTCCCCGCGCGCGCAGAGCCGCTCGATGCGGCGTTCTCCGCGGATTCCATCTTGGGTAAGTGGTGGTCGGAGGGCAAAGAGGGCCTGCTCCAGATCGTGAAGACGAAGACCGGTCTCTACGAAGTGCTCCTCTTCGACGGCAAGGACGCCGAAAAGAAGGACGTGAACAACCCCGACCCGAAGCTCCGAGACAGGAAGCTGAAGGGGCTCGTGATCATGTGGCATCTCCGCTACGACGACGGGGAGTACGTCGACGGCTATTGCTACAACCCGCGCGACGGAAACACTTACCGCGTGAAGATGAAAATACTCGGCCCCACGTCGCTTCGGCTCCGCGGCTATCTGGCCATCCCGTTGCTCGGGAAGAACCAGGATTGGACGCGCGCGCAGTGATTAAGAGGGGCGCCGTGGCTTGCGACGGCGCGATGAGGCCGCGGCACGCCGGCGCGTTTTGGCCGGCTCGGGAGCAACCTCTTCGCCGTCCATCTTGCCCTCGTGGACGCCGGCCGCGCAGCGCATGGTGATCTCGCGGAACCACTTGTGGGCCGGGTCGTTCTGGTTCCGTTCGTGCCACGCCATGGTGACCTTGAGGATCGGGAGCGGAAGCGGGCAGCGCAAGATGCGGAGCGGCAACAGGCTCGCCGCGTCCCTCGCCAGCGCCAGCGTCGTGATGACGACGAGGTCGGAGCGCGCGACGATGAACGGCGCCGCGAGGTGATACGGGACGCGCATCGCGACATGACGCTCGAGGCCGTGGGCGGCGAGGGCGGCGTCGACGGGGCCGGTCTTGTCGGGATCGCGAGTGACCAGGAGGTGTGGCAGCGCCGCGAACGTCTGGAGATCCAGCGTCTTGCCGACACGCGGGTGGTCGCGGCGCACGATGCACACGAGCGCATCCTGGAAGAGCTTGGTCCGAATCAATCCAGCGGCGGGCTCGAGGTCGAAACCCGCGATGAGATCGAGACTTCCGTCGCGCAGCGCGTCGAGCATCCCCGGCCAAGGATCTCGCACGAGCAGGCTGGTGGACGGTCCTTCCTCGGCCACCATGACCCGTGACCGCGGCAAGAACGAGAACGCGGCGTAGTCGGGGCAAACCATGACGAAGCGCCGCGTGCTCGTCGCGGGGTCGAACGGCGAGCTGTCCTGCATCGCCGCGCGCAGATCGACGAACGCTTGGCGAATGGAGCGCCCGATGCGCTGCGCTTCCGGCGTCGGCACCATGCCACCGCGCCCGCCGACGAGCAGCGGGTCGCCGAAGTAGTCGCGCAACCGCGCGAGCTTGTGGCTCATCGCCGATTGGCTGATGCCGAGCCGCGCCGCCGCTCGCGTCACGTTCAACTCGCGCAGGAGCGCGTCGAGCGCTTCGAGGAGATTCAGGTCCGGCGACCTATGTCGTTTTTGCATGGATCCTATTAGAAGAATGCATGAATCGGGGTCGTCGCCAAGCCCTATGCTGGACTCGCCGGTCGGGAGTCTCTCGGAACGAGAGAAGGAGATCCAAGATGCCGCGATTCGCGAAAGCAATGATGTGCACGCTCTCGTCCTTCCTCGTCGCCGCTTGCGGCGCGAACGACACGGGTTCGCCGAATACGGGCGCGACGTCGAAGCCGACGCAATCCGGCCCGACCGAGGACGCGACGGGGAAGGCTTACGACGCGCTCACCGCCGGCGAGCAAGACAGGGTCACCCAGGTGATCGCGGACGTCGACGACGAGGTCGCGAAAGACCCCACCGACGGCCACGCGACGTTCTACTCGGCGATCATGCGCTTCTGGCAGCTCGGCGAAGAGATCGACGTCCCTTCGAACCCCGTCGACGAGCTCACCGAGGCGCAGACGATGATCGATCGCTTCCGAAAAGCGCAGGCCATGCTGCCGGACGACGACCGCGCGCCGGCGTTCGGCGGCCTGGCGAAGGTCGTCATCGGCAACATCACCAGCAACACCGATCTGCAAGCGGAAGGCATGAGCGACATCGAGAAGGGCATCCAGATCTTTCCGGCGTACTCGCACTTCTTGCGAGCGCTGGCGTCGGCGGAGTCTCCTGCCGGCAGCGACGCCTTCGCCGTCGTGTTGCCGGAGATGCAGGCCGTGCTCGACACGTGCGGGGCGAAGACGGACGCGTCGGGCGGCGCCGTGTATCCGAAGGGGCCGCTTCCAACGGAGCTGCGGCCGTGCAACGACGAAGGCATCGTGCCGCACGTCTGGGAGGGCTTCCTCCTCAACTACGGCGATCTGTTGCTCAAGGCCGGAAAGAGCGCGGACGAAGCACGCGCCATGTACGAAGGCGCGAAGGCGGCGCCGCGCTTCGACGAGTGGCCTTACGCCTCGACGCTCCAGGACCGCATCGACGACGCCGACGACCGCGCGGCCCTATACGCCGACAGCGACCCGTCCAACGACCCCAAGATCTGGATGCAAGACGGCCATATCTGCACCGGCTGCCATCAAGACGAGAAGTAGCCCAGGCGCCCACCGCGACGCCTTGTTCATTTCGGGCAAGAGCCTACCACGCGAAGTAAACGCGTGCAGCGCAGTGCGCATCGCGTGCAACCCACTGCACACGAAGCACCGCGACGATCGCGATCTGAGCTCTTAGGTGAAAACCTTGCGCGCAATGCATATACGGTGACGCCGAATGGGTGTGCTCTGGAGTCGTCGTGCGTCGATGATGGTTTCACCCGAGAGAGTTCGTGTGTGTTATACGACTCCCCGTTCATGCAGCCGAGACACCGCGCCACGCGCTTTCTCGCGGTCGCCGTCACGTGGATCTCGCTGAGCGGTTGCACGTCGAGAGCCGCCTCCGAGAGTGCGATCACGAAAGACGACGCGTCCGTCGCGGACTCGTCCGTTTCGGGTCTCGGCGCCGCATTTCGAGAAGGGCGCTTCCAAGACGCGCTGGCGCTGTGCGCGGACCCGAAGCAGACATCGAGCCCGTGCGAGGCCAACTACTGCGAGCTCATCGCACGCACCATGCTCTGGGTGGGTGAAATCAACACGTCGTTCGTGCCCGCATTTCACTTCGGGGATCTCTCGGCCGCCGGTTCGTTGACCAAGGATCAAATGGATACCTTGGTGAAAATGTATGTGGATATGGGGACGGTCTCGTCCGCCGCCGGCAAGGTGCTCGACGGAACGTGCGAATACTCCGTGCCCAGCGTCCCGTTCTTGCTCGGCGACGACGCCAGCGATCCCATCGTGAACGCGGAGATCCGCGGAGTGTGGACGCAGGCGCCCGCGGCGTTCATCGGCGCGCTGGTGGACTCGGTGCGGTATCTCTTCAACGCCACCCTGAAGCTCGGCGACGCGACGGCGCCGCCGTCGGAAGGCGGCGACCCCGTCCCCGAGCTGCCGCTCCTCTTGCAAAGCACGTACGACCGCATCAAGGCCGGCGACTCTTTTCGTCACGCGCATCCGACCAAGCCGGGGGATCTCGCCGGAGGGTGGTACGACGCGAACGACGACGGCGTCATGGGAGCCGGCGACCAGCTGCTCGTCGATCTCTTCGTCCCGGGGAAGGAGCAGCGCGTCTTCGATTTCTCGAACGCGACGCCGATCGATCACCAGGTCTTGCCGCTCGGCTCCCTCGTCTCCACCTCCGCGCTCCCCTCGGGTAAGTGCGGCTACAAGAAGTGGCACATCGACACGCTTCCACTGTCCGGGATCGGTGGGTCCGATGGAATTTCCCTTTCACCGGACGGCGCTCACGTCGCCTTCCCGGCGCAAGGAAACGACGGCCTGCCCCCACAGGTCCACGTCGCCGCTCTCGACGGAACCGGTGACACGTGCCTCACGTGCTCGCTCCTCCCCGTCGGGTGGAATGACGGCGCGCGCTTTCGTCCCGGGCATCCGGACACCATCCTGTTCGTGTCGACCCGCGATCATCCTCATTCCATCGGCGGCGACGGCGGCGGCATCGGCCAGGAGCTCTACGCCATGCGGTCCGACGGGAGCGACGTCACACGCCTCACCACGAGCGACGGCTACGCCACGAACTATCATGCGAATTTCTCTTACGACGGCGAGCACGTCGTGTGGGGCAACACCGAGAACCACACCTGGGACGTGATGGTGGCCGACTTCGTGGACGACGCTCAGGGGATGCGGCTCGCGAGCTCGCGGCGTCTCTTGAAGGACACCACGTGGTGGGAGACCCACGGCTTCACGCCGGACAACAAGCGGGTCATCACGACGAACACGCGCTTCGGTCTGGAGAGCACCGACATCTACGCCGTCGACATCGAAAGCGGCGCGCTCACTCGCCTGACGGATCACCCAGCGTGGGACGAGCACGCGCATCTCTCTCCCGACGGGCGGGTGATGTCTTGGATCAGCGCGCGCTGGCACCCAGCGAGCGTCTGGCGCTTCGCCGGCGGTTCACTGGACGCTACCTACGATTTTTTCTGGATCGTGCCCGGCATCTTCTTCAATTTCATCAATCCGCCGGTCGGCTTCTCCACCGAGCTCACGCTGATGAACAACGACGGTTCGGGCATCACCCAGCTGACGACCGACGGCGAGGTGTGCGCCGACAATCAGTGGAGCGCCGACAGCACCCGGATCCTGTTTCGTCAGTCTCCCGCCGACCTCAGCAGACCGTCGCGCATCCGGATGGTCACGTTCGACGACTGCAATTAGGTCGCGGCGGACCTCGTTCGCAGCGGCGCGCGCGACGAGCCGGCTACGGCCGCGCGAAGTGAACCAAGGACACGCTGAGCCAAACGGCGATGCTGAAGTACCCCGTGAGCCACGCCACCTCGGGGCGCCAGACGGCCCACTCGTCGGTCGCGATCCGGCGGTTCAGCGCGTCTTGAACTCCCTCTCGGACGCTCAGGAACGGGCGCCGTTCGCGGTGCGCTTGGCGCCAGCGGCTCACGTACATCGGCACATCGACGAGCGTCATGAACGCGACGAAGCCGACCGCGAGCAGGGCGCCGCCGCAGGCGCACCAGAACACGCTCCCCTGCAGATGTCTCGCCGCGACGGCGAGGCACACGCCGACCAGCGCCATGGTCGCGGTCCAGAGCGATTCTTCGATCGCGTGGCCAAGATGATTGAGGGTGAGCACGCTGTACCAGCAGAAGCACTGCGCGAGCACCAAGGGCGGTACGACGAGATGGGACGCCGTGACGATCCAGGGGAGGTGAGCGATCACGCCGATCTGACGCAAGCACATCGCGATCTGTACGGCGAAGGCTATCTCCGCGATCGTCGCGGCGCTTCGGCCGACGAACATGCTCGACAGCGGACTATCGACGAGGCAATAGCGCTCGAGATCGACGCGCGGCAGCCAGGAGCGGAAAGCGCAGACCGCGACGAAAATCCCCGACAACGTGACTTGCCAGCCGAGGACGCTCTCCGCCTCGACGAAGGGTAGGCAAGTGACCGCCCACACCACCACGTTGAACACCGCGATCAGCCGCAAACAGGTCCACCAGGTCCAAACCTTCCGTGAATCGCTCACCCGAGTCCTTCCTTCGGCGAAGCAGTGATTCTTCGCGATCCGAAGGCGCGTGTCACGTGGGGGACGCTAAAATGTCACATAGAAGTCCCGGTAGAGCCGCGAGACAGCCATGCGCGATGGCATCTCACCCGCCGTCACGTCCCGCGTCGACGGCGCCGCCGCCGTCTGCGCGATGGCCCGCTGCTCCGTTCGCGCCAGCCGTTCCCGCGGTTCCGCTTGCGCCCGCGGCGCCCCCGCTTCCGCCTGCGCCGGCTGTACCGGCGCTCCCGCTGGTGCCCGCCGTTGCGTTACCGCCACCGCCGGCCGCCGCCGTGGTGCCACCGGACCCCGGGAATCCACCGGACCATCCCGGACTGCCGTAGGGAGGCGCTACGTTATAGCCGCCGCTCCCCACTGTCGTTCCACCGGAGCCTGGGGATCCACCAGACCACGGGGGAGCGCCGTACGACGGTGCACTGTCGCCGCCGCTTCCAACCGGACCGATTGAGTTTCCCGCGATCCCGGTCGCACCTGCTGCGCCATTTCCGGAGCCACCCCTGGAGCTACCCGCGTCGGCGAACGTCGTGTCGACGGCGCGTCCGCCGCATCCCGCGCCAACGCTCGCCGCGGCGAACATGGCGAGCGCGGCACGACCGAGGCGCGCCGTGGGTAGTCGCGGTTCGGGCGCGGAAGTCACCTCCGCAGGAACCGGCGCACGGCAGAATGGGCAGCCCGGTTCTGCCCTTCGGAGGTGACGTCGACACGCCGGACAAACGACCATCGCCATGAGCTCTTCTCCCGCGCCGTGTGGGCCGGGAAGCCGCTCAAGCAACGCGCGTGCCCCGTAAAATGGCGCAGCTTGGCACAACACGGCTTTTCACCACCGTCGCCCGCAGGGAGCCCACAGCTCGAGTCCGTGGACGAATTTTGCGAGCGGCCCTCACGTTCGAGGTCAACGATTTCACGCTGACCACGCACTAGGGCGGATCACGGCCGGTAGACGTGGCCCCCGGCGCTCAGGCGAAGCGGCGCGGCGAGATTGGCGAATCGGCAAAGATGCGTTCGCGTTTGCCGCGGGTCGATGATCTCCTCGACGCCGAACGCCTCCGCCGTGCGCATCGGCGACTGGAACGCCTCGAGCTTCGCCTCGATTTCCGCGCGCTTCTTCTGCGGGTCGTCCGCGGCTTCGATCACCGCGCGATAAGCGGCGTCGACGCCGCCGGCGATCGGGAGCGAGCCCCAGCGCGCCGACGGCCAGGCGAAGCGCCGAAACACCTTCGAGCCGTTCCGTTGCGAGAGCGCCGCCATGCCGAACGCCTTCCGCACGATGACCGAGCACCACGGCACCGTCGAATGGCGGATGACGGCGAGCGCCTGCGTTCCGAAGCGCATCACGCCGCTCTGCTCGGCGTTCTTTCCGATGAGGAACCCGGGGATGTCCACGAAGTGCACGACGGGAAGGTGGAAGGTTTGCGCGAGATCGACGAGGCGGATGGCCTTCCGGCAGGCGTCCGACGTCCAGGCCCCCGCGTAGAAGTACGGATCGCTCGCCAGGATCGCGATCGGCCATCCGTCGAGCCGCGCGAGACCGGTGATCACGGACCTGCCCCAGGCCTTGCCGATCTCGAAGAAAGATCCGGAGTCGAGCACGCTCTCCAGGATGGGCCGCATCTTGTAGACGCGCCGGTCTTCGCGCGGGACCGCGTCGAGCAAGAGCTCGGTCGTGCGATTCGCCGGATCGTCGGTGCGGCCGCGAGGCGGCGCGTCGAAGGCGTTGCTTGGAAGGTACGAGAGAAATCGCCGAGCGCGCGCGAAGGCTTCGACCTCCGTCGCGACCTCGTCGTCGATCGTCCCGTTCTTCGCGTGGATCGCGCTGCCGCCCAGCTCCTCTTTGGTCACCGTTTCGCCGACCCTGGCGACGACGGGAGGGCCCGCCGCGAAGAGCTGCGACGTCCCGCGGACCATCAACGAGTAGTGGCTCGCGCAGACGCGGGCGGCGCCCATGCCGGCGACCGAGCCGAGGCCGAGCGCGACGACGGGGATCTCCGAGAGCGCGCCGAGCACTTCCGTGAACGCCGGTACGTCGGGCAGGTACGTGCGCCCCAGGGTCTCGAGGTGCTTGACCGATCCGCCGCCGCCCGTTCCGTCGACGAGACGCACCAGCGGCAGTCGGAACCGTCGCGCGAAGGTCTCGGCGTAGACGAATTTATCGGGTGCTCCACCGTCGCTCGCGCCGCCGCGAACCGTGAAATCGTCGCCGGTGACGAAAACGGCGCGGCCGTCGATCCTCGCGGTGCCACACACGATGTTCGTGGGGGTGAATCGCACGAGCGCGCCGTCGGGGCCGTACTCGGGAAATCCGGAGACGCTCCCGACTTCGTCGAAGCTTTCGCGATCGACGAGGCCGTCGATGCGCTCTCGCACCGTGAGCTTGCCGGCGGAGCGGTGTTTTGCGACTTTCTCGGGGCCGCCGAGCTCGCGGGCGGCTGCTTTTCGGCGAGCAAGCTCGTCGAGCTCCGGGCGCCAGTTCATGCTGGGCGGGAGATAGACGACGGCCGGAGCCGGCCGTCAACTCGAGTCGCTCGGGTCGAGCGCGACGGCGTGTCGGCTTCAGGCCCTCTTCGGCAATTCGGCGGGGTGCTCGCTCGAAGACCTCGCGGCGGGGGGCGGAGTCGTCTGGTGGACGGCGAAGCCCGCCTTCCGGAATCCGGCGCTGTCGCGGTACGCGGTGAGCCGTGCACGGTTGAGGCTGCCGAGTGGACGGTGGGCGTCCAGTCCGTTCCAAGGATTGAACGTGATGTCCTCGGCGCCCTTCAGATCGGCATCACTCTCCGAAGCGACGGGGAAGAGCTCGAGCTCGGCGACCTGGATCTTCTGCGCGCCGAGCTTCTGCCAATCCATCGTCGCGTCCTCGACGATGTCCCTGACCCTGTCGGGCGAGAGCTTCTTCTCGGCGATGGGGAGTATATGGACGTAGAACGCGAGTCGAATTGGAGCCGAGCCCAGCTCGGCGGATACGGCGCGTCTCAGAAAGTCCTCACTCTTTCCCGGAGGCAGCTTGGCGAAAGCCGCGCGATCGACGGCCTCGACCGAGTGCTTCACGACGAGATCGTCGCCGAGCAGGTACGGCGTCGCGCTGTGATATTCGATGGCGAGGGGATGCCCGATCGGCTTCTTGAACAGCACGCGGCCGATCAGGTGCAGCGGCTTCAGCGTCCGCGCCTTCACCAGAAACCCGACGAGGCGACCTAGCTGCGTCAGCCGCTGCTTCGTGGCGAGGATCCCGAAGATGGTCGTGAACTGGCGGAGATCTTTGGCGAAGAACACCGGATCGCTGAAGAGGATGAAATCCTGCAGCTCGGCCTTCGCGCCGCCGCCCAGGTGCACTCGGATGGCCAATCCGCGCGCGTCGCGCTTCCTGTCGCTTTGCAGCTCGGGAGAGCCGTTGGAGAGGCGAACGTCGATATCGAAGCTTCGGTCGGGGTTCGCGAACACGCCATGATTGAATTTGCGGCGTTCGGTCTCGACGACGCGCAGCTTGCCCCTTAGAAGGCAGTGCCCCTTCGCGTGTGCGCCGCGATGGCGTGTCTCGTCTTTTCGTGCGGCTGCGATGCTCTTCTGGACGCTCACCGAGAGCTCGGACAGCCGTCTGATCCAGCGCGCCTCGTCGGGTAGTCGGCGTTCGAAGCGCGACAGTGGGACCAGCCTCGCGCGATCTCCGAACTTCTGGAAGAAACGCTCCGCGCGGCCCGCCGGGCCGGGATCATTCAAGTAGAAGTCCTCGAAGTCCGACTGCAGCTGGGTTGCCTCGGCGATCTCCTTGCGCGTCGCGTCCACGACGAAGCCCCCGGGGCGGACCTTCGACTGGAGCGGTCCAAGGTCCCTGAAGAGAAAGCCGCTCTCGACGCGATGACGCCGAAGGTACTTGGCGATGTCGGCGTTCGGAGCGAAATCCTTGCAGAACGTCAGGATGTCGTGCGGCTCGGCGCGGGCGATGAATTCGGCGAGAGCGTCGTCCAGTTCTCCGTCGAATACGAAGGAGAGCGCGAGCACCCACGGAGCCGAAGGGTCTTCCGCCGAATCGCGGTCCTGCGTCGGCTGAAAGAGGACCCAACGCAACGACTGGATGCCCGTGAGCTCGTACCGTTTCTCCCTCGAGTTCTCCTCTTCGAGCAGCTTCTTCAGCTTCGCCACGTCCCCGACGACTCCGAGCAGGGCAGTGAACTCACGCGTGTAGAGACCACCTTCACCGACTTTCGCCCAGCGAAAGCTCACCGCGTGCCTCACGCCGAGGAGCTCCTGGACCGTGATGGCGATTCTCTTGCGCAGCGGGATGTTCGGTATCGCGCTTCGTCGCGAGCGGGGCTCGGCCGGCGCCGGTTCTCCGGCAAACGCTCGCACCGCGCTGCACAGGGAACGGAGTCCGCCGATGCCCGGCATGAAATAGTACTGGCCGCCGCGGAAGGTGACGAACTCCGGGATGTTCATCAGTAGCTGCGGCTTGCGATCGGTGTGCTGCTCGCCTTCGACGACCATGCGCCGTTCCGTGCGGCACGAAGCGGCGATCGGATCGGTTCCGTTCGATCCGTCCCGCGGCGGGCCGTTGATCCAGGTGCGCTGCAGGAACTCGAACTGATCCTCGATGCTCGCGTTGAGGGCGACGAAATAGATGCCTCTCCGTGAGCCGTCGGATCCATCCTGCGAGAACGCGCCGTACGGCATGCCCCGCCGCAGCAGGCGGTGCTCGCCGCCGAGGCGCGGGTTCGCGCGTCGGACGTGTGCTCCGAGCGGACAATGCGCGCCGCGCGCGTCCAGCGCGTAGGTGAAGTCGTTGGGGTTCTGCGAATTCGGTCGCTCGAGCGGCCTGCCGTCGCGATGCCTGCCGAACATCCTCGCGGCGATTTGCGTGTCTCGCGTCCGCTTCTCTTGCTCCTTCACGTAGCGATGAAATGCGGCCACGTGCTGCTCGAGATCGCGAAAGACGGCGAACGTCCCATTCTTGAACAGCGCGCACACGTCCGGTGGGGCGCCGTCGAGGACATTCGAGCCGCGTTCGTTCGGATATCCGAGCAGGAATTCGCCCGTGGAGATCGGCACCCACTCTCCGTGAGCGTCGAGCTTGCCGTTTCCGATGCAGCTCTTGTCGCCCGGGCGCCCCTCCACGACCGGATTGGACACGTCGTCGCGAAAGCCGAAGTGCTCGAGCCGGTGGAGCTTGTCCGGGGTCGGGATGACGCGACCGCGGGCGGCCAGACGTGAGAGGACCAGGGTCTCCCGCAATGACTCGAGCTTCGCGAGAGTGGCGTCGACGTTCGCGTCGTCCCCTCCGTGGATCGTCAGCCAGACGTGTCGGTCGTCCCAGGCGGCCTGATCGACGCCGCGGGCTTCGTTCAGGATTTCTCGCGAACGCCGCGCCATGCCCCTCGCGTAGGCGTTGAATCGCTTCTTCACGAACGGCGTCACGCGAGGCGCGAGGCGCGCGAGCGCTTCGTAGCTGACTCCGACGGTAACCGACGGATCCGACGGATCCGACGCCGCCGTCGCGACGAGGTCTTCGTCGAGGAGTCGTCCGAGAAACCGCCGGCACGCCTCGACGTCGGCGTCATTCCGTAGCGAAATGAAGACGTGTTCGACGACCTCCGCCTGCTTGAGCCCTTGGAGGATATTGCCTTGAATGTCCTGGTGCACGAGCGTCGTCATGAGGTCGCCTCCCGCTTTCCATCTCCCCAGTGATGCATGGCGACCGCCGCGTATTCCCTCTCGAACGCAGCGGGGTCCTTGCGCGCGACCTCGACGAGGCGCTCGACGTCCGCCTGGAGCTCGAGTGCCTTTCGCAGGCCGCCGATCGCCAGCGGGAAACCGTGGAAATATGCGTTCACCGACCGGCGGTACCTCTCGATGAATTGTTCGAGCTCGGGGTACGGCGTGGCGCTCGTCCAGCCGGGGCAGCCGCTCCACAGCGCGGACATCGGCACCGGGACCTTGTCGCTGAAGGCGCGGAAGTATGCGTTCGCGTCGCCGTTGAACGCGCTCATGAAGAGCATTCCGCCGTGCTTGAGCTCCTTGACTCCGGCGCGCCGGAGCGCGGACGCCGAGACGCGCGTGAAGTGCGCGTACTGCAGGAAGCCCAGCTTGCGCACCTCGTCGTCGTGCTGCGGAGCGCTGAACAGCACCGCTTTCTGCCACAGGTACGCCCACAGCGACTTGAACGGAACGAAATGAGCGAAAGCTCCGAGATTGCCCTTCGTCGTCTCCTCGATGCTCACGATGCGACTCCTTTCCGCGTTCACCCGGGCTGCCGGGTAGGCCCAGTCATCCATTCGAGCTGCGGCGCGCCGTCGCACCAGCGCGCGTGAAGCTCGAGCGCGCGGACGCACGGTTCCATGTTCTTGAAGAACGACTCCCGAAGATCGAGATCGCCGACTTGATTGCCGATGCGGAACACCGCCTCGCGCGCGCGGGTGATGGCTTCGCGGGCGCCGTGGATCTCTCCGAGCTCCATGAGCGCCTCCGCTCGAAGGGTCATGAGATCCACGTCGCTCTCCAGGCCGTCCGACGTCTCTTGCGACATGGCGTGCGCCACCACGGAGAGGGCTCTTGCTGGTTCGTTCATCCCGATGTGCGCGCGCGCGAGCACGCAGGCCGCGAGCTTCGAGAGGCGCGGCGACGTGCCGCGGCACGCGGGCGCCGCCTCCTCCGCCGCCGCGGAGAGATCCCCGAGGCGCAGGTGCCCTTCCGCTACGATGATCGGCAGCATCTGGGACACCGTCCAATCAGCGGAGCTCCGCAGCGGAGCGACGGCCGCCATGGCCTCTTCCGGCTTGCCCAGGCGCAAGAGGGCCTTCCCGAGAAAGAGGAGCGGCCATCCCTCGTGAATCCCGATACGTCGCGCGATGTCGACGGACTGGGTCGCGGCTTCGCGCGCCTCTTCGTGGCGTCCGACGTGCATGGCCGCGACGGAGAAATAGTAGAGGGACAGCGCCTGTCCGTGGAGCGCGCCCAGGGTGCCGAGCGTCGACGCCGCGCGGCGCCCTTCGTGATACGCCTCTTCGAGGCGCCATTTTCCCGAGAGCGGCGCCATCGACGCGAGCGCGCAGCGCGCGGCGTGCAAGAAGGCGTCGAAGATGGGATCCCGCTCTCCGTAATCCGTGGCGGCTTGAGACGCCCGATCCAAGACGCTCTCGGCCAGGCTTCCCTTGCCGAGCAAGATGAGCCCTCCGACGAGCGTGATGAGGCCTTGCCCGAAGAACAGGTGACGCTCCGGGATGAACGGCGCTTGCGTGGCGAGCTTCACGTGGGGCGCCGCTTCTTCGGGCCTGCCGCGCATGCAGCACCCGAAGATCAACACCGCGAGGCCGAGCCACCAGGAGGCCGTGCCGAACCCGAGTAGATCCAGGGCTTCGCGCACGAGCTCGGGCGTCTGTGCGTCGATCAAGCCTTCGGCGTATCCGCGGGACAGAAGGAGCTGTCCGCGCTCGAGGCCGGTCGCGCCGAGCGCGACGCCCCGGTTGGCGAAGGCGATGGCGCCGCGGGCGTCGCCTGCTTCGATGGCCGACTTCGCCGCCCTGAGGAGCCAGCGTCGCGCGCGGTCGTCGAGGCGTGCGGTCTCGAAGTGGTCGGACAGGACGCGGGCGTCCTTCTCGTTCTTGCGCTCGAGCCAGTCACCGGCGATGCCGTGCGACGTCCGCCGGTCCTCGTCGTTCATCATGGCGTACGCCGCGTCCCGGAGGAGGGCGTGACGGAAGCGGTATTCGGTGGTGTCGGGGTAACGCGACTCCGGCGCTCGCAGCAAGAGCTCCGCGGAAGCCAGCGACTCGAGCAGGCGCCGAACGTCGAGATCGTCCCCCAGCATGTCCTCGAGCCCGCGATCCCAGCAGGCTTCTCCGAAGACGCTCGCCGCGCGGAGCACGTGGCGAGCCGCCGGTTCGAGCTGTTCGATGCGGGACTGGGCCATCGCCAGCACCGTGTCGGGCCACTCGGTGCTCCCGCTCGCGACGCGGCGGATCAACTCCTCGACGTAGAATGGGTTGCCGTCGGCCGTCTTGATGATCCGATCGAGCACCGCCTGATCCGGCGCGTGCGGCAGGGCGGAACGGACGAGCTGCTGCACCGCGCGCGCCGACAGACCGTCCAGATGGAGCCGCAACGTCGCGTGGCCGGCGAGCTCCGTCACGCGACCCTCGGGTGCGGGACGACCGAGCGCCACGATGAGGAGCGCGCGCTCCTTCCGCTCGCGCAGGGTCTCGATCAAGAACGACACGCTCGGCGCGTCTCCCCAGTGCAGGTCTTCGAGGACCATGATGACGGGTTGCGCGGCGGTTTCCCCGTCGAGCCAGGCGTGCAGCGTTCGACGCATCTGCTCGCGCATGATCTCGGGGCTCCGTCGCGCCGCGCGGACGACGGGGCTCGCCTGATCGGACTCCGAAATCCCGAGCATCTCGGAGAGAAATTCGGCGACGTGCTCGCTCGCGGTGTTCGGCGAGAGGCGCGCGACGTGCTCCGCCAGGCTCGCCCGCTGCACCTCGGCGTGATCCGCCTCACGAAGAGCGGCGGCGTGCCGGACGAGGGAGAGGACGAGCGAGAACGCCGAACCCGAGGAGCCGGGGTGCGCCCGGGCGAACAAGGTGCGAACGGCGCCGTTCTTGTTGCGAGCGAGCCATTCCGAAGCGAGTCGCGACTTGCCGATGCCGGGCTCGCCGGTCACGAGCACCGTGCGCGTGACTCCCTCGGAGATGCACTCGTCGAGCATCGCGTCCAGCATGGACAGCTGGCGATCCCGCCCCACGTAGGGCGTCGGTTTGCCCATCAGCAGGCGGGGCGCGTCGAGATCGGGTTTGGCCCCGACGAGAACGTTCATGGATCCCTCACTGACCACGTCGAAGCGCAGGCCCACCAATCCCGCGGTCACGTTGTCCATCAACACCCCGTGCGCGAGCGAGGCGTTCTCACCGATCAGCGCAGCGGCGCGATCGATCGCGGCGCCGACCGGAACGCGATCCGACGTGTCGGCGAGGCCGGTCGCGACCGCGAACACGAAATCCGGGCGCACCTCGGCGAGCTTCAGCGCGCAGAGCGCTCCGAGCGACGCCCGATCGTTCGCCTCGCCCTGAGCCGTCAACACGATGAGCACCGCGCCGCCTTTCAGCGGGGAGAGCTCCGCCGAATACCCGCGCGCGACCTCGGCGAGCACCTCGTCCGGTCGATCCACGGACGGCTCGATGCGCCCCGACGGCCTGCCGAGAATGACGCTCATCACGCGCCGTTCGGAGCGCGCGGAAAGCGCGGGCCGTCGTGACGGCATCGGGCCATCTTCGCGGAGCTGCCGCTCGAGCCGTTCGACGAGGGCGACCACGGCTCCGGCGGACAGCGGCCGCTCTTCGCGCTTCTTCGCGAGCAGCGCGGCGAGCAATCCGTCGACTCTCGGATCTATGTCGGCGTGCACTTCGCTCGGTCGCGGCGGATCTTCCCGGAGCACTTTTGCGAGCACTCCGACGGGGTGGTTGCTCGAGAAGGGGGCGACGCCGGTCAGGCACTCGTAGAGGACGCAACCGATGGCGAACACGTCCGCGCGCGCGTCGACGTCGTCCTCGCACATGGCCTGCTCCGGCGCCATGTACCCTACGGTGCCGATCAACGAGCCCGTGCCGCTGATCGCTTGCGCGGATTCCTTCAACCGAGCGACGCCGAAGTCCAGGACCTTCACCGACGCCGGAGCGCCGCCGCAGAGGAACAGGTTCGCGGGCTTGATGTCCCGATGCACGACGCCCCGCGCGTGCGCCGTCTCGAGCGCCCGGCACACGCCCACGGCGATTTGCAGGCTGTCTCGCAGATCCAGCCGGCGCTTCGAGAGGCGCTCGGCGAGATCTTCCCCCTCGAGCCATTCCATCACCAGGTACAGGACGCCGCCGTCGGTGGTGCCGTGCGCGACGTAGCGAACGACGGAGTCGTGCGAGAGCTCCTCTAGAATCTGCGCTTCACGCAAGAAGCGACTCTGCGCCCCTGGGCCCACCGAGCCCATGATCTTGATGGCCACGGGCTCGGCCGTCGGAAGATCTACACCCCGAAAGATGGCGCCCATGCCGCCCCGGCGCGCGAGGCTCTCGACCTGGAAGCGGTTCGCCAGGACCTCACCCGAACGCAGCGCCGTGACGGGATCGACGTATGACGAAACCGAACCGTACAAATCCCGCGACGAAGGAATTTCCCCGCCATCGGAATCCAGAGCTCGGTCTCGTAAGGAGGACATCTCCTTTGCGGCCACTATAGGGGCCGGCGCCGAAGACCGTACATGGTCATCTTACGAAGACCGTCCCCGCGCCGTCGCCCCGGCGCGGCTCGTGCCGAAATTTATTGAGTGATGGCTTTCAGATCCAGCATTTCCTCGACGCTGGGCAGCACGACGAGCTCGCAGCGGCGGTTCTTTTGCCGGCCCTCGTCGGTGTCGTTGCTGGCGATCGGATCCGTGTCCGCGTAGCCGCCCGCGCTCCAGTGGTCGACGGGAAGACCACCGCCCTTGTCGGGGTCGACGAGGAAGACGAGCACTTCCCGCGCGCGCATCAGAGAAAGGCCCCAGTTGTCCTTGAAGGGACCGCGGGCCAGCGGCTTGTTGTCGGTGTGCCCGGACACCTGGTAGTCGCGTGAGAGGAGCTGAGGGTCGGCCTTAATGATACCGGCGACCTTGGCGAGGATGTCTTTGCCGTCCTGCTTCAGCGTCTCGCGGCCGGAGTCGAAGAGCACGTCGCCGGGCAGCGAGATGACCATCCGATTGTGGCGGACGTTGACCGCGAGGCCGAGCTTGGTGAGCGTGTCGAGCTTCGCCTTCAGCTTCTCGAAGCGCTCCTTGATCAGCTCTAGCTGCTTCGCGCGCTCCTTGTACGCTTCGAGCGCCTTC
>DASZVB010000109.1:0-64617 GCA_035547195.1 Polyangiaceae bacterium
AGAGAAGAAGCGCACCGAGACCGTCGTCCTCAATCCAACGCTCGGCCAAGCCGTCCGCTGGGTCGCCGATCTCGGAGGCTACGTTGGCAACCGCTCAAGCGGTCCACCCGGAACCACCATCATCGGTCGGGGACTGGAGCGTGTCCTTATGGCAGCCGAAATCTTCGGCGAACTCCGCCAGGCAGGAAAATTGAGATGAATGCCCAGGCCTCTGGGGGCGTGGGGGATGCGAGGCAGCCCCCACTCGAACCGTGACGAGCATTGCGCGAGCGAGCAGCGCAGCCGAAGGCGAGCAGCGCAAGCGAGGGTTCCCCTCCGTACCACAACGAAGAACCTAAAAACTCACGACGCTCGCGCCGTCGCCTCACCGCGGGTCTTTGCAGCACCGAGCGCCGAGGGAGTAGTCGTAGTACATCGGCGCGTGATTCGTGACGCGGGCTTCGCATCCGTTGCTCGTCGAGCGCGCGTAGAAGCCGCCGTCGAACTCCGGCTTTTCGCCCTCGACCCATTCGTCGACGTTGCCGACCATGTCGTAGATGGCGTCGTTGCCCCAGACGCTACGGCACGTCGGCGTCGCACCGGTGCGGCGTAGCAAAGGTTCTCGCCCGCCGCCGAGCGCGACGAGATTCAGCCGCGGATCCCGGTGACCGAACGACGCGCCTTGATGGAGCGCGACCCCGGGGTGAACGTAGCCCCAGATGTTGCACTTGTTTCGTTCGAACGTCTCGCCGTAGGGAAACTTGGTCTGCTTCTCGCCCTTGCACGCGGCGACCCATTCGTCGCGAGTGCAGAGCCGCTTGCCCGCGTTTTCGCAAGCGCGCTTCGCGATCGGAAAAGCGACGTACGCCTGCGGGACGACGGCCGGCCGGGACACGGCCTTCGCATCGAAGGAATGCGTGCGCTGCCAAAGGCCGAGCTCCGGAAGCGGCATCCGGCGCGCGCTCTCGTTCCCGAAGAGCGGCGCGTCTATTTCCCACGCTTGCCAGACCTCGCGCAGAAGACGCTGATGCGGGGGGTAGTACGGCGACAGAGCTTCGCCGGTGTCCTTATCGACCATCGAGGCCTCCCAGCGGTCCACGCAGACGCCGTGAGCCAGCACCATATCCGCCGGACAGCGGCGCGGCGGTGCGGCGTCTTTGGGCGGCGGGGCCGCGGCGCTCGATGATGCTGGCGCGGGGCGAATGGGTGACGCGCTCGAAACAGGCGCGGGAACGGTCGAGCCGGCGGCCGGCGGCGCGCCGGTCGCTCGGTCTTCCGTGGCGCGCACCGCGCCGATCACGAGCAATGTGCCGAGTCCGAAGGAGGAAGCGAGCCACCGTCGCGACGCAAGCCGACGCGCGCGATTCGTCATAGAGTACCGGCCGCCGTCATGGAGCAATCCATGGAACCATACCCCGAAGCGCGGCCCGCGGAGCTCGCGAGAGTGGTGTCGGACGTCGTGTCCGACGCGCGCGTCATTTCCGCGTTCCAGAAAGTTCCGCGCCACTTCTTCGTGCCGGACTACGAAGGGGGGCGCGCGTACGAAGACCGCGCGCTACCGCTCTTCGAGGGCCAGACCATCAGCCAGCCCTCGATGATCGCCATCATGCTGGAGGCGCTGGCGCCTCGACAGTCGGACCACGCTCTAGAAGTCGGGGCGGGCTCGGGCTACGCCGCCGCGCTTCTCTCGACACTGGTGCACGACGTTCACGCAGTCGAGATTCGGCCCGCGCTCATCGGATTCGCCGAGCGCGCGCTCGGGCGCGCTCGCGTCGAGAACGTGTTTTTGCACGAAGGCGACGGCGCCCTGGGCTTGCCGGAAGAAGCGCCGTTCGACTGCATCCTGGTGTCTGCCGCGGCGCGCGGCCTTCCGCCCGCGCTCGTCGAGCAGCTCGCGCCCGGCGGCCGGATCGCGATCCCCGTCGGAGGCAGCGACGGCCAAACGCTCCGCGTCGGGATCCGCGGCGGCGACGGCATAGAGTGGCGAGAGTGCACGCCCTGCACGTTCGTGCCGCTCGTGACCGAGCCCCGCTCGCCGTGAGCACGGGCTCACTCGGATCAGGCTGATCCGACGGTTCGCGTCGTGAACGCCATCGGCGTGGTACCGACGCGCTCGTAAGCGCGTTGCCAGATTTCCATGCGCGGGACGTCGAAGATGATCGACGGATAGGCGTCGGTCGGTAGCCATGCGCCGGCGCGGATCTCGTTCTCGAGCTGCCACGGCGCCCATCCCGCGTACCCGACGAGCCCGACGAGGCTCCTCGGTCCACGACCGCCGGCGATCGCCTCGAGCATGCGACGCGAGGGCGACGCGGTCACTCCGGGCCCGACCTCGAACTGCTCGGGCATGCCCTCGATTCGATCTTCCGAGCGATAGACGAGCCACACCTGCTCTTGCGCGACGGGGCCGCCGACGCGCACCTGCCCGAGCGGAACCTCCGACGCGGAGGCGACGTCCGCCCGATCGAGGAGCTCGCCGACGGTCATCACTTCTCGACCGTTGATGACCCACCCGAACGCGCCCTCGGGACCGTGCGCTGCGAGGAGCACGACGGACCGATCGAAGTTCGGATCGGCAAGCGGCGGGGCCGCAACCAGAAGACCCGGTGCGAGACTCGACATCCGACTCTCTCAAGGTAGCGGCCCGAACGGGCATCGTCGAGGAGTTTCCTGACGGCGTCTCGGTCCGCGCGTCGGTGTGGGAAAACCCGCGTTCAAATGAACAGCGCTCCCGCGTAGCCGACGACGCTCGAAACGTCACCGGTCACTTCCCCGGAATTGCCGTAGGAAACCAGCTCCGCGCGTCCGGCCCCGAGCTCGCGCGCCGCAAAGAGCGCGACGGTCGTGGGGACGTAACCACACATCGAGATGCGCCGTTCGCGGACGGTCCGAAAAAGTCCCTCTGCATCCATGGCGACGACGCGCTCGATGGCCAAAGCGTCTTCACGACTTGCCACGTCCGCCGGGACATAATGCGACATGTCGGTGCTCGCGACGATCAGCACGTCGTGTTCCGCTGACGCGGCGCGCACTGCCGCGGCGATTCCTCGCGCGACGCGGCGGCAATCGTCGACGGAGAGCTGCGCCAGGCACACGGCGACGAACGACGTCTCTGCGAAGAGCGCACGCAAGAACGGAAGAATCACCTCCGCGGCGTGCTCGCGCAGGTGTGCGAACGGCTCCGCGTCGAGCGCCGCGTGCTCCACGAGCAACTCCCGGAGCTCGACGTCGCCGTGAAGCCCCCCGCCCGGAAGCTCCCACATGGCCGCAGGGGAGACGGATCGAGCCGCGCCTAGCCCGGTGTGATTCGGACACAGCACGATCGCGCGCGGCCGCGGCAAAATGCGCGCGAACGTCTTGCCCGCTATGGCGCCGCTGTACCGATAGCCCGCGTGTGGGACCATGACGGCCCGCGCCGCGACAAGATCCTGACGCTGTGGGCCGAGGAGCCGCGCGACGTCCCGGGCGAGGACGGCCGGGTCACCCGGATAGAAGCGTCCCGCGACGGCCGGCGACCGGATCTCGCGAAAAGCGCTGGATTCCGTGGTCATGATGTCCCTTCTCGGGCTTTTCCGAAGCGCGAAACGCCCCGTCGCCGCGAGGACCGGGGAGGCCGGCCCACTTAAGGCGTGCGCCCCATCGTCCGTACGAAACGAAAGCCATGCTCGAGAACCTGATGACCGTCAAGGAGGTCGCCGCTTTGCTGCGGGTGTCCCCACAAACGCTCTACAAGATGCTCGAGCAAGGATCGATCCCGGCGGTGAAGATCGGGAGCCAGTGGCGGTTCGATCGCGACCAAATCCGAGAATGGATCAAGACGCGCGCGGGCGGCGCCGTTCCGGGCGCCCTGCCCACCGGAGATTGAAAGAGGCAGCGCTCAGGTCGTGTAGCTGCCGTTGATGCGCACGTACTCTTCGGTGAGATCGCATCCCCACGCGGTGGCGGCGCCGCCGCCGAGACCGAGGTCGACGCGGATGACGACTTCCGCGCCGTCGAGCGCGCGTTTGATTTCGTCGTAGGGCACCGCGGTCGGCGAGCCGCGCTCGAACGCGCATTTGTCGCCGATGAACACGCTCGTGCGATCCACGTCCACGCGAGCTCCGGAGCGACCGACGGCCATCATCACGCGACCGAGGTTCGGATCCCGTCCCGTCACCATCGTCTTTACCAGCGGCGACGACGCGACCGTGCGCGCGGCGACGCGCGCATCGTCGAGCGAACGCGCGCCCTCCACGCGGACCTCGATGAGCGTCTTCGCGCCCTCGCCGTCGCGCGCGAGATCCTTGGCGAGCTCGATCGCGACGGCTTCGATCGTGCGGCGCAGCGGCTCTTCGGCGGGATGCCCCGCCTGGACGCGCGAACCGCCGGCTTCGCCGTTCGCGAAGAGGAGCATCGTGTCGCTGGTGGATGTGTCCATGTCGACGTCCACCATGTTCAGCGATACGTCCGCGGCGCGGCGCAGCGTCGCGCGGAGCCAGTCGGCGGCGACGGGCGCGTCCGTGGTCATGAAGCAGAGCACCGTCGCCATGTCCGGATGCACCATGCCCGAGCCCTTCGCGGTGCCGCCCACGGTGTAGGTGACGTCACCAACGGTGACCCTCGCCGCGCGCGACTTCGGCACCGTGTCGGTCGTCATGATGGCGCGGCTGAAGTCGTCGCCGCCGCCCTCCGCGGGACGCATCGCCAGGATGCCCCGCTCGATGGCCTCGAGCGGCAGCGGACGGCCGATGACGCCCGTCGAGGCGACGAGCATCTCCTGCTCCGGGATGCCCAGATGGGTCGCCGCGACGTGCGCCATGCGCCGTGCGTCACGACGGCCGCGTTCGCCCATGGCGACGTTGGAGCATCCGGAGTTCACCACCACGGCGCGCGCGCTCCCGCCCTCGACGCGCTCGCGGCAGAGCTCTACGGGAGCGCCGCACACCTGATTGCGCGTGAACACACCGGCTACCACCGACGGACCGGCGGCGCTGAGGATTCCGACGTCGTATCGCGGCTCGGCGCCGTACGTCCTTATCCCGACGCCGATGCCGCTGGCGACGAAGCCCTTCGGCGACGTCACCCCTCCCGATGCGATGAACACGTGTTCCATGGCCTGCGCCGAGCATTAGCACAACGCGGTGACGGACGAGGTGCGGCGATGTAGGGAGCAGAGCTTTACGCGGTCGCGCCACACCTCGGCTCAAGCGAGGCGTATATTGTCCGTTCGGAGTTGGGAAGGGATCCATCCATAATGCCGGCGCCGGTTCTCCCAGGTTCGGGCCTGATGCTCACGGCCGAGCCGCCGTCCCGGGATGATCCCGCTCTCCGCACTTCGGGGCCGCCGGAGCTCGGCAAGAAGCACGCGCGACGACCCGCGGCGACGGCGAACGGGCGCGTCAAGGTGCTGGTCGCCGACGACGAGCGGCTGTCGCGCGAGCATCTCTCTCGAGCGCTGACGGGCTGGGGTTACGACGTCGTGACGACGGGAGAGGGCGGCAAGGCGCTCGGGTTGTTGCTGTCGTCGGACGCGCCGCGGCTCGCCCTGCTCGACTGGGAAATGCCGGGGCTCAGCGGCATCGAAGTCTGCCGGCTCCTCCGCGGGCGCGCGGACGCACCGTACGTTTACGTCGTGCTCTGCACCGGGCGCGAAGGACAGCGACATCTGATCGACGGGCTCGCCGCCGGCGCCGACGACTACGTCCGCAAGCCGTTCGATCTGTCCGAGCTCGAGGTGCGGGTTCGCGCCGGCCGTCGCGTCGTGCTCTTGCAGGACCAGCTGCTCGAGGCGCAGTCGGAGCTCGAACGGCGAGCGCTGCACGACTCGCTCACCGGCTGCAAGAACCGCGGGGCGATCGCCGACGTGCTGGCCCGCGAGCTGTCGCGCAATCGCCGTACCTGCCGCCCGATATCCATCGTGATGAGCGACGTCGATCACTTCAAGAAGGTGAACGACACGCACGGTCACCCAGCGGGCGACGCCGTCCTGCGGGAGTTCGTGGCGCGGGCCAAGGCCGAGGTTCGCGCCCACGACGACGTGGGACGATGGGGTGGCGAAGAATTCCTCGTCGTGCTGCCGGAGTGCCCGACCGACGAAGCCGTGCGCGTCGCGGATCGCCTTCGTGTCGCGCTCTCTTCGAGGCCGATCGACGTCGGATCGACGCAGCTATCCCTGACCGCGAGCTTCGGCGTCGCCGGCACCGACCAGGGCCACAACGACCTGAACACGATCGTGAGCGCCTGCGACGCGGCCCTCTACAAAGCCAAATCCGGCGGCCGTAACCGAGTCGTCAAAGCCGGCGATTGACCTTGGCCGCGCAAGGCTCGAGGCCCGATTGCGAAGACCGCGGGTCCAGCTGGCTGGGTGAGGCGCGGAGGCGTGCTCTGGCACGCTGAGCACCGAGAGCAGCCAGATGGACCCGTGCTCGAAGCAAGCGGGCCTCGAGTTTACTCGAGGCTCTTCAGCTCGGACTCGATTTGCTTCTCGTCGCCCTCGCGGAAACCCGCGTGGACGAAGCGGACGAGCCCTTTCTTATCGATGATGAAGCTCGTCGGCATCGTCTCGGGGTGGTAGCTCGCCGCGACGCCTTTCTCCTTGTCCCAGGCGAGCGTGAACGTCGCGCCGGTCTCCTGAGCAAAATCCTTGATGCCGTCGGACTCGTCGTCCTCGGAGATGCCGAGGATGACGACGTCCGAATATTTCTTGGCCAGCGCTTCGTACTTGGGGAAAGACGCTTTGCAGGGCCCGCACCAGGTCGCCCAGAAGTCGACCAGGCGTACCTTGCCGTCGCCATCGGCGAGGCTCGCCTTGCTACCGCCGGATTGTGCCGGCAATGTGAAATCGGGCGCTGGATTTCCGAGCAAGGGGTGATTCCCACCCGGGGACGACGCGCCGCCGCCCGCGCACGCGCTGGGGAGCAGCGCAGCGGTCGAGCAGACCAACATCAAAGTGCGCTTGATGCATCGAGATTGAGAAGTGAATCGCTCGCGAGCAGCCACGTTGCCGACGTCCATGGGGTACCCGATATCAACAAAACCAAGGCACGTGAAGCGCCGCCGCGCTCACCATCGCCGCACCGCGGCGCGAACTCCGGGGCGCGGACCCGAAGCAACGACGCCGAAAGGCAGTGGCTAAACTTGGCGCGGCCGAGCTATTCTCAGAAGATCTGATTATTCCGGCCTGCAGCCTGTGGCGGGTCGCTTAGCCGAGGGCGCGACTGGCCGTAGAGACGTTGCCAAAATGATGGACACGGATAGTGAGAGCTACTCGGCACCTGTCGCTGACTTAGGAAACAGCCGCGCCAGCGCGGTAACCCAGCGAAGAGGGTCCAACGGTATGACCACGTCCGAAGTGCGTTTGAGCACCGCGAAGAGCGGTCCAACGTCCTTGCTCGAAGTCACGACGACTGGCCGTCGCAGCGTCCTTTCGAAGGTGCGGGCGCTGCTCTTCCGCCTCCGCATACAGATCATCAAGGTCGAATCCCTCGTCCGTGATGAAGGAATTTTCGAGCGATTCGAGATCGCGGAAGAGGACGGCACGGAGATCACTCGCCGGCGCGCCGCAACGATTCGCTCGGTAGTGCGCAAGGCGCTCGGCGCGAAGAACGCGCGCGACGCGGCGGCGTAGAACGGCGAAGTTCCTTCGCCGAGGATCGACCCGCCTCTCCTACGGGCACGCCTGGGGACAGCTCTGCGCCGCCGCGCAGTCGCCGACCGCGAGCGCGAGGTTCGTCGCCGGTCCGACGGGACCGCCGTTCGCGTCGATGACGTCCTTGCAGGGACCGTCGTTCAGGTAGCAGAGGAGCGCGTTGCTCTGCGCGCACCCCGTTTGAATGCTGCAGTTCAAAATGTCGAGACAACCGGGGTGTTCGGCGCAAGCCTGGAAATCGCAATCACACTTCTCGCAGATGCACGCGGTACTGACAGGGCAAAGATTGATGGATGTCACGGTCGAGTTGCACTGCGACGCCCCTGCCGGCAAGAGGCACTGGTGGGAATCCGCGGCGCCGCCGTCGGGTAGGTTCTCGACTCCACCCGGCAGCCCGTACGCGATGACGCCGCCCCCGTAAGAACCGTTTCCCGACGTTTTGAAGAACGAGAACCCCGAGCACACGAACACCTCGCCCTCGGCGACGGTCACGCCGGCTGCGACCTTGTACGTGTTTCGATCGCCGGTGCGCGGATCGATGAACGACGTCTTGTCGCTCCATAGCTGATCGCCGGTCGAAGCGTCGATGGCGTTGATGGTGCCGTCCGTCGTCGTGTAAAAGAGCAAGCCGTTCGTGTACGTGACGCCGCCGACGCTCGGGTACGGACGTTCCTTGCGCCAGACGGTCGCGCCGGTGTCCGCGTTGACGGCGAGCAGCGCGTGCGTGTCCGTCGGTTGTGGATCGTCGATGAGGCCGATGCCGTCGTTCGACGCCATGTAGATGACGCCGTCGTTGTACGCGGAGCTCGCCATGAAGCCGCCCTGCGCCGACCCTTTCGCAACCTGCTGGAACATCGGGTCCCAGAGCGGCGCTCCGGTGTCACGGTTGAACACCGCGAACTTTCCTGCCTTGTTGCCGACGCCGACGGCGTCGACGCCGTTCACGGTGATGAGGTTCGGCGTGGCGCCGACGTCGGCGTCCGGACCTTGCGCGTGCAAGATCGTGTAAATGTCGTCCGCCGTGTATTGCTGATGCCAGACGATCTCGCCGGTCTTGTATTTGACCGCGACGAGCGAATCGCCGTACTCGCTCGCCGGCGCCTCGTAGCTCTGGCCGGTGCCGATGAACGCCATCTCGCGCTTCGTGTCGATGGCGAAAGAGGACCACACCGACACACCGGCGCCGGAGCGCTCGTCATCGAAGGCGACGTAGGTACGCCACTCTTCCTTACCGGTATTTTCGTCGAACGCGACGAAACTGCCTTTGAAGGTGAACTCGTTCACCCCGGAGACGAGCTCGAGCGACGCCGACCCGATGAGCACCAACCCGTCGACGGTAGCGGGTGAGCTGTATACGTGGGCCTGTGGATGGTCACTAACGACCGCGGACCAGAGTAGCTTTCCGGTCCTCTGGTCGACGGAGTACAATTTACCGGCCCCGTCGCCGACGAAGATCTTGCCATCCGCGACGAGCGGGGAGTCGTCGATGGTCGACTGCGTGAGCTGCGTCGTCCAAACATCCGTTCCGTCCTGGACGCGCATCGCGTGCAGACTGCCGAACCAATCGCCGAGATAGACGATGCCATTGACGACGGCTGGCGTGCTCGTGCAGCGCGGCAGCCATTTCTCCCACTTCCGCGTGAGCTGCCCCACGTTTGCCGTGCTGAACGTCGTCTCTGGACTGTTGCGCGTTTGCGAGAGATCGTGCCCGTAAGATGTCCAATCCGTTGCTTCGGGCGCGCCCGCTTCGGACGACACGCCGGCGTCGGTCGCATGCTTCACGGGCCGCTTATCGTCGGTCGTGCAGCCGCCTGCGCCGAGAATGGTAACCAACCAAAGTAGCGAAGCGCCCCGAGATTGCCAACCCGTCATGTGGCCGAAGCCGATACTGCGTTCGTGCGGAGCTCGCAATCCGGCAGATGCCGGATATCCATGGTCACCAAGCTTGTGCACACTATGCACTATATAGCTGTGAAATCTGTCCGCGGTCCTCGTGTCCTGCGCGGCGCGACCGCTCGACTTGACCGACGAACAGATGCGCGCGGCCGCCCAACACTGCTTCGCTGGTGACTCGCTTCACGTTCTCGCGTACGGCCGAACGCCGGTGATGCGGCGGCCGCGCTCGAGCAACGCAGTTACGGTCCGATCCCGGTTGCGCGTCCTCGAGCAGCGAATGCGCATGGCGCGTCAGTCCGTCTACCGCGCTGCCGGCTGACGGTCGCTCTGTCGATCGGGTGCGTCGATCGCCGATCGCTTGCTGGGTAAAGACAGGGCTGCTCCGACGATCGGCGATGGACATCTCGCGATCGGCAACATTCCGCGCATCGTGTTCAAAAGTGAAACGGTGGCGCAATGGCACGATCGTGAAGCAATGGATCCCAGGAGCGTGCTCGACGCCGATCGAGGATCCCGACGATCCAGGCGGGTACGCGCGCCTTTCACCTCGCTGCACCGCGCCGCGGTGATGAGCACGTCGCCCGCATCGACCGAAAAAGCAGGCCGCGCCACCCTCCAAAACGAACGGCCGCTTGCTTGCTCGGCACCGAGCGCGCCGTCCTCGTTCCGGCGATCCGAGTCAATTCACGGGATTGCACACCCCTATAGGACTCGAGCCAAAGCGCGCGTAGGGTCCCCCGCCGGGCCTTTCTCTTTTGGAGTCAAGGTTGCTTACCGTCGCCATACAGCGAGCGGCAGTCGTGTACGCGAGCGTCGTGCTCGCGGTCGCTTGCACGACATCGGGATTGGACGCCTTGAGCAGCGGAGGCCCGCGTCACCACGGCGGCGGCACCGGCGGCGCGACGCACGACGCCGGCCTCGACGGAAGCGGCGACGTCGGCGTCGCTGGAAATATCGGCGAAGGCGGACCGGGAACGTGCAGCGACGGCAGGAAGAACGGATCCGAAACGGACATCGATTGCGGCGGCGCGGAGTGCGAACCCTGCGCCGCACACGCCGCTTGCGGCGTCGACATGGACTGCTCCTCGGGGAGCTGCGTCACCGGTCACTGCGCGCCGGATCACTGCGGAGATCATCAGCTCGACGCGAACGAAACGGACGTGGACTGCGGAGGGCCCGACTGCGCGCCGTGCGGCACGAACCGCGCGTGCGGGTCGAACGGCGATTGCGCGTCGCGCCGTTGCGACGGCGATGTTTGCAAGGTCGCCACGTGCAGCGACGGCGTCACCGACGGCGACGAGACGGACGTCGATTGCGGCGGCTCCGCGTGTCCGCCGTGCGCGAACGGCTCCGCGTGCGCGGCGCACTCCGATTGCGCGAGCGACGTCTGCACCAAGGCGGTGTGCCAGCCGGCCTCGTGCGACGACCAGATCGTCAACGGCGACGAGACCGGCGTGGATTGCGGCGGCCCGACGTGTCCGCCGTGCAATCCCGGCGAGCCGTGCCAGCACGCGAACGATTGCACGACGTCGTTTTGCTCTCGCATGCTCTGCCAATCGCCGACCTGCGCCGACGGCATGCTGAACGGCACCGAGACCGACCAGGACTGCGGCGGAACGAGCTGCGCGCCCTGCGACCCGGGACAGCGCTGCCTCGAAGACACGGACTGCACCTCGGGGCGATGCAAGGACGACGCTTGCCTCGCTCCGGCGTGCGACGACGGCATCCGGAACGGCGACGAGAGCGACGTCGACTGCGGCGGCAGCGCTTGCGCGGGGTGCAAGCCCGGTCAGCCCTGCGGATACTCCGGCGATTGTGCGAGCGGCGTCTGCACGAACGGCGCGTGCGTCGCGCCCGCGTGCGACGACGGCGTCGCGAACGGCTCGGAGACCGACGTCGATTGCGGCGGCGACTGCAAGCCGTGCGACGTGCGCAAACACTGCAAGGCGAAGAGCGACTGCGACACCGGCTTCTGCGACGTCTCGGGGTTCTGCACGGATCCCTCGTGCGCCGACGGCATGCACGACGGGACGGAGACCGACACCGATTGCGGCGGCGCGCGCTGCGCGCCGTGTCCGTCGGAGGGATCTTGCAACGACGGCTCGGACTGCGCGAGCGACGTGTGCGGCAGCGATCGCCGGTGCCGCGCGCCGGAATGCAGCGACGGAGTGAAGAACGGCGCGGAGACGGACACCGATTGCGGCGCGAGCTGCCCGTCGCCGTGCGCGGACGGGCTCGAGTGCGCCGCTTCCGCCGATTGCGTGAGCGGCGTGTGCAAGCGCGGCTTGTGCCAGAGGCCGAGCTGCTCGGACTCCGTGAAGAACGGCGCGGAGACCGGCACCGACTGCGGCGGCAACTGCGCCCCGTGCCAGGAAGGCGACGGGTGCATCGGGGTGACCGACTGCGCGACGCACCTGTGCCTCGAAGGGACCTGCGCGTCGCCGTCGTGCACCGACGGCGTCAAGAACGGCGCCGAGAGCGGCAAGGACTGCGGTGGACCTTCGTGCCCGCCGTGCGGCGTCCGCGGGGCGTGCGTGACGAACGCCGATTGCGCGACTTCGATCTGCGCGGTGACCCTGGTGTGCGTCGGTCCGGGGTGCGTCGACGGCGAGAAGGGCGGCACGGAGAGCGACGTCGACTGCGGCGGCAGCGCCTGCGCTCCTTGCGCCGACGGCAAGGACTGCAAGGTCGCGTCGGACTGCGCCAGCAGCGTGTGCAACGGCGGTAAATGCGCGACGGCCACGTGCGGCGACGGCGTGCGCAACGGCACCGAAACCGACGTCGATTGCGGCGGCGTGTGCCCGAGCTGCGCACCGACGAAAGCGTGCGCCCGCACGACGGACTGCGCGCTGGACGGACGCTGCACCGGGACGTGCCAGGAGCCGTCGTGCAAAGATTTCATCGAGAACGGCACGGAGACGGACGTCGACTGCGGCGGCTCGTGCCCCGGTTGCCGCGCGGGCAACGCCTGCAAATTCCCGGCGGACTGCGCCTCCGCCGTCTGCACCGCGAAGATCTGTCAAGCGCCGACCTGCACGGACAAGGTGAAGAACGGCACCGAGACGAGCGTCGATTGCGGCGGCTCGTGTCCGAAGTGCGCCGCGGGCGACCGTTGCGGCGTGCCTTCGGATTGCGTGACGGACGTGTGCACCGACGGCGTGTGTCAGGCCGAATCGTGCAGCGACGGCGCGAAGAACGGCGAAGAATCCGGGATCGACTGCGGCGGACCTTCGTGCCCGCCGTGCGGCGCGGGCGGCGCGTGCACCGCTTCCGCCGATTGCGCGAGCGGCGTCTGCACCGGCAGCGTGTGCCAGCCCGCGACGTGCTCGGACTCGGTGAAAAACGGAACGGAGACGGCGCGCGACTGCGGCGGCGCTTGCCCGCCTTGCTCGCCGGGCGCCGCGTGCGGGCTCGCGAGCGACTGCACCAGCGCCGTGTGCAGCGGCGGCGTGTGCCAAACGCCCTCGTGCAGCGACACCGTCACGAACGGCGCCGAGACCGACGTCGACTGCGGCGGCGACGCTTGCCGCGCCTGCGGTCTCGGGAAAGCGTGCAAGAAGTCCGGAGATTGCGCGAGCACGTTCTGCGATCTCGGCGTCTGCTCGGCCGCGCTGTGCAACGACGGCGTGCGAAACGGCACCGAGACCGACGTGGATTGCGGCGGCGGCGCGTGTCCGCGGTGCGGCACGACGAAGGCGTGCAACGCCGGCGTGGATTGCTCGAGCCTCGTCTGCTCCGCCGACGTCTGTCAGCCCACGAGCTGCGACGACGGCGTGAAGAACGGCAACGAGACGGGCCAGGACTGCGGCGGCGCATGCAAGAAATGTCCGCCCGGATCCGGCTGCGGCGGCGCGAGCGATTGCGCGAGCGGCGTGTGCATCGGCGCGCTCTGTCAGACGCCCTCGTGCACGGACGG
The DNA here is from genome assembly GCA_035547195.1 of Polyangiaceae bacterium. Lineage (GTDB taxonomy): Bacteria > Myxococcota_A > Polyangia > Polyangiales > Polyangiaceae > DASZVB01. The sequence continues at coordinate 13,419 of DASZVB010000109.1, forward strand.
CGTGAAGAACGGCAACGAGACGGGCCAGGACTGCGGCGGCAGCGCGTGCGCCCCTTGCGCGACGAACCAGGGCTGCGCACGCGGCGCGGACTGCGTGAGCCGTGTCTGCACGGCGAGCCTCTGCCAGGCCGCGACGTGCACGGACGGCGTCAAGAACGGCACCGAGACGTCCACCGATTGCGGCGGCGCGTCGTGCGGCGATTGTCCTCTCGGCGGCGGCTGCATCACCGGCGCGGATTGCGTCTCGAGCTACTGCTCCCCCGCCCTCGTGTGCGCGGCGCCGGGGTGCAACGACGGGATCCGCAACGGGACGGAGACGGACACCGACTGCGGCGGCGCCTCGTGCGCGCCGTGCCCGGACAGCGGCGGCTGCGGCGTGAACGCCGATTGTCAGAGCAAGCACTGCGCCGGCGACGTCTGCCAACCCGCGACGTGCTCCGACGGCGTCTCGAACCAGGACGAGACCGGCGTGGATTGCGGCGGAGCGACGTGCCCTTCGCGCTGCGGAGCCGGCCAGACCTGCGGCACCATGGGCGATTGCGCGAGCGACGTGTGCGACGGAACTTGTCAGGCTCCGACCTGCTCCGACTTCGTCCGGAACGGCGCCGAAACCGGCGTCGACTGCGGCGGCGGGACCTGTCCTCCGTGTTTGCCGGGCTCGGCGTGCGGCAAGGACGCGGACTGCAAGAGCGGCCGCTGCGTCGCGAGCGTTTGCCAGACGCCGACGTGCACGGACGGCGTGCGCAACGGCACGGAGAGCGCCGTCGATTGCGGCGGCTCCTGCGCGCCGTGCGCCGCCGGACAGACGTGCGCCACCGGAAACGACTGTCAAAGCCTCGTCTGCAACGGGACTTGCCGCGCGCCGACGTGCACGGACGGCGTGCGCAACGGCACGGAGAGCGCCGTCGACTGTGGCGGCTCGTGCCCGACGAAGTGTGCCGCGGGCCAGGCTTGCGGCACGGGCGCCGACTGCGCGACGTCCTTCTGCAGCCCGAGCGGCGTCTGCGCGCCGCCGAACTGCAACGATGGAGTGATGAACGGCACCGAATCGGACATCGACTGCGGCGGCTCGTGCCCCGCGTGCGCGGCCGGCAAGGTGTGTCGCGGCAGCGCCGATTGCGTCAGCGGCGTGTGCACCGGGTCGCGGTGTCAGCCGCCGTCGTGCAGCGACCACGTGCGCAACGGCGGAGAGAGCGACGTCGATTGCGGCGGCGGTTGCGCGACGAAGTGCGCCGACCACGGAGGTTGCCTCGCCGCGAGCGATTGTCAGAGCGGCGTGTGCATCGCCGGCATCTGCCAGACGCCGTCGTGCGCCGATGGCGTGGAAAACGGCGCCGAGACGGACACCGATTGCGGCGCGAGCTGCCCGGCTTGCGGCGTCGGCAGCGGGTGCAGCGCGGCCCGTGATTGTCTCAGCGGCGCGTGCGTCGCCGGCGCTTGCCGGCCACCCCCGACCGCGATCTGCACCGGACGCGAGCACACCTGCGCGATCGCCGACGGAGGGCGCGTCCTCTGCTGGGGCGACGACAGCAACGGCGAGCTCGGCAACGGCGTCGTCGTCGATTACCGGCTCGGCGCTACCTACGTGAAGGGCCTCGCCGACGCGACGCAGATCACCTGCGGCGATCACGGCATGCACGCCTGCGCGCTCCGGGCCACCGGAGAGATCGTCTGCTGGGGTTACAACGACGCGGGGCAGCTCGGCGACGGAACCACGACCGACCGCGCGGCGCCGGTCACGGTGAGCGGCATCACCAACGCCGTCCAGGTCACCGCCGGGGAAGAGTTCACGTGCGCGCGGCTCGCGACCGGCGGCGTGAAGTGCTGGGGCAGCGACGCGAACGGCCAGCTCGGCAACGGCGCCGCCGCGAGCAGCACGGCGCCCGTCGACGTGATCGCCGGACAGACGGGGAGCGGCTCGCTGTCGTCGGTCGTGTATCTCGCGAGCGGGCAGCAGCACACCTGCGCCATCCTCGACGCTGCGCACTCGGGACGGCTCGTGTGCTGGGGCAACGGCGGCAGCGGAAGGCTCGGTGACGGCGCCGCGGTGACGCGCACGTCGCCGGTGTACACGCACGCCGTCGGAGGCGCGGCCGCTTGCGACGCGAGCACGCCGGCGGGCTGCCTCGCGCAAGTCGCGACGATCGCGCTCGGTGAGAATTCGACCATAGCCGTGCAGAAGGGCGGCCTCGCCTCGGCGTGGGGAAGCAACGCTTCCGAGTCGCTCGCGACGGGCGCCGACTCGAATTACCCGCTGCGGATGCACGGGCTCGGATCGGTCGGCACCTTCGACGACGCGGAATACGTCGCCATGGGGATGCTGCACGGCTGCGCGGTCCGCAAATCCGGGCAAGCGGTGTGCTGGGGCGACGACGACAACGGCCGGACCGGCGACAACAGCGGCGTGAACGTGAACCTCTCCGCGCCCACGCCCATCGCCGACGTCGCGGCGTACTCGCAGGTCGACGCGGGCGACGCCTACAGCTGCGGGTACCTGCAGAGCGGCACGGCGCGGTGCTGGGGTTACAACGGGCAAGGCGAGGTCGGCGACGGGACCGCGACGCAGCGACCGACGCCGACCGACGTCGCGGGCGGACGCAATTTCGTCGAGGTCGACGGGGGCCTCGGCCACTCCTGCGGCGTGACGAGCGCGGGCTCCGTGTACTGCTGGGGCTACGATTTCGACGGAGAGCTCGGCATCGGCAGCACCGAGGAACGCTGGGCCGCGGCGAACGTGCCCGGGTTGCCTCCCGCCTCCGACGTCGTCGCGCTGGAGCTCGGGAGCTGCGCGCTCGCCAAGAGCGGCACGGTGTCGTGCTGGGGCAACGATCTCAGCGGCGAGAACGGCGACGGCACCGTCGGCAATCCGACGGCCCGCACGTCGCCCGTCACCGTCGCGGGCGTCGCGAACGCCGTCGAGCTCGCCGGCGGCCTGCTACACGTCTGCGCGCTCGTCGATCCGCCGCCCGTCGGCGACGGCGTGACGCAGGTGTGGTGCTGGGGATACAACGGCTTCGGACAGCTCGGAAACGCCTCGACCGCGGACAGCCCGACCCCCGTGCAGGTGCACGGCATCGGCAACAGCGGCATGCTCACCGACGCCGTGGCGATCGGCGCGGGCTGGTATCACACCTGCGCGATCCGCGCGACCGGCGAGGTCGCGTGCTGGGGTCGCGGCGACACCGGGCAGCTTGGAAACAACGCCGCCTTCAACCAGACGAGCCCCGTCGCGGTGAGCGGCGTGTTCGGCTTCGGCACGCTCACCGGTATGGCGAAGGGGCGGCGCGTGATCGACGGCTCCGCCGAGAACACCTGCGCGCTCGCCGCGAACGGCGGCGCCTACTGCTGGGGCAACTCCGCCAACGGAGAGAACGGCGCCGGTTCGACGTTCTCCACGACGCTCCCGGTGCAGGTCTCCGGCACGAACCAGTTCGTGCGCATCTCCGCGTGGAGCGACACCAGCGGACACGTCTGCGCCCTCTCCGGCAGCGGCCAGGCGTATTGCTGGGGCTACAACGCATACGGCCAGCTCGGCGACGGGACGACGACCAACCGAGCCGTCCCCACCCTCGTGCAGCTCGGCGCCAGCGCGACGGCGTTCGGCAACCCAGATCTGTCCAGCAAGGTTGTCGCAATAAGCACCGGACAGTTCCACACCGTCGCGGCGCACGCGACCGGATCGGTGAGCGGCTGGGGCCAGGGCGGCAACGGCCGGCTCGGCGACGGGCGCAACGACGGGCAAATCTCGCCGGTAGCTGCGGCCAAGAACGCGGCGCGTTGAGCGACGGGGAGGCGACACATCGCGCTTTGCACGTGGCGGCGATGTGCAATACTCCCCGGCGTCACATGCCGGCGCTCGGTGACAAAACGAGGGCCCTCCGGCTCGAGCGGCTCGGGGCGATGCTCGAGCGGGCTCTGGAGAATCCGGCCGCGGCGCTGGAAACGCTCTGCGCGGAGCTCAAGGCGGGCGAAGCGCAACCCGCGCTGTGGGAGTCGTTGCACGCCGCCGCCGCCCGGGACGGAAAAGAACAGGAGCTGAAGGCCGCGTACGGCCTCGTGACGAGCGAACGAAGGCTCGCGCAGCTCACCGCCGCGGCCCAGGCGGAGCTGTTGGCGCACGCTGCGGATTTTCATCTGGGCATCCTCGGAGACGCGGGCGCCGCGGAGGCGTTTCTCTTCCGCGTGCAGCGCGCGTCACCGGGTCACCCGGAAACGTTCGCGCGACTCGAGCGGCGTCTCGAGACCGCGAACGACGCGCGGAAGCTCGTCGAGCTCTACGCCATCGCCGCCTCCGCGGATCCGCGCGGCGCGAGCGCGCTCATCGGCAAGATCGTCAACAAGATCGTGCCGCTGCCCGCGAATCAGCCGCTCTCGGAAGAGGCCTGCAAACGCGTGCACGCGCTCGCCGCGAGCCATCCGATCCTCTTCGACGTCGTCGAAGCACACTGTCGCAAGGGAAAGCGGTTCGATCTCGCGTGCTCGCTCATCGAGCGCACGCTCGCGGAAGACGCGCTGCCGAAGGCAATCGCGATCGCCGAGCGACGCCGGCTCGTCGAGCTGTACATGGGCGACGCCGGAAAGCCCGCGAGCGCCATCGGCCACGTCGAAGAGCTCCTGACCGAAGATCCGACGGACGACGTCGCGCGCGCCGCCGCCGAGCGCCTCTTGTCGAACCGAGACGTCGCCGCGCGCGCCGCCGCGGCGCTGCAAAAAGCGCGACGACAGCTGCGCGCATCGGACCGCCAGCAATCGTCGTGAAGCCGTCTCCACGACGCGCCCGACCGACAGCGATGCAGAAGCCCGTTGGCGTCGAGTACCTGACGAATCTCCTACGGTAGCTCCGCATCCCTTGCAGAACTGCTCCGAACGGAGCTCGCTTTCGTTCAGAGCGCGGTACGTGCCGCATTCGGGCGGTAGATGTGGACCCGCTTCATCGTCGGTAGCAGAGCGCCCGAGCGCACGAGCCCCAGCCGGCCAAGTCAAATCAGCCAGTACCCGATGCAGGGACGATGGTACGTATACGTACCTTCGTTGCGCCTCGCGAATAGCGCAAAACGAGGCATACCTCAGGTCGGCTACCGATGCAGGGACGAAGGTACGTATACGTACCTTCGTTGCGCCTCGCGAATAGCTCGTCGCGAAGAAGCTGACGAACCGTCCATTCGTGCGTGAGGAGGTGTTCGTGCATGGAATCGCCGATCGGGCCGCACCGTCGCGTCGAGATGCGACGGCTCGCGTTGGCATTCGCCTCTTGCTCGCGCATGGCGGCGCGCACGAAGATACGCCTACGTACCGGGCGCGAACATGTCGATCATCCGCCAGGGCTCGATGACTCCCTCGGTGCGGAACGCGGAGAGTCCTTCTTCGACCAGGCGCGCTCCGTCGGGACCCGGTGTGAGCGCACCGAGCCGCGCCGTCGCGGAGGCGGCGAGGAGCCGTAACCCTTGACCTTCGAACGCCTGCGCCGCTTCACGTAAGCGGCGCCGCGCGCCTTCGACGTCGCCCTCGGCGCGGTCGAGCGCCGCGTGCATCAAAGCTGCAAGGGGCGCCGCGCGCCGGACGCGCTCGCTTGCGACGAGCTTCGCGAATTTTCTGGCCTCGGCGCGCAGCTCTCGGGCCCGGGCCAGGCGGCCCTGCGCCGCCTCCGCATTCGCCGCGACCGCGGCCGCCGCCGCACGGAGCTGCCGGAGCTGCACGCGTAGGATCGCGATGCGAAGGATCTGCGACGCTTCGATGCGCGCCCACTCTTCGCGGATGCGGGCGATGGGCCGCTCGCGATCTCCGGCGTAGAAGTCGACGAGCGAGTCGCCGATGAGCATGTTGGCGTGAGCGAGCTGGTATTCCGTCGTGGGCCACTCCTCCCGCGCTCGCGCGAGCTGACGCCGCGCCTCGTCGACGTCGCCGCTCGAGAGCCACGCGGGCCAGGAATATGCGGTGCGAAAGCACATGCTCGCATAGATGTTTCCCTTGCCGTCCGCGTCCGCGAGGAGACGCGGCACGGTGTCGGCGAGGCTTCGCAGGCGGCCGAGGAAGAACAGCGACGCGTTCAAGAACCGCTGCGCCGTGAGCGTCTCCCACACTGCCCCCGATGACCGTCGGGTGAACACCGAGAGCGCCTCTTCGAAATGCGTGACCGCGTCTTCGAGCCGCTCCTGCAAATAGTCCGCGATACCCCGGCTCAAACACAGAAGCCCGGCGGCGCCCGGGTCACCGCTCTCGCGAGCGAGCCGCTCGGCGATGGCGAGGAGCCGCGCGGTCCTGCGCTCCGAACCGACGCCGCGGGTGGCGACGTAGGAGACCTCGAGCGTCAGGGCACGCAGCACCCGCCTGGGTTCTCCCGCGCGCAGAGCGAGGAGCAAGTGCTTCGTCTGGAATTCGGCGCCGCGCACGAAATCCACGACGCTGAGCGACGAGGCGATGGTCCACGCCGCGTCGACCCGGACCAGCTCCTCGCGCGCGATTCGATCCTCGCTCCGCGGTTCGTGGCGCAGCCCGCGCGCGCGGGCGATGAGCCGGCCCGCCGCGATGGACAAGAGCGCGCGACGCCCGCCGCGCGAGCGACGGAGGCCGGTCTCGTCCAGGACTTGCTCGATGACGCCCAGCCCGTGACCGAGGTGGCCCGAGAGCAGGAGCTGCTCGGCGCCGAGACGCCGCAGCTCGAGCGCCTGACCGCGCAGACAGCTCGGCGCGGTCGCCAGATACACGTTCGCCGCGGCGGGCCCTTGTCCCGCGTGCGCCAGCGCGGCGGCGCGCATCAGCTGCGCGTCTCGCCATTCGTGACGAGGTGACGTCTTGTCGAGGGTGATTCGCTCGTACAACGCGGCCGCGTGCTCGAATGCGAGCGCGCGCATCGCCGCGTCCGCGGCCAGGCGGAAGTAGCGCCGCGCGCGCGGGACGTCCCCGGCGGCGTGATAATGAGTCGCGAGGACCTCGGGCTTGGCGTCGGTCCGCGCCTCGAAAGCCCGCGCGAGCGCGAGGTGCTGACGCTTCCGGTCCTCTTCACCGAGCCCGGCGACGACGATCTCGCGGATCCTGTCGTGATGAATGTCGACCGTGTCGTCTTCGCGCAAGCCGGTGCTCCGGACGAGGCGATTCGCGCGCAGAACGTCGATCGCTTCCTGCGCCTCGGCCGGGCCGAGCTGTTGCGTCTCGCGCAGCACGGCCTGAACGAGCGGCGTTCCGGCCACCGCCGTGGTCTCGAGGAGCCGTCGCGCCCGCTCGGGAAGCGCGGCGACGCGCTGGCTGACGAGCTCCGTGAGGCTCCCCAGAGGGCGCGGCGCCGCCCACGACGCGTGCGACGCGTAGGAGAGCTCGGCGATGAACAGAGGATGACCGGCGGCTTCCTCGGCGATGCGCGCGGCGAGCGACGCGGCGTCCTCGACGGCCGCGGGCAAGAGCTCGAGAGCGAGCCGTTCCGCGTCGCGGTCGTCGAGCGGGCGCACGGCGACCTCGGTCGCCGCGGGGAGCACCACCGTGGAGTCGCCGAAGAGCGCGTCGAGGAGCGGCGCGAGGTGCGCGGCGTCGTCGCGGTAGCTGCCGACGAGGAGAAACGGAACGGGGTCGGGACCGCCGAGCGCGCGGCCGAGGAGGAGCGCGCTCTCGCGATCGCTCCATTGCAGATCGTCGATCCATACGACGAGCGGCCCGCGGCGGCGGATAGCGCGAAAGAGCTCGCCGAAGGCCTCGACGGCGCGCTGGCGGACGACGGCCTGCTCCACGGACCCGAGGTGTCGCTCGGACGCGCGGCTCATCGCGGGCGCCGAGAGCAACCCGGGAAACAGGATCGTGAGCGCGGCGGTGTCCGCGGGCAACAGCGCGGCGATCTCCTCTTCCGTCGCGCCGTCGACGAACGCCACGATGTCGTCGATGAGCCCGTCGACGGCCTTGTAGCCCATCGACTCGCGCTCCCTGCATTTGCCGGCGAAGACGGTCGCGCTCTCCGCGCGCGCGTGCGCCACGAAGTGCTCGACGAGCGCCGTCTTTCCGATGCCCGAGAGCCCGTGCACGAGCACCAGCGCAGGCGCCCCGTGCGCCGTCCGCGCGAGCGCGCCGCGGAGCACGCCGAGCTCCGCCGTCCGCCCGAACAGCGACGGCCGCCGCGAGGGCGGCGGCAGCGTCGCGTAGCGCCCCGGATCGCTCCCCCCGCTGCCGAGCGCCGCGAGGACGTCCGCCGCCGACGGACGATCGGCGGGGCGCAGCGCGAGCAGCCGCAGGCAGATCTCGGCGAGATCCCGCGGCGCGCCCTGGAGACGCGTGCTCGACGGCCTGCGCAGGGGCAGCTCTCCGGTGAGCGCTTCGTAGAGGACGACGCCGAACGAATACCAATCCGCCGCCTCGGTGAGCACGTCGCCCATGGCTTGCTCGGGGGCCATGTACGCGGGCGTGCCGGCGATTTCGAGCTGCGGCGCGAGCCCGAGCGGTCGCGACAGGCCGAAGTCGAGGAGCACGACGCGGTCGTCCGGCGGCGCGACGAGGAAGTTCGAAGGCTTGAGATCGCCGTGGATCGTATTTACGGCGTGGAGCGCGGCGAGCGCTTGGGCGAGCTGGATCAGGATGGACCGCAAGCGCGGAATGCCCCCGCGTGGAGCGTCCGGAGCGAGCTTGCCGAGCATCGCGCCTTCCACGAGCTCCATCGAGAAAAACCACTCCACACCGTCGGAGAAGAGCTCGTGCAGCCGGACGAGGTTCGGGTGGACGAGCTCGCACGCCGAGCGGAACTCGCGCTTCATCTGAGCGATCGACTGCGGGGTGAGCCGGCCCAGGAACTTGATCGCCACGCGCTCCTTGCGCTCGCGGTCGAACGCCGCGAACACGTGTCCCATCCCGCCCTCGCCGAGCTTCTCCCCGAGCTCGAAACGACTGACGAGCACCGTGCCTCGCGCGAGCCGACGGTGCTCCGCCGCTTCGACGCCGCTCTCCTGAAAGCGCGGCGTCGTGAGGTCTGGGACGTCGTCGGCGGCCATGGAGCAGGCAGCGTTACACGAACGCCCCGCGTCCGTCCGAATTCGAGACGAGATTCGCCATGGTCGATTTAGAACAGCCGGCCTGGACTCCCCTGCTCCGGATCGGCGACCATGAGCCGTGTTCGCTCGCAACGAGGTCCCGGCGATCGTGGTCGGGACCGGTTTCGGCGGCGCCGTGGCGGCGTGTCGTCTGGCACAAGCCGGCTACGACGTGCTCGTCCTCGAGCGAGGCCGGCGTTACGAACGCGACGACTTTCCCGAGCTGCCCGTCGCGCCCGCGCTGCTCCCCGATCTCGCGCGATGGACGTGGCAACCGAACCAGGGGCTGTGGGACATCCTGGATCTGGAGGAGCTCGTCAGCGTGCAGGCCGCAGGTTACGGCGGCGGCTCCCTCATTTACGCGAACGTCCACCTGCGGCCGCCCGACGAAGTCTTCGACCAGCGCTGGCCGGAGACGTATCGGTCCCGGGAGACGCTGACGCCGTACTTCGATCTCGCCGCGTACATGATGCAAGCGGCGCCGATCACCACGCACCGCCGCCTCTTTCCGACGCTCGTCAAGGCGGAGCAGCTGAAGCGGACCATGGAGCGGCTCGAGCGCAGCGGAGAGTTCTTTTACCCGCCCATCGCCGTCAACAACCGCGACCGCGAAGAAGAGAACGTGCACGGCGTCCTGCAGCAACCGTGCAACGGCTGCGGCAAGTGCTGCACCGGCTGCCCCGAAGGGGCGAAGAACACGCTCGACTACAACTATCTCGCGCTGGCCGAGCGTTACGGCGCACGGGTGCGCACGCAGTGCGAGGTGCTCGACGTGCGCTACGGGCCGAACGGCGGCTTCTACCTGCAGATCGTCGATCACCTGCGCGGCAGCCGAGAAGAGCTCTCGACTCCGTATCTGTTTCTGTGCGCGGGCTCGGTGCACACGACGCGGCTGTTGCTCCGCGGAGAAGCGCACCCGGAGCGCCCGAATTCTCTCGTCGGCACCGGCTACTTCCCGGGCGGCGACGCCCTCGGCATCGTCTACGGCACGAAGGCGCCGCAATATCCGACGTACGGCCCGACGATCACGACGACGACCGTGCACTGGCACTCGGTGACGCCGTCGCGCTTCTTCCAGCTGCAAGACGGGGGCTACGGCGCCGAGCTCGATCGTTTGATCGGCCTTCTGCGCGCGCCGCTGTGGCTCGGACGTAACCGCCTCGTGCGCGCCGGCGACGGAGACGGCGTGATCCCCGCGAGCGACCTTTCGCCGGCGCTCGTCCCGGCGTCACGGCGCATCCCGCGGCTCCCGTCGCCGGTGGATGCGCTCCTCGACGCGGGGCGGGCGGACGACTTCCGAAAGCTTGCTTCGAAGCAGCTCCGACGAGCGTTCTTGCCGTTTCTGCGGGAGCTCCAGGTGCCGCTGTTGTTCCCGGCCGTCGTCGGTCGCACCATCGAGGACTCCATCGCCTCGGCGGACCATCGCCTGTTCGGGGCTCTCGCGCGGTTTCGGATCCCTTTCTTCGGGAAGGGCGGCGCGCTCCGGCGGGCTCTTCGAGCGCTCGCGCGTCGGCTCATCCGCTGGGCGTTCGGCGCCGACGACGAGATCGCGTTCCGCGCCACGCACGCGCTGTTCATCCAGGGCGGTCTCGACGCGGCGAGCGTCGCGAAGAACGTCCTCGGATACGACGACTCGGACGCGCAGCATCGGCTCATGCTGCTGGCCATGGGCCGTGATGCGGCCAGCGGCCAGCTCGTCTACGACACGGCGCGCGACCGCGTCGTCGCGGATCTGGATTTGTTCCACCTCGCGCCCGGCTACGCGGACGAAGAGCTGCTCATGGCCGACGTCGCGCGCGCGCTCGGCGGGGAGCTTCGCACGAATCCGGCGTGGGCGTTCCTCGGCAAGCCGATCACCGTGCACAACCAGGGAGGATGTCCGATGGCGGATTCGCCGGAGCTCGGCGTGCTCGACCCGGACGGACAGGTGTACGGCAAGCCGGGGCTCTACGTCCTCGACGGCGCCGCGCTCTCCAGCTCCGTCGGCGTGAACCCGTCCGCGACGATTCTGGCGATCGCCGAGCGCAACATCGCGCGCTTCATCGAGACGCACCCGCCGCTCGCCCTCCATGGCGAAGGCTGGGCCTCGTACCGGGAGCAGCGGCGCGAGAGCGTGCGCTGGGCGGCGCACGCCGCCCAGCAAGGTTTCGTCCGCACGCCGCCCAAGCCGACGAGCCCCGCGCGCATCGAGCCGCCCTTCGAGAGCAAACCGCTCGGCCTGCATTTCGTCGAGACGATGCAGGGCTACTACGAACCGGACGTCCCGAACGCCGGACGCCACGACGCCGTGTATCGCGAGCACGAGACACGAGGCCGCCCGGCGTACCCCATGTCCATGCGGCTCTCGATGACCGTGAAGAACCTCGCGGAGTTCTACGAGGATCCGGATCATCGCATGGCCGTCGGCGGGACGATCGCGTTGCGTTTTCCGGACGAGCCGGCGCAGGGTTCGTACGCGCCGCTCCGCGTCGAGGGCGTCTTCGAGCTCTTCACGCCGCGCTACAAGGCGTACGGCATCACCGAGGACGAGCCGCTGCGCATGGAGGCTCAGCGGAGGCGCGCCGGTTACGCCACGCGCCGGGGCGAGCCGCCGCGGGAGCGCTTCATGACTTACCGGTTCGCGATCTCGGATCGTCCGGGGTTCTTCTTGTGGGGTTACAAGCGCATCCGCGAGCATCCCGCGATCGACGCCTGGCGCGACACCTCGTCGCTCTTCGTCACGCTGTTCGGACTGAGGCGCGACGGCCGCGCGGGCGCGAGCGTGCCGCGCGGCGCCGGCGTCGTTCACGTCGATCTGCCGGGCTTCCTGTACGGCCAAGTGCCGTCGATCACCGCCGGCTACACGGGCGACGGCCCGGAGCCCGCGTTCGTGCCGGCCGAAGATCCCGCCGTGGCGATCTGGGCGATCGCCAAGTTCGCGACGTTCTTCTTCGGTTCCCTGCAGCGCATCTACGCGCCGGATCTGACGAACGTGGTCGCGGGCGCGTTCCGCGGCGCCACGAACAATCTCCGCTACGAGCCGTCGCGGCTCGGGAAGTCATGACGCTCTCGGCGGAGCGCGCCCTCGACGAGCTGTCCTCGAACATCGAGGATGCGCCGCTCGAAGTCGGGACGCCTCCCGAGACCGTGACCGTCCTGCTCCGTTCGTTCAAGGATCGTCCCGAGCACCCGATCGGCGGCGCGCCCGTCGATCACCGCGCGGTGCTCTTGATCCACGGCGGCAACACCAGCAGCGAGACGTTCCTCGTGCCCGACGGCGGGCTCGCCGAGTACCTGCGCCGCGAAGGTTGGGACGTCTGGCTGCTCGACGACCGCGCGAGCCCGCGCGTTCTCGACGCCAACGTCCTCGCCGGCGAACCGCTCGGCGGCTCGGTGAACGACGAACGGCGCTATTTCAACTTCGATCGCGTCGCGGAAGAGGACGTCGTCTCGGCGCTCTCGGAGATGCGGCGCCGGCTCGGCCCGCGCGCGACCCTCAGCGTGGTCGGTCACTGCGTCGGCGGAGCGGCCACCAGCATGGCCATTTCCCGAGGCCTCCTCGACGAGTTCGACGTCCACGCCTTCGTGCTCACGACCATGGGCCTCTTCTTCGAGTCGCCCTGGGACGGCTGGCTCAAGGCCGAGGACTACGTCATCGAGCGCGTCCTCTCTTCGTCCCCCGGATGCCGGGGGATCGACCCCGTCCAGATCCGTCCGCCTTCCCTTTCGCCGCCGCGACCCAAGCCGGCGCCGTGGCCGAAGACCTTCAGCGACGAATACGACGCCTTCCCCGCCGCGTGGCTGCCGCCAAAGGGAACCGCGCCGGAGGACGACATGCTGCGCCGCCTGACGTTCATGTTCGGCAGCCCCTACGAGACGTCGCGGCTCGATCCGAGCCTGCGCGGCAGGATCCTCTGCCGTCTGTTCGGCACGATGCACCTCGGTCTGTACCTGCACGCGGGGCAGGTCGTGCGTCGTGGGTACGCCGCGCGCTTCGACGTCCCCGACGTCGTCGAGCGACCGCGACTGGGCACGCCGCCGCGAGCGCACCACGCCCGCCGCGCCGCGCCGCGCGGCCCGAAGCCGTCCCATCCGCCCCACGGCGACCTCGTGCCCGCGCATTTTCGCGACAAACGAATCACGCTGATCACCGGCGCGCAGAACCGCCTCTGGCATCGCGAATCGATGGACCTCATGTACGAGTGGCTGCGCAACATCGACCACCGCGCCCCGTCCTCGCGCTTCGCGAAGCGAGTCTTCCCCACGTTCGCGCACCAGGATCTCTACTGGCGCCGCGAAGAAGGCGACCCCGTGTACGCCGCGATCGCGGCGGGGCTCGTTTGAGCGCCGTTCAGGGCGCCGAACGCGGGAACCGCGCCCGAAACACCCACGCCATCCGAACGGTGACTTCTTCGCCGACTATCTCCACGTACGAGTCCGAAGGCAAGATGAAGAGCGCCGCCGACAGGCCGCGGTACCAAGCATCGAAACGGATCGGGAAACGCGCGCGATGGGGGACCATAACGATGGTTCGCATACGTACCTTCAATGGTTCGCATACGTACCTTCGATGGTTCGCATACGTACCTTCATCTCTACATCATCGGTACCCTCGACGAGCTCCACCCTGGCGCTCGAGCACGCCGTGGCCGTCCGCCGCCTCGTTCGCATCACGCCGAAGTGACGCTTGCGCTCACTCCGGCTTCCGCATCACCACCAGGTGATGCCGGTGATGGATGTCGCCGTACCCGAACTTGAACGGGAGCGGGCGCTTCGGGTTTTCGGCGAAGAGGCGGCGGAAGGCGTGGCTGTCGAGGGCTTCCACGGGGCCGAAGGGCGCGGGGCCGTCGAAGGTGCCGAAGGTGTCCTGGACGAAGCCGGCGGCGCGCGCGAAGCGCGGGGGAATGCCGGTGGAGTCGGAGATCATCCACTGGGCGTGCTCGAGCAGGTAGTCGCGGATGGTGGAGAAGTCGTCGGACCACAGCAGATGGCTCGCGGCTTTGGTCATGACGGCGACGCGACCGCGCGCCTCCAGATAGCGGCGCAGACCGGGATCCAATCCGACCTCGTGATTTGCCAGATCGTGGGCGACGTGACGGACGATTTTTTCGGGGCCCGGCGTGCCGAGCTTGCGAAAGTGGAGCTCGATGTTGGCGAGCGGCGCGCGACCGCCTTCGGGCTCCGGGCGCTCGATGAGGCTCTCGGCCTGCACTTCCGCGGCGGACAGGTAGTGCAGCGAGCCGTCGACCTTGAATCGGAAATAGCGCAGCGACGTCGGCTCGTAGCCGTGGACGGCGAGCGCGGCGAGGATGAGCACGATCTCCCCGGGGAGCCAGGCGCGATCGCCCCGCCCGAGGTTGATCGTGTTGCTGTAGGAGAGGCCGAGGAGCTTGCCGATGTTGTGATCGTTGACCGCGAAGGCTCCTTTCAGCCGAATCGGCAAGATGGTGTCGATGTGGCGCACGTCGCCGGCGGGCTCGAGCGACAGCGTCGTGATCTCTTCCGCGTCGGGGAAGACGGCGAGCGCCGAGACGAGATCCCCGCCGCCGAAGGGATAAACGACCCGCGGCGACAACCCTGCTGGTCGCAGCGTGGCGATGAAGGGCATGGCCACGTCGAGCCAGCGCGCTTTGTAGCGCGCGTAGAGCGCCCTCAGCGACTTGCAATGCCGCGCGACGAGCCTCGGGTCGAAGCGCGCCGGGACTTCGCCGTCCTCGCCGCAGGCGGCGATGCGAAATAGCTCGCGGGCCGGGTCCACGAACTCCGCGCCTTCGTCGGACGCGGCCGCGGGTTTCGTGCTCGACGGCATTGCGGAAGCCGCGGGCGGCGGCAAGGCCCCGGATGACGGGGTCGCGGCGGAGCCCTCCGCTTCGCTCGAGGTGGACGCTGGCGCGACAACCGACTTGCCGGGCGGCGGCGGCCCTGGTTCACCGTGCCGCCCGGAGCACGACGCGAGGACGAGGAGCAGGCTGATCACCGGCAAAACGCGGAGAGTCGTGACCGAGGGCATGAGGGTGGATCGAAGGATCATAGCCCGAACGCCAGCTCGCGCCGCACTATCTTCCGACGTGTGCGTCCAAGAACGCGACGGCGAGGAGCGCGCGGGCGAGGTTCGGTCGATTTCCTCCGCGACGAGCTATCGCGAACACACGACGATGGTTCGCATACGTACCTTCGTCTCTTGCATCGGTACCCAGCTCAACGAGCTCTCAGATCGCCGGCGCTCGAGCGCGCCGTGCCGCCCGGCGCCATGGTCCGATGATTCTACGGTTCAGGGCTCTTCAAGAGCGACTCGTAGAGGCTCGCGTACGCCTCGGCGGAGCGCGTCCAGCCGAAGTCGGCGCTCATCCCGGTGCGTTGCAGCTTTTTCCAGACCGGTGCCTGCCGGTACACGTCGATGGCGCGAGCGATCGCGGCGCGGAGACCCTCGGCGGAAGGGTCGTCGAAGGCGAACCCGGTCGCGAATCCGTCGCGAAGCGCGAGCGCGTCGGCGTCGACGACCGAATCGGCTAGCCCGCCGGTACGCCGCACGACCGGCGGACTCCCGTAACGGAGCGCGTACATCTGCGTGAGACCGCACGGCTCCGATCGCGAGGGAACGAGGATCGAATCGCTGCCCCCCTGGACCAGGTGCGACAAGGCCTCGTCGTAACCCACCATGGCGCCGACGGCGTGCGGATAGCGCGTCGCCGCGGCGGCGATCGCCGCCATGAGGCCGGCGTCGCCCGAGCCGAGCACCGCGAGCTGCGCGCCCCGTTCCACGAGCCACGGAATCGAATCGACGACCCAGTCGATCCCCTTCTGCCAAACGAGACGACTCACCACGCCGAACAGCGGCGTGTGCGGCGTGTCGGCGAGCCCGAGGCGCTTCCTGAGCTCGAGCTTCGCCGCGCGCTTGCCGCGAAAGTCGTGCGCGAAGTAGTGGCGCGGCAAATGACGATCCGTCTCCGGGCTCCACTCCGCGTAGTCGACGCCGTTGAGGATACCGACGAGATCCGCGCTGCGCGTGCGCAGGAGGCCCTCGAAGCCGCCGCCGCGGCCGTCTTGCTGGATTTCGCGGGCGTACGTCGGGCTGACGGTCGTGATCCGATCGCAATAGTAGAGCGCCGCTTTGAGGAACGAGACACGACCGTAGTACTCGAGGCCGTAGATCGAATACGCCTGCGGCGGGAGGCCGAGCTCGGGGAACACGCTCGGATGGAACGCGCCGGGATAGTCGATGCTGTGGATGGTCGCGACCGTGCGCGGGCTCGAGCGACCAGCGAGCTTGACGTACGCGATGGCGAGGCCCGCCTGCCAGTCGTGCCCGTGCAGGATATCGGCGCGAAGATCGGGGTGATCCGACGTGGCGAGCCGCGCCCCCGCCCAGCCGAGCGCGGCGAACCTTCGCGGGTTGTCCGGGTGATCGACGCCCCGCGGGTCCATGTACGGCCCCCCGGGGCGGTCGTAGAGCCCCGGGCTCTCGAGGACGTACAGCGGCGTGTCGTCGTGGAGACGGCCTTCGAGGATGCGCGCCGGCCCGCCGCCGAACAGCCCGGGATCGCGCACCACTTCGCGCGCATCCTTCAGGGCCGCGAGCACGGCGGGATACCCGGGCACGAGGACGCGCGCGTCGACACCGAGGTGTCGCAGCGCGACCGTGAGCCCCGTCGCCACGTCGGCGAGCCCCCCGGTCTTGACGATTGGGTAGAGCTCCGAGACGACGTGGAGTGCGCGCAGCCTAGGCAACTTCGTGTTCTTCGGAAAAACCGGCTAGCGCAGCCGCTCGACCATGTCCCGCGTGATCAGCGTGATGCCCTGAGGCGTTCGGTGAAAGCGCGCCGCGTCGGCTTCCGGATCCTCCCCCACGACGAGGCCTTCCGGGACGACCACGCCGCGATCGATGATCGCGCGGCGCACGTGAGCTTTGCGCCCGATCTGGACCTCCGGCAGGACCACGGTCTCTTCCACGACCGAATACGAGTTCACCCGCACGCCGAACGAGAGCAGTGACCGCCGCACCGTCGCGCCGGAGACGATGCAGCCGTCGCTGACGACGCTGTCGACGGCCATGCCGCGGCGGCTCGCGTCGTCGAAGACGAACTTCGCCGGCGCGAGCTGCAGCCGCTCGGTGAAGATTCGCCAGTGCGGATCGTACAGATCCAGATCCGGCGTCACGCGCGTCAGATCGATGTTCGCTTCCCAGTAGGCGTCGAGCGTTCCCACGTCGCGCCAGTACGGCGCCGCGCCCTCGCGGCGCACGCAGCTCTGGCCGAGCCGGTGGGCGTAGACGCCGACTCGATCGACCAGCTTCGGCAAGAAATCACGACCGAAGTCGTGCGTCGAATCCGGATCCGCCGCGTCCAGATCCAGCACGTCGTACAGGAACTCCGCGCGACACACGTAGATACCCATGCTCGCGAGCGACTGATGCGGCTGATGCGGGAGCCCCGGAGGATCCCTCGGCTTCTCGAGGAAGCGCGTGACGCGATCCCTCTCGTCCACGTCCATGACGCCGAACGCCGACGCCTGCTCGCGCGGCACCTCGATGCAGCCGACGCTGATGTCGGCGCCGCGCTCCGTGTGCTCGGCGAGCATCACGGAGTAGTCCATCTTGTAGACGTGATCGCCGGCGAGGATGACGACGTATTCTGGGTTCTCCGCCCGCAGGATGTCCAGGTTCTGCCAGACCGCGTCGGCGGTGCCACGGTACCACATCATCTCGTCGATGCGCTGTTGCGCCGGCAGCAGATCCACGAACTCGTTCAGCTCGCCGCGGAGAAAGTCCCACGACCGCTGGATGTGGCGGAGCAAGCTGTGCGCCTTGTACTGGGTGAGCACGTAGATGCGCCGGACGCCGGAGTTGATGCAGTTCGAGAGCGCGAAATCGATGATCCGGTACTTGCCGCCGAAGTGAACCGCAGGCTTGGCTCTTCGGTCCGTCAAGTGAGCGAGCCGGGCGCCCCTGCCGCCGGCGAGGACCAGCGCGACGGACTTGCTTCCGAATCTGCCCCAGTCTGTTTCAAGAGCCATGAAAACCCGTCCGCGAATCATGCAACCCCAGGGCCACCGCAGGCAATCGCAGAAAGCAGCCGCGCTGAGGCGTTGTAGCGCGAGGCCATTCGCGCCATTCTGCGTCTAGCACGCACGGCCGAGCGGCCGTGGGACACGCCACGGAAACAGCACGAATATGACACCTCGCGAGCGAGCCTCGACGCCCCCGAACATCGACGACCGGACCGGCCTGACCCCCGACGTGCTCCGGCGCGCGGTCCTCGATCACCTCCACTATACCTGCGCGAAGGACCGCGATTCCGCGTCGCTGCGCGATTTGTACACGGCGATGGCGTGGGCCATGCGGGATCGCTTGCTCAGCCGTTGGCTCAAGACGCGCGCGACGTATCGAAGCCTGGGCTCGAAGCGGCTCTACTACTTGTCCGCCGAGTACCTGCTCGGGCGGGCAATGGCGCAGAACCTGGACAGCCTGGGGCTATACGAAAGCGCGGAGCGCATGCTCGCCGATCAAGGTATCGCGCTCGCGGACGTCCTCGAAAAAGAGCCGGACCCCGGCCTCGGCAACGGCGGTCTCGGCCGGCTCGCGGCGTGCTTCCTCGATTCGATGGCGGCGTTGTCGCTGCCCGGGTTCGGTTACGGAATACGCTACGAATACGGGATCTTCGAGCAGCGCATCGAGAACGGCGAGCAAGTGGAGCGAGGAGACCAGTGGCTCCGCTACGGCAACCCCTGGGAGGTGCCGCGCTACGACCTGATGGTCAACGTCAACTTCTATGGTCGCGTCGAGAAACACACGGAGGACGGCGGCGAGCGGTCGCGCTGGGTGGACACGAAGAAGGTCATCGGCGTGCCCTACGACCTGCCGATAGCGGGTTTCCGAAACGGCACCGTGAACACGCTCCGGCTCTGGTCGGCGCGCGCGGCCGCGGAGTTCGACCTGCAACTCTTCAACTCCGGCGACTTCCGCCGCGCGGTCGAAGAAAAGGTGACGAGCGAGACCATCTCCCGCGTGCTCTACCCGGCGGACCACTCGCCCGAGGGCAAAGAGCTGCGCCTGAAGCAGCAGTACTTCTTCGTCGCCTGCTCGATCTGGGACATCGTCAGACGATACAAGTATAACCACGCGAACTTCTCGGAGCTGCCGAACAAGGTGCGCATCCAGATGAACGACACGCACCCCTCCGTCGCCGTGGCCGAGCTGATGCGCGTCCTGCTCGACGACGAAGGCCTCGCCTGGGACGAAGCGTGGAGTCTCACCGAGCGCTCGGTCGCGTACACGAACCACACCTTGATGCCCGAGGCCCTCGAGAAATGGCCGGTGGCGATGTTCGAGCGCTTGCTGCCGCGGCACATGCAGATCATCTACGAGATCAACGCGCGCCTCCTGCGCAAGGCTCACATCCACTGGCCGGGCGACACCGCGCGCTTGCGCAAGATGTCGATCATCGAGGAAGAGCCGGAGCGCGCGGTGCGCATGGCGAACCTCGCCGTGACCGGCTCGAACAAGGTCAACGGCGTCGCCGAGCTGCACACCGAGCTCCTGAAGAAGAACCTCTTCCCCGATTTCGCGGAGCTCTGGCCGGACAAGTTCCTGAACGAGACGAACGGCGTCTCGCCTCGCCGCTGGTTGCGTATCGCGAATCCCGGCATCTGCCGGGTGTTCGACCGCTACCTCGGCAAAGATTGGATGACCGATCTCGCGTCGCTCCAAGATTTGAAGAAGGTCGCCGACACGCAGACCCTCTACGAAGAGCTCACCCAGGTCAAACACGAGAACAAGCGACGCCTCGCGGAGCTCTCGCGGCACAAGTCGGGCGTCACCATCGACCCGCGATCCATGTACATCGTGCAGGTGAAGCGCATCCACGAATACAAGCGGCAAATCCTTTGCTGCCTGCACATCATGGCCCTCTACCTGCGCCTCAAGGACCAGCCGACGGCCGACGTCGTCCCGACCACCTTCGTGTTCGCGGGCAAGGCCGCGCCCGGCTACGCCATGGCCAAGCAGCACATCCGGCTCATCTGCGACATCGCCGGCATCGTGAACGAAGATCCGGTCATCGGCGATCGCCTGCGCGTCGTGTTCCTGCCGAACTACGGGGTCACGCTGGCCGAGCGCATCATTCCCGCGGCCGACGTCTCCCTCCAGATCTCCCTCGCCGGCACCGAGGCTTCCGGAACCGGCAACATGAAGCTGTCCATGAACGGCGCGCTCACCGTCGGCACGCTCGACGGCGCCAACATCGAGATACGGGACGCGGTCGGCGCGGAGAACTTCTTCCTGTTCGGCATGACGGCGGAGAGGGTCGAGAACGTGCGCCGCTCCGGGTATCGCCCGCGTGACTACGTGGACAAGAGCGAGATCTTGGGGCGCGTCATCAAGCTGCTCGGGCAAGGCTTCTTCAGCCCCGACGATCCGTCGCGCGGCGCGAGCCTCGCGCGGTACCTCGTCGAGAGCGATCCGTTCCTCTCCTGCGCGGATTTCGACGACTACCTGCGCTGCCAAGACGAAGTCACGAAGGTGTATCGCGATCACCCCGAGTGGATGCGCCGGGTCGTCCACAACATCGCGGCCATGGCGCCGTTCTCGAGCGACGAGACCATCCGCCGCTACGCGCGCGACATCTGGCAGCTCGATCCCGTGCCGATTGCGTACGAAGTGGGGGATTGAAGGGCCTTCTCGGCCGCGGAAGGGGCGGTGTTCGAAGGTACCGACGATGTTCATCTGCGGCAACGATACGAAGGCGCGCGACGAGGTGACCGAGATCCTCACGGCATTCGGCTAGGAAACGGAGGATCTCGGCAGCGCCGCTTCCGCGCGCGCCATCGAACCGCTTTGCATCCTCTGGTGCATCCCGGGCCTGCAGCACAAGCGCTGGAACCACGCGTTCAAGCTGCTCCGGGCGTGAGCGACTCGCGTTCTCTCACGGCGTCTGCGCCGCCGCGCGCTTCAGCGAGAACGAACCGCCGATCTGCGTATTGGACGATTCGAATCGCGCGGTGTCGCCCATCACGCAATAGGGTCCGCTGTCGGTTCCGAGCGTGAGCTGGGTCCCTTCGACCTTGTAGGTTTCGTTCACGCTCACGGGCGTCGTCTTCGTCGCGTTGCACGCGCACGTGTCGCCGGAAAGCATGCACGTGCCCATCAGACCCTGGTTGGTGAGCCCCATCTGCAGAGCGTTGCAAGTTCCCTGGGACGCGCCGCTACCTCCCTGCGCCGTCAGGCAGTCCTTCGTGAACACGAAGTCGAACTGGATCAGCAGCGTGCCGGTCATCGTGTAGTTGGTGTCCGTGAAGCCGATCGACATGGACATCGGCACGGCCTTCGCGGTGTTCGACGCCGCCTTGGCGACCGCGTCGCACGCGGCGACACCCGTCGAGGGGATCGCCAGGCTCGACGCGTCGACGCAGATCGACGTGACGTCCCAGGTTCCCTCGATGTCACCGCCGCAACCGGAAATGCCGCACGCATTGGCGCCGCTGCCGGAGCTGTCGCCGCCGCAGGCGGTGACGTAGAACGCGCAACAGAGCACGCCGTGAGCGCAAATCAGCCTCGTCCACCGAACCCATTTTTTGTCGCCACTCGCCTCGAGCATCGCGCCGCCTCCTCGACGAGGTCGCCTTCAGGATAACACAAGGGGCCGCGCCGCAGGCCCCTTGGCGCGCTTACCCGTCACTCCGCCCGCGGCCGCATCAAGAGCACGAGCCCGTGCGCGTCGACCGTCACCTTGGCGCGCGGCGGGAGGCGCAGCGCGTCTTCGATGAAGCCGCGCGTGGTGTCGAGGACGCGACGCCACGGCTCGTGATCGAGCACCTGCGGGATCACGAAGTCGATGGGCGACGAGCCGGCGTTGAAGAGCACGTAGAAGCTGTCGTCGACGATTTGCTCGCCGCTGCGTCCGGGAAAGTCGATGCCGTCGCCGTTCAAAAAGACGCCGAGAGCCCGCGCAAAAGCGACGTTCCAGTCCTGGTCGCTCATCTCGGTGCCGTCCGGCTTGAACCACCCGATATCCGTCAGGTTGGAGCCGCGGATCGAGCGGCCCTCGAACCAGCGACGGCGGCTCAGCACCGGGTGCGCCAGCCGGAACGCGACGAGCTTGCGCGTGAACTGCCGCAGCTCGGCGTCGACCATGTCCCAGTGGACCCAAGACAGCGGCCCGTCGTGACAGTAGGCGTTGTTGTTCCCGCGCTGCGTGCGCCCGAGCTCGTCGCCGGCGAGGACCATGGGGACGCCCTGCGAGAGCAGGAGCGTCGCGAGGAAGTTGCGTCGCTGGCGCCTTCGCGTCGCCAGGATCTGCGGGTCGTCGGTTTCTCCCTCGACCCCGCAGTTCCACGAGCGGTTGTGCGGCTCGCCGTCGCGGTTGTCCTCGCCGTTCGCCTCGTTGTGCTTTTCGTTGTAGCTGACGAGATCCCGCAGCGTGAAGCCGTCGTGGCAGGTGACGAAGTTGATGCTCGCGTGGGGGCTGCGGCGCGCCGAAGCGTAGAGATCCGAGCTGCCGGTGAAGCGGTTCGCGAATTCCGGCAAGGTTCGTTCGGCGCCGCGCCAGAAGTCGCGCACGGTGTCGCGGTACTGGCCGTTCCACTCCGACCACAGCACCGGGAAGTTGCCGACTTGATAGCCGCCTTCGCCGACGTCCCAGGGTTCGGCGATGAGCTTCACCTGGCTTATCACCGGATCTTGCTGGATGAGGTCGAAGAAGGCGGACAGGCGATCCACCTCGTGCAGCTCGCGGGCGAGCGCCGCGGCGAGGTCGAACCGGAAGCCGTCGACGTGCATCTCGAGCACCCAGTACCTGAGCGAATCCATCACGAGCTGCAGCACGTAAGGATTTCGCATGTTCAGGCTGTTGCCCGTGCCCGTGTAGTCGACGTAGGTGCTCTTGTCTTGACCGGTGCGGTAGTACGCGGCGTTGTCGAGACCGCGGAAGCACACCGTCGGACCGCGCGCGCCGCCTTCGCCGGTGTGGTTGTAGACGACGTCGAGCAGCACCTCGATGCCCGCCTCGTGCATCGCCTTCACCATCTGCTTGAACTCGAGCACCTGCTCGCCGGCGTCGCCCGAGCTCGAGTACTCGTTGTGCGGCGCGAAGTAGCCGATGGAGTTGTAACCCCAGTAATTCTTCAACCCGAGGCGCACCAGCCGCTCGTCGTGCATGAATTGATGCACGGGCATCAGCTCGATGGCGGTGACGCCGAGGTCCTTCAGGTGCTCGATGACGACCGGGTGCGCGAGGCCGGCGTAGGTGCCGCGCAGCTCTTCGGGCACCCTGGGGTGCAGCATCGTCATACCCTTGACGTGTGCTTCGTAGATGACCGTCTTGTGCCACGGCGTGCGCGGCCGCCGGTCGTCGCCCCAGACGAAGAAAGGGCTCGTCACCACGCAACGTGGCACGTAAGCCGCGGTGTCGACGCTCGAAGGCCCGGCGGAAGTCACGGCTCCGAGCGCGCCGTCGTCCCAGCGGAACTGACCCGAAATGGCGCGCGCGTAAGGATCGAGCAGGAGCTTCTTCGGGTCGCAGCGGTGGCCTTCCGAAGGGTTGAAGGGGCCGTGGACGCGAAAGCCGTAGCGGCGCCCCGGGCTGCAACCGGGGAGGTAGCCGTGCCACACCTCGCCGGTCACTTCGAGCAAGTCGACGCGGCTCTCTGTCCCGTCCGCGGCGAACAGGCAGAGCTCCACGCGGGTCGCGACACGCGAGAAAATCGCGAAATTGGTGCCCGCGCCGTCGTAGGTCGCACCGAGCGGATACGGAGAGCCAGGCCAGATGGTCGCCTTGGTAGGCACGCTACTCGGCACGGATACTCAGCGTAGCGTAAACCGACTCCACACGCCTTCGCAACGCTTGCGCTCCGCAAACAAGCTTGCGAGAAGCTCTGGGCGTGGAGAACCGTCGCCTCGAGCAGCTCGCCGCACTCTATGGAGTCGAGCCTTCGTACTACGACGTCAAAGGCCGTCTGCAGGTTGCCAGCCGCGAGGCGTTGATCGCGATGCTCGCTTGTCTCGGTTGCGACGTGACCCACGATTCGGCGATTCCCGACCTCGTCCGCGCGCGTCAAGCGGCGCTCGCGGGACGACTCGTGCCGCGGATCGGCGTCCGGTGGGGGACGGCTGCGAACAGCATTGCGCTGCGGCTGCGCCAACGCGAAGCGTCGACGCGCGCGGAGATCCACGTCGCGCTGGAGGACGGAACCAACACGAGCTTCGCCGTCGGGCTCGACGACGCCAGGCTCGTGCGGCGCATCGACGCGGGCAGCGAGGAATACGTCGATCTCGACGTCGCGCTGCCGAAACCGCTCCCCGTCGGTTATCACGTGATCGAAGCGCACGTCAGCGGCCGCGGCGGCAGCGGCAATCTGTGGGTCGCGCCGGAGCGCGCCTACGGCGACGACGGCAAACCCGGGTTCGGTCTCTTCACGCCCACGTATTCTCTCCGCTCCGCCCGCAACGAAGGCGTCGGCGATTTCGCGGATCTGGAAACGTTATCGCGCTTCATCGGTGAAAAGGGCGGAAGTACGCTGGCCACCCTACCGCTCTTGCCGACGTTCCTGGACGGTCCGCACGACCCGAGCCCCTATTCGCCGGTCAGCCGCCTCTTCTGGAACGAGATCTACATCGCGCTCGATAGGATCGCGAACGTCGCGAAGGTGCCGCGCGCCGCGGAGCTGTGGGCCAACCCCAAATACCGCGCCACCGCGGAGGAGCTCCGCAACACGCGCACCGTCGACTACCTCGGCGTCCTGACGCACAAGCGAAGGCTCTTGATGGAACTCTCCGAGGCGGCGTTCGCCGACGCCGCGGAGCGCAAGCACATCGACGACGCCGTCGCGGCGCGACCGCTGCTCGCGGACTACGCCCGGTTTCGCGCGCTGATGGAGCGACAGCGCCGTCCTTTCCGGCAATGGCCGGCGCGGGTGCGCGACCGCATCGAGAGCGCGGACATCGACGCCTCGAGCTACCGATACCACCTGTACTGTCAGGTCCTCGCGGCCGAGCAACTCGCCACGCTCGCTGCGGACACGCGCGCGCGCGGCGTCGGTCTGTACATGGATCTGCCGCTCGGCGCGCACTCGGACGGCTACGACGCCTTCCGGTACGCGGACGAGCTCTTGCCCGACTGCTCCACCGGCGCGCCCCCCGACGCGCTCTTCGAAGGCGGACAGAACTGGGGATTTTCGCCGCCGAACCCGGAGAACGGCCGCCTCCCCTCGCACGGCTACTTCATCGCCTGCCTCCGGCATCAGATGCGTCACGCGTCGATCTTGCGCATCGACCACGTCATGGGACTGCACCGGCTCTTTTGCATTCCGAAGAGCGTCGGCGCGGCGGACGGCGTGTACGTGCGCCAGCACGCGGAGGAGCTCTACGCCGCGGTGTGCATCGAATCGCACCGCTCGAAGACGGTCGTCGTCGGCGAAGATCTGGGGACGGTGCCGGACGAGGTGCGCGAGAGCATGGCGCGACACGGCGTGGGCCGTCTGTTCGTTCTACAGTACGAAGACGTCCCGTCGTCCAGCCGCTCTTACTCGATCCCCGATGGATCCGTCGCCAGCCTGAACACGCACGACATGCCGACCTTCACCGGCTTTCTGCGCGGTCGAGACATCGAGACACGCCGCGAGCTCGGCCTCATCCAAGAGAGCGAGCTGACGCGCGAGAAAAAGGAACGTGCGGCGTTTCGCGACAAGTTAGAGCAATCGCTGGAGCTCGCGGGGCTCCTCGAGCGGCCCTCCACCGACGAGACGTTGCTCGAGGCGGGGTTGGTCACACTCGGTCGTTCTCGCGCACGCGTTGCGCTCTCGAGCGTCGATGACATGCTTCTAGAACCGGAGCCGCAGAACGTTCCGGGGACGAGCGTCGAGCGACCGAATTGGCGGCGCAAACACCGGAAGACGCTGGAAGAGATCGTCGCTTCGGAGGACATCGAGTTGCTGCTGCACGCCCTGCATCGAACCGGCTCGCCCGAGAAGGCGCACGGAATCCGCTCGAAGCCGAGCACGTTCCTCAGCGACATGGATTTGCATCTCTTCAACGAAGGGACGCACCAGGAGATCCAGGACAAGCTCGGCGCGCACCCCGGCGTGGTCGACGGCGTCTCCGGCACGTTCTTCTCGACGTGGGCGCCGAACGCCGCGAGCGTTCACCTCGTGGGGGACTTCAACGGCTGGACGTCTCTCGACGCGCCGCTCTTTCCGCGCGGCGGGTCCGGCGTGTGGGAGTGCTTCGTCCCCGGCCTCGGCAACGGCGACCTGTACAAGCTCCGGATCCAGCCGCGCTCGGGGTACGCGTTCGAGAAGGCGGATCCGTTCGCGCTGCGGGCGGAGACGCCGCCGCGCACGGCCTCGGTGGTGTGGACGCCGACGCACGAGTGGCAGGACTCGGAGTGGATGAAAGAGCGGTGGACGCACAACGCGCTCGACAGCGCTTGCTCCATCTACGAGGTCCACCTCGGTTCCTTTCGCCGGGCGCCGGATGGAAGCCTGCTCAATTATCGCGACATCGCCGGCTACCTCGTCGAGCACGTGAAGCGCCTCGGCTTCACCCACGTCGAGCTGATGCCGGTGATGGAACATCCGTTCTACGGTTCGTGGGGCTATCAGACGACCGGCTACTTCGCCGCGACGTCGCGCTACGGCTCGCCCGACGACTTGATGACGCTCGTCGATACGCTGCATCGCGCGGGCATCGGCGTCATCTTCGACTGGGTGCCGGGGCACTTCCCGACGGACGGGCACGGGCTCGGCATGTTCGACGGCACGCACCTCTACGAGCACGCCGATCCGCGCCGCGGCTTTCATCCCGATTGGAAGAGCCACATCTTCAACTACGGCCGGCACGAGGTGCGCTCGTTCCTGACGTCGAGCGCGCTCCACTGGTTCGACCGGTTCCACGGCGACGGGATCCGCGTCGACGGCGTCGCCTCCATGCTGTACCTCGACTATTCGCGGCAAGACGGCCAGTGGATCCCGAATCAGTACGGCGGCCGCGAGAACCTCGAAGCGATCGCCTTCTTGCGCTGGCTCAACGAGAGCATCTACGGGCGCTTCTCGGACGTGCAGACGACGGCGGAGGAGTCGACGTCCTGGCCCATGGTGTCGCGCCCGACGTACCTGGGCGGCCTCGGCTTCGGGACGAAGTGGGACATGGGTTGGATGCACGACACCCTCGATTACTTCTCGAAGGATCCGATCTACCGGAAGTTTCACCACAACCGGCTCACCTTCCGCGGCATGTACGCCTGGCACGAGAACTTCGTGCTGCCGCTCTCGCACGACGAGGTCGTGCACGGCAAGGGCTCCCTCTTCGGCAAGATGCCCGGCGACGATTGGCAGCGCTTCGCCAACCTGCGGCTCTTGTTCTCGTACCAATGGGCGTGCCCGGGGCACAAACTGCTCTTCATGGGCAGTGAGCTCGCGATGCGCGAGGAGTGGAACCACGACTCGTCGCTGAACTTCGGCCTGCTCGATTCGCCGCCGCACGCCGGCGTCGCGCGTCTCGTCGGCGAGCTGAACCGTATCTATCGCTCCGAACGCGCCTTGTTCGAGCTCGATCAGCGCCCGGAAGGCTTCGCCTGGGTCGACGTCGAGAACGCCGACGACAGCGTCCTCGCGTTCGAGCGCCGCTCACGCTCCGGCGAACGCATCCTCGCCGTCTTCAACTTCACGCCGGTCGTGCGTAGAAACTACCGCGTCGGCGTCTCGTCGGACGGCTACTGGCGCGAAATCCTGAACTCCAACGGCGCCGACTTCGGCGGCACGGGAGAGGGCAACTTCGGCGGCGTTCACTCGCAGCCCGTCGTGGCGCAGGGTAGGCAGCACTCGCTTTCCCTGACGTTGCCGCCGCTCGCGGCGTTGTATTTCAGATCGCCGTAGCGTGCAGGGGTGGAAATGCGCCGTGAGTGGCCGTACTGGCCGGCGCCGTGCACCGAGCCACGCCGTCGTCCCCAGCAGCGCAGCCAAGACGACGAGCGCCGAGCGCGGCATCGCCGGGACGGGCGACGATGCGCTCGAGCCGATGCCGGCCATCGATCCGTCCGCGAGATATGTGGTGATGAATTTCCCTGGACCGATGCGGCTCGAGACGCGGCTGTCGCCGCCGAAGGTATACGCTCCGCAGCTCGCGGTGTTCGGCCCTCCGAATGATTGAACGCCGACGACGACTTGCGAGGAGGGGCTCGCGCCGGCGGGGAACAGCGAGGGGCCGCCGGAATCGCCGGGGCAGGTCCCCGGTATGTCGTTCGGTCCCGCGGTGCTGTAAGTGAACTGCCGAGTGAAGTCCACGGGCACGGGAAGGTCGACCGCGTCGGTGCCGTGGAAACGAACGCCGCTGCCCTCGCTGGCGATCTCCGTGACACCGTAGCCGACGTGCTCGACCGACGCGCCTTCCGTGAGCCCGTCATCGCTGGATGACAGAAGCGCGAGCGTCGGCGTTCCCGCCGGAGCACCGGAGAACGTCAGCATGCAGAAGTCGAAAGGGCTCGCCGTACCGGCGTAGCCGGCGTCGTAGTAGACCGACGTCGAGTTCACCGCGAAGCGCTGAGTAGAGGGCGCGAAGACGTTCTGACCGACGTACACGGTGTTCGGAACGTCGACGGGGTTGCCGATGCAGCAGTGAGCCGCCGTGAGCACGTACGCGGTTCCGTCCGCCTTCACGCGGACGATGGTGCCGCTGCACGAGCGCGTCGAGGAACCGAGGCCGACCACTGCGCCGTGCACGGAATCGACGCTGCCGTACTCGATGGGACTCTCCGTCGAACCCTGGGAGTCGCCCGGCGGATCGTCCACCGGCCCCGAGCAGGCGGCCGTCGACAGACAAACGAAGGGCAACAGAGCGAAGACCGTGCTCGAGCTCACGGCGGCATCCGACCCCAAAGGGGGAGCCGGCGGGGGACGAACAGGTGACCTTCGTGTGAACGACGCCGCCCGCAAGGGCGCGAATACGCCCGTTCGACGGCGGCTCGCCCAGCGGTCAACCTTGGGTATGCGGCGCGAAGCACGAGAGCCGAGAGGGAGCGCTGGTCGGCGGTTTTCCGCGACGTGCGTGGCGTTGGTCGCCGCCGTGCTGGTGCTTTGTTCATCTCCGCGGGCGGCGGGTGCAAACCTGGCGCTCCACATCCGCGTCGACGGGGTGATCAATCCGATCGAAGTCCGCTACGTCCGCCACGCGCTCGCGGTCGCTCGTGACGAACGCGCTGCTTTCGTCTTGATGTCGCTCGATACGCCGGGGGGCCTCGTCGCGTCCATGCAGCAGATCGTAGCGGCGATGGCGAACTCGACGGTCCCGGTCGTCGCGTTCGTCGAACCGCGGACGGCTCAGGCGAGCTCCGCGGGCGCATTTCTGCTCCTGGCCAGCGACGTCGCGGTGATGGCGCCCGGGACGCGGGTGGGCGCCGCGCACCCGATCGAGGAGGGCAAGAGCCTCGACCACGTTCTCGACGAGAAGGTGACCAACAGCCTCGTGTCGCTCGCGGAGGGCCTGGCCGCGGAACACCACCGGCCGCCGAAGTACGCCGAGTCCATCGTGCGTGAGTCGAAGAGCTTCACGTCCGACGAGGCGAAGCAAGCGGGCGCGATCGAGCTCTTGGCGAACGACGTGCCCGATCTACTCGCGAAGCTCGACGGGTATCGAACCTCGGCGGGCGGCAGAGAGCTCGTCCTCGTCACCAAAGGACTGGCGCTGAAGGAGATGCCCATGTCGGCCAGCAGTCGGCTGTTCGACGTGATCGCAGACCCGACGCTCGCTTCGGTCTTACTCACGCTGGGGGTGCTCGGCATCTTGTACGAGCTCTCGTCGCCGGGCATCGGCGCAGCCGGCATCGTCGGGACGATCTGCCTGGTGCTCGCGCTGGTCGCGCTCTCCACCTTGCCGCTCGCGCTCGGCGGGGTCGTCCTGTGCCTGGCCGGCGTGATCGCCGTCGCCGTGGAGGTCAAAGCGCCGAGTCACGGCGCGCTCGCGGCGGGCGGCGTCGCGGCGCTCGTCCTCGGCGCGTCGATTCTCGTCGACGAACACGGATATTTCGGAGCGGCGCAGCGGCTCGACCTGCGGGTCTTCGCGCCGCTCGTGCTCGTCCTCGCTGCCTCGTTTCTCCTGTTCGGAAGGCTCGTCGCCCGGGCCATGAAGGTCCCGATGCAGTCCGGCGTGGAGGCCATGAAAGGCGCACGCGGTTCGGTCAAGACGCGCGTCTCACCCGCGGGTGGTATGGTCTTCGTCGCGGGTTCGCGCTGGAACGCCGTCTCCGAGGAAGTCGTCGAAGAGGGTCAGCCGGTCATCGTGACCGAGGTCATGGAGAACCCGACTCGCCTGCGGGTCAAACCCGCGGAGAAAGGAGCAGAGTAATGGAGGCCTTCGAATCACAGGGGCTTTGGGTCGCGTTCCTGCTGGTGGTGTCGTTCGTCCTCGTCGTCCTCGGGAGATCCGTTCGCATCGTGAACGAGTACGAGCGCGGCGTGGTCTTCCGTCTCGGACGCGTGGATCCGACGAACGTGAAGCCGCCCGGTCTAAGACTGCTCGTGCCGTTCGTCGATCGAATGTTCAAGGTGGACCTGCGGACGGTGACCATGGATGTTCCGCCGCAAGAGGTGATCACCAAGGACAACGTGACCATCAAGGTGAACGCGGTGGTGTATTTCAACGTGATGAATCCGGTGGCTGCGGTCATCAAAATCGCCAATCACCTGGTGGCGACGTCGCTCATCGCTCAAACGACGCTGCGCAACATCCTGGGGCAGCACGAGCTCGACGAGATCCTGGCCGAGCGCGAGAAGATCGGCCAGGCGTTGCAACGCATCATCGACGAAGCGACCGACGCCTGGGGCGTGAAGGTTTCGACCGTCGAGATCAAGGACATCGAGCTCCCGGACATCATGCGCCGGGCGATGGCCCGTCAAGCGGAAGCCGAGCGCGAGCGCCGCGCCAAGGTCATCGCGGCGGACGGCGAGTTCCAAGCGTCGCAAAAGCTGCACGAAGCAGCCCAGATCATCGAGCAAACGAAGACCGCGCTCCATCTGCGCTACCTGCAAACCCTCGTCGAGATCGGCGCCGAGAACTCGTCGACGGTCGTGTTCCCGCTCCCCATGGAGTTCATGAACGTGTTTGCGAAGCGCGGCACCGCGGCGCAATAGCTCCGCGCAGCCGGCGGATCATCGCTCGCTCGGGGTCGTCTTCTTCGGGTTCGCGCCACCCCCGGCGCCGCGTTTGACGGGCGACTTCGCGTCTTGCCACAGAATGCGGTTCAGTGTTCGAGCATCGACCGCGTCGGGGCGGGAGAAATCCATCGCTTTCGATTGGGTGGCGCCGACCGCGGTCGCGGCGTTGGTCAGATAGATGACGCCGTTGTCGCGGTTGCGGTAATCGGCCTGATACGGCGGCTGGTCGCCTGCGCCGGAGAACAGGGGAGCCATCACCGGCGCGAACGCGTCATTTGCGTTCATCGGGGGCAGGCCGAGCAAGGCTTCGATGGTGCGTACCATGCTGACGGTCGTATACGGCGTGTGGTCTACGAACGGCGCCGGACCCTTCGGGGAATATTTACTGATCACGAACGCGATGCTGCGGTGCGCGTCCACGTGGTCGGCGCCGTTCTGCGCGTCGTCCTCCAGCACGAGGATCGCGGTGTCCGCCCAGCGCGGGCTGTGCGAGACGGCGTCGACGAGCCGGCCCAGAGCGAGATCGTTGTCGGCCACGGACGCGGCCGGCCGCGCCATGCCAGGGCGCGTGGCGCCGGTGTGATCGTTCGGGAGCCGCATGATGATGAGCTGCGGCAGGTCCCGATCGAATCGTCTGAACTCGTCGAGGAATAGATCCATCCGGAGCTGATCGGGGTAATCGACTTGAAAGCCCGGGAAGTACGGATCGTAGTGCCCCCGGAGCTCCGCCTTCGTCGGAACGCTCAACACGGGGATCGGGATCTGCCAGGGCCACGGGTTCTTCCCGCCGGGAGCGCCGCTCGCCCAGGCCGGGAGCGGGTCGGATGGGTGAATGGTCGGATGGACGCACTTCTCGGCGAAGAGCCCCGCAAAGCGGGAGAGATACGGTGGCAGCTTCTTCCCGTCGCACCACAGCGTCGTGACGAATTCGCCGTAGTCGCGGTAGCTGATGCCGTGGCGAGCCGCGTCGGCCCATAGATATCCGGTGGCGGGCTCATCGACGTCCGGCAACCCCTGGATGAGCGGGAACTCGCCCGAGACTTCACCCTCGTAGTCGTACGTGTGCTCCCGGCCGCGATAGAAGATCTGCCATGTCTTCTCGTTGTAGTCGCTGGTGATGGCCGCGGTCGACCACTGGTGACCGTCGCCCGACACCTCTCCGCTGTCGTAGAAGTCGTCGATCACGCCGAAGCGAAGCGCGAGCTCGTGCGCGTTCGGCGTCGTCTCGCGCCCGTAGAGCGTCAACGAAGGATCGCCGTTCCCGACTCCCAGATCACCCAAGATCTGATCGTAGGTCCGGTTCTCCTTGATCACATAGATGACATGGCGAATGGGGTTGGGTCGATCGCCGAACGGCGCGAAGCTTTTGCCGTTGAATCGATTGCTCTCTACGACCTGGGCGGTGAGCTCCGGCAGCTGCTTCTCGACAGCTCGGAGATCGACTCGCGCGATGGACCCGTGCAAGAGCGCGGCGATGAACGGGTCCGGCTGTCCGTCCTTGTACGCGTTCGGCGTCGTCCCGCGTCCCTTGCCGGTGACGACGAGCAGCTCGTCACCGTGTACGGCGAGCGCCGTTGGATACCACTC
This sequence comes from Polyangiaceae bacterium, assembly GCA_035547195.1. Classification (GTDB taxonomy): domain Bacteria; phylum Myxococcota_A; class Polyangia; order Polyangiales; family Polyangiaceae; genus DASZVB01. Next base: position 46,121 of record DASZVB010000109.1, read on the forward strand.
CGTCGGCACGAACCCGAGCGCTGCGCGATCGGGCGCTCCCGCGACCTGCCCCGAGACGTCGAGCACGCCGACGGCGTTCGCGGCCGAATCGGCGACGAACAACCTCGTTCCGTCCTGGCTCAGCGCGAGGGCCGTGGGCCAGGACCCCGCATCGCGCTGGCCGGGCAGGAGGGTCGAGAGGTAGCCCTTCACGCTGCGGGTCCGGGTATCGACGACCGCGACGCGATCGGCGTCGGCGAGCGCGACGTAGAGCGACGCGCCGTCGGAGCTCAGCGCCATCGCGGTCGGATGTGACCCGGGGGCCGTCGCTGCGGCCGGCCTCGACAGCGCGATCCGGCCAGTTACATTGCCGGATTGCAGGTCCAGCTCGGCGACTTCGGACCCGTTCCACAGAGTCACCCACGCGCGCTTCCCGTCGCGGCTCACCAGGACGCCGTAAGGGTACGTCGCCGGAACGTGGTCGGACGCTCCGAGGTCGAAGCGACTCAGGAGGTCTCCGGTCGACGCATCGAGCACGACCGCGTCGTCGGAGAGATCGTCGGCCACGAGGATCCTCTCGCCGGCCTCGCCTTCGAACACCGCGAGCCCCGCCGGGTACGGCACGGCATAGCCGAGCGGCGCGGCTTGCGAGACGCTGCCCGCACGCCTGCCGGTCGGGACGATCGCCGGCGCGATCGGCAGAAAACGCCGCGGCTTCACCGTGCCCTTGGCGAATGAATACTCGGCGACCCCGTTGCCGGTGTTCCCGTGCGTCTTTCCGGTGGGATCGGTGAGGGACCCGACGGAGGCGAACAGCCGATCGCCGTCGCGGTTGAATGCAAGACCGAGGAACAGGGTTTGCTGCGCGCCATAGCCGAACCTCGAGTCTGCGATGTGAGTCGTGAGGTTCGTTTGCAGATCCACGATGACGATGCCTTGCCGCCGCTCGACGTCGTAGGCGCCGTATCCCGCATCGAGCAGCGCCGCGTAGCGACCGCTCGGGTGGAGGGCAATCGTGGTCGGAAACCCGCCGGCGACGTGCGCCCCACCCGGAACGGGGAGAAGAAGATTCTTGCTGCTCGGTAGCAGAACCGAGCTTCGCTCCGCTTTCGGCTGCGCATTCGAGTCCATGGGCACGAGCAGCGTCGAGAGAAGGGCGGTCCGCAAAAGACTTCGTTCGAGCGCGCGCATGACATGAAGGTCGCACACCGGCGGAGCACAAGACAAACCGAGATTGCGACGCCGGGGGCTCACCGAACGCCCCGCGAGCGACTAATACCGGGAGGGCAAATCCCCTACCCCCTCGACCTCGAAAGGAAGCACCGTGTCCATCAAAGTGTTCCTCGCTGGTGCCGGCGGCGTCGTCGGCAGGCGTCTTTTGCCGCTGTTGCTCGGGCGCGGATACGAAGTATTCGGAACGACGCGGTCTGCCGAGCGCGCCGCCGAGCTCGGACGTGACGGCGCCGTTCCCATCTTGCTCGACGTCTTCGATCGCGCGGCGGTAGCCAGAGCCGTAGCCGCGGCTCGCCCCGAGGTCGTGATCCATCAGCTGACCGATCTCTCCGGAGGGTTTGCGCCGGATCGCGTCGCCGAGACGCTCGCCCGCAACAGTCGCCTTCGCCGTGACGGCACCCGCAATCTGGTCGATGCCGCGCGGGCCGCCGGCGTGAAGCGGTTCGTCGCGCAGAGCATCATATGGACGTATGCGGCAGGTCCGGAGCCGCACGGGGAAGACGATCCCCTCGACGTCGGATCGACGGGGCAGCGAGCGGTCACGGTCGATGGCGTGGTTGCGCTCGAGAGCGCCGTGCTCGAAGCGTCGCCCCCCGCGGGCATCGTGCTCCGCTACGGCTGGTTGTACGGTCCGGGTGCGAGCGAAAAACCAGCTGGCACGCCCGGCGTCCATGTCGATGCCGCCGCGCAGGCCGCCGCGCTCGCCGTCGAGCGCGGCTCGGCGGGCGTCTACAACGTCGCCGACGAGAGCTCGTTCGCCCGGATCGAGAAGGCCGAGCGCGAGCTCGGGTGGAGTCCGGGCTTTCGCCGGACGGCTTCGCATGATGGCAATTGACTTTCCGCCGTCAGGAGCGACGCTCGGAGCATGACCGCTCTGCAACAGATTCCGTTCAAGACGATCGAAGGCACCGACAGCTCGCTTCAAAGATTCGCGGGCAAGGTGGTCCTCGCGGTCAACGTGGCTTCGAAGTGCGGGCTCACGCCTCAATACGCCGCGCTCCAAAAGCTGCACGAGCGTTATCGCGACCAGGGCCTGGTCATTGCGGGTTTTCCCTCGAACGACTTCGCCGGTCAGGAACCGGGCAGCCACGAGGAAATCATGCAGTTCTGTAGCTCGACCTACGGAGTCGACTTTCCATTGTTCGAAAAGATGACCGTGGTGGGGCCGAACAAGCACCCGCTCTACGCCGCGCTCACCGAGGCCAAACATCTGGCGACGGGCGACAAGGCACCATTTCGTGAGACCCTCGCGAAGCACGGCCTGACGCCCACGCTGGATCCGGAAGTGCTATGGAACTTCGAGAAATTCCTGATCGACCGTGAAGGAAAGGTGATCGCGCGCTTCTCGCCGCCGATCACGCCCGACGACCCGAAGCTCGTCGAAGCAATCGAAGCCGCGCTCGGGAGCTGAGCGCTCGGCAGAGCTCGGGAAAGGCTCCTCAGGAGCTCTTCGCGTGGGTCAGACGGCGGCGAAACTCCAGGGGCGTCACGCCGAACCATCTTCGAAACGCTTTGTTGAACGCGCTCGCGTCCGAGAAGCCCAGCATGAACGCCGCCTCGGCGACGTTCATGCGCGGCACGCCGAGATAGCGCTCGGCATACTCGCGCCGGAGTGAATCCAGCAGATCGCTGTGACTCGTCCCCTCCTGCTTCAAGCGTCGCATGAGGGCCTTGGGGTGGATCCCGAGCTGGGCGGCGACGTTCTCGAGCATCGGGTTACCGCCATGAAGCTCACCCGCGAGCACTTCGCGAACACGCCGTGAGACGCTGTCTTCGGGCGACAGCCCGGCGGCCAGCCGACTTGCTTGCGCCACCAGGAGCTCGGTTTGACGCGAGTCGTGCGTCGCGATGGGTAACATCAGGCCATTCGACGGAAACACGAGCAAGTGCTCGAAACCGTCGAACGTCGGTGCGACCCCGAAGACCTTTCGATAGGTGGAGTCGTCGGGAGGAGCTCGATGCGCGAAGCACACCTGCGTCGGAACCAGCTCGCGTCCGGTGAGCTCGCGAGACAAGACGAGGAGCTGCGCCAGCGCCGCGTCCGCGGCGGGGGGCGGCACTCTGACGGACCTATAGATCACCTGCCCTTGCTCGCCATCGACGAGAACGGACAGACGAGCCGTCTCGATCAACAGGTTCATATAGCGCGCCGTTTTCAGAAGCGCGTCGCCGAGCGTCGCACTCGCCCGGAGCACGCCACCCACCACACCGTAATTACCGAGCCGGGCCAGCGCTCCGATCCGGACTCCGATGGCGGGATCGCCGGTGACCTCGACCACCGCTGTCCAGAAGCGCCCGAGCGCTTCCACCGGTATTCGGTGCTCCTCGTCGTCGGCCTTCTCGAGGTCCGTCCAGCTCAGTGAAGCCCTCTCGAAAACGGTCTTTGGATCGAATCCGAGCGCTGCTACGGCAGCAGCGAAATTTTTCAAAATACGCCCGGAGGCGAACATCCCCAAGTTTACACGGTAATCCATACGGCGCGCTCACGAGGCGTGGGGCGTGGACGTCACGTGTTCCACAAGGACAATCCCCCGGAACTCGGGGACAATTTCTTCTTCCAACCAAACGGCGGTCGCGACGCCACGCGAACGCCGTGGTCCATACATTCCCTCCGACGATACGGCTCGCGGCCCTCACGCTGACGACTCTCGGGGCCGTCGCTTGTGGCTCTTCTGACTCACACGCTGGTCACTCGAAGGCGAACCAGAGCTCGCGCAATGCGGACTCCGTGGACGCCGGACAGAGCGACGCGGCGACCCAGGGCTGCGGCCTGCACACGTCGTTTCCCGGCGACGAAAACTGCATCCTCCCGCCGGATCCGGACGAAGGCCTGCAGCTGCACGTCGGCCCCGCCGACTACGACGACCCAGACGCGCTCTGGGTCTTACCACCCGGAGGAGAAATAACTCAATGTTATCACCTCTACACGCCGAACGATGTCGGCCGGTACTACTACGGGCAACAGTACAGGATGCGGCCTGGGTCGCACCACATGATCATCATCGCGTCCAACGATACGACGTCTCCGGAAGGTTGGGGTAATTGCACGACCACCATCGTCGGGGCCATCGGTGGCACGCAGCACCCCGTCGAGGATTTTCCACCGGGCGGTGTCGTGCCCCCGGAAGACGCCGGTCTCGGACGAGGTCTGGATCCTCACTCGCCGCTCGATCTCCAGCTCCACCACTTCAACCCGACGGACCAGCCCGTGCTCCGCGAGGTTTGGGTCAACCTCCTTTACAAGCCGAAGGAAGACGTCACCACCAATTTGGGTATGCTCGGCGGCCTCACACCGGTCTCCGTGCCACCTCACACGATGACCACCGTGGGGAACACTTGTGACGTCGCGGACGCCATCGCGCCGATGCCGGTGCGTATCGTGACGCTGTTCGGTCACGCGCACGCCCACAACACGCGGTTCGCCGTCTATCACGACAAAGCCGACGGCACCTCCGACACCGTCTACGACAGCTACGACGGGGCCGAAGCGCCGACGTACACGTACAACACGGTCGTTCAGAACCCGGCGCCGGATCCCGTCGGGCGCGTCAGCGGCGCGACGAGCGGGCTCCTCACCTTGCAGGCGAACGAACGCCTCCGCTTCGCTTGCGACATCGACAACACGACCGACAACACGCTGACGAGCACGAACGAGGTCTTCACCGGTGAGATGTGCAACCTCTTCGGTTCTGTCGCCGGTCTCGGATTTCCTTGTTTCAAACTTCCCGCCGGCACTCCGGCGCCGGCGATGCCGTGAACCTGCGAAGCCTGGAGACGATAGTCACGGAGCGGGTTCTCGTCGTCGAAAGTCACATAGGCCGACGCAAGGTTCGCGTGCTCATCGGACGGCCGCGTAAGGACGCGAATAGTCCATACGTATGGAGCCCACGAAATAGTCACGGGGAATAATTCCCGATCCGTGGAAGGCGGTTCGGGATGGAGCGGCCCGCGAGACGACCGGGCACACAAACGTCGCCGGGCGTTCACGGTCGTTCGCTCGAGCGCGTGTTAGCGGTCGTTCGACGTTCGAGCGACGAAAGCGCTGCGGAGAGCGCAGCCGTCGCAATCGGACGCAGGAAGGAAGCTCCGCATATGTCGAAAATCATCGATCTGAGCGTCGCCGCGGCGGCACTCGCTTGCTTTGCAGGTTGTTCAGGCAGTCAGGGAACGGAGGATGTCGGCCAGAGCGAGGCGCCGCTCAGCGAGCTCGCCGATACCGGTCACTTTCTTCGAGTCCACGGCGACGAGAGACACGCGCGCACCGCCACGCCGATCAAGCACGTGGTGGTGATCTTCGGCGAGAACGTCTCGTTCGATCACTACTTCGCCACGTACCCGACGGCCCAGAACAACTCGGGGGAGACGGCGTTCCATGCGGAACGTGACACGCCCAAAGCGAACAACCTGGTGACGCCGCTCGATCCGACGAAGGGCTTTCGTGAGATCAAGGGCCTCGATCTCTTGAAGAACAACCCGAACTTCACCAACACCGGTAACGGCGCCGACGCCGCGAATCCCTTCCGGCTAGGACCGGATCAGGCAGCGACCCAAGACATGGGGCACAACTACAAGCCCGAGCAGCAGGCCTCGAACAACGGCGGAATGGACCTGTTCCCGGAGTTCACGGGGACGGCGGGGCCGCCTCCGGGCTCTCCCGCCGCGGCGCTCACGAAGGGCCTCGTGATGGCGTACTACGACGGCAACACCGTCAGCGCCCTGTGGCATTACGCCCAGAATTTCGCGCTCAACGACAACGCGTGGACGACGACCTTCGGCCCCTCGACGCCCGGCGCCGTCAATTTGATCGCGGGACAGACCACCGGGATCGATCAGACGAACAAGGACCCCGCGACGATGTCGCCGAGCCACGTCACTCCCGACGGAAACGGCGGTTACACGCTCATCGGCGATACGGATCCGCTGGGCGACGTGTGCTCGACGGCCGCGGATCAGAACACTTTCTCGGGCAGGAACATCGGCGACCTCTTGAACGAGCGCAACATCTCGTGGGGCTGGTTCGAGGGCGGGTTCGATCTGACGATCACGAACCCGAACAAGACCACCGGCTGCGCCCGCGAAACGGCTCAGACGGTCGCGAACGCCGCCTCCACTTCGACGGACTACATTCCGCACCATCAGCCGTTCCAGTATTTCCCGTCGACCGCGAACCCGACCCACGCAAGGCCGAGCTCCGTCGCCGCGATCGGCAAGACGTACAGCGACGATCACAAGACGAAGGATCCCGCGAACCATCAATACGATAGCCACGACTTCTTCGACGCGCTCGCGGCCGGCAACTTCCCGGCGGTGAGCTTCCTGAAAGCGCCGGCGTATCAGGACGGACATCCCGGCTACTCGAACCCGATCGACGAGCAGGCGTTCATCACTCAGGTCGTGCAGACCCTGCAGAAGAGCCGGGAGTGGGAGTCGACCGCGGTCATCATCACCTACGACGACTCCGACGGCTGGTACGATCACCAGATGCCGCCCATCGTGAATCCGTCCACGGGCGTCGCCGATGCGCTGAACGCGGCCGGCGTCTGCAACCACGGCGCGCAGCAGCACGGTCCGACTCCGGCGACGCCGCTGCTCGGAGTCGACGGCAAGCCGGCCCTCGGCCGCTGCGGTTACGGGACGCGCGTCCCCCTGCTCGTCATCTCACCGTGGGCGAAGCGTAACTACATCGATCACACCCTCACGGACCAGAGCTCGGTGTTGAAGTTCATCGAGGACAACTGGCTCGACGGCGAGCGCATCCAGAAAGGTGGGTCCTTCGATACGATCGCCGGATCGCTCGAGCACATGTTCCGGTTCGAAGCTCGCTGAGCTCAGCGGCTCACGCCACCGCGAAGCGCCCGGCGCGACGCCCCGAAAGGGGAGCGGCGCCGGGCGCGTTCGTCACCCGGGCGTGCGGCGCCCCGCGCCGGCCGTGTGATGGTGCGGCGCCGAGTTCAGGACCGGCGGCGGAGCGGGAGGGCACGGCATCCGCTCGACGACGTCGAAGGGACGCATCATCTCGTTGGCCGCGTGCTCCAGCACGTGACAGTGCCAGACGTAACGGCCGGCGTAGCCGTCGAAATGGACGAGGATGCGCGTGATCATGCCAGGGTCCGCCCGCACGGTGTCCTTGAGGCCCGCCTCGTCCGGTCCTGGCGGCACCGGCTTGCCCATCAGGACCATGGTGCGCGAGGTGCGGTATTCGTCCGCGTCGAACGGCTGCCGATCTAAAATTCGAAAGCGCACGAGGTGCAGGTGAATGGGATGAACGTCCTCGGTGAGGTTCATCAGACTCCAGATCTCGACGCTGTCCTTCAACGGACATTCCGTCACCGGATCCCGGAAGCGGCTTCCGTTCAGGAGCATCAGCATCGCGTGCGTCTTCGGGTCCTCGTATTCGTCGAGGGTGAGCAGGCGCGTGCGCAACGCTTTCTTCTCGTCCGCGTGCGGCGGCTGAACGAGCGCGTCCGGGATCCGCGCCGACGACGTACTCGCGCGACCTTTGACCCGGAATTGCACCAGCCCGAAAGCCTGGCTCTTGAGGACGATGGAGCGACCGGCGAGCTTCGTGAAATCCACCGCAACGTCGGCGCGCTCGCCGGGCGCGAGCGTGAGGGTTCGAAGCGCAACGGGCCGCGCGAGAAAGCCCTGCTCCGTGCCGAGTTGCAAGAGGCTCTCGGCTTCTGACAGAGACAGATAGTAAAAGCGGGCGTTCGACGCATTCACGACGCGAAACCGATACGGCCGCGGCTCGACGTCGAGAAACGGAGAGAGCTTGCCGTTCACGAGCAAGGCGTCACCGTAGACTTCGGACACCCACGGCGCTTCGGCCACGCCGGAGGTCGGATAGACGAGCTGCCCTTCTTCGTCGAACAGCCGATCCGTGAGTACGAGCGGCACTTCGTAGGCCCCCTCCGGCAAGGCGAGCGACGCCTCGACATCGTCTCGGACCAGGAACACGCCGAACAGTCCGGCGTATTGGTTCAGCCGCTCGATGCCCATGGCGTGATCGTGGTACCAGAGCGTCGCCGCGCTCTGCCTAGCCGGGTAGTGATGCACCGCGCTTGCCCCGGGCGGGTACCAGTCCTCCGGATAACCGTCGCTCTCGGGCGGCACGCGGGCGCCGTGTACGTGCACGGCCGTGCGCACCTCGGGGACGTCGGTCCCCGCACCGCAGAGCCCGTGGTCGATCGGCAGGAAGTGACGCTCCGGCAGCGCGTTGTGCCACTCGACCAGAGCGCCCACGCCGCTGCGTACCTCCAGCGTGGGACCGGGCATGCTCCCGCCGTACGTCCACGCGCGCGTGGCGGGCACGTCGCGGTGGATCTTCACCTCGGCGGCGCGCATCTCGATCCGGAAGAAAGGGATTTTCCTTCCGGGTCGTTCGGGATCCGGTCGTAGCTCCGCGGGCGCGAGCACGTCCGGGATCGGAAGCGGATCGACGAAGCGCGACAGCGAGTCCGGATGCAGCGGCGGCTTCTTCGGCGGCAGTGTGGACATGCCCCGCGCGCCGCTACCGCACGGCGCCGGATCCGGGGGGACGGGCGGCGCCGCAGCGGATCGCGCGGCGAGGGGCGCGCCGGCCGTGCGTTCCGCGTCGCTGCGGCACCCGGCGAGCAAGTGCGCGGGACCGAGCGACGTCGCGAGCAGGAAATTGCGGCGCGTGATCAACGAGTGAAAGTAGAGTGGATCTGACCCGCGGGTCTGTGTCGGATCTGCAAGTTTCACGACACGAAGGCTGTAACAGCTCCGTCGATGACGTGACGAGTACTAAATATTCTGTCGGGGGACGCCGGTCTTGTATGGTGACGTGTCGACGCCGACGCGCTCGAGGAGCTCGATGACCTTCGAAATCGAAGCAGCGACCTCCGCGAGAAGAACGCGTCGGTCGACGCGCTCCGAGTCATTCGTTGGACCGAGGCGCGCCGAGAGCAGGCTGTGGGGATAGATTGCCGAAATGTTCGACGGATGAAGTGGCAGAGGCTTCGGCACGAGCAGTACGCCGGGACCGTAACACCCGCCGCCCTCGGGACCACTCTCCACGCGAGGTGCCCCGTTACGCGGCGTTTTTCGTATGGTTCGTTCACGCTTTCGAAACGCGAAACCGCGTTCCGCAGATCGTCGAAGCGACCGGCGCCGAGGCCGAACCCTCGAGCCGACATTCGACGATCACGTCCACCGGCGCTCGCACGAAGCGCAGCGCGCCTGCGGAGATCGCGATGCGATCGTCGACGGGCGCTTCGGTACCGAGCACCTCGGACCAGCGTCGCGCCATCGCGGCGGGGTCACGCGCGCCGACGACCACTTCGACGATTTTCGATGCGCCGGGGTTCGACGCGAATTCGTGCCAGCTCGGTCCGGCCCAGCGCCACGACTCCGGCGGTGACGGCTGATCCAGGGAAACGATGGCGGCGCCGCGATGATCTTCGGTCTCCGCGCAGCGCAGGTGCGTCCAAGCTTCGCGATCGAGTGCAGCGTCAGCGTGTGCGGGAGCCTTGCTCGACACAGCGGATATTACCGCCGGCACCTCATCGCGGGTGCCGGTAGACGGCGTCGTCCAGCGAGAAGCGCGCGTCGGGGCGGACTGGCAGCGGTCCGCGCCGCACGGCGACGAAGCCGAGCCCGACGTGAATGTGGTCGATCCAGCCGTTGCGCGTTCCGCAGATCTCGACGAGCTGCTGCACGAGATCGGTCAGTGGGCGCTCGTTCGCGAAGATTTGCTCGAAGCCGGGCCAATGATACCAGGCCCAATCCTCGACGACGTAGTACCCGCCGGGACGAACGAGGGGAAACAATAGCTCGAAGCTCGCCCGCGTCGGCGCATAATGGTGAGAGGCGTCGTCGACGACGAAGTCGATGGGCTCGCCGCCGAGCTCGGCTCTCACGACGTCTCGAAGACGTGGATCGTCTTGGCCGAGGCCCCACGCAAGGTGAACGCGATCTCGACGGCGCGGCTCCGACACGTAGGCGTCGAGGTAGTCGTTCTTCTTGGCGGCACGGATCTCGACGCCGACGTGCTTCCGCGGATTGAGCAGCTCGAACCAGAAGGGGACGCTGCCTCCGTCGTACAGCCCGAGCTCCACGACGCGCGCGAACGACGGAGCCGGAAGCCCTGCCATCCAGTCGAGATACTCGTCGACCAATGCGCGTATCTTGAAGAGAAGGACACAATTTTCCCCGGGCTTCCATTCGGCGCTGACGTCGACGACGTCGTCGCGTCCGTGAAACGTCGCGAAGCGGACGCCGTGGAGCGTCAATCGTCGTCCATCGGACGTCCAATCGAAGTCTTCGGCCCGGGCGACCGCGCCGAAGGGTCTGGACATCGTGGACGCGTGCGGTAGCTCGCACGCGAGTCCCTGCGTGACGCCGAACACGTGAAGCTCGCCGGCGTTACCGTCGAAGTCACGAGCCGCGATATGTACCTCGAACGTCGTCGGCGCGGCGCCGTCGATACCGAGCGCGAGAGACACGTCGGGCCGCGGAGCTTGCGTCACCCCGGTGCCGACGAGAGCACCCCGGTTGAAAACCCGGAGCGCGACGGGCCCCGAAGGCGCCCCCGGAGCATGTGCCCAGCCCCGAACGCACCACCCCTTGCCTCGCGCCTCCACCGACTCGACGAATCCGCGAACCGCCTGCCGACGCACGGGGTACTTGGCGCCATCGGCTTCCAGGATGGTCGCCTCCGCGCCGCCAAGGATCCCGATGCGCTGCGCGATCGCACCGAGGGCTCTTCGGTAGAGTCGCTCCAAGGATCGAGCTAGTCATATCCCAACGTGGATTCGACAACCGAGGCATTTCTCGGGTGTGAGCGAATCGCCGACGCCCTCGCGATTGACGGCGTCGTTGGCCTGGTGCAAGAGACGACAAAGGCCCCGATGCCCAAGGGACGCGCGCCGATGCGAGTGTTGCTCGCGCTGTGTATCAGCGCGCTGCTGCTGGGCGACGTATTCCGGGGTTTTCACCTGCTGCGCGTGCGTCACGTGCTGTGCGTCGAACACGGCGAGCTCGTCGACGCGGACAACGGAACGGGCACCGCGCGCTCGACGAGCGGTCGGACGGAAGCGCTGCCGAGCGGCAGCGACGCCCATCATCACGATCACTGCGGGATCGCGGCGACACCCTCGCGGACGTCGCACCTCGCCATCGCGACGGCGGCGCCGTCCATCTGCGCGATCGCCGGTCTCTACTCGGTTCCGAAGGTCTCCGTGCACGCAGCGCAGAGCCGTACGGTTCTGTCGTACGCGCCGAAGCAATCGCCGCCCGCGTGAGCGCTCGGCTCGACCGAGCCGTAGCGCTTTCCATCGGTTCCATTCCTCATACGCACGCGCCCCGCGCGCGGAACCAGATCGACGATCCGCGGATCCGCGCGGCGCGAGATCGCGAGACCGGCCCGACACCGCATCGGGCGATTCGAATCCGGCTCGGCCGGCTCACGAACCGAAGCTTTCGAGACAGAGATGTTACGTCGTTCATTGATGTTCGCCGCGATCCTTTCGATCGCGCCGCACGCGTTCGCGCAAGCGGCGGGCGCGCCGCCTCCCAGTGTCACCCCTCCCGCGGTGTTGACGCACGTCGACGCCGTCTATCCCGAGTCCTCGCTCGCTGCCCGACAGCACGGCGACGTCGTGCTCGCGCTGACGGTCGATGTCGACGGCCACGTCTCCAAGGTGGACGTGATGCAGTCGGGCGGCGCGGCCTTCGACGAAGCCGCGACCATCGCCGCGCGGCAGTGGACGTTCACGCCCGCGCGTCGCGACGGGAAGCCCGTCGCGAGTCGTATCCGCGTTCCGTTCCACTTCGCGCCGCCCGCGCCGCCGCCCGAGCTCGTGCCGGAGCCACCGAAGGCCGAGCCCGAGGTGCCGACACAAACGGCCGCGCTTCCCGCGCCGCGAGCCGCGAGCCCCACCGCGGCGACCGCGCCGGCTCACGCGCGCGCCGCGACGGAAGGCGAAGCGTCGGAAGAAGGCGAGGAGGTTTACGTTACCGGACGGCTCCCGTCTCCGAGCCGCGGCGCCTCCGATTTCGACATCAAGACGGGCGAGCTCGCGCGCGTGCCTCGCCAGAACTCGACGGAGTTCTTGAAGCTCGCGCCGGGCATCTTGCTCACCAACGAGGGCGGCGAGGGTCACGCCGAGCAGGTCTTCTTGCGCGGCTTCGACGCGCGCGAAGGCCAGGACATCGAGCTGACGGTCGGCGGCGTGCCGATCAACGAGAGCGGCAACCTCCACGGCAACGGCTACGCCGACACGCACTTCATCATCCCCGAGCTCGTCGATTCCATTCGCGTCATCGAAGGGCCGTTCGACCCGCGCCAGGGCAACTACGCCGTCGCCGGAAGCGCGGACTACGAGCTCGCGCTGTACAAACGCGGGCTCACCGCGAAGTACACCGGGGGCAGCTACGGCACGCAGCGGCTGCTCTTGACGTTCGGCCCGCGTGAAGAAAGCGCGCGTACTTTCGCCGCCGCCGAGGTGTACACGACCGACGGCTACGGCCAGAACCGCGACGCGCAGCGGGCCACCGCGATGACCCAGTACGAAGGCAAGCTCGGCAAGAGCGGCTCGTATCGCGTCGGCGCGACGGCGTACGCGACGCACTACCACTCCGCGGGGGTCATCCGCGAAGACGACTACAAGGCGGGTCGCATCGGGTTCTACGACAGCTACGCGCTGTCGTCGTTCGCTTACGACGTGACGAAGCCGGGCGGCGACGCCTCGCGTTACACGCTGTACGGCGACGTGCAGACGCGAGCGGGCGACACCACGTTCTCGCAGCAGGTGTTCGTCGTGGAGCGCGACATGCGCCTCATCGAGAATTTCACCGGGTTTTTGCTCGACGTTCAGGAGCCGCTACAGAGTCCGCACGACCAGCGCGGCGATACGCTCGACCTCGACGTACACGAGGTGACGTTCGGCGCCCGGGGCTCGTCGTCCATGACGGGCAAGCTGCTCGGCCAGAAACAGACGCTCGAGCTCGGCTACTTCGCGCGCGGAGATCGCGTCTCGGGCGAGCAGCAGCGCCTCGAGGCCGCGACCGGGCATCCCTATCTCACGGACGCGAACCTCGTCTCGGAGCTCGGCGACCTCGGGCTCTATGCGGACGCGAGCTTGAAGCCGCTCGCCTGGCTCACGCTGCGCGGCGGCTTGCGGGCGGATCTGTTCACCTTCAACGTGAACGACCTCTGCGCCGTCCAACAGGTCGCGCATCCGTCGACGGTGAATCCGCCCATCGATCAGAGCTGCCTCTCCGAGCAGGATTTCGGGCGCCCGCGGGAACCGAACCAGCGCGCGAGCACCGCGAGCACGGCCCTCCTGCCGCGCGCGTCGCTCATCGTCGGGCCTTACCGGCATTTCTCGTTCAGCGCGAGCTACGGCAAGGGCGTTCGATCCGTCGACCCGAGCTACGTGACCCAGGACACTGGAACGCCGTTCGCGAGCGTCGTGGCCTACGAGGGCGGGGTCACCTACGCGGGCAGCGTCGGCAGCACGCAGCTCACGGCGCGCTCCATCGTCTTTCAGACGCACGTCGACAAAGATCTAATCTTCAGCGAGACCGCGGGCCGCAACGTGCTCGGCGCCGGGACGACGCGCACCGGCTGGGTCGGCGCGACGCGGCTGTCCGGCGTGCATTTCGACCAATCCCTGAACGTGACGCTCGTGCGCTCGCTGTACGACGACACGCACCTGCTCGTCGCCTACGCGCCGGACGTCGTGGTCCGTTCGGACAGCGCCTACGTCACCGAGCTTCCGTTCCGGCTCTCCGGGAGCACGGCACAGGGGTCGCTCGGCATGGGACTGTCCTACGTCGGACCGCGGCCCCTGCCCTACGGACAGCGGAGCGACACCATCTTCACCGTCGATCTCTCGGCGCAAGTCTCGGTGTCTCATTACGAGCTCGGCCTATCGGCGACCAATCTGCTCGGGACGCGTTACCGGCTCGGAGAATACAACTACGCCTCGAACTTCAACGGCGGCGGCAGCGGCCAGCAGCCGACCCTGGTCCCCGAGCGACACTTCACCGCGGGCGCGCCGCGAACGATCTTCGCCAGCGTGGCGATCAACTTTGGAGGCGCGTGATGACGTCGACGCCGTCGGGGGGTTTTGTTGTTTTTGTGCGCGGTTCGACGCGGAACACTCGCTGGCGCTCCTCGCCTCCGGCTGCGGTGCTCGCTCACGCAGCGCGCGTCACTGTTCGGGTGGGGGATGCCTCCCATCCCCCACTCCCCCAGACGCGGACTGGGGAGGAGCAAACGACGTGACCGTCGTGAGCTTTCTGGTTTTTGTGCGCGGTTCCACGCGGAACACTCGCTGGCGCTCCTCGCCTTCGGCTGCGGGGCTCGCTCGCGCAGCGCGCGTCAGTGTTCGAGTGGGGGATGCCTCCCATCCCCCACTCCCCCAGACGCGGACTTTGTGTTTCGCTGTTGTTACGGCGCTTTCAGTCGTCAACGCTGTTGGCTGTGTCGGCACTACGGGCGGGGACATCGTCGATTTCGAGGCGGGAGCGGCTGGGCCGCGGGATGCGGTGGCGGGCGAGCCGCTGTCGTTCACGACGGACCGGGGCTTCGATGTCGAGCTGACGCGCGCGACCTTGCACGTCGGCGCCATGTATCTCGATCAGGCGTTTCCGGTGTCGGGGGCGCAGAGCACGAACTGCATTCTGCCCGGCACCTACGTCGCCGAGGTCACGCAAGGCGCCGACGTCGATCTGCTCGATCCGAGCCCGAAGAAGTTCCCGGGCGGCGGTCAAGGCACGACGCTCGCGGCTCGCGCGGGGCAAGTGTGGCTCACCCACGACGACGTCAACGCGGCCATCGATCCCAGCGACGAACCGATTCTGAACGTCGAAGGGAGCGCGACCGTGAACGGCGACGTGCGCCCGTTCTCCGCGGCGGTGACCATCTCGAGCAATCGCCAGCTGGCGAGCTCGCTCGCCGGCGCCGATCCCATCTGCAAGCAGCGCATCGTCTCGCCGATCCCCGCGAACCTCGTCGTCGAGACCGAAGGCGCGCTGCTGCTCAGGATCGACCCGCGTCTCTTGTTCGTGAACGTCGACTTCGCCGCGCTCACCGGGAACGACGGAACGTATGTGTTCAGCGACGACCCGAGCTCGCCGGACTACGGTCAGCCGAGCGTCAACTTGTACGCGAACCTGCACGCGGGCGGTTCGCTGTACGCGTTCTCCTGGGTGTCGCACCTGTAGCGAGGAACGACGATGCATTTCACTCGCCTACCTTTTGTTTGCATCGCGCTCGCGTGCGGCGTCGCCGGGTGCTCGAACGACGATCACGAGGCGCTCGGGGCCGCGCGACCGGCGCTGCCGCGGGCGGACGCCGGGCACGGCTTGCTTTCGTTCACGCCGCCGCGCGACCCCGGGGCGGGCGGTGTGATGTTCACCGCGTCGGGCGAAGCGCTCGCGTTGACGGGTTACGCCTTTCCGCCCGAGCAATCCGGTGACGTCGCGTTCGTCGACGGATGGGAGGTGCATTTCGAGCGACTCCTCGTGACGATCGACAAGCTGCGGCTCTCCGAGAATCCCGACACCGTTCCCGGAGATCAGCAGCAGACGGGCAAGCTGGTCGCGGAAGCGGACGGCCCCTGGGCGGTCAATCTCGCGCACGACGATCCGAGTTATCTCCCTGGAAAGGGCGGAGCGGGAGAGCGCGCCGCACCGCTCGCCGCCCTGTCGTCGCAAAACGAAAATGGGGGGCGCGGCTTCGCGACCGACGGCACGCGCTACGCCTTCGGATTCGACGTCGTGCGCGCGTCCCCCGACGTCGCGGCTTACAACGTGAACCTCGATGACGCCGCCGCGCTGGACTACGAGGCCATGCGAGAAAACGGATGCACCGTTCTGTATGTCGGCACCGCGGCGTTCAAGGGCGACAAGACTGACGCCAGCTGTTATCCGGACAGCCGCCGAGGTTGGCCGGACGTCGTCGACTTCCGCCTCTGCTTCGCGTCTCCGACATCGTACGAAAATTGTCAGAATCCGGACAATGACCCGGCCGCTCCGTTCCCTGACGAAGAGCACGAGCGCGGGATCTCGTTCCGGAGCTCGACGTCGGTCATCGCCCAGGTGACGGTGCACACCGATCATCCGTTCTGGGACAGCGTCATCCACGACTCGCCGGTTCACTTCGATCAATTCGCGGCGCGGGTCGTGGGCCAGGATGCCGGCACGCCGATCGTGACGCTCGAACAAACGAAGGGCGTCGACTACACCGCGTACACCGACGACCTGGGAAACGCGCTCGACTGGCGATATTGCGTCGATCCGCCGACGGACGCGCATCCGCAATTCGTCGGTGCGATGCGCTTCGACCCAGGGCCCGTGCCCCACGCGACGAGCAACGACGCGTCGACCGGCCTTCGCGACTATTTCGATTTTTCCACCTATGATCAGAGCACTCAAGGCCACCTGAACGCCGACGGCCTTTGCTACGTTCAACGTCGTTACGCCTCGCCGCGCTGAAGCGTCGGTCGCGCGACGCGTCGCGTTCTCCGACGCGTGCCCGATGCACGCCGTCGCAGCAGCGACGTTTTCTTTTTGCGACGCGGGTATCCGAGCGTGCGGTCGGGGCACAGATGACAGATGAACGATCGCGCTGATTCGAACACACCGTGCGCACATGTCGGCCAGCGCACGCTGCGCAGCGGCAAATCACGAAGCAAATGACCGAGAAGCGCCTAGCTAAAATCTTTTTTGCTTCGGGCCGAGGCGACTTCGGCGTTCCGTCGAAGCGAGACCTGGTGTATGTTCTGGCTTCGAGGAATGAGAGAGGCGTTTTGAACACGCGACGCGTGCGCTTCGTCGTCGCGCTTCTAGGCTCGCAACTGTCGGCGAGCCTAGTTTCGTTTCGGGCGACCGCCGAGACACCGGTGCCCACGGTCGCGCCGGCGGAAATCGTCGGCGTCCGGCCGCGGGCCCCCATCGTAATGAAGGCCGCTTCACCTCGAGTCGACGTGGCCTCGCTCATGGCTCGCCCCGTGCTGCCCGGTGTCGCGCCGATCCGCGCAGCGCCGGCGCGCGTCAATCCCTTGAGCGCGGCGCACGGCGCCGCCGCCGTGCAGCAGGTGAAGAAAGACACCACGAGCCCGCAGCTCGCCCAACGCCGCTTGATTGGATGGATCGCCGGCAGCGTCGGCCTCGCTGGGATCGGTCTCGGGGCGACCACGTCCGTCATGGCGCTCAGCAAGAGTCCGCCGGCCGATCGTCAATGCGCCGACCCGATTCGCATCTGCTCTCCCGACGGCAAAGCGCTCTCGGGCAGCAGCTCGCTCTCCACGCTGAGCGCCGCGGGCTGGGCCATCGGCGCGATCGGCATCGCCACCGGCACCGTGCTCATCCTGACGAGCAACAAGAAGACGGGACAGGAGACCGCGCTCGGCCCCGACATCTACAAGCGCGGCGGCGGCCTCAGCGTTCGCAGATCTTTTTAGTCGCGAGCGAACACGAGCCGCGCCCTCACACCGCTGCGAGCGGTAGACGCCGGCCGGCGGCGGCAGCGATGCGCTGAACGTCCTCGGGATCCGACGTCACGACCGCGTCCCCGCGCCGCAGCGCCCCTTCGACGACGGTGAGATCGACGATGTCGTCGTGGCGCGAGCGGCTCGCTAGACGCCCCACCGCGCGTGACTGCTCCTCCGTCATGGGCTCGACCTCGCAGAGCGACAGCAAGCGCGACAGGCTTGCCTGGCGTGCACCTCCGCGCCACGCCTGCGCGAGGACGGGCGCCGGCACCGTGGGAGCCACCTCCTCGGCCAGAAACCCGGCGTGGAGCGCCCACATTCGCCGATCGTTGCGTTCGGCCGCGAGCAACGCCCCCGTGGCGTAAGTAACGCCCTTCACGCCGACTTTCGCTTCTGATCCGATTTTCCGAAACCGAGCAGCGCCCGGGCGCGCGCGCGGCCCTCTTCGAGCTCCGCCGCCGTCAGAGCGCCGTGTGTCCGTTCCCACGCCGCTAAACCGCGACGTCCTGCCTCCAAGCGCAACCTGTGGGCCGCGGTCTCGGCCAACCAGCCGCTGAAGGATTCGCCGCGCGCCGCAGCCGCGCGATCGATGGCGGTCGCCAGATCCGGAGCGAGGGAGATGGATCGCTTCGTTCGCTTCGCCACGTCGGATCTGGTAGCACAGCCGGTAGGACAGCGCAAAGCTCGCCGGCAGCGTGGCGCCGGCGCGGCTGCAACGCGGTCTCGCGCCGCGCGCGTGACCAAGAGACGACGACCGTCTT
The DNA here is from genome assembly GCA_035547195.1 of Polyangiaceae bacterium. Taxonomy (GTDB): domain Bacteria; phylum Myxococcota_A; class Polyangia; order Polyangiales; family Polyangiaceae; genus DASZVB01. The sequence continues at coordinate 64,560 of DASZVB010000109.1, forward strand.
CGGCCGCGCCCCGTTCCAGGGGGGCGCCCTTCCCGAAGACGGTCGTCGCGGTCGATCC